>NZ_BJND01000042.1 GCF_006539505.1 Streptomyces spinoverrucosus
CCCCGGAGAGGACGAACGCCCCAGTCAGACAGGTGCGACAGTGTCCCAAAGGTGCCAGTGCTGCCCACTCACTCACTCGCTCACTCACCCACCGCAAGCCGCCAAGACCACCCGGCGTGCCCCGAGACGCGACCGCGCCCGCCGACGCCGGTCAACTGCGCGGCCGATGTTGCCCGCAAGCCGACCTGGGCACCCGCCTTTCCGGGCCGCCCGTTCGCTTCTCACCCGTGCTGGAACGGGCCGAGTCAAGGGCGGCCCGCAAGGGCCGTCGCCGGTAGGCGACGCGGAACGCAGCGCAGCGGAGTGGAGCGCTCTTTACTCGGGCCGTGGAAGCACGACACTGGTCAAGAAGCGGGCGGCCTCAACCGGGGAAGCTGGACGGGGTTCCGGCGGGACTACCACGCCGCTGCTTTCCGCTGCTGCATGTCCGTCAGCCGGACGACGAAGTACACCGCGGCGCCGGCCGCGGCGATCTCCAGGGCGTCGGACACCATGTACCGCATGACCGCGTCGCGCACTTCCCCGAGGGTGTTGGCCTTGTTGAACTGCTGAGCGGCGTACCGGCCGAGCAGGGTCTGGGAAACGAACAGCGCCCACCACACGTTCACCGGCCAGATCGGGGAACGGGACGGTACGCCGTCGGCGGGGAGCGGGGATGCGGCGCCCCACATGTCGAGCGCGATGCGGTACGGCATCCAGAGGTTCGCGATCGGGATGAACCAGGCCCCGATGGCCCAGCCCGGGCCGTTGCGGAACTGGTCCGGCGCCAGCGGCCCGGTGCTGCGGCGCATCTGGAAGAACCAGACGATGAACATGACGGCACAGGGTACGTACGCGTAGCCCTGGATTCTTCCGGCCGTTTCGTACCGCGAGAAAGCGGCGTCCAGTTGCGCCTGCGGTGCGGTGGCGAAGCCGAAGTCGCCCTCGATCAGGGTGTACAGGCGGACGCCCGCATACACGGCGAACGCACCACTGAGGGCCGCCGCCGCGAGCAACACCGAGACCGTGATGGTCACCCAGCGCGACGGGCGCGGGATCGGTCTGGGCAGCAGGGCAGGCGGGTGTGGATTCCCGAACACGGACACGACGGAGGCCCCCCACGGGCAAGGAAAAGGAACGCAGTTGCCCACGGAAGATCGCTGCGCGGGGAACGATACGCCTGACCTGCTGTTTCGTCCATGCCATTCCCGGCAGCCGACCAACTCCGCACCGGCCGTGCCGAGATCGACCTGTCGAGGCCATTGACGCGCAAGTGGTTCGATTCTACGTTCCGTTCGCAGTGACGATCGTTGTTCGACATACAGAACAGGAGCGTCCCCTTGAGCCGCATGAGTCGCAAGAGCCGCATCAGCCGCAGAAGGATCGCCTTCCTCGCCCTCCCCGCCGCCGCCCTCCTCGCCCTAATCCCGAGTACGGCGAACGCCTACCCCAACCCCGGCCGGGTCACGGGCTCCGTCATCACCCACGACCCCTCGATGATCCGCACCCCCTCCGGGCAGTACCTGCTCTACGCCACCGGCGGTGGCATCGCCAACAAGACCTCCACCGACCGCATCGCGTTCAGCGCGGGCGCGGACGCCTTCTCCTCGCGGCCGAGTTGGTGGTCGCGCTACTCGTCCGTGCCGGAGGCCTGGGCGCCGGACATCTCGTACCACGGCGGCAAGTACCTGCTGTACTACTCCGTCTCGAAGTTCGGCTCGAACACCTCCGCCATCGGCCTCGCCACCTCCAGCACCGGCCGGCCGGGCAGCTGGACCGACCAGGGCATCGTCTACTCCTCCAGCTCCTCCAGCGACTACAACGCCATCGACCCCAACCTCTTCGTGGACTCCGACGGCAAGTGGTGGCTGTCCTTCGGCAGTTGGTGGACCGGGATCAAGATGATCCAGATCAATCCGTCCACCGGGAAGCAGCTCTCCAGCAACACCACCCGGTACTCGCTCGCCTCCCGCCCGACCGGGACGAAGGCCGTCGAAGCGCCGTTCATCGTCAAACGCAACGGCTACTACTACCTCTTCGCCTCGTACGACACCTGCTGCGCCGGCACCAGCTCCACGTACAAGGTCAAGGTCGGGCGGGCCACGCGCGTCACCGGGCCGTACTACGACAGGAACGGCGTCTCGATGATGAACAACGGCGGGACGCCCGTGCTCGAATCGCACGGCAGCGTCATCGGGCCCGGCGGGCAGTCGATCATGAACGACGTCGACGGGGACCTGATCGTCTACCACTACTACGACGGCAACGACAACGGCACCCCCAAGCTCGGCATCAACCTTCTCAACTGGAGCAGCGGATGGCCCGTCGCCTACTGATGATGCTCGCCGCGCTGGTCTTCCTGCTCGGGCTGGGACAGTCCCCGGCGAGCGCGGCCTCGTTCACCAACCCGGTCAAGTCCGTCAAGGGCGCCGACCCCTGGATCTCGTACCACAACGGCAACTACTACCTGGTCAGTACGAGTTGGACCGACGTCATCACCATCCGCAAGTCCACCACCCTGGCCGGGCTCGCCATCGCGCCCAGCGTGCAGGTGTGGAAGGGTGACGCGGCCTCGCGGTGCTGCAACATCTGGGCGCCCGAGCTGCACTTCCTCAACGGGCGCTGGTATCTGTACTACGTCGCCGGGCAGAACGTCTCCGACTACATCCCGACCCAGCGCAGCCATGTGCTGGAGAGCGCCGGGTCCGACCCGATGGGGCCGTACACCTACCGGGGTCAGCTCAACTCCGCCTGGATGCTGGATCCGACGGTGGGGACCATCAACGGTCAGCTGTATCTGTTCGGCAGTGCGAGTGGCGGGACGCAGAATCTCGTCGCCGCCCGGATGTCGAATCCGTACACCGTCAGCGGGTCCTTCTCGACCATCTCCACGCCCACCCACGACTGGGAGCGGCAGGGCGGCACGGTCAACGAAGGGCCGGAGATCCTCCAGCGCGGCGGGCGGACGTTTCTGATCTATTCCGCGAGCGGTTGCTGGACACCCGACTACAAGCTCGGGCAGCTGGAGCTGACCGGGTCCGACCCGCTGTCCGCCGCCTCCTGGAGCAAGAAGTCCACGCCCGTCTTCCAGCGCAGCGACGGAAACGGGGTGTACGGGCCCGGTCACAACGGCTTCTTCACCTCGCCGGACGGCAGCGAGAGCTGGATCGTCTACCACGCCAACGACAACGCGAGCGAGGGCTGCGACAACGGCCGTACCACCCGGGCACAGAGGTTCACCTGGAACGCCGACGGCACCCCGAACTTCGGCACGCCGGTGAGGCTGGGCGCCTCGCTCGCCGGGCCGTCAGGCGAACCGGCGGCCGCCTCGACGACGTACACCGTGGTCAATCGGAACAGCGGCAAGTGCCTCGACCTCGCCGGAAGTTCGAGCGCCGACGGGGCCAATGTGCAGCAGTACGCCTGCCACGGCGGCAACAACCAGCGGTGGCGGATCGAAGACCTCGGCGACGACACCCACCGGCTGGTGAATGTCGCCACCGGGAAGGTGCTCGACACGGCTGACTGCTCCGCCGCCGACGGGGCCGACCTGCGCCAGTGGTCCTGGCTGAACAACACCTGCCAGCGGTTCCGCTTCCTGGCCACGGACAGCGGTCACGTCCGGATCGTCAACCAGGCCACCGGCAAGGTAGCCGACGTGGCGAACTGCGGGACGGCGGACGGAACAGACGTACGCCAGTGGACATGGCTGAACAACACCTGCCAACAGTGGCGTCTAACACCGGTGTAGACAGCCAACCCCAGGGGCGCGGGGAACTGCGCGACCAGCCACAACGGACCCGCACCCGCCCACACACAACACCCCTACGGCGAGAAGGCGCTACCCGGCCTGCCCCATCCCCGCCGCGTTGGGCCAACTGGTCGCCCCCGGCCAGCCGGTCGCCGCGGCCGGGGTCAGCCCCGGGGCGCCCGGGCCCGTGGTGCCCCGGACCTGCGCCGCGGTGAGACCACCGCGCGCCGGAACGCCGGGCGGGGTGAGGCCGGGAGCGGGGGCGGGAGCAGGGACGGGGACAGGGACGGGCGTCGGCTGGGGGACCGCCTGAGCCACCGCGGGCTGAGGCACCGCAGGCTGGGGCATCGCCGGTTGCGGAACCTGCTGAGGCACCTGCGGCTGCGGAAACCCCTGCACCGCCGCCGGCATCGGCATCGGCATCGGCACACCACCGCCGACCGCCGGGCCGACCGCCGGCCCCGGCATACCGGCGGCGCCAACCGCACCAACGGGACCGGCAGCGACGGCCTGAGCGGCAAGGCCCTGCATACCGGCCCCGTTGGTGGCACTGACCAGCCGGTCCACCGCCGCCGTACCCGAGCTGTAGCTGGTCCCGGTGCCCAGCTCGGGCACGGCGGCTCCCCTCCTGGTCCCGTAGAGCACCTGTTCCAGGCCGGACACCAGGCGACGCACATCCACCTGGGGGCGCACCACGAGTCGCAGGAAGCGGCTGGAGGAGCCGATCTTGTTGCCGCACTCACGGACCAGGATCCGGTGCTCGGTGAGCAGCCGGTCCCGGACCACGGTGCCCTCGGCGCCCACGGGGAGGCGCACGAAGAGGAAGTTGCCCTGGGAGGGGTAGACGGTCAGACCCGGCAGCGCCGAGAGCTGGCTGGCCATCTCCAGGCGGTCACGGCGGACCTGCTGGAGGGACTGGGCGTACTCCGTGCCGTGTTCCTTCAGCATGAACACCACATGCTCGGCGAAGGAGTTGAGGTTCCACTTCGGCAGCATGGAGCGCACCCGGCCCGCGAGGGCGGGATTGGCCACCAGGTAGCCGAAGCGGATGCCGTGCAGGCCGAAGTTCTTGCCGAGGCTGCGCAGCACGACGACGTTGGGGCGGATCATCGCCTCTTGTACGACGCTGGGTTCGGCCTCGGCGTCGGCGAACTCCAGGAACGACTCGTCGATGACGACCAGGTCCCGGTCCGCCATCGCGTCCATGAACTGCACGATCGCGTGCTTGTGCAGAAAGCCGCCGTCGGGGTTGTTGGGGTTGCAGATCACGGCGACCCGGGTGCCGCGGGCGCGGATGAACTCGGCGTACTGCGCGAGGTCGAGGGCGAAGCCGCTGGACTCCTGGAGCGGGTACATGTCGACCCGCTTGCCGGTCTCCATGGGCTGGTCGGTCCAGCGGCCGAAGGTGGGGACGGGGACGGCGAGGGACTCCCGGACGAGCAGGTGGTCGATCCAGGTGATCAGCTCGGTCGAGCCGTTGCCCATCGCCACGCACTGCGGCGGGAGCTGGAGCAGGCTGCACAGTTCGGCGGTGATGGTGTCGGCGCTGCTCGGGTAGTACGTGATGATGTCCCGCAGCTTGCCCGCCATCTCGTCGAACATCGCGGGGGTGGGGAAGTACGGGTTGCAGGGGATGCAGAAGTCCACCGGGCCCGACCCGTCGCTCTCCCGCGTCAGCGCCGCCATCGACGGGCTGTGCGCCGCAGTGCCGCGGAACAGCGAGGTGACGTTGTCAGCCAAGGGAACCTCCGTCCAAGGGTGGCCCGCGCGGGGGAGCGCGGGCCGCCCTTACATACGGAGGCCGGAGTGACCCCGTTCAACACATGTGACGAAAGTATGAAGTCACGCGCTGAACGAGTGGACCGTCGTCGTGCGGTAGGTCTGCCCCGGCCGCAGCACCGTCGACGGGAACGACGGCTTGTTCGGCGAGTCCGGGAAGTGCTGGGTCTCCAGGCACAGCCCGTCGCCCTGCCGGTAGACGGTGCCGCCGGTGCCGACGAGAGTGCCGTCGAGGAAGTTGCCGGAGTAGAACTGCAGGCCCGGCTCGGTGGTCGCGATCTTCAGGGTGCGGCCGGAGGACGGGTCGCGGAGCGTGGCGATGTGCTCCGGGCGGGCCGTGAGGCCCTTGTCGAGGACCCAGTTGTGGTCGATGCCCTTGCCGTACAGCAGCTGCTGGTGCGGTACGCGGATGTCCTCGCCGACGGTCTTGGTGCGGCGGAAGTCGAAGGGGGTGCCCCAGACCCGCGCCAGCTCGCCCGTGGGGATCAGCCCCGAGTCGACCGGCGTGTAGCGGGAGGCGGCGATGGACAGCTCGTGGTCGTAGATCGTGCCGCTCGACTCGCCGGCCAGGTTCCAGTACACGTGGCTGGTGAGGTTGACGACGGTGGCCTTGTCGGTGGTGGCCTCGTAGTCGATGCGCCAGTCGCCGTGCCGGGTGAGGGTGTAGGTGACCTTGGTCTTCAGCGTGCCGGGGTAGCCCATCTCGCCGTCGACGCTGGTGTAGTACAGGTACAGGCCGACGTCGGAGCCCTTGGTGAACGGCTCGATGTCCCACACCCGCTTGTCGAAGCCCTGCGCGCCGCCGTGCAGGCTGTTCTCGCCGTCGTTGACGGAGAGCTGGTGGGCCTTGCCGTCCAGGGTGAAGCGGCCCTTGCCGATGCGGTTGCCGTAGCGGCCGATCAGGGCGCCGAAGTACGGGCTCTTGGCGACGTAGTCCTCGATGTTGTCGAAGCCGAGGGAGACGTTGGCGTAGCGCCCGCGCCGGTCGGGGACTTCGAGGGACTGCACGATCCCGCCGTAGGAGAGGACCTTCAGCCGGGTGCCGCCGTTCTCCAGCGCCCAGCTGTACACCTTCGTGCCGTCGGCGAGCTTCCCGAAGAGCGACTTCACCGGCTTCCTGCCTCCCGTGGCGTGTGCGCTGCCCATTCCGGCGGCAGCGATACCGGTGGCGGCGGCCCCGGCTATGACGGTACGTCTGCTCATGTCCATGTGCGGCTCCTGCATAAGGATGGGGCCCCGCCTTCGGCGGGGCCCGAGCTGAGTTACGAACCGGACTTGCGCTTGTTCCATACGTCGAAGCCGACCGCCGCCAACAGGGCCAGGCCCTTGATGACCTGCTGCCAGTCGGTGCCGACGCTGAGGAGGTTCATGCCGTTGTTCAGCACGCCGAGGACGAGACCGCCGATGATCGCGCCGAGCACGGTTCCCACACCGCCGCTCATGGACGCGCCACCGATGAACGCGGAGGCGATCGCCTCCAGTTCGTAGTTCAGGCCGGCCTTCGGCGAGGCCGCGTTGAGCCGGGCCGCGATCGCAAGGCCCGCCAGGGCCGCGAGCGCGCCCATGTTCAGGAAGATGTAGAAGGTGACCTTCTTGTCCTTGACACCGGACAGCTTCGCCGCCGGGAGGTTGCCGCCGATCGCGTAGATGTGGCGGCCGAACACCGAGTTGCGCATGACGTAGCCGTAGCCGACGACCAGCACACCCAGGACGAGCAGGATGATCGGCGCGCCCTTGTAGCTGGCGAGCAGCAGCGTGAGGGCGAGGATCGCGGCGACGATGACGACCAGCTTGAGCACGAAGATGTTCTTCGGCAGCACCTCCAGCGAGAACTCCTGCTGGCGCTTGCGGTCACGGAACTCCTGGATGACCGCGAAGGCGATCAGGGCGAAGCCCAGCAGCAGCGTGATGTTGTGGTAGTTGGTCTCCGGGCCGACCTCCGGCAGGAAGCCGTTGCCCATCTTCTGCAGTCCGTCCGGGAACGGGCCGAGGGTCTGCCCCTCCAGCAGGATCTCCGTCAGGCCGCGGAAGATCAGCATCCCGGCGAGGGTGACGATGAACGACGGTATGCCGAGATACGCGATGAAGAACCCCTGCACGGCACCCGCCACCGCGCCCGCTATCAGGCACAGCACCACGGCGACCGGCCACGACACGTCGTGCTGCACCGTCAGTACGGCCGCGAAGGCTCCCACGAACGCCGTCAAAGAGCCGACCGACAGGTCGATATGGCCCGCGATGATGACGAGCATCATGCCGATCGCGAGGATCAGGACGTAGCTGTTCTGCAGCACCAGGTTGGAGACGTTGCGCGGCAGCAGCAGGTCTCCGTCGGTCGCGACCGCGAAGAAGGCGACGATCAGGCCGAGGGCGATCAGCATGCCGTACTGCCGCATGTTGCGGCGCATACCGTCCAGGATCAGCTGCAGCAGGCCGCCGCCCGCGGCCGACCCGCTCTTGCCGGGCGGCGCCGGGGCCGGGCTCTTGGCGGTGACATCCGTGCTCATCGGGTTACCTCTTTGTCCTTCGTCATCTGGCGCATCAGCGATTCCTGCGTGGCCTCGGCACGCGGGAACTCACCTGTCAGCCGCCCCGCGGCCATCGTGTAGATGCGGTCGCACATACCGAGCAGTTCCGGCAGCTCGGAGGAGATGAAGACGACCGCCTTGCCCTGGGCGGCCAGTTGGTCGATGACCGTGTAGATCTCGTACTTGGCGCCGACGTCGATGCCGCGCGTCGGCTCGTCCAGGATCAGCACATCCGGACCCGCGAAGATCCACTTGCTGAGGACGACCTTCTGCTGGTTGCCGCCGGACAGCTTGCCCACCGGCTCGAAGACGGTCGGCGCCTTGATGTTCATGGACTTGCGGAAGCCCTCGGCGACCTGCCGCTCCTCGTGCTCGTCGACCACGCCCCGCTTGGCGACCTTTTTCAGGGCGGTCAGCGAGATGTTGCGGTTGATGGTGTCGATGAGGTTGAGGCCGTAGTGCTTGCGGTCCTCGGTGACGTACGCGATGCCGTTCTGCACCGCCTCCGCCACGGATTTCGTACGGATCTCCTTGCCGTCCTTCAGGACGGTGCCGCCCGCGTACCGGCCGTAGGTGCGCCCGAAGACGCTCATCGCCAGCTCGGTACGGCCGGCGCCCATCAGGCCCGCGATGCCGACGATCTCCCCGCGCCGCACGTGCAGCGACACGTCGTCGACCACCTTGCGCTCCCGGTCGATCGGGTGGTGCACGGTCCAGTTGCGGACCTCCAGCGCCGGCGCCGCGCCCACCTCCGCCTCGTGCGGGGTGCGATCGGGGAACCGGTTGTCGAGGTCGCGGCCGACCATGCCGCTGATGATCCGGTCCTCGGTGGTCTCCGCGGCCTTCACGTCGAGCGTCTCGATGGACTGCCCGTCGCGCAGGATCGTCACCGAGTCGGCGACCCTGCGGATCTCGTTCAGCTTGTGGGAGATGATGATCGAGGTGATGCCCTGATTCTTCAGCTCCAGGATCAGATCGAGGAGCTTGCCGCTGTCCTCGTCGTTGAGGGCGGCGGTCGGCTCATCCAGGATGAGCAGCTTCACCTTCTTCGACAGCGCCTTGGCGATCTCCACGAGCTGCTGCTTGCCCACGCCGATGTCGGCGACGCGGGTCTCCGGGTGGTCGTCGAGACCGACCCGGCGCAGCAGCTCACTGGCGTGCCGCAGGGTCTCGTTCCAGTTGATGAACCCGCGCGTGGCGTGCTCGTTGCCGAGGAAGATGTTCTCCGCGATGGACAGATACGGCACCAGCGCCAGCTCCTGGTGGATGATCACGATGCCGTGCTGTTCGCTCGCCCTGATGTCCCTGAACCGGCAGACCTCTCCCTCGAAGAGGATCTCCCCGTCGTACGAGCCGTGCGGGTGGACGCCGGAGAGGACCTTCATCAGGGTCGACTTGCCGGCGCCGTTCTCCCCGCAGATGGCGTGGACCTCGCCCTGCCGGACGGTCAGCGTGACGTCCGACAGCGCCTTGACGCCGGGAAAGGTCTTGACGATCGAGCGCATTTCCAGGACGGGTCCCGCCATGGTCGTGCCTTCCAATCCCTAGGGTGCGGCGGTCAGTTGACGTCGCTGGCCTTGACGTAGCCGGAGTCGATGACGACCTTCTGGTAGTTGGCCTTGTCGACGCTGATCGGCTCCAGCAGGTACGCGGGCACGACCTTCGCGCCGTTGTCGTACGTCTTGGAGTCGTTGACCTCGGGCTTCTTGTCGTTGAGCAGCGCGTCGACCATGTTCGCGGCCACCTTGGCGAGCTCGCGGGTGTCCTTGAAGACGGTCTGCGTCTGCTCGTCCGCCTTGATCGACTTCAGCGACGCGACCTCGGCGTCCTGCCCGGTGATGACCGGCAGCGGCTTGCTCTTGGTGCCGTAGCCGTCGGACTTCAGCGCCGAGATGATGCCGATGGAGATGCCGTCGTACGGCGAGAGCACCGCGTCGACGGCGTCGCTCTTGTAGAAGGCGGTGAGGATGTCGTCCATGCGCCGCTGCGCCTGGGCGCCGTCCCAGCGCAGCGTGGTGACCTGGTTCAGGCTGGTCTGCTTGGACTTGACGACGAGCTTGCCCTCGTCGATGTACGGCTGCAGGACGCTCATCGCACCCTGGAAGAAGTACCGCGTGTTGTTGTCGTCGTTCGAACCGGCGAACAGCTCGATGTTGAACGGCCCCTCCTCGCCGGAGGTCAGCCCGAGCTTCTCGGCGATGTACGTACCCTGCAGCTGGCCGACCTTCTCGTTGTCGAACGACGCGTAGTAGTCCACGTCGTCGGTGTTGAGGATCAGCCGGTCGTACGAGATCACGGGGATGTCGGCGTCCTTGGCCTGCTGCAGGACGTTGTTCAGCGACTTGTTGTCGATCGCCGCGATGATCAGCGCGTCCACACCCTGCGCGATCATGTTCTCGATCTGGGAGACCTGCTGGTCGGGCTTGTCCTCGCCGAAGACCAGCTGGGTCTTGAAGCCCTTGGCCTCCAGGTTCTTGACGACATTGTCGCCGTCGGCGATCCAGCGCTCGGAGGACTTGGTCGGCATCGAGATGCCGACGGTGGCGCCCTCGCTGCTGCCCTTGTTCTCCTCGCTGCCGCCCTCACTGCTCTGGCCGCAGGCGGTCAGAGTGAGGGCGAGGGAGGCGGCTGCGGCTACGGCGGAGAGTGCGGCTCTGCGGTTACGCATGATCATCATCCTTGATGTGTGCCGGGAGGAACCGAGACGGGTGTTGTGGGATTGTGCGCGGCTGTGTCTTGTTTTGTAAGCCCGTTTTCCGGAACGTTATGACGAGGTTTCGAACCGGCGGAGTTCGCCCGGCAGCCGGGAGCCGAGCGGCGCCATGTCGCCGTCCGCTCCATGGCGGGCCAGCAGATCGAGGGCGAGCCGGCCGCGCCGCACCCGCTCCTTGGCCGTGGCCAGCGTCAGCTCCCGCAGATGGTGCCCGTAGGGGTAGATCCCGGGTGCCTTGGACAGGCCGAACTTCAGGTAGAGCGGTGCGCCGCGCCGGATCAGCTCGGCGACCTCGTACATCCGCACATAGCCGCCGAGATCGTCCGGGGCCTCGATGTACATGTCCATGGGCGCGCCCGACGCCCGGCGGATCTCGGTGAGGTGATCCAGCGTCAGGTCACTGGGCACGTTGACGGAGTCGGCGCCGAGGTGCTCGTACACCGCGTACGCGGCCGGGTTGACGGGCCCGATCAGCGCCGACACCTTGAGCGTGGTGTCGGCCGGGAGGATGCCCTGGACGCGCGCCCGGTGCAGCGTCCACAGCACGCCCTCGTCCGCGACGAGCAGGCACTTGACGCCCAGCTCCGTGGCCCGTACGGCGTCCTCGACGCACCCGGCGACGGCGTCGTGGCCGCGCGCCCTGAGGCCGCCGCCCCGGGAGTCGGTACGGGTCGACCCACCGATGTCCCAGGTGCCGCGCGGGCCGGTGAACAGGCAGAGCTCGATGTCACGCTCACCGGTCGCCTCGACCATCTCGGTGATCTCGGCGTCGGTCAGCATCCACACCCCGCTGCCCTGGCTGATCCGATGGATCGGCACATCCAGGCGCGAGGACTCCTTGAGGACGACCGCCAGCGCCTCGGGACCCTCGCACGAGGGGATCTCGGTGCGCCAGCGGCCACCGCCCGGGAAGCTGTGCGGTGAGGCGTCGGCGGGGTCGAGGGCGGGCGCGCCCAGGCCGAGGGCGGTGAGCGCATGCTCACCGGGCCTGCGGGCTGCCGTGGCGGAAGCGTCGGTCACAAGCTGTCCTTCGTGTTCGGTATTTCGGACGAGGTTCGCGGCACTGGGAATTCGAGGTTCGCGGCACTGGCAATGCGAAAGGCTGGGGTACGCCGGTACGGCGGCCGTCAGGTCGCCCCCGTACCGGCGTACGACTAGGGGCGGAGCAGGACCTTGCCGACCTTCGGGTCGCCGGCTCCGACCAGCTCGATGGCCTGCGAGAACTCGGTCAGCGGCAGCTCGTGGGTGACCAGCGGCACCGGATCCAGCAGCCCGGCGCCGAAGACCCGCACCGTGTGCGCCCAGGCGTCCGGCGGCGCCCCGAAGACGGTGTGCACCTCCAGCTGCCGTACCACCAGGTCCGTCGGGTCCAGACCGTCGGCACCCGGCGCCGGGATCCCCGTAAGGACGAGGCGCCCGCCGCGCCGCAGCAGCGCGGCGGAGGTGCGCGCGGCGTCGGCGGACCCGGCGGTCTCGATGACGACGTCGAAGTCGTCGGGGAGTTCCTGGTCCTTGGTGCGGAAGTCGGTGGCACCGTACTGCCGCGACAGCTGCTCCCGGTCGTTGCGCGTGCCCACCACGAGCAGCTCGGACGGCGAGCCCGCCTTCAGGAACTGCACGGCGAACATGCCGAGCGTCCCGGTCCCCACCACCGCCACCCGCTCGCCCGGCAGGGCGTTGGCCTTGATCGCCGCAGCCGCGATACAGGCGGCCGGTTCCAGCAGGGCGGCGGCGGTGAGGTCGCAGTCGTCCGGGAGGACGTGCAGCAGCCGGGCCGGGAGCGTGAGCGTGGCGGCCATGGCGCCGGGCTGGGTGAACCCGGTCTCCTCGTACCCCGCGCTGCACAACGTGGTCTCACCGGCGTGGCAGCGGTCGCACACCTGGCAGTTGCGGAAGCCCTCACCGACCACCTTGCGGCCGACCAGGGACGCGGGGACGCCGGGGCCGACCTCGGTGACCGTCCCCGACCACTCGTGGCCGGGGGTGAGCGGGTAACGGACGTACCCCTCGGGGCGGTTGCCCTGGTAGACCTCGCGGTCGCTGCCGCAGATGCCGACGGCGTGCACCCGCACCTGCGCCTCTCCGGCGGCGGGCGGGCGGGGCGAGTGCTCGACGAGCCGGTGCTCGCCGGGCGCCTCGATGACGACGGCGGTGCTCACTTCTGAGTGCCCTTCGGCTTGCGCTGCTCCCAGCCCTCGGCCCACAGGTCGAAGCGGGCCTGCTGCTGCGGGAACTCGGCGGCCGCGTCGGTGTCCAGCTCGACGCCGAGGCCGGGGGCCTCGGAGAGGTGGAAGCAGCCGTCCTCCGGGTCCACCTGCGGGGCGCCCTTCACGACCTTCTTGATCTCCGCGTCGGCGAAGTCGTTGAAGTGCTCAAGGATCTTGAAGTTGGGGGAGGTGAAGCCGACCTGGAGGGACGCGGCCGTCAGCACCGGCCCGCCGACGTTGTGCGGCGCGACCAGCATGTAGTGGGTCTCGGCGGTGGCGGCGAGCTTGCGGGTCTCCCAGATGCCGCCGATGTGACCGACGTCCGGCTGGATGATGTCGACGGCCTGGCTCTCGAACAGCTCGCGGAACTCGATCCGGTCGTGGATCCGCTCACCCGTGGCGACGGGCATGTCCACCTTGGCGGCGACCTTCTCCAGGGCCTTGAGGTTCTCCGGCGGGACGGGCTCCTCCAGCCAGGCCGGCTTGAAGGGCGCCAGCTCGTGGGCGAGCCGGACGGCGGTCGCGGGGGAGAAGCGGCCGTGCATCTCCAGCATCAGCTCGGCCTCGGGACCGATGGCGTCCCGCACGGCCTCGATGAGGGAGACGGCGTAGAGGGTCTGCTGGTGGTCCAGCTCGAAGTGCCCGGTGCCGAAGGGGTCGATCTTGAGCGCCTTGTAGCCGCGCTCCATGACCCCCTGGGCGGCCTTGTGGTAGGCCTCCGGGGTCCGCTCGGTGGTGTACCAGCCGTTGGCGTACGCCTTGACCTTGTCGGTGACCTTGCCGCCCAGCAGCTGCCACACCGGCACGCCGAGGGCCTTGCCCTTGATGTCCCAGCAGGCCATCTCGATCACGGCGATCCCGGACATCACGATCTCGCCGGCCCGGCCGTAGTCGCCGTACTTCATACGGCGTACCAGGTCTTCCACGGCGAATGGGTCGGAACCGAGAATGTGGTTGGCCTCGGCCTCCTTCAGGTAGCCGAGGAGGGCGTCGGTGTGGCCCAGCATCCGGGTCTCCCCGACTCCTGTGATCCCCTCGTCGGTGTGCACCTGGACGTAGGTCAGGTTGCGCCACGGCGTCCCGACCACGTGCGTGCTGATTCCGGTGATGCGCACGGCAGTTGCCCCTCGTGAACGTCGGCTCTGTTCGAAATTTCGTCACTCGTTCGAAATGCTGGCGTGACAGTAAGGATGCGGCGGTGGGGGTGTCAATGGGTCGAACGCATAACGGTTTCGACACTTTCGACGGCCGGTTTCGGGATGATGCGAGTGGCTTGCCCTCAAGTCGACGCGCCGGAAGTGATTGTTCCGCACAGAACATTCACAGCGGCGACTAGGAACGTTACCAATCGGGAACTTAACCTTCCCGCGTCATGGACTACTGCCACCCGTGCCGACGGCACCTGAATGGCGCCCTCGCCTGCCCCGGCTGCGGGACGCCTGCCGAACAGCTTCGCGCGTACGCGGAGGAGACTGTCGTGCACACCGTCGTACGGACGGACGTCGTCACGGTGGTGCGGACGGCGGAGCCCGACGAGTCGTACGAACCGTACGACGAGGACGCCGACGACCTCGACGACGACCGCCCCGGGCGCGGGTCCCGGCGCCGCCAGTCGAACGTCAGCCGTCGCGATCGCAAGGCCGCGGCCCACCGCCGGCGGCGTCGCCGCACCCTGCTGATCACGGCGGGCTTCGTGCTGGCCGCCGGTGCCCTGAGCCTCGCCGAACTCGGCCTGGACGCCCCGGGATCGGCCCCGAATCCGGCGGCGGCCGGGGACGCCTCGGCGGACGGCGGCGCGTCGGAGCAGTCGGACGAGACGACCGACCCGCTGACCGACGCCTCCACGGGCGTCACCCCGGGCAAGGGCACGGCCTCCCCGGACGCCTCGACGTCGCCGTCCCCGTCGGAGTCGGACAAGGACGAGAAGGACGACAAGGAGTCGCCGAGCCCGACGGAGGAGGACGAGTCGACCCCGTCGGACACGGCCCCCGACCCGTCGACCTCCACCCCGGCGGCCCCACCCGCACCGGACCCGACACCGACCCCGACGGCGGACCCGACGACGTCGGTACCGACTCCGGACCCGTCACCCTCGGAGACGTGCGACCGGTTCCTGTGGTGGTGCACCTGAGGCCTGTCCGGCGGCCGCCTCCTTCACCCACGTCTCCAGCCGGTCCGTGAACTCCGACGCCCGCTCGGCCCAGTCGAGTTCGGCCAGTACCGCCGCGCGGCCGCGTTCGGCGGTGTTCAGGCGCAGGGCCGCGTCGGTGCGCAGGCGCCGTACCGCGTCCGCGGCCGCCGCCGGGTTCCCGTAGGGGACGACGAGGCCGCAGCGGTGTCGCGTCACCAGGTCGGCCGCCAGTGGGTTCGGCGTGGTGACGACGGGGACGCCGTGGGCCATGTATTCGACGACCTTGGTGGGGCGTGAGTGGCGGTAGTTGGGCTGGTCGTGGAGGAGGGAGAGGCCTGCCAGGGCGCCGGAGAGCAGGGCGAGCGCGCGATCGTTGGGGAGGTAGTCGTGCCAGTGCAGGATGCCGTCGCGGTCGGCCGCGGTGAGCGCGCCGCGTACGTCGGGGTCGGCCGCGCCGATCACCTCGACCCGCACGTCCGGCCCGAGCAGGCGGGCTGTCTCGATCAGGTCGAGCGCGCCGCGCGCCCGGGACAGGTGCCCCAGGTAGACGACCCGGTCCGTGCCGGGCGGCTCCGGTGAGCCGGGCGGTACGGTCGGCAGGTTCGGTACGACGGGATGGGGCCGGCGGAAACGCGCCCGGTAGGCGTCCTCGGCGAGCAGCAGTCGCACATGCCGCTCCGCCAGGCGTTCCGCCGCCCGTACCGCCAGCTTCAGCGGTGGCCGCAGCGCCGCCGGCACCCAGCGTTTCATCGTCAGCGCCGCCGCCGTGTCCTCGTGCACGTCCCACACGGTCACCGGCGCCCGGCCCGCGCGCCGCCACCGGCGCAGGGTGCCGGGCAGGGCGAGCAGCAGCTCCGGGTCGTGCAGCAGCACCACGTCCGCCTCCGGTCCGCGCTCGGCGAGCAGGGCGCGCGCCGAGCGCAGCGCCGCCCGGCGGTCACGACCGGCGGCCCGGGGGAGGTCCACGCCCTCGACACCGGGGCGGGGTACGACTCCACGCGCGCTGAACGGAGCGGCGTACACGATCCGGTGGCCGCGTTCCGTCAGGGCGGCGATCTCCCGGTGCAGTATGCGCGCGTCCTCGGGATGGTGGACGACGGTGACCACGAGTATCCGCATCAGAGCAGCACCTTTCGTCCCCGAAGGCGGGCCGTCACAGCACCTCGACCCCGGGCCGGAAGATCCGCCCCCGGGTGTCGAACAGCAGGCGGGCCGCGTCGGCGAGGGCGGGCAGGTCGTAGGAGGAGTGGTCCTGGAGCAGGATCGTCAGGTCGTGCTCGGCCACGGCGGCCATCGGGTCGTCGACGCGAGGGACCGGCACGTCGTCCACGCACCACTCGGGGACGTGCGGGTCGTGGAAGAGGATCTCGGCCTCCCGCTGCCGCAGCAGCCGGGCCACCGGCACGGCCGGGGACTCCCGCTGGTCGGCCACGTCGGGCTTGTAGGTGACCCCGAGCAGCAGCACCCGGGAGCCGTGCAGCGGCCGGCCGGCGGTGTTGAGCAGGTCCTGGGCGCGGCGGACGACGTACTCCGGCATCCGCCGGTTGATCTCCTGGGCCAGCTCGACGAACCGGAACTCGTACCCGAGCGACGAACGCACCTTGTACGACAGGTAGTTCGGGTCGATGGGTATGCAGTGCCCGCCGACTCCGGCGCCGGGCCGGAACGCCTGGAAGCCGAACGGCTTGGTGCTGGCGCAGCGGATCGCGTCCCACAGGTCGACGCCCAACTCGTGGCTGATGACGGCGAGTTCGTTGACGAGGGCGATGTTGACGTGCCGGTAGGTGTTCTCCAGCAGCTTGGCCATCTCGGCCTCGCGGGTGCCCTTCGCCTGGACGACCGTGTCGACGAGCTTGCCGTAGAAGGCGACCGCCCGGGCGGCGCAGGAGGGGGTGCAGCCGCCGACGACCTTGGGGGTGTCGCGCAGCCCGTGCCCGGTGTTGCCGGGGTCGATGCGCTCCGGTGAGAAGGCGAGGGCGAAGTCCTGTCCGGCCCGCAGCCCGGACTCCAGCTCCAGCAGCGGTCGTACCACCTCTTCGGTGGTGCCCGGATAGGTGGTGGACTCCAGCACGACGAGCTGGCCGCGCCGCAGCCGTCCCGCCACGGCGTGGACGGCGGCGGTGACCGCGCTCAGATCGGGCCCGCCGTCCCCGTTCAGCGGGGTCGGCACGCAGATCACCACTGTCTGGGCGCGGGTGAGACAGTCGTCGTCGGTGTACGCCACGAAGCCGGCCGCCAGCATCCGGCGGACGTCCTCGTCGGACACGTCGTCGACGTGGGAGCGGCCGGAGTTGAGCCCGTCGACGACCCTTGGGTCCCGGTCGAGGCCCACGACTCTCAGGCCGACCGTCGCCGCCTCCCGCGCGAGCGGCAGCCCGACGTAGCCGAGCCCGATCACCGCCAGTTCGACGGCGTTGGATATCGCTGATTCCCCGAGCGGTTCAGTCTGCTGGACCTGCATAGGGCTTCACCCCTGCCTCGTCGCGGGACCTGCCGGGCCCGCATCTCAAGCGCAGCCGAGGGCGCGGTACGCCTCGCGGGTGGTCGCGGCGACGCGCTTCCAGGTGCGGTCACGCGCCACGAACTCGCGGGCGGCCGCTCCCCATTCGGCCCGACGGTTTCGACTGTAAAGCAGGGTTTCGATCGCATCTGCCCAAGTTTGTGTGGAGGAGGGCGGGGCGAGGAGTCCGGTCACTCCCGGCTGGACAAGCTCCCGCAGTGCGGGTAGGTCACTGGCGGCCACCGGCAGCCCGCTCGCCATCGCCTCGACCGGCTTCAGCGGTGTCACCAACCGGCACACGCGCTCGTCGGTGCGCGGCACCGCGAACACGTCCAACACAGCGTGGAAGTCCCGCACTTGGGCGTACGGCACCCGGCCGGTGAACACGGTCGCACCGTCGGCCAGACCCAGCCGCCCGGCCAGCCGCAGCAGCGCCGCGCGCTCCGGTCCGTCCCCCACGATCAGCAGCCGCAGCGGCACCCCGCGACGCCTCAGCTCGGCACCCGCATGGAGCAATGTGCCGATTCCCTCGTGTGGAGTAAGGCTGCTGACCGTGCCGACGACGAAATCGTCCGGCGCGATCCCCAGCCGGGCCCGCAGCGCCGCCCCGTCCGGCAGCGGCGCGAGGAACTCCTCGCCCACCGCGTTCGGCACGATCAGCACCCGCTCCTCGGGCACCCCGCGCGCCACGATCTCCGCCTTCATCGCCGCGCCCAGCGTCAGCACCAGGTCCGCCTCGCGCATGCAGTGCGTCTCCAGTTCGCGCCGCGCCCGGTACGTCGGGTCGGCGCAGGTCCGCCCCGGGGCCTGGGTCAGCCAGGTGTCCTCCAGGAAGCCGCGCACCTCGTAGACCACCGGCAGCCCGTAAGCGGCGCGCAGCGCCAACGCCACCCGCCCGTTGCCGTGGTCGGTGGCCGGATGCAGCACTGCGGGCCGCAGCCGCTGCACCAGCCGGCCGGCCAGCTCGGCGTTGCGGGCCAGCACCGCCGCCTGCCCGTACGGCAGCCACGGCGGCAGCAGCCGGTGCTGCGGCACCCCGCCCACCGTCTGCACCGGGCGGGCGTCCAGCACCCCCTGCGCCACCGGGAACCCGACCCGCGTCACCACATGCGGATCGAGCCCGGCGGCGCGCTGCGCCTCGGCGATCTGCTGAGTGCGCACGGTGTAGCCGGCGTGCTTGAACGGCAGCCCGTTGGTGACCAGATGCAGCACCCGGCCCGGCACAGGGCGGACCGTCCGGGCGGGCGGCGCGGGCACCCGTACCCCGGATGGAGCAGCGGCCGGACCGGCCGTCCGGGCCCGTTCGGTGAGCCGTCGTTCCAGCGCCCTCACCCGGCGCCGCACGGGCGACGGCAGCAGCCGTACCCCCAGCAGTGCCGCCCGGAGGGGGTCATGGCGCAGCTCGCCCCATGCCACGGATGCGGCCAGACTGAGCGCACGGGGGATATGACGCGACATGCCGTCACGTTAGGCGGCGAGAGCGGAGAAAGTACGACATGAACGGCCGTGTACTCCACGTCGTCGGCACCCGACCGAACTTCGTCAAGGCCGCCCCGGTCGTCGCCGCACTGCGCACGGCGGGCTGCGACCAGGTCCTGGTGCACACCGGTCAGCACTACGACGAACGGATGTCGGACATCTTCTTCCGGCAACTCGGCCTGCCCGAGCCGGACACCGATCTCGGCGTCGGCTCCGGCAGCCACGCCCGGCAGACGGCCGACCTCCTGATCGCCCTGGAGGGTGAGCTGACCGCGCGCGATCCCGCCCTCGTGATGGTGTACGGGGACGTCAACTCCACGCTGGCGGCCGCCCTGGTCGCCGCCAAGCTGGGCATGCCGCTCGCCCATGTGGAGGCGGGCCTGCGCAGCTTCGACATGGCGATGCCGGAGGAGGTCAACCGGCGGCTGGTCGACCAGCTGGCCGAGCTGCTGTTCGCCACCAGCCCAGAGGCGGTCGGCCATCTTGCCCGGGAGGGCGTCGACCCGGGCCGGGTCCATCTCGTCGGCAACCCCATGATCGACACCCTGCTCACCCACCTGGACCACTTCGACCCGGCCGCCGCCCGGGCCGCGTACGGACTGCCGGAGCGCTACGGCGTGGTCACCCTCCACCGCCCCGCCAACGTCGACGACCCCGAGGCGGCCAAGGCGGCCGCGCGCGCCCTGACCGAGGCGGCCCGGCTGCTCGACCTCGCCGTCCCCCTGCACCCGCGCGGCCGGGCGGCACTCGGCGCGGCGGGCCTCGACGGCGCACCGGGCGTCCACGTCCTCGACCCGCTGGGGTACGTCGAGTTCATGAGCCTGGTGCGCGGCGCCGCCGCCGTCATCACCGACTCGGGCGGCGTCCAGGAGGAGACCACCGTCCTGGGCGTGCCGTGCCTGACCCTGCGCACCACGACCGAGCGCCCGGTCACCGTCACCCACGGCACCAACCGCCTCGTCGGCCACGCCGAACTCGTACCCGCGCTGCGCAAGGTACTGGACGGCGGACAGCCGCCGCCCGACGAGGGCCCGCCACTGTGGGACGGGCGGGCCGGGGCCCGGATCGCCGCCGAGGTCACCCGCTGGCTGGACCACCATGTCTGAGGTCACCCGCGCCTACTGGGACACCCGCCACCGCGTGCACGACGACCTCGCGTCCGGCGGCCACATCGGCCTGGACCGCGCGGGCAACGAGATCTTCTACGCACTGCGGCTCGGCACCCTGCTCCCGCTGATCGGCGACCTGGCCGACGAGAAGGCCCCGCTGTTCGTGCTCGACGCGGGCTGCGGCAAAGGCCACTTCGCCCGCGCCCTGGCCCGCTGCGGCCACCGCGTCGACGCCTTCGACGCGAGCGAGGAGGCCGTCACGCACGCCCGCGCCCAGGGCGGCCGCCCGCGCTACGCCGTCGCCGCCCTCGACGAGTGGCGCAGCCCCTGGCCGTACGACGTCGTGCTCTGCGTCGACGTCCTCTTCCACGTCCTGGACGACGAGGAGTGGGCGACCGGCCTGCGCAACCTCGCCTCGCTGGTGCGGATCACCGGACGGCTGATCCTCACCGACGAGGACATCGGCACCCGCCGGCCGCGCGGCGACTACATCCTGCACCGCCCGACGGCCGAGTACACCGCGCTGCTCGAACCCCTCGGCCTGCGCCACACCCTGTTCACCCCGTACGGCTTCCGCGAGAACGAGGTCGGCTTCCACGTCTTCACGAGGACCCGCTGATGCGCCTGACCGATCTGCTCCACCCTCACCTGGACGGCGTCACCACCGTCGTGGACGCCACCGATGGCGGGCTCGACCTGGAGCCCTATCTGCACCTCCCCGGCGATGTCGCCCTGCACCAGGGCGAACGGGACATCGGCGAGAGCGAGTTGGTGCTCGTGTCGTACGGCCCCGATCCGGCGCTGCACGGCACCGAGACCGACTGTCTCGCCGTACTGCACCGCATGCGCCCCGGCGGCCGCGGCCTGATCCTCTTCGGCCACCACGGGCCCGAACTGCCCTACCACCGGCTCCTCGACGCCCTGGTGGCCCACCACTGCCAGGTGCTGCGCGCCGCCCCGCTCGACTACGAGCACCTGCACGCGGGCGCGGTGTTCGTCCGCACGGACGAACTCCTGCCGCCCCACGACTGGTCCGGCAGGCCCGTCCCGGCGGAGGGTTTCGCCACCGCGCTGCGGATCGCCGACGAGTACGTCCTCGCCGACCTCGTCTCGCGGTCGCTGCGGGCCCGTGTGCTGGACCTGGAGCGCGATGCCGAGGAGGCGGAACGCGCCCGGGGGCCCGCCCACGAGGACGGCCTCGCCGAGCGCCTCGCCGCCGCCGTTCGGGAGAAGGACCGGCTGGCGGCCGCCCTGCACAGGGCCCGGGACCGGGTCGGCCTGCTGGAGGCGCGCGTGGCGATGCTGGAGGGCTCCACCTCGCTGCGGGTGGGGCGGGCCCTGGTGTCGGCGGCCCGCTCACCCCGGCGCGAGGCGACGCGGCTGCCACGGGAGCTGTACGGGCTGTGGCGGGGACGGGCGACATCGCACCAGGCGTCCACGGGCGTGGCGCCGGGGGCCCGGGAGCTGTACGTGCGGTTGCGGGGGCGGGGCACGTCGCGCTCCGTGCCCCCGGGTACGGCGTCCAAGGGGCGGCCCGCGTCCCGGAGCACCGCGTCGGAGACGGTGGCGCGGGAGGCGGTGTCGGACGCGCGGCTCCACCTGGCCTACCGCGCGTTCGCCTCGATGCCCCGCGACCGGCTGGTGATCGCCGGGGTTCTCACCGAAGCCACCGCCGCGCACCTCGCGGCCGACGCCGTGGTCAACCGGGCGCTGCCGCACGACGGGCGGCTGGTCGTGCAGCGCACCGACCCGGACGCCCTGGTCGTCCAGCTCAGCGCCTGCACCGGCGACGGCCCCTGGGCGCTCACGGGCACCGGACTCGCCCCCGACCTCGACCGGAGGCTGGCCGAACTCATCACCGAGACCCGGGCGGCGGGCCGCTCCTGCGTGCTGTGGCGGGACGGCCCGGCCTCGGCGGCCCCCGCGCTCACCCGGCTCGCCTGGGACGCCGTCCTCGACGCGGACGCCGGTGTGCGGCTGGCGAGCCTGGACCCGGCGGCCGACGGCAGGCAGCGGCTGCGTGAGGTGTTCCGGGCGGACAGCACCCGCGTACGCCTGTCGCAACTGGCCCGCCGGATCGGCGCCCCCGACCCGCTGGACGAACGCCGCGTCTGCGTGCTGGCCGCCCCACAGGACCGGGCCGACATCGCCCGGCTCACCGCCCAGGTGCTGGACCAGAAACACCGGCCCTGCGAGGTCGTCGTACCCGATCCCACCGGACTCGACGAACTCGCCGCCGCCGGCGTGACCGTACGCACCGGCGCACCCCTCGCCCCCTGGGTCGCCGACTGGACCGACCTCACCGAGGACCGCCCGGACACGCTGCTGCTCGACCTGATGTGCGCGCAGGAGTACTCCGGAGCCGACGCGGTGGGCAGCACGCCCGCCGCCGACGACTACACCTTCGTCCCCGAACTGCGCCCCCTCCTGGTACGCCGGTCGCTGCTGGCGTCCGGCGCGCCGCCCGAGACCTGGGCGCGGCAGGGGCACCGCCTGTTCGCCTGGTGCGGGAAGGAGCCGACATGAGCCGGACACTGAACGCGCTCGTCTACGGCGACGTTGACCTCAATCTCATCGACGGCTCCGCCGTCTGGGCCCAGTCGACGGTGCAGGCACTGTCGCGGGCCGGCTGCCGGACCCGGCTCGTCCTCAAGGCCCCCGTGCGCACCGGGCGGTTGATCGACCCGCTGGCCGGACTGCCGGGCGTCACGGTGGTCCGCCCCTACGAGGAACGGCTGCTGCCCGGACAGGCCGACCGGCCGCTGTCGCCCGTGCAGGCCTCCCAGGTGCTCGCCGAGCTCGACGCGGACGAGCCCTGCGACCTGCTGGTGCTGCGCGGACGGCGACTGGTCGGGCGCGTGGTCGCCGACGGCGACTTCGAGGGACGGATCTGGGCCTACCTCACCGACATCCCCCAGTCGGCCGCCGAGATGACCGAGGGGGCCCGCGCGGAACTCACCCGTATCGCCCAGGCCTCCCAGCGGCTGCTGTGCCAGACCGAGGAGTTGCGCTGCCTGCTGGAGACCTGGGTGCCCCAGGCCTGCGGCAAGTGCGTGCTCAGCCCGCCCGCCGTGCCCGAGCCGGACTCCCCGGTGCCGGAGCACGAGCGCCCGCACGACCCCTTCCGGCTCGTCTACACCGGCAAGTTCGCCCCCCTGTGGAACACCCTGCCCATGACCCGCCTGCCGGCCCTGCTCGCCGAACGGGGCGTCCGGGCGGAGCTGCACGCCGTCGGCGACAAGATCCACGACGATCCCCGGCACCCGGACTTCCAGTCCGCCATGGCCCGTGCGCTGGCCGTCACCCCGGGCGTCGAACACCACGGCGGGCAGCCCCGCGAGGAGGCCATGCGCCTCGCCGCCGACTGCGATCTCGGCCTCGGCTGGCGCGAGCCCGCCCTCGACGCCAGCCTCGAACTGTCCACCAAGGTCCTGGAGTTCGGCGCCCTCGGACTGCCCGTCGTCCTCAACCGCACCCCCGCCCACGAGGCGCTGCTCGGCGCCGACTATCCGCTGTACGTACCCGGACGCGCCGGACTGGACGACGCCGTCGAGGCGGTCGCCCGTGCCGTGCGCGAGCCCGAGGCCCGGCGGCTCGCCGCCGACCGCTGCCGGGACGCCGCCGCCCGGTACACCCTGCAGGCGGCGGCGGAACGCTGGCGCGCCCAGCTCGACCAGGCCTTCCCCGAGGCGCCGGCCGCCGTGGCCGCCCGGACGCGGCCCTTGCGCGTGGGCATCGCGGGCCACGACCTGAAGTTCCTCTCCCGGCTCCTGGACCACTTCCGTACGCTGCCCGGTCTCGACGTACGCGTCGACGCCTGGCCGGCGCTCGCCCGCCACGATCCGGCCGCGAGCCGGGAACTCGCCGACTGGGCCGATGTCGTGGTCGTCGAGTGGTGCGGTCCCGCCGCCGTCTGGTACAGCCGCCACAAGCGGCAGGGCAGCCGCCTGATCATCCGGCTGCACCGCTTCGAACTGGACGCCGAGTGGCCCGGGCAGGTCGACATCGACGCCGTCGACCAGGTGATCTGCGTCAGCTCGTACTACGCCCGCCGCACCCTGGCGCACACCGGCTGGCCGGAGTCCAAGGTGACGGTCATCCCGAACTGGGTGGACACCGACCAGCTCGACCGCCCCAAGGCGCCCGGCGCCCGCTTCCGCCTCGGCATGATCGGCATCGCGCCCAGCCGCAAACGCCTCGACCTCGGCCTCGACGTCCTTCAGGCGCTGCGCGCCCGGGACCGTCGCTGGCACCTCTCGGTGAAGTCCAAGCCGCCCTGGGAGTACTGGTGGATCTGGAACAAGCCCGAGGAACGCGCGCACTACGACGCCGTACTGCGCCGCATGCAGACCTCGCCGCTGCTCGAAGGTGCCGTCGTCTTCGACGAGTTCGGCGCGGACGTGGCGAGCTGGCTGCGGCGCGTCGGACACGTCCTGTCCACCAGCGACGACGAGAGCTTCCACCTCGCCCCCGCCGAGGGCATGGCCTCCGCCGCCGTCCCCGCCCTGCTGCCGTGGCCCGGCGCCGACGAGATCTACGACCGGCGGTGGATCCACCAGGACCCGGAGACGATGGCGAGCGCGCTGGCCGAACTGGACGAGGACGGCTGGCGGGACGCCGGGCAGCTGGCCCGCACGCAGGTGCGGGAGCAGTTCTCACTGCACCGGGTGGCCCGGGACTGGA
Source organism: Streptomyces spinoverrucosus (assembly GCF_006539505.1). Taxonomy (GTDB): domain Bacteria; phylum Actinomycetota; class Actinomycetes; order Streptomycetales; family Streptomycetaceae; genus Streptomyces; species Streptomyces spinoverrucosus. Next base: position 24,860 of record NZ_BJND01000042.1, read on the forward strand.
CGGAGCTGCTGGTGTCCGGCTGATGTTCAGGCTGGCTTTAGGCCCGGCGCCCGGGCTTGGCGACCCGGAACGCGAACTGGCCGCAGAACGTGAGCTTGCGCAGGTTCACCAGTGCCGTCCGCCGCTTGGTGTCCTTCGCCCAGCCGTCGATCTCGGTGTTGAGCGGGGACTCCTCGTCCCAGTACCGCCCGTACTCGGTCTTCCGCCGGTGGTCGTAGGACCGCATGATCAAAGTCACCCCGTCCAGGGACGGCCGGATCTCCTCCAGAGCCAGCCCGGCCTCCTCGACCAGCACCCGGAATCCGTACGGCGTGTAGTTCCACAGGCTGAAGGAGTGGTACGGCTCGAACTGGGACGTGCTGCCGATGAACAGCCCGCCCGGCCGCAGCACCCGCCCGACCTCCGCCAGCAGCTCACGCGGGCGCGAGACGTGCTCGAAGACCTGGTGCGAGTAGATCAGCGGCACGGCGTCGGAGCGGAACGGCAGATGGACACCGTCGAAGTGGACCAGCGGAACACCGCCGGGCCGGTGCTGCCGGGCCTCGGGAGAGTCCCGGATGTCGACGCCGACCCACCGCACCTTCGGATCGTGTCTGCGGAAGAGCGCGGCGGACGTGCCCCGCCCACACCCCAGATCGACCACCCGGTCCGGCGCGCCCGGCGAGGTCATGACCTCGTCGAGGTAGTAGCGGGACGTGACCTGGCGGGCGTGGTCGTCGGGGATGCAGTCGCGCATGAGGTCCCACAGGTTCGCCATGCGCCGAGGCTAGAGACGCGCCGCACCCGCGGCCCAGGACCCGTCCGGCGGTTCGCTACCGCCGCCACCCGGAAGGCGTGACGGCGCAGGAGGACCCGGCCTCAGCCCTCCACGCCCACCATCCGCTGCAACAGATCCCGCAGCGTCAGCCGCTCCTCCTCGCTCAGCCCCGCCAGCGGCTCCCGGGCGAAGCGCAGGGACTCGCGCAGGCTGCGGGCCACCCGGCGGCCGTCGTCCGTCGCGGCCGCCAGCTTCACCCGGCGGTCGGCGGGGTCCGGGCGGCGCTCGACCAGGCCCCGGGATTCGAGGCGGTCGACGATGCCCGTGACGTTCGAGGGCTCGCACTTGAGCTTGTGCGCCAGCTTGCGCATGGGCAGGGGTTCCAGGGAGAGCAGGCTGAGCAGCTTCGCCTGGGCACCGGTCAGGGCGTGGTCGGCGGCCGCCTCCTCGTACTCCTCGTGGTAGCGGGCCACGACCGAGCCGATCAGGTCGACGACTTCCATGGTCAGCGCGTCCGGGCGGGTCTGGTGAGGTGTGGCCATGGTCTCCAGGGTACCCGGTTACTTGACAGCATGAAATGTTCAAGAGCATGGTTGTTTCAGGTCCTGAAGTATCTGCCTCCGGAAACGAAGTCTCTGCTCCCGAAATCACGAGGAAAGGCGCCCGCCATGACCGACACCCCCGCCCTCCCCGACGTCAACCGCGAATGGCACCTCCTCAGCCGCCCCGTCGGCTGGCCCAAGCCCGAGGACTTCGCCCTGGTCGAGGCCCCGATGCCGGCCCCGGGTGAGGGGCAGGTGCTGGTGCGGAACCTGTACGTCTCCGTCGACCCCTACATGCGCGGCCGCATGAGCGCCGCCAAGTCCTACGTCGCCCCCTTCGAGCTGGGCAAGGTCATGCAGGGCGGCGCCGTCGGCGAGGTCGTCGCCTCCAACGCCGAGGGCATCTCCGTCGGCGACCACGTCCTGCACTTCTTCGGCTGGCGCGAGTACGCCGCCGTCGATGCCAAGAACGCCGTCAAGGTCGACCCGCAGGCCGCGCCGCTGTCGACGTACCTCGGCGTCCTCGGTATGACCGGGCTCACCGCGTACGCCGGTCTGCTGCGCACCGCCGCCTTCAAGGAGGGCGACGTGGTGTTCGTGTCCGGGGCCGCCGGTGCCGTCGGCAGCCAGGTGGGGCAGATCGCGAAGCTCAAGGGTGCCTCCCGGGTCATCGGGTCCGCCGGGTCCGACGAGAAGGTCAAACTGCTGGTCGAGGAGTACGGCTTCGACGCCGCCTTCAACTACAGGACGGGGCCGGTGAGCGAGCAGCTGCGGGCCGCCGCGCCGGACGGGATCGACGTGTACTTCGACAACGTCGGCGGTGATCACCTGGAGGCGGCCATCGGCTCCCTCAACCGGGGTGGCCGGATCGCCGTCTGCGGCATGATCTCCATCTACAACAACACCGAGCCCGCCCCCGGCCCGAGGAACCTCGCCCGCCTCATCCAGACCCGCGGCCGCATCGAGGGCTTCCTGGTCGGCGACCACTACGACCTCCAGCCGCAGTTCGTCCAGGAGGTCGGCCCCTGGGTCGCCTCGGGCGCCCTGAAGTACCGCGAGACCGTCGTCGAGGGCATCGAGAACAACCTGGAGGCCTTCCTCGGCGTCCTGCGCGGCGACAACACCGGCAAGATGATCGTCAAGCTCTGAGCCGACGGCGCGGCGCCTTTCTTGACTTTCCGGCATGCGGTAACTTCTTTCCGAAATCGTCCGGGATCGTGGGCGCGAGTCCCGGGGGGACCGAGGAGGCACCGCATGCCCATCCAGCAGTCAGACGTCCTGTACACGGCAGTCGCCACCGCCGAGAACGGCCGCGACGGCCGGGTCGCCACCGACGACGGCAAGCTCGACGTCGTCGTGAACCCGCCGAAGGAGATGGGCGGCAGCGGCTCCGGCACCAACCCGGAGCAGCTGTTCGCCGCCGGTTACAGCGCCTGCTTCCAGGGCGCCCTCGGCGTCGTCGCCCGGCAGGAGAACGCCGACATCTCCGGCTCCACCGTCACCGCGAAGGTCGGCATCGGCAAGAACGACGACGGCTTCGGGATCATCGTCGAGATCTCGGCGGACATCCCGGGCGTCGACGAGACCACCGCGAAGGCGCTGGTCGAGAAGGCCCACCAGGTCTGCCCGTACTCCAAGGCGACCCGCGGCAACATCACCGTGACGCTCGTCTGACGGACTCGTTGCGTACGACGAAGGCCGCACCCTTGGACGTGGGGTGCGGCCTTCGCCATGAACCACGGTCAGACGGCCCGAGTCACGGTCAGACGGCCTGAACCGCAGTCAGACGGCCGGAAGAACCACGCTCAGCCCGCTGAACCACCCTCACCGCCACCCCGTGCACCGCCCGCACGAACCTCTCGTTCTCCGGCGCCGCCCCACCCGGAAACGCACCGCGCCGCCGCGTGTAGCCGTACGCCAGCCCGCTGCGCGGATCGGCGAAGGCCTGCGCACCGCCCGCACCGCTGTGCCCGAAGGCGCCCGCGCCCAGGAACGGGTACCAGTTCTCGGCCGTCGCCTGGAAGCCGAGCCCGTACGCCTTGTGGGCCCGGGCCACCAGGTCGTAGCCGACGCAGTGGATCTGCCCGACCTCGGCGACCGTGTCCGGCTTCAGCAGCGGCGGCCGCCCGGCCACCTCGCTGATCGCCGCCGCGTACATCCCGGCGAGCCCGCGCGCGGCCGCCACGCCGCCCGCCGATGCCGGGCCCTTGGCGCGGACGAGGCGGGAGTTGGCGTGGTCCACCGCCTCACCCGCCCCGGACACGTGCGAGTTGAAGGCGATCGCGGTGAGCGTGTGCGGGCCGGTCGGCCGGGAGTCCAGGACCGCCTGCTGCTCGGGCGTCGGCAGCATCGGCTGCGCGGTCCGGAAACGGACCTCCTCGGCGGCGGGCAGCCCGAGGTAGAAGTCCAGCCCGTAAGGGGCCCGCACCCGCTCCTCGTACACCTCCTGGAGGGTGCGGCCCGTGGCCCGCCGGACCACCTCACCGGCGAGCGCGCCGAGCACCAGCGCGTGGTAGCCGAACGCTGTGCCGGGCCGCCAGAACGGCCGCTGGTCCGCGAGCCGTTCGGAGATCACCCGGTCGTCCGCCAGCTCCTCCTCGGTGAACCCGGAGTCGAGCCCGATCAGCCCCGCCCGGTGCGTGAGCAGCTCGCGCAGGGTCAGCGCGCCCTTGCCCTCGGCGGCGAACTCCGGCCAGTAGTACGTCACCTTGCGGTCCAGTTCCAGCGTGCCGTCCTGGACGAGGAGTGCGACGACGAGGTGGGCGGCGCCCTTGGTGGACGAGAAGACGCCGTACAGCGACTCGGCCGAGGCGCCGTCCGGACCCGCCCACAGGTCGACGACCCGCCGCCCGTGCACGTAGGCGCACAACTGCCCCTCGTAGTCCGGCCGCTCCTGCGTCACGAACGCGGCGAACTCCGCGCGCACTTCCTCGTAGCCGTCGGCGACGGTGCCGTGGATCTCCTGCGTCATCCGATCTCCTTTTGCCTCCTCGGCCGTCCGCTGCTCGCGTGTGTGCCGTGGTTTACCTGGTCGCCAAGGTGAACAATGCCCGCCCGACCTGAGCGAATGCCCCCTTGGGGTGATCACGGAAGAGTGGTTCGGTGCCGAAGAGCACCGCGTGCGCGCCGCTGACCACCGACGCGCGCCCCGCCGCGGCGGAGGGCCCGCCGGTGCCGTCCGGCAGCGCACGCCAGTGCCCGGACACGAGCGGGTTCCCGGTCGCGTACGACTGTTCCACCCGCACCCCGCGTCCGAGGTCCGTGAACCACATCGGCGCGTAGACGAAGGAGTGCTCCGGCGCACCACCGGTGATCCGGCCGCCGGAATTCACCACCCGCACCACCCCGTTGGCGTCCCCGTTGCCCTCGACGGGCTTGACCGGCAGCAGCCCGGCGTCGGCGTTGAGCGCCGCTCCGGCCGCCCCGCGCCCGACCAGACCGTGCCCGTCGAGGAAGCGGTCGAGAGCCGTGCGCGCCGCCGGGTTCAGGTCGTCGTACGACAGCCCCGCCGACACGAAGAGCACATCCACCGCCGCCCAGTCGAACCCGGCGTTCAGCACCCCGGCCGACACCGGCGTCACCTCGAAGCCCATCTCCCGCAGCGCGAACAGCTCACCAGACGTGACGGCCGCCGCCACCCGCACGCGCGTCAGCGGGGTGCCGCCAGTCAGCCGCGTGGCGTCGAAGGCGACGTCGTACGTCCGTGCCGCGGCTGCAGCCTGCCGCCGCGCCGAGCCCGGCACGAGCGCACTGCCGTCGGCCGCCTGCCGCACCCGCACGCCGTGCGCGAGCAGGGAGTTGAGGGCCGCCACCTCGCGCGGATCGTCGACGCGCAGCCGGAGGTCGCCGCGCGGGGCGACGTACCCCACGCGCGTGGCCTCGCGCACCGGGTGCAGCAGCACGTGGGACAGCCCCCTCACCGGCTCGACCGTGGCGCCCCACAGTCGGCCCAGGCTCCAGCCGGAGATGTCGTACATCACCGATACCTTGTCGCTGATGTCCCGCCCGTCGGCCAGCAGCACGTTCGCGAGCCCGCGTTTGGGCTGGCGCATGTCGACGACGTACGAGCCCTTGGCGTACCAGCGGCCGGAGAGCCGGAAGGAATGCACCGCACGGCTGACGTGGACGTCGTTGGCGAGCAGGTGGTCGACCAGGCGCGCGGCGGCGGTGGGGGAGCGCTGGGCGGCGCCTGCCGGGATGACGTAGGCGCGGGGGAAGGTGGTGGTGTAGACGTCCTCGGGACCGATGCCGGGCACGCCGGGGACGGTCTCCTCGGACACCGGCACCTGCGCCGCCCCCGTGGCACCGCGCCGGAAGACCTGGATCTGGTCGGCGACCAGGGAACGGCGCTTGCTCTGCACGTAGTCGAGGGTCGCGTCGAGCGTGGCGCCCGCGACGGCGACGTTGATCGCGGCCCGGCGGCGCAGCTCGCTCTGCGGCAGCGTGTCGTAGGCGGCGTTGTTCACGCGGAGCGGGATCTCGATCGTGTGCGCGGCGACCGTGCCGTGGAAGGCCGCGTACTGCGGCGTGAAGATGGGCGGCCAGTCGTCCCAGCCCTCCTCCTGGTCCCGGAACGGGATCTGCGCGGGCTCGACGCCGTCCTCCCCGGGCGTGTGGCCGAGGCCGTTGACGGCGGCCTCCATACCGAGGGCGTTGGCGTAGGTGTGCTTCAGGAAGAGGTCGTACTCGTAGTTCTCGCCGTGCGGCGGTGTGGTGGGCTCGATGAGGGTGCCGTTGACGTAGCCGTGCAGGTCGAGCAGGACGGCCGGCTGCTTGTCGACCATGATCTGCCGCATCGCCCGCGCCTCCGGCTGGGAGGCGGTGACGAAGTCCCGGTTGAGGTCGAAGCCGTTCGCGTTCGCGCGGGTTCCGGCGATACGGCCGTCCGGGTTGGCGGTGATGTTGAAGTACAGGCGGCTGTGCGCGAGCAGCTCCCTGGTCCGCGCGTCGTTCGCGGTCGCGAGCCGTTCGATGAGCTTCAGGGAGGCGTCGGTGCCCTCCCACTCATTGCCGTGGATGTTGTTGTTGAAGAAGACCGGGGTCTTGTACGCGGCCTTGATGCGCGGGTCCTTCGCGGCCGTCGCCGGCGCGTTCTCGATGAGTTCGCGCATCCGGGTCTGCTCGCGGGTCTGACGGGCCGTCTCCGGGGCGGTGACGGTGACGAGATAGAGCCGGTGGCCGCCGGCCGAGCGGCCCGCGATCTCCACGCTCACCCGGTCGCCGAGGCGTTGCAGGGCGTTCAGCTTCGGCGCGATGGCGTGGTACGGGGTGAGGCCCAGCTTGAGGGACTTGTCGGCCGCGTTCACGGGGTCCGGCGAGAGCTGCTGCTCACGCGGGTAACCACGGGATGCGTCCGCGAGATCGGGGACGGGCGCGGTGAACGCCTGACGGGCGGTGCTCGCCGGGGACTTGGCGGGGCGGTGGTCGAGAGCGGTGCCCTGCGCCTCCTGCCGGGTGACGGGGTCGGTGTCCGCTCCGGCCGGGACGGGGGCGGCCAGCAGGAGTGAACCGGCCGTGGTGAGGGTGAGGGTGGCCATCAGGACGGTCAGGACGGGTCTCGCAGAGGTCGTTCCCGTGATGCGCACGCGTACCTCCTCCGGGTTCCTGAGATCGGTACGGCGAGGTGTACCTGTTCGACTCAACCGCAACAAGAGGGCGTTGGTGTCGCCCACACCGGCCGTTGCCCCGGATGGCGCACGGCGGACGCCAGGATCGTGGTGGCCGTTACGCCGGTGTGACCGCCCACGGGTAGGCCGGTGTGACCGCCCACGGGAGACACCCCGATAAGGTTCCCCCATGCGCGATCTTGGGGCGGGTTTCAGCTATCTCCTGAAGGGCCAGCGCTGGGCGGCTCGGCACGGCAAGCAGTACGGCTTCGGACTGCTCCCGGGCCTGATCACCCTCGTCCTCTACGCGGCGGCCCTGGTGGCACTGGCGCTGTGGGGCGAGGACTTCGTCGCCTGGGCGACCTCTTTCGCCGACGACTGGTCCAGCCCCTGGCTCGGCCTGTTCCGCGGCTTCCTCACGGCCGTCCTCTTCGCCCTCGCCCTGCTGCTCGCCGTCCTCACCTTCACGGCGGTCACGCTGCTGATCGGCCAGCCCTTCTACGAGGCCCTGTCCGAGTCGGTCGACCGTGACGTCTCCCCGGACGGCACGGCCCCCGTCTCCGACCTGCCCCTGTACAAGGAGCTGTGGATCTCGGCCCGCGACAGCCTCCGGATCCTGGTCCGTGCCGCCGTGTGGGGTGTGCTGCTGTTCGCCCTCGGCTTCATCCCGGTGGCCGGTCAGACGGTCGTACCCGTGATCGGCTTCTTCGTCACCGGCTTCTTCCTCACCGAGGAACTCACCTCCGTCGCCCTCCAGCGCCGCGGCGTCGAACTCCGCGACCGGCTCGCCCTTCTGCGCTCCCGCAAGACGCTGATCTGGGGCTTCGGCACACCCCTCGCGCTCGCCTTCCTCGTCCCCTTCGTCGCCGTGTTCCTGATGCCGGGCGCGGTCGCGGGCGCGACGCTGCTGGCCCGCGACCTGCGGGACGAGGAGATCGTCCTGGACGCCGAGGACCCCATCAGCGCGTCCGGCGTCTGAGTCACGCCCCTGCCGCGACGGTCACGATGGCCCGTACCTGCGCGATGATGTCCAGCCGGTTCCGCACGAACTCCGGGTCGGTGACCTCGGTGGTGTTGCCCGCGCCGAACTGCAGTACGGGCGTGTGGACATGCCCGCCGGGCAGGGTGTCGTGCAGCCCGAGCCGGTCGCGCAGCAGGGTCGCCCGGTAGGCGATCTCGTTGGAGAGGTAGTTCCCGCCGCCCCCGGCGCGTGCCGTCGACCCGGGGGTCGGCCCGTCCGGCCGTACGACGGCCTCGGTGCCGCCCGCCGGAATCTCCGTCACGCTGGTGTTGTCGTACACCGGGAAAGGCCCGGTACCGGCGGCCACGATCTGCTCGTACGGCAACGTCGTCGACGTCCACTGCGGCTGCGAGGCCGGGTCGGTGACCGGGATGGTCTCCGTCCGGCTGACGTTGTCGTTGTCCGGGAAACCGCCCCGCCAGGCCCCGTTGGTCCGCTCGATGTCGAAGCGCCCGACGCGGCCCTGACTGACGGTCGCGAAGAGATCGACCTTCGGCAGATACGGCCGTAGCGTCCGCTCCACCGTGCCGTCCGCGAAGTCCTGCCAGCGCACCGGGAACACGGCCGTCTCCACCCGCGCCGGGCCGTCCGCCGTGCGGATCACGGTGCCGTCGAGCGCGAGCGCGGTCGCACCGGACGGATTGGAGATCCGCACGTCCCGGTCCAGGGTGAACGGGTCGAACCCGGTGACCAGGATCCGCTTCATGCCCTTGCCGTGGTAGTGGATGTCGCTCTGCCCGCGCGAGGTCCGCTCCAACGCGTCCAGCAGCGCCGCCCGCCCCCGCTCACCCAGCGCGAACTCCGGCTCCCAGCTGCGCACTTCCCGGGTCATCCCCAACCGCGCCCAGTACAAGGGCCGATCGTCGTCCCGGCTGAGATCCCCCTCGACCGGCCCGCGCCCCTGTGCCCGGTCCACCGCCCGCCGCCACAGCGCCGACCCTTCCCGTACGACGATCCGGTGGGCCTGCGCGTACGAGCGGGCCTCGTCCAGCGCCTCGGCGAACTCCGGTGCCACCGCGTCGAATCCGGACCGCCGCAGAATCTCCTGCGGCACGGCCCGCTCCAGCCGCTGCTCCTCGACGGTGAACGCCGGTTCCGCCGAAGCGGTGGCGGTGGCGGGGGCGGCGAGCCCGGCCACGAGCACGAATCCGAGTACACCGATGCCAACACGTATGGAATTCAAGGGGTTTGGGTCCTTCCGTCGCAGTGGGGTGCGGGTCCGAGACTGCCGCAGTATCCCGTGACGGAAGAGGTCCACGCCATGGTGTGTGACGCGGGGGATGCCCGCGCGTCGCGTCTCAACCGGTCATCAACACGGCCAGCGCGAGCAGCGGAACCAGCTGGAACGCCGCGGCCCGCCGCAGTCCGGCCAGCCACAGCGCGACGCCGATCAGCGCCACCCCGCCGCAGGCCACGCCCAGTTCCGTCATCGGCGGCCGGTACGGTTCCGGGCCGAAGCTCGCCGCCCACCCCGTCATGCCGGCCGCCAGCCATCCGTAGCCGACCGCCAGGGCGTTGAGGGGCAGCAGCCCGAGCACCGCGAGGGTGTTCCTCCACCTCATACGGGCATGGTCGCCCGGAGCCCGCGGGAGCGCCTGAGTACGCGTACTCAGACGAGGGTCAGTTCTCGCCCAGCAGTGCCAGGAAGTCCCGGAACGCCCCCGGCATGTCCACCGACTCCGGGTCCAGCAGCCACTGGTACTGGAGCCCGTCCATCACCGCGACCAGCAGGGGGGCGGTGCGTTCCGGGGTGAGGCCGTTCGGGAGGCGGTCGCCGTACTCGGCGCGCAGGACGGCCGCCATGCTGTCGCGGACCCGCGTGTAGCGCTCGGTGAAGTAGGCGCGCGCCGGGTGCCCCTCCGTGACGCTCTCGCCGAGGAGTGCGGAGAAGGTCTGGATGATGCCGGGGCGCATCGCGTTGTACTCGACCAGCGAGGCGAGCAGGTCGACCCGCCACTGGGTGCCCGGCACCGCGTCCCACTGGTCCCGCTCCTTGAGCACGGCGACCAGCAGCGCTTCCTTGGTCGGGAAGTAGTGCAGCAGCCCCTGCTGGGTCAGCCCCACCCGCTCCGCCACCGCGGCCAGGCTCGCGCCCCGGTATCCGCGCTCGGCGATCACCTCCAGCGCGGCCCGCACTATCTCGGCCCGCCGTTCCTCGCTCCTGACCCGCGCGCTCATGGCGTCACCGTACGACATCGACTCCGGCGGATGATAACGGAGGGGTAACGAAACCTACCGGTCACCAGGTGGTGGATGCACGATGGGGGCATCGCACGGACTTCCACGAGGAGGCATCCCATGGCGGGATCCCCGAGCACCACCCCGGCCGACCAGGCCCGCGACGCAGCCGTCGAGGCCGCCCTGCGCAAGCTGGACCTCGACACCAAGTCCCGCCTCCTGGCCGGACAGGACGCCTGGACCCTGCCCGCCCTCCCCGAGATCGGCCTCGGCTCCCTCGTCATGTCCGACGGCCCGATCGGCGTACGCGGCGTGCGCTGGACCGCCGAGGACCCCTCCGTCGCCCTGCCCTCGCCCACCGCCCTTGCCGCCACCTGGGACCCCGCCCTGGCCCGCCGCGCCGGCACCCTCCTCGCCCAGGAGGCCCGCCGCAAAGGCGTCCACGTCCTGCTCGCCCCCACGGTCAACCTGCACCGCTCCCCGCTCGGCGGCCGCCACTTCGAGGCCTACAGCGAGGACCCGTACCTCACCGGCCGGATCGGCAGCGGCTACGTCCAGGGCGTCCAGTCCGGCGGCGTCGCCACCACCGTCAAGCACTTCGTCGCCAACGACGCCGAGACCGACCGCTTCACGGTGGACAACGTCGTCAGCGAACGCGCCCTGCGCGAGCTCTATCTCGCCCCCTTCGAGGCGATCGTCGAAAACGCCCATCCCTGGGGCATCATGACCGCCTACAACTCGGTCAACGGCACGACGATGACCGAGCACCACCACCTCGTGAACGAGATCCTGCGCGGCGAATGGGGCTTCGACGGCATCAACGTCTCCGACTGGACCGCCGCCCGCTCCACCACCGGCGCCGTCGAGGGCGGCCTCGACGTGGCGATGCCCGGCCCGCGCACCGTCTACGGCGAGGCCCTCGCGCAGGCCGTACGGGACGGCAGGGTCGACGAGGCGAAGGTCGACGACGCCGTACGCAACGTCCTCCGCCTCGCCGCCCGCGTCGGCATCCTGGACAGCGCTGCCCCGGCCGTCACCGAACTCCCCGCCCCCGTCGACGGCAACGAACTGGCCCGCGAGATCGCCCGCCGCTCCTTCGTGCTCGTACGCAATCAAGGCGCGCTCCCCCTGAAGCCCGGCACGGTCGCCCTCATCGGCGCCGCCGCCCGCGACGCCCGCGTCCTTGGCGGCGGCTCCGCCACCGTCTTCCCCGACCACGTCGTCTCCCCGCTCGACGGCCTCACCGCCGCCCTCCCCGAGGGCTCGGTGCGCTACGCCGTGGGCGCCGACCCCAACACCGAACTGGCCATCGCCGACAAGGGCTTCGAACTGCGCGCCATCTGCCGCGACGCATCCGGCGAGATCATCGGCACGGCCTTCGCCCCCAACGGCCAGATCCAGTGGCTGGGCAACGACCTCCCCGAGGGCGTCACCCACGACACCCTCCACACCGTCGAACTGACCGGCACCTTCACACCCCGCGAGACCGGCCCGCACATCTTCGGCGTCAAGGGCGTGGGCGCCTTCACCCTCACCATCGACGGCACCACGTCCTACGACGACATCCAGCGCCCCGCCAAGGACGACCCCTTCGGGGCCTTCTTCGGCGCCCCCGTGCCCCGCGCCCAGGCCGAACTCACCGCGGGCGAGCCGGTCGAGGTCTCCCTCACCCACGTCGTCGACCTCCCCGAGGGCATCCCGATGAAGGTCGTCAGCTTCGCCCTGGTCCACCAGGAGCCCCAGCGCGCCCCCGATGAACTGATCGCCGAGGCCGTCGAGGCCGCCCGCGCCGCCGACACGGCCGTCGTCGTGGTCGCCACCACCGAGCGCGTGGAGTCCGAGGGCTTCGACCGCGCCGACCTGAAGCTTCCGGGCCACCAGGACGACCTGGTCCGCGCCGTCGCCGCCGCCAACCCCAACACCGTCGTGGTCGTCAACGCCGGCTCCCCGGTGGAACTGCCCTGGCGTGACCAGGTCGCGGCCGTGCTGCTGACCTGGTTCCCCGGCGAGGAGGGCGGCACCGCGCTGGCCGACGTGCTGACGGGGACGTACGAACCGGGCGGCCGCCTGCCCACCACCTGGGGCCCACTGGCGGACACCCCGGTCACCCAGGTCGCCCCCACCGACGGCGAACTCTCGTACACCGAAGGCGTCTTCATCGGCTACCGCGCCTGGGACAAGGAGGGCAGGACACCGACGTACCCCTTCGGCCACGGCCTCGGCTACACCGACTGGACGTACGAATCCATCGAGATCGACGGTACGACGGTGAAGGTCCGCGTCCGCAACACGGGCGAGCGCCCCGGCCGCGAGGTCGTGCAGCTGTACGTCGCCCCGACCGAGCCCGACCCCGAGCGCCCGGCGCGCTGGCTGGCCGGCTTCGCGGGCGTCGAGGCGGGGCCGGGGGAGAGCGTCGAGGCCGTCGTCGAACTGCCACGCCGGGCGTTCGAGATCTGGGACGAGTTGAGCAACTCGTGGTCGTTTGTGAAGGGTTCGTACGAGATCCAGGCGGGCCGCTCGATCGCGGACCGCAGGATCACGCTGACGACTACCGTCTGATCCAGGGCGATTCGTCCCACCGAGCAGCCCCGGTCCGGGACCTGACATCCGGACCGGGGCTCACGGGATCAACGTGCGGTGAATCCGTACACCGTCTCGGAGCGGAACACCTCACCCGGCCGCAGTACCGTGCCCGGGAACTCCGGGCGGTTCGGCGAGTCGGGGAAGTGCTGCGTCTCCAGCGCGATGCCGTCCCCGGGCGCGAACGGCCCGCTCAGATGGTCGGCGGTGTAGAGCTGAAGCCCCGGCTCGGTGGTCGCCACCGTCAGCACCCGCCCGGACGCCGGGTCGGACAGCTCCGCGACCTCGACCGCCGTCTCGGTCACGCCCTTGTCGAGCACGAAATTGTGGTCGTACCCGGAACCGGTCTTCCGTGCCGTCCGGAAGTCGAACCGGGTCCCCTCGACCGGGGCGATCCCGGTCGGGATCAGGTCGTCGTCCACCGGCGTGTACCGCCCGGCGGCGATCCGCAGCTCATGCCCGCCCGCGTTGCCGGAGCCGCTCAGGTTCCAGTACGAGTGGTTCGTCAGATTCACCACGGTGGGCGCGTCGGTGACCGCCTCGTACGCGATCCGCAGCGCGCCGGTGGCATCGAGGCGGTAGGTCGCCGAGACCTCCAGCCGCCCCGGGAAGCCCTCCTCGCCGTGCGGGCTGACCCGGCTGAGCCGGACGCCGTCCTCGACCGGCGTCATCTCCCACCCCCGCTTGTCGAAGCCGCGCTCACCGCCGTGCAACGAGTTCGGCCCGTTGTTCCGCGCGAGCGCGTACGTCCGCCCGTCCAGCGGGAAGCGGCCACCCGCGATCCGGTTGGCGTACCGCCCGACCAGGGCGCCCAAGTAGGGCCCGGGGTGCTCCAGATAGCCGTCCAGTTCGCCGAACCCCAGCACCACGTCCGCGGTCCGCCCGTCCCGGTCCGGCACCTCCACGGACTGCACGATGCCGCCGTAGGAAAGAATCCGCACCCGTACGCCCGCGCGCTCCAGAGTCCAGCGGTGCACGGCCGTGCCGTCGGAAAGTGTGCCGAAGTGTTCGCTCATGAGCGAAACCCTAAGGCTTCTCGGCGGTGACCTCCCGATAGGCGATCTCCGCCAGCCGCGCCTGACCGTCCTTGCTCGGGTGGAACCAGTCCCAGTCGCTCAACTGCGCGGTGCTGAACCGGTACTCGTACACCGCCCCGCCGTCGTACCGGCACCGCTCGTCGGCCCCGCAGACCTCCTCCAGCACGCCGTTGTAGTCCTCCACCCGCTGCTGCACGGTCTCGCGCCGCTGGTTGGCCGCCGCGTCCAGGGCGTCCGCGTCGCGCAGCATCGACGGGCAGACGCCCAGCTTCCACACCATCTTGCCGAGCGGATGCGTACGGCCCTCGGACCACAGCCGCATCAGATCGGGAATGCTCGCCACATACACCTGAGCCTTGGGCAGAGCACTGCGCAGCGTATGCAGCGCGTCCTCGAAGTCGGCGCGGAAATCGGCCACCGGAGTCATCGCCGACGCCGAGCTCCGGCAGGCGTCGTTCGTCCCCACCATCACCGTCACAAGCTCCGGCTCGGCCACCGCCGCACGCGCCATCTGCGTTGGGAGATCCGCCATCGACGCCCCGGTCACGGCGTAGTTCCAACTGTGCGAGGCGGCCCGCGCACTGCCCAGCAGCCGTACGGCGAGACTGGCCACGTCAGGACTGCTGCCGGTCGCCCACGACACCTGCGGACAGTCCGACAGCACCTCGCAGGCGTCGAAACCGCGCGTGATGGAGTCACCGACGGCGGCGATCGAGTCCGGGCTGGGGTCCCACACCGGCGCCTGACTCGGCTTCGCCCGCTGCGCCTCGGTCGTGGACGGGCCCGACGCGTCGCCCCCCACGGCATCGCACCCCGCGACACCCAGCACGGCCGCCGCGCACACGGCGACCGCGGCCCGCCCCCGCTGTCCGGTCTTCCGCATCGTCCGCCAACCCCTCGCTCGCTTTGGCCCCCTCCATAACAACGCGCGAGGGTTCCCGGCGCGCGGCGTGCAACGGGTCACGCCCGTACAAGCGTCCCCCTGGGTGAATGGCGGGAGTTTCCGGGCCCTGGGACCGACGGTACGTCACACTCCTTGCGCCGCCGCACGGTAGCCTCGCCATCAGCGTGGCCGACCGGCCACCACCGCCCAGCCAGCCGCAACACGCCCGCTCAGCCCGGAGGTCCCGGTGACGACACGTGGAGTCCTGTACGTGCACTCCGCGCCGCGCGCGCTGTGCCCGCACGTCGAGTGGGCCGTCGCCGGGGTGCTCGGCATGCGCGTCAGCCTCGACTGGATCCGGCAGCCGGCCGCGCCCGGCACCTGGCGCTCGGAGTTCTCCTGGCAGGGCGAGCCCGGCACGGCGTCCAAGCTGGCCTCCGCACTGCGCGGCTGGCACCTCCTGCGCTTCGAGGTCACCGCCGAACCCTGCCCCACCGCCGAGGGCGAACGCTACAGCTGCACCCCCGACCTGGGCATCTTCCACGCCGTCACCGGCATCCACGGCGACATCCTCATCCCCGAGGACCGCCTCCGCGCGGCGCTGCAGCGCAGCCAGAGCGGGGAGACGGACCTGGAGGCCGAGATCGCCAAGCTGCTGGGCAAGCCGTGGGACGACGAGTTGGAGCCGTTCAGGTACGCAGGCGAAGGCGCCCCGGTCCGCTGGTTGCACCAGGTGGTCTGAACCGACCTTCAGGTGCCGTCCCCAAGGGGCGCGGGGAACTGCGCGAACAACCCCCACCGGCCCGCACTTGGCGCCGTCTGCCCGAGTTGCAGGTCACGGGCACGCATCACATGCTGGGATGGTCTTTCGCGTCGAGCACGACGGGCCGGATGAGCCGACATCCCAGGGGCAGGTGCCGTTGCGAATCAGCGAGAGTTCCGATCCGTCCGAGAAGGGGCCGTCCGGCCCTGAACGCCGCCGCGAGCAGCCCGTTCGCCCACTGCGCCAAGGGCCGCAGGGGAAGCGAAGAGCCGGGAGAGGCCGGATCGCCATGACGAAGCTGGACATCACCAAGACCAACCGCGCGATAGAGAACCTGCTGGAAACGACGGAGAACCCCCGGCACCGGTTCATGCTCCAGGCGTACTACCGCCACCGCTACCTGGAGATCGCCGGGCGCTACGAGGAGATCTTCGCGCCCGAGATGATGGTGGAGAACCCCGTCTACCACTTCCACGCGCTGGGCCTGAACGTCCGGCTGGAGGGCCAGGACGCGATCAAGAACCTGTACCGGGAGTGGTCCGAGACGGGCGAGTGCGTGATGTACGCCGACGACGAGGAAGTCGCCGTCAGCGACCACATGATCGCCTCCAAGCTGACCGGCTACCAGTTCAAACCGGGCAAGGTCCTGGCAGCTGTCGGGATCGACGTGGACGACGAGAACGCGATGTACATCTACAAGGCGTCCGAGGAGATGGTCTGGCCCTACGACGACCGCTGCCGGCTTGTCGGCGAGGACGTGTGGGAGGTCGACCCGGACAAGGCCGAGATCATCAAACTCGACCCCGCCGACGTCATCACGGCGTCGGATGCCCGCACGATGCTCGAACCCCTCATCAAGCCGCTTCCGCCGTACGACGAAGCAGCAATGCGTCCCCGGGCCACCGCGCGCTGACGCCGCAGGTGCGCTGCCGACCGTCCACGGTCATGCCCACCCCACGACCGCACACGTACGGCGCCATGGCTTGGGCGACCAGGAGGTAGCAGGATGTCATTCGTAACCAAGCGTCGCGCACGCCGCAGAACTCGGACTCGCGCTGCAATCGCTTCCGCGGTCGCGACGGTGCTCGCCCTGTTCATGGCCGCCCCCGCGGGCGCCGCACCCGCCCAGGACGACCTCACCGACGACGCCGTCCAGGCATACATATACGGCTACCCGCTGGTGCTGATGAAGGCCACGGAGCAGGCGTCGACCAACGTCACCACCCCGGATCCCTCGACCATCAGCGCGCCGATCAACCAGTTCGCGAAGGCGACCGACGTCCCGGGCCCCGATCAGAAGTCCGTGGTCTCGCCCAACGTCGACACGCTGTACACGAACGCCTGGCTGGATCTGTCGGCCGAGCCGATCGTGCTGCACGTACCCGACACCGACGGCCGCTACTACCTGATGCCGATCCTCAGCGCCTGGACCAACGTGATCGACTCGGTGGGCAAGCGCACGACCGGTACGCAGGCAGGCGACTACGCCATCACCGGCCCCGACTGGCGCGGTCGACTGCCGGCCGGCGTGAAGCAGATCAAGTCGCCCACCAACACCGCGTGGATCCTCGGCCGCACCCAGCTCAACGGCCCCTCGGATCTGCCCGCGGTGCAGCAGCTGGTGAGCAAGTACGACGTCCGCCCGCTGAGTGCCTACGGTGACGAGTCGTACAAGCCCCCCGAGGGGCGCGTCGACCCGAACGTCCCCAGCACAGCGCCCAAGACCCTGGTGCAGCAGATGGACGCCCAGGCCTTCTACTCACGCCTGGCCGCCGAGATGGCTGCCAACCCCCCGGCCTCGGCCGACGCCCCCATGGTCGCCAAGCTCGCCCGGCTGGGCATCCGCCCGGGCAAGGCGTTCGACCTCAACGACGTGTCTCCCGATGTCGCGAAGGCGCTGCAGCAGTCCGTGTCCGAAGGCCAGAAGCAGATCCAGGCCGCCGTCGCGAATCTCGGCAAGGACGTCAACGGCTGGCGGGTCGCCACCGACCTGGGTACCTACGGCACGAACTACACAGTGCGCGCGGCCACCGACTGGCAAGGGCTCGGCGCCAACCTCCCGCAGGACGCGATCTACCCGATCAACTTCGTCGACAACACGGGCCAGCAGCTCACCGGCGCCAACAAGTACACCATCCACTTCCCACCCGGCCAGACCCCTCCGGCAAACGCCTTCTGGTCAGTGACCATGTACAACCCGGACGGCTTCCTCGTCCCCAACCCGATCAACCGATACGCGGTCGGGCACACCGCCAAACCGACCGCGAACCCCGACGGCTCGGTGGATCTGTACATCCAGCACGGTGCCCCGGCCGAGGACAAGAAGGCCAACTGGCTCCCGGCCCCGTCCGGCCAGTTCAACGTGATGCTGCGCATGTACTGGCCGAAGGAGAGCGTGATCAACGGCACTTGGACGCCGCCCGCCGTCACCAAGGCCCAGTAGCGGTACGAGTCACATCTGACGGTTGCGCCAGGTGCTGGGGCTGGTGTCGAAGCGGCCGCGGAACCACCGCGAGAAGGTGGCCAGGGAGGAGAACCCGAGCAGGCCGGCGATCTCGGTGAGGGGACGCTTGGAGCCGCCCACGTAGCGGCGTGCCATGCCGGTGCGGACCGAGTCGACGATCGAGGAGTAGCCTTCGCCGCTCTCCGCGAGGCGCCGCTGAAGCGTTCTCGGGTCGATGTCGAAGGTGCGGGCGAGTTGTTCGAGGGAACAGCGGCCGGTGGGCAGAAGGGCCTCGACGACCTGGCGCACGCGGTCGGTGAAGGCACTGGTGGGCGGGGGCGCGATGTTCTGCAGGAACTGCCGGGCGTAGGGCCGCAGCCGGGGGTCGGCGAGGGTGTTGGGTGCCTCCAGGTCGGAGGGGTACAGGATGATGCCGGAACGCGGCTGTTCGAAGGTGACGGCGGGGCCCAGGACCCGGAGGTAGGGACTGGGGTCGTCCGGGCCGGTGTGGTTGAGGGTGACGCCGACCGGTCTCCAGTCGGCACCGAGCAGCCTGCCGATGAGGCCGTGGCAGACCCCGACCAGCATGTCCGTTCCTGGCCCGCCGGGATGCCGACGGCTGGTACTACATCGTGACCGGGCCAAGGACATGATCATCCGCGGCGGCTTCAACGTCTACCCGCGCGAGATCGAAGAAATCCTGCACACCCACCCCGCGGTGAGCACGGCCGCGGTCATCGGCGTCCCGCACGAGCGCCACGGCGAAGAGGTCAAGGCGTGCGTGGTCCTCGCCCCTGGAGCCGACCTCACCGAGGACGCGCTCATCGCCTGGTGCAAGGAGTCGATGGCCGGCTACAAGTACCCGCGCATCGTGGAGTTCCTGCCCGCCCTGCCCACCAACGCCACCGGCAAGATCCTCAAGCGCGAGCTCCGGGGCACGCCCGCCTCGTCGTAGCCACTGGCAGCGCCGACGGCCGCCGCACGACCCGCACACCCAGCACGGCACTCCCTCCGAGAGGTTGCAATCCCATGGCCAAGGAACACTTCACCCAGCAGGAACTCGCCGACTTCAAAGCGGCCCAACGACTGGCCTACGACGCGGTGGCAGCCGTCGAGGCGCAGCTGTACGAAGGGATCACCGAGAAGCAGGCCGCGCGGGCCGTCGAGGACTGGCTGCGTGACCACGGAGTGAGCCGCTTCTTCCACTACGGCTTCGCGTGGTTCGGCGAGCGGACCCGGTTCCGGGACTTCACCAAGCCCAAAGGCGGGGCACTGGGCAGCCTCCTCAACCCCAAGATGGCCCACTTCGGCAAGCAGTTCCAGCCCACCGACCGGCCCCTGCGCCAGGGCGAGGCCGTCATCCTCGACGTGGGACCCGTGGTCGGCAACATCGCCTGCGACATGGGCTACTCGTGCACACTCGGCGGCGATGACAGCGAGGAGTTCCACGAGGCGCGCATGGCGCTCGAACCGTACCGCACGCTCATCCTGCAGCTCGTCCGGAGCGGTGCCACCCAGGCCCAGATCTACCGGCAGGTCGACGAGCTGATCGCCGACCAGGGCTTTGAGAACATCCACAGCTATTACCCCGGTTCGGTCATCGCGCACAAGGTCGGCAAGGTTCCCGGCACCCGCCTGCCCACGTTCCGGATCAACGGATTCAGCCCGCAGGCCCTCGCCTACCTCAGCGGCCATCTCCTCTCGTCCGCCATCCGCCCGCGCCTGAACCGGACGCCGCTGTGGAACGAGGGCGCCGACCAACCCTGCGAGCCCGGCCTGTGGGCCGTCGAGCCGCACATCGGCAAGGGCGACATCGGCGTGAAATGGGAGGAAATGCTCGTGGTCACCGAGGACGATGCCTACTGGCTCGACGACGACCTGCCGCACACCCGCTACTGGAAGCAGCACAGCGCCCGCTGAACGTCAGAAGGATCAGAAGCAGTCGCCGGATCCTCCTCCTGGGCCGACCGTGCCCACGCACGGAATGGTCTGCTCGGTCCAGATGGTCTTTCCCCGAGCGGAGTAGCGGGTGCCCCAGCGGTGGGCGAGCTGGGCGATCAGGAAGAGGCCGCGGCCACCTTCATCGGTCTCGTAGGCGTACCGCAGATGCGGGGCGGTGCTGCTGCCGTCGCTGACCTCGCAGATGAGCCCGCGGTCGCGGATCAGGCGGAGGCCGACAGGCCCGGCCCCGTAGCGGATGGCGTTGGTGACGAGCTCGCTGACGATCAGTTCGGTCGTGAAGTCCAGGTCGTCCAGACCCCAGTTGGCGAGCTGCCGAAGGCTCAAAGTGCGGGCGGTGGTGACGACCGCGGGGTCCGGGGGGAGGGTCCAGGTCGCCACCCGGTCCGCGGACAGCGCCCGCGTACGTGCCAGCAGCAGGAGGAAACCCTCGCCTGTGGTGGGTTCGTAGGCACGGATGAACGCGTCGCAGCTGTCCCCCAGGGTGCGGTACGGGTTGCTGCTCAGGATCTGATACAGCATGTGGGCCGCAGGTGACCGGTCAGAGGTGTCGGCCGGTGTCCGACTGCTGGTGAACAGCGCAAGCGTGCTTCCCTCCGGCAGCTCCATGCCTGCGGTCCGGTATGGCGGGTGCTGGGTGCCCAGCGGGGGACCCTCTGGGATGTCAGGGATATCGACCTTGCCCTGCGGGCTGACGACCACCACCGACGGGTGGCCGGCTCGGGCAAGCGTGCAGCGGCGCGAGACGGGGTCGTAGACCGCGTACAGGCAGGTCGCCCCCTGCATGTGGTTCCTGGCCGATGCTGTGCGGGGATCGTCGGCGGGCTCGTCGCTGAATCCCATCACCAGGTCGTGAAGTTGACCGAGCAGTTCGTCGGGGGCAAGGTCCTGGGCCGCGAGCGTATTGATGGCCATGCGCAGCTGTCCCATCGCGGCGGCGGCGTCGATGCCCTGGCCGGCCATACAGCCCACGACCAGCGCAACCCTCGCGCCGGAGAGGGGAATGACGTCGAACCAGTCCCCCGGACTGTAGGCCGATTCATGGCGCCAGGCCACCTCCACGGCGCTCTGCGGCGGCGCGGACCGCGGCAGCAGGGCGCGCTGCAGCGATTGGGCGGCGTTGCGCTCGCGGGTGTACTGGCGTGCGTTGTCGATGCACACGGCTGCCCGCGCGCAGAGTTCGGAAGTGAGAAAAAGGTCCTCCTCACCGTACGGATCCGGCTCCCGTGCCCGGTAGAAGCTCGCCAGGCCGAGGACCACACCGCGGGCGGCGAGGGGCACGACCATCAGGGAGTGGGCCGTGTGGGCGCGGATGCGCGGCGTGCGGCGGTCGTCGGCGGGCATCTCGCCGCTTTGAAGGTGCGGTACCAAGATGGGGCGCGTCCCGGTCAGGCCGGCGATGTGAGACGGGAACAGGTACTCGACCAGCTCCCCGGTGTCGTAGGCGGGCAGGGCGCCGAGCACCCGAGCGCTCATGAAGGCCGCCCGACGCAGTCTGGACTGCTTGCTGACGGGGCCTGGTGGGGACGCCTCGCCGTGGAGCACGCCGTCCAGTACGTCGACGGTGGCGATGTCAGCGATGGCCGGAACTGCGGCGGCAGCCAGCTCCTTCGCCGTGGTGAGGACGTCGAGCGTGGTGCCGATCCGGGTACCTGCCTGCGCCAGGAAGTCCAGGCGTGCCCGCGCCCTTTCCTGCTCGGTCACATCCTGGGAGGCCACGAGGGCCCCTATACCGCGCCCCACCGAGTCCCTGAGAGGCAGCAGGGTCACCAAGTAGTCATGATCGTGGGCGGAATCGGCGGGAGGTCGGCCGCTGTGCAGGAAACTCAGGGGCTGACCGCTCCCGACCACGTGACGGATCTTCTGCTCGACCCCCTCGTCGATCAGGCCTGGCGCGATGTCGCGGATGTGGCGGCCGATGGCCTCCGTACCCACGACACCGCGGACTCCCGGGCCGGAAAGATTCAGGCGCACGAGCCGCAGGTCGCCGTCGACAACCTGAACACCGAGCGGGGAATCGGTCAGCAGCGCCCGGAGCAGTGCGGCGTCGATCTCTTCCTGAACAGTGTCCGACGCGGTGATCAGCCGCACCGACCAGTTCCAGTCCCCGCCGGGTCGGGGCAGCGGGCTGATCGCCGCGTCGACCGCCACCCGGCGGCCGTCGCGGTGTCGCGCGGTGATCTGTCCGGCAGACTCCATGTCGCCCAGTGGCTGGTCCAGGAACATGGTGACGTGGCGGCCCAGTGCCTCCTCCGCGGAGTAGCCGAGGAGCCGCTCGGCCTCCGGGCTCCACTGGGCGACGGTGCCCCGCTCGTCGAGGACGAGCGCGGCGTCGCGCGGCCGTGCACTCACTATTCCTATTTGCCCACAGTGGCTACTGCCTCGCAATCGGCGGTGATTGACGTGCTCGGCTCGGGCACACGACAACGTCGGCCTCCAGGACCACAACTGGGTCCTGGAGGCCGACGTCACGGCGGGCCCGGATCAACCGAAAATCAAACCGTCCGGAACGCCAGCACCACGTTGTGCCCACCGAAGCCGAACGAGTCGTTCAACGCGGCGATACGACCCTCGACGGGCAGCTTCCGCGCCTCACCCCGCACCACATCGGCATTCGCCTCGGCCTCGGGGTCGATGTTCTCGACGTTGATGGTCGGCGGAGCCACCCGGTGATACAGCGCGAGCACGGTCGCCACCGTCTCGACACCGCCCGCACCACCCAGCAGATGCCCGGTCATCGACTTCGTCGCGGACACCGCGATGTGGTCGGCGTCATCACCGAACACCTTCCGCAGCGCCTTCAGCTCGGCGATGTCACCGGCCGGCGTCGACGTGGCGTGCGCGTTGACGTGCACGATCTCCGCCGGGTCGAGGTCGGTCCGCTCCAGCAGGTTCTGCAGGGCGTGGCTGATGCCACGTCCTTCCGGCTCCGGCTGCACGATGTCGTGGCTGTCGGCGGAGATGCCCTGCCCGACCGCCTCGGCGTACACCCGCGCCCCGCGCTTCGCGGCGTGCTCGGCGGACTCCAGGACGATGACACCGGCGCCCTCGCCGAGGACGAAGCCGTCGCGGTCGACGTCGTAGGGACGGGACGCGCCCTGCGGGTCGTCGTTGTTCTTGGACATCGCCATCATGTTGCCGAACGCGGCGATGGGCAGCGGGTGGATCGCCGCCTCCGTACCACCGGCGACGACGACGTCGGCGCGGCCGGAGCGGATCATCTCGATGGCGTAGCCGATGGCCTCGGCGCCCGACGCGCACGCGGAGACCGGGGTGTGCACGCCCGCCCGGGCGCCCACGGCCAGACCCACGTTCGCGGAGGGGCTGTTCGGCATCAGCATGGGGACGGTGTGCGGGGAGACCCGGCGTACGCCCTTCTCCCTGAGCACGTCGTACTGGTCGAGCAGGGTCGTCACACCGCCGATGCCGGAGGCGATGACCGCGCCGAGCCGGTCCGGGTCGACCTCGGCGCCCTCACCGGCCTTGGCGGTGAAACCGGCGTCGGCCCACGCCTCCTTCGCGGCGATCAGCGCGAACTGCGCCGAGCGGTCCAGGCGGCGGGCCTGCGGCCGCGGGATGGACTCGGTGGGTTCCACCGCGACCGGCGCGGCGATGCGGACCGCCTGCTCGGCGGCCCATTCCTGCTCCAGGGGCTTGACGCCGGAACGTCCGGCGACCAGGCCCTCCCAGGTAGAGGCTGCGTCGCCACCCAGCGGTGTGGTTGCGCCGATACCGGTGACGACCACGGTGCGATTGGTCGGGCTCACGGGAATTCTTTCTCCAACGGATACGAGGATTCAGCGGCGCCACCGCCGGGTGGCGGGGCCGGAAGGAACCGGCCCAGGGGCCTCAGGACTGGTGCTTGAGGATGTACTCGGTCGCGTCGCCGACGGTCTTGAGGTTCTTGACGTCGTCGTCCGGGATCTTCACGTCGAAGCGCTCTTCGGCGGCGACGACGACCTCGACCATGGACAGCGAGTCGACGTCCAGGTCGTCGGTGAAGGACTTGTCCAGCTGGACGTCCTCGGTGGGGATCCCGGCGATCTCGTTCACGATCTCCGCGAGACCGGCGACGATCTCTTCCTGAGTGGCGGCCATGTCAGGCGCTCCTTCGTAGTGTTCCAGAGGGTGTGGCGGTGCTGCTTCCCGCACCGGACCGCATGATCCGGCACGGAGTGCCTAGGGGAGAGTAACGACCGTCGCTGCGTACACGAGACCCGCCCCGAATCCGATGACGAGCGCGGTGTCTCCGCTCTTCGCCTCGCCGGTCGCCAGAAGCCGCTCCATCGCGAGCGGAATCGAGGCGGCCGAGGTGTTGCCGGTGGTGCGTACGTCACGGGCGACCGTGACGGACTCCGGCAGCTTCAGTGTCTTCACCATCGAGTCGATGATCCGCTCGTTGGCCTGGTGCGGAATGAAGACGTCCAGGTCGGCCGGATCAAGTCCGGCGGCGTCCAGCGCCTCCTTGGCGACCTTCGCCATCTCGAACACGGCCCAGCGGAACACCGCCTGGCCCTCCTGCGTGATGGCGGGGAACCGCTCGACCTCGCCGGACCGGTAGTCCGTCCACGGCACGGTCTGCTTGATGGTCTCGGACTTGTCGCCCTCGGAGCCCCACACCGTGGGGCCGATCGCGGGCTCCTTCGACGGGCCGACGACGACCGCGCCGGCCCCGTCACCGAACAGGAAGGCCGTCGCCCGGTCCTCCAGGTCGGTCAGGTCGCTCAGCCGCTCCACGCCGATGACCAGCACGTACTCGGCGCTGCCCTCGACGATCATGCCCTTGGCGAGGGTCAGGCCGTAGCCGAAGCCCGCGCAGCCGGCCGAGATGTCGAAGGCGGCGGCCTTGGCCGTGCCCAGCTTGTCGGCGATCTCGGTGGCGACGGCCGGGGTCTGCTTGAAGTGCGTGACGGTCGAGACGATCACCGCGCCGATCTGCTCGGCGGAGATCCCGGCGTCGGCGATCGCCTTGCCGGACGCCTCGACCGACATCGCGGCGACCGTCTCCTCGTCGTTCGCCCAGTGCCGGGTCTCGATGCCGGAGCGCGAACGGATCCACTCGTCGGACGAGTCGATCTTCTCGAGGATCACCTCGTTCGGCACCACCCGGGTGGGCCGGTAGCCGCCCACGCCGAGGATCCGCGCGTACGGGGCGCCCTTGCTGGGCTTGATCTTCGACATGTTGCAGTCGGCTCCTTAGGGCGTCAGCAGGGCGTCAGGCGTGCTCGGCGATGAGCTCGCGGGCCGCGTCGAGGTCGTCGGGGGTCTTCAGGGCCAGCGTCTGCACGCCGGGCAGGGCGCGCTTGGCGAGCCCGGTCAGGGTGCCGCCGGGGCACACCTCCAGCAGCGCGGTGACGCCGAGCTCCTGGAACGTCCGCATGCACAGGTCCCAGCGGACCGGGTTGGCGACCTGGCCGACCAGCCGCTCGACGATCTCGGCGCCGGAGGCGACCGCCTGACCGTCCCGGTTCGAGACGTAGGTGACCTTCGGGTCGGCGGGCGTCAGCTGCTGGGCGGCCGCGGCCAGCTTGTCGACCGCGGGCGCCATGTGGTGGGTGTGGAAGGCGCCGGCCACCTTCAGCGCGACGACCTTGCGCACGCCCTCCGGCTTGTCCTCGTTCAACGCGGCCAGCTGCTCCAGCGTTCCCGCGGCCACGATCTGCCCGGCGCCGTTGACGTTCGCCGGGGTCAGGCCCAGCTTCTCCAGATGCGGCACGGTCACCTCGGGGTCGCCGCCGAGCAGCGCCGACATCCCGGTCTCGGTGATCGCGGCGGCCTCGGCCATGGCCAGGCCCCGCTTGCGTACGAGGGTCAGCGCGGCGGTGTCGTCGAGGACGCCGGCGAAGGAGGCGGCGGTGATCTCACCGACGCTGTGGCCCGCGACCGCGCCCGGCAACATGTCACCGAGTGCCGCGGCCGAGAGGATCCCGGCGGCGACGAGCAGCGGCTGCGCCACGGCCGTGTCGCGGATCTCGTCCGCGTCGGCCTTCGTGCCGTAGTGGGCGAGGTCCAGTCCGATGGTGTCCGACCAGGCGGCGACGCGGTCGGCGGCACCGGGCAGTTCGAGCCAGGGAGTCAGGAAGCCGGGCGTCTGGGCGCCCTGGCCGGGAGCGACGAGTACGAGCACTCTCACACTCTCTCTTGGGTACGGGCACGGCCGCCCGTGGGGACAAGGACGAAGAACGGGAAGGGGTTTTGTGGGCCCCCGACAAAAGACTAGGGCTGGAGATCCCCATCGGCCAGACGCCCCAGGATCAGCGCGATGCGCAACGTGAACGCGGAACGTACATCGGATGGCGACCAGCCGGTGACGTCAGTCACACGTCGAAGCCGGTAGCGGACGGTGTTGGGATGGACGAACAGCATCCGGGCGGCGCCTTCGAGACTGCTCGCCTGTTCGAGATAGACGCTGAGCGTCTCCAGCAGCGCGGAACCGGCTTCCTCCAGTGGTCTGTAGATCTCCTCCACCAACTGCTCGCGCGCGCTCGGGTCTCCGGCGATCGCGCGCTCCGGCAGCAAGTCGTCCGCCAGCACCGGCCGCGGCGCGTCCTGCCAGGCGAAACACGCCTTCAGCCCCGCGGCGGCGGCCTGCGCGGACCGGGTCGCGGCCAGCAGATCCGGCACGATCGGTCCCGCGACCACCGGACCTGCGGCGAAGGGCCCGATCAGCGACCTGGCGACGGCGAGCGGATTGTCGCTGCCGCCCGCGATGACGACGAGCCGGTCCCCGAGCACACCCGTCAGCACCTGGAGCTTGGCATGCCGTGCCGCCCGCCGGATGGCCTCCACCGTCAGCTCCGAGTCACCGTCGGGCGCCGTCCCCAGCACCACGCACACATGCTCCGGCGCGTTCCAGCCCAGCGCCGCCGCCCGCGACACCGCGCCCTCGTCGGCCTCGCCGCTCAGCACGGCGTTCACGACCAGCGACTCCAGCCGGGCGTCCCAGGCACCCCGTGCCTCGGCGGCCTGGGCGTACACCTGGGCGGTGGCGAAGGCGATCTCCCGCGCGTACACCAGGAGCGCCTCGCGCAGAATCCGCTCGTCGCCGGGGGCGGCGACCTCGTCGATCGCGCTCTCCATGACCTCGATGGTGGTGCGCACCATCTCCACGGTCTGCCGCAGCGTGATCGCCCTGGTCAGCTCGCGCGGCGCGGTTCCGAACACATCGGTGGAGATCGCCTGCGGGGCGTCCGGGTGCCGGAACCACTCGGTGAACGCGGCGATACCGGCCTGCGCGACCAGCCCGATCCAGGAACGGTTCTCCGGGGGCATGGCCCGGTACCACGGCAGCGTCTCGTCCATCCGCGCGATGGCCTGGGCGGCGAGACTGCCGGAGGACTTCTCCAGCCGCTTCAGGGTCGCGGAGTGCGGATGCACGCCGTGGGAGGCGGTACGGGGGTCGCTGGTTTCGGGTTCGGGCACGGGACAAGACTGCCTTATCCGGACGCGGGGGCGTGTGGCCGGGTGGGGGTGAGGGGTGGGGGCGGGGGGTTCGGGGGTTTGCGGGTGCGGTTTGCGGGTGGGGGGGCGCGGATGTGGCTCGGGGTGGGGTGCGGTGGGGCGGGGGGCCCGGGGTGGGTTGCGGTGGGGGTTGCGCCGGAGCCAAGCGCTCCGCGGGTGCCGCGATGGGCCGTCGATCGTCTGCGGGCGCGTGGTGGCTGGTCGCGCAGTTCCCCGCGCCCCTGCAGGGCGCTGCTCCGCCCCCGAGTCGGGGCGGGTGCCGGTCGGCCTGCGCGGTGTGGGCCTCGGTCGGCCCGGGCGGGTCTACGGTGGTGGGCGTGATGGACGTACGGCGCGCCGGTGAGCGCTACCCCGGAGGTGACGCGGAGGCCGGGATCGAGTCCCGTCACGCCTTCTCCTTCGGCCCCCACTACGACCCCGACAACCTGCGCTTCGGCGCCCTGATCGCGTGCAACGAGGAGCGCCTGGCCCCCGGTGCCGGTTTCGCGGAGCACCCGCACAGCCATACCGAGATCGTCACATGGGTCGCGCAGGGCGAGCTGACGCACCGTGACTCCACGGGGCGCGAGACGGTCGTCCGCGCCGGTGACGTGCAGCGCCTGAGCGCCGCGTCCGGCGTGCGGCACGTCGAACGCAACGACGGCGAGCGCCCGTTGACGTTCGTGCAGATGTGGCTGGCCCCGCTGTCGCCGGGCGGCGACCCGGCGTACGAGATCGTCCGCGGCATCGCGGACGCGACGCCGTACGCGGTCCCGGAGGCCGGCGCGATGCTCCACGTACGCCGACTGGCCGCGGGCGAACGCACGGCGGTCCCCGACGCCCCGCACGTCTACGTCCACGTGGTGCACGGCGAAGTCACCGTGGACGCCGAGCACCTGGGCCCGGGCGACGCGGCCCGCATCACGGACGCGAAGGACGTGGAGGCGGTGGGGGTGACGCCGACCGAGCTGCTGATGTGGGAGATGACCTGATGGGCCTCAGGCCGTGCGGGCCTCCGCCAGCACCGCGTCCGTGAACGCCGGCCACGTCTCGATCACCCAGGGTCCGAACGCCCGGTCCGACAGGGCGACGCAGGACAGCCCCGCATCCGGGTCGATCCACAGGAACGTACCGGACTGCCCGAAATGACCGAACGTCCGCGGTGACGACGAACCGCCCGTCCAGTGCGGCGACTTGGAGTCACGGATCTCGAAGCCGAGCCCCCAGTCGTTGGGGTTCTGGTGACCGTACCCGGGAAGGACGCCCTTCGTGCCCGGATACTGCACGCTCATCGCCTCGGCGACCGTACGCGGATCGAGCAGCCGCGGCGCCTGCACCTCGGCGGCGAACCGCAGCAGATCCTCGACCGTGGAGACCCCGTCCTTCGCCGGGGAACCCTCAAGACTGGTGGACGTCATCCCCAGCGGCTCCAGCACCGCCTGCCGCAGATACTCCGCGAACGGGATGTCCGTCGCCTTGGCGACATGGTCCCCGAGCTGCTCGAACCCGGCGTTGGAGTACAGCCGCCGCTCCCCGGGCGGCGCCGTCACCCGGTGCTCGTCGAAGGCCAGCCCCGAGGTGTGCGCCAGCAGATGACGTACCGTCGACCCGGGCGGCCCGGCCGGCTCCTCGAAGTCGATCGCACCCTCCTCGTACGCCACCAGCGCGGCGTACGCGGCCAGCGGCTTGGTGACCGACGCCAGCGCAAAACGCTGCCCGACCGGCCCCCGCACCCCCAGCACGGCACCGTCGGCCCGTACCACCCCCGCCGCAGCGGTGGGAACCGGCCAGTTGTCGATCAACGCCAAGCTCTGCAAGGACATGCCCCGAGCCTAATCCCGCTCAGAGCATCAACCGCATGAAGGGGTCCCCGGTCCGTGCGAAGCCCAGCGACTCGTACAGCGGCTCCGCCTCCGCGGACGCGGTCAGGTCGACCTGCCCGACCTCCCGCTCGCGGAACCACTCCAGCAGTTCCGCCATGCACGCGCGCGCGTACCCCCGCCTGCGTGCGTCCGGATCCGTGGCCACGCTGAAGACGTGTCCGACCCGCCCGCGTGGGTTGCTCGCCTTGCCGATCCGGTACTCCAGCGTTCCGGCCACCAGCGCCGCCAGCGCCCCCGGCCGGTCCGGATGGTCCACCACGAACGCCGCGAAGTCCCCGTCGGGATCGGCCAGCCGCTCCCGCAGCACCGGCAGGGACTCGATGTGCCAGTCTGTGGCGGAGGAGCCGCCGGAGAAGACCGAGTCGATCATCACCTGGCGCAGGCGCAGTACTTCTTCGGCATCGTCCGGCAGGGCACGGCGTACGAGACTCATGACCCGCACGCTAGCCACCGCACCCCCCGCACGTCCTGCCGATTTTCTTGACCTCCTCTTTCCGTCCACGCTTGCTTGGAGTGCACTCCAAGGTCATAGCGTGGAGCGCATGACGGTGATGCAGACCACGGCAGCAGCCACCGAAAAGGCCCACGAGGAGGCCCGCGAGGGGATCCACGAGGAGGGCCCCAACCGCACCGACCTCTGCTCCGCCCCGCCCCGCCGGCACCCGCGCCCCGACGGCCAGGACCGCTACACGATCAGCGAGGTCGTCGCCTTCACCGGCCTGTCGGCCCACACCCTGCGCTGGTACGAGCGGATCGGCCTGATGTCCCACATCGACCGGTCGCACACCGGCCAGCGCCGCTACACCAACCGCGACCTGGACTGGCTGGATCTCGTCGGCAAGCTGCGGCTGACCGGTATGCCGGTCGCCGACATGGTGCGGTACGCGGAGCTGGTGCGCGAGGGCGACGGCACCTTCGCGGAGCGGCGCGAGCTGCTGGAGACGACCCGCCAGGACGTCCTGGAGCGGATCGCCGAACTCCAGGACACGCTCGCCGTACTCGACCGCAAGATCAGTTTCTACGGCGACGCCGGCCGCGCGCACGCCTCGCACGACGCCTCGCACCAAACCTCACACGACGCCTCGCACGAAGGGGAGAGGACCCGATGAACGACAGCACGATAGCGACGGTACGGCTCGGCGACGGCGGGCCCGAGGTCGGTGTGCAGGGCCTCGGCTGCATGGGCATGAGCTTCGCCTACGGCCCCTCCGACACCGGCGAGTCCCGCGCGACGCTGGAGCGGGCGCTGGAGCTGGGCGTCACGCTGTACGACACGGCGGACGCGTACGGCGCCGGTGAGAACGAGCGGTTCCTGTCGCCGTTCTTCACGGCGCACCGCGACGAGGTCGTGATCGCGACCAAGTTCGCCCTGTCGATCCCGCCGGACGACCCGACCCGGCGGGTCATCCGCAACGACCCGCCGTACATCCGCCAGGCCGTCGAGGCGAGCCTGAAGCGCCTCGACGTCGACGTGATCGACCTGTACTACATGCACCGCCGGGACGTGAACGTGCCGATCGAGGAGACGGTCGGCGTGATGTCCGAGCTGGTCCGCGAGGGCAAGGTCAAGTACCTGGGCCTCAGCGAGGTCACCGCCGACGAACTGCGCGCCGCGCACTCCGTGCACCCCGTCGCCGCCGTGCAGTCGGAGTGGTCGCTGTTCAGCCGGGACATCGAGGCGAAGGTCGTACCGGCCGCCCGTGAACTGGGCGTCGCCCTGGTCCCGTACTCCCCGCTCGGCCGCGGCTTCCTCACCGGTTCCTTCGTGAACGCGGAGCAGGACCTCACCGCCGACGACTTCCGCCGCCAGCAGCCCCGCTTCACCGGCGCCAACGCCACGGCGAACGCGGCGCTCCTGGAACCGATCCGGGCGGTCGCCGAGGCACACGGCGCCTCACTCGGCCAGATCGCCCTGGCCTGGGTCCAGCAGCAGGCGGCCGTACACGACCTCGCTGTCGTCCCGATCCCGGGAACGCGCAAGCCGAGCCGAGTCGAGGAGAACACGGCGGCGACGCGCATCACGCTGACGCAGGAGGAACTCGCCCTGCTGGACCCGGTGGCCGCGAAGGTGGCAGGCACCCGCTACGCGGACATGACGTTCACGTCGGCAGGCAGGGAGTAACCGACGCCGGGGACTGCACGCCGCCAGGGGCGCGGGGAACTGCGCGACCAGCCCCCACGACCCGCACCCGAAATCAAAGCTCAGCCAACAACTCAGCCTTCTTCACAGAGAACTCCTCATCGGTGACCAACCCGGCCCGATGCAGCTCCCCAAGATGCCGAATCCGCTCCGCGATATCCGCAGGATCCCTCCGCGGAGCGGCGGCAACGACAGCCCCCGCCGAACCCGCGGAGCGAACCGCCGACAACACGGCCGCCGCGAACGGCAACGACTCGTGCACCGGCCCGTACCCCAGCCCGAACACCACGGCCGCCGGATCCTGATCGGCCTGCGCCGGCTGCTTCCCGGCATCCCGCCGCAGCAACCGCAGATGCCCCTCGAACACCTCCGGCGACCGCCACTCCACCCCGTTCAGCTCCGCCACGGCGAACTTCTGGTCCCCGGCCTTCCACTTCGCCGACGACGCCCCCGTCCAGAACCACCGGAACGACACGGACGTACCGTCGAAGGACGCCTTCCCGTCGTACGCCTTGAAGTGCAGCGGCGCTTCGGGCGCCGCGACGAGATGGCGTTCGGCGGGCCCCGACTCGGTCAGCAGGGCGCGTAGTTCATCGGCGTAGTACTCGGCCAGTGTCTCCCGCTCGGCGGGCAGCACCAGCCGGTAGGGATCACTGCTTTCCTTCAACTGCCCGGCCGCCGCCTCGATCAACGGATCCGCCCCCGGCCGGGGTTCCGCACGCAGGACGACGGTCCCGCGCCGCCCGGGGGAGAGCGTCACCCCCTGCAACGCCGCCAGCGGCACCCGCCGCTCACCGAGCGCCTGGAAGAGCTTAGGTGTTCGAATCCCCCGTTCGTAGCGGATGAGCACGGAGTCGGACTCGAACTCCCAGGCGGCATGAAATCCGGCCAGTACGTCACCCATGCGGCTCATCGTATGCGGCACGCGCTCTTTCGTCCCCTCCCTGCGCAGACCGCAGTTTCTGCGCCTCTACGCGCGTCCGGCAGTCGTCGTGCCGGACAAACCCGCCCGGCACATGCCCGCATCGTCGGCGCAGTCCACCGCGCGGTACGCGCCAACCCCGATCTCGGCGAAGTTGGCGAGGCTCTCCGTACCCGGTTCGAAGTACCCGGCGTGTCCTTGGGCGCCGCGCGCCGACAGCACGCGCGCCCCGAACGCCGCGGATACCGGATCCGCACCGTGTCCGAGTCCGCCGAACTCCATGTACGGCACGTCCTGGATCCAGTCGTCGGCGTCCCGCATCGCCCACACCCGCGCGGAGGTGCGCAGATGGGAGGCCTTGGCGACCCGCATGCCGGGACTGCCGGCCACCGCTATGTCGGCCACCCGGCCGGGCAGCGCATGCGCGGCGACCCCGCAGACCACGGAGCCGTAGCTGTGGCAGAACAGCGAGACCGGCGCGTTCCCGGGCAGCGCGCGCACCAGCGCGTTCAGCCGGACCGCCCCGGCCTCGGCGCGCATCGCCGTGGCCGACTCCATGCCGAGGCCGTTGGGCGCGGTGTAGTCGGCCCAGGCGATCACGGCCGTGCGCGTCGCGGGGCCGGCGGCGCGCTCGGCGGCGTAGAGGGACTTCGCCATGCCGACCGGGGCGGTGTATCTGCGATTGGTGCGCTGGAAGGTGAGCAGGTCGGTGTCGACGCCGGGGACGACGACGGAGACCCGCTCCGCCCGGTCGAGGTCGCCGAACACCTCGGCGACCCGGCCGGAGCCGTCGGGGTCGAAGGCGAGGATGTGCCGGTTCGCCCGCATCAGCGACTCGAAGCGGTGCATACGGCGTCCCGCCTCGTGCTGGCCCGTGGGGCTGAGCCGGTTGTCGTGCATGCGTTCGAGTTCGACCTTGCGGGCCTGGTCGAGGGCGATGCGGTTGGCTCGGTAGCGCAGTTGGACGGGGGCGCCGTTCATGTTGCCGACCGCGA
Source organism: Streptomyces spinoverrucosus (assembly GCF_006539505.1). GTDB lineage: Bacteria > Actinomycetota > Actinomycetes > Streptomycetales > Streptomycetaceae > Streptomyces > Streptomyces spinoverrucosus. The sequence goes on from NZ_BJND01000042.1 coordinate 58,009, forward strand.
GCGGATAGCGGCGGGCCAGGTGAATGCGCTGCCCGTCGGTGAGCGAGGCGAAGAAGGCGGCGAGCCGGGCGGGTGCGGTGTCCGGGTCCGGCAGCCGGTGTCCGTCGAGGCGGCCGTGCTCCCAGGCGGAGAGGGAGGCCTGGAGCGGAGTGTCCGACCGGTGGTTGCGCAGGGCGGTCCAGCCGGTGGTCGCCAGCATCACGAACACCACGGCCAGCGCGAGCAGGGCGCGCCAGACGTTGAGTGAGGGGGAGGTCTCGAAGGAAGTCACTGGGAGGACACACTAGGAGAACGGGAGGGTCTCGCGTGAACCGTGTGTCGCGGATCACGTTTGAGGAAGGTCACCTGATCGCAGTGGGGGGCTGACCGCACCGCGCCCCCTTTGTGGTGGCCTGCACCCTCCTTGTCCGCGGCCTGCGCCCGCCTCCGTCGTGGCCTGTGCCCGCTCTTGTCCTGGCCTGCGCCTGCTCGTGTCGTGGCCTGTGCCCGATCTTGTCGTGGCCCGTGCCCGCTCGCCGTCGGCGCCCGACTCAGCGCACGCGCCAGTCGCCCGCCAGGACCGGACCCACCTGATCGAGGTACTCCGCCGTCAACGTGCGCATCGCCTCCAGGCTCACGTCCGGCCCCGTGCTCCACAGCCGTTCGGTCACCCGGATGACCCCGCCGAAGACCGCCACCGCCACCCGCGGCCGCGGATCGGCGTCCACGTCCAGGCCCTCCCGCTCGGCGATCAGCCGCGCCAGCTCCTCCTCCGTCTCCGCCGACCGGCGCAGATGCGCGGCGAGCAGGACGGGCGTCGACTCGATCACCCGGTACATCCGCAGATACAGCTCCACCGGGACGACCGCCTCGATCACCTCGCTGATCCGGTCCCAGCCGTCCAGCACCGCCCGGCGCAGCGCCTCCATCGGCGGCTCGTGCGCGGGGCGAGCCCGCACCGCCGCAACGAAGTGCGCCACCGTCATCGCCTGCAGGGCGAGGGCGGCCTCCTCCTTGCCGGAGAAGTAGCGGAAGAAGGTGCGCTGCGAGACATCGACGGCCGCGGCGATCTCGTCGACGGTGGTGTGGTCGTAGCCGCGGGTGGTGAAGAGCTCCACCGCCGCGCGCAGCAGCGCGTCCCGGGTGCGCTGCTTCTTGCGTTCGCGCAGACCCGGCCGCGGCCCTGTCCGTGTGTTGCCGACCGTGTCCATGGGGGCCTCTCCTGCGAACTGTTCTGCCTGATCAGGCTATATGTGAGTGTCGTGACAGTTACCGACTTGTGAATTGGTTTGTCAACTGTCAGAGGCTGTCATTAGCCTCGATCGCATGACTAGTCAGACCACCATCGACAAGACGGGGCCGGGGGACAAGGCACCCGCCACCCCGTCGGACCCCACGCCGGTCAAGGGCCTGCGCGGCCATCCCTGGCTCACCCTCATCACCGTCGCCGTGGGCGTCATGATGGTGGCCCTCGACGGCACCATCGTCGCCATCGCCAACCCGGCCATCGCCACCGACCTGAAGGCCAATCTGGCAGAGGTCCAGTGGATCACCAACGCCTACTTCCTCGCCCTCGCGGTCTCCCTGATCACCGCGGGCAAGCTCGGTGACCGCTTCGGCCACCGGCAGACCTTCCTGATCGGCGTGGTCGGCTTCGCCGCCGCGTCCGGGGCGATCGGCCTGTCCGACTCGATCGCCGCGGTCATCGTCTTCCGGGTTTTCCAGGGCCTGTTCGGCGCCCTGCTGATGCCGGCCGCGCTGGGCCTGCTGCGGGCCACCTTCCCGGCCGAGAAGCTCAACATGGCCATCGGTATCTGGGGCATGGTCATCGGTGCCTCCACCGCCGGTGGCCCGATCCTCGGCGGTGTGCTGGTCGAGCACGTCAACTGGCAGTCGGTGTTCTTCATCAACGTGCCGGTCGGCATCCTCGCCGTCGTCCTGGGCCTGCTGATCCTCACCGACCACCGCGCGGAGAACGCCCCGCGCTCCTTCGACATCCTCGGCATCGCCCTGCTGTCGGGCGCGATGTTCTGCCTGGTCTGGGCGCTCATCAAGGCGCCCGAATGGGGCTGGGGCGACGGCCAGACGTGGACCTTCATAGTCGCGTCGGTCGTGGGCTTCGCGCTCTTCGCCTTCTGGGAGAAGCGGGTCCGCGAGCCGCTGATCCCGCTCGCCCTGTTCCGTTCGATCCCGCTCTCCGCGGGTGTCGTGCTCATGGTCCTCATGGCCATCGCGTTCATGGGCGGCCTGTTCTTCGTGACGTTCTACTTGCAGAACGTGCACGGCATGAGCCCGATCGACGCGGGCCTTCATCTCCTGCCCCTCACCGGCATGATGATCGTCGGCTCGCCGCTCGCGGGCGCGATGATCACCAAGTTCGGCCCGCGGCTGCCGCTGGCCCTCGGCATGGCGTGCACCGCGCTCGCCATGTACGGCATGTCCACGCTGGAGACGGACACCGGCAGCGGCGTCATGTCGCTGTGGTTCGCCCTGCTCGGCCTCGGCCTCGCGCCGGTCATGGTGGGTGCCACCGAGGTCATCGTCGGCAACGCGCCCATGGAGCTGTCCGGTGTGGCCGGCGGTCTCCAGCAGGCGGCCATGCAGATCGGCGGCAGCCTCGGTACGGCCGTGCTGGGCGCCGTGATGGCCTCCAAGGTGGACAGCGACCTGCCGGGCAACTGGGCGGAGGCGGGGCTTCCGCCGCTGACCCCGGAGCAGGAGGCGCAGGCCGCCGAAGCGGTCCAGCAGGGTGCCGCGCCGGTGGCGCCGGGCACGCCGGACGCCATCGCCGGGAAGATCACCGACGTCGCCCACGACACCTTCATCTCCGGCATGAGCCTGGCGTCGCTGGTCGCGGCCGGGGTCGCGGCGGTGGCGGTGCTGGTCGCCTTCCTGACGAAGCGCGGGGAGAACGCGGAGGCGGGCGCGGGAGCGGCGCACATCTAGCGGCGTACACCTGACGGGAACTCACCTATCAGGGTGACAGTCGCGAGGATCCCTCCCACCCGGCACGCGTCGCAGGTCACAGTGGGTCAAGCCCTCCGTACGGCATGTTCCTGTGGCAAGTTCGTACGACGACGAGGGCGGCCGGGGCTGCGGCGCGCTGCCGGAGGGGGGCGGCGCGCCGACAGACCGTCAGGCATGGAAACGGCAGCGGGGGTACCCGCCACATCGATCGACCCGAACGAACCGCGAGGTTCAGGGAGTTGATGAGTTGATGGCGGGCTTCGGGCAAGGAACGCGCAGGTACCCCCGCTCACGTGGCCGGAGGTGGTCACGGACCGGGCCGGATCGCGCGCAACTCGGGATCATCGGCGCCATCTGTGCGATCGCCGGTTTCTTCGTACTGGGCATCATCCTGGGCCCAGTGGCCATCGCCTGCGGCTGGCTCGCGATGGGCCGAACCTGGACGAGCACCCGCTCGCTCCCGGCCCTGACAGCCCTGGTCCTGGGCACGATAGACACCCTCCTGGCCCTCATCCGGCTGACGGGGGCGACAACTCCTGGCTACGGGTTGTTCTGAACCGGGGGGAGTGAGGAGGGCCTCCGGCACACGGCCGGGGGCCCCACTCACGTGGGTGACCCCGCGGCGGGCGGTTCCGCCTGGTCGTAAAGCGCGCGCGACTGCGCCAGCCGTGCCTGGCCGCAAAGCCCACGCAGCTGCGGCAGCGTGCCCGCTCGCAAAACCCCCTCAGCCGCGGGCAATCGTGCCGCTGGTGTGGCGGCCCGCGCGGCAGCGGTGGCGGTGAATCGGCGCGGTCGCGGCGGTGTGCCCGTTCGTGAACTCCCCGCAGCTGCGGGCAATCGTGCCGCTGGTGTGGCGGCCCGCGCGGCAGCGGTGGCGGTGAAGCGGCGCAGTTGCGGCGGTTGGGCCTGTGCGTGAAGCCCGCGCAGCTGTGGCCAGTCGTGCCGCTGGGGCGGCGGCCCGTCCGGCAGCGGTGGCGGCGAACCGGCGCGGTTGCGGCGGTTGGGCCTGTGCGTGAAGCCCGCGCAGCTGCGGGCAGTCGTGCCGCTGGGGCGGCACGGGTGGGGCGCAGCGGCACCCCGCCAGCGCGGGCGAGCGACCCGACCCCCACAGCGCGACGCCGGCCCCCCTTCAGCGCCGGTTGCGCAACCAACCCCCACAACGCAGCGCACGGCACCCGCTCTAGCGCTGCCGCTCCTCACTCGGCCCCGACAACGCAGCCACCTGCGCCCGCAACGCCCGTACCTCCTCCGTCAGCGCCGCAATGGCCTCCGTCTGTCGTCGCTCCTCCGCATCATCCATCTCGAACCGCGCAATGAACCACGCCGCGATATTCGCCGTCACCACACCCAGCAGCGCGATCCCCGACAGCATCAAACCCACCGCCAGCAACCGCCCCACCCCGGTCGTCGGCGCATGATCCCCGTACCCCACGGTCGTCATCGTCGTGAACGACCACCACACCGCATCACCCAGCGTCCGAATGTTCCCGCCGGGCGCGTCCCGCTCCACCGACAGCACGGCCAGCGACCCGAACATCAGCAGCCCCACCACCGCGCCGGCCACATACGTCGTCAGCTGGATCTGGGAAGCCATCCGCGCCCGCCGCCCCACCAGCAGCAGCGTCGACACCAGCCGCAGCAACCGCAACGGCTGCAGCAACGGCAGCACCACCGCACACAGGTCCACCCAGTTCCGCCGTACGAAATACCGCCGATCCGGCGCCAACCACAGCCGCACCGCGTAGTCGCCCGCGAACGCCCCCCACACCACCCACTCCACGACCAGACAAACGGCCGTCAGAGTCCGCCCCGCCGAACTGTCCACGATCGGCACCGCATACGCGACGGCGAACACCACGGCCAGCACCAACAGCGGCCGTTGGGTACGCCGCTCCCACCGCACCTGCGCCGATTGCTCCTTCATGCCCGCATCGTAAGGAAACGCACAAGGGCGGCGAGGCCAGGCCCCACCGCCCTCGCGTCCACCGGCCTACGGCTACGCGTCGCCGCCCGCGGCCCCCGGATCCGCCGCCGAGACGTCAAGGAGCTGGTACCGGTCGATCGCCTGCTTCAGCACCGACCGATCCACCTTCCCCTCCTTCGCCAACTCGGCCAGCACCGCCACCACGATCGACTGAGCGTCGATGTGGAAGAAGCGACGAGCCGCCCCACGGGTGTCCGCGAAACCGAACCCGTCCGCCCCCAGCGACTGGTACGTCCCCGGCACCCACCGAGCGATCTGATCCGGAACCGACCGCATCCAGTCGGAAACGGCCACGAACGGCCCCTCCGCACCACTCAGCTTCCGTGTGACGTACGGCACCCGCTGCTCCTCCTCCGGATGCAACAGGTTGTGCTCCTCGCACGCCACGGCCTCCCGCCGCAGCTCGTTCCAGGAGGTCGCCGACCACACATCGGCCCGTACGTTCCACTCCTCGGCGAGCAGACGCTGCGCCTCCACAGCCCACGGCACCGCCACACCCGACGCCATGATCTGCGCCGGAATCGACCCCGACGTGCCCTCGCTGAACCGGTAGACGCCCTTGAGGATGCCCTCGACGTCCACGTTCTCCGGCTCGGCCGGGTGCTGGATCGGCTCGTTGTAGACGGTGAGGTAGTAGAAGACGTCCTCGCCGTGCGGGTGCTCCGGCGTCCCGCCGTACATCCGGCGCAGCCCGTCCCGCACGATGTGCGCGATCTCGTAGGCGAACGCCGGGTCGTACGCCACACAGCCCGGGTTCGTCGAGGCGAGCAACTGCGAGTGCCCGTCCGCGTGCTGCAAGCCCTCACCGGTCAGCGTCGTACGCCCCGCGGTCGCACCCAGTACGAAACCACGCGCCAACTGGTCGGCCATCTGCCAGAACTGGTCGCCGGTGCGCTGGAAACCGAACATCGAGTAGAAGACGTACACCGGGATCAGCGGCTCGCCGTGCGTGGCGTACGCCGAGCCCGCCGCGATCAGCGAGGCCGTGCAGCCGGCCTCGGAGATGCCGTCGTGCAGCATCTGCCCGGTCGGCGACTCCTTGTACGCGAGCAGCAGATCCCGGTCCACGGCCTCGTACTGCTGGCCCAGCGGGTTGTAGATCTTCGCGCTCGGGAAGAAGGAGTCCATGCCGAACGTGCGGTACTCGTCCGGCGCGATCAGCACGAACCGCCTGCCGATCTCCTTGTCCCGCATGAGGTCCTTGAGCAGTCGGACAAAGGCCATGGTTGTCGCGATGGACTGCTGGCCCGTGCCCTTCTTCACGGTCGCGTACGCCTTGTCGTCCGGCAGCGCGAGCGGCTGGGAGCGGACGACGCGCGTGGGGACGTACCCGCCGAGCGACTTGCGGCGGTCGTGCATGTACTGGATCTCCTCCGAGTCCCGGCCCGGGTGGTAGTACGGCGGAGGGCCGGACTCCAGGTCCTGGTCGGAGATCGGCAGGTGCAGGCGGTCCCGGAAGCGCTTGAGGTCGTCGACCGTCAGCTTCTTCATCTGGTGCGTGGCGTTGCGGCCCTCGAAGTTCGGGCCGAGCGTCCAGCCCTTGATCGTCTTGGCCAGGATCACCGTCGGCTGGCCCTTGTGCTCGACGGCCGCCTTGTACGCCGCGTAGATCTTCCGGTGATCGTGACCGCCACGGCCCAGCATCAGGATCTGGTGGTCTGTCATGTTCTCGACCATCGCGCGCAGCCGGTGGTCGTCGCCGAAGAAGTGCTCGCGGATGTAGGCGCCCGTCTCGGTCGCGTACGTCTGGAACTGGCCGTCCGGCGTGGTGTTCATCTTGTTGACCAGCACGCCGTCCCGGTCCTGCGCCAGCAGCGGGTCCCAGGTGCGGTCCCAGATGAGCTTGATCACGTTCCAGCCGGCGCCCCGGAAGACCGACTCCAGCTCCTGGATCACCTTGCCGTTGCCGCGCACCGGGCCGTCGAGGCGCTGCAGGTTGCAGTTGACGACGAAGGTGAGGTTGTCCAGGCCCTCGCGGGCGGCGATGGTCAGCTGGCCGATCGACTCCGGCTCGTCCATCTCACCGTCGCCGAGGAACGCCCACACGTGCGACTTCGAGGTGTCCGCGATCCCGCGCGCGTGCATGTAGCGGTTCATCCGCGCCTGGTAGATCGCGCCGATCGGGCCGAGGCCCATCGACACGGTCGGGAACTCCCAGAACTGCGGCATCAGCCGCGGGTGGGGGTAGCTGGACAGGCCGTACGGCGCCTTGGACTTCTCCTGCCGGAAGCCGTCCAGGTGCTGCTCGGAGAGGCGGTCGAGCAGGAACGCGCGCGCGTAGATGCCCGGTGAGGCATGCCCCTGGAAGAAGACCTGGTCGCCGCCGTCGCCCTCGTCCTTGCCGCGGAAGAAGTGGTTGAAGCCGACGTCGTAGAGGGAGGCCGAGGAGGCGAACGTGGCGATGTGGCCGCCGACGCCGATGCCGGGGCGCTGGGCGCGGGAGACCATCACGGCCGCGTTCCAGCGGGTCGCGTTGAGGATCTTGCGCTCGATCTCCTCGTTGCCCGGGAAGAACGGCTCGTTCTTGGTGGGGATGGTGTTGACGTAGTCCGTGCTGCGCATCTCGGGCACGGCCACGCGCTTCTCGCGGGCCCGCTCGATCAGGCGCAGCATCAGATAGCGGGCCCGCTCACGGCCGCGCTCGTCGATGGCGGCGTCGAGGGAGTCGAGCCACTCCTGGGTCTCCTCGGGATCGAAGTCAGGAACCTGACTCGGAAGGCCGCCAATGATGATCGGATTGCGATCGGATCCGGAAGCCACGCTGTTCCTTACCTGTCAGAGGGCCGATTATCGAGGGTTTGCGGTATGCCTGCACCGTTCCCCATCGTGTACCTCGGGGCTCCAATCGTCACCTCTACCGAGAGGTAACGAAGTTCCTTGGTCGGCTCTGCGTGCAGAGCCGTTCGAATCTCGTACCCAGGGATGATTCCCAAACGGGCATACGGGGCAGATAGGTGTGGTGTACGTCACCATCGGTGCGGACGGCATGCCTGGAGTTGCGGCGACACGGCCCGGATCGTCACCGTTTCGGCGGTCTGAAACGCCGGGTACTTGCGCGATCCGCCCCGCCCGTGTGGACTACGGCCAATGCTTCGCGCACGCGCGTGGCTGAGAAATTCACCAAGACATGATCAGGAGGCAACCCGTGAGCGCGACCGCGGACCACGCGGAGGAGCGGACGAACCCTGCCGCCAGGCTGGGGTTCCAGCCCGGGCAGGTGGTCCAGGAGATCGGCTACGACGACGACGTCGACCAGGAGCTCCGCGAGGCCATTGAGGAAGCCATCGAGGGCGACCTCATGGACGAGGACTACGACGACGTGGCCGACGCCGTTGTGCTGTGGTTCCGTGACGACGACGGCGACCTGACGGATGCGCTGGTGGATGCCACCACGTACATCGAGGAAGGCGGCGCGATCCTGCTCCTCACGCCGAAGACCGGCCGGTCGGGGTACGTGGAGCCGAGCGACATCTCGGAAGCCGCGACCACGGCCGGGCTGACCGCGTCCAAGAGCGTCAGCGTCGGCAAGGACTGGAGCGGCAGCCGCCTGGCGACGCCGAAGGCCGCGAAGTCCAAGCGGTGACCGTTCGTTGAACGTGGGACGGGCTGACCGAGGTCAGCCCGTCCGTCGGCCGTCGGTGCTCGCTGCGTAGGGTGGGTGTCCACCCGAACAGCCCCACCGAAGGGACGACGATGGCGATCCAGGTCGGCGAGAAGGCCCCCGACTTCGAGCTGAAGGACAACCACGGCCGGGCCGTGCAGCTCTCGGACTTCCGCGGCGAGAAGAACGTGGTGCTGCTCTTCTACCCCTTCGCCTTCACCGGCGTGTGCACCGGCGAGCTGTGCGAGGTCCGGGACAACCTGCCGAAGTTCGAGGGCCGCGACACCCAGGTGCTCGCCGTCTCCAACGACTCCATCCACACCCTGCGTGTCTTCGCCGAACAGGAGGGCCTCGAATACCCGCTGCTCAGCGACTTCTGGCCGCACGGCGAGGTCAGCCGCGCGTACGGCGTCTTCGACGAGGACAAGGGCTGCGCGGTGCGCGGCACCTTCGTCATCGACAAGGAGGGCGTGGTCCGCTGGACCGTGGTCAACGGCCTGCCGGACGCCCGTGACCTGAACGAGTACGTCAAGGCGCTCGACACCCTGTGATTGTTCGGTCCCAAGGCCTGGGACGGCCGGGAACCCGTCACTAGGATCGACTCGTTTGATCCGATACCAACGCACGACGGGGCACCCCGCCCCCGGACACCAATGGAGGACTCGTGGGAGTCAGCCTCAGCAAGGGCGGCAACGTATCGCTGACCAAGGAGGCCCCGGGCCTGACCGCGGTCATCGTCGGTCTGGGGTGGGACGTGCGCACCACGACCGGCACGGACTTCGACCTCGACGCGAGCGCGCTGCTGCTGAACAACTCCGGCAAGGTCAGCAACGACCAGCACTTCATCTTCTTCAACAACCTCAAGAGCCCTGACGGCTCGGTCGAGCACACCGGCGACAACCTCACCGGTGAGGGCGAGGGCGACGACGAGCAGATCAAGGTCAACCTGGCCGGCGTCCCCACCGACATCGAGAAGATCGTCTTCCCGGTGTCCATCTACGACGCCGAGAACCGCCAGCAGTCCTTCGGCCAGGTCCGCAACGCGTTCATCCGCGTCGTCAACCAGGCCGGCGGCGCCGAGATCGCGCGGTACGACCTCTCCGAGGACGCCTCGACCGAGACCGCCATGGTCTTCGGCGAGCTGTACCGGCACGGCGCGGAGTGGAAGTTCCGCGCCATCGGCCAGGGGTACGCCTCGGGTCTGCGCGGCATCGCGCAGGACTTCGGCGTCAACGTCTGAGCCGTCGTGTCCGCTCCGCCCGTCCGGCGCCGCACGTTTGCGTGCGGCGCCGGACGCGCAGGACAACCACATCAGGCAGCACCCAGGGGAGGACCAGCATCATGGGCGTCACGCTCGCCAAGGGGGGCAATGTCTCCCTGTCCAAGGCCGCGCCGAACCTCACACAGGTGATGATCGGGCTCGGCTGGGACGCGCGCTCCACCACCGGAGCCCCGTTCGACCTCGACGCCAGTGCCCTGGTGTGCAGCAGCGGGCGGGTGCTCGGCGACGAGTGGTTCGTGTTCTACAACCAGCTCAAGAGCCCGGACGGCTCGGTGGAGCACACCGGTGACAACCTCACCGGTGAGGGGGACGGCGACGACGAGTCGCTCCTGATCGACCTCTCCAAGGTGCCCGCCCAGTGCGACAAGATCGTCTTCCCGGTCTCGATCCACATGGCGGACGAGCGCGGCCAGACCTTCGGCCAGGTCAGCAACGCCTTCATCCGCGTGGTGAACCAGGCCGACGGCCAGGAACTCGCACGCTACGACCTCAGCGAGGACGCCTCCACGGAGACCGCCATGATCTTCGGCGAGGTCTACCGCTACCAGGGAGAATGGAAGTTCCGGGCGGTAGGACAGGGGTACGCGTCGGGGCTGAGGGGCATCGCCCTGGACTTCGGCGTCAACGTCTCATAGCACGAGACGTCTCCTGGCGCGATATGAGCAAAAGCCGGGGCCGCGTAGGCCGCTGGGCACGGCCGACTAGACTTCGGTTCAAACTTTCGTAAAGCCGAGCGTGGCGCGGGGGAGCCCCGTACACACGCGGGGGAGCCCCGTACACAGAGGATTGGGTAGCCAGTGGTTCTGAAAACCTTCGGCTGGTCGTTCGCGGTCACCGCGCTCGGCCTCGTCGCGGCGGTCTTCTACGGGGGGTGGACCGCCTTCGGCATCGTGGCGATCCTGTCGATCCTCGAGATCTCGCTGTCCTTCGACAACGCAGTGGTCAACGCCGGGATCCTGAAGAAGATGAACGCCTTCTGGCAGCGCATCTTCCTCACCATCGGCATCCTGATCGCCGTCTTCGGCATGCGGCTGATCTTCCCGGTCGTCATCGTCGCCGTCAGCGCGCAGCTCGGGCCGATCGAGGCCGTCGACCTCGCGCTCACCGACAAGGAGCGTTACCAGGAGCTGGTCACCGACGCCCACCCGGCGATCGCGGCCTTCGGCGGCATGTTCCTGCTGATGATCTTCCTGGACTTCATCTTCGAGGACCGGGAGATCAAGTGGCTGGGCTGGCTGGAGCGCCCGCTGGCCAAGCTCGGCAAGGTCGACATGCTGTCGGTCTGCATCGCCCTGATCGTCCTGCTGGTCACCGCGATGACCTTCGCGACCCATGCCCACCTGCACGCCGGGCCCGCGGACAAGTCGGCGACGGTGCTCCTCTCCGGTGTCGCCGGCCTCATCACGTACATGATCGTCGGCGGTCTCTCCGGCTACTTCGAGGACAAGCTCGAGGAAGAAGAGGAACGCGAGCACGAGCAGGAGGAAGAGGCCAAGCGCACCGGCAAGCCCGTCATGCTGCTGGCAGGCAAGGCCGCGTTCTTCATGTTCCTCTACCTGGAGGTCCTGGACGCGTCCTTCTCCTTCGACGGCGTGATCGGCGCGTTCGCCATCACCAACGACATCGTGCTGATGGCCCTCGGCCTCGGCGTCGGCGCCATGTACGTCCGGTCGCTGACCGTCTACCTGGTCCGCCAGGGCACCCTCGACGACTACGTCTACCTGGAGCACGGCGCGCACTACGCCATCGGTGCGCTCGCGGTGATCCTGCTCGTCACCATCCAGTACGAGATCTCCGAGTTCATCACCGGTCTGATCGGTGTCGTCCTGATCGCCTGGTCCTTCTGGTCCTCCGTCCGCCGCAACCGCGCGCTGGCGGCCGCCGAGGGAAAAGCCGGCTCGGACGACAAGACTGAGGTCTCGTCCGGGGTGTGACGCCCGCCCGGGTGAGGAACGCTCTGTGCGGGGCGGCCGTCGAGGATGACGTGATGTCCTCGAAGGCCGCCCCGTCGGTGTTTGTCGGGTACGGCACGAAGGCCGCCCGTCGGTGTTGTCGGGTACGGCACGAAGGCCGCCCGTCGGTGTTGTCGGGTACGGCACGGTGAGTGGGGAGTCTGGGGGCGGGAATGGGCTTGTTTGACGGGCTCTGGCGCGGGCGCACGGCCGAGTTCGACTCGGGCAGCGCGGCCAGCAACGCGATCGAACTGACCAAGCGGCACAGCCAGGTGTCGCTCAACAAACAGGGGGCGGCGACCGGGAATCTGCGCATCAACCTGACCTGGCGGATGCGCAGCTCCGACATCGGCGGGCCCCAGCGGGAGAGCCTGCTGCGGCACCCCTTCAAGGCCCTCAAGCCACCGGAGGTCCTGGGCCACAGCCAGAGCATGGTCAACGTCGACCTCGACCTCGGCTGCCTGTACGAGCTCCAGGACGGCACCAAGGGCGTCGTACAGCCGCTCGGCGGCTACTTCGGCGACGTCAACGCACCGCCGTACGTCAAACTCAGCGGCGACGACCGGTTCGGCTCGGCGTCCGGTGAGACGATCTACGTCAACCTCGACCAACGCGAGGCGATAAAGCGCCTACTGGTGTTCGTCTACATCTACGACCAGACCCCCGCGTTCGACCGCACCCACGCGATCGTCACGCTCTACCCCAGCAACGGCCCCCGCATCGAGATCCACCTCGACGAACGCCACCCGCAGGCCCGCTCCTGCGCGGTCGTGATGATCGAGAACGTGAAGAACGAGGTGTGGGTGCGGCGCGAGGTGAAGTTCGTCTACGGCTTCCAGGCGGAGCTGGACCGGTTGTACGGGTGGGGGTTGCAGTGGGGGAGGGGGCACAAGGTCAAGTCGCAGCGGTGAAGGGGCGCCCTGGGGTGGTCGTGCCGCTGAGGTCGCGTGCCGCTGAGGGCGTGGGTGCTAGCGGCCGATGAACTGGGGCCCCTGCGGCGGCAGCCGGAAGTCGGGATCCGGGGCCGTCGGCACCGGCACTGGCGGCGGGTAGCCGTACCCGGACTGGGCGGTCGGCGGTGCCGCCTGCGGGTAGCCGTAGGCGGGCTGGCTGGTCGGATGCGGGTAGCCGTACGCCGGTTGCGTCGCCGCGGGCTGCTGCGGCTGTGGATAGCCGTACGCCGGCTGCGCGGTCTGCTGCGGCACAACCGCCGTCGGCTGCTCCGGCGGCAGCGGCCGCGACACCTCGGGCCCCGCCTGAGCAGCGGCGGACGTACCGTCGGCGTCGGCCGAAGACTCCCCCTCCGCGGCCTCCGCCTCGTCCACGGAGATCCCGAAGTCGGTGGCCAGCCCCTTCAGCCCGTTCGAATACCCCTCCCCGAGGGCCCGGAACTTCCACCCCTCCCCACGGCGGTACAGCTCCCCGCAGATCAGCGCGGTCTCCTGCCCGGTCTCCGGCTTGACCTCGAAGTACGCCAGCGGCTCCCCCTCGGGCGCCGCCGCGTCGTACAGCATGATGCGCAGTGACCGTACGTGATCGAACGTGACCCCGTCCGCCGAAGCGACCAGAAGAATCTGGCTGACGTCGGACTCGACACCGGACAGATCCGTCTGGATCGTGTCGGTCAGGCCCTCGGCAACGCGTTTCTTGCCGAGCCGCCACACCTTCCCGGAGGGGTGCCGGGGCTGGTTGTAGAAGACGAAGTCCTCGTCGGAGCGCACACGACCGTCGGGGCCGAGGAGCAGCGCAGAGGCGTCGACATCCGGGACCCCCTGCCCGGGCGTCCAGCGCAGCACGGCGCGCACCGTCGTGGCTTCGAGCGGGACGTTCGACCCCTTCAACATCGCGTGCGTCATGCGGTCATCCTGCCCTCTCGGTCCTGCTCACGACAACGCGGGGTCGGCAGGTCCCGGACCCGCCCCGCAGCGCCGTCAAGACAGCGCTGCCCATCCCTGCGTTACTTGAAATTCATGCCTGGCGGGAACCCATGACATGGACTTCTACGTACTATTACCGGCCACCTTCAGCCGGAACCCAGGCCGCTCGAACACCACGGGGAAGCCATATGCGTCATTTCGGGCACATCGCCCCTGAGGTGCGGCAGCGCCTCTTCCACCGGGAGCCGTGCGAGTTCACGGCCGACTCTCCGGCCCGGCTGCTCTCCGCGGCCCTGGGTGCCACGCTGTACAGCCCGGCCACCAGGCCGCGGCTCGCCGAGGACATCGTCAAGCAGACCGGCCGCGGTGTGGTCTCGATGGTCCTGTGCCTGGAGGACTCGATCGGCGACGGGGACGTCCCGGCCGGCGAGGAGAACCTCGTACGCCAGTTCACCGACCTCGCCGAGCGCACCTCCGGCGCCGACCTCCCCCTGCTGTTCATCCGCGTCCGCACACCCGAACAAATCCCCGACCTGGTCCGCCGCCTCGGCCCCGCCGTCCGGCTGCTGTCCGGATTCGTGTTGCCGAAGTTCACCGAGGAGCGCGGCATCCCTTTCCTGGAGGCCCTCGCCCTCACCGAGACGGCCAGCGGACGGCGACTCTTCGCCATGCCGGTCCTGGAGTCCCCCGAGCTGCTGTACCGGGAGTCCCGGGTGGAGACCCTGGAGGGCATCTTCCGGGCCGTCAACAAGTACCGGGACCGGGTGCTGGCGCTGCGGCTGGGCGTCACCGACTTCTGTTCGTCGTACGGGCTGCGCAGAGCCCCCGACATGACCGCGTACGACGTCCAGATCGTCGCCTCCGTGATCGCCGACGTGGTGAACATGCTGGGGCGGGCCGACGGCACCGGATTCACGGTGACCGGGCCGGTCTGGGAGTACTTCCGCGTGCAGGAACGTATGTTCAAGCCTCAGCTGCGGCGCAGCCCCTTCCTGGAGGGCCAGGCCGAGGAACTCCGTGAGGCCCTGATCGAGCACGCCATGGACGGGCTCCTGCGGGAGATTACGCTGGACCAGGCCAACGGTCTGCTCGGCAAGACCTGCATCCACCCCTCGCACGTCCTGCCCGTGCACGCGCTGTCGGTCGTCAGTCACGAGGAGTTCAGCGACGCCCAGGACATCCTGCGGCCGGAACGGCTGGGCGGCGGAGTGCTGAGGTCGGCGTACACGAACAAGATGAACGAGGTGAAGCCACACCGCGCCTGGGCCGAGCGGACCTTGCTGCGCGCCGAGGTCTTCGGCGTCGCCAACGAGGACATCGGCTTCGTGGAACTGCTCGCCGCGGGGATCCCCGGCTGAACGCCGTACAGCATCCCAACGGCGAACGCCACCCACCACAGTCAACGCCGCCGAAGATGGTTGAAGACCGCCGAACTCGGCTGGACACGCTGAACACGCTGAAGACCGCTGAAGACCGCTGAAGACCGCTGAAGACCGCTGAACACAAGGAACGCATGGACAAGGCAGTGAACGACGGAGCCACCGGAGCCACCGGAGCCACCGGAGCCACCGGAGTCAACGGAGTCAACGGAGCCACCGGAGCCAACCGGGTCGGCCAGAGCCGCGGGATCTGGTCCGGGAGCTGGGTCGCCGAGCGGCTCGGCGTCGAACTCCTGGGCGACGACACCCTCACCGACCTCCTCGGTCTCGCCCTGCGGCGCAACCCCAAGCGCGCCCACCTCCTCGTGTCGAACGTGCTCGGCAAGCACGTCCCGCAGTCCCCGTCGGTCGTGTACGGCTCCGGCTTCGCCCTCGGGCGCAGGGTGCGGGAGCTGCTGGGCGCCGCCGGGGCGCGTTCCGCCGTCGTCGTCGGCTACGCCGAGACGGCCACCGGTCTCGGCCATGCCGTCGCCGACGGCCTCGGCCAGGCCCCTTACCTCCACTCCACTCGCCGTCCCGTACCAGGCGTCGCCCGGGCCGGCGGCTTCGAGGAGTCCCACTCGCACGCCACGTCCCACCTCCTCCTGCCCGAGGACCCGAACCTCCTCTCCGGGGACGGCCCGCTGGTCCTGGTCGACGACGAGTTCTCCACCGGCAACACCATCCTCAACACCATCCGCGCCCTCCACGAGCGCTACCCCCGCGACCGGTACGTCGTGGTCGCCCTGGTCGACATGCGCTCCACCGCCGACCAGAACCGCCTGACCGACTTCGCCACCGAGATAGCCACCCGCATCGACCTGGTCACGGCAGCGCGGGGGACGGTACGGCTGCCGGACGGGGTGCTGGAGAAGGGGCAGGCGTTGGTCGCCGCGCATGAGTGGGGTGCGGTTGGGGTGGCAGGGGTTGGGCAGGCCTCGGCGGGCGTGAGCGAGGTTGGGCACGCCGCCGCTGGGGTGACTGAGCCTGAGCCGTCTGCGTCGGTTGTGGGGGAGCCGGATCCGGCGGATGCAGTGGTGGTCGGGGGAGATTCGGCCGGTGCTGTGGTGGCCGGGGCCGGTTCGGCCGGTGCCGTGATGACCGCGACAGATTCGGCCGGTGCCGTCGTGCCCGGGGGAGATTCGGCCGGTGCTGTCGTAGCCGGGGCCGGTTCGGCCGGTGCCGTGGTGACCGCGGCAGAATCCGCCGGCGCCGGCGCCGGCGCCGGTGCCGACGTGGCCGGGGCCGAGCAGGGCGGGCCGGTGGTGGCCGAGCGCGGGTGGGTCACGCGGGTCGATCTGCGCTGGCCCGTCGGGGTGCCCGACGGTGGCCGGCATGGCTTTACCGCCGCTCATCGCAGACGTCTGGAGACGGCCCTGCCCGCCATGGGCGCCCGTCTCGCCGAGGCGCTGCCGCCCGGGGCCCGACGTGTGCTGGTCCTCGGCTGCGAGGAGCTGATGTACGCCCCGCTACGCCTCGCCCGCGAGCTGGAGCACCTCGTCTCTCCTGCGGACATCCGCTTCTCCACGACCACCCGTTCTCCCGTCCTCGCCGTCGACGACCCCGGCTACGCCATCCGCACCCGCCTCGTCTTCCCGGCCCACGACAACCCCGCCGACGGCCCCGGTAAGCGCTACGCCTACAACGTCGCCGGTGGCACCTTCGACGCCGTGGTCGCCGTCGTCGACTCCACCGCCGACACTCCCGCCCTGCACGCCCCCGACGGTCTCCTCGCCCAGCTCGCGCAGCACACCCCGCACATCCTGCTCGCGGTCGTCCCGTCATACGTCCCCGCGGCCTCGCCCGCCCCCGAAAGGCCCGCCATGCTGCCCGAGCCCCTTCGCGGCCCCGCCTTCTCCAGCTACGCGCCCGAAGAGGTCGGCTGGCTGCTCCAGGACCTGTCGGACGTGACCCTGGAGGCGCCGACCGAGGAGCGCGAGGAGGCGATCCAGAGCGGCGGCGCGCACTACGCCGAGTCGCTGCCCGTCGAGTACCAGCCCAGCGAGCAGTACCAGGCGCTGTTCCACGCGGCCCTGGAGACCTCCGCGGCCCGCATCGCCCACGCCGTCGGCGTCGTGACCGAGACCGTCCTGGCCGAGCTCCCTCACTCTCGGCTTCGATCGAGCGGGGGAACCCGCATCCCCCGCCCCGTCCTGGTCTCCCTCGCCCGCGCCGGCACCCCGGTCGGTGTCCTGATGCGCCGCTGGGCCCAGCACCGGCACGGCCTCGACCTGCCGCACTACGCCGTGTCCATCGTGCGCGGCCGCGGCATCGACGCCAACGCGCTGCGCTGGCTGGCCGACCGGCACGACCCGCGCGACGTCGTCTTCGTCGACGGCTGGACCGGCAAGGGCGCCATCACCCGCGAACTCGCCGCTGCCCTGCGCGAATTCGAGGAGGCCGAGGGCGTCACCGGATTCGACCCCGAGATCGCCGTACTCGCCGACCCCGGCTCATGCGTCCGCACCTACGGCACCCGCGAGGACTTCCTCATCCCGTCCGCCTGCCTCAACTCCACAGTGTCCGGCCTGATATCCCGCACGGTCCTGCGCGCCGACCTGGTCGGCCCGCACGACTTCCACGGTGCGAAGTTCTACCGCGAACTCGCCGGCGCCGACGTTTCCACCGCCTTCCTCGACGCCATCTCCGCCCGCTTCGACGAGGTCACCGACGCCGTGGACACGGCCACCAAGGAACTGCTGTCCGCCGACCGCACCCCCACCTGGGAGGGCTGGGCGGCCGTCGAGCGCATCAGTGAGGAGTACGGCATCCACGACGTGAACCTCGTCAAGCCCGGCGTCGGCGAGACCACCCGCGTGCTGCTGCGCCGCGTGCCCTGGAAGATCCTGGCCCGGGCCGGGGCGGGCCCCGACCTCGACCACGTCCGGCTGCTGGCCGAGCAGCGCGGCGTGCCGGTCGAGGAGGTTGGCGAACTCCCCTACACCTGCGTGGGGTTGATCCATCCCAAGTACACGCGTGGCGCGACGGGCGCCGACGGAAAGGCGGTGGCTGTCTGATGCCGGTGCTGGTGGCGAGTGACCTCGACCGTACGCTCATCTACTCCTCCGCTGCGTTGTCGCTGACCATGCCGGACGCGCGAGCGCCCCGGCTGCTGTGTGTCGAAGTGCACGAGAGCAAGCCGCTGTCGTACATGACCGAGACGGCGGCGGGACTGCTCACCGACCTCGCCGACGCCGCGGTCTTCGTGCCGACCACGACCCGCACCCGCAAGCAGTACCTCCGCATCAATCTCCCTGGCCCCACACCGAAGTACGCGATCTGCGCCAACGGCGGGCACCTGCTGGTGGACGGTGTCTCCGACTACGACTGGCACGCGAGCGTCACGGCGCGGCTGGCCGACGAGTGCGCGTCGCTGGCCGAGGTGCAGGAACACCTGCTGAGGGCCGCTGACCCGGTCTGGGTGCGCAAGCACCGGGTCGCCGACGACCTCTTCGCCTACCTCGTCGTCGAGCGCGAACTGCTGCCCCAGGACTGGGTGAAGGAGCTGGCGGTGTGGGCGGAGAACCGCGGCTGGACGGTCTCCCTCCAGGGCCGCAAGATCTACGCCGTGCCGAAGCCGCTCACCAAGAGCGCCGCCGTGCACGAGGTCGCCCGCCGCACCGGCGCCGACCTCACTCTCGCCGCGGGCGACTCCCTCCTCGACGCCGACCTCCTGCTCGCCGCGGACAAGGGCTGGCGCCCGAGCCACGGCGAACTGGCCGACAGCGGCTGGACCGCCCCCGATATCACCTCCCTTCCCGAGCGGGGCGTACTGGCGGGCGAACGAATCCTGCGTGAGTTCCTACGCGCGTCGGGGGATCGCCCGTAGCGACGAGGCGCCGACGACGGGGCGAAGCCGGCGACGGGGCTCCGTTAGGGACGCGGCTCCGTTACGGACGGGGTCCGCCAGGGGCGCGGCTCCGTTATCCCGCCTGCGTTCCTGTCCGCACCTGCTATCCCGCCGGTCCCCCGATCCGCACTTGCTGTCCCGCCGGCACCCCCGTCCGTATCCGCACCCCCCGCCGAAACCGCCCCCGACCCACCACCGCGACCCCGCCTCCTCGCGCCGCCGCCAGGGCGCAGCAGCCGTATGCCGATGAAGGCCACGACCGCCACGGCGGACGCGGCGAGGACGACCTTTGAGTACGTGGAGACCACGGCCGTCACCTCGGTCCACTTCTCGCCCAGCGCGTATCCGGCGAGGACGAACGCGGTGTTCCAGATCGCGCTGCCCAGTGCCGTCAGGCCCAGGAACACCGGCAGGCGCATGCGCTCAACCCCGGCCGGGACCGATATCAGACTGCGGAAGATGGGGATCATCCGCCCGAAGAACACGGCCTTCGTCCCGTGCCTGGCGAACCAGGCCTCTGTCCTCTCTATATCCGCGACCTTCACCAGCGGCAGCCGCGCCGCTATCGCCAGCGTGCGGTCACGGCCGAGCAGCGCCCCCACGCCATACAGCGCGAGCGCGCCGATCACCGAGCCGGCCGTCGTCCAGATCAGCGCGGCGTACAGATTCATACGTCCCGTGCTGGAGGCGAACCCGGCCAGCGGCAGGATCACCTCGCTGGGCAGCGGCGGGAAGAGATTCTCCAGTGCTACCGCGAGTCCGGCGCCGGGTGCGCCGAGAGTGTCCATGAGTTCGTTGATCCACTGTGGTGCCGTCTGCGCGGCGATGGCTGTCATGACGATCACGCTAGAAAACCGAAGCTGAAGAAACCCTGAGGAAGACCACACGATGCCGTGCGGTCAACCGCAGCCCGGAATTGCGGTTTTCCGCAGTGTGCACCGCCTCGCCGCCCGGCTAGCGTGGCGATCATGCGAGATGTGGCACGACGTGGAACGCGGTGCGGGGTCGGACTCATGACGGGAGCCGCCACGGCCGCCGTCGAGCTGCCCTTCGCCGCGTTGTCCGGACTGGCCCTGCTCCCCGTGCTGGCCTGGCCGCGCGGCCGACATGCCGTGCTCAGGACGGTGTTCGCGGGCGCGCGAAGACTGGCGGAGCTGGAGCGGGCCCGGATCAGAATCTGGCTCGGATATCCCGTCGCACCCGCGTACGAGGACGCCCGCGCTCTCAGATATGTCTCCGTGCGCTGGGCCCTCGGCGTCCTGGGCGCGATCGTGATGCTGTCGGTCGTGTTCGGCGTCGCCTACGGCACCTTCTGGACGTACGGCTGGCTGCTGGTCGACGTCACACATCCGGGATCGGTGGCCATCGGCACTCTCGGCGGGCTCTTCCTGCTGTTCCTCGCGGTACAGGGGATATTCGGAGTCGCCGAGCTGGAGCGGCAGTTGGCGCAGCGCATCCTCGGACCCAGCCATCAGGACGAGCTGGAGCGGAGGATTGTCGAGCTGGCCGAGAGTCGCGCAGCGGTGGTCGACGCCGTGCATGACGAACGGCGCCGCATCGAGCGCGACCTGCATGACGGCGTGCAGCAGCGTCTGGTCGCCCTCGGCATGCTGCTCGGCCGGGCCTTGCGCAGCAGAGAGGCCGAGCATGTGGACCGGTTGCTGCGGCAGGCCCACGACGAGAGCCGGCAGGCGCTCGGGGAGCTGCGGGACGTCGCCTGGCGTATATATCCGACCGCACTGGATGAGGCGGGTCTGAGCGCGGCCCTGGAGACGGTCGCCGAGCGGTCGTCCGTGCCGGTGCTGGTCGAGTGCGACCTGGAGGAGGAGCCGGACAAGACGGCCGCGACCGTGGCGTACTTCGTCGTCTGCGAGGCCGTCACCAACGCGGTCAAGCACGCTGCGCCGAGCCGAATAGTCGTGCGAGTTGGAACGGAGGACGGTTTCTTGTACGTGTGTGTCCAGGACGACGGTTGTGGCGGGGCGGATCCGAAGGGCAGCGGCCTGTTCGGGCTGGCGCGTCGCGTCGCCGCCCTCGACGGCCTCCTGAATGTGATCAGCCCGCCGGGCGGTCCGACGCTCGTCACCGCGGAGCTGCCATGCGGGTGATCCTTGCGGAGGACTCGACGCTGTTGAGAGAGGGCCTGGTACGGCTGCTCACCGAGGAGGGGCACGAGGTGCCGGCCGCGGTCGGCAACGCGGAGCTGCTGCTCAAGGCCGTCGCGGAGGAGCAGCCCGACGTGGTCGTGGCCGACGTCCGGATGCCGCCCACGCACAGTGACGAGGGGCTGCGCGCTGCGCTGGAGATCCGGGAGCGCTGGCCGGGGGTCGGGGTGCTGGTGCTGTCGCAGTACGTCGAGAAGCGGTACGCGACCGAGCTGCTGACGGGCGCGTCGGAGGGGGTGGGGTATCTGCTGAAGGACCGGGTGGTCCAAGTCGACGAGTTCCTCGACGCCTTGGAGCGGGTGGCGCGGGGGCGGGCGGCGTTCGACCCCGAGGTCGTGCGGCAGTTGCTGGGCCGCAGCAAGCACACCGACTTGCTCGGCCGGCTCACCGCCCGGGAGCGGGACGTGCTGGCCGAGATGGCGCAGGGGCACACCAACGCGGCGATCGCCGAGCGCCTGCACATCTCCCGCAGCGGCGTCGAGAAACACATCAACTCGATCTTCGACAAGCTCGAACTGACGGGAGAGGAGGGCTACTCGCGCAGAGTGCTGGCGGTGCTGCGCTACTTGGGGACCTGAGGCGGGCGGTGATCTCTAGCGACGCCGGCAGCGTCAGCCGCAGCAACCCCCACCGCAGCACCCGCCACCGCCACCCCCGCCGCCCGCGCGCGGTGCCGGGGCCGACGCCGAGCCGCCCACCGCGACGGTCGACAGGAGCTTCACCGTGTCGTCGTGGCCCGTGGGGCAGGTGGCCGGGGCGGAGGACTCGGCCATGGGGCGGCTCAGTTCGAAGGTGTCGCCGCAGGTCCGGCAGCGGTACTCGTAGCGAGGCATACCCACAGGTTAACGGGTGTCCTCCGGCGGCCGTCGGGACTCGTCGAGCGCCACCGCCGGTCCACGGCCCTGCTCGCGGGGCTCGGGCTCGATCAGGTCGGGGTGGCGGGCACGCCAGTAGGGGTTGTCGTGGGGCAGGGCCGAGCCGACCCTGCCGTACATCCCGAAGAACATCAGGACCACACCGAAAACGAAGCTGAACAGCACGTTCTGGATGCGGAAGGCCAGGAAGTTGTAGTCCGTGTCCAGGAGCCCCAGGTTCACGAAGCCACTGAGGATGAAGGCGATGCCGACCACCATGTTGAGCGTTGAGGCGAGGTTGCCGCCGATCACCATGCCCACGAAGAGGAGCACTCCCACGCAGATCGACAGGACGCTCAGTGCGCCGTTGGTGTTGAGGCCCGCGACCTGGTCACCGCGGGTGTCGAAGAAGCCGACCTTGCCGAGCAGACCGAGGATGCCGAAGGCGATCAGCACCAGACCCATCAGTCCGGCGCCGAAGCGGTAGACCTGGTTCAGGCGGTGGTCGACGGGGAGATGCTCGTCGAACCGGATCCGCCGCCGTTCTCCCCCGTGCGCTGCGTGTGTGGCCATGTCGCCTCCCTAAGGGCGATAGCGGAGGCCGTGCGTCCCTTTCTCTTCAATATCTGCCCGCCCAGCCCGGGTGGGCAACACAAGGAGGTGACATCCGGGCTTCGGCCCAGCTCAGCGCGGGCAAATCGGGTGGGTCAGTGGGCGGTGGTTCCGCGCTCTTCCCGGATCTGCGCGACGACACGGGCCACCGTCTGCCGGACGGCTTCCATCTCGGTCAGGAAGTGCCAGTAGTCGGGGTGGCGGCCGTCCAGGGTGGCGATCGCGCGCTCCAGTCGGCCGACGGAGTCGTCCAAGGGGCGGGCGTGACGGGGATCGGGGGTGTTGCGGCCGGCCATGGCGAGGCGCTGGGCGTCCCGGATGGCGAACCGGGTCCGTTCGATTTCCTGCTGGGAGTCCTTCTGGACGGCGTTCAGCCGCTTGAGGCGGTCGCCGGCGGCCGAGACGGCCTCGTCGGTGGAGTTCAGCAGGGCCCGGGCGGTGGACAGCAGGGAGGTCGCGTCGGGCCAGCGCTGGGCCTGGCGCGCCGTCTGGGCCTCGGTCAGCTTCAGCTCGGCCTGGCGGACACTCTCCGCGGCCTGCTCGGGGACGCGTTGCAGGTCCTGCCAGCAGGCCACCGTGAAGCGCCGCCGCAGCTCGCTGAGCACCGGTTCGACCTGACCGGCGCGGGTGGTCAGGGCCTGGGCGCGGGTGCGCAGGGAGACCAGGCGGCGGTCGATCTCGGCCGCCCTCTCGGGAAGCCGTTTGGCCTCCGCGCGGATGGCCTCCGCCTCCCGGGCGACTCGCTCGGCCCGTTCCAGGGTCTGGGGGACGCCGTGCTGGCCGGCGCCCTGGTTCAGCTTGGTCAGCTCGGGGGCGAGGGCGGCGAGACGGGCGGCGAGGTCGTCCGCCTTCAGCCCTGATGCTCGTGCGGCGTCCAGGGCGTTCGAGGCGGCGAGCAGGGACTGGCGGGCGCGTTCGACGGCGGGGGCCAGGCGGGCGAGCTGGGTCTCGGCCTTGCCGAGCAGTGGGCCGAGGCCGTCGGCGAAGCGGTCCAGGTCCTGCTTGACCCGGCCCAGCTCGTCCTTGGCCTGGGTGAGCTCGGTGCGGGCGCGGGCGGCGGCCGAGGCCTCCAGGTCGTCGCGGTCGAGGTCGTGG
This sequence comes from Streptomyces spinoverrucosus, assembly GCF_006539505.1. Lineage (GTDB taxonomy): Bacteria > Actinomycetota > Actinomycetes > Streptomycetales > Streptomycetaceae > Streptomyces > Streptomyces spinoverrucosus. The sequence goes on from NZ_BJND01000042.1 coordinate 81,645, forward strand.
GCGTCGACGGCGTTGATGTAGCGGTGGCTGGCTTCGTCGATGCGGCGGCCGAGCGCCTCGAAGTCGGCGGCGGCGCGGCGGGCGGCGGGGGAGTCGTCGACGGCCGCGATGGTCTCGATCGAGATGCGCAGATCGCGCTGGGCGGTGTCGAGTTCGTAGAACGCGGCCGCGGCGGCGTCCTTCGCGGCCTGCGCCTCGGCACGCTGGCTCTCGGCACGCCCGCCGAACCAGCGCCGGGTGCCGCCACCGGCGAACGCGGCGGGCAGTACTAGGGCGGCGACCAGCGGCAGAGAGAGGAGGGTGAGGGTGTCACGTATCGCGGTGGGCACCCGGGGTGAGTGGTGCGCACGCGGCATCGACGGCGAGTCCGGCTGAGGTGGTGTCGCCGTCACATCCCTCTCCCGTGCTGTCATCCGCCCTGCCCGGTGTCATTCTCCCACCGGTTAAGGACGAACACACGGGGCTGTTAGTTCGCTGTTCGTACCGTGACTTTGCCGTCGCCGGTGCGGGCGGAGACGACGTGCCGACTGGAGTCGTCGCGGGGCACGGACACCTGGACCGCGCCGTCGCCGGTGTCGGTGGACACGCGGTAGGTGGCCCGGGGCACCGAGACGGTGACGGAGCCGTCGCCGCTGCGGGTGTCCACCAGGTCGGGTACGGCGCCGAGTTCGAGGTGGGTGGAGCCGTCGGCGGTGTGGGTGCGGACCTGGCGGGAGGTGACGTCGGCGCGGATGGAACCGTCCTGGGTGCGCAGGTCAAGCGGTCCGGTGGCGGCATCGACGTGGACGGAACCGTCGCCGGTGTGGACCTTCACGGCGCCGGTGGTGTCGTTGACGCGGACGGATCCGTCGCCGGTACGGATGTTCAGCGCATCTTCGAAGCCACGGGCGCGCACGCTGCCGTCGCCGTCCTTGACATCGACGGCGACGCCGCGCGGCACCTCGATGCGGTGCTTGGCCGAGCAGTCGGCGACGAAGCCGGAGCACTTCAGACGTAGCACCAGCCGGTCGCCGTCCATGGCCCAGGTCACCTTGGGGTCCTCGCCCAGGACGACCGAGCCCTCGAACCAGCGGGTGACCTGGATACGGCCCTTGGGGTTGGCGTCCGTGGCGATGAGTTCCAGGGCGGAGTCGTCGGAGTCGATGGTGAGGGTGGAGCCCTGCAGCGGGAAGGACTGCCGCTCGGGCTCCTGGTCGTCCCCGGCGGCCGCACCGCAGCCGGTGACACCCGCGACGACGACCACGACGGCACCGGCGATGGTGGCGGCGCGGGCGGACACGGGAGCGGAAACGGTACGGGCCATGACGGATCTCCCCCTGGGGCAGGCTGTGGCATGCCTCCCGTAAGGGCCGGAATCGGCGGGGAAGGCGACTCCTCGACGGTACGGACCCGGCCTCCACCAGGGGATCCGGACCACTCCCGGATCCGGGGTGGGGTTAACCCCCGATCCCACCCCCGCACACCTCCCCCGATACGGGTTTGCAGGGCACTGCCCCAGGCAAGGTAGGCTGTCGACTCGTCCTGGGCGCGTAGCTCAGCGGTAGAGCGCCGCCCTTACAAGGCGGATGTCGGCGGTTCGAAACCGTCCGCGCCCACCAGTCGCAGGACACAGCAAGGCCCAGGTCAACGGGGGAACCCGGAGATCTGGGCCTTGTTCGGTTTCAGACGCCCCGCTGCCTCACGCAGCCGGTGCTTCGGACGCCGGTCTGCGTCACACGTCCCGTTCGGGGTCCGGTGGTGAACCGTCGGCGTGTTTCAGTTTGGCGCGGGCGTCGACGTGGTCGGGGCCGGTGAGTTCCGACCAGTAGCGGTGGGTACTGACGAAGATCGCGAGTTCGCGTTCGCGGCGGCGGAGCTTCTCGACCTCGGCCTGCTCGTCGGCGGTCCAGCCGGGGGAGGCGGGGCGTTCGATCTTGCGCCAGCCGCCTGCGTCGCTGAAGCCGTCCAGGGGCTCGACCGACCAGGGGAGCCGCTTCAGCAGGGCCGACAGCTCGGCCCGGACCTGATGCAGCTCCTCCTGACCGGCGCGGAGGTCGCTAGGGAAGTCGTAGGTCGTAGCCACGGCCGTAATGCTACGCCTGTTCGATTTTGAGTGGCGAGTTTCTTACGGCGGTTCACGCGAACGGGTGTGACTGAGCGCTCCGATCGGTTGGAGCACCACCTGCGGCGCCGAAGCGCTGTCGCGCCTGCCAACGTCCCCCCGGCGTCGGGATGCATGTTCAGCAGGTCACGCCATCGGGACTTTTCTCGCGGGGTCACATCCCGGTGGAGCCGTCGATGCATTCGCGCAGGAGATCGGCGTGGCCGTTGTGCCGTGCGTACTCGGCGATCATGTCCACCATGATCCTTCGCAGGGAGATCGGCTCACCGGTCCTCTTGCGGATCCCTGTTTCATCCAGCGATGCGGCAGCGGCCGTGATCTGCCTGGAGTGCTCGCACTCCGCACGCCAGACGGCGAAGGCTTCGTCGACGTCACCGTCCAGGCTGTCGAAATCCTGGTCGGGGTCGTCGTCGGAGTAGTAGAGCATCGGAACGTTCTCGCCGGCGAACTGGATGCGGAACCACCAGCGCTCGACGCCGGCCAGATGCCGCACCATGCCATGCAGGGACAGGCCGGACGGCGGCACCGCTCGTTCGGACAGCCGCTCCGGAGGCACGCCGGCGCACTTGAGCTCGAAGGTTGCACGGTGCCAGTCCAGGACGGCACTCAGGATCTCCCTCTCACTCCCGACGGCGGGCGGGGTCGGGCGGGTGTCGTTGTTCCACCGGGGTGCGTAGTGCTTGGGGGCGGCTTTGCCGGTCATCGTCTGCCTTCCTGGTCGGGGATGGGCCGAGTCTGACAGGCACCACTGACATCGGGTCGCTCGCGGCTTCTGCAAGTCTCCTTTGGCTGTGAGGAGTTGGGCCTTGCCGGAGTCCTTCGCCTGATCGCCTTTCGTGCCCCTGCCGATAATTGCCTTTCGTGCCCTGCCGAGCCGTAGCTAGTGTTCGCGCAGCGAGTGACTCACGAGGAGCGAAGACATGGTCGGTCGTTCGAGCACGCGTTGACGTGAGGCCGTAAGCGGTCTGTCATCGCGTGCTGCCCTTGATGCGCGGCACAGCGAGCCTTCCTTTCGCGCTGCCTGACATGGTCGGTGCACCTGACGTGCGCCGGTTGGCGGGTCTCGTCTTCGGTCATCCGAGGGGTCCCTGTGCCGTCCTCTTCCTCTGCTGTATCCGATTCCGGTCGACCTGTTCCGTCAAGCCTGTGGCGGAACGGCGACTTCCGCAGGCTCTGGGTGGGTCAGACCGCCTCCCAACTGGGCGAACATGCAGGTCTGGTGGTTCTGCCGCTCTTCGCCGTCCTGACGCTCAACGCCGGTGCCGGCGAGTTGGGCGCCCTGCGCGCGGTGGGGCAGGCACCGATCCTGCTGCTGTCGCTTCTCGCCGGCGCGTGGGTGGACAGGTGGCGGACCCGCACGTTGATGGTGCTGACGGACGCCGGTCGGGCCCTGGCGCTGGGCGCCGCCGCCGTGGCCGGACTCCTTGGTTGGCTCGGACTGCCCGCGCTGCTAGTGGTCGCCTTCGTCGTCGGGGCGCTGTCCGTGGTTTTCGACGTGGCCTACCAGGCGTCTCTTGTACGGCTGGTGCAACGGGATCAGTTGGTACGGGGCAACAGCGCGCTCGAGGGCAGTCGGTCCGCCGCGCAGATCGGCGGTCCCGCCCTCGGCGGTGCGCTGGTGTCTGTGCTGTCGGCGCCGATCGCCGCCGCCTCCAGCGCAGCGTTTTTCGCGCTGTCGTTCCTGTCGATCCGACGGATCGGGCGCCGCGAGACCATCCCGGAACCGGAACGCTCGGAACGTCCTGCCCGGGTCTGGCGGCGGATCCATGAGGGCCTCCGCTTTGTCGTCGGCGACACCTCGCTGTGGACTGTGTGCCTCGCGTCAGCCGCCTTCCAGTTCTTCTTCGCGGCCGTGATGACCGTCTATCTGCTGTTCCTGCCACGGGACCTGCAGCTGTCGGGCACCGCCGTCGGGCTGGCACTCGCGGCGACGGGGCCGGGCGCGCTCCTGGGCTCGCTGCTGGCCGCCCGCCTGCCGAGTCGCTTCGGATACGGCACTGTGCTCGTATCCGCCGCAGCACTTGGCGACGGCGTGTTCCTGTTTGTGCCCGCGCTGCACGGCTCCTCTGCGGTGACGGTTCTCGCGCTCCTTATGGTCAACTTCGTCTTCGGGACCTTCAGCCAGCTGGTGAACGTCACGGTCATGGCCGTCCGGCAGACCGTCACGCCGGACGGGATGCAGGGCCGCGTGGCCGCGACGATCAACTTCGTCGGCATGGGGATGACCCCGTTCGGCTCGCTGCTCGGCGGCGTTCTCGCGGAAGCGTGGGGGACGCGCACGAGCCTCCTGGTAGCAGCCGCAGGCATGCTGCTGTCGCCGGCACTGATGGCCCTGTCCCCACTCGCCCGCCTGGGACGGACGCTCCCCGCCCCGCCGGACACTCCGGTCCCGTCGGCGTGACGGCAGCCGGGCTGTGGGGGTTCGGCCCGCTCAGGACGGCCCGCTCAGGATCCTTGCCGTGAATGCGGCCAGTTCGGCCCGTAGGTGCTCTCGGGGCAGGTTTCTCGGGCCGGTCAGGTGGTCGACGAGGTCGGCGCGGACCGCGGCCAGCAGGGCGTGTGCGGTGAAGTCGCTGCCGGTGTAGCCGGGGAGCCGGTCCAGGGTGTCCCGGAGTGTGGCGTGCCACCAGTCGTAGTGCTGGGTGCGGTAGGGGCTGTTGCCCGCGCCGGACTCCTCCAGGGCGAGGGAGAGGTGCCGGTGGTCGAGCTTGAAGCAGAGGAGGGCGTCGAGGAGGGCGGGGACGCGTTCCTGGGGTGGGGTGTCGGGGCCGAGGGGGTGGGGGCCGTCCGTGACGGCCTGGCGGATTGGTTCCAGGCGGGCCTCGTACAGGGCGCGGATCAGGCCCGGACGGTCGCCGAAGCCGCGGAAGAGCGTGCCCTTGCCGACGCCGGCGGCGGCCGCGATGTGGGCCATGGTCACCTGTTCGGGGCTGTCGCTCTCGGCGAACAGCCGGTCGGCCGCCGCGAGTACGGCCTCGCGGTTGCGCGCTGCGTCCGCACGGGGCTTGCGCTCGGGCACGCCACATCCTCCAGAAGCCAGAAACCAGAAGCCGGTCGTCGGTTGCATAACCGGACCGGCGGTCCGTATGTTGGGGCACAGTAAGCGGACCGCTGGTCCGCATAGTCTCGTATCGTATCCGAGGGGACACCCATGACCACACCCACCCAGCCGGCGGAGCTGTACCGCCATGGCCTGCGGCTGCTGCTCGACAAGAACATCCCCGCCTGGGTCGACCTGTGGGACGACGACGGAGTGTTCGAATTCCCGTTCGCGCCCGACGGGTGGCCGAGGCGGCTGGAGGGCAAGGCTGCCGTCGCCGATTACATGCGCGGCTACCCGGACCACATCGACCTCCACGACATCCCCGACCTGAAGATCCACCGGACCGACGACCCCGGGACCATCGTGGTCGAGATGCGCGGTGTGGGACGGCTGGTGAAGAGTGGAGAGCCCTACGACATGGCGTACATCGCCGTCGTGACGGTCACCGACGGACGGATCACCCACTACCGCGACTACTGGAATCCCCTCGCCATCCCCCAGGACGGCGCCGCCGACTTCACGGGGGCGGGCGGCCGATGAGCGCGACGCTGGTTCTGGGAGCCACCGGTACCACCGGCAGCCGCGTGTGCGCGCAGCTGGCCGCGCGCGGGGTCCCGGTCAGGGCGGCCGGTCGGCGGGCCAATACCGGGCCGGGGACGGTGCGCTTCGACTGGTACGACCCCGGCACCTACGACGATGCGCTCAGCGGCGCCGACCGCGTCTACCTCGTCCCACCCCTGGCCACGTCCACACCCGCCGACGTCATGCTGCCCGTCCTGGAGAAGGCCCGCGCGGCGGGCGTACGACGGGCCGTGCTGCTCGGTTCCTCGGCGATCCCCGCCGGAGGCCCGGCCGTCGGGCAGGTGCACCAGGCGTTGCCCGCGCTGTTCGAGGAGTGGGCCGTGCTGCGGCCGTCGTGGTTCATGCAGAACTTCACCGGCGACCACCAGCACGCCCGTACGATCCGCGAAGAGGGCGTGATCATGACCGCGACGGGCGAGGGGCGCGTGGCGTTCGTCGACGCCGACGACATCGCGGCCGTCGCCACGCACGCGCTGACCGACGCCCAGGCGCCCAACACCGATCTCGTCATCACCGGCCCGGAGGCGCTCAGCCACGCCGACGTCGCCGCCGTCCTGACCGAGGTCACCGGGCGTACGGTCACCCACCACCCGCTGACGTACGAGGACCTGCGCGATCGCCTGGCGGCCGCGAGGCCGTACGAGTTCGCCACCATGCTCGCCGACCTGGAACGGGCGATCGCCGAAGGGGCCGAGGACCGCACCACCGACACCGTGCTCCGCCTCACGGGCCGCCCGCCGCGCAGCTTCCGTGCCCATGTGGAGCGGACCGGCCCTCGGTAGGCTCGGGCCATGGTGCAGAGCAAGGCTGAAGACGTCGACGCATATCTCGCCGAGGTGCCGGAGGAACGCCGCGAGGCGCTGGGCCGGCTGCGTGCGCTGTGCCGGGCGGAGCTGTCCGGGTTCCGTGAGGTGATGGCGTACGGGATGCCCGCCTATGAGCGCGACGGAACCGCGGAGATCGCCTTCGCCAGCCAGAAGCAGTACATCTCCTTCTATCTGATGCGCAGTGACGTCCGGGAGGCCTTCGAGGAGCGGCTGGCCGGGCAGGACATGGGCAAGGGGTGCCTGCGGTTCCGCAAGCCCGAGCTGATCGACTTCGATCTGGTGCGCGATCTGCTGAAGGCAACGGCCGCCGGTCCGGGGCAGGTCTGCTGAGCGGCAGCCGTCGCAGGAGCGCGTCCTGGTCGCAGGCCGAGTAGAGGTCGGCCGGTCAGTGGCCTGCTTCCTTCAACTCCCGCACAAGTTTGGCCGCCACGGGGGTGGATACGTCGTGCTGCTCGGCCGCGCGGAGCAACGCGCCGCCGATGGCGTCCAGTTCCAGAGGGCGGCCTGCCTCGGCGTCGCGTTGCATGGACGACTTGGTGCCCGGCGGGAAGGCGTCGAAGCGGGCGAGTGCCTCGGCCGGGTCGGCGGGGCCGCCGCAGGCGCGGCTGACGGCCGCCGTTTCCGCGACGAGGGCGGTGAGTTCGTCGCGGTGGTGGGTGCGGATGTCGCCGAGGGGGAGGGCGTAGCGGGTGGTCAGCAGGGCGAAGGGGGCGAGGAACGCCATCTTCGCCCAAAGGGCGGCCGCCTCGTCGTCCAGGACGCGGGTGGTGAGGCCGGCGGTCGTGAAGGCGGCGGCCAGGGTGTCGAGGCGGTGCCGGGGGACGGGGTCGCCGGTCAGGTCGATCTCGGCGAAGGGGCTGGTGTGTTCGATCTCGCCCGGGGTGACGCGGGTGGACTCGACGCGGATGACGGCGGGGGCGACCTGGTGGGGGCGGTAGCGGGAGCGTAGGTGGGTGGGGTGTTCCACGCCGTTGAGGAAGGGGACGAGCAGGGCGTCGCCGAGGGCGGGGGCGGGGATACGGGGGAGTGCGGCGTCGAGGGTGGTGTGCTTGACGGTGATCAGGCAGGCGTCGACCGGTTCGCGGAGTTCGGTGTCGGCTTCGACGGGGGTGGTGAAGTCGCCGTAGCGGGGGCTGCGGACGTGGATGCCGGTGGTGCGGAGGGTGTGGGCCGTGGTGTCGCCGGCCAGGCAGATCACGCGGTGGCCGGCGCGGGCGAGGAGGGCGGCGAGCAGGCCGCCTACGCCGCCGGGGCCCAGGACGGCCACGGTGAGCTTGTCGTGCGCCATGTGTGGTTCCTCTCGTCGGTCGGCCCCGGGGAGGTGGCCGCCTTGGAGTGGATCATCGCAGGGGGGAGTGGGAGGGGGCGAGAGGGGGACTGGGGCATTTTTGAGGGGTGCGGTTCTGAAGGTGCGGTTCTGAGGGCTGTGGTTTGAACTGGTTTGAAGGGTGCCGGTTGCGGGGTGGGCGGGAGTCGGGGTGGGCGGGAGACTGGGGGTATGTGCCGCAGTATCAAGACGCTTCGTCCGCCTGTATTGCCCGAGGAGGCCACTGAGGCCGAGATCCGGGCTGCCGCTTTGCAGTATGTGCGGAAGGTTTCCGGGTTTCGGGTGCCTGCCGCGCACAATCAGGAGGTTTTCGATCGGGCTGTGGATGTGATCGCCGAGGCTACGGCGGAGTTGTTGGGCGGGTTGGAGGTGCGGGGGCAGGGGGTGGCTCGTAAGGCGGGGTAGGGAGTGCTGGGCGGGGTCCGGTAAGCGTTGGTTGGGGGGCGGGCCGGCGCTCGTGCTGGGCGGGGGTCGGGTCGCTCGTCCGCGCTGGCGGGGTGCCGCTGCGCCCACCCGTGCCGCCCCAGCGGCACGACTGCCCGCAGCTACGCGGGTTGGTGACGGGTCGCAGTTAGGTGGTTGGCCTGTCCCAGCTGTGCGGGTTGGTGGCGGGTAGCAGCTGGGCGGTTGGTCTGCCTCCGCCTGCGGGGGTTTGCCTGTCTGCGGCGGCGCGGGTTGGTGACGGGTCATAGCTAGGCGGATTCCCTGCCCCAGCTGCGCGGTTTGCCGTTCGCGCTGTGTGGGTTTGGTGACCGGTCGTAGCTGCGCGGTTTTGGCTGCCCGCTGCTCTGCGGGGTGCTGTCCGGCCGTGGCTGGGTGGGCTCGTCGGTGGGGCAGCTTGCGTGCCGCGGTCCAGTGGTGCGCCCGCGGCCCCGCCGCGGCGGATCCTCTACGACGTCCTCGGGCGGCGCATCAAGTACGTCGCCGCCGCGCCTGCGCCGACGAGGGCCAGGGTTGAGACGGCCGTTGCCAGCCATGTCGTGCCCAGCCAGTGGGCGCCGAAGTAGCCGAGGGCGACGCTGTACGTGGCCCAGGTGAGGCCGGCCAGGGCCGACCAGGGGACGAAGTCCCGGGGGCGGCGGTGGGCGGCGCCGGCGGTGAGGGAGACGACCGAGCGGCCGGCGGGGGCGAAGCGGGCCAGGACGACCAGGGCGCCGCCGCCTCGGGCCAGCGCCGTGCCGAGACGTTCCTGCGCGGTGCTCAGGCGGGGTGAACGGGCCAGCGCGCGGTCCAGGCGGGCGCCGCCGCGCCAGGCGAGGCGGTAGGCCACCAGGTCGCCCAGCACGGACGCGGTGGTGGCGCAGAGCGTGAGGAGCAGGATGTCGGGGACGTCGGTCGGGACCTGGCCGGTCGCCGCGCCGGAGCCCGCTGCGGCCGCCGTCGCCGCCATGATGACCAGCACCCCGCTCGGCAGCACCGGAACGAACACGTCGAGCAGGATCGACGCGGCCACCATCGCGTAGATCCATGGGCTGCCCGTCAGTGACCCCACACTCTCCAGCACCGCGACTCCCCGTCATCCCCCGTAAGCCATACAGCGTACGCCTGGGGTGTGACAGGAGGTGCGCGGGGGGCTCATGTGTTCGGTGCGGGATGTTCACTTCTCATACAAAGAAACGGCGTTCCGTCAGGCCGCGACCGGCGACTCCCGCGCCTCCGTGGACGCCCCCGGGTTCCGCTTGGCCCCGGCGCGCCGGGCGAGCAGCGCGTCCAGGCTGAGGGCGCCGGAACCGGTGAAGACCAGCAGGAACAGGGCCCAGCAGAACATGGCCGAGGCCTCGCCGCCGTTCGCCATCGGCCACAGGCCCATGGGCTGGTGCACGTAGAAGTACGCGTACGCCATCGAACCCGACGCGACGAACGCGGCCACGCGGGTTCCGAGGCCCAGCATGACCAGGCCGCCGCCGATCAGCTGGATAATGGCGGCGTACCAGCCCGGCCAGGTGCCGGCGGCGATCGTGCCGCCTTCGGTGCCCGCGGCGCCGCCGAGGACGCCGAACAGGGATGCGGCGCCGTGGCAGAGGAAGAGCAGGCCGGTCACAATGCGAAACAGGCCGATTGCGTAGGGCTGAGCGGTGTGGAGGCGTTCGGTCATGTGGGGGGCTCCTTCGGTGGGCGGGTCGCGCGGACCCGTCGGGGACAGAACCGAGTGGCCCCTTCACGTTAGGCACACCTAATCAATGCTTGCAACTTCAACATTCTCTCCTTGGTGCGGCCCGGCTCCCGCCTCCGATCCCACCGCCACCCGCAGCACCGCGCGCGCCACCGCATCCGCGTCCGACAGCGTCACCGAGTCCACCCCGGGCCGCGCCCCCGCCGCCGTCACCCAGTGCACCCCCTCCGTGGGCACCCCGAACGCGAACCGCCCTTCGTGCGGCTGACCTTGACGGGCCATCAGGTGATACGGCCGCCGGGTCACGTCCAGCCCGCCCGTCTCGTATCCGTCGATCGTGTGCGGTCGGCACTGCCCGGTCCGCAGGAGGCGGGCGAGCAGTTCGTCGGCGGTGCGGCGCAGGTCGGGTTCCGGGAGCCGGGCCTCTATAAGGGTCGTCACCCGCACGGCCGACCCCGGCACCTCCGGCGAGTGCGCCACCCACGCCCCCTGCGCGCACCGCACCTCCAGCCGTGGCCCGAGCACCTCCACCACCCCGGCCTCCATGAGCGCGGTCAGTTCCTCGATGCGACGCCGGGGAGGGCCGATGGAGAGGAAGGCGTTGAGCGGGGTGTACCAGCGGTCCAGGTGGTCCCGGCGGGACACGCCGGTCAGTCCGGCGTGGTCGACGATCAGCCGGATCTCGTTGCGCAGGTCGCGCAGTACGTCGAGGGCGGCCTTCAGCGGGCCGCGCACATTACCCAGGGCGGCCTGCGCGGCGTCCTCGCGCAGATACGACAGCAGCCAGTCCCGCCAGGACCCGGGCCCGTCGAACGCCCGCCCCGCATACGGCCGGGAGACCCGCTCCCACGACCAGCGATCGGCGACCGGAACCCCGAACTCGTCCAGCAGCCGCGCCTCCTGAGGATCGCCATGAGGAACGGCGAGATACCGCTCAACGAATTCCCGAGGCCCGCCCAACGGCGTTATGGACCCGCCCACCCCCGCGCCGTCCCCGCCCAGCACCGCCGCGTAATAAACCGTCTCGACCTCCTTCGCCACCAACGGCCACACCTCCCCCAGGAAGTCCGGCGCATCCCCGGAGTCCGCGCGCTTGCGGAAGCCCGCGATTGCCTCCGGTGTGAGGACCAGGGGCTCGTGGCGGCCGTACGGGCCCTTGGCGTTGTCGCCGCGTGCCTGGTACGGGATGCCGCGTCGGGAGCCGGCGTACAGGCGGGGCTCGCGGCCGGAGGGGATGTAGCGCAACGCGTCCCCGGTGCGGACGAAGCGGCCGCCGCGGCCGGTGGTCAGCAGGGCCATGTGGTCGAAGAAGTTCAGGCCCAGGCCGCGCAGCAGCACCGGTTCGCCAGGGGACAGCGGGGTGAGGTCGACGTCCGCCGGATTGGCGGGCGGGATGTACCGCAGGCCGTTCCGGTCGGCGTACGACGTCTGCTGCCGCTGTTCCGCGTCCGGTGCCGTCGGCAGATGGCCCTGTGCGAGGACGACGGCGGCGAGCCCGGTCAGCACCCGGCCGTCGTCCAGGGCGAGGACCTGGCAGCCGTCGGGACCGTCGTCGAGCCGGACCGCGCGGGCCGTGTGGGTCTCGACGCGCACCCCCGGCGGCGCGTCCCGCACCACCCGCGCGAACACCCACTCCAGATAGCGGCCGTACTGCGCCCGGGTCGGATAGTCGTCAGGCCCGAGTTCGCCGTCCGCCCACTCGTACAGGCTCGGGCCCGGGCGGATCGGCCCCGAGCAGTCCACGCTCTCGTCCGTGAACAACGTCACCTGCGAGGCGACCGTGTTCATCAGCAGCTCGGCCGACTGCGCGGTGCGCCACACGCGTCCGGGGCCGGGCGGTGCCGGATCGATCACGTGCACCGTCAGCGGCGTCCCGGGCGGGAGGAGTTCGGCGGCGGAGGCGCACAGCCGCTCCAGCACACTCGTACCGCGCGGCCCGGCACCGACCAGGGCGATGGCCAACGACGGCGTCGAGGACGGCCCCCGCAGAAGTGCCGCCTCCGAGGGAGCGCCCGATACAGAGGGCTCCGATATCGAGGGCTCCGACATGGACTCCGCGGTCGGTGCAGACAAAGCGGTGACTCCCGGGCAGGTGCGGCACAGTGCGGCGAACCGCCCGCGCCAAGCGGACGGCCCGCCTCATCATGCCGTCGGGGACACCAGAAGCCAACGCGCGTCCCACAGGTCCCGGATGTACCTCATGCGGTGGTGAGGACCGACTCCTCCACCGTCGTCAGCCGCGCTCCGCCCCGCCCGTCCTCCCGCGTGTGCTCCAGCAGCAGCCGTGCCGAACGCCCCTTCAGCGTCAGCGTCATGAGCTGGTTGCCGAACCAGGGCCCGCCCGTGCACCGCCAGTCGATCGACGGCTGCGGCACCTTGCCGTGCCCCGCGATCCGGCGGCCCAGGAACCGCGCGACGCCGCTCCAGCCGAAGCGGAAGCCCCACTTGAGTACCGACGGGATGGAGTTGTGGACCGGCGAGCAGGTGAGCTGGAGCACGCGCGCGTGCGGCCCGCCGGAAGGCCACGTCGGCTCGGCCACGTACGCGTGATGCACATCTCCCGACAGCACGCACACGGTCGCCGGTGCCCTGTCGCCCGAGCCCACCTCGGCGATCAGCGCCGCCAGCGCGTCGAAGGACTCCGGGAAGGCCGACCAGTGCTCCAGGTCTGCCGCCCGCCGCATCTTCTCGCCCCAGCGCGCCCAGCGCTCGCCCTTCTCACCCCGGCACAGCGCCGCGTTCCAGCCCTCGGCGTCGTGCGCCAGGTGCGGCAGCAGCCAGGGGAGGGAGGCGCCGATGAGGAGATGGTCGTACGATCCCGGCTCGTCCAGCGCCTCGGTGCGCAGCCACGCCTCCTCGCCGGGGTCGAGCATCGAGCGCTTGCCCTCCGCCAGGACGCGGCCCGCGCGCGTGTCCACCATCAGCAGCCGGACGCGCCCGAAGTCGCGCCGGTAACTCCACCGCACGGACGTCGGGTTGGCGTCGGCGTCGTGGGCGAAGGCGCGCAGCAGGTCGGTGGCGTCCGGGGTGTCCCGTACGGCCGCGTAGAGCGGGTCGGCGGCCAGCTCGGTCGGGGACAGATTCCCCAGGTGCTGGTGGACCCAGTACGACATCAGGCCGCTCAGCACCCGCTCCTGCCACCAGTCCGTGGCCCGCATGTCGGCGACCCAGGATGCGGAGGTGTTCCAGTCGTCGATGACGTCGTGGTCGTCGAAGATCATGCAGGTGGGCACGGTGGACAGCAGCCAGCGCACCTGGGAGTCGAGCCAGGACTCGTAGTAGAGCTGCGTGTACTCCTCGTAGTCCGCCACTCCGCTGCCCGGCGGCTCCTTGAGATCGCGGCGGGCGGCCAGTCGGCGCTGGGTGACCTTGGAGGTCTCGTCGGCGTAGACCTGGTCGCCCAGGAGCAGCAGGACGTCCGGTCGTTCGGCCGTGGGGGCGGCTGCGATGCGGGCGGCCAGGGTGTCCAGGGCGTCGGGGCCGACCGGGTCCTTGCCGTCGGCCGGGGGCGCGGCCCAGCGGCATGAGCCGAAGGCGACCTTGACGGTGTCGTCGACGAACCCGGCGCGGATCACCGAGGGCGGCAACGGTGAGTCGGGCAGCGGCCACACGCGTGTGCCGTCGAGCAGCACCTCGTACGACGTCGTCGTCCTGGCTGTCAGGCCGGTCACCGGCACGAGGGCGTAGTGATGGCCGGCGACCTGGAAGGTGCGGGCCGTGCCGTGGGCGCCGTCGGCGCAGCGCACCTCGGCGGTGCACGGACGGCTCGCCTCGACCCAGACGGTCGCGGTCGAGTCGTCGACGTATCTCAGCAGTGGTCCCAGGCGTAGTCCCGCCACGTCATCGCCCGCCTTTGCTCCGGCCGGCGCGCCCCTGTCGGCTCGCCTCCTCCGTCGCCCCGTACGGTACGGAACGACGGAGGCCGGCGGGTAGGTTCCGGGCCAGAAAGCCAGGGCGGTGGCTGCTCAGGGCCGGTCGTGTGGATCAGGCGGCGCCGCGGGCCCTGGCGCGCGACGGACGACAGGTCCTAGCAGGACGCCAGGTAGTTGGTGAGCGCGTTCTTCTCGGCGGAGTCGACCGAGAGGTCGTAGTAGTACTTCACCTGGACCCAGGCGCGCACGTAGATGCAGCGGTAGGCGGTGCGGGACGGCATCCAGGTGGCCGGGTCCTGGTCGCCCTTGGACTGGTTGACGTTGTCGGTGACCGCGAGGAGCTGCGGGCGGGTCAGGTCGTTGGCGAAGGCCTGGCGGCGGGAGGTGGTCCAGCTGTCGGCGCCGGAGTCCCAGGCCTCGGCGAGCGGGACGAGGTGGTCGATGTCGACGTCGGAGGCGGCGTACCAGGTCGCGCCGTCGTACGGGGAGTACCAGCTGCCGCTGGTGGCGTAGCAGGAGGAGTCGGTGACGACGTTCGAGCCGTCGCGCTTGAGGACGGTCTCACGGGTGTTGCAGGAGCCCGACTGCGTGATCCAGTGCGGGAAGAGGTCCCGGTTGTAGCCGGTGCGGTCCTCGCTCGCCACGGTGAGCTGGGCGAGGTAGGAGCGGGCGGTGGCGCCGCTGACGGGGGTGGGGAGGGCGGCGGAGGCGGTGGGGGCGTTGAACAGGGCCACGGAGGCCACGAAGGCGCTGATCGCCGCGACTATGCTCAGCCGTCGACGCGCGTAGAACCTGGGCATGCGAACTCCCTTGGAGTGTGGGGGTGTTGGCGTGCGAGCGAGGGAATGCTGTCGGTGCCGTGTTGCGAACGGGTGTGCGTTGGGTGAGAAGCTAATGACGCGTGCATGACACGACAAGGTTCAAGACCGAACTTTCGGCTTCCGGGCCGTCGCGTACGATGGACGGCGCAGAAGGGGAGTAGCCCTTAGCCGGACCGTCGACATACTGCTCAGCCCGCGAGGGATCCGAGCCGGCGCCCGGAGGCGGGCCTCGATCGCGAGGCCGGCCGGCGAGACCTTCGGCAAGCAGTACACGCCCGTGCCGTACGGCACGGGTGCCACGTGTGCTGCCGTGCCGAGGTCCGATCCCCGTCAGGACTTACGACTCTCGGCCGGTGGCCCCGACCGATTGAGGAACCTTGATCAGCCTCACCGTCACGGCGCTCGTCTTCGGCGTCGTCTTCCTCGCCGAACTGCCCGACAAGACCGCACTCGCCGGGCTCGTCCTCGGCACCCGCTACCGCGCCTCGTACGTCTTCGCCGGGGTCGCCGCCGCCTTCGCGCTGCATGTCGCGCTCGCCGTCGCGGCGGGCAGTGTGCTGACGCTGCTGCCGCAGCAACTGGTGCACGCGCTGACCGGTGTGCTCTTCCTGGGCGGCGCGGCGATGCTGCTGATGAAGAAGGACGACGGCGAGGAGGAGATCCGCAGGCCGCAGGACCAGTCCTTCTGGAAGGTCTCCGGAGCCGGGTTCATGCTCATCCTGGTCGCCGAGTTCGGTGATCTCACCCAGATCATGACCGCGAATCTCGCGGCGCGCTACGACGACCCGCTGTCCGTCGGCCTGGGTGCGGTGCTGGCGCTGTGGGCGGTGGCCGCGCTGGGCATCGTCGGCGGCAGGGCGCTGATGAAGCGGGTGCCGCTGGAGCTGATCACGAAGATCGCGGCGCTGCTGATGCTCGGCCTCGGGGTGTGGAGCCTTTGGGAGGCCGTGACCGGGTGAGCTGAACGGTAGGTGAAGGGTTGGCTACGGCGGTGGCGGGAGCGCGGCTTGTTTTGTACCGTGGGGGAACAAAGTGGCTCCCGCCCGTTTTCCCTGACCGGCGGGCGGGGCCGCCTTGTCCCCCGGGCCCGGCGCCTTCGCCGCCCCTCACCCGCGTCCTGGAGCTGCCGATGACGGCCACCACCGTGCTCACCGCCCGCGCCCTCCTGCTCGACATGGACGGCACCCTCGTCAACTCCGACGCCGTCGTGGAGCGCATCTGGCGACGCTGGGCCGAGCGGCACGGGCTGGACGGGGACGAGGTCATGAAGGTCGTGCACGGGCGGCAGGGGTACGCGTCGATGGCCGTACTGCTGCCGGACCGGCCGATGGAGCAGAACCTGGCGGACAACGCGCGGATGCTCGCGGAGGAGACCGCGGACATGGAGGGCGTCGTCGCAATCCCCGGTGCGGCGGAGTTTCTGGCGTCCCTGCGGGGGCTGCCGCACGCGCTGGTGACCTCGGCGGATGTGCCGCTGTCCACGGCGCGGATGGCTGCGGCGGGGCTGGCGCTGCCGGACGTACGGGTGACCGCGGAGTCCGTGGGCGCGAGCAAGCCCGACCCCGAGGGGTTCCTCAAGGGGGCCGCCGAACTGGGGGTGGCTCCCGCGGACTGCCTGGTCTTCGAGGACTCCGGGGCGGGGATCGCGGCGGGGCGTGCTGCGGGGATGCGGGTGGTGGGGGTGGGGGCGCGGGCCTCTGTGCATCGGCCGGATGTGTTGGTGGGGGATTTGAGTGGGGTGCGGGTTGAGGCCGCGGGGGATGGGGAGATTCGGGTTTCGTTCGGGTAGGGGCCTTCCCCGCCGTCGAGCGTCAGGGCTCCGACGTCTCCGACTCCAGCTTCTCCCGGGTCTCCTCGTCGTAGACGCCCAGTTCGTCGGTCTGTACGCCGCGGGCCCACTGGTAGTTGCGTACGGCGTTCTCGACCTCTCGCGTGTAGTGGCCGTGCGGGTCGTCGTTGTACAGGTACAGCTGGTGCAGGCGGAGTTGGAGCTCTGTCACCTCGGGGCCGGAATCGCCTCCGCGGAGGGTCTGGGCGGGCTCGTCCCGGGCCGAGGGGGTCAGGGAGCCCGTTGCGCGAGCCGTGGGTGGGGGCGGCTGGGTGGGGGTGGGCGTGGGTGTCGGGGACGCCGGTGGTGTGGTGAGCGTCAGGGTCGGGCTTGGTGTCGGCGTCGGGGACGGGGATTCCGGTGTCGGGGTCGTCGCCGGTGGTGTCGTTGCCGTCGGTGTCGGGCTCGGCTGCGTTGTGCGGGGCTCCGGGACTGCCTCTCGTACCGACTCCGGAGCCGCGCTGTCCCGGGCCGGGGGCTCGTACGAGAACAGGCCGCTCGCGAAACCTGCCGCCGCTGCCGCCGTGATCACCACGCCGGACGCCGCCAGCAGTGCCGTGCGGTGGCGAGGGGTGCGGGGGCGTGCCTCGGGTTCCGTGGCCTGCGTGGTGGTCGGAGTGGGCGGCGGCGGGAGCGGGGGGAGCGGCAGGGTCAGTTCCGCCGGGGGTGCCGCCTCGGCCGGCGTGTCCGGTGCGGTCGCGTCCAGGGCGACGTAGGGGCGTATGCGCAGGGGGTCGAAGTCCTCCGCCGCCGCCTGTTCCGCCGTACGCGCGTCGCGCAGGGCCTCGGCGGCGCGTTCGCCGCAGGCGCACGACGGGGTGTTGTCCGCCCCTCTGGGCGCCCCGCACTCCGGGCACTGGTGTCCCTTCGGCTCCGCCACGCGTCCGTCCCTCCCCTCGCGGCCGCCCCGTGGTCCCGGAGAAGCCGCCCCGTGGGCTAGAGATTATGCAGATCCCGTGTGCGTCGTGTTCGCGAAGCCCCCGTAATCGCGCCGGAATGACCGCCTCCAAAAGGGCTCGACAGGCCATAACCGGGCACACCGCCCACGATGGAGGAGGTGACGACCGGCGAGCAGCCCCGGAGGTGCGCATGGTCGGGGAGACGCACGGCGGCAGGGCCGCGCAGGTGCCGGGTGCCGTGGACCGGGAGCAGGTGTCCGGGAACGTGCTCGTGTCGATCGGCGCGCTGCTGCTCGGCATGTTGCTCGCCGCCCTCGATCAGACGATCGTGGCGACCGCGCTGCCGACCATCGTCAGCGAGCTCGGCGGGCTGCAGCATCTGTCCTGGGTCGTCACCGCGTATCTGCTGGCCTCGACCGCCGCGACGCCGCTGTGGGGGAAGCTGGGGGACCAGTACGGGCGGAAGCGGCTGTTCCAGGCCGCCATCGTGATTTTTCTCGTCGGCTCCGTGCTGTGCGGGATCGCGCAGGACATGCCGCAGCTCATCGCGTTCCGTGCGGTGCAGGGACTGGGTGGTGGCGGGCTGATCGTTTTGTCGATGGCGATCGTCGGGGATCTGGTTCCGCCGCGTGACCGAGGGCGGTATCAGGGGCTGTTCGGTGCGGTCTTCGGGGCGTCGAGTGTGCTCGGGCCGTTGCTGGGTGGGGTGTTCACCGAGCATCTGAGCTGGCGGTGGGTCTTCTACATCAACCTGCCGGTGGGGGTCGTCGCGCTTGTCGTGATCGCGAGTGTGCTGCGTCTGCCGCGTACGGCGACCCGGCATGTCATCGACTATCTCGGCACCTTCCTCGTCGCCGCCGTCGCCACCTGTCTGGTTCTGGTCGCCTCGCTCGGCGGCACCACCTGGGGGTGGGGCTCACCGCAGATCGTCGGGCTGGTCGTGGTGGCCGTCGTGCTCGCCGTGGTGTTCGTCGTCGTTGAACGGCGGGCGGCGGAGCCTGTGCTGCCGTTGAAGCTGTTCCGCATCCGTACGTTCGCCCTCGCGGCCGCGATCAGCCTGATCATCGGGTTCGCGATGTTCGGCGCGATGACGTATCTGCCGACCTTCCTCCAGGTCGTCCAGGGTGTCTCGCCGACCATGTCGGGTGTGCACATGCTGCCGATGGTGCTGGGGCTGCTGCTGGCCTCGACCGGGTCCGGGCAGATCGTCAGCCGGACCGGGCGGTGGAAGGTCTTTCCCGTCGTGGGCACCTTTGTCACCACAGTCGGGCTGCTGTTGCTCGACGAGCTCGACGAGCACAGTTCCGACGTCGTGATCAGCGGTTCGTTCTTCGTGTTCGGCTTTGGGCTCGGGCTGGTCATGCAGGTGCTGGTGCTCATCGTGCAGAACGCGGTGTCGTACGAGGATCTGGGCGTCGCCACCTCCGGGGCGACCTTCTTCCGTTCGATCGGGGCGGCGTTCGGTGTCGCTGTGTTCGGTACGGTCTTCGCGGGGCGCCTCGATGATCAGCTGGCGTCCGCCTTTCGTGGTGTGCCGCTGCCGGGCGGTGTGTCCATCGAGGGGCTGGAGGCGGATCCGCGGGGGATCGGCGATCTGCCGCCGGAGCTGCGGGCGCCGGCGTTGCACGCCTACGCGTCTGCCATCACGGATGTATTTCTGTACGCCGCTCCTGTCGCGTTCCTCGCCTTTGTGCTGGCGTGGTTCCTGAAGGAGGACCGGCTGCGGGTGTCCGTCACGGCGCCCGATGTCACCGAGACGCTCGCGAGCAATCCGGTGGAGCGGTCGTCGTACGACGAGGTGTGCCGTGCGTTGTCGGTGCTCGGGACGCGGGAGGGGCGGCAGGAGGTGTACCGGAAGATCGCGGTGCGGGCGGGGTACGACGAGCTGGTGCCTGCGGCGAGTTGGCTGCTGCTGCGGATCAAGAGGTACGGGCGGGTGGAGCCGGGGGTGCTCGCCGAGCGCAGTACCGTGCCGCTGGGGGTCATCCTCGAAGGGGCCCGGCAGGTCGAGGTGCGGCGGCTTGCCGTGCGCGACGGTCTCGACCTTGTGCTGACCGAGCAGGGGCGTGTGGTGGCCGAACGGCTGGCGCGGGCGCGGGAGGAGTCGCTGGCCGAGTTGCTCGGTGACTGGTGGGGGCCGGAGCGGCCTACCGATCTGGTGCAGCTGGTGCGGGAGTTGAACGAGGAGCTGTGCGGGTCGGATCGGGAGCAGCCGCATGATGTGCGGGCGGGGGTGCGGTTCAGGTAAGGGGCGGGTGCCTGCGGCGGCCTTGGGCTGTGGGTGCGTGGTGGCGGTAGGGCCTACGGGTGCCGGTGCCATGCCTGCGGCGGCCTGTGGCTGTGGGTGCGTGGTTGCTGTAG
>NZ_BJND01000043.1 GCF_006539505.1 Streptomyces spinoverrucosus
CCCGCCGGTGCGTGGACTGCCCCACGGGCACGCCCCCGCACCCGCCCGCGACTGGCCTACCCCACCGCATGCCCCCACACCGCCCACGACCGGCCTGACCCATCGCACGCCCCCGCACCAGCCGCATCCTGCCTGACCCACCGCACGCCCCCGCACCAGCCGCCCCGACCGCCCTGACCCACCGCACGTCCCCGCACCAGCCCCCGACCGCCCCGACCTCCGGCACGCCCCCGCCCCCCGCATAGGCAGGCCACTGGACATGCCCGATAGCCTTCGACCATGACCATGCAATCCGCTGTGCGACGCCGCCGCGCCGTCGCCGCCGCCGGCGCCGTTTCCGCCGGACTGCTCGTCCTGTCGGCCTGCGACAAGCCGACGCCAGTGTCGACGATCACCGTCGGCTCCAGCTCGGTCAACGCCGA
The DNA here is from genome assembly GCF_006539505.1 of Streptomyces spinoverrucosus. Taxonomy (GTDB): domain Bacteria; phylum Actinomycetota; class Actinomycetes; order Streptomycetales; family Streptomycetaceae; genus Streptomyces; species Streptomyces spinoverrucosus. The sequence goes on from NZ_BJND01000043.1 coordinate 423, forward strand.
GGCGACCTGCTACAGCGACGACGCCGCCCTGAAGACCGCCGAGCTGACCGAGTGCCTGAAGGACTCGGACATCAAGTCCATCTCGGTCGACCCCGACGAAACCGTTCGCTTCGGTGTGGACCCGAAGATCGCGGAGAAGGGCTGGACGATCCTGATGAACGGCCAGCCGCTCACCGACTCCAGCGACAAGACCTACCGCACCATCCCGGGCAGCGTGTTCTTCAACGCCCAGTACGGCGCCCAGGGCGACTCCACGCTGGTCTCCATCAGGGAGGGCGAGCAGGAGGTCACCGGCTTGTGGTCCTTCAAGCTGAAGAAGGACGCCTGACCACGTCCGCCGCACGGATCCTCGTAGCCACCGCGGTCCCCGCCGAGCGGGACGCGGTGGCCCGGACATTCTCCGGGCAGGTCATCGCCGTGGGCGTCGGCCCCGCCAGCGCCGCCGCCCGCACCGCGACCGCCCTGACCGAGGCAGCCCGCGACGGCCACCCCTTCCAACTGGTCGTCTCCACCGGCATCGCCGGCGGCTTCGTACCCGAGGCGCCCGTCGGCTCGCTGGTCGTCGCCGACGAGATCACCGCCGCCGACCTGGGCGCCGAGACCGCCGAGGGCTTCCTCCCGGTCACCGACCTGGGCTTCGGCACCGTCACCCACCGTCCGCCACAAGCACTCGTACGGGACGCCGCGACCGCCACCGGGGCCCGCACCGGCACGGTCCTGACCGTGTCCACGGTGACCGGCACCGCCGCCCGCGCCACCGCCCTGCGCGCCCACCACCCGCGTGCCCTCGCCGAGGCCATGGAGGGCTTTGGCGTCGCCGAGGCCGCCGCCGCGCACGGCACGCCCGTGATGGAACTGCGCGCGATCTCCAACCCGGTCGGCCCGCGCGACCGCGCCGCCTGGCGGATCGGCGAGGCCCTTCAGGCGCTCACGGACGGCTTCGGGAAGCTCACCCCCGTACTGGAGAGTTGGAAACCGGCATGAGCCGTCTGCAGATCGCGTACTCCCCCTGCCCCAACGACACCTTCGTCTTCGACGCCCTCGCCCACGGCCGCGTCCCCGGCGCGCCCGCACTGGACGTGACGTTCGCGGACATCGACGTCACCAATGGCATGGCCGAGCGCGGCGAGCTGGACGTGCTGAAGGTGTCGTACGCCGTGCTGCCGTACGTCCTCGGCACCTACACCCTGCTGCCGTGCGGCGGCGCGCTGGGCCGGGGCTGCGGGCCGCTCGTGCTGACCCGGGAGCCGGGCACCGACCTGACCGGACGCACGGTCGCGGTGCCGAGCGAGAAGTCGACGGCGTATTTGCTGTTCCGCCTGTGGGCCGCCGACACGCTGCCCGGCGGGGTCGGCGAGATCGTCGTGATGCCGTTCCACGAGATCATGCCCGCCGTGCGGGACGGGAAGGTCGACGCGGGCCTGGTCATCCACGAGGCGCGCTTCACGTACCAGAACTACGGCCTGCACAAGCTCGCCGACATGGGCGAGCACTGGGAGCACACCACCGGGCTGCCGATCCCGCTGGGCGCGATCATCGCCAAGCGGTCACTGGGCGCGCAGACGCTGACGCGGCTCGCCGAGGCCATCCGGACCTCCGTGCACATGGCCTGGGAGGACCCCGAGGCGTCCCGCCCTTACGTCATGGCGCACGCCCAGGAGATGGACCCGGTCGTCGCCGACCAGCACATCGGGCTGTACGTCAACGAATTCACCGCCGGCCTCGGCGAGGACGGCTACGCGGCCGTCCGCGGTCTGCTCACCCGTGCGGCGGCCGAGGGGCTGGTGCCGCCCCTCGGCCCGGACGCGCTGGATTTCCCCTAGCGCCGTAGCGCAGGTCCAGCAGGTCTATACGTCGAGCTGGTCGGCGACCGCCCGGAGCAGACCGGCGATCTTCTTGCCGGAGGCCTTGTCGGGGTAGCGGCCCTTTTCGAGCATCGGGGTGATGTTCTCCAGGAGCGTCGTCAGGTCCTGGACGATGGAGGCCAGCTCGTCCGGCTTCTTGCGCTGGGCGGCCGCGACCGACGGGGTCGGGTCCAGGAGGGTGACGGAGAGGGCCTGGTCGCCGCGCTGCCCGGCGACGACCCCGAACTCCACGCGCTGTCCCGGCTTGAGCGTCTCGACTCCGGCGGGGAGAACCGAGGAATGGACGAAGACGTCACCGCCGTCGTCGCGGGAGAGAAAGCCGAAGCCCTTCTCGCTGTTGAACCACTTGACCTTGCCGGTAGGCACGTCTGTCCTCGTCCTCGTACTCGTCGGAAAACTGCTTCTGAAACGGCTCTTGATAGCACTGGGGCGGGTCGTCCGTGACCCGCCGGTACCAAGGCTAATGGTCTTCAGGCCGGTGACAAGACGTCGCCCGGTTGTTCCTTCGCGCTGGGAACTACCCTGGTCCGGTGCGTGACAAAACCCAACCGAATTCCGCCGCGCCCGGTGACCGACTGATCCGTACCGGCGGCATCGTCTTCATCGTCGGAGCCGTGGCCACTCTGGTCACGGTGGCTCCACTGCTCCTCGGTACGACGCCTTTTCCGACGTACATGTTCGGATTGAGCATGCTCATGGGGGTCGGCTTCCTCATCGCCGGAGCGGGGCTGTTCCGGTCGATCGCGGCGGGGCGGCGTCAGGCGCGCGGCGCGTCGAGATAGGCCGAAAGCCACTCCGGGAACTCACCCAGGCCGGTGAGTACGACGTCCGCGCCCGCCGCCGTGAGCTCCTCGGCGTCGCACGGGCCGGTCGCCACCGTCACCGACAGCGCGTCCGCCGCGCGGGCGCCGCGGACGTCGCCGGTGTGGTCGCCGACGTACACGCCCGCGCCGTGCTCGCGCAGCGCCGCCGCCTTCGCCTCCGCCCACAGGTCGCCGACCACCGCGTCCGGCTCGATGCCGAGGTGGGCGAGGTGCAGCTTGGCGTTGGGCTCGTACTTGGCGGTGACCACGACCGCGCGTCCACCGGCCGCCCGTACCGCCGATATCGCCTCGTGCGCGCCGGCCATGGCGGGGGTCGCGGCGATGGCGATCGTCGGATACATGGCCCGGTAGACATCGGCCACGGCGGCGACCTCCGTCTCCGGGAACCAGTGCCGCAGCTCCTCCTCCAGCGGTGGCCCCAGCCGGGTGATCGCGAGGTCGGCGTCGATGTACGTCCCCGTCCGCTCGGCCAGCGCCAGGTAGCAGGCGTGGATGCCGGGGCGGGAGTCTATGAGCGTCATGTCGAGATCGAAGCCGACGGTGAGCGGGCGCGAGGTCATGGGGGCCATTGTGCCGAGTGGGGGTATGGCCCGGGTGAACAGGGTGTGAGGGCCGGGCCCGCGAACTGCGGCCCTCAGCTCTTCTTCTGGGAGCGCCACACCAGGAACAGCGCCGACGCCACGGCAGCGCCCCGCACCACCCAGGGCCAGGTCTCGGCGAGGGCGTCGTTCATGTGGCCGTCGGCGATGGGGGTGCCCCAGCGGCCGTCGAGCCTGCCCCACAGGAAGACGAAACCGGCGGCGACCGCGGCGCCGGGCAGGATCATCACCGCCAGCTTCATCTCCCACCTGGTCAGACGGCGGGAGGCGTACGCGATGAGCCAGCCGACGGCGAGCGGGAGCAGGTTGCCGAGCACGGCACCGGCGACGAGGAGGGCGGCGGCGAGCAGGAGGAGGGGGTTGTTCCAGGTGCCGGGGGTCGGCAGGAGCCGGCGGCGCGGGGCGGGCTGTCCGGCGTCGGGGGCCGGGTCGGGCTCCGGGGTCTTCTGGGCCGCCGGCTCGGGGTCGGCGTCCTTCTCGTCCTCCGGCGGCCTGAGCAGCTCCGGGATCTCCACGCCGCCGACGAACCCGGGCACGCTGTCGCCGACGCCGAAGGGGCTGCTGTCCACCCGCCACCAGTCGGGCTGGGTGGCGCTGTCCCCGAGCTCGTGCTCGCCCGCGCGGTGCGGCGGGGCGGGGGCGTCGGCGGGCGAGGTCTCCGGCTCGGCGGGCCGGGGCCGCGGCACGATTCGGCGCAGCCCCTTGCCCTTCCCCTGGCTGTCTCGTTGTACGGGCACGGCGGCGGACGGCGACTCCACGGCACCGCCACCCTCCCCCGCCGCGGCCACCACCTCGTCCGGGCTGCCGATACGGTCCAGGATGCGGCGGACGGCGGCGGGGCTGTCGACGACGGCCTTGGCGCGGCGCCGGTCGATCTCGTCGCGCAGCTGGGAGACCAGGCGCATACGGGTGGCGGAGGGCAGCTGCCGCTGCTGAGCCACGTCACCGACGCGGCTCAGATACTCGTAGACGACCTTGTCGCTCTCGATCCCCACGCTGTCCCCTCCGGGGCGGGTGTGCCGGAATCCCCGTGCCACGACGTTAGCGCAGGGTGATCCAGCGGTTCGCCGTACTGCCGCAGCCTGTCGGCGCCGGGCCCCACCCGGCATGCGGATGCTCCGCGCGCCCCGGCGCCGACCCGCTACCGTTGACCGGATGAGCACCGAGGAGAAGCCGGCGGCCCCGCGGTCCCTCGCGGAGGCGCTTCGCGCGCGGGACGACGCCTCGCTGGCCGCGCTCCTGCGCAGCCGGCCCGATCTCATCACGCCCGTCCCCACCGACCTCACCCAGCTCGCCACCCGCGCCGGCACCCGTGCCTCGGTGGTCCGCGCCCTGGAGCGGCTGGACCGCTTCGCGCTGCAGGCGGCGGAGGCGCTGGCCGTGGCGGCCGATCCGGCGACGTACGAGGAACTGCTCGGGCTCATGGCCGGCGACGACGGCGACCCTCTCGTCGCCGCCGCCCTGCCGCGCGGCCTCGGCACGCTGCGCGAGCAGGCCCTCGTGTGGGGCGCCGACGACCGGCTGCGCCTGGTGCGCACCGCCCGTGAGCTGCTCGCCCCGACCCCGCAGCATCCGTCCCCGACCGGGCTTGGCCCGACGGTCCAGGAGGCGACGGCGGGCATGTCACCGGGCCGGATCCAGGAACTCGTCACGGCCGCCGGGCTGTCCTCCACGCCCGACTCCGTCTCCGCTGCGGCCGCGCTCACCGCGCTGTTCACCGACCGCAAGCGGATGTCCGCGCTGCTCGACGAGGCCCCGGCCGAGTCGGTGGAGGTGCTGGAGCGGCTTGTGTGGGGGCCGCCGTACGGCCAGGTCACCGCCGACCCGGCACCCCGGCTGCGCTGGCTGCTGGACCGCGGGCTGCTGCTGCCGACGGCGCCCGGCACGGTCGTACTCCCCCGCGAGGTGGCCCTTCACCTGCGGGGCGGCAGGGCGCACCGCACGGCGGAGCCGGTGCCGCCGCCCGTGGAGGCGGCGGCCGCGCACCGTCCACAGGTTGTGGACGCCACGGCGGCCGGGCAGGCGTACACCGCCCTGGCGACCGTCGAGGAGCTGCTGAAGGACTGGGACGAGGGCGGCCCGGCGGTGCTGCGCGCGGGTGGGCTGAGCGTCCGTGACCTGAAGCGGACCGCCGTCGCGCTCGACGTGTCCGAGCCGGTCGCGGCCTTCTGGGTCGAACTGGCCTACGCGGCGGGCCTGATCGCCTCCGACGGGGAGGCCGACGAGCGGTACGCGGCGACCCCCGCCTACGACGAGTGGCTGGAGCAGCCCGCCGCCCAGCGCTGGGCCCGGCTGGCTCAGGCATGGCTGGCGGCCACCCGGACGGCCGGGCTGGTGGGCGGCCGGGACGCGAAGGACCGCTCGCTGGCCGCGCTGGGACCGGGGCTCGACCGGTCGGCGGCTCCGGAGGTACGGCACCGGGTGCTGAGCCTGCTCGCGGAGTTGCCGGAGGGGGCGGCCGCGGCGGGTGAATCGGTGCTGGCGCGGCTGCGGTGGGAGCGGCCGCTGCGGCGGGAGACTGCCCCCGACGCCGATCTGCGGGTCCGGCTCGCCCAGTGGGCACTGTCCGAGGCCGAGTTGCTCGGGGTGACCGGGCGGGGGGCGCTCTCGGCGCACGGGCGGGCGTTGCTGGGGGCGCACGCCCCGGCGCACGCGCCCACCGAGGACCCCGAGGGGCCCGGCGACAAACTCCCCGTCCACCACCGCCCCACCCCGCCCCTGGAACCCCTCACGCCCGCCGAGCAGTCCGTCGCCTCCGTCACGGCCGCCCGGCTGCTCGCCCCGCTGCTGCCCGAGCCGCTGGACCACGTCCTGCTCCAGGCCGATCTGACGGCGGTGGCGCCGGGCCCGTTGCAGCGGCACCTCGCGGACCTGCTGGGTGTGCTCGCCGACGTGGAGTCCAAGGGCGGGGCGACCGTCTACCGCTTCACGCCCGCCTCCGTACGCCGCGCTCTGGACGCCGGGCGCAGCGCCTCCAACCTGCACGCCTTCCTCGCCGAGCACTCCCGTACGCCGGTTCCGCAGCCGCTGGCGTACCTGATCGACGACGTGGCCCGCAGGCACGGGCACCTCCGGGTGGGCGCGGCCTCGGCGTACGTGCGCTGCGACGACGACGCGCTGCTCAACGAGATCCTCGCCGACAAGCGGTCCGCCGGACTGCGGCTGCGCCGCCTCGCGCCGACCGTGCTGGCCGCGCAGGCCGACCCGGCGACGCTGCTGGAGGGGCTGCGCGGCATGGGCTTCGCGCCCGCCGCCGAGTCCGCCGAGGGCGACGTACTGATCACGCGGGCGCACGCCCACCGCTCCCCGCCGCGCACGCCGCCGGAGCCGGTGCCGGACGGGCCGCCCGCGCCCGACGCCACGCTCCTCGGGGCCGCGATCCGCGCGATCCGCGCGGGAGATCTGGCCTCGACGACGCCACGGAAGTCCCCCACGCCCACCGCGACCGGCGGCGGCCTGCCGCGCACCAGCTCCGCCGAGACCCTCGCCACCATGCAGGCCGCCGTCCTGACCGGCCAGGCCCTGTGGATCGGGTACGTCAACGCCGAGGGCGCCGCCAGTCAGCGGGTGATCGCGCCGGTGCGGGTGGAGGGCGGCTTCGTGACGGCGTACGACCACACCGCGGACGAGGTCCGCACGTATCCGCTGCACCGGATCACGGGGGTGGCGGAGCTGGCGGAGGACTAGGACCTCACCCGTGCGGGCGTACGCCGGGATTCATGCACGCCACGCCGGGCCCTTCCCACCCATGAGGGAGCTTCCGGCACATCCCGCATCGCCGTACGGGGGGCCGGGCAGCCACCGGATGTCCTGATCAAGCCCGTACTCGGAGGAGTTCGGGCGAGCGCATCCGAAAGGAAACCCCCCATGCGAGCTGCCCGTCGTGTCGCCGCCGTACTGGCCGCCACAGCCGTGATGCTCGGCGCCCTCACCACTCAGGCCGCCGCCCTTGAAGTCGCCGGGATCATCATCGAGCTCCCGGCCGTCTGACGTACCCCCCGCACACCCGTCGGGCCGGTCCCTGCGTCCCGGGTCCGGCCCGCCCGACGAAACCCTGAGACGAACCCCCGAGACGAACCCCTGAAAGGCCCTGGCGTCCCCATGCGTTCCAAGCTCCCCCCGTGCGCCCACCGTGCCATCGCCCTCTCCGCCGCCGCGGTGGTGACCACGGCCGCCCTTGTCGTCGCGCTCGCGCCCAAGGCCTCGGCGGCGCCGACTGCCGCGCCGCTCCCGATCGCGGGGGCGGCGGGCGGACCCCTCGTCAATGTCGACGGACATGTCCTCGCTCAGCCGCTGGTCAACAACCTCACCCTGCCCACTCTGAACTAGCCCGGCGCATCCGGTAGCTGTCCCCTTCGAGGCGGACGACCTCGGCGTGATGGGCCAGTCGGTCCACCATCGCCGGGGCGGCCGCACCGCCGAACACCTCGTCCCACCGCTCCAGTGGGCGGTCGCCGGTGACGATCAGCGAGCCGCGCTCGTAGCGGTGCGCGACCAGCCGGAAGAAGAGCTGCGAGGTGTCGGCGTCGAAGGGCAGGTAGCCGACCTCGTCGACGATCAGCAGCGGGTAGACGTCGAGGCGGTGCAGCTCCTCCCCGAGCCGGCCGTCGGCCTGCGCCTTCGCCAGCCGCGCCGCCCACTCACCGGCGGTCGCGAACAGCACCCGGTGACCGGCCTGGCAGGCGCGCACGCCGAGGCCGATGGCGAGGTGCGTCTTGCCGGTGCCCGGCGGCCCCACGAACACGACGTTGCGCCGGGCGACTACGAAGTCCAGCTTGCCGAGCCGGGCCACGGCCTCCCGGTCGAAGGACCGCGGGTGCTCGGCGTCGAAGTCCTCCAGCAGCTTGCGGGCGGGGAACCCGGCCGCCCGCAGCCGCGCCTCGGCGCTCGGCACCTCCTCCCGCTGGGCCGGGATCACGGCCCTCCCGGGCGGAGCGTCCTCGGCGGCGTGCCGCTGCTCGGGCTGGTGGGAGGACTGCTGGGGCTGATGGGAGGACTGGTGGGCCCGCTCGGCCTGCGCCGCCATCGGCCCCGACATGTACGCGAGGATCGCGGCCGACACGATGAACGCCATGTGGATCACCGTGCCCCACAGCAGGGAGTGCCGTGAGGTGTGGTGCACATCCACGAACATCTGCAGCAGATGGACGGACGAGATACCGACGATGGCGGTGGCCAGCTTGACCTTCAGCACGTTGGAGTTCACGTGCGAGAGCCATTCCGGCTGGTCACGGTGGCCCTGGAGGCCGATCCGGGAGACGAACGTCTCGTAGCCGCCGACGATCACCATGATCAGCAGATTGGCGATCATGACGACGTCGACGAGTTTGAGCACGGCGAGCATGACGTAGGTCTCCGTCGCCTGCCCGGTGACGCAGCGAACGATTAACGCCCAGAGCTCGTTGAAGAACTTGTAGACATAGACCCCCTGGGCTGCCACGAGACCGAAGTACAGCGGCGCCTGCAGCCAGCGCGTGGCGAACAGCGCGTAACCGAGGGTGGTGGTGGGCGGGGACGGGGCACGAGTGATGGCCTGCACGCTCTGCATTGTTCGCAGCCACCGCCGTCCAGGTGAAACCACGCCACTCACACGAATGAAAAGACATCCTGTAGGACTCCGACCGGACTCCTACAGGACTCCGAGAAGGATCAGGCACACTGGACGTTTGGCCCCCCACCGAGCATCCGGAAAGGCAGCCACGCGTGAACGGACCATTGATCGTCCAGTCGGACAAGACCCTGCTCCTCGAAGTCGATCACGAGCAGGCCGACGAGTGCCGTCGGGCGATCGCGGCGTTCGCCGAGCTGGAGCGGGCGCCCGAGCACATCCACACCTACCGGGTGACGCCGCTCGGCCTGTGGAACGCGCGCGCGGCCGGGCACGACGCCGAGCAGGTCGTGGACGCGCTGGTGACGTACAGCCGCTATCCCGTGCCGCACGCGCTGCTCGTCGACATCGCCGACACGATGGACCGGTACGGCCGCCTGACCCTGAGCAAGCACCCGGCGCACGGCCTCGTCCTCACCACCACCGACCGCCCGGTCCTGGAGGAGGTGCTCCGCTCCAAGCGGATCGCACCCCTGGTCGGCACCCGCATCGACCCGGACACCGTCGCCGTGCACCCCTCCGAGCGCGGGCAGATCAAGCAGGTGCTGCTGAAGCTGGGCTGGCCGGCCGAGGACCTCGCCGGGTACGTCGACGGCGAGGCGCACCCGATCGAGCTGCGCGAGGACGGCTGGGCGCTGCGGCCGTACCAGAAGCAGGCCGTGGAGAACTTCTGGCACGGCGGGTCCGGGGTGGTCGTACTGCCCTGTGGGGCCGGTAAGACGCTGGTCGGTGCGGGGTCCATGGCCCAGGCGAAGGCGACGACCCTGATCCTCGTCACCAACACGGTCTCGGCCCGGCAGTGGAAGCACGAGCTGGTGAAGCGGACCTCGCTGACCGAGGACGAGATCGGTGAGTACAGCGGCACGAGGAAGGAGATCCGGCCGGTCACCATCGCGACGTACCAGGTGCTGACGACGAAGCGGAAGGGTGTCTATCCGCACCTGGAGCTGTTCGACTCCCGGGACTGGGGGCTGATCGTCTACGACGAGGTGCATCTGCTGCCCGCGCCGGTCTTCAAGTTCACCGCCGACCTCCAGGCGCGCCGCCGCCTGGGCCTGACGGCGACGCTGGTGCGCGAGGACGGCCGTGAGTCGGACGTGTTCTCGCTGATCGGGCCGAAGCGGTTCGACGCGCCGTGGAAGGAGATCGAGGCGCAGGGGTACATCGCGCCCGCCGACTGCGTGGAGGTCCGGGTGAATCTCACGGACTCCGAGCGGCTCGCGTACGCGACGGCGGAGCAGGAGGAGAAGTACCGCTTCTGCTCCACGACCGAGACCAAGCGGAAGGTGACGGAGGCGATCGTCCGGCGGTTCGCCGGGCAGCAGATCCTCGTCATCGGGCAGTACATCGACCAGCTCGACGAGCTGGGGGAGCATCTCGGGGCGCCGGTGATCAAGGGCGAGACGTCCAACGCCCAGCGCGAGAAGCTCTTCGACGCCTTCCGGGAGGGCGAGATCAGCGTCCTGGTCGTCTCCAAGGTCGCCAACTTCTCCATCGACCTGCCGGAGGCGACCGTCGCCGTCCAGGTGTCCGGGACCTTCGGGTCGCGTCAGGAGGAGGCCCAGCGGCTGGGGCGCGTGCTGCGCCCGAAGGCGGACGGCCACCAGGCGCACTTCTACTCGGTCGTCGCCCGCGACACGCTCGACCAGGACTTCGCGGCCCACCGCCAGCGGTTCCTGGCGGAGCAGGGGTACGCGTACCGGATCATGGACGCGGACGAGTTGCTGGCGGAGAGCTGACTCCATAAGACCGTACGCAGGGCCTTTGACGTCAGCACCACCAGTCCCACGAGGGGATAGGGCGAGGCCAGGGGCTGTTGCCACCACGGGAGGTGAAGGTCCAGGTCGCCCTGGTGGGGGACGAGCCACATGGTGCGGGCCGTGAAGAGGAACGTCACGGTGAGCGCCAGGTGGGTGCGGCCGTCCGCCAGGAGTACGGCGATCAGGGGCACGCACCAGACCCAGTGGTGGGACCAGCTGATCGGTGAGGTCAGCAGCGCGGTGACGGCCGTCAGCAGCAGGGCGTGGCGGTCGTCCGGCGTGCGGTGGATCAGCCACAGGGCGGCGGCCGCGATCAGGACGGCGGGCGCCACCCAGGCGAGGCCCGGCGCCGGGTCGCCCAGGGCGCGGGCGATCAGGCCCTGGAGCGACTGGTTGTCGATGATCCAGGGCTTGCCCACCCGGTCGGTCTCGTAGAGGCGGCGCAGCCAGAAGTCCGCGCTGGCGGCGGGGAGCGCCAGCGCGCCGAGGGCGACGGTCGCCGCGAAGGCGGTCGTGGCGGTGGCGGCCTCCCGGTGGCGGCCGCGCAGCAGCAGGTACGCGATGAAGACGGCCGGCGTGAGCTTGATGCCGGCCGCGATGCCGATGGCCACGCCCTTGCCCAGGGCGCCGGGCGGGCGGGTGAGGTCCCAGAGGATCAGGCAGGCGAGAGCGAGGTTGATCTGGCCGTAGAGGAGCGTCTGGAAGACCGGTTCCAGCCACAGGGCGAGGGCGGTGGCCGCGCAGAGGGCCGGGAGGCGCAGGGGGCGGCCGGCGAGTCGGGCCGAGAGGTGGACCAGGCAGGCGGTGAGCAGGGTGTTGACCGCGAGGAAGCCGGCTTTCAGGGCCGCTACGGGGATCCAGGCGGCGGGGGTGAAGACGAGCGCGGCGAAGGGGGGATAGGTGGCGGGCAGGTCCCACTCGGTGACGGTGAAGGCGTACAGGTCACGGCCGTGCAGGACGGCTGCGCCCTCGGCCCGGTACACCAGGGCGTCGGCCATGGGTGGGCGTTGTACGACGCACAGGGCGGCGAAGGCCGCGACGGAGACGGCGAGGAGGGTCGCGGAGGCTGCCGAGCGTGATCGTCTCGTCACACGGTGACACTAGACGCTCACTTGCGGCGGACGCCCGCCTCCTCGCCGTACTCACCGAGGATGATCACATCGAACGCGGCACCCGCGAACACCCGCACGGCACGCAGGGCTTCGCCGAGGCCGTGACGGTGGGTGGGGGTGAGGGCTGATGTGCCGGGGGCGCGGGCCGGCGCGGGGGCTGGGGTGAAGGTCGCTGCACTCATGCATCCATGGTGGATTTCGCACCGTAAAGGGGGCATCGGTCTGGGGGCCGAACCTGCGTGGCCCTTGGGTAGCCCTTCAGGGGGAGCCATGGCCCTGAGGGAGGAGGGCTGGGCCCCTAGGGGGCGTAGGGGGCGGGCGTGGGGGCGGGGGGAGCGGGCCCTGAGGGGCGGGGGCGCAGGGGGCGTGGGGAAGGGGGTCTGAGGGGCCGGGGGCGCAGGGGGCGTGGCGACGAGCCCGAGCGGCGGGCCGCAGGGGGCGTGGCGACGAGCCCGAGCAGCGGGCCGCAGGGGGCGCGGCGACGAGCCCGAGCGGCCAGCCGCAGGGGCCACGGCGACCAGCCCCCACAGCCAGCCGCAGACGGCCACGGCGACCAGCCCGAACAGCCAGCCGCAGACGGCCACAGCCACCAGCCCGAACAGCCAGCCGCAGACGGCCACAGCCACCAGCCCCAACAGCCAGCCGCAGGCGGCCACCGGGGGGGCCGTAGGCCGACCCTGAGGGGAGGCCAGGACGGCGGGCCAGGGGAACGCCGGTGAGGCGGGCCAAGGGGAAGCCGGTGGCCGTCGGGAAGAAATTCGTTGGCCCGTCCTCTGCCGCTCACCTAGAATCTCCGCTCTTGCCCGCCTCCCTTGCGGAGTGCCGCCGCCCGGACGGAAACCGGGGGCATCCCTCACCGCACCCGTAGCTCTTCGGAGGCACCGCCTTGTCCACGCCCGCCGACGATCCGCTCGCCCGTGAGCGTTCCCACCTCACCGCGTCCCGTGCCGCCCTGCGGGCCATGCGTGAGGACGTCGAGTCGCTCGACATCAGCGACGTCACCGCCAACTGGGTCAACGCGCAGATCCTGGAACGCCAGATCGACGAGCGCATCAAGGCCCTCGCCGACCTCAGCGACACCCCACTGTTCTTCGGCCGCCTCGACTACCTGCACGCCCCCGGCGTCGAGCAGGCCGAGGGCGCGGAAGGCGAGCGCTTCTACATCGGGCGCCGGCATGTGCACGACGCGGACGGCGACCCCATGGTCATCGACTGGCGTGCGCCGGTGTCACAGCCGTTCTACCGGGCGTCCAAGAAGGACCCGATGGACATCGCGCTGCGCCGCCGTTTCGGTTACATCGGCGGGGAGTTGACGGCGTACGAGGACGAGCACCTCTCCGACCCGGCCGAGGCGGCGCGGACCAGCAAGCTGCTCCAGCAGGAGATCGAGCGCCCGCGTGTCGGCCCGATGCGGGACATCGTCGCCACGATCCAGCCCGAGCAGGACGAGATCGTCCGCAGCGGACTGGGCGGCACGGTGTGCGTACAGGGCGGCCCCGGCACCGGAAAGACCGCGGTCGGCCTGCACCGCGTCGCCTACCTCCTCTACGCCCACCGCGACCGGCTGGCCCGCACGGGCACCCTGGTGATCGGCCCGAACCGCTCCTTCCTGCACTACATCGAGCAAGTTCTCCCGGCGCTGGGCGAGTTGACGGTCCGCCAGGCCACGGTCGACGACCTGGTGGCGCATGTGGAGGTACGGGGCACGGACGACGCGGCGGCCGCCCTCGTCAAGGGCGACGCGAGGATGGCGGAGGTCGTCCGCCGGGCGCTGTACGCGCACGTGACCATGCCCACGGAGCCGGTCGTCGTGGTGCGCGGGTCACGGCGGTGGCGGGTTCCGGCGTACGAAGTCGAGGAGATCGTGCGGGAGTTGCTGGACCGGGGCATCCGGTACGGCGCCGCCCGCGATGCCCTGCCACAGCGGATCGCGCATGCCGTGCTGGTGCAGATGGAACGGTCGGGTGAGGCGCCGGACGACCGGGTGCAGGACGCGGTGGCCCGCAACACTGCCGTGAAGGCGGCCGTCAAGGCGATCTGGCCGGCCGTGGACCCGGCGAAGCTGGTGCTGCGGCTGCTGACGGACGCGGACTTTCTCGCCGTACACGCGGAAGGCGTACTGAGCGAGGACGAGCAGAAGACGATCCTGTGGGCGAGACCGGCCCGGTCGGTGAAGTCGGCCAAGTGGTCGGCGGCGGACGCGGTGCTGATCGACGAGGCGCGGGACCTGATCGACCGGACGCCGTCCCTCGGCCATGTCGTCCTCGACGAGGCGCAGGACCTGTCGCCCATGCAGTACCGGGCGGTCGGCCGCCGCTGCACCACCGGCTCCGCGACGGTCCTCGGCGACCTGGCGCAGGGCACCACGCCGTGGGCGACGCGCAGTTGGCAGGAGGCGCTCGCCCATCTGGGCAAGGACGACGCGGTGATCGAGGAACTGACGGCGGGTTTCCGCGTCCCGACGGACGTCATCACGTACGCCTCCCGGCTGCTGCCGCACATCGCGCCGGGCCTGACGCCGGTGGCGTCGGTGCGGGAGAACCCCGGTTCGTTCGAGGTAAGGCAGGTCGCGGGCGATACGGACGTGGTGGCGGCCTGCGCCGCATCGCTCACCCACGAGGGCTCGATCGGCCTGATCGCGGCGGACGCCCGGATCCCGGCGCTCGCGGAGGCGCTCACCTCAGCCGGGATCGGCTACCTGGCCCCCGGCGAGGAGACGTCGTACGACACCCGCCTGACCCTGGTCCCGGCCTCGCTGGCCAAGGGCCTGGAGTACGACTACGTGGTCCTGGACGAACCCCAGGCGATCGTCGACGCCGAACCGGACGAACGAACGGGGCTGCGGCGGCTGTACGTGGCCCTGACGCGAGCGGTGTCGGGTCTGACGGTGACGCACAAGGCGCCGTTGCCGGAGCAGCTGACCTGAGGGACCAACCCGGCGGGCCTCGTGCCGCATGGGGCCGCCCGGGTGGGCATCAAGCGCCGTCCAACACCCGCCGCCACTCCCCGACGGCCTCCACCGAAACCGGCCCCTCCCAGCCCTCCGGCCGAGCCGCCCCGCCGATATGAAACGCGTCCACCCCGGCAGCCACCAGCCGCGGCACATGCTCCAACCGCAACCCCCCGCCCACCAGAATCCGAGGCTCGTACCCCGGCTCCCCCCGCCGCCCCGCCTCGGCGAGCAGCGCCGGCAGCCCCTCGTCCACCCCACCGGCCGCCCCGGCCGTCAGATACGTGTCCAGCCCCGGCACCCCGTCCAGCGCCTTGCGCAGCGCGTCCCGATCCGCCGCCCGGTCGATCGCGCGGTGGAACGTCCACCGGCACCCGTCCAGCACGCCGACCACCCGCTCCACGGCATCCAGGTCCACCTCGCCGTGGGCATCGAGGAACCCGAGCACGAACTCCTCGGCCCCGGCCTCCCGCATCCGCCCGGCGACCTCGACGAGCCGCGCCACGTCGCCCGCGGCGAACCCGTCCGCCAGCCGCAGCATCACGCGCAGCGGAATGTCGACGGCGGCCCGGATCGCGACGAAGGTCTCGACGGACGGTGTCAGCCCGTCCGCCGCCATGTCGGTGACCAGTTCGAGGCGATCCGCGCCTCCGGCCTGGGCGGCGACCGCGTCCTCGGCGTCGAGGGCGATCACCTCCAGGACTGCACGCGTGCTCATGGCACCCCTTTCTTGGGCATTCCCCGAAGCGGCTACAGGTCTAGTCCAATATCAGGGTACGCCCGCGGGGATCGAGCCCGCGAGACGGCGTCGTACCGGCGCCGGGGCCGGAGGCGCATCGCGCAGCCGAAGATGTTCAGCTCACCCGAAGGTGATCAGCCCACCCGAAGGTGATCAGCTCACCCGAAGATGTTCAGCTCCCCCACCCCCACCCCCGCCAGCTCGAACCCCGCCGCGTCCACCGGCCGCCCCGCGTACAGCCGTACGAGCGTCGGCGCATCCCCGATGTACCGCCCCGGCGTCCGTTCCCCGCTCCCGTCCCCGAACCGCAGCGGCTGGTCGACGTCGTCGAGGTCGGCGTGCAGCGGCACATGCCCCCGCTCCCGCGTGATCCGGGCCAGCAGATCGAGGGCGTACGGCAGCCCCACCCCGGCGTACGCCCCCGGCACCCCGAGCGCCTCGCGCACGTCCCCCGCGTGCACCCACTCCCCCAGCGCCAGCCCGTCCAGCGTGCCGCCCGCCTTGGCGATCACCGGGCCCGCCTCGGTCATGCCGCGTTCCAGCTCGTCGACGACCTGCGCGTTCGTCCAGTCGGCGCGCTCGGCGATGTCACGGTCGTTCGACTCGGGCGAGAACACGCCCTCCTCGAACCGCCCCTCGACCGCCCGCATCAGCGCCGACGAACAGTGCGCCAGCACATCCCGCACCGTCCACCCCGGACACGCCTCCGTCGGCGTCGCGAAGTCCCCGTCCGTCCGCCCCCGCAACCAGGGGATCAGCTGATCCCGCTCCACCACCAGCAGCCGCCCCGGCAGCTCCGGGTCCCGTACCTCGCCGTGCATGTCAGCAGAAGTCATGCCCCCACGCTAGGCGCAGAATTGACGGCATGCCCGACCCCAGCACCCTCAACACCCTCCGCGCCCGCTTCGTCCAGACACTGGAAGCCGCCCGAGCCCCCGAGGGCGGCCCCGACCCGGCCCCGTACGCCGACAACCTCCTCGCCCGCTGGCAGGAGCCGCAGCGGCACTACCACACGCTCGCCCACCTCACCGCGGTCCTCGACCACATCGACGTACTGCAGCAGTACGCCGACGACCCCGACCTCGTCCGCCTCGCCGCCTGGTTCCACGACGCGGTCTATCTCCCCGACCGCTCCGAGAACGAGGAACGCTCCGCCCGGCTCGCCGAACGCGCGCTCGACGAGGCCGGGGTGTCCGCCGCGAAGACCGCCGAGGTCGCCCGCCTGGTCCGGCTCACCGCGGGCCACGCCCCGGCCGACGACGACCGCAACGGCCAGGTCCTGTGCGACGCCGACCTCGCGATCCTCGCCTCGCCGCCGTCGAAGTACGCCGCCTACACGGCGGCCGTCCGCGAGGAGTACGGCTTCGTCCCCTCCGACGCCTTCCGCACGGGCCGCTCCGCCGTCCTGCGCGACCTGCTCGCCCTGCCCCACCTGTTCCGCACCCCGTACGGCGCGGAGCACTGGGAGGCGACGGCCCGTTACAACATCACGTCCGAGCTGGAAATCCTGTCGTCCTGAAGGCACCCCGTCGCCTAGCCTGCCCGGCATGGCGGACATGGGTGGGGAACAGGTACAGCAGGCCGTCGCGGGCGCCGTCGCGGTGCTGCGGACGGCGACGGATCGCGACTGGCGGGCGGTCAAGGCCGGTCGGCTGACGTGGAGTTGCCGCGAGACGGCCGCTCACATCGCGAGCGACCTGCTGGCGTACGCGGGGCAGCTCGCCGGGCGTGCGCAGGACGCGTACGTCCCCTTCGAGATCACCCTCGACGGCGACGGCGCCGACGGTCTCGACCCGGCCGACAACGACGGCGTACTCCACGTCATCGAGACGACGGGCGCGTTGCTCACGGCGGCGATCCGCACCACGCCCCGCGAGGTGCGCGCCTTCCACCCGTACCCCTTCCGCAGCGCAGGCCCTGTCGGCTTCGCCGCGATGGGCGTCGCCGAAGTGCTTCTGCACACGCACGACATCGCCGAGGGCCTCGACCTCGCCTACGAACCACCCGCCGAGCTGTCCACGTTCGTCCTCGGAACGATCTTCCCGCACATCCAGCCCGCCACCGACCCCTGGCGCACCCTCCTGTGGGCTACCGGTCGCGGCGACCTCCCGGGCCGCGCCCCGGTCACCGGCTGGCGCTGGAGCAACAACCTCGTCATCCCCGCCGACCGCCTCACCCTGGAAGGCGTCACCCCCCTCGCGGCCACCGACCTCGCCACGGGCGGCGACGGCGGGTTCGCGTGGGTCGAGGGCGGCCCGTTCGAGGGCACCTGCGAGGCGGCGGGGATGACGGTGAAGGCGTACGAGTCGGGCGTGCATCGCCCGGAGTTCGGTCTCTTCGTGCTGGTACGCCACGAGGACGGCCGCGCGATCGGCGGCATCGGCTTCCACGGCGCCCCCGACGAGGACGGCCGCGCGGAGATCGGCTACGACCTCACCGAACCGGCCCGCGGCCATGGCTACGCCACCGAGGCCCTGCGCGCGCTGGCGGGCTGGGCCCTGGCCCGGGAGGACGTACGGTCCCTGTTCGCGACGGTGGAGCGGGACAACGTACCGTCGCAAAGGGTGCTGGAACGAGCCGGGTTCGTACGGGTGAGCGGCGACGGCGACGACGACCAGATGGCCTACGAGCTACGACGGCCCTGAGCCCCGCCCCTTCGGCCTGCGCAACCCCGCCCCCTGCAACAGCCGCACCACTTCCCGGCTGCTGACCTCCACCGCACCGGCGGCGACCGCGTCGGCGTAGCGGTGGGACGGGATGTCGTAGTGATCCCGCTCGAAGGCGCGGCGCGGGACGCCCAACTCCTCGGCGAACTTGTGGAGTTCGTCGTACGAGACATCGCTGACGAGGTGGGACCACATGCGGCCGTGGCCGGGCCAGGTCGGCGGGTCGATGTAGATGGTCACGACGAGGGCGGCCCGCCCGAGCACGTCCCCAGGGAGCCGACCGCCGCGACCTTCACGCCGGCCTTGGTGCACACCCAGTGCGGGTCGGGGCCGAGTTCCGGTTCGACGTCCAGGGCGTGCGGGTCGCCGGAGCCGCAGACCGGGCAGAGGGGCCAGCGGCCGTAGCGCTCCAGCAGGGCGTCCTGGACGTCCTGGGCGATCAGCCCGGCGACGTACTCCACGCCGTCCGGCCACTGTTCGACCCACCAGCGCCGCTGTACGACGGACTCCTCGACCAGCGAGACGACGTCCGCCTCGGCGACCTGGCCCGCGACGAGGTCGGCGAGCACGAGGGCGCGGGCCGCGTGCAGCGCCTGCTCCAGGGGGCTGATGGGGTCCATGCCCCTATTGTGCGCACTCTTGACCACAACGCCGAGCCGAAAATATCTTTCAACTGTGACCCGTGAAGTGAAGGAAATTTTCGGCAGTGCTTCGGAGCGCACGTCGGGCAGGGCTTCGGGCGGCGCTTCGGGCAGGGGGTCGGGCGGCGCTTCGGGCGGCGCTTCGGGCAAGGCGTCGGGTGGCGCTTCGGGCAGGGCCGATGGGCCCCGCACCACCCCGCCCGTGCCCGCCGCCCTCGCCGCCAAGGTGCGTACGCTCGCCCCGTCCATGACCCGCTCCATGCAGCGCGTCGCCGAGGCCGTGGCGCACGACCCGGCCGGCTGCGCGGCCCTCACGGTCACCGGCCTCGCCGAGCTCACCGGCACCAGCGAGGCCACCGTCGTCCGCACCGCCCGCCTCCTCGGCTACCCCGGCTACCGCGACCTGCGCCTCGCCCTCGCCGGCCTAGCCGCCCAGCAGCAGTCCGGGCGCGCCCCCGCCATCACGACCGACATCGCGGTCGACGACCCGATCGCCGACGTCGTCGCCAAGCTCGCCTACGACGAACAGCAGACCCTCGCCGACACGGCGGCCGGACTCGACACCGTGCAGCTCGGCGCGGCGGTCACCGCGCTCGCCGCCGCCCGGCGCACCGATGTGTACGGCATCGGCGCGTCCGGGCTGGTCGCGCAGGACCTCACCCAGAAGCTGCTGCGCATAGGGCTCATAGCCCACGCGCACAGTGATCCCCACCTGGCCGTCACCAACGCCGTGCAGCTGCGGGCCGGGGATGTCGCCATCGCGATCACGCACTCCGGGTCGACGGGTGATGTCATCGAGCCGCTGCGGGTGGCCTTCGAGCACGGAGCCACGACGGTGGCGATCACCGGCCGCCCGGACGGGCCCGTCGCGCAGTACGCCGACCATGTGCTGACGACGTCCACGGCTCGGGAGAGCGAGCTGCGGCCCGCGGCGATGTCGTCGCGGACCAGTCAGTTGCTGGTGGTGGACTGTCTGTTCGTGGGGGTGGCGCAGCGGACGTACGAGACGACGGCGCCGGCGCTGGCCGCTTCGTACGAGGCGTTGGCTCATCGGCATCGGAGTGGGCCGCGGTAGCGCACGGGGCCGGAAGCGCTGTACGTCCCCTCGGGCGCGACCCGGCCCGTACCAAGAAGACGTTGAACAGACATCGAAAAGAGCCGCTTCTCCATGACCTCCACCTCCGACCCCCGTGAAGTGCAAGCCCAGTTGGAGTCCCTGACCACCGAGGCGTTCCGGCCCGAGCTGGCCGAGATCGACCGGCTGCCCACCCTGGAGATCGCGCAGCTGATGAACGGCGAGGACGCCCTCGTCCCCGCAGCCGTCGCCCAGCGGCTGCCGCAGATCGCCGCGGCGATCGACGACATCGCCGCCCGCATGTCCCGCGGCGGCCGGCTCGTCTACGCCGGTGCCGGT
Source organism: Streptomyces spinoverrucosus (assembly GCF_006539505.1). GTDB lineage: Bacteria > Actinomycetota > Actinomycetes > Streptomycetales > Streptomycetaceae > Streptomyces > Streptomyces spinoverrucosus. The sequence continues at coordinate 20,601 of NZ_BJND01000043.1, forward strand.
ACGGCGGGCCGCCTGGGCGTGCTGGACGCCTCCGAGTGCCCGCCCACCTTCAACACCGACCCCACCCGGGTCGTGGGCCTGATCGCGGGCGGCCCGGAGGCCATGGTCACCTCGGTCGAGGGTGCCGAGGACTCGGGTGACCTCGCCCGGCAGGACCTGGACGCGCTGCGGCTGACCCCCGACGACACGGTGGTCGGCGTCTCGGCCTCCGGCCGCACCCCGTACGCCGTCTCCGCCGTCGAGCACGCCCGCGCGCGCGGCGCCCTGACCGTCGGCCTGGCCTGCAACGCGCACAGCCCCCTCGCGGCCGCCGCCGACCACGGCATCGAGATCGTCGTAGGCCCCGAACTGCTCACCGGCTCCACCCGCCTGAAGGCGGGCACGGCTCAGAAGCTGGTCCTCAACATGCTCTCGACGATCACGATGATCCGGCTGGGCAAGACGTACGGGAACCTCATGGTCGACGTACGCGCCTCGAACGACAAGCTGCGCGCCCGGTCCCGCCGTATCGTCGCCCTGGCCACGGGCGCGTCGGACGATGAGATCGAACGGGCCCTCGCCGCCACCGACGGCGAGGTCAAGGCGGCCATCCTGACGATCATCGGCGGCGTGGACGGCGCCACGGCCGCCCGCCTCCTGGAGGAGTCCAACGGCCACCTGCGCACGGCGCTCGGGGCGGCGGCCCGCTGAACCGCAGCGTCGGCACGGACCCTGCTGCGGCGGTGGCGCAACCGACCCGCTGGCAACCGGTGTGTCCTGCGGCAGTATTGGGCCCATGCCCCCTGAGTCGGCCGACATAGAGCTGAGCGAACACGAACTCCGGCAAATCGCGGGCTATGCCGCAGACTGCGCACGCAGGGTGCTGTCGCTCTTCGAGCAGAGTCACCCTGCGGACACGCGCCCTCGCGAGGCGATCGATGCCGCGGACGCTTTCGCAGGGGGCGGCAGACGCACGGCCGCTCTGCGGCAGCGCGCCTGGGCGGCGTACAAAGCGGCACAAGAGGCCGCCGAACCCGCCGCGGTCGACGCGGCACGCGCGGCAAGTCATGCGGCCGCCGCTGCATATCTCCATCCCAAGGCGAGCGCCCACCAGGTGAAACACATTCTCGGCGCGGCGGCGCATGCGGCACGAGCGGAAGAGCTGTCCGGAGAAGACGAGCGCGTAGCCGCGGGGACCCTCGAATGGGCGCGTCAGCACGCACCGGCAGCGGTCACCGAGGTACTCGACCGCCTGCCCGCCGCGCCTCCCGGAGGCGGACGCGTGGGAGAACTCATCCGCGATCTCGACGCCGCTCTGCGCGCCTGAGGGCGATCAGCCTTCGTCGGTCCACGCCGTGGGAGTGCGCGCACAGGCCGGCCCGGCGCGACCTGGGCCCTGTTACCGTGGGAACGTGAGTTACGGCGTGTACTGCATCTTCCTGTTCGTCTGACGGGCCCCACTGGCCCCGCTCCTCCCACTCTGGTCGAGGCGGCGGGAGTCGAGGTGTTGTCCGTGGCCACCCCGTGAGAGGGGCCGGCCGTCGTCAGACCGAAGGCCGCTTCCCCCTTCTTTCCTTTCATTTCCCTTTTTCCGGATTTCTTCCGGCCCAGGGTGAAGTGCGCCTTCTTCACGGAGGAAGAACGCATGACCGCCATCACCCTGCCCGCCCGCGAACGCGCCCAGCTGACGTGCGCCGGTGTCCGCGTCGACCGCGGGGGCCGTACCGTGCTGTCCGGCGTCGAGATGAACGTCTCTCCGCGCGCCCGCTGGGGCATCGTCGGCGAGAACGGGCGCGGCAAGTCGACCCTGCTGCACGTCCTGGCCGGCAGCCTGGCCCCGGACGAGGGGACAGTGCACCGCGTGGGGACCCTCGCCCTGGCCGAACAGGAGATGCCGACGGCGGACCGGCGCACCGTCGGCGACTTCATCGACGAGCACCTCGCCGACGCCCGCGCGGCCCTGAAGCGCCTCGACGCGGCCGCCGCGGCGCTCGCCGAAGAGCGGGTCGGCGCCGAACGGGAGTACGCCGACGCACTGGAAGCGGCGCAGGCGTTGGAGGCCTGGGACGCCGATCGCCGCGTCGATGTCGCCCTCGAAGGACTCGGCGCCGTCAGTGACCGCGCCCGGCCGCTCAGCACGTTGTCGGTGGGCCAGCGCTACCGGGTCCGCCTGGCCTGCTTGTTGGGGGCCGAGTACGACTTCCTGCTCCTCGACGAGCCGACCAACCACCTCGACCTCGCGGGCCTGGAGTACCTCACCGCCCGGCTGCGGGCCCACGCCGGCGGCGTCGTCGTGGTGAGCCACGACCGGGCACTGCTGTCGGACGCGGCCACCACCCTGCTCGACCTCGACCCCACCCGCGACGGCACCCCGCGCGTCTACGGCGGCGGATACACCGGCTACCGGGAGGGACGCGAGGCCGAACGGAGCCAGTGGGAGGCCCAGTACGAGCAGCAGCAGGCCGAACACCTCCGCCTCCAGCAGGCCCTGTCCGAAGCGCAGAACCGCCTGGTCACCGGCTGGCGCCCGGACAAGGGCACCGGCAAGCACCAGCGCGCCACCCGCGCCGGCGCGTTGGCCCGCTCCGTGCACCGCCGTCAGGAAGACCTGGAGCGGCACAAAGTCACCGCGCCCGTACCGCCGCTGCGCTTCTCCATGCCGGACCTGCCCGCACTGCCCGGTGCCGTGCTGCTGCGCGCCGAGGAGGTGACCGTTGCCGCGCGGCTGCACGAGCCGACCTCCCTGTCCCTGAAATCCGGCGACAAACTGACGATCACCGGACCGAACGGCGCGGGCAAGTCAACGCTCCTGTCCGTGCTGGCGGGGCGACTCGCTCCGGCCACGGGACAGGTACGCCGGGCGCGCAAGGCGCGGGTCCACCTGCTGGGGCAGGAGTCGCCCGAGGCCACGAACCGGCGGGCGCGAGACGTCTACGACGCGCACCTCGCGCGCCTGGTCACCGCAGGTGTGCTGAGGGAGAGCGAGACGGTAGGGCTGACGGCGCTGGGCCTGCTCACCTCACGCGACGCCAACAAGGCGGTGGCCGAGCTGTCCATGGGCCAGCAACGCCGCCTCGACCTGGCCTGCGCCCTCTCCGCCCGCCCGCACGTCCTGCTCCTGGACGAGCCCACCAACCACCTGTCCATCACCCTGGTCGACGAACTCACCGACGCGCTCAGGGCGACCGGCGCGGCCATCGTCGTAGCCACGCACGACCGCCAGATGCAACGCGATCTCGCCCAATGGCCTCACGTGGCACTGTCTCCCACGGAACTGACGCGAACCGCACGGTGAACCGGGTCGAGCACACCTTCGCCTGACCCCGAGCAACAGCTCCCGGCCGCGAGGTGAACCCGCTCACCGGCGGGCCGCCTCGCGGCCGCTTGGCCGTCAGCGTCGCCGCTGCGCCGCAACGGCGTCCGTGTACAGCTCGCGCGTCACTCGACCTCCAGGAACGTACCGTCGATCTCCGGCACACGGACCAGGGTGGCGAGCACCTGTCGGTCGTACGTTCGAACTCGTAGTTCCGGCACCGCTTCTCGAACGCGATCACCCCCACATGACCGAGCCCGCGCAGGATGGCATGCGCTGTCTCGGCATCTTCGACGCGGGTCTCGTACTCCGGCTTGGAACCAGAACCCTCGTCGACGACAGCACCCTTGTACGTAAGCACCGTGCGCGTACCGTCCACGCCGTGCACGGTACGCACGCGCAGCTCTTCCCCGGCCTTCTCCAACGAACCGTCCGGCCGGTCGTAGTACGTATCGCAACTACGGGTTGGTCTCGGGGGCACGTAACGGAAGGCCAAGTACCTGTCGGGTGTGGGCGTCGATCTCGGCTCCGGCGGCCTCCGAGTGACGTATGCCGTTGTAGACCAGGTCCCACAACTGCTGGTTGGCCTCCAGAAGCCCAAAGGGGAGTGTGAGGCGCTGCTTGTTCGGTCCGACGAGCCGTAGTGCGGGGCCTCGCAGCGAGTTTCTGACGCTGATCGCGCGCAGTTCGTAGAGGGGCAGCTCGGTGCCGTCACCGTCGGAGTCCACCTCGGCGATGGCACGGGCGCCGGCGCGCAGTACGACGGTGGTGTCCCTGACTTCGCTCAGGAAGGACAGCAGGGCGAACGCGCCGACGACGGCGACCATGATCAGGTAGGCCTCCGCCCGGTCGTAGGCGGTGAACCACAGGGTGACCGTCATCACGACTGTGACCGGCAGGACGGCGTACACCACTATCAGCGCAGTGGTCCGCAGGCCGCCGGGCGGGCGGTGGGCCGCGGCGGTCTCCAGGAGCGGGTCGCCGTGTTCGGTCAGGCCCAAGATGGTGCCGGGCGTCTGGCGGTGAGCGATGGTCAGCCGGTGGCGCCCGGCGTCCCAGGAGCCCTCGACGCGCGGGGCGGTGGGCGGTCTTGGTTGCCCGGAGAGGGACGGTACGGGGGGTAGCTCCGAGGCTGCCATCGCCGCCTCCTTCGTATGCGTACGTACCCGCCGGTGCGTGCGGTGAGGGTAGGCGGTACGCCTCGGGACCCCGCCCGGGCTGGGGCGCAGTACGAGGTGACTTCCGGTATCAGTGCGCTTTGTGCTGTGCAGTCGAGTTGAGGGAGCAACGTGACCACGATCGCCGTTACCGGGCACATGGATCTGACCGGGGCCAGCGCTGCGCTGGTGCGCGATGCTCTGCGTGAGACGCTCAAGCCGTACGCCGGTGGCGGGCTGACCGGTGTCTCTTGCCTCGCCAAGGGCTCGGACTCGTTGTTCGCCGACGTTGTGCTGGAGCTTGGTGGGCGTCTGGTGGCGGTCATTCCCTCGCAGGACTATCGGCAGAACAAGGTCAAGCCCGATCACGCCGAGACGTTCGATCGGCTTGTCGAGGCTGCGGACGAGGTGCTTGTGCATCCCCACGAGGCCGCGAACCGGGCGGCGTACGAGGACGCCAACCGAACGCTTCTCCAGCGCGCCGATCGTCTGGTCGCTGTCTGGAACGGCGAGCCGCCGAGCGGCAAGGGGGGTGGCACGGCGGACACCGTCATCGAGGCTCGGGAGGTGGGGCTGCCGGTTGACGTGGTGTGGCCGGAGGGGGTGGCTCGGGAGGGGTGAGCGTCGGCTTCGGTGCGGTTGAGGTACGTGGTCGGCCCGTCATCTTCCAAGTGGCCGTTGGGGCCGCCCGCTTCTTGGTCAGTGTCGTGCTTCCGCCGCCCGCCTCAAGGGCGCTTCGCTGTCGCTGCGCGTCGCCTTGCGGCGATCGGCCTGCGGCCGCCCCTTGACCCGGGCCACGGAAGCACGGGGAAGAAGCGAGCGGGCGGCCCGGAAAGGCGGGTGGCCGACGGTGATGGCCGTGCGGGTGGGCCGGGTGGTCGGCCGGGGTTGGGGGTGCGCGTCAGCGTCTCGCATGCACGCCGGGTGGGCTGAGCGGCTTGCGGTGTGTGGGTTGGGGGCGCGGTTCCCTGTGAGGCAGGCCGGGTCCGTGGGCGAATGGAGAAGGGAGAATCCGATGAGCCACGCTCGTTGGAAGCTGGGCCGTGAGCGGCAGCTGGTCGAGGGGTACGCCGAGGCTGCCGAGGCCGGGCGGGCGGAGGTTCGGTTGGCCATGGCGTTTGCCAAGGCCGTTTATGACCGCCGTAAGGAGTTGGGGTTGTCCCAGGCGCAGCTCGCCGAGCGGGCCGGGCTCACCCAGGCGAAGATCTCCCGCCTCGAAGGCGCCGACACCGTACCGACTCTGCCGCTGCTGCGACGCCTGGCCCTGGCCATGGACTCGACCCTGAACATCGCCTTGGACGACGACCGCGAGGAAGTGGCGTTCGTCGCGCATACGGCCGCCTGAATCCAGGTCTCACTCCAGCGGCACGCGCTGGGTCACACGCCACAGGCGGCGTGGTAGCTCGCCCTCCTCGAAAGCGTGGATCTCCGTCAGTTCCCAGCCCTCCGCCAAGGCGTTCACCAGTTCGCGTGAGAAGAAGTGGACCGCGAAGCCGCCGTGTTCCCAGATGTCGTCTCCGTGCGGGGTTCCGGCGCCGTAGTGGGCGTCGCCTGTGTGGCGGACGGTGTAGACGAGGGTGCCGCCCGGGCGTAGGACGCGGTGGAGCTCGGTGAGCAGGGTGTGGAGTTCCTGCGTGGTCAGCGCCATGCAGAGCAGCATGTGGGCGAAGACCCCGTCCACCGAGGCGTCCGGCAGGGCCAACGGCCGTCTCACGTCCTGGACTTCGCAGGTCACCCTGTCCTGTACGCCCTGCTCGCGCGCGGCCTTCCGGAGCTGGTCCAGGGCCGTCGCGCTGAAGTCCGTCGCGTGGACCGTGAAGCCCTCGCGGGCGAAGTACAGGGCGTCCCGGCCATGGCCCGCGCCCAGTTCGAGGACCGTGCGGGCTCCCGCCGTGCGGAAGACTGTCGCCGCGTGGAGTGCCGGCGTGGACGGTTGTTCGCCGTACATACCGGGGTGGGCGGTGTACACCTCCTGCCAGTGCGCACGCTGTGCGTCTCCCAGCTCGTGTTCGTCCACCATTGCTCCGTACGATCGCAGGCTGTCGTCAGTGCTGTCGTCAGCAAGGAAGGGCCGTAGGGACCATCATGAATCATGCCCAGCTCACCGCCCTGGGGCGGGCCCTCCGGCTGCTCGGCGAGCACGGTGAGGCCCTCACCGGCGACACCCCGGACGCCCGGTTGCACGAGGTCAAGGCCGATCTGCGGCGGGCGCTCGACCTGCTGGAGGAGAGTGTCACCACCGCCGCGCCCAGCACCCGCTGCACCGAGCATCCGACGGGGCCCGTCGACGAGAGCGCGCCCGACCTGTGTCTGCTGTGCGAGACCCGGCGACGTGCCGCCCGGCGTGCCGAGTTCAACGGACCGGCCGCGCCCGGCCCGCCCACCGAGTCCGCGCCGTCCCGGTACGGCGTGCGCGGTGACCGGCCACAGCCCCAGCAGCGGTGGCTGCCGGAGCTGTGGAACGGGCAGGAGTGGCAGTTGTGCGGCACCCCGCGCCGGGACCGGCGGGAGGCCGAGCTGTATCTGGCGGCCCAGCGGCGCGGTTCGCGGCCCGCGATGGCGTATCGGCTCGTGCACGAGTTCACCGACTACGAGGTGCTGCGGGTGTGGGGGACGCCGGTGAGGATCGACATCGAGCCGATGGGGAATCTTTGATCGGCGGCCCAGCCGACTGCGTCTGCTACGCCTTCGCGGATTCGGACAGCCGCCTGGGTGGCACGGAGGGTGCCGTCCCCTGCGCCTGACCGCCCGCGTTCTGGCGCGGCAGGAACGACGCCACCGCGAACGCGAGGAGCGCCGCCCCCGCGCCGACCGCCAGCACCGTGCGGAAACCGTCCTGCGAGGGGAGCGAGAACGAGCCGAACGTCGTCGTCATCTGGGCCAGGATCACGCCCGCCACCGCGCTCGCCACCGAAGTACCGATGGACCGCATCAGCGTGTTGAGGCTGTTCGCCGCGGCCGTCTCCGACGCGGGTACGGCGCTCATGATGAGCGCGGGCATCGAGCCGTATGTGAAGCCGATGCCGGCGCCGATGACGCAGGAGACCAGGACGAAGTGCCAGACCTGGTCCATCAGCAGGATGTTCAGCGCGTAGCCCGCCGCGACGATCAGGGCGCCGATCATCAGGGTGACCTTGGGGCCCTTCGCCTTGGAGACCGCCGCCGACACCGGTGCCGTGGCCATCATGACCAGGCCGGACGGGGCCATGACCAGGCCCGCCGCGAGCATCGACTGGCCGAGGCCGTAGCCCGTCTCCGAGGGCAGTTGCAGCAGCTGCGGGATGACCAGGGACATCGCGAACATCGCGAAGCCGACCGCCACCGAGGCGAGGTTCGTGACCAGGACCTGGCGGCGGGCCGTGGCCCGGAGGTCCACCAGCGGCTGCCCGACGCGCAGCTCCCACCAGCCCCAGACGAGCAGGACCACGACCGCCACGCCGAACAGGCCGAGCGTGGTGCCGCTGGTCCAGCCCCAGTCGGCGCCCTTGGAGATGCCGAGCAGCAGGCAGACCAGGCCGACCGCCATGCCCACGCCGCCGACCAGGTCGAAGCGGCCGCCGGTGCGGACCTGCGACTCGGGCACCAGGGTCAGGACCAGAAGTCCGGCCACGACGCCCAGTGCCGCCGAGGTCCAGAACAGGACGTGCCAGTCGAAGTTGTCGGCGATCAGCGCGGCGGCGGGCAGGCCCAGCGCGCCGCCGACGCCCAGGGACGCGCTCATCAGGGCGGTGGCGGAGCCGAGGCGCTCGGCGGGGAGTTCGTCGCGCATGATGCTGATGCCGAGCGGGATCACGCCCGAGGCAAGGCCCTGGAGCACCCGGCCGACGATCACCGGGGCGAGGGAGTCGCTGAGGGCGGCCGTGACCGAGCCCGCCACCAGCATCACCACGCTGACCAGCAGCATCCGGCGCTTGCCGTACATGTCGCCGAGCCGGCCCATGACGGGCGTGGCCACGGCGGCGGCGAGCAGCGTGGCCGTGACGGCCCAGGCGGTGTTCGACGAGGAGGCGTTCAGCAGGCGCGGCAGCTCCGGGACGATCGGGATGACCAGGGTCTGCATCAGGGATACGACGATTCCGGCGAAGGCCAGCACCGCCACCACGGCGTTCGACCTCGGCGGGGCGCTCCCCCCGGTCGGGGCGGGTCGGGCAGGGGTGTCGGACATGGGTGGCCTCCGGCGACATCACACAGGCGAGTGCTTGACTCAGGCAACCTTAAGTCAGTTGATTGACTTACTCAAGCAGGCCTGGTCAGCACGCAAAGAGGGGCGGCACCCGTGTCAGTCCACGGATGCCGCCCCTCGTTACGACACTCAGCTCAGCGACCCCAACGACGCCGCGTCATACGGCGCCACCTCGTCGAACCGGCCCGCGAGCACCTTCGCCGCCCACTGCGGGTCCTGCAGCAGCGCCCGCCCCACGGCCACCAGGTCGAACTCGTCGCGCTCCAGCCGGTCCAGCAGGTTGTCGATGCTGCCCACCCCGGCGCCCTCGCCCTGGAACGCCTTGAGGAACTCCCCGTCCAGGCCCACGGACCCGACCGTGATGGCGGTCTTGCCGGTGAGCTTCTTGGTCCAGCCCGCGAGGTTGAGGTCCGAGCCCTCGAACTCCGGCAGCCAGTAGCGGCGCGTGGAGGCGTGGAAGGCGTCGACGCCGGCCGCCGCGAGCGGGGCGAGGATCGCTTCCAGCTGCTCCGGGGTCTCGGCGAGCTTCGCGTCGTAGGCCTCCGGCTTCCACTGCGAGTAGCGGAAGATCACGGGGAAGTCCGGCGAGACCGCCGCGCGTACGGCGGCCACGATCTCCGCCGCGAACTTGGCACGGGCGACCGGGTCACCGCCGTAGGCGTCCGTACGGCGGTTGGTGCCGGCCCACAGGAACTGGTCGATGAGGTAGCCGTGGGCGCCGTGCAGCTCGACCCCGTCGAAGCCGATCCGTTCGGCCGCGGCGGCCGCCTCGGCGAAGGCCGCGACGACGTCGTCCAGGTCCTGCTGGGTCATCGCCCTGCCGGTACCCTCGGTGCCGTCCAGGCGCAGGCCGGACGGACCGACCGCCGGGGCCTCGGGGACGGGCGGGGCGCCCGGCTTGCGCACCATGCCGATGTGCCACAGCTGCGGCACGATCTTCCCGCCCGCCGCGTGCACCTCCTCGGCGACCTTCGCCCACCCGGCCAGCTGCTCCTGGCCGTGGAAGCGCGGGACGGCGTCACTCTCCCCGGCGGACTCGTGGCCGATGTAGGTGCCCTCGGTGACGATCAGACCGACGCCCGCTCCTGCGCGACGGGAGTAGTACGACGCCACATCCGCGCCCGGGATGCCGCCCGGGGAGAACTTGCGGGTCATCGGCGCCATCACGATGCGGTTCGGGACGGTCAGGCCGCCGACGGTGAAGGGGCGGGCGAGGACCTGGGTCGCTCGGGAGACGGAGGACGCGGTGACGGTCACGTGGGGGCTCCTCGGAGTAGCCGACGGTTGGCGGAACAGCCGACGATTGGCTGATTGATGCGCGTGCATACTTGCACATCATTAACTGCCTCGCCGGACACCGCATTCCGCCCCCGCTCCCGGCCTCCGGTGTGACCCCGGACACGCCCGAGGGCGGCACCCCCTGTCTCCAGGGAGTGCCGCCCTCGGTACTTACGGACGGGTCCGATCCTCGGAAGGATCAGAAGTCCATGTCACCGCCCGGCATGCCGCCACCGGCAGGCGCGGCGGCCTTCTCCGGCTTGTCGGCGATGACGGCCTCGGTGGTGAGGAAGAGCGCGGCGATGGAGGCGGCGTTCTGCAGGGCGGAACGGGTCACCTTCGCCGGGTCGATGATGCCTTCCTTGACCAGGTCGACGTACTCGCCGGTCGCGGCGTTCAGGCCGTGGCCCGGGGTCAGGTTGCGCACCTTCTCCACCACGACGCCGCCCTCGAGGCCGGCGTTGACGGCGATCTGCTTCAGCGGGGCCTCCAGGGCGAGCTTCACGGCCTGGGCGCCGGTCGCCTCGTCACCCTCCAGGTCCAGCTTCTCGAAGACCGAGGAGGCCTGGATGAGGGCCACGCCACCACCGGCGACGATGCCCTCCTCGACGGCCGCCTTCGCGTTGCGAACGGCGTCCTCGATGCGGTGCTTGCGCTCCTTGAGCTCGACCTCGGTGGCGGCACCGGCCTTGATGACGGCCACGCCGCCGGCCAGCTTCGCCAGCCGCTCCTGGAGCTTCTCGCGGTCGTAGTCCGAGTCGCTGTTCTCGATCTCGGCGCGGATCTGGTTGACACGGCCCGCGACCTGGTCGGCGGAGCCGGCGCCGTCGACGATGGTGGTCTCGTCCTTGGTGATGACGACCTTGCGGGCGCGGCCCAGGAGGTCCAGGGTCGCGTTCTCCAGCTTGAGGCCGACCTCCTCGGAGATGACCTCGCCGCCCGTGAGGATGGCGATGTCGCCGAGCATGGCCTTGCGGCGGTCACCGAAGCCCGGGGCCTTGACGGCGACGGACTTGAAGGTGCCGCGGATCTTGTTGACGACCAGGGTCGACAGGGCCTCGCCCTCGACGTCCTCGGCGATGATCAGCAGCGGCTTGCCCGACTGCATGACCTTCTCCAGGAGCGGGAGCAGGTCCTTGACGTTGGAGACCTTGGAGTTGGCGATGAGGATGTAGGGGTCCTCGAGCACCGCCTCCATGCGCTCCATGTCGGTGGCGAAGTACGCCGAGATGTAGCCCTTGTCGAAGCGCATACCCTCGGTGAGCTCCAGCTCCAGACCGAAGGTCTGGGACTCCTCGACGGTGATGACGCCTTCCTTGCCGACCTTGTCCATGGCCTCGGCGATCAGCTCGCCGATCTGGGTGTCGGCGGCGGAGATGGAGGCCGTGGAGGCGATCTGCTCCTTGGTCTCGACCTCCTTGGCCTGGTCGAGCAGCGCACCGGAGACGGCCTCGACGGCCTTCTCGATGCCGCGCTTCAGGGCCATCGGGTTGGCACCGGCGGCGACGTTGCGCAGACCCTCCTTGACCAGGGCCTGGGCGAGGACGGTCGCGGTGGTCGTACCGTCACCGGCGACGTCGTCCGTCTTCTTGGCGACTTCCTTGACCAGCTCGGCGCCGATCTTCTCGTACGGGTCCTCCAGCTCGATCTCCTTGGCGATGGAGACACCGTCGTTGGTGATCGTGGGGGCGCCCCACTTCTTCTCAAGGACGACGTTGCGGCCCTTGGGGCCGAGGGTCACCTTGACGGCGTCCGCGAGCTGGTTCATGCCGCGCTCGAGGCCCCGCCGCGCCTCCTCGTCGAACGCGATGATCTTGGCCATGTGAAGTGGTCCTCCCGGACTGGGGTGGATTGCTCCGGACCGCGCTGGCGCCCGCGACGGACGGCTCGCACGCCTCGTGGTTCCTTGCCCCACCCGGCTTGCGGCCTCACCGACCCGGTCCTTCTTGTCACTCTCACCTTCAGAGTGCTAACGCCCAATGATTAGCACTCGGGCATGCCGAGTGCAAGCGGCTCCCACGGACTGACCCCGGGACAGGCCGAAGGGCTCGCACCCCGGGAGGTGCGAGCCCTTCGAAGATGAACAGAAGAACGTCGCTGCAGTCGGCGCGTGCTTCAGCTGGTCGCGAGCCGGACCATGTCCGCCTGCGGCCCCTTCTGGCCCTGCGAGATCTCGAAATCGACCCGCTGACCCTCTTCCAGGGTGCGGTATCCGTCCATCTGGATCGCGCTGTAGTGGACGAAAACATCCGCACCACCGTCGACCGCGATGAAGCCGTACCCCTTCTCCGCGTTGAACCACTTGACGGTGCCCTGAGCCATGCCTAACTCCCCTATTACTGGCCCTTGCACAGATCCACACTTCGCGGATCCGGGTCAGACCTCACCCCCCATTGATTGGGGGCGTGCGCCGGAACGCGTCGACCGCGGCTGAATGTATCTGTCCAACTGCCGTCTGCAACAGGTCAATCGGACGAGAAATCTGGGCGCGGACGGTCGGTGATTTACGGAGAATTCGTCCGGATTCAGGGCAAGTCGGGCCCCGCAAAAGGAATGAACGGCGCAAAAGAGCCACACACTTTGGCTACTTCTCGTCGCTCGGAGCCGGCACTCATATGCGTCCGGCATGTCGATCCGCGACGCGTTCCCCAACTCTACCGCGCTCAACCACACTGAATTGCCCCCTCCGCTTCTCTCACGGAGGGGGCAATTCGATGAACATTGAGTAACCGAAGTTACTCACGGTAACGCGGGCGGTTTCAGCCGCCGGCCACCGCCGGAATGATCGACACGCCGGCACCGTCCGGGGTGGCCGTCTCCAGCCCCTGCTCGAAGCGGACGTCGTCGTCATTGACGTACACATTGACGAACCGCCGCAGCTTGCCCTGGTCGTCCAGGACCCGGGCGGCGATCCCGGTGTGGTTCTTCTCCAGATCGGCGATCACCTCACCGAGGGTCGCCCCCTCGGCGGAGACCTCAGCCTGGCCGCCGGTGTAGGTACGCAGGATGGTGGGGATGCGAACGGTCACGCTCACTTGAAACCTCCGGTCAGGGTGACGCCCCTAGGGGCGCGGGGAACTGCGCGACCAGCCCCAACCGGCCCGCAGACGAAATACAAAGCTCTCTTACGCGAGCCCAGCCGCACGGAACGACTCAAGGCTCGGACGAATGGTGGCAGTCAGACCCGTACCCGCCACCGCATCCAGCGTCTTCAGACCGTCCCCGGTGTTCAGCACCACGGTCGTCAGCGACGGATCCAGCACACCGTTCTCGATCAACTTCCGCGTCACACCAACCGTCACCCCACCCGCGGTCTCCGCAAAGATCCCCTCGGTCCGCGCCAGCACCTTGATCGCATCCACGACCTGCTCATCCGTCACGTCCTCCACGAAGCCGCCCGTACGGCGCGCGATGTCGAGGACATAGGGACCGTCCGCCGGGTTGCCGATGGCCAGCGACTTGGCGATCGTGTTCGGCTTCTGCGGCCGCACCACGTCGTGCCCCGCCTTGAACGCGGTCGACACCGGCGAGCACCCCTCCGCCTGCGCCCCGAAGATCTTGTACGGCTTGTCCTCGACGAGCCCGAGCTTGATCAGCTCCTGCAGCCCCTTGTCGATCTTCGTCAGCTGGGAGCCGGACGCGATCGGCACCACGATCTGGTCGGGCAGCCGCCAGCCGAGCTGCTCGCAGATCTCGTACGCCAGGGTCTTGGACCCCTCCGCGTAGTACGGCCGCAGGTTGACGTTGACGAAGCCCCAGCCCTCGCCCGCCGGGTCGCCGATCAGCTCGGAGCAGAAGCGGTTCACGTCGTCGTAGTTGCCCTCGATGCCGACGAGTTCACCGCCGTAGACCGCGGCCATGACGACCTTGCCCTGCTCCAGGTCGTGCGGGATGAACACGCAGGAGCGAAGGCCCGCCCGGGCGGCGGCGGCGCCGACGGCGCCGGCGAGGTTGCCGGTGGAGGAGCAGGAGAGCGTGGTGAAGCCGAAGGCCCGCGCGGCTTCCAGGGCCTGGGCGACCACCCGGTCCTTGAAGGAGTGGGTCGGGTTGCCGGAGTCGTCCTTGACGAACAGCTTGCCGGGCTCGACGCCGAGTTCACGGGCGAGGTGGTCGGCCTTGACCAGCTTGGTCCAGCCGGGGTTCAGGTTCGGCTTGTCGGCCACGTCGGCGGGGACGGGCAGCAGGGGCGCGTAACGCCAGATGTTGGACGGGCCCGCCTCGATGCGCTTACGGAGCTCCTCGGCGTCGTACGCGGAGAAGTCGTACGCGATCTCCAGCGGGCCGAAACACTCCTCGCACGCGAAGACCGGGCCGAGTGGGACGCGGTGGCCGCACTCGCGACAGGACAGCGCCGCGGCGGGACCGAGGTCGACGGTGGGATTGCTGGTGCTGCTTTCGACAGTCTGCACAGCCATGGAGGCGAGGCCCTTTCTCCTCATCTTCCTCACGACGCACCTCGCCGTGAGACGGAATTGGCACCTTCCCTGGCCGGGAGCCTCGCGTGAACGAGTCCGGAATCAGGGGGGTTGCCGGGGCTTCATCGGGCCGTGTCCCTCTGCCCCTCTGGATGAGCTGTATGCGGTTGTTGTGCGGTTGTGGACGCGGACGGCCCCCGACATGCGATGGTCATCAGCGTTGTTCAAGACTGTAACCGAAGGCCAGGACAGTTGAGATAGTCGTCCGAACCGCGAGATGGATCACAGACCTCGTCCGCTCGCCGAGAGAACGCAGAGGAGCCGCAGACTGTGCTGGAAGAAGTCGAGCGCTGGCTGAGCACCCGCTCCTGGTCACTGACCGATCGCCCGCTCCACAAGATCCTGGCCGCGAAGCGCCACACGGGCCAGTCGGTCAGTGTCGTGCTGCCCGCGCTCAACGAGGAGGAGACCGTCGGCGACATCGTCGCCGCGATCCGGCACGACCTCGTCGAGCAGGTCCCGCTGGTCGACGAGATCGTCGTGGTCGACTCCGGGTCCACCGACCGCACCTCCGAGGTGGCCGCCGCGGCGGGCGCCCGGGTGGTGCACCGCGACGAGATACTCCCGCGCATCCCGGCCGTCCCCGGCAAGGGCGAGGTGCTGTGGCGCTCACTGCTCGTCACGCGCGGCGACATCATCTGCTTCATCGACGCCGACCTGAAGGAGTTCTCCTCGGACTTCGTCACGGGCATCGTCGGCCCGCTGCTCACCGACCCGGGGGTCGACCTGGTCAAGGGGATGTACGACCGTCCCCTGGGCGGCGCGGCCGGGCAGGGCGGCCGGGTGACCGAGCTGATGGCCCGCCCGCTGCTGAACATGCACTGGCCGCAGCTGGCCGGTTTCGTCCAGCCGCTCGGCGGGGAGTACGCGGCCCGGCGCTCGCTGCTGGAGCAGCTGCCGTTCCCGGTCGGGTACGGCGTGGAGCTGGGCATGCTGGTGGATTCCCTGCATCTGGTCGGGCTCGACGCGCTCGCGCAGGTCGACATCGGGGTACGCAAGCACCGGCACCAGGACGGGCAGGCGCTGGGCCGGATGGCGGCGGCGATCTACCGCACGGCCCAGCTGCGGCTGGCCCGGGGCCACCTCATCCGCCCCTCCCTCACCCAGTTCGAGCGGGTGGAGGACGGGTTCGAGGCACGGACGTTCTCCGTGGACACGGAGGAGCGGCCGCCGATGGTGGAGATCGCGGAGTACGCGGCCCGGAAGGTGGCCTGACCGTTGTATACGGTCGCCTTCCCGGTCCTTTCCGGTCCCTTCAGGGCTCGAACCGTACGTTTGAGCGGTTCGGGAGAGGGCTAGGTTGAGGCGTATGGCTTCGACGTACGGTCCTGCGCAGGTACTGGTGGCCTCCAACCGTGGCCCGGTGTCGTACGAGGTGCGCGACGACGGCTCGCTGCACGCCAAACGCGGTGGCGGCGGGCTCGTCTCCGGCCTGTCCGCGATCGGTCCGGACGCCGGTGCGCTGTGGGTGTGCTCGGCGCTCGGTGACGGTGACCGTGAGGCGGTGCGGCGCGGGGTCGGCGAGGCCGGGGTGCGGATGCTGGACATTCCGGCCGACGTGCACGCGGACGCGTACAACGGGATCGCCAACTCGGTGCTGTGGTTTGTTCACCACATGCTGTACCAGACGCCGGTGGAGCCGGTCTTCGACGCGGAGTTCCGGCGGCAGTGGGCGTCGTACGAGGCGTACAACCGGGCGTTCGCCGAGGCGCTGGCCCAGGAGGCGGCCGAGGGGGCGGCGGTGCTGGTGCAGGACTATCACCTGACGCTGGTGCCGGGGATGCTGCGCGAGCTGCGGCCGGATGTGCGGATCGGCCACTTCTCGCATACGCCGTGGGCGCCGCCGGAGTACTTCCGGATGCTGCCGGACGATGTCGCCGGGCAAGTGCTGCGGGGGATGCTGGGCGCGGACCGGCTGGGGTTCCTCACGCATCGGTGGGCGGATGCCTTCACCGCGTGCTGCGAGGCGTTCGCCGGCGGCCTCGGGGACACGCGGGTCGGCGTGCACGGGCTCGGTGCGGACGCCGACTTCCTGCGGAAGCGGTCGCACGAGGCCGACGTCGAGGAGCGGATGGTGGCGCTGCGGGCGGAGATCGGCGAGGGGCGCAAGGCGATCGTCCGCGTCGACCGGACCGAGCTGTCCAAGAACATCGTGCGCGGGCTGCTGGCGTACCGGCAGCTCCTCGACGACCACCCCGAGTGGCGGAAGCGGGTCGTGCACGTCGCCTTCGCGTACCCGTCGCGGCAGGACCTCACCGTGTACCGCGACTACACGGCGGAGGTGCGGCGGGTGGCCGAGGAGATCAACGAGCGGTACGGGACGCCGGGCTGGACGCCGGTCGTACTGCATGTGAAGGACGACTTCGCCCGCTCCCTCGCCGCGTACCGGCTCGCGGACGTCGCCCTGGTGAACCCGATCCGGGACGGCATGAACCTGGTCGCCAAGGAGGTGCCGCTCGTGTCCGACGAGGGGTGCGCGCTGGTCCTGTCCCGGGAGGCGGGGGCGTACGAGGAGCTGCACGAGGACGCCATCGGGGTGAACCCGTACGACATCGGCGGCACGGCCGACGCGCTGTACGAGGCACTGACGATGCGCCCCGGCGAACGCGCCGAACGAACGAAGCGCCTGGCGGCATCCGCGACGGCACTGCCCCCGGCCCAGTGGTTCCTGGACCAACTGAACGCCCTGCGCGAACAGCCCGCCGCCTGACCGCACCGCGCGAGCAGGCCACTGACTGAGCCGCGAGCCCCACGACCACCCCAGCAGCTGACCGCCCCGCGCAAGCACCCCGTCGGCTCACCGCACCACGCGAGCAGGCCACTGGCTGAGCCGCGAGCCCCACGTGCACCCCCGCACCTGACTGCCCCGCGCAAGCACCCCGTCGGCTGACCGCTCCGGCGCGAGTAGGCCGCCGGCTGCGCCGCGAGCCCCGCGAGCACCCCCGCAGTTGACCGCCCCGCGCGATCAGCCCACCAGCTGAGGCGCGAACCCCGCGAGCATCCCCGCAGCTGACCGCACCCCCGCGAGCAGCCCTCCAGCTGAAGCGCGAACCCCACGAGCACCCCCGCAGCTGACCGCACCCCGCGAGCAGCCCACCAGCTGCGCCGCGAGCCTCACGAGCACCCCAGCAGCTGACAGCCTCGTGCGAGCAGCCCCCAGCTGTGGCGCGAGCCCCACAAGCCCACCAGCAGCGCCGCGATCAGCCCACCAGCCGAGCCGCGGGCCCCGCGATCAGCCGCCTAGCTGCGCCGCGAGCCCCGCCAGCAGACCCACGACCCCCTCCGGGCCGTCGACCACCACGTCCGCTCGTTGTCGTAGCTCGGTCACCTCGTCGCTGCCGCTGCATACCAGGAGGCCCGGTGTGCCGTCGGAGCGGAGTTTGTCGATCGCCGCGTATGCGGGGAGGTCGCCGAGGTCGTCGCCGGCGTAGAGGACGGACTCGGCGCCGAGTTCCCGGACGTATTCGAGGAGGGCGACGCCCTTGTCCATGCCGGGCGGGCGCAGTTCCAGGACCATGCGGCCGGGTTCGACGATCAGGCCGTGGCGGGTGGCGAGGTCGGAGAGGGGTTCGCGCAGGGCCTCGAACGCGGCCTGGGGGTCGGTGGCGCGGCGGGTGTGGACGGCGATGGCGCGGCTCTTGTCCTCGATCCATGTGCCCGGCCCGGCGCCGACCCGGTCGAGCAGGCCGGGCAGCTCCTCCCGCACGGCCGCGACGCCGGGGTGCGGGGCCGGGGCACTGACCTCGCCGCTGACGGCGTCCCAGCGTTCGGCGCCGTAGTGACCGAGGACGACGAGGTGCTCCAGGCCGTCGACGCCCGCGAAGCCGCCGTGGCGCACGGCGACGTCGGCCGGGCGGCCGGTGATCACCGCGACCGCGGCCACCTTCGGGGCGAGGGCGGCGAGCGCGGGTACGGCGTCCGGGTGGGCGCGGGCCTGCTCGGGGTCGGGCACGATCGGGGCGAGGGTCCCGTCGAAGTCGAGCGCGATCACCGCCTTGCCGGGCCGCGCGAGGATCGCGTCGAGCCCGGCCCGCCCGGCGGAGGTGGCGGGCGTCGGGGGAGTCTTGCCGGTTCCGGTCTCGTGGCTGCCCATACGGCGACCCTATCGACCCGGAACCGGTCCGGCCCTGCCGTTCCTACCGCTCCGCCCGCCGCCGCTCCCGTATCCGCCGCAGTCGATTCACCGTCACCGGGTCGTGCGCCAGCGCGCGCGGGTCGTCGAGCAGGGCGTTGAGCAGCTGGTAGTAGCGGACGGGGGCCAGACCCAGCTCCTCACGTATCGTACGCTCCTTGGCGCCGGGGCCCGAAAAGCCACGGCGCTCCAGAGCGAGGATGTCCTGTTCCCGTCGAGCGAGCTGGTCCATGCTCCGCACGGTAGCGGCCACCACCGACAACGGCCCCTACCCGGCCGCCGAGCTCTCCGCCGTCGTGGCCGTCGACTGCAGCTGGCTCAGGATCGCCTCCGGGCTGCCGCCCGGTTCCACGGCGGAGCCGATCCGCTTCTTGACCTCCGCGCTGACCTCCGCCCAGGACGTCTTGCCGACCGGGTACAGCTCCGAGAGCGCGAGTTCGTCCAGGAAGGGCTTCAGGTCCCGGTCCTCCGCCGCCGCGCTCATCACGTCGGAGGCGGGGTTGGTGACCGGCAGCAGGTCGTACTCCCGGGAGAAGTCGAGGACGTTCTCCTCGCTGTAGACGAAGTCGAGGAACTCGCCGACCTGCTCCTTGTGGCCGTTCTGCTTGAAGGCGAGCATCCAGTCGGCGACGCCCATGGTGGCCTTGGACTCGCCGTCCACGCCGGGCATCGGCACCATGCCGAACTCCACGCCCTGCTTCTCGGCCGTCTTCATCAGGGACGGATGCCCGTTCAGCATGCCGACCTCGCCCTTGGCGAACGCGGCGAAGGCGTCGGCCCGGTTGAGCTTGCCGGGGGCGACCGGCCCGGTGAGCTTCTTGGCGACCAGCTTGTCGCGCAGCCAGGTGAGGGTCTCGACGTTCTCCGCCGAGTCGATGGTGTACGTGCTGACCCCGTCGGTGTAGCCGCCGCCCCCGCTGAGCAGCCACTGCATGGTCTCGGCCTGCGCCTCCTCCGAGCCGAGCGGCAGCGCGTAGGGGTACTTCACGCCCTCCGCCTTCAGCGCCTCGGCGGCGTCGGCCAGCTCCGCCCAGGTGGTCGGCGGGGTGAGGTCGGCCTCCTGGAAGAGCTTCTTGTTGTAGAAGAGCAGCCGGGTGGAGGCGGCGAACGGCATGCCGTACTGCGCCCCGTTGACCTGCCCCGCCTGCGCGAGCGCGGAGGAGAAACCGGCCTGGACGGGGATGGAGAGCAGGTCGTCGGCGGTGTAGAGCAGATCGTCGGCCGCGTAGTCGGCGTACGCCCCGATCTGCGCCATGTCGGGCGCCTTCCCGGCGTCGACCATCTCCTTGACCTCGCGGTCGACGTCGTTCCAGGAGTAGACGGTGACCTCGACCTGGACGCCGGGGTGGTCGGCCTCGTACGCGTCGACGAGCTTCGCCCAGTACTTCTTGGAGTTGTTCGCCGCGCTGTCGCCGTAGTCCGCGGCAACCAGTCTGAGCGTGACGTCGTCGGAGCCCGAAGTGAGGCCGCAGCCGCCGAGGACCGCCGTCATGCCCAGTGCGGACATCACCGCGATCATTCCTGTCCTGCCCCGCCGCTGCACGCTGTTGCCCACCCTGTCCATACGCCGTTCACGTGATCGTTCACGTGGTCCGAATTCCGGATTAAGGTCTACACCACGCAAGTGGACTAGACCTCTTCCGGGTCCACGGGCCACACTGTCCCCCGTGAGACACGTCATCGCCCTCGATGTGGGCGGCACCGGGATGAAGGCCGCCCTGGTCGGGGCGGACGGCGCCCTGCTGCACCAGGCCCGCCGCGCGACCGGCCGCGAGCGCGGGCCGCAGGCGGTGGTCGACGGCATCCTCGACTTCGCCGCCGAGCTGCGCGCGTACGGCGCCCAGCACCTCGGCACCCCCGCGAGCGCCGCCGGAGTCGCCGTCCCCGGCATCGTCGACGAGCAGCAGGGCATCGCCGCCTACGCGGCCAACCTCGGCTGGCGGGACGTACCCCTGCGCACGCTGCTCACCGAGCGGCTCGACGGCATCCCGGTCGCCCTCGGCCACGACGTGCGCACCGGCGGCCTGGCCGAGGGCCGGATCGGCGCGGGCCGGGGAGCGGACCGCTTCCTGTTCGTGGCGCTGGGCACCGGCATAGCGGGCGCCATCGGCATCGACGGCCGGGTGGAGTCGGGCGCGCACGGCTTCGCGGGCGAGATCGGCCATGTCGTCGTACGCCCCGGAGGGACCCCCTGCCCCTGCGGCCAGCGCGGCTGCCTGGAGCGGTTCGCGTCGGCGTCGGCGGTCAGCGAGGCATGGGCGACGGCAACCGGCGACGCCCAGGCGGACGCGGCGGACTGCGCGAAGGCGGTCGAATCCGGCGACCCGCGGGCCGTACGGATCTGGCAGCAGGCCATCGACACCCTCGCCGACGGCCTGGTCACCGCCCTCACCCTGCTGGACCCGCGCACACTCGTCATCGGTGGCGGGCTGGCCGAGGCAGGAGAAACCTTGTTCACACCACTGCGGGACGCGGTCGACCGACGCGTCACCTTCCAGAAACTGCCGACGATCGTCCCCGCGGCCCTGGGCGACACGGCCGGCTGCCTGGGCGCCGGGCTCCTGGCCTGGGATCTCCTCAACCACACCGACCGCAAGGAGGCAACGCCCTGATGGCAACCCCCCCAGGGGCGCGGGGAACTGCGCGACCAGCCACACACCACCCGCACCCCGCGACGGCCGGAACCCCCACGGTGCTCGCCGGTGCCAACGTCGTCATGCCCACAGGAACCGTCAAAGACGGCCAAGTGACCGTCGACGGCACCCGCATCGCCGCCACCGCCCCGGAGAACGCCCAGTTCATCGACCTCACCGGCCACTACGTGGTCCCCGGCTTCGTTGACATCCACAACCACGGCGGCGGTGGAGCTTCGTTCACTTCGGGCACACCAGACGACGTAGTCACCGGCATTCACACCCACCGCCTCCACGGCACCACAACCCTGGTCGCCTCCACGGTCACCGGCGACATGGACTCCCTCACCCACCGCGCCGGCCTGCTCTCCGAGCTGGCCGAGCAGGGCGAGATCGCCGGCATCCACTTCGAGGGCCCGTTCATCTCCCCGTGCCGCAAGGGCGCCCACGCGGAGGACCTGCTGCGCGACCCGGAACCGGCCCAGGTGCGCAAGCTGATCGACGCCGCGCGCGGCCAGGCCAGGATGCTGACGCTGGCCACCGAACTGCCGGGCGGCATCGACTCCGTACGCCTGCTGGTGGAGCACGGCGTGATCGCTGCGGTGGGCCACACGGACGCGACGTACGAGCAGACGGTCGAGGCGATCGACGCGGGCGCGACGGTCGCCACGCACCTCTTCAACGCGATGCCCGCGCTCGGCCACCGCGCCCCCGGCCCGATCGCCGCCCTCCTTCAGGACGACCGCGTCACGGTCGAGCTGATCAACGACGGTACGCATCTGCATCCGGCCGCGCTGGAGCTGGCGTTCCATCACGCGGGCCCGGAGCGGGTCGCGTTCATCACTGACGCGATGGACGCGGCCGGTTTCGGCGACGGCCGCTACATGCTCGGCCCGCTGGAGGTCGAGGTCAGTGAGGGTGTGGCCCGGCTGGTGGAGGGCGGCTCGATCGCGGGCTCCACGCTCACCCTGGACCGCGCCTTCAAGCGGGCGGTGACCATCGACCGGCTCCCGGTCGAGGACGTCGTCAGGGCTCTGTCCGCCAACCCGGCGCGGCTGCTCGGGATGGACGACCGGATCGGCTCCCTGGAGCCCGGCAAGGACGCCGACCTGGTGGTCCTGGACGCGGACTTCGACCTCAAGGGCGTGATGCGCCGGGGCGAATGGGTGGTCGATCCCCAACTGGGCTGATTCATCCGCCAGTAGAGAGACGGTGGCCGACCCGAGGACTGGGCCGACCGCCGTCTCTTTGGCATGATCGACCCTCCGGAAAAACTCTCCGGACAACACGACAAGCGCATCCTTCGGGGGAGGTCGGCCCAGGTGATCCTCACGGTCACGCTGAACACCGCTCTCGACATCACGTACCGCGTACGGTCCCTGCGGCCGCACGCCACCCACCGGGTCTCCGAGGTCACCGAACGCCCCGGCGGCAAGGGCGTCAACGTGGCCCGGGTGCTGGCCGCGCTCGGCCACGAGGTGACGGTCACCGGGTTCGCCGGCGGCGGCACCGGACGGATCGTCCAGGACCGGCTGACGGCCACGCCCGGCGTGGTCGACGCGCTGGTCCCGATCGGCGGCGCGACCCGGCGCACGATAGCCGTGGTCGACGAGCGCACCGGCGACACGACCCAGCTCAACGAACCCGGCCCGGCGATCGCACCGCCCGAGTGGTCCGCCCTCCAGGAGGCCTACGAGGATCTGCTCGCGTCGGCCTCGGCGGTCGCCCTGTGCGGCAGCCTGCCGCCGGGGGTGCCGGTGGGCGCGTACGCGGGCCTGATACGCACCGCCCGCGCGGCCGGCGTGCCGGTGCTGCTGGACACCAGCGGCGAGCCGCTGCGCCGCGGGGTCGCCGCCCGCCCCGACATCGTCAAGCCCAACAGCGACGAACTGGCCGAACTCACCGGCTCCCACGAGCCGTTGCGCGCCACCCACGCCGCCCGCCGCCGGGGCGCCCACGCCGTCGTCGCCTCCCTGGGCCCGGAGGGCCTGCTGGCGGCCACCCCGGAGGGCACCTGGCGCGCCACCCCGCCCGGCCGTGTGCACGGCAACCCGACCGGCGCCGGCGACTCCGCGACGGCTGGCCTGCTGGCCGCACTGGTGGAGCGCCGGCCGTGGCCGGAGCGCCTGACCCGCGCGGTCGCGCTGGCGACCGCCACGGTGCACGCGCCGGTCGCGGGCGAGTTCGACCGGCGGACGTACGAGGAGCTGCTGGGGCGGGTCGCGGTGACCGGGGAGGCCAGCGCGGCCTGAGCGGCGGCCGCCGCTACTCGACCCAGCCCTTGACCAGCCACATCTGGTCGAGGTTGGCGTCGCACTGGTTGCCCTGCTCGCAGGAGACCTTGATGGTGTTGGTGCCCTTGTTGAGCTGGATGTAGTTGTAGGTGCGCGTCCAGCCCTTGGCGTAGTCGCCCTCGGGGGCGTTGGCCCAGTTCTTCAGGTCGACGCCCGTGGTGGAGGGCGTGCCGTTGACCGTGAGGGTCGCGTTGGCGTCCTTGCCGGGCACGCCGTAGCCGACGTACAGGGTGTACTTGCCGGACTCGGGGATGCCGTTGACGGTCCAGGTGACCGAGGCGCCGACGGCGTTGAAGCCGGTCACGTAGACGCCGCCGTCCGCCTGGGCGCCCTTGATGTCGGACGCGGTGGTGGCGCCGCCGCCGAGCTGGAGGGCCTTGGCGTCGATCTTCGGCAGCTCGACCTCGCTGTCCGCGCTGCTCTCCCCCGACGGGGTCGGCTCCGCGCTCTGCGAGACGGACGGGGTGGGGGAGGGCTGATCGCCAGCCGCGTCATCATCGCCGCCGCCCAGCATGGCCACGCTGATGCCGATGACGACCGCGGCGACCACCGCGATCGCACCGATCAGCAGGCCCTTGGTGTTGGGCCCGCGGCCCCGGCCGCCGCCCCCGCCGGAGGCGTGTCCGGGCATCGGCTGCTGGGTGGTCGGCGCGCTGCCCGGGAACGTCTCGGGGGCGGCGTAGGAGGCGTTCGGCCTGCCGTACGCACCCTGCTGCTGCGGCACGCTCTGCTGGCCGTACGCCTGCTGACCGTACGGCCGCTCGCCGACCGCGCGCACCCTGCTGACCGAGTTCGGGTAGCCGTAGCCGCCGGACGGGGGCTGGGCGCCGTTGGCCTGACCGTCGGCGTACAGGTAGCCGAACGGGTCGTCGTCCTCGGGCGTGCTCGCGCCGTTGTTGCCGGGCGTCATCCCTTGGTACTCCTCAACAGGTGCGGAACGAATGCGGTACGTGTGATGAGAATGGCGAGCCTACCCGCTCCCGATGGCCCAAACGGGTGACCCCGGTCGCATCATCCCCCCGAGCTGCGGATCATCCCGCCCGCCGGTGCTGTTTGGGACGAGACCGTTTCTCGACATACATCCGTTCGTCAGCGGATTTCAACACCTCGTCCGCCGTCATGCCGCAGTGCGCCCAGCCGATGCCGAAACTGGCCCCGACCCTGACGGCCCGGCCCTCGGCCCGGATCGGCTGGATGATCTCGTTGCGCAGCCGCACGGCGAGGTCCTGGGCGTCGGCCCGGCCGAGCCCGTCGGCGAGGATCACGAACTCGTCGCCGCCGAGCCGGGCGACCGTGTCGCCGTCGCGGACGCCGTTGCTGAGCCGCCGGGCCACCTCGATGAGCACGGCGTCGCCCGCGTTGTGCCCGAACCGGTCGTTGATCGACTTGAAGCCGTCGAGGTCGCAGAAGAGCACCGCGAGCCCCTTGGTGCCGTCGTCATGATCGCCCTCGGGGGCGATCGTGTGGACGTGGTGGTCGTAGACGTCGAAGCTGTCCTGGCCGCCCGGCACGAAGTCGAAGCCGTGCCCGCCTGCGTCGTAGACGGGGTGGCCGTAGGCCGCGTCGTGGGAGTCGTGGGCGCCGGGGTAGCCGGTCTGCGGGCGCTGGCAGAGCCGGGAGGAGAGGCGGGAGCGCAGCTCGGCGGAGTTCGGCAGGCCGGTGAGGGAGTCGTGGGAGGCGCGGTGGGCGAGCTGGAGCTCGCGGCGCTTGCGTTCCTCGATGTCCTCGACGTGGGTGAGCAGGAAGCGGGGGCCGTCGGCGGCGTCGGCGACGACGGAGTTGCGCAAGGAGACCCAGACGTAGCTGCCGTCGCGGCGCCCGAGGCGTAGCTCGGCTCGGCCGCCCTCGGCGGAGGTGCGCAGGAGCGTGCCTATGTCCTCGGGGTGGACGAGGTCGGAGAAGGAGTAGCGGCGCATCGCGGAGGCGGGGCGGCCGAGCAGGCGGCACAGGGCGTCGTTGGTGCGGAGTATGCGGCCGTGCTGGTCGCCGCCCATCTCGGCGATGGCCATGCCGGAGGGGGCGTACTCGAACGCCTGCCGGAAGCTTTCCTCGCTGGCGCGCAGGGCTTGCTGCTCGCGCTCCAGGCGGACCAGTGCCCGCTGCATATTCGCGCGTAGACGCGCGTTGCTGATGGCGATGGCCGCCTGGAAGGCGTACATCTGGAGCGCCTCACGCCCCCACGCGCCCGGCCGCCGCCCGTTGCGCGGCCGGTCCACGGACAGGACGCCGATCAGCTCGCCGGAAGAGGCACCGCCCTGCGCTCCGGGGGCGTACATCGGCGCGAAAAGGCGGTCGGAGGGGTGCCACTCGTCCTCGAAGCGCGGCGCGGGCCCCTCGGTGTACCACTGCGGGACGTCGTCGTCGTCGAGGACCCAGCCCTCGGTGTGCGGGATGAAGACGAGGTCGCCCCACTGCTCGCCCATGCTCAGGCGCCGCTCCCAGGACTCGCGGGAGCCGACCCGGCCGGTGATCAGTGCCTCGGCGGCGGGGTTGCCGGAGAAGGCGGCGACGACGAGGTCGCCGTCCGGGCGTACGAGGTTGACGCACGCCAGCTCGTAGTTGAGGGCGGTGACGACCCCGTCCGCGACCGTCTGCAATGTGTCCGCCAGGCTGCGGGCCGTGTTCATGTCGCCCATGACCTGGTGCAGCTGTCGCAGGGACGCAAGGCGGACATACGGCTCCGACTCGGTCTCCATGCTCGCCCTCCCCCCGAGATCTCGCAGCGAATCAAGTGCCCTTACGTTTGGCCTTACACCCTCCCGCCACTGAATCACAGCGCGCTGCCCACCCGGTACACAGGGTCAACAATTAATGGCCCTTGTGACTCAAGTCACAGCTAAACGTGAACAATTGAGTGGGGTTTCTGCGGTTTTCCCGTGCGTTTACCGAACGCAAGAATTGTGCGGATGCCCATCGGTGCCCATCGGTGGCCATCGGTGTCCGTCGCAGGACCTAGGACCGCCTTCGGGCCGAGGTCCGATGCGGGCGCGCACGCACGGAGATTAGCGTTCCGTA
The DNA here is from genome assembly GCF_006539505.1 of Streptomyces spinoverrucosus. Lineage (GTDB taxonomy): Bacteria > Actinomycetota > Actinomycetes > Streptomycetales > Streptomycetaceae > Streptomyces > Streptomyces spinoverrucosus. The sequence continues at coordinate 47,060 of NZ_BJND01000043.1, forward strand.
TGTGCCGAACACACACGCATCCGCACCGCCCGTCACGGTGCCCGCCCAGCCGTCCACGGCAGCGCCCTTTGGGCATGCTGTGGGGGTGACCAACGACGAGTTCCGTGCCGCGATGTCCCGGCTGGCCGCGGGGGTGGTCCTGGTGACCGCGCGCGAGCCGGCACTCGACCCGGACGACCCGCTGGCGCCGGCCGGCGAGGATGTCGGCATGACGGCGACGGCGTTCATGTCCGTCTCCCTCGACCCGCCGCTGGTCCTGGTCAGCCTGCGCGAGGGCGCCCGCATGGACGACCTGCTCGCCGAACAGCCCCTGTGGGCGGTCTCGGTTCTCTCCGAGAGCCAGCGGCACATCGCCGGCCGGTTCGCCATGAAAGGCCGCATCAGCGACCGCCTGCTCTTCGAGGACATCCCCTACGCCCGCGGCGAGGCGAGCGGCGCGCCGCTCGTGGGCGGCGCGCTCGCGACCCTGGAGTGCCGGACCGAGCAGCGGGTGACGGCCGGGGACCACACGCTGGTGATCGGGCGGGTGCTGACGGCTCGGGTGCCGAGCGCGGACGGCGGGCCGCTGCTGTACTTCAAGGGGCGGTACCGGCACCTGGGGTGAGGTTTCTCAGGGCAGCGTGACCTCCAGCCGGGACAGGCGTGCCGCGTCGGTGACGATCTCGATGACGGCGATGCGCTCCCGTACGACGGTGAACCGCATGGCCCGCAGCAGCCGCTGCCCGTCGTCGGAGAGCGTCGCCACCCCGGGCACCCCGTCGAGCAGGACGGTCCGGGAGACCCGGGCGAGGTGCGCGAAGCGCGCCGCGTTGGCCGCGACCGCGGCCGCACCGATGGTCACGCCGATCTCCGCCCGGGCGACGACATCCGGGTCGAGCACCTTCAGCAGCCCCTCGAAGTCGCCGGCCCGCGCGGCGGCCAGGAAGGCCTCGACGACCTCCCGCTGCCGGGCGAGATCCGCGTCCGGCGCCGGAGCGCCCTGCACCCGCCGCCGCGCCCGGCTGGCCAGCTGCCGAGCCGCCGTCGGCGTCCGCCCGACGATGCCGGCGACCTCGTCGTAGGGCACCGCGAACATGTCGTGCAGCACGAAGGCGAGCCGTTCGGCGGGCGTGAGCGTGTCGAGTACGACGAGCAGGGCGACGCCGACGGAATCGGCGAGGAGGGCGTCGTGCTCGGGGTCGGGGCCGGGGCCTGTGGTGGCGGCGTCCAGGGACTGGTCCAGCGGCTCCTCGGCGCGGGACTTGCGAGAGCGCAGCATGTCGAGGCAGACCCGCCCGACGACGGTGGTGAGCCACCCGGCGAGGTTGTCGACCTCGCGGGTGTCGCTGCGGCTCAGCCGGAACCAGGCCTCCTGCACGGCGTCGTCGGCCTCGGCGAGGGAGCCGAGCATGCGGTAGGCGACGGCACGCAGGTGCGTGCGGTGCGCCTCGAAGCGCTCGGCAAGGAAGTCCTGCTCGCTCATGTGTCCCGTCACCAGCCCTCGTCGTGGGTGCCCGGCACGATGCCGTCAGGACTATGACGGATGCGGGACGGGTGATGTGACAGCCGATGTGACAGGAGCAGTCGGGCCGCTACCGCCAGTCGCGACCGGACCGCCCCCGCTTGGTGTCCGACCGCTGCTTCTTCTCCCGCAGCCTGCGTTCGTTGATGCCGCGTGGGATGCGGGTCGGCCTGCGGGGCTTGGGCGGGGGAGCGGTGGCCTCGGCGAGCAGCGCGGCGAGGCGTACGGCGGCGGCCTCGCGGTTGCGCCACTGGGAACGGTGCTCGGAGGAACGTACGGTGACGACGCCGTCGACGAGGCGGCCCGCCAGCCGCTCCAGGGCGCGCCGCTTCCACACCTCGGGCAGGGCCTCGGTGGCGGCGAGGTCGAACCGCAGCTCCACGCTGGTGTCGCTGGTGTTCACGTGCTGGCCACCCGGCCCGGAGGAACGCGAGAAACGCCACTGGAGCTCGGCCTCGGGGAGCGAGACGGAGCCGCGGATGACGTGCGGGTGACCGGACATGGCTGACATGTTCCCGCTTGGACGGGGTGGGAGTCACCCGAATATCGCCGGATCCGGCTGTTGGGTAAAGAAAGTAAAGTCCGGGGAACCCGTGGCACCACCCTCGACGTTCATAGGGGTAGCTGTAGCTTCAGTAACCGCACACGCATAGCGCACGCATCGAGGGAAGGAACTCCCGACCATGGCTGTAAGCCTGTCCAAGGGTGGCAACGTCTCGCTCACCAAGGAGGCTCCGGGCCTGACCGCCGTCACCGTGGGCCTCGGCTGGGACGTCCGCACCACCACCGGCACCGACTTCGACCTCGACGCGTCGGCGATCGCGGTCAACCCACAGGGCAAGGTCTACTCGGACGGCCACTTCGTCTTCTTCAACAACAAGCAGACGCCGGACAACACGATCGTCCACACCGGTGACAACCGCACGGGCGAGGGCGAGGGCGACGACGAGCAGATCAACGTCAACCTGGCCGGCCTCCCCGCCGACATCGACAAGATCGTCTTCCCGGTCTCGATCTACGACGCGGAGAACCGCTCGCAGAACTTCGGCCAGGTCCGCAACGCCTACATCCGCATCATCAACCAAGCCGGCGGCACCGAGATCGCCCGCTACGACCTGTCGGAGGACGCAGCCACCGAGACCGCGATGGTCTTCGGCGAGCTCTACCGCAACGGCGCCGAGTGGAAGTTCCGCGCAGTCGGCCAGGGCTACGCCTCGGGCCTGGTCGGCATCGCCCAGGACTTCGGCGTGAACGTCTGAGCGACGCCCACTCCAGCGGCTTGAACACCGGGCCCCTCAACGCCGCGTTGGGGGGCCCGCCGCATGGGTGGCAGGCTTCGCCGTCGCCTCAGGCGTCGCCCGTCTCCTGCTGATCCAAGGGCGGCGACTCCGTACCGACCCTGCCACTGCTGACCCGTCTGGCCAAGGCCCTGGACGCGTCGCTGACGATCGACCTCGACGGCGACCGCTCAACGTTCGTCTTCACCGCACACGGCTGCGCCGAGCCGAACCAAGCACCGCCGGACGGACGCCCCTCAGTCGCCTGACCCCCGCCCTCGACCGACCTCGCCCCCCTCAGAAGCCGGGCCGCGCCTTCATCACCGCCGCTCCGGCCTGCCCTCCCCGTACAGCCAGTCCTTCCAGATCGGGGCGAAGTCCTTGTCGGGGGCCTGCTTCTCCACGTACGTCGTGAAGTCCTCGGTGCTCGCGTTGCCGTGGCGGTGGGTGGTGGCCCAGCCGCGCAGGAGGGCGCGGAAGGCGGTGTCGTCGGCGAGGGTCTGGCGGATCTTGTGCAGGACCATCGCGCCGCGGTCGTAGACGGGGTCGCCGGAGATGTGGGCGGCGTCCGTGGGATGCGCGGGCGGGAAGGACCAGACGGCCTTGTTGTCCTCGGGGATGGCGTAGTGGGTGCCGTCGTAGAGCGCGTCGAAGATGTGCTGGGCGGTGGGGCCGCCGTGGTCCTCCTGCCACAGCCACTCCGCGTACGTCGCGAAGCCCTCGTTGAGCCACATGTCCCGCCAGGACTTGGGCGTGACCGAGTTGCCGTACCACTCGTGGGCGATTTCGTGGACGAGGAGCTCGATGTCCGGGGCGCCGGGGAAGACGGGGCGGGTCTGGGTCTCCAGGGCGTAGGAGGCGTCACCGGGGCGGTCGACGATCGCGCCGGTGGAGGTGAAGGGGTACGGGCCGAAGAGTTCCTCCGCCCAGGCGAGGACCTCGGGGATACGGGCCAGCACCTTGCGACTGGCGGAGGCCTCGGTCGGGTCGACGGCGGTGTACACGGGCAGGCCGTCCGGGGTCCGCGTGTGGCTGATGTCGTAGCGGCCGACGGCGAGGGTGGTGACGTAGCTCGCCATGGGTTGGGCGGTGTGCCAGGTGGTGGTCGTACGGCCGTCGGTGGTCTTCTCGGTCTTCAGTTCCCCGTTCGAGACCGCCCGCAGGCCCTTCGGCACGGTGACCGTGATGGCGTACGTCGCCTTGTCCGAGGGGTGGTGGTTGCCGGGGTACCAGGCCATGGAGCCGACCGGCTGGCCCAGGGCGAGCGCGCCGTCGTCGGTGGGCAGCCAGCCCTCCTCGGAGCCGTCCGGGTCGGTGAGGGTGGCCGGGGTGCCGGAGTAGCGGACCGTCACGCGGAAGGTGCGGCCCTCGGCGAGGTCGTCGCGGGGGCGGACGGTCAGTTCCTGGCCGGCTCGGTTCCAGCGGGCGGTGGTGCCGTCGACGGTGACCGTCTCGACGTTCAGCCCCTGGAGGTCGAGGTTGAAGGCGGAGAGGTCCTGGGTGGCGCGGGCCGTGATCGTCGTGCGGGCGGTGAGGTGGCGGGTGGCGGGGGTGTAGGAGAGGGCCAGGTCGTAGTGGGTGACGTCGTAGCCGCCGTTGCCCGCCTTCGGGAAGTACGGGTCGCGCACGCCGGAGCCGCCCGGGGTGCCCTCGACGCCGGTGCTCGAACATGCGGTGAGGGCGAGCGTGAGCAGGGCGGCAACAGGGACGACCGGTGCGAAACGGGACACGTCCGAGATCCTACGAGGGGCATGACACCATCACGTACGTGCTCGACATCGGCTACGCCCTCTCCAACCGGTTCCCGGACCCGCCCCAGACCGACTACCGCCGCGCGGATGTGCACGCCCTGCGGCACGACCTGTTCTGCGGTGACGTCTATCTCGCCGACACCGAGAAGGACCGGGAGCTGTCCACAGCCTGGGGATGGGTGCCGGTGCTCGACTTCGCGTGGGCGCTGTGCGACATCGTCGAGCAGCTGGACCGCGACCCGGCGGGCTCCCGTGCCGCCCGTCCCCAGCACGCGGAGCTGGACTTCACCGAGTCCACCGACCGTCTGCTCTTCGAGCGCCGCTTCGGCTGGGTCGACATCGAGTCCGACTGGCAGCCGGCCGAGGAACCCCCGCTCACCTTCTCCCACACCGAACTCCGCCGCGAGGCCCGGGACTTCCTGCACGACCTGATCGCCGACCTGTGCGACCTGCACGAGGACCTGGCGGAGAACCCGGCGATCTGGTCACTGCAGGCACGGTTTCCGCGCGTGCCGTGACGCTGCGGCGGAGGGTCACCGAGGCAACCGGCGTGCCCTCGACGACGCCCCCTCATCCCCCAGCCCCGCCCAAAGTCACCCCCCTTCCACCCTGATCCCCAACGCCCCCGCCAGCACCGGCGCCAGCTCCACCAACTGCCCCGCGCTGATCACCGCCCCCGCCAGCCGGTCGACCCCCCGCGTGATCTCCAGTGGCACCGCCCCCCGCAGGTCCACGTCCGCCAGCGTCGCCCCGCTGAAGTCCGCCCCCTTCAGCGCGCAGTCCGTGAACTCGACGCGCTCCAGCGACGCGCCCCCGAAGTCCGGTTCCACCAGGACGCAGCCGTCGAAGACCACGTCCTTCAGCCGGGCCCCGCGAAGGTTCAGGAAGTCGAGCTTGCCGCCCCGGATCAGGACGCGTTCCAGTGCGGCACCGTGCAGTTGCGTACCGCCCAGGCGGGCGTCACGCAGCTCGACGTCGCGCAGAGTGGCCTCGGACAGGTTCGTGCCGACGCCGCGCGGTGCGGTGAGGACCGAGCCCAGGAAACGCGCCCGGTGCAGTCGCGTCTCGTCCAGCGCGCACCCCGTCAACGCGCAGTCCAAGAAGCGGGCGCCCCCGCCGTCCTGCCCACCCAGCTCCACCTCCCTGAACTCCAGCCCGTCGTAATCCCCGTCCGACTCCAGTCCTCCCCCTCCGTACACCTCCAACTCCAACAGCCGCACCTCCGGTCGCCGTGCCGCCTTCACGCCGCCGCCGCCAGCCGCCCGCCTCACCATGCCCCCCATCCTCCACCCCACCACTGACAATCCCTCCGACCTGCGCAAACGCCCATATCCGCGCCCTGATGTCACATTCGGCGCGCGCAGCGAGTCGTACTCCCAGAAGGCCAACCCGAGCCAAGGGAGACCGACCCCATGCCCCACGTCACCGTCATCGGCGGCGGCTTCGCCGGCCTCACCGCCGCCATCACCGCCGCCGAAGCGGGCGCCACGGTCACCGTCCACGAAGCCCACCACACCCTCGGCGGCCGAGCGCGCACCGCCGAGGGCCCGTACCGGACGAACGAGGGCCCGCACGCCCTCTACAACGGCGGCCCGCACTGGACCTGGCTCAAGCAGCGCGACCTGATCGGCCCCCTCGCCCCCATCCCGCCCCTGGAAGCCGCCCGGCTGCGGCTGCGCCACCGGGGCGTCCTGCGCCGCACCCCGCCCCTCGCCATGCTCCGGCTGTCGCGCCGCGCCGTCCGACAGGCCCCGGTCGACCTGGACTTCCTGACCTGGGCCACCGAACAGGTGGGCGAGCAGGGCGCACGTGCCGCCGCGCACTACTCCGCCGTGGCCCTCTTTCACCACGACCCCGGCGCCCTGTCCGCCGCGTTCGTGCAGGAACGGCTGCGCCGGGCCACCAAGTTGCCGCCCGAGGCCCACTATCCGCGCGGCGGCTGGGCGAGCGTCATCGACCGGATGGCCGCCCGCGCCTGGAATCTGGGCGTCCGTATCGAGACCCTGTCCCGCGTCGACACCCTCCCCACCGACACGCCCGTCATCGTCGCCACCTCCCTCGACGCCGCCCGCCGCCTCCTCGGCGACGACTCGCTGAGCTGGCCGAGCGGTCGTACGGCCCTCATCGACCTGGCCGTACGCACCCGGCGCGGCGACCCCTTCGTCGTCTCCGACCTGGACGCGCCCGGCTGGCTCGAACGCTTCACCGCGCAGGACCGCACCCTCGCCCCGGCCGGCGAGCAGCTCATCCAGGGCCAGATCCCGATCGCCCCGCACGAGTCCCGCGCCGATGGCATCGCCAGCGCCGAACAACTGCTCGATCTCGGGTTCGACGGCTGGCGGGACCGCGTCACCTGGCGGCGCGAGGCGATCGCGGGCGGCCGTACCGGCGCCGTGGACCTGCCCGGCACCACCTGGCGCGACCGGCCCGCCGTGGACCGCGGCGACGGCGTGTACCTGGCCGGCGACCAGGTCGCCGCGCCCGGTGTCCTGTCGGAGGTGTCCTTCAACAGCGCGCTGACCGCCGTATCGCTGGCGCTCGGACAGCACGGCCCGCACACGCTTGACCTCAAGCATGCTTGAGGTTGAAGAGTGGGGAAGTCAGACGAACACCGCCAGTCACGGGGGGACCCCATGCTCGCCATCCGCCTTCACACCTTCGGCCCCGCCGAGAACCTCATCCCTGAGGAGGTCGACGACCCCGTACCCGCCCCCGGCCAGGTCCGTATCGCCGTCGCCGCCGCCGGCGTACACCTGCTCGACACGGCCATCCGCGCCGGCCACCAGGGCCCCGGCCCCGCGCCCACGCTGCCCACCATCCCCGGCCGCGAGGTTGCTGGAGTCGTCGAGTCGCTCGGCGAGGGGACCGACGAGGCCTGGCTCGGCAAGCGCGTCGTCGCGCACCTCGGCTTCGTCCCCGGCGGCTACGCCGAACGCGCCGTCACCGACGCCGAACGTCTGCACGAGATCCCTGTAGGCCTCGACTTCGCCGAGGCGGTCGCCATGATCGGCACGGGGCGTACCACGATGGGGATCGTGCAGTTCGCCGAGCCGGGCCCGGGTGACGTGGTCCTGATCCCGGCCGCGGCCGGCGGTATCGGCACCCTCCTCGTGCAGTACGCCAAGAACGCGGGCGCCACGGTCATCGGCCTGGCCGGCGGCCCCCGGAAGACGGAGCGGGTCGCCGCGAACGGCGCCGACCTCGCCGTCGACTACCGGGACCCCGCCTGGCCCGAGAAGGTCCGGGCGTACGACGGCAAGGTCACGATCGTGTACGACGGCGTCGGCGGCGACACCGCCCGTACGGCCGTCGGTCTGCTCGCCCCCGGCGGCAGGCATGTCGTCTTCGGCTGGTCCGCCGAGGGCATCCAGGGCGGCGAACCGCTGGTCGTCGAGGGCGTCACCGTGCAGGTCCTGGGCCCGGTGATGATGGAGAAGGCGGGCGGCCCGAACCCCATCCGCACCCTGGAACTCCGCGCCCTCGCCGAGGCCGCCGCGGGCCGGCTGACCCCCGCCGTCCACCGCTTCCCGCTCACCGAGGCCGCGGCCGCGCACCGGGCACTGGAGAACCGCGGCACGACCGGCAAGGTGGTCCTGGAGCCCTGAGCGGAGTAGCCCGACCGCAAAGACCTGACCACATGGGGCGTGGCATCACAGGTAGTACGCCCTGATTCATGTTCTTCTGTCCCGATGAACGCGCCCAGGACTGGTGAACCCACAGCTTCCGTGGACGCCGACCCCCACCGCTGGTGGGGGCTGGTGGTGATCGCTCTCGCCCAGCTGATGGTCGTCCTCGACTCGACGATCGTGAACGTCGCGCTGCCGTCCGCCCAGGACGAGCTGGGGATGACCGACGGCGACCGCCCATGGGTGATCACCGCCTACACCGTCGCCTTCGGCGGTCTGCTGCTGCTCGGCGGCCGGATCGCCGATCTGGTCGGCCGTAAACGCACCTTCGTCATCGGGCTGATCGGCTTCGCCGCCGCCTCCGCGCTGGGCGGCGCCGCCGTCAGCCCGGGGATGCTGTTCGGCGCCCGCGCGCTCCAGGGCGCCTTCGCGGCCGTGCTCGCCCCGACCGCGCTGAGCCTGCTCGCCACCACGTTCACCGACCCCAGGGAACGCGGCAAGGCCTTCGGCATCTTCGGCGCCCTGGCCGGCAGCGGCTCCGCCACCGGCTTCATCCTCGGCGGGCTGCTCACCGAGTACTTCAACTGGCGCTGGTGCCTGTACGTCAACACGCCCATCGCCGTTCTCGCGCTGCTCGGCGCCTTCGCCGTCCTGCGCGACCGCCCCGGCCGGACGGGCGCCCGCCTCGACGTGCCCGGCGTGCTGCTCGGCTGCGGCGGTCTGGTCGGAATCGTCTACGGCTTCAACGAGGCCGAGACCCACGGCTGGACCGACGTGTTCGTCCTCGGACTGCTCGCGGCAGGTGTCGTACTGCTGGCGGCCTTCGTGTGGTGGCAGGGCAGGGCGCCCATGCCGCTGCTCCCACTGCACATCGTCAAGGACCGCGACCGGGCGGGCTGCTTCCTGACGATGATGCTGGCCATCATGGGCATGTTCGGCCTGTTCCTCTTCATGACCTACTACTTCCAGGTCGTCCTGGGCTACTCGCCCGCGCGCACCGGCCTGGCCTTCGTCCCGATCACGCTCGCGACCGTCGCCGTTTCCACCCAGTTCGCGGCCCGTCTGCTGCACCACGTACCGCCGCGCGCCCTGATGGCCCCCGGCATGGTCCTGGGCGCGTGCGGAATGGCGGTCCTCACCCGGCTCACCGTCGACTCCTCGTACGCCGCCGACATCCTGCCCGGCCTGCTCCTGGTGGGCGTCGGTATGGGCCTGACCTACATGCCGGTGTTCGCCACGGTGACGGCGGGCGTCGCCCCGCGCGACTCGGGCGTCACCTCGGCGACCCTCAACACCTCGCAGCAGGTGGGCGGCTCCATCGGTACGGCCCTGCTGAACACCCTCGCCACCACCAGCACCGCCGGCTACCTCACCGCCCACCTCACCGCCTCCGCCCAGCCCGACGAGGTGGCCCGCGAGGCCGTCGTCCACGGCTACACGGTCGCCCTCTGGTGCGCCGCCGGCCTCATGCTCCTGGCCGCCCTGGCCACGGCCCTGCTGGTCACGGCGCGGGCCCCGAAACACGCGACGCCGGCGAAGGCGCCGGTATCGGAGTCGGTCGCCTAGACGCGCCTGGAGGCAGCCGCGTTCGGCCACCTCTTGTCCCCCGTTATGTTCTTCGGCGGTCCTGCAAGAGGGCCGCCGGCCTCCGGGCCCGGCATGCCCTCGTACCCTCCGGAGAAGTCCCGCCGGCTCGACGGTGACTTCGAAGGCACGGTCACCGTGCGACCCGGCTTGCGCTGACCCCGGATCAGTAGTGGACGCGGCGGTTCTCCGGCGTCACCCGGTAGCGGATGTTCCACAGGCTGCGCCGTACGTACGTGCGCTGGAGCCAGCGGTCCCGGCCGTCGTACCGGGCGGTGAAGGAGGTGCGCGCGTGCACGCCCTTGCGGTTGTTGATCAGCAGCGCCTGGCCGGGCCGGAGGCGGACGCCGTGGGCGACGGCGCGGCACACCTCCTGGAGCCGGTCGAGGGCGGTCCGCGCCGCAGATCCCGTGCGTGAACCCGCAGTTCACCAGCAGGGAGTGCAGCGCATCCACATCGTCGGTGTCCACGACCAGCTGCCGCTCGGAGGAACGCCCGACCCCGTACGCACCCGAGGCAACGCTCCGCTCCGGCTTCCGCACCGACCAGGCCTCGAGCCCCACCGCTGCCGCCGCGTCGACCACCTGGCCCTCCGGCTCGACCAGCAGCACCCGCTGTGCGTTCCCCCCACTGCCCTCTCCTCCCTGCCCTGGAGTCAAGGACACTGCCGCCTCGCGTTCCCGATGACTTCCCGGTCCCGCTGCGACGCCCAAGTCGCCGGGTCCGGACTCACGACTCCCCGCCCCCCAGCTCGGCCAGCGCCCCGTCCGTCAGCCGGTACACCGTCCACTCGTCCTGCGGACGGGCCCCCAGGGACTCGTAGAAGTCGATCGCGGGCCGGTTCCAGTTCAGCACCGACCACTCCAGGCGCTCATAGCCGCGCTCCACACAGATCCGCGCCAGCTCCCGCAGCAGCGCCTTGCCGTGACCGCCGCCCCGCGCGCGTGGGCGTACGTACAGGTCCTCCAGGTAGATGCCGTGCACACCGCGCCAGGTGGAGAAGTTGAGGAACCACAGCGCGAAGCCGACGGCCTCCCCGGTGACGTCGTCGGCCGCGATGTGCGCGTACGCGGCGGGCCGCTCACCGAAGAGGGCCTCCCGCAGCTGCTCCTGCGTGGCCTTCGCCTCCTGGGGTGCCTTCTCGTACTCGGCGAGTTCGCGCACCAGGGTGTGGATGAGGGGGATGTCGTCGGGTGTGGCGGTACGGATCATGAGGGCAGGCTAGCCCGCAGCCGACGGGCCATCTCCAGCTGCCCGTCGTCCAGCGGTCGCCCGTCCTCGATGTCCCACAGGGCGTTCTGCAGCAGCCGCCCGAGCGTCCACGCCCGTGCCCGTTCCCGGTCCAGACCCATGACGTCGGTCATCGCGTCGAACCGCCAGCGGACCTCCTCGGCGTCGAAGCGGTTGTCGAGGGCGGGCCACAGCTCGAATCCGGGGTCACCGGCGAGCGGCTTGGGGTCGATGGCGAGCCAGGGGGCGCGGTCGGAGGCGAGGACGTTCTCGAAGTGCAGGTCCCAGTGCAGCAGCCGGTCCCCCGGCTCGTCCACGACCTCCCGTACGGCGGCGGCGCAGTCGGCGAGCAGACGGCGGGCCTCGGGATCCGGGACCCGCTCCAGCGCCCCCGGCGTCCGCTGAAGCATCGCCCGCGCGATGTCACCGAGCCGGCGCATGCCCGCAGGGGCCGGTACGGAGGTCAGATGGGCCAGCAGTCGGGCGATGACCAGCACGCCCTCGCGGGAGTCGGGCACGTGGGACAGCATCCGGGCAGGGTCGAGGCGTTCGAGGAGCATCGTGCCGGTGTCCGGGTCGTGGTCCAGCAGCCGTACCGCCCCGTCGCCGTCCCACACGCGCAGGGCCACCGGCTCGCCCTCGCTCTCGTCGTCGAGCAGCTGCAGCTTCAGCGCCGCGCGCGTGCCGTCCGCCCGGACGACCGGCAGGACCAGCGCGCACATGCCGTACATGGACGGCCCGTCGATCCGCAGCTCCCAGCGGTCCAGGAAACCGTCCACCAGCTGCGGCAGTCCGGCGATGAAGGCGCGGCCCTCCTCGCCGTTGTACATCGCCTGGGACTCCGCCAGCTCCCTCGGAATCTCGATCACAAAAGAGACCCTATGGACAGACGCGCGCCGACTCGACCCAATTTCCCGGCAGCATCCGGCACGCATTCCAGCGACACCCGGCCCCAGAACGACGAAATCCGAAGGAGACAGCCCCCGCGGCCACGGGTAACGTCCCGGCCATGAGCAGCTCGGCAAGCAGCGTCGTGAACGGCGGCGTCTCCTTCTGGTACGCCCAGGAAGGCTTCCCCGCCCCCGGGGAGCCCCTCTCGGGTGACGCGTCCGCAGACGTCGTGATCGTGGGCGGCGGCTACACGGGACTGTGGACGGCGTACTACCTGAAGAAGGCCGCGCCCTTCCTCCGCATCACGGTCCTGGAGCAGAAGTTCTGCGGCTACGGCGCCTCCGGCCGCAACGGCGGCTGGCTGTACAACGGCATCGCGGGCCGCGACCGGTACGCGCGCGTGCACGGCCACGAGGCCGCCGTACGGCTCCAGCGGGCCATGAACGACACCGTCGACGAGGTGATCAGGGCCGCCCAGGAGGAGGGCATCGACGCCGACATCCACAAGGGTGGCGTCCTCGAAGTCGCCTGCACCCCGGCTCAGCTGGCCCGACTGAAGGCCTTCCACGAGCACGAGCTGTCGTACGGCGAGAAGGACCGCGAGCTGTACGGCGCCCGCGAGACCGCCGAGCGGATCAGGGTGGCCCACGCGGTCGGCTCCTCCTGGACGCCGCACGGGGCCCGGATCCACCCGGTGAAGCTGGTGACGGGCCTCGCGCGGGCCGTGGAGGCGCTGGGCGTGACCATCCACGAGTCGACGCCGGTGACGGAGATCCGCCCGAAGCACGCGGTCACCCCGTACGGCACGGTCCGCGCGCCCTACGTGCTGCGCTGCACCGAGGGCTTCACTGCGTCCCTGAAGGGCTTCAAGCGCACCTGGCTGCCCATGAACTCCTCCATGATCGCGACCGAGCCGCTCACCGAGGAGCAGTGGGAGTCGGTGGGCTGGGCGGGCCGCGAGACGCTCGGCGACATGGCCCACGCCTACATGTACGCCCAGCGCACCGCCGACGGCCGCATCGCGCTCGGCGGGCGCGGAGTGCCGTACCGCTTCGGCTCCCGCACCGACAACGACGGCCGCACCCAGGAGACGACGATCGAGGCGCTGCGGGAGATCCTGGAGCGCTTCTTCCCGTCCCTGACCGGCGTCCGCATCGCACACGCCTGGTCCGGCGTCCTCGGCGTGCCCCGCGACTGGTGCGCCACGGTCACCCTGGACCGCGCCACGGGCCTCGGCTGGGCGGGTGGTTACGTCGGCTCCGGCGTCGCCACCGCCAACCTCGCCGCCCGCACCCTGCGCGATCTGGTCCGGCTGGACTCCGGCCAGGGCACCCGCACGGACCTGACGGATCTGCCCTGGGTCGACCACAAGGTCCGCAAGTGGGAGCCGGAGCCACTGCGCTGGCTGGGCGTCCACGGCATGTACGCCACCTACCGCACCGCCGACCGCCGCGAACTCACCACGCACAGCGCCGAGTCCTCCCGGCTGGCCCGACTGGCGGACCGGGTGGCCGGACGGCACTGAACCGGGCCGGGGGTCCCGGAGAAATGAGAGCCCCCTGTCGGATTCGAACCGACGACCTTCGCTTTACAAGAGCGGCGCTCTGACCAGCTGAGCTAAGGAGGCCTGCACGCGCGTGTGACTGCGTGCTCGTGCAGTGTACCCAGGTCGCGCCCCTGCCCTGTCGAAAATTTCCGCGAAGTTCACAGTGGCCGGGGTACTGACAGAACACGTGAACGCGGGGTACCGTCCTGACCCAGTTCGCACGTGTGGACTAAACCAACCACCTTCCTACAACGGATCGTCCGGCACGTTCCTGCCGGTAGAAGGGGGCCCATTCACCATGGCCACTGTCTCGTTCGACAAGGCGACCCGGATCTACCCGGGTCAGGAAAAGCCCGCCGTCGACGCACTCGACATCGAGATCGAGGACGGGGAGTTCCTCGTCCTGGTCGGTCCGTCCGGTTGCGGCAAGTCCACCTCCCTGCGGATGCTCGCGGGCCTGGAGGACGTCAACGCCGGCGCCATCCGCATCGGTGAGCGCGACGTCACGCACCTGCCGCCCAAGGACCGGGACATCGCCATGGTGTTCCAGAACTACGCCCTCTACCCGCACATGACCGTCGCCGACAACATGGGCTTCGCGCTCAAGATCGCCGGCGTGCCGAAGGCGGAGATCCGGCAGAAGGTCGAGGAGGCCGCGAAGATCCTCGACCTCACCGAGTACCTGGACCGCAAGCCGAAGGCCCTCTCCGGTGGTCAGCGCCAGCGTGTCGCCATGGGCCGCGCGATCGTGCGTGAGCCGCAGGTCTTCCTCATGGACGAGCCGCTGTCCAACCTGGACGCCAAGCTCCGCGTCTCCACCCGTACGCAGATCGCCTCGCTGCAGCGCCGCCTCGGCATCACCACGGTCTACGTCACCCACGACCAGGTCGAGGCCATGACGATGGGCGACCGGGTGGCCGTGCTGAAGGACGGTCTGCTCCAGCAGATCGACACCCCGCGCAACATGTACGACCGCCCGGCGAACCTCTTCGTCGCCGGCTTCATCGGCTCCCCGGCCATGAACCTGGTCGAGGTGCCGATCGCCGACGGCGGTGTGAAGTTCGGCAACAGCGTCGTGCCGGTCGACCGGGACGCGCTCTCCGCCACCACCGACAAGACGGTCACCGTCGGCGTCCGCCCCGAGCACTTCGACGTGGCCACGGACTCCGACCAGGGCCTCGCGATCACCGTGAACGTCGTCGAGGAGCTCGGCGCCGACGCGTACGTCTACGGCACCGCCAAGGTCGGCGGCGACGACGCCAAGGACCTCGTCGTGCGCGTCAACGGCCGTGACGTCCCGGAGAAGGGCAGCACGCTGAACGTCGTCCCGCGCTCCGGCGAGACCCACGTCTTCTCCACGTCCACGGGCGAGCGCCTCTCGGACTGAGCCGCCCGGCGGCCGATCCGGCTCACGAAACACACAACCGGGGTAATTCACCCAGGTTGACGAAAAGGGCCCCGCAGCCTTGCCGCGGGGCCCTTTTCTTGTCGACAAATACCCCGGCACACTGGGCCATTTCGAGCAACGTACGTCAACCCCGTACCCAGAAAAGGCCGCCACTTCATCACCCGAACCGGTGACCAAATGTCGCCAAATCATTACCGGGCGCTACCCTCACTCGCGTGAAGCACTCCATCACCTCACAGACGCGACGCGGCCAGGGCCCCGCCCGCCGGATCGGCCGCTCCCTCGCCCTCGTTCTGCCCGTCGTCCTGGTGCTCTCCGGGACTCTCGCGGTCACGCGGGTCAACTGGTCGGGAGACCCCGAGAACTCGGTGCTCACCGCCGCGGACGTCTCGACCTCCGGCACCAACGCCCACGCGGCACCGCGCGCCCCGCACGTGGTGCTGCTCGACCAGCTGATGGCCGAGCTCCAGGCAACCAACCCGGGCGTCGCCCTCACCCACCTCCAGGAGGCGGTGAACGAGCGCCCCTCCCTGG
This sequence comes from Streptomyces spinoverrucosus, assembly GCF_006539505.1. Classification (GTDB taxonomy): domain Bacteria; phylum Actinomycetota; class Actinomycetes; order Streptomycetales; family Streptomycetaceae; genus Streptomyces; species Streptomyces spinoverrucosus. The sequence goes on from NZ_BJND01000043.1 coordinate 62,408, forward strand.
CTCGCCACTGCTCCTCCATCGCCCGCGCCCTGGGCCGCGCCGCGGTCCGCATCTACGGCCCCACCCGCGCCCAGTCCTACGCCCGCCCCGTCTGCGACACCTCGTTCGCCTCGGGCGTCCTGGCAGCCCACGGCTGACCCGGGCGACAGAACCGAACCACGCGCGGGGCCCCGCCAGGCCGAAGGCCGAGGCGGGGCCCCGCGTATCCACCCGCACGACAGCAGGCCCCCACCACAGCAGGCCCCCGGCACCGCCCGGACCGGCGCCGCGTACAGTGCCGCCATGACCGATCCGAACGCCGCCTCGCGCCCTGTCCAGGCCGTCATCCTGGCCGGCGGCCAGGGCTCCCGGCTGCGCCCCTACACCGACGACCGTCCCAAGCCGATGGTCGAGATCCCCGGCACGGGCACGCCGATCATCGGCCATCAGCTCGCCTGGCTCGCCGAGGAGGGCGTCACCGACGTCGTGGTCAGCTGCGGCCACCTCGCCGAGGTCCTGCAGGAGTGGCTGGACTCCGTCGACCTGCCGGTCCGCGTCACCACCGTCGTCGAGAAGGAACCCCTCGGCCGGGGCGGCGGCCTGAAGTACGCCGCCGCCCACCTCCCGCACCCCGACCGCGCCTGGTACGCCACCAACGGCGACATCTGGACCCGCTTCTCGCTGCGCGACATGGCGGACTTCCACACCGAGCGCGACGCCATAGCGACCCTCGCCCTCGCCCGCCCCCGCATCCCGTGGGGCGCCGTCCAGACCGACGGCTTCGGCCACATCACGGACTTCATCGAGGCCCCGCCGTCCACCTTCGAGATCAACGCGGGCGTCTACGTCTTCTCCCCCGAGTTCGCCGCGATGCTCCCCGAGCGCGGCGACCACGAACGCACCACGTTCCCGCACCTGGCCCGCGAACGCCGCCTGGCAGGCTTCCCGATTCCCCAGGGCGCGTACTGGCGCGCCATCGACACCGCGAAGGACCTCACGGAGGCCGCGAAGGAACTGGCCGCGCTGGGCCGTTGACACCCCGCTCCAGCAACCGGCCCGGACGAGGGTACGCCGACGGGGTCCCGCGCCTCACCGTGCGGGACCCCGTCGTCGTACCGTCGTACCGTCGTGCCGGAAGGGACGGCCTAGCCCAGCAGACCCCCCACCAGCCCGGGCTCCGACTCTCCGTCGCCGGACCCCGTGCCGCCCGTGGAGCCCGTGCCGCCCGTCGAGCCGCTTCCGCCGCCCGACGTGGGGCCGGAGCTGGTGCTCGGGGCCTCTTCCACCGGCGACGACGGTGGCGCCTGACCCGCCGTCGTGCCCTGTGTCTGACTCGGCGAGCCGCCGGTGACCGCGCCGGTGTCGCTGGTCGCACCCGGCGTGGTCGCGGTACCCGCGGTGGGTGCGGCCGAGGTCGCGCCCTGCGTCGGCGAGCTGGCCGCGGCCGACGGCGTGGTGCTGCGCCCGCGGTCGTCACCGGGCTTCGACGGCAGCGGCGAGCCGGGCAGTTCGTTGCGCGGCGCCTCGCCGGGCCCGGGGACGACCACGCGGTCGGAGTCCCGTACCGCACCGCCGAGCAGCGAGCCGACCAGCAGCGTGAGCCCGGTGACGATCGCCGTGACGAGGGCGCCCCGGCGCAGCACGTACCGCCGCAGCTCCCAGATGTCGGAGCGCGGGCCGAGTCGCCGCCAGGCGAGCCCGGCCAGCCGCCCGTCGATGGAGTAGACGGGCGCCCCGGCGATGATCAGCGGCGACCAGGCGGCGAGGTAGATGATGTCCGGGGCGTCGTACACCGGGACGCTCTTCCAGCTGACGGTGACGAGCAGCGCCGCGGAGAGCAGCGCCCCGCCCACCGCGGCGACCCGCTGCCAGCAGCCCAGGACCGTGAGCACGCCCACGATGACCTGCGCGAAGGCGATCACGAGCCCGGAGCCGACGGGGTGCTGGAGCGCGAACTGACGCAGCGGCTCGGCGACTTCCCAGGGGTGCAGGGTGTTGAGCCACTTGACCATGGAGCCGCGGTCGCCGCCGTCGAAGTAGACGGGGTCGCAGAGCTTGCCCATGCCGGCGTAGATGGAGATGGCGCCGAGGAAGACGCGCAGCGGGAGCAGGACGACGCCGAGGTTCATGCGGCGGCCGGGGTAGTAGGCGTGCCGCGCGGGGTCGTCGCTCTGCCGCCGGGAGCGCGGCTCGGTGTCCTCGTCCTCCGGGTAGGCCTCCATGTCGTCGGCGTAACCGTCGTCGGCGTAGCGGTCGTCGAACCGCTCCCCGGCGTAGGGGGTTTCGTCGTACGCGCCCTCGACGGTCCGCATCGCCGGCAGCAGCCGGGTGCCGGCGCGCTCGTGGGTTCGCTGGGCGCCGACGACGGGGGTCTCGACGGTCTGGTCGAGGTCGTCGTAGCCGTCGTAGGCCTCGTAGCCGTCGTAGCCGTCATGGCGGCCGTAACCGGCGTCGACGTCGACGCGCGGGATGACCTGGGTGGCTCCGGCGTCGACGGACGGTTCCTCCGGATGGCGGATGCCCGCACCGCGCACGGCCTGGAGCAGGCGGTGGGCGCCGGTGTCGTCGGGGGCGGACCTGCCGCTCCACACGACCGGGCGGCGGCGGGCTTCGCCGGCCTGGGCCGCTCTGCCCGCCGTACCGACGACCGGCACGCGGGGGGTGTCCTCGGTGGCGCTCAAGTGCCGTGCGACCCGCGGCGACTGGGCGCGGCGCGAGGAGGCGCCCAACTGCACGCGGAAACTCGCGTGATTGACGATGATCTGCGCCGGGTCGCTCGGCACCTTCACCATGCTCAGCGCGGGAGCGTCGTCGAATCCCGACGAGCGGTCCCCCGTGGGTGTGCGGGGTGTTCTGGTGTCCACGCGCATCTAACCGAGTGACGTGTGTTTAGGACACTGCTTTGACCCGCCGGATCTGTCCGGACCGCGTCAAGCTTGCCCGAACCGCCCGGAATACCCCGAGCGGGTGACCCTGCCGAACGACTGTTCAGGCTCGCCGTCGTGCTGCCTCGTACAGCACGATCCCCGCGGCCACACCGGCGTTGAGCGACTCCGCCCCACCCGGCATCGGAATCCGCACCCGGAAGTCACAGGTCTCCCCGACCAGCCGCGAAAGACCCTTGCCCTCGCTGCCGACCACGACGACGACCGGCCCCTGAAGGGCCTCCAGCTCCCCGAGCTCGACCTCGCCGTCGGCGGCGAGCCCGACCACGACGATCCCGGCCTTCTTGTACGCCTCCAGCGCGCGCGTGAGGTTGGTGGCGCGCGCGACCGGCGTACGGGCGGCCGTACCGGCGGACGTCTTCCACGCACCGGCGGTCATCCCGGCCGCGCGCCGCTCGGGGACGACGACGCCGTGACCGCCGAACGCGGACACGGACCGCACGACCGCACCGAGGTTGCGCGGGTCGGTCACCCCGTCCAGGGCGACGATCAGCGGGTCCTCGCCCTCGTCCGCGGCGGCTTCGGCGAGGTCCTCGGGGTGCGCATACTCGTACGGCGGCACCTGCAGGACCAGCCCCTGGTGGTTGAGCCCGTTGGTCATCCGGTCCAGCTCGGGGCGCGGTGCCTCCATGAGGTTGATGCCGCCGCGCTCGGCCGCGAGCTGCAGCGCCTCGCGGACCCGCTCGTCGTTGTCGATGAACTGCTGGACGTACAGCGTGGACGCGGGCACGCCCTCGCGCAGCGCCTCGACGACCGGGTTGCGCCCGACGACCAGCTCGGACGTCCCCTTGCCGCCACGGCGCTGGGGCGCACGGCCCTGCGCGCGCCGCGTCTTCGCGGCGGCGGCACGCTGCTTGGCGTGGCCCTTGCGCATCTCGGCGGGGGGCGTCGGCCCCTTGCCCTCGAGGGACCGGCGCCGCTTGCCGCCGCTGCCGACCTGCGCGCCCTTCTTGCCGGACATGCGGCGGTTGTTCGCGGCCATGACCTACCTGTCTGTGGTGAGTACGTACGTCTATGAAGTGTGCCGCCCGGTTCCTGTGGGCGGCACATCGAATGTGCCGTTGCCTCGGCTTCCGCTCAGCGCGGGCCGAGGCTCCAGCGCGGTCCGTGCGGGCTGTCCTCGATGACGAGCCCGGACTGCTTGAGCTGGTCGCGGATGGCGTCGGCGGTGGCCCAGTCCTTGCGGGAGCGGGCCGCCTCACGCTGGTCCAGGACGAGGCGTACGAGGCTGTCGACCACCCCGTGCAGATCGTCGCTGCGGTCGCCCTCACCGGCCCAGTGCGCGTCCAGCGGGTCCAGGCCGAGGACGCCGAGCATGGCTCGCACCTCGGCGAGGCGGGCGACCGCGCCCTCCTTGTCGTCGGCGGCCAGGGCGCTGTTGCCCTGCCGGACCGTGTTGTGCACGACCGCCAGGGCCTGCGGCACGCCCAGGTCGTCGTCCATCGCCTCGGCGAAGGCGGGCGGCACCTCGGCGGCGGGCTCGACCGGACCGCCGGCCAGCTCCACCACGCGCTGCACGAACCCCTCGATCCGCGCGAACGCCGACTCGGCCTCGCGCAGGGCCTCCTCGCTGTACTCGATCATCGAGCGGTAGTGCGGGGTGCCCAGGTAGTAGCGGAGCACGATCGGGCGCCAGTGCTTGACCATCTCGGACACGAGCACGGAGTTGCCGAGCGACTTGGACATCTTCTCGCCGCTCATGGTGACCCAGGCGTTGTGCAGCCAGTACTGGGCGAAGTCGTCGCCGTAAGCCTTGGCCTGGGCGATCTCGTTCTCGTGGTGCGGGAAGACCAGGTCCAGGCCGCCGCCGTGGATGTCGAAGGCGCTGCCCAGGTACTTGTGCGCCATGGCCGAGCACTCCAGGTGCCAGCCGGGGCGCCCGCGGCCCCACGGGGTCTCCCAGTCGGGCTCGCCGGGCTTGGAGGCCTTCCACATGGCGAAGTCGCGCGGGTCGCGCTTGCCGGTGATGCCCTCCTCGGTGGGCTGGCGCATCTCTTCCAGGTCCTGCCGGGACAGCTCCAGGTAGGCGGGCCAGGACCGTACGTCGAAGTAGACGCTGCCGTCGGCCTCGTAGGCGTGCCCGCGCTCGATGAGGCCGCGCATCATCTCGACCATCTCGGTGATGTGGCCGGTGGCGCGCGGCTCGTACGTCGGCGGCAGGCAGCCGAGCGCGCGGTAACCGTCGTCGAACGCGCGCTCGTTGTCGTACCCGATGGACCACCAGGGGCGGTCCTGCTCGCTCGCCTTCTGGATGATCTTGTCGTCGATGTCGGTGACGTTGCGGATGAACGTCACCTCGTAGCCGCGGTACGCGAACCAGCGGCGCAGGATGTCGAAGTTGAGCCCCGAGCGGATGTGCCCGATGTGCGGGGCCGCCTGCACGGTGGCACCACACAGGTAGATCGAGACACAACCCGGCTTGAGCGGGGTGAAGTCACGGATCTGCCGGGCGCTGGTGTCGTACAGGCGAATAGTCACCACTCCAGGGTAGTGGGCCGGGGGCTGTGCCTCGTGCCCCCTGTGGACAAGCCGCGTCTATTCGTGACGTTCCCTTCAAGATGCGGTCAGCCGACCCGCACCACCAGGGCCGTCGCCACCGCCATCAGCCCTTCCTCGCGCCCCGGGAAGCCGAGCCCGTCCGTGGTGGCCCCGGACACGGACACCGGTGCCCCGGCCGCCTCCGACAGGACCTTCTGGGCCTCGTCCCGGCGCTTGCCGATCTTCGGGCGGGGCCCGACGACCTGCACCGCGATGTTGCCGATCCGGAAGCCCGCCTCACGCACGATCCGCGCGGCCTCGGTCAGCAGCGCCACGCCCGACGCGCCGGACCACTCCGGCCGCCCGGTGCCGAAGTGCTGGCCCAGGTCACCGAGCCCGGCGGCGGAGAACAGCGCGTTGCACGCGGCGTGCGCCACGACGTCCGCGTCGGAGTGCCCGGCCAGGCCCGGCCCCTCGCCCTCCCACTTCAGGCCGGCGCACCACAGCTCGCGGCCCGCCTCGAAGGCGTGGATGTCGGTGCCGATGCCGACCTGCGGAAGCGGCGTCTCAGAAGCCATCGTTCAGCCTCCTGCGGGCGAGCACGGCCTCGGCGAGCACCAGGTCCAGCGGCCGGGTGACCTTGAAGGCCTCCTCGTGCCCGGGGACGACGACCACCGTGAGACCGAGCTGCTCGACCATGCTGGCGTCGTCCGTGACGTTGTCGGTGACGGTCTCATGCGCGCGTACGAGGGTCTCGCGGTCGAAACCCTGCGGGGTCTGCACGGCGCGCAGCCGCGCCCGCTCCGGCGTGGCCAGCACGGGCTCCGGCTCGCCCGGCGTCCGCGCGGGCTCGACCTCCTTGACGGTGTCCGCCAGCGGCAGCGCCGGCACCACGGCGGGCGCGCCCGCGCGGACGGCGTCGATCACCGCGTCCACGGTGTCGACGGGGACGAGCGGCCGGGCGGCGTCGTGCACCAGCACGATGTCGTAGCCGGGGGGCAACACGTCGAGGCCGCGCTTGACCGACTCCTGCCTCGACTCGCCGCCGGGGACGACCAGGAAGTCGGTGCGCTCGGGCAGGGCGTGCGCGTCGAGCAGCGACTTGACTTCGGCGGTTTCGTCGGGCGGGGCCACGACGACGACGAGGGAGACGGCACGGGATGCGGCCAGCGCGCGGACGGCATGGATGAGCATGGGCGTGCCGTTCAGCGCGCGAAGCGCCTTGGGCGCACCCGGACCGAGGCGCACGCCCCGGCCGGCGGCCGGGATGACCGCGGCGGTACGGACTCCTGCGGGCGAAGGGCGCGAAACGTCAGACATCGGTTCCTGTCAGGTTTGTGTGCTCGGCCTACGTGGGTATGGCCTCAGCGTGCATGCGTGCGGGCGCGCACCGCTCAGACCGGACCCTTCCGTGACCCTGGTCGAGCCGGCCGCCCGGGCACGGCACGCACAGTACCGGGGGGAGTTTTCCTCGGCGCACGGCGGACGTACGGACGGCCATCCGCTGGGACGCGCGGATGGCTGAAAGACGACCATGCACGCTCGGGTACGAACATGCCGCAGCGCCCGGCGACTGGGAAGTGTCATCGGGCACCGCGGCATTTCGGTGTGCGCTTCGTGAGCTTCGTTGTGAGCGGAGCGGTCCTGCCTCACGTCAGGAGGCGAGCACCTCGTCGAGCAGAGCCTCGGCCTTGTCCTCGTTGGTGTTCTCCGCGAGGGCGAGCTCGCTCACCAGGATCTGGCGGGCCTTGGCGAGCATGCGCTTCTCACCGGCGGAGAGTCCGCGCTCGCGCTCACGACGCCACAGGTCACGCACGACTTCCGCGACCTTGATGACATCGCCGGAGGCGAGCTTCTCCAGGTTTGCCTTGTAACGACGCGACCAGTTCGTGGGCTCCTCGGCGTACGGCGCGCGCAGCACCTCGAAGACCCGGTCCAGCCCGTCCTGACCGACCACATCACGCACGCCGACGAACTCCGCATTGTCCGCTGGCACACGTACCGTCAGATCACCCTGGGCGACCTTCAGCACCAAGTAGGTCTTGTCCACGCCTTTGATCTGGCGAGTTTCGATGGCCTCGATCAGCGCGGCCCCGTGATGGGGATAGACCACGGTGTCGCCAACCTTGAACGTCATGTGACAGGTACCCCTTCCGTGGCTATCCAGGGTAACACGGAAACGGCGGGTTCTGAATGGCGTTTTCGCAGGTCAGGGCATATCTCGGGGCTTGACAACAGCAACAGGAACGTGCTTCGGCCAACCCTCGGAACAAGGTATTCGCAGGTCGGAGCGGCTCTTCGGGCCGAGTGAAACGTGCGCGTTACGCACATCCGGGGACCCCGCCGGACGGCCGAACATCCCTAAATGTCCGGTTCCAAACGCTCGACTTCCGCTACTCCGTTCGGCGCCTGGCGGTCGGTACGAGACGTTTCCGGAATTGATCACGAGACCCGTGGCCGACCCTCCCGTGATCAAATTCCGGGTCGGCCGCGCATTCCTTCACCTAAATTTCGCGAAGGCTTATGTGAATGCCGTACGAGCACCGGACACGCCCGAACAGGGAGGCTCTCCGTACCCCCTGCTGAGCGAAGCCGGGCGGCCGCCGGGGAGGGTCGGGTGCGGCCGTCCGCGGACGGCTCGGTAACCTAAGGCCGCTGACAGCCACTTAGGGCGGCTTTACTACGACAGCTGCCCCTGCGTTCAAGGAGTTGCCGCCGCCGTGAGCAGCAGCCTTCGACGCGGCGCCCTCGCCGCCACCGCCATCGCTTTCTCGATCGCCTCGCTCGCCGCCTGCGGCGCCGGCAACAACTCGCAGACCCTGGAGATCAAGCCGGACAACGCGGCCACCAGCGTCGGCGACATCAAGATCCAGAACGCCCTGGTCATCACCCAGGCCGACCCCGAGGCGACCGGCCCGGCCGTCGTCTCCGCCACCGTCTTCAACTCCAGTGACCGCGCCCAGACGCTGGAGTCGATCAGCCTCGACGGCGCCCAGCAGGTCAAGCTCTCCCCCGCGTCGGGCAAGGGCGCGCTGACCATCCCGGCGGGCGGCTCGGTCGTCATCGGCGGCAAGGGGAACGCGTCGGCGGTCCTGGAGAACGCCGAGTCCCTCACCGACGGCGACGCCCACAAGGTCACCTTCTCGTTCAGCCAGACCGGGGACGTGAGCCTGCGGGCGTTCATCGTCCCGGCCGAGGGCTACTACGCATCGTGGGGCCCGAGCGGCAGCCCGGCGGCGAGCCCCTCCCCCACCGCTTCGCCGACCGGTGCGGCGGGCGAGGCCGGGGAGACCGGTGAGGGCGGCGGTGAGGGCGGCGCGACGGGCACCGAGACCGGGGCCGCCTCCGGCACGCCGACCGACCCGGCGTCCGCGTCGGCCACGGGGGCGGCGGCGGGCGACACCGCCGGGCACTGAGCGTCGTACAAAGGCCATACATGAAGGGCGGGACCTCACCGGGAGGTCCCGCCCTTCAGTGCTTGCTGGTGATCGGGGTTTACGGCTCGAACTTGTAGCCGAGACCGCGGACCGTCACCAGGTAGCGCGGCGCGCCCGGGTCCGGCTCGATCTTGGCGCGCAGGCGCTTGACGTGGACGTCGAGGGTCTTGGTGTCACCGACGTAGTCGGCGCCCCAGACGCGGTCGATGAGCTGCATACGGGTCAGGACGCGGCCGGCGTTGCGCAGCAGCATCTCCAGCAGGTCGAACTCCTTCAGCGGCAGGTCGACCTTGGAGCCGCCGACGGTGACCACGTGCCGGTCGACGTCCATGCGGACCGGGCCGGCCTCCAGGGCCGCCGGGGCCACCTCCTCCGGCTCGCCGCGGCGGCGCAGGACGGCCCGGATACGGGCGACCAGCTCGCGCGAGGAGAACGGCTTGGTGACGTAGTCGTCGGCTCCTATTTCGAGCCCGACAACCTTGTCGATCTCGCTGTCCTTGGCGGTCACCATGATCACGGGGACGTTGGAGCGGCCGCGCAGCTGGCGGCAGACCTCGGTGCCCGGCAGGCCGGGCAGCATCAGGTCGAGGAGGACGAGGTCGGCGCCGTTGCGCTCGAACTCGTCGAGTCCGTCGGGCCCGGTGGTCGCGACGGCGACCTCGAAGCCCTCCTTGCGGAGCATGTACGACAGGGCGTCGGAGAAGGACTCCTCGTCCTCGACGACGAGCACACGGGTCACGGAAGGACCTCCGGGGCGGGAAGCGATTCGTACGGGGGTGTTGCGCGGGATGAGTCGGCGGACTGCCCGGCCTCGGCCTCGTCGTCGAGGGCGGGGTGCTGGTGCGCCCGGTCGCGGGCCAGACCCGCCTCCGGCAGTCGCAGCGTAAAGGTGGAGCCCTGTCCCTCGGAGCTCCACACCGTGACCTCCCCGCCGTGCGAGGCGGCCACGTGCTTGACGATGGCGAGCCCGAGCCCCGTACCACCGGTGGCACGGGAGCGGGCGGGGTCGACACGGTAGAAGCGCTCGAAGATGCGCTCCTTGTCCTTGTCGGAGATGCCGATGCCCTGGTCGGTCACGGCGACCTCGATGATGTCCCCGCCGGAGCCGCTGACGCGCCGGGCGGCGATGCCGACGCGGGTGCGGGCGGGGGAGTAGTTGACGGCGTTCTCCACCAGGTTGCCCAGCGCCGCGGCCAGCTGGCTGCGGTTGCCCCAGACATGCAGGTCGGCGGTGCCGCCCGCGGCCATCGTGATCTGCTTGGTGCCCGCCTGGTGGCGGCAGCGGTCGATGGCCTCGGCGACCAGTTCGTCCACCCGGACCGGCTCGGCGTCCTCCAGCGGGTCGTCGTTCTGGACCCGGGAGAGGTCGATGAGCTCCTGCACCAGGTTGGTCAGCCGGGTCGCCTCGATCTGCATCCGCCCGGCGAAGCGCTCCACGGCCTCCGGGTCGTCGGAGGCGTCCATGACGGCCTCGGAGAGGAGGGAGAGCGCGCCGACGGGGGTCTTCAGCTCGTGGCTGACGTTGGCGACGAAGTCGCGTCGTACCGCTTCTATCCGGCGGGCCTCGGTGAGGTCCTCGACCAGCAGCAGCACCAGCCGGGAGCCCAGCGGGGCGACCCGGGCCGAGACCGCGAGGGCCTCGCCGCGGCCGGAGCCGCGCCGGGGCAGATCCAGCTCGACCTGGCGTATCTCGCCGTCGCGCCGGGTGTCGCGGGCCATCTGGAGCATGGGGTCGACGGCGAGCTTGCCGCCGCGGACCAGTCCGAGGGCGTAGGCGGCGGAGCTGGCCTTGACGACGGCGTCGGCCTCGTCGAGGACGACGGCCGAGGAGCGCAGTACGGACAGCACGGTGTCCACGCCCGGTGGCAGCACCGGGTCGGTGTGCAGGGAGGTGCGGGTGGGCCGCTTCAGGTCGCGTTCGCTCCAGCGGAACGCCAGCATGGCGATGACACCGGTGAGCACACCGGCGATCGCTGCCGCTGCGGCGACCGCCGCGTTCACGTCCATGCATCCAGGTTAGGCATGCACTACCCCTTGCCCACAGCCGTCCGAGTGCGAGCTCGAACACTCGTCGCTCAGAGTTCACCTTGGAGCCAGTATTGATTCATTTGGGGTGGCCGAAACGGACGCGTGGGGCCCGGATCGTGGGAGCGTGGGGTTCGTAACACCGGTTCACGACGGGGTCCCGGCGGATACGCGCGGTGCTCCGCCAGGCCCCCATGAATCCTCCTGAATCCCCCAAGAAATCGCACGAGAGGGAACCCTGATGCGGGACGCGTACCACGAGGAACTTGACTCGATCGGCGACGGCCTGGTCGAGATGGCCCGGCTGGTCGGGTCGGCGATCGGACGCGCCACGACGGCCATTCTCGACGCCGACCTGAAGCTGGCCGAGAGCGTGATCGAGGCCGACAAGAAGGTCGACGACCTGCAGCACGACCTGGAGGCCCGGGCGATAGCCCTGCTGGCCCGCCAGCAGCCGGTGGCGACGGACCTGCGGATCGTGGTCACGTCGCTGCGGATGAGCGCCGACCTGGAACGGTCCGGCGACCTCGCCCAGCATGTCGCCAAGCTCGCCCGTCTGCGCTTCCCCGCGCGCGCGGTCCCGCACGACCTGCACGCGACGATCCTTGAGATGGGCCAGCTCGCGCAGCGCCTGATGGCGAAGACGGCCGAGGTCATCGTGACCAAGGACATCGACCTGGCGATGCAGCTGGAGCAGGACGACGACGAGATGGACCTGCTGCACCGCACCCTCTTCCAGCACCTGATCGACGACCGCTGGAAGCACGGCATCGAGACAGCCGTGGACGTCACGCTGCTCGGCCGCTACTACGAGCGGTTCGCGGACCACGCGGTGGCGGTGGCCAAGCGTGTGGTGTTCCTGGTGACCGGCGAGCACGCGGATGAGCTGCAGGCGGACAAGGTGCCGGGGGTGGACGGGGCCTGAGCGGACACCCCGGGTACCTGTCAGGGGCGCGTTTCCGCCTCCGTGCGCCGTTGATGCGCCCGGCGAACCGGGCATGAAATGGGCACAGGCACAGTGCCTTGAGGAGGGACCCATGGCCGAATCCCCCAGCACGCCCGGTACGACGACGCCCGACCCCACGCAGGAACGCCCCACCGAGCAGCCCGCCGACATCAGGAGCCTGACGCTGATCGGCGCGTGCGGCTGCGGCTCGGGGTGCACGTGCGGGTGCCAGCAGGGGAATCCCTGCCAGTGCGGCTGACCGGTTTTCTCGCGTCCTTACGACGGTGAAGGGCCCCCGGCGCGATTGCCGGGGGCCCTTCGCGTCGCCGTGGGGGGCGTCGGGGCGCAGCATGGAGATGGGCAGCACGGAAGGAGGTGCGAGGCCATGACCCAGTTCATGGACGTCCACCGCGGCATGCTGGGCATCACCGCGGACCAGCTCCAGGAGGCCCACCAGGCCGACCTCGCCATAGAGAAGGAAGAGGGCGTGCACTTCAAGCAGGCCTGGGCGGACCCGGACTCCGGAATCGTCTACTGCCTCTCCGAGGCACCTTCGGCGGATGCGGTCCAACGCATCCACGAGCGCGCGGGGCACAAGGCGGACGAGATCCATCCGGTGCCGTTGACGGTCTGACGCGTCATCCGCGCCGCGACCCCCTGCCGCGAAGACGGTGCCGGCAGGGGGTCGCTCTTGGCTTGATCGGGTGGGCCTACTTCTTCTTGCCCTGATTCTTGACCGCCTCAATGGCCGCCGCAGCCGCGTCCGGGTCGAGGTACGTGCCGCCCGGGACGACCGGCTTGAAGTCGGTGTCGAGTTCGTAGGACAGCGGGATGCCCGTCGGGATGTTCAGGCCCGCGATCTCGGCGTCGGAGATGCCGTCGAGGTGCTTGACCAGGGCGCGCAGGCTGTTGCCGTGGGCGGCGATCAGGACCGTGCGGCCGGTCAGGAGGTCGGGGACGATGGCGTCGAACCAGTACGGGAGCATCCGGACAACGACGTCCTTCAGGCACTCCGTCTGCGGGCGCAGCTCCGGCGGCAGAGTCGCGTAACGCGGGTCGGAGAACTGGGAGTACTCGGCGTCGCGGTCCAGCGCCGGCGGCGGGGTGTCGTAGGACCGGCGCCACAGCATGAACTGCTCCTCGCCGAACTCGGCGAGGGTCTGCGCCTTGTCCTTGCCCTGCAGGGCGCCGTAGTGGCGCTCGTTCAGGCGCCAGGAACGGTGGACCGGGATCCAGAGGCGGTCGGCGGCCTCCAGGGCGAGCTGCGCGGTGCGGATCGCGCGCTTCTGAAGTGAGGTGTGGACCACATCAGGCAGCAGGCCGGCGTCCTTCAGCAGCTCGCCGCCGCGCGTCGCCTCCTTCTCGCCCTTCGGGGTGAGGTTGACGTCCACCCAGCCGGTGAACAGGTTCTTCTCGTTCCACTCGCTCTCGCCGTGGCGGAGGAGGATCAGCTTGTACGGTGCGTCGGCCATGGCTTCGAGCCTACCTAAGCCCGAGCGGCGCGAGCGGGCCGCCGGAGCATGCCCATGCCACGGGTTCCCCCGCTTCTTTAATTTCAAGTAGATTCCCCCCCAACCTTCGACCACGTTGGTGTGTCTGGCTGCCCCAGACCTGTGTAGGTGCCCAGGAGGAAGAGGAGCTCAGAACGTGACGGTGCGTTCCTTTGCACGGCGGATACGACCGCGAGTCGAGCGGAAGGCCGCTGAGCGGGTCTGGCAGCTGCGGACGATGCGGCGCCGCCGCAGAGCAGCGGTCGGCGACCCGGTCCTGCGTCCGGTGACGGTGCGCGGCCAGCAGCTCTACGGCCGCATCGTGACCCGTTTCACCGCCGCCGAGGCCGCCGCCACCAACCTCGATCTGGTGGTCGCCGCGCTGGAGCAGGAAGGCATCTCCTACTTCCTCGTGCCGACCTCCCGCATCCGTCACACCGTGGGTGTGAACGCCGTCGACCGGCAGCGGTTCCTCGCCGCTCTGGAGGCCCGGAACGCCGGGAAGGCCGTGTTCATCGGGCGGCCGCTGCCCGGTGGGCAGCTGGAGAACCCCGCGATGTTCATGGACAGTGTGCTGCCGAACGCGCTGCGCACGGCCCCCGTGCTGCGCATCGGCGAGAACCACCTCGGCCCCGCCGGCCAGCTGCTCGCCGGGCCGGAGCTGGCCTGCGACGTGGAGTTCTGGGAGGACGGTGCCGCGGTGCTCGCCTCCGCGGAGGGGGAGCAGCGGCTGGCGAAGGTGCAGCCGCAGGCGTCCGAGGACGTCTTCCGCGAGTCACTCATCGCGCCCCGCAACAACGGCGTCACCGATGTCCTGCCCGTCGCCGAGCAGAAGCCCGCCACCGTGCGGGTCGGCGACCGGGAGCTGCCGAGCTTCGCCCCGCTCACCCTGCCGACCGTCAACCGCGTCACGTTCCCCGTGGACATCGTCTACACCTGGGTCGACGGTGAGGAGCCCGAGATGCGGGCCAAGCGGGCCCGCTACCAGGAGCGCGGCACGGCCGAGATCCTGGACAAGGAGATCAACGCCTCCCGCTACACCAGCCATGACGAGCTGAAGTACTCGCTGCGCTCGCTGGCGATGTACGCCGACTTCGTCCGGCACATCTACCTCGTCACCGACGGCCAGAAGCCGCACTGGCTCGATGACGAGGCCGAGGGCATCACGGTCGTCGACCACCGCGACATCTTCCCCGAGGGCGTCCTGCCCGTCTTCAACTCGCACGCGATCGAGACCCGGCTGCACCACATCCCCGGCCTGTCCGAGCACTACCTGTACTTCAATGACGACGTGTTCGTCGGCCGCCGGATCACCCCCGAGCACTTCTTCCACGGCAGCGGCCTGATGAGGGTTCCGGTCTCTCCGCTGAAGATCGGCGTCGGCAAGCCGCACGCCGAGGAGACGGCCACCAACTCCGCCAGCAAGAACGTCCGCCGGCTGCTGCTGGAGAAGTTCGGGCGGATGACGACGAACAACTTCATGCACACCCCGCTGCCGCAGCAGCGCGAGACGCTGCTGGCCTTGGAGGAGCTGTTCGCGGAGGACATCGCCCGCACCACGGCGTCCCGCTTCCGCTCGCCGACGGACATCGCCCTGACGGCCCCACTGCTCTACCAGTACGCGCTGATGACCGGCCGGGGCGTGCCGGGCAAGTTCGGCTTCCGGTACGTGAACATCAGCCGCCCGGACGCCGAGGACCGCCTGGCCGACCTTCGCGACAACCGCCGCTTCGACTTCTTCTGCCTCAACGACGTCGACGTGCCGCCGGAGGAGCGCGAGCAGGTCAGCGTCCGGATGCACGCGTTCCTGGAGAACTACTTCCCGTTCCCCAGCCCGTACGAGAAGCAGCCGGAGCACACAAAGAGGCCCACGGAGCAGCAGCCCGTCCCCTCCGAGCAGCAGAGCTGACGGGGCCCCGGCCATGAACATCCGTCACCGCCTCACGGCGGTCCCGGGCCTGCGCCCCGCCCGGGACCTCGTAGTACGCCTCGGGCTCGGGCTGTCGGCCCGGCTCTGGGCGCTGCGCGCCGCCCCGGCCCGGCGCCGTATGCGCGCCGTCGTCCCCGGGCTGCGCCGGGTCACCTGCGGACCGACCCGGCTGTACGGGCGTACCGTCACCGGCTACACCGCCACGGACGCCGCCGCCACCGACCTCGATCAGGTGTGCGCCCTGCTGGACGAGGCCGAGGTCCCGTACTTCCTGGTCCCGGCCGACCCCCGGCACGGCGGTGCGCGTCAGGTGATCGGCGTCACGGAGACGTACCACGACACGGTCCTGGCGCAGGCCGCGAAGCACTTCGCCCGCACCCCCGCCTATGTCGGCGCCGTCGATCCGGACGGCGGCGTGAGCAGGGCGGTGCTGTGGGCCGACGGGCGGCTGCCGCTGGCTCTGCGGCAGGCCGGGGTGCTGCGGACCGGCGTGGTGCGCCTCGGCCCGGCGGGGCAGGTGCTCGGCGGTCTGGAGACGGGGTGCGACATCGAGTTCTGGCGGCACGGCCGGGACCTGGGCACCGAGCCCGGCCATCTCACCGTGCCCGGCGTCCAACTGCCGGACGTCTTCGAGACAGCGCTCGTCGCGCCGCGCCGCAACCCGGTGTCCGAGGTGCTTCCGGAGTCGGCGCAGCGACCGGCCGTGGTGAACGGCCCGCGCCGCTCCGTGCCGACGTTCGCCCCCTTCGCCGAGCCGGACATCAGCGAGGTGCGCTTCCCCGTCGACGCCGTGTACACCTGGGTCGACGGGGACGACCCGGCGCTGGCCGCGAAGCGCCGCGCCCACCAGGCCGACTCCGGCAACGACATCGCCCCGCGCGAGACCGGCGCCTCCCGCTACACCAGCCACGACGAACTGAAGTACGCGCTGCGCTCACTGGAGATGTACGC
Source organism: Streptomyces spinoverrucosus (assembly GCF_006539505.1). Taxonomy (GTDB): domain Bacteria; phylum Actinomycetota; class Actinomycetes; order Streptomycetales; family Streptomycetaceae; genus Streptomyces; species Streptomyces spinoverrucosus. The sequence continues at coordinate 78,589 of NZ_BJND01000043.1, forward strand.
CGGATTCATCCGGCATGTCTACCTTGTCACCGACGCGCAGATCCCCGACTGGCTGGATCCGGACGCGGAGGACCTGACCGTGGTCGACCACCGGGACATCCTCCCGGCCGACGCGCTCCCCGTCTTCAACTCGCACGCCATCGAGAGCCGACTGCACCACATCCCGGGCCTGTCGGAGCGCTACCTCTACTTCAACGATGACGTCTTCATCAACCGCCCGGTGCGGCCCGAGCACTTCTTCCACGGCAACGGCATCGCCCGCATCCCGCTCTCCCCGCTGAAGCTGGGAGTCGGCGACCCGCACCCGATGGAGCCGGCCCCGAACTCCGCCGGGAAGAACACCCGAGAGGTGATCCGGCGCTTCCACGGTCGGCAGATCGCGCACAAGTCGCTGCACACCCCGCATCCGCAACTGCTGTCGGTGATGCGGGAGATGGAGAGCCGGGGCATCGAGGAGCTGGAGCGGACCTCGTACTCGCGCTTCCGCTCCACCACCGACCTCGCCCCGGCGTCCACGCTGCACCACCACTGGGCGATCGCGACCGGCCGGGCCGTCCCGGCCGACTACCGCTTCCGCTATGTGCAGTTGGGCACCCCGGACATGCGGCGGCGGCTGGCCCGCCTGGAGGCCGGCGAGGACATCGACTTCTTCTGCCTCAACGACGTGGACACCGCACCGGCGGAACGGGCGTCGGCCCAGGCGGCCATCCACGCCTTCCTGGAGCGGAAGTATCCGTTCCCGAGCCGCTTCGAACGGATGCCGCGGGTCATCCCCTCACAGCCGTCACGATTGACGCTCCCTGTTAATTGAGTGGCGGGTCCGAGGATCCCGTTCGTAAGTTGTGGGTGCCGCTTGAGCCACTTACAGCTGTGGGGGATCCGCGATGTCACCAGCCACCCTGAGACGTGCCGTCCGGGAGAGCGTCTCCGGGCTCCCCCGCGAGTTCTGGTGGCTGTGGACCAGCACGCTCATCAACCGGCTCGGCGGGTTCGTGGCCACCTTCATGGCCATGTACCTGACCATGGACCGCGGCCACTCCGCCACGTACGCCGGTCTGGTCGCGGCGCTGTACGGCCTCGGCGGCGTCGTCCTCTCCATCGGCGGCGGCGTGATGGCCGACCGGCTCGGGCGGCGGCCGACGCTGCTCATCGCCCAGGCGTCCACCGCGGTGTCCGTCGCGCTGCTCGGGTTTGTGCAGCACCCGGTGGCCATCGCCGCCGTCGCCTTCCTGGTGGGCGCCGCCTCCAGCGCCTCCCGGCCCGCCGTGCAGGCGATGATGGCCGACATCATCCGGCCCGAGGACCGGGTGCGCGCCTTCTCCTTGAACTACTGGGCGATCAACCTCGGTTTCGCGATCTCCTCCACGGCCGCCGGTTTCATCGCCGAGGTCAGCTACCGCGCCGGCTTCCTGATCGAGGCCGGTATGACGATGGCCTGCGCGATCGTCGTGTTCGTGAAGCTGCCGGAGTCCAGGCCCGAGCGGGCGGCCACGGCGAAGGAGGCGGACGCGGTCTCCCTCGGCACCGTCCTGCGGGACGGGCGCTTCATGGGCATCGTCGGGCTGTCCTTCCTGTGCGCGCTGATCTTCCAGCAGGGCTCCGTCGGGCTGCCGATCGCCATGGGCGAGGCCGGGTTCACGCCCGCCGACTACGGCATGGCCATCGCCGTCAACGGCGTACTGATCGTCGCGCTCCAGATCCCGGTCACCCGTTTCATCGAACACCGCGATCCCCGACGGCTGCTGATCATCTCGTCGCTGCTCGCCGGGTACGGATTCGGCCTCACCGCGTTCGCCGGTTCGGTCGGCCTCTTCGCCCTCACCGTCTGCGTCTGGACCCTCGCCGAGATCGTCCAGGCACCCACCCAGACCGGCCTCGTCGTCGCCCTCTCTCCGGAGCACGGCCGCGGCCGCTACCAGGGCATGCACACCATGTCCTGGTCCGTCGCGGGCCTGGTCGCGCCCCTGATGTCCGGCTTCGTCATCGACCGGTTCGGCGCGGAGTGGCTGTGGGGCCTGTGCGCGGTGGTCGGCACGGCGGCGGCGATCGGATACGGCGTCCTGATGCGCCGCCTGCCGAAGCAGCAACCGACCGCCACCGCGGCACCAACCCCCGCGAAGCCCGAGGTCAGCGCCGCCTGACGGAGCTGTTAGGGGTGCATCCGGGCACCCTTCAGCACCTTGTCCACGGCATTGCGCGGGCCGTGGACGGCGAGCCCCACCAGGTCCAGCTCCGCCGTCCGCACCGCCCGCACGGCCGCCCGGTTGTCGCGGTCGTTGCCCGTCGTGAACAGGTCCGAGGTGAACACCGCGCGCGGGAGGGCACGGGAGAGCACGCGCGCGTGGGCCGCGGTCAGCGTCTCCTTCGTGCCCTCGAAGACCAGCACCGGCTGGCGGAACATCGGCAGATAGGGCACGCCGTCGGCGTCCTCGTACGGCTCGCCGATCACCTCGGGGACCTGGCTGCCGAGGCCGCTGACCAGGAAGGCGGTGACGTTCAGACGCTGCCAGGTCTCCAGGTCCTCACGGAGCAGGACGGCGATCTTGGTGTCGAAGCGGTCGGTGCGGACGGCGCGGTCAGGTGCGGAATCGTTCATGGGACCAGCGTGCTGACCGTCGTACCGCCTGGTCTTGTACGTTTTTTGCATGGCCCAGCAGCGGGAGGTCTCCGCCTGGCGGCCGCCCGTCCCGGGCGTCGTCGAGGTCTTTCACGCCCATTTCACCGCGTACGCCTATCCGATGCACGTCCACGAGGCGTGGACGCTGCTCATCGTGGACGACGGCGCCGTACGGTACGACCTCGACCGGCACGAGCACGGCACCCCGCACGACACGGTGACCCTGCTGCCGCCGCACGTCCCCCACAACGGCTCCGCCGCCACCCCGCACGGCTTCCGCAAGCGGGTGCTGTACCTGGACGGTTCGCTGCTCACCGACGACCTGATCGGGCCCGCCGTCGACGCGCCCGACCTGCGCGATCCGGTGCTGCGGCGGCGCGTGGGGCAGTTGCACGGCGCGCTCGCCGCGCCCGGTGACGAGCTGGAGGCGGAGAGCCGCCTGACGCTCGTCGGGGACCGGCTGCGGGCCCATCTGCGGCCACGGCTCGCCACCACCGGCCCGCGCACCGACCCCGCCCTGGCGCGCCGACTGCGGGAACTTCTCGACGAGCGGGTGGTCCACGGCCTGTCGCTGGAGGAGGCGGGCTCACTCCTGCAGGCTCATCCGGCCCATCTGGTACGGGCGTTCAGCGGGGCGTACGGCATCGCGCCGCACCAGTACCTGAACTCCCGGCGCGTCGAACGCGCCCGGCGGCTGCTGCTCGCCGGTGTCCGCCCGGCCGAGGCTGCGGCCGCGACCGGGTTCTACGACCAGGCCCATCTCACCCGGCACTTCCGGCGGTTGGTGGGGGTGACTCCGGGGCGCTACCGGGACGGCGCGCCGCCCTCAGGGTCTTCGCGCTGAATCACATGCGCGAACGCCTCCAGGTTGCGGGTCGATTCGCCGCGCGAGACGCGCCACGCGTACTCCTTGCGGATCGCGGAGGCGAAACCCATCTCCAGAAGGGTGTTGAAGGCGCCGTCGGCGGCCTGAAGGATCTGCCCGAGCAGCCGGTCCAGTTCGTCCGAGGTGACGGCGGCGAGCGGAAGCTTGCCGGTGACGTAGATGTCGCCGAGCGGGTCGACGGCGTAACTCACGCCGTACAGCTTGAGGTTGCGCTCCAGCAGCCAGCGGTGGACGGCGGGTTCGTTCTCGTCGGGGTGGCGGATCACGAAGGCGTTCAGGGACAGGGAGTGGCGGCCGACGATCAGGGAGACCGTCGTCGACAACTTGCGGGTGCCGGGGAGCTTGACGACGTAGTGGCCGGGCGTGGGGCTCTCCCACTCCAGCTCCGCGTCCTTGAACACGCCCTCGATGGTCTGCGCCGCCCGCTGCTCTGCATCGCCCATGGCGGCAGCGTACGTCAGCCGTGGTGGGCCCGGGAGCGGCGGCGGTGGGACTGCAGGGCCGCCGTGTAGACCTCCGCCGTGGCGGCGGCCGAGGCGTCCCAGCCGAAGGAGCGGGCGTGGTGGGCGGCGGCCGTACCCAGCCGGGCGGACAGCTGCGGATCGTCGGCGAAATCGCCCAGTACGCGCGCGTACGCCGCCGGATCGTGCCCCTGGACGAGGAAACCGGTACGCCGGTCCCGTACGGCGACCGGAAGACCGCCGACCGCGGCGGCCAGCACCGGCGTCCCCGACGCCTGCGCCTCTATGGCAACCAGGCCGAACGACTCGCTGTACGACGGCATGACCAACACGGACGCGGCCCGGAACCAGTCCGCGAGCTGGTCCTGGCCGACGGGCGGGCGGAACCGTACGACATCGGCGATGCCCAGCCGCGCGGCCAGCTTCTGCAGGCCCTCCGGCTTGGCGAGGCCGCTGCCGCTGGGCCCGCCGACGACCGGGACGACCAGCCGGGAGCGCAGGTCGGGCCGCTCGTCGAGCAGGACGGCGACCGCGCGAAGGAGCACGTCGGGGGCCTTCAGGGGCTGGATGCGGCCCGCGAAGAGGGGGATCAGGGCGTCCTGCGGCAGGCCGAGACGGGCGCGGGCGGCGGCGCGGCCGTCGGCCGGGTGGAAGCGGTCGAGGTTGACGCCCGGGTGGACCACGGCGACCTTGGCGCGGTGGGCGGCGTAGTGCCGTACCAGCTCGTCGGCCTCCTCCGCCGTGTTGGCGATCAGCCGGTCCGCCGCGGCCACGATCTGGGTCTCGCCGATGACCCGGGCGGCGGGCTCGGGGGTGTCGCCGTCGGCGAGGTTGGCGTTCTTGACCTTGGCCATGGTGTGCATGGCGTGCACCAGGGGGACGCCCCAGCGCTGGGCGGCGAGCCAGCCGACGTGGCCGGAGAGCCAGTAGTGCGAGTGCACGAGGTCGTAGTAGCCGGGACGGTGGCCGGCCCAGGCCTGCATCACGCCGTGCGTGAAGGCGCACAGCTGCGCCGGGAGGTCCTCCTTGGCGAGGCCCTCGTAGGGGCCCGCGTCGACGTGCCGGACGAGGACACCGGGGGCGAGTTCCACGGCGGGCGGGAGAGCGGCCGTGGTGGCGCGCGTGAAGATCTCGACCTCGATGTTGATCGCGGCGAGGCGCTGAGCGAGCTCCACGATGTAGACGTTCATGCCGCCGGCGTCGCCGGTGCCGGGCTGGTGGAGCGGGGAGGTGTGCACGGAGAGCATGGCGACGCGGCGCGGGCGGCGGTGGCCCAGGCGGAGCCGCGAGGGGGCCGCCGGGGAGCGGCGACCGAGCCTGCTGACGTATTGGCTCACGTGCCGTTCCTCCCTGCCGCGGGCATGCCTGTTCGAGGACGTCCGGGCCCTCAACGGGGTGCAACACCGGAGGGGGGTGCTCCATTTCCGGCGGATGGTTTTTTGCTGAATCATTACCGTTGATCGCTCAACCGTTCGAGGGGTGGGGTGTATGGCGGGGTTGGGTGGGGTGTATGGCGGAGGTGGCGCGGGCGTTCGGTCCGGAGCACGCCCCGGGCGCCCATACCCTCGTATGTGTGACAACCCGCGCAGCGACCCGCCCCGTGGGAACGGTGACGCGCGGGACGACCAATCCGAACCGGCTGCGGCGCATGGACCGCTGGATCGCCGCCACCCACGGCCGCGAACTGCGCCGCGCCGCCGAGCCGGTCGCCGTCGACCTCGGCTACGGCGCCGCCCCCTGGACCGCCGTCGAGCTCCTCACCCGCCTGCGCGCGACCGCGCCGCACGCGCGCGTGGTCGGCGTCGAGATCGAACCCGCGCGCGTGGCCGCCGCTCAGCCGTACGCGCGCGAGGGGCTCGCCTTCCGGCACGGCGGCTTCGAGGTCCCGCTCCCCCAGCGGCCGCATCTCATCCGCGCCGCCAACGTCCTGCGGCAGTACGAGGAGGCGGAGGTCGCCGGTGTGTGGGAACGGCTGTGCGCGCGGCTCGCGCCGGCCGATCCGGCGCGCGGTTCGCGGGGCGGGCTGCTGGTCGAGGGGACCTGCGACGAGATCGGGCGGCGGCACGTGTGGGTCGCGCTCGGCCCGGAGGGCCCGCGCACGGTGACCTTCGCGACCCGGCTGGGCTCCCTGGAACGCCCCTCGGACCTGGCGGAACGCCTGCCCAAGGCGCTGATCCACCGCAACGTCCCCGGCGAGCCGGTGCACGCCTTCCTGCGCGACTTCGACCGCGCCTGGGCCGCCGCAGCGCCCTACGCGTCGTACGGCGCACGCCAGCGCTGGATCCGGGCCGTACGGGACCTCACGGCGGACTGGCCGGTGACGGACGGTCCGGCGCGGTGGCGGCAGGGGGAAGTGACCGTGAGGTGGGGGGCGTTGGCGCCGCGGGCGTGAACATCGCCCGCAACGGCGTTGGCGCGCCGGACGTTCGGGCTTCGCCCCTCGTTTTCCCGGGGCTTCGGGGCGCGCGGAACGATCTCTGTGAGTCGTTCGTCACAAAGGCGGGGGGATCGCCGTACGACGGCCGTAATGGGGGAGGGAGTCACTGCCTCTGTCGTTTTGCGCCACGGCATGGCACGATCGCCCGGGCGTTGGATGTTACTGACGGGCAATCAGTTTGGGGGCTGGGGTATGGCCAGGGGCAAGCGGGGCGTGATGGCGGCGGCCGTGACGGTGGTGTGCGCGGTCACCGTGCTGGCGGCACCCGGCATGGCGTTCGCGGCACCCGCACCGACCCCCACCCCGTCCGTGACCCCTGGCACGACTGCCGGTTCGGCTCCCGGTTCGGCTCCAGCCACGAACGAGGAGCTCGAAGCCGTCCGCAAGCAGCTCGACACCCTCTACCGTGAGGCCGCCTCGGCCACCGACGCCTACAACGCGGCGGAGGAGAGGGCCGAGCAGCAGTCCACCCAGATCGTCGCGCTGGCCAAGCGGATCGTCGAAGGCCAGGAGAGGCTCGACGAGTTGAAGAAGCGCGCCGGCGCCGCGGCCGCCGCGCAGTACCGCACCGGCGGCCTCCCACCCGAGGCCCATCTGATGCTCAGCGACGACCCGGGCGAGTTCCTCGACGGCACCGGACTCGTCCTCCAGGGCCAGCGCGCCACCAAGCATCTGCTGGCCGAAATGACCCGTACCCAGCAGGACTTGAAGCAGTACGCCAAGGACGCCTCCGCCCAGTGGGAGAAGCTGGAGGCAAACCGCAAGGCGAAGGCCGCCGCCCAGAAGAAGATCGAGCAGCGGATCGCGGCGGCGGAGAAACTGGAGTCCCAGCTGGAGAAGGAGGAGAAGGAGCGCCTCGCCAAGCTGGAGGAGGAGGCCGCCTACCAGGCGCAGACCGCCTGGCTGGACTCCGGCGTCCTCGACGAGATCGACGGCACGGCCACCGAGCAGGGCAGGGCGGCCGTGAAGTTCGCCACGGAGCAGATCGGCAAGCCGTACGAGTGGGGCGCCGAGGGCCCGACGACGTACGACTGCTCCGGCCTGACCTCCCAGGCCTGGGCGGCGGCCGGCAGCGCCATCCCGCGGACCTCGCAGGAGCAGTGGAAGCAGCTGAAGCGCATCGACATCAAGGACATGCGTCCCGGCGACCTGATCATCTACTTCGACGACGCCTCCCACGTAGGGATGTACGTGGGCGACGGTGCGATGGTGCACGCCCCGCGGCCGGGGCGGACGATCACGATCGCGGGTGCGGGTTCGATGCCGATCCTGGGGGTCGTACGGCCCTGAGGACGCCGGTGACGTGGGCCACGTGACCCACCCCACGCTCCCCCGGCGCCAAACCCCCCGCAGACGTGACCTTCGTCATCCCGGTCCCGGCGGCATCCTGTCCAACTGCGGTATGGAACGCGGCATATGACAGTGGCCGACCGCCGAGCGGCGTGCCTCACACCATTCCGTTGCGGCGCCGACACCCGCTATGGTCCCCGTCGGTGGGGCGAGGTCCCTCGCACCCGCCATGCCCTCGGGGGGAGGGAAGGAACCCAGGACAATGCCCGTACCCGTACCGCGGCAGAGAGCGATCCCGGCCGTGGAGAGTGGTCAGGCGCAGGCCGCGCCCGCAGTCCGCGGCCTCTCCGGTGCATCCGGTGGTCCCGGTACTGAGGCTCCGCGCAACGAAGCGCACAAGGAAGAGAAGGCCGCGAAGACCACCACCAGCACCACCACTGACACCAACCTCACGCTGCTGCTGATCGAGGACGACCCCGGCGGCTCCCCGATCGTGCCCGAACTGCTCGACCAGGCCGGCAAGCCGATCCGGATCCGCACCGCCCGCAACCTCACCGAGGCCGCGCGGCTGCTGACCGACGACGTCCACTGCATCCTGCTGGACCTCGCGCTGCCCGCGCCCGGCCGGGCCGACGACAGCGGCGACGAGCTGTCCGTCCTGCGGCACGTACTGGAGCTCGCGCCCCGGCACGCCGTCCTCGCCCTCACCGCGTCCGGCGACGCCGAGCGCGGCGCCGAGGCGGTCCGCGTGGGCGCCCAGGACTACCTGTTCCGCGACGAGCTGGACGGCCGGCTGCTGAGCCGCGCGATCCGCTACGCAGTGGAGCGGAAACGTTCCGACACAGCCGAGCGGCGGCTGGCCGAGGGCCGGCTGCGCGCCCAGGAGAACCGTCGGCTGGAGCGCGGGCTGCTGCCCACACCGCTCCTGCACGGCTCCCCGCTGCGCTTCGCCGCCCGTTACCGCCCCGGCCGCTCGCGCGCGCTGCTCGGCGGCGACTTCTACGACGTGGTCCGCACCCCGGACGGCACCGTGCACGCCATGATCGGCGACGTCTGCGGGCACGGTCCCGACGAGGCGGCGCTCGGCGTGGAGCTGCGCATCGCGTGGCGCGCGCTGACGCTGGCGGGCCTGTGCGGCGACCAGCTGCTGAACACGCTGCAGCAGGTGCTGGAGCACGAACGCTCGGACGACGAGATCTTCGCGACGCTGTGCACGGTCGACATCGCGCCGGACGGCCGCCGCGCGGGCCTGTGCCTGGCCGGTCACCCGGCCCCGCTGGTCGCCCGCCCAGGCCGCGCGCCGCGGCTGCTGCCGTACGACAACAACGGCCCCGCCCTCGGCCTGCTGCCGGGCGCCCGCTGGCCGCGGATGCAGGTGGAGCTGGGCCGGGAGTGGAGCCTGATGCTCTACACCGACGGCCTGATCGAGGGCCACATCGGCGAGGGCCGCGAGCGCCTCGGCCAGGACGGCATGGTCGAGATGATCAGCCGCCAGCTGGCCCAGGGGCTGCGCGGCGAACAGCTGCTGCGGGCGGCGGTCAACGAGGTCCGGGAGCTCAATGGAGGCGAGCTGGCGGACGATGTGGCGGTGCTGTTGCTGGATCGGGTGCCGTAGCGGCGTACGCGTCGGCGTCCGATGAATGTCCGCGCCGGACCAGTGTCGGCGTCCGATCAGAGTCGGCGCCTGCTCACCGCCCGCCGTTGTACGGCCCGTACGGGCCGTCGCTGCTCGAACCCCGGCGGGCGCGGCCTCCGCCCGGGAGGCCGCGCAGGGCCGGGCGGACGTCGACCATGTACACGATCGTCGCGATGAGGCCGATGATCGGCAGGAACGACAGGATGTTGAAGATCAGGTTCACCACGAAGGCGAGCCCGAGGATGATCAGCCAGAAGGGCTTGGTCTGCTTGTCGGCCGCGCGGTAGGCGTCCTCGCGGCGGGTGGCGGCGTCGATCAGAGCGAAGCCGCTGAAAAGGATCAGGGCCATGCTCAGCAGCCACATGAACCCGACGAATCCCTGCATCAGCACAACGTCCACCACCCGTATCGGCTAGTTCCTACGCGGTCACCGTACCCGCAACCGCCTGCCCGTCACCCGAAGAACGGGCCGGGCACCCAAGGAGTGCCCGACCCGTTACTGATCACCCGTTCGTGTTACTAAGTGTGACCGCGGACGATGTCCGCGCATCGCGTCACTTACCCGAAGGCGTCGTCTTCTTCACCGTGGTCGCCTTACGAGCGGCCGGGGCCTTCTTGGCCGCGGGCTTCTTCGCCGGGGCGGCCTCCGCCTTGGCCTCGGTCGTAGCCGTGGCGGGCTTGTCCTCCTTGGCCTCGGCCGACTTGGTGTCCGGCTCGACGGCGATGGCCAGTTCCTCGATCCCCTCGGCCGTCTCGCCCCGCCAGCCGCGCACGGCCTGCTCGCCGTGCTCGGCGACCTTCTCGTAGGTCTCCCGGGCCTTCACGGCGTACTCGGCGGCCACGCCGACACCGCGCAGGGCGAGGTCCTGGGCGGTCTCACCCAGCTTCTTGAGGTCGGAGTCGAGGGAGCCGAGGAACTCGTTGACCTTGGTCTGGACGGTCTCCTGCGTCTCCTTGACGCGGGCGGTGGCCTTCTCCTGGACGGCCTTGGGGTCGGTGTTGCGAACGGCCTCGATACGGGCCGGCGCCTCGGCGCGCAGCTGCTCCACCAGGCCCGGCACCTTCTTGGCCTGCTGGAAAGCCAGGTCGGCGGTGCCGGCGGCGAAGTAGAGCGGCCGCGGGTCGGTGAGGGTCTTGCGCAGGTCGTCGGTGATGGCCATGGTGCTGGTCCTCCCGGTGGCTTTCTGTGAGGGTTTTGGGTCCCGCCGCGGTCCGCCCGGCTCAACCGGCGGATCGCTGCTGCGGGTCGGCGTCGCTGTCGTCGGCAGCACGGGGGGCGCGTACGGCGCTGTCGCCCCCACCGCTGCTGCCGTCGCCATCTCTCATGCCGCTGAGATCGCTGATGGCACTGCTGTCGCTGATATCGCTGCTGTCACTCGGGTCACCGTCCTGCTCCGCGCTCTCCTTGGCGGCCTCGAAGCCGTTCTCCTTGCGGAACGACTCGTAGACCTGGAGCAGCACCTGCTTCTGCCGCTCGTTCAGCGTGGGATCGGCGAGGATGACGGCACGCGTCTCCACCTCGTCCCGGTCCCGCTCGTCGAGGATCCCGGCCCGCACGTACAGCGTCTCGGCGGAGATCCGCAGCGCCTTGGCGACCTGCTGCAACACCTCCGCGCTCGGCTTGCGCAGCCCGCGCTCGATCTGGCTCAGATACGGATTGGACACCCCGGCGGCGTCGGCGAGCTGCCTGAGCGACAGCTGCGCGTTGCGCCGCTGTTCACGCAGATACTCACCAAGATTGCCGACGTTGAGCGATGCCATACCTCCACCATGCCGCGCCCCGCTAACTATTGCAAGCACCCGCTTGCAATAGTGCGCCACACCACCCGGACGGCCGCACCAAGCGCCCTACGTGGTGGACGCGTCTCACTGAAGGTGACCCGAACTGACCCAACGCTGCGTCCGGCTACCTACGGTCGTTCCAACAGCGACCAGCCGTTCAGGAACGTCCCGGGGCGAGGACCTGGTCGCGGTAAGCACGCCACGACTCGAACGATCGAGCAGAGTCCTTGGTGAGGAAGTTTCCCGACCCCGTGTCGAAGGCTCGCGCGTTCAGCGCGTCCGCGATCGCGAGTGCGGCCTGAGCCGCTGCTTCGCCGTGGCCATGGATGAACATGCTGACACCGGCGAGTACAGCGTCATAGATCTCCTCGACGAGTTCGAGGCCGAGCGCGAAGCACTGAATCGGCACTGCAGATGCTCAGCCTCCCCGTCGACGCCCCGAGTCTCGGTAAACCTGCCTCAAGGGGCAGCCGACGGGGGCGCGATCCTCATGGCAGGTCGGCTCTCCTACGGCCTGCACAGTCCTGCGGAGGGGGATCCGAGGCAAGCACGGCGTGGCAGGCCGACCAGGCTGGTTGGCTCAGCAAGGGGCGGAAGCGGGTGAACAGGGCGAGGAGTTCAGCTCCCCACTTCTCGCTGAAGGATGGGTCAATGCGGGCGAGGTCGAGTTCGTTGGCCGCCGACAGCTCAGCGAAGTCCCGGCGATGCTGCGGCTCGGGATTACGGGCACGGCCAGTGAACCTGTCGCGGAACGAGGCGTCGGCATCCGCGAGGCTTGGATAGGTGGCCTTCCGGTCGCACGAGGCGTAGAGGTACACGATGGCTTCGGCCTCGGCGCCGATCGCCGCTGCGAGTTCGGCGCGGCGCTCCAGGGACATCAACGCTGTGGGGAAGCCGTCAGTGCCGTAGAACGCATGGCACAGGCCCGCAAGCTGGAGGGCGGGGCGGGCGCCCCATACCGCGAGTTGCTCTTGGACGCGCTGGAGGTGCGCCAGGAGAGTACCGCCTGGGTGGGCGATCTTTGCGGCTCCGAGCTCGCGCAGGAGCGCGATGGCCTGATCGCAAGCGGCAGGGGGAACAGGCACGGGCGGGATCCTTCCGTCGCTCGGGTCGGCACCCGTCCGTGCCTTCGCTTGGGGTCCGGACCCGCGAAGGCGCCGGACGGGTTGCCGCCTGGGCCCTGCGCTGATCATCGCGGGTGGCGCCAATACCGGTCAATCCCACGGTTTTCTAGCTATACCCAAGTTATGGCTTGGGTCTGCGGTCCGATACAGCGGCAAGCGCATAGGGCGTTCTCGGCAGCACAGCATGTTTCACCTTCGCTGAGACAGGTCATCCGTGGTGTCCGTAGCCGACGGCGCCTCCTGCCGCGATGAGTTCCGGTCGGCGCGCGAGTCTGTTCTGGTGAGCGTCGTTGGACGTCGTACGACGCTGCCCGGCACGAGAACACCACGGAGGACACCATGACGACCACACCGGACGAACCGACCGGCACGCTGACCGGACGCCCGCCCGTCGTCGACCTGGCCACCTGGCAGGCCGCCCGTGACGAGTTGCTGGTCCGCGAGAAGGCCCACACCCGCGAGGGCGACGCCATCGCCGCGGCCCGCCGTCGGCTGCCGATGGTGGAGTTCGACGGGACCGTCGAGGTCGTCGGGCCCGACGGCCCGGTGCCGTTCCTCGACCTGTTCCAGGGGCGCGACGAGCTCGTGGTGTACAAGCACATGTGGTACGACGGTGCGCCGCACCAAGGGCAGTGCGAGGGCTGCACCACCACGGCCTGGCACATGAAGGACGCCGTCTACCTCAACGCCCGGGGCGTGTCGTTCGCCGTCCTGACCACGGGCCCATGGGACGAGGTGGCTCCCTACGTCGAGTTCATGGGGTACACCCAGCCCTGGTACTCGGTGCGGGGCGTGGAGGAGCCCGTCGGCGGCGACATGGGTTACCTCGCCTGCTTCCTGCGCGACGGCGACCGCGTGTTCCTCACCTACTCCACGACGGGCCGTGGCAACGAGCCGGTCAACGGGTCCTTGGCCCTGCTCGACATGACGCCCTACGGCCGCGGCGAGGCGTGGGAGGACAACCCCGAGGGTTGGCCCGTGATCGGCGATGTCCGCGAGGGGTCCCCGTCCGAGCGCCGCCAGGCCTGCTGGTACTGGCGCACGGACGCGAACGGGAACGCCACGTGGGGCCCGACCAGCCGCCCGGTGCCCCAGTGGACCCGCCCCGGCGCGACCCCCGTGGAGACCCTCGGCCGACACGGCCACCACCACTGACGCGCGTTCGCCGACGGAGCCGTGATCGTTCCTCGCGGCGGCACTTCCACCAACTACGGTGGCGGAAAACCGTTGGGTACTTCAACAGCACAGGGAATCATGAAGCATGCGACCGGATGGCTGGTACCTGACTGAAGACGTCGACGATTTCCTCGTCCGCGCCGGAGACTTCCTGCGCTCGCGACCCGGCCTGCACGTCATGGCGCTGACGTGGGCCGAGAGAGTGCGTACGCGTGGGGCGGACGCGTTCGGCACCGAAGCCCCCGTCTTCGGCGTGCTGGGACGAGCGGGCAAGGTCCACGCCACCTTCCACCGCCTCCCACCCCGCGCCCTGTCCCCCACCCCGCTCACTCCTGAGCAGGCCGATACCCTCGCCGCCCACCTGGCCGCCCTCGGGCACTCCCTGCCCTCCGTCAGCGCCGACCACAGCACCGCCACCGCTTTCGCCGAGGCCTGGCAGCGGCACACCGGCGCGACGCCGAAACTCCGCGACACCCGGCTCCGTCTGTACCGCCTCGGCACCCTCACCCCACCGGAGCCGCTGCCGGCGGGCCGGGGCCGCGTCCTGGGCGAGGACGACCTTGAGCAAGTCATGTTCTGGTGCGGCGAGTTCGCCAAGGCCGTCGGGGAAGTCGTATCCATTGACGCCGACTCCTGGGCGAGCACGCGCTTCGCCGACAAGCGCTACACACTCTGGGAAACCCCGGACGGCACCCCCGTCTCCATCGCGGGCTTGAACCCGCTGATCGGCGGCCAGATCCAGGTGGACATCGTCTACACCCCGGCCCACCTGCGCGGTCGCGGCTACGCGGGCGCCGTGACGGCGGAGGTGAGCCGGGCCGCGCTGGCCGCGGGCGCGAGGGAGGTCGTGCTGTTCGCGGACCGGTCCAACCCCACCAGCAACGCCCTCTACCAGCGCCTCGGCTATCGCCAGCTCACCGACTGGGCGGCATACGACTTTATGGGCGGCAGACTGACCCCATGACAGCAACGGACACCAAAGCCGATCTCCACTTCTACCTGCAGTCCGCCCGCGATGCCCTGCTGTGGAAGCTGGACGGGCTCTCGGAGTACGACATCCGGCGTCCGCTGACGCCGACGGGTACCAACCTCCTCGGGCTGGTGAAACACGTGGCCAGCGTGGAGTTGGGGTATCTCGGCGACGTCTTCGGGCGGCCGTTGGGTGAGCCGCTGCCCTGGCTCGACGAGGGCGCCGAGATCAACGCGGACATGTGGGCCACCGCCGACGAGTCCCGGGAGTTCGTCGTGGACCTCTACCGCCGGGCGTGGGCGCACGCGGACGCGACGATCGACGCCCTCCCGCTGGACACCGTCGGCAGGGTGCCTTGGTGGTCGGACGGCAAGGATGAGGTGACGTTGCATCACGCCGTGGTGCGGGTGATCGCCGACACGCAACGGCACGCAGGGCACGCCGACATCCTCCGTGAGCTCATCGACGGTGCCGTGGGGATGCGGCAGGACAACACCGGCGTCCCGCCGGGCGACTCGGCCTGGTGGGAGGACTACCGCGCCCGGCTGGAGCGGGCGGCTCGGGAGGCCGACGAAGGCGCGTAAAGCGTGGCGGCGGTCGGCGTGCGGCCGCCGCCCGGCTTTCCGGCTCACCGCGTCAGGTGGACGTCTGCCCGTCGAGCGCCTCGCGCAGGATGTCCGCGTGCCCGGCGTGCTGGGTGGTCTCGGCGACGATGTGCAGCAGCACCCGGCGCACGCTGCGCACCGCTCCCGGCTCGTGCCACGGCGCCTCCGGCAGCGGATGCGTCGCCGACAGGTCGGGGACGGAGGCGAGGATCTTCTCGGTGTCGGCGGCGACCTGCTCGTAGCGCCGCAGGATGCCGTCCAGCGTGTCGCCGGGCAGCATCCCGAACTCCTTCTGGTGGTCGATCACCCACTGCGGCACCTCGGGCGCGGTACCGGCCGCGAGGTCGGCCCAGGTGACGCCCACGGGCAGGTCGTAGTGCATCGCCGAGGGGCCCTCGACCGCGAAGCGCATCCACATCTCCTCCATGGAGGCGACGTGCTTGATCAGGCCGCCCAGGCACAGCGCGCTGACCGTCGGACGTTCGCCGAGCTGCTCGTCGCTGAGCTCGCGTGTCGTCCTGATGAGGGCGGCTCGCGCGGTCGCGAGCGCGGTGAGCAGATCGGTGCGCTCGGCGTCGAGCGGCGGGGCGATCGGGGTCATGGCAGTCACGGTGATCGGGCCTTTCCGGTCGTTCTCGGTCTTCGGCACGGGACCACCGTCGCAAGGAAAGAGGTCAGATTCTGACCGCTGTTCGGGGGGTTCAGAGGGCACATGCCCCCCGTCGCATCACATCCGCCGTACGTACGCGCGCGTGCGGGTGTATTCATGGCGTCGCATGCCCCCATGCTGCACGGCCGTCGCTCCCCGCATAGCCACTTTTTTGTGGGTACTTGGCACCGCGCGCCCCCGGCGCGAGGCTTGAAGCAGGTGGTCAGGAGGCCGACGAGGTCGCGGTGAGGCGTTCCAGACGGCGGTGGCCCCAGTCGGAGAGGGGGGCCAGTGCCTCGGAGAGTTCGCGGCCGAAGTCGGTCAGGGAGTAGACGGTCTTCAGGGGCAGTACGTCGTGCACCTCGCGGTGTACGAGGCCGTCCGTCTCCATCTCGCGCAGCGCCTGGGTCAGCACCTTCTCGGTGAGGCCCGGCAGCTTCCGGCGCAGTTCGCCGGGGCGGTGCGGGCCTGACTCCAGGAGCCAGAGCAGGGACGTCTTCCATTTGCCGTCGATCACCGCGATCGCGGCGGTCACTCCGCAGACGTTCGGATTCTGGGCCTGCCTGCGCGTCATCGTCGCCCCTTTTGCAATGAATTGTTGTGATGCATTTCTGTGCTGAATTGTTCGTGTCGTTCTCAAGGGAGCTGAACAAGCATGTCCACGTACGACGACCAGTCTGCCGTCACCGTGCTCGGTCTGGGGCCGATGGGCCGCGCCCTGGCGGGTGCCTTCCTGGACGCCGGTCTGCGCACCACCGTCTGGAACCGCACCCCCGGCCGGGACGCCGAGCTGGTCGCCCGGGGAGCGACGGCGGCCGGGACGGCGGAGGAGGCGGTCGCGGCGAGCGACTTCGTCGTGGTCTGCGTGGTGAACTACGACGCCTCCGACGCGATCCTCCGGCAGCCCGCCGTCGCCGACGCCCTCAAGGACCGCACCCTCGTGAACCTCACCGCCGACACCCCGGCCCGGGCCCGCGACACCGCCGACTGGGCGGCCGCGCACGGCATCCGCTACCTGGACGGCGCGATCATGACCCCGACAACCACCATCGGCACGCCCGAGGCGGTGTTCCTGCACAGCGGCCCCGAAGACGTGTACCGCGCGCACCAGCCCGTCCTGGACACCCTCGGCGGCACGCACACCCACCTCGGCGAGGACGTCGGCCGGGCGGCGGCGTACGACATCGCGCTGCTCGACATCTTCTGGACGGCGATGGCGGGCTATGCGCACGCCCTGGCCGCCGCCCGCGCGGAGGGCATCACCGGGCGCGAGCTGGCGCCCTTCGCGCAGGGCATCGCCGCGATTCTTCCGCCGCTGTTCGAGGAGTTCGCGGGCGACGCAGACGCCGGCAACTACTCCGGCGACCTCAACCCCATCACCTCGGCGGCCTCCTCCATGTCCCACATCATCGAGGCCTCCGAGGCCCACGCCATCGAGGCGAGCGTGATGCGCGCGGTGGAGGGTCAGGCCCGCCGCGTGATCGCCCTCGGCCACGGCACGGACGGCTTCATCCGGGTCACGGACCTGCTGAGCCGCCACGGCCACTGACCCACCCCGCCACCCATGCGAAGTCCGCATCCGTTAGGCCCACCCGATGGTCCACACGATGCAGGAGCGCCCGGCCGGGATGGTGGGCGGCCACCCAGTCCCGGTCGGCCCCGGTGATCTCGTCGTCGAGCCATACGAAGGGCCGGCCCGCGGCCCAGGCCACGAGCGGCCGGGTCTTCCAGTGCAGCGGGCCGGGCCGCGCCACCTCCTCCGGCCAGTCCACGACCGGCAGCGGGGGCAGGCCGAGCCAGGGCGCCATGACCTCGTTCGCCTCGTCCAGCCAGGTGGTGGCCCACACCAACTCGCAGCCCAGCGCCAGCAGTCGAGGGCCCAGTGCCGGATCGACCCTGGTCAGCAACGGGTGCGCGGCGCCCCGCTCGAAGGGCGTCTCGTACACCGGATACGGACCCGCCGACCCGAACGGGAGCAGCGTCCCGTCAATATCCAGGAACAGGAGCATCGCAGCCTAGGTTACTGTGGCCCACATGACTGCCGGGTTAGCGGCCAAGTGCCGCGAGCAAGTTGGGTGCCCGGCCTCTGAATGAGGCTGTGGCGGGTCCGGGGCCCGCCGATCTCTTT
>NZ_BJND01000044.1 GCF_006539505.1 Streptomyces spinoverrucosus
GGACACGGGGCGGGGCGCGGGCGATGCGAGGGCCGACGCGAGGCGAGGCCCGGACGATGCGAGTGCAGACGCGAGGCTGGACGCGGACGGTACTAGGGCCGACACGGGACGACCTACGGACGCCGAAACCCGCGGTCGCCACGCCGAAGCCCGCGCCCACCACGCCACCGCCGCCAACCCGACCCTCCGCGCCAGCCACCCCGAAGCCGCCGCCCTGACCCCCCGCGCCAGCCACGCCACCGCCGCCACCCCAACCCCCCGCACCCGCCACCCCGAAACCGCCACCACCCCAACCCTCCGCGCCCGCTACGTCATCGCCGCCGACGGCGGTCGTTCCGTTCTCCGGCGTGCTCTCGGGATCGATATGACCGGCGAGACCGTCGACCCGAGCCCGATGCTGGTGGCGGACGTGCGGATCTCCGGGCTCGACCGGGACAACTGGCACATCTTCCCGCCCCGCGAGAACGGCGACTTCCTCGCGATCTGCCCCCTCGCCAGCACCGACGACTTCCAGCTCGTCGCAAGCTTCCCGGAGGGCACCTCGCCGGACCTGTCCCTCGACGGGATCCGCAAGCTCGTCGCCGCCCGCTCCCACCTCTCCCCCGACGATGTCACCGAGGTGCGCTGGGCCTCGGACTTCCGGTTGCGGGCGGCGCTCGCGGACCGGTTCCGGGCGGGGCGGGTCTTCCTCGCCGGGGACGCGGCGCATGTGCACTCACCGGCCGGCGGACAGGGGCTCAACACCAGCGTGCAGGACGCCTACAACCTGGGCTGGAAGCTCGGCGCGGTGCTGCGCGGCCACGCCCCGGCCACGCTCCTCGACACCTACGAGGAGGAACGGCGCCCCATCGCCGCCCACATGCTCGGACTGTCCACCGGCGTCCACCGCGGCGAGGTCCGACGCGGCGCGGCAACCCGTCAGCTGGGGCTGGGCCACCGCGGCTCCTCGCTCACCAAGGAGACCCGCACCCGCATCGGCGCCGGGCTGCGTGCGGGCGACCGCGCACCGGACGGTATCGCGGGTGACGTACGGCTGTTCGACGCCTTCCGGGGCCCGCACTGGACGCTGCTCGCCGTGGGCACGGACACGGAACTGCCCGCGCTGCCCATCCCCACCCTGCGGATCAAGGCGTACGAGCCCTACGGCACCGGCGTCTTCCTGATCCGGCCCGACGGCTATGTCGGCTGGGCGGGCGAGACCGGCGCGGGACTCGCGGAATACGCCGCCCGGACGGGGGTAGCCGAAGCAATCCGGTAATCGTTCACCGGGCGTGCCGCCATTCGCGCCGCGGCCAGGGCCGCGACCGCGTACGGTACGTAGGGAATTGACCCGGTATTCACCTTCTCGGGGGTTTGGACGGGTTGTCCACCCGGGCAGGCGCCGGGCAGCTCCTGACCGGATCACCGCAACGAGGAAGTGCTCGCCTTCCATGACCACTGCACATGAGGCACCCCCGCGGCCCCGCCGGCTCGACGACGTCCCGGGCTGGTTCCCCGTACTCGACCAGGTGCTCTTCGACTGGCTCCTGAACCGGCAGGAGGCCGCGGGCGTCCGCGGCGACCTGCTGGAGGTCGGGGTCTACATGGGCAAGAGCGCGATCTTCCTGGGCCGCCATCTCCGGGAGGGCGAGCGCTACACCGTGTGCGACCTCTTCGAGGGCGACGCCCCGGACGACGCCAACCGGGCCGAGTCGACGAAGTCGTACAGCGCACTCACCCGCCAGGTCTTCGAGACCAACTACCTCTCCTTCCACGACGAACTCCCGCGCGTCGTACAGGGCCCCAGCTCGCTCGTGCCCGGCGAGGTCGAACGGGACTCCTGCCGGTTCGTGCACATCGACGGCTCGCATCTGTACGAGCATGTGTACGACGACATCGGCGCCGCGCGGGATGTCCTGCTGCCGGACGGGATCGTCGTCCTGGACGACTTCCGCTCCGAGCACACGCCCGGTGTCTCGGTCGCCGTCTGGGAGGCCGTGCTCAGCCGGGGTCTGCGTCCGATCTGCCTGAGCACGCAGAAGCTGTACGGCACCTGGGGCGACCCAAAACCGGTGCAGGAGGAGCTGCTGGCGATGGTCCGCGGGCGGGACGACTGCGGGCTCAGCGTGCAGCAGGCCGCCGGCCATCGCCTCGTCCGCCTGAAGTCCAAGGGCATGAAGTCCCCCGACTTCCCACCGTCCCGTCACGCGGCGGAGGACCCCGAGCGCACCGTGCCGAAGCTCGCCGCCTCTACGGCAAGGCGCCCGGCCCCGCCCCACAAGCCTCGCAGTCGCACCCGGAGCCTGGCGGTCGACCTGATGCCCCCACTCCTCACCCGCACCCTGCGCAAGGCCCGCGCAGCCCGGCGTCCGGCGGCACGCTGAGCGGACGGGCAGACGGTCAGCCGTCGAGGAGGGTGTCGACCGGGAGTTCCACGCGAACGCCGACGGACTCCGGCACCGGCACCCTCTGCCCGCGCTCGAAGCGCTGCGGGTCGGGGTACTTGCCGTCGGCCGGGTCGGTGTAGAGGAGCACCTCCTCGTGTTTGCGGTCGGCGATGAGGTAGGCCGGGATACCGGCCTCCGCGTAGCACTCGACCTTGGGGCCGAGGTCGTCGGACCAGTTGGACGACGTCACTTCGACGACCAGCCGGAAGACGTTCGGGGCGTAGTAGTTCTTCGTGACGTGGGCGTCGCGGAAGTCCTCGTCGACGATGGACAAATCGGGGATCGCGAAGTCCTCGGGCAACGTGGGCAACCAGAGGCCGACGCCTTGGACCCATTCAGCGCCGCTTCCCTCGATACCCGCCCGTTCGAGTGCCCTGCACATCTTGGTCAGCGACAGCCCGTGCGAGCCATCCGGCGGCGGTGTCACAGTGAGCCTCCCCTGGAGAATCTCCACGCGGTGGCCAGGCAGTGCACGGGCGAGCTGGTCGGCAGCCTCGCTCAGGGTCAGCTCCTGCTGCAGTACGGCCATGGCGTCCTCCTTTTCGGGGCCCACTCTGCGACGAGCGTAACCGGAGGTTCCCGGATTCGACCCATGATCACTCATACGGAGTAACCGCCCAGCTCAGAAGGCATCCGACGGTACGTACGTCCCCCACACCTCCCGCAGCGCGTTGCACACCTCGCCCACCGTGGCCCGTGCCCGCAGCGCCTCCCTCATCGGGTAGAGCACGTTCTCCTCGCCCCCGGCCGCCTTCCGCAGCGCCGCCAGGGCCGAGTCCACCGCCCGCTGGTCGCGTTCGGCGCGCAGCTTGGCCAGGCGTTCCGCCTGCTGGGCCTCGATGGCGGGGTCGACGCGCAGTGGCTCGTAGGGTTCCTCCTCGTCGATGGTGAAGCGGTTCACGCCGACCACGACCCGCTCGCCCGCGTCCGTCTCCTGGGCGATCCGGTAGGCGTTCCGCTCGATCTCGCCCTTCTGGAAGCCGCGTTCGATCGCGGCCACGGAGCCGCCCAGTTCCTCGACCTTCGTCATGAGCTCGACGGCGGCCGCCTCGACGTCGTCCGTCATCCGCTCGATGGCGTAGGACCCGGCGAAGGGGTCGACGGTCGCGGTCACGTCGGTCTCGTGGGCCAGCACCTGCTGGGTGCGCAGGGCGAGGCGCGCGCTCTTGTCGGTCGGGAGGGCGATCGCCTCGTCGAAGGAGTTGGTGTGCAGGGACTGGGTACCGCCGAGCACCGCGGCCAGAGCCTGGACGGCGACGCGGACCAGGTTCACCTCGGGCTGCTGGGCGGTCAGTTGCACCCCGGCCGTCTGGGTGTGGAAGCGCAGCATCATCGACTTGGGGTTCCGCGCACCGAACTCCTCCCGCATCACCCGTGCCCAGATCCGGCGGGCGGCACGGAACTTGGCGACCTCCTCCAGGATCGTCGTACGGGCGACGAAGAAGAAGGACAGGCGCGGGGCGAAGTCGTCGACGTCCATGCCGGCGGCGACGGCCGTACGGACGTACTCGATGCCGTTGGCGAAGGTGAACGCGATCTCCTGCGCGGGGGACGCGCCCGCCTCGGCCATGTGGTAGCCGGAGATCGAGATGGTGTTCCACTTGGGGATCTCGGCCCGGCAGTACTTGAAGATGTCGGCGATCAGCCGCAGGGACGGCTTGGGCGGGAAGATGTACGTCCCGCGCGCGATGTACTCCTTCAGGACGTCGTTCTGGATCGTGCCCGTCAGCTGGTCCGCCCGCACCCCCTGCTCCTCCGCGACCAGCTGGTACAGCAGCAACAGCAGCGCGGCCGGGGCGTTGATCGTCATCGATGTCGACACCTGGTCCAGCGGGATACCGCCGAAGAGCACCCGCATGTCGTCGATCGAGTCGATGGCGACGCCCACCTTGCCGACCTCGCCGTGCGCGAGGGGCGCGTCGGAGTCGTGGCCCATCTGGGTGGGCAGGTCGAAGGCGACCGACAGGCCGGCCGTGCCGTGTGCGATCAGCTGGCGGTAGCGGGCGTTGGACTCCGTCGCCGTGCCGAAGCCCGCGTACTGGCGCATGGTCCAGGGGCGGCCCGTGTACATCGACGGGTACACACCGCGCGTGAAGGGGTACGCGCCGGGCTCGCCCAGCCGTACGGCCGGGTTCCAGCCGTCCAGGGCATCCGGCCCGTACACCGGTTCGATGGGCAGTCCGGACTCCGACTCGTGCGCCATGGTGGGTGCCTTCCGCCGAGCAGTGACTCACTCTCTCCTTCATAACGATGCCGCGCCGTTCGCAACCCGTCACGCGCGGGAAGCCATCTCAGGGGACACCAGTGCACTTCGGTGAGAGGGCGGGGACTGGCATGCGCACTGCTGGTACGGGGAGGGCGATCGCCGCGCTGGCGGCGCTGGTGACGGTGTGCGGCTGCACCGCGCAGGCCGTGGACGCGGACGGAAAGCCACGCGGGCCGATCCATATCGACGTCACCACTACGGCGCCCGCCGCGCCGCCACCCGCCACGTCCGAGGACCCTGCGAAGCCACCCGCCACGTCCAAGGCCCCCGCGAAGCCGCCCGCCCCGCCCCCGGTCCTGTGGTCACGCGGCGACTCCGGCCGTGACGTGCGCGAACTCCAGGCCCGGCTGAGGCAGATCGCCTGGCTGTTCGACGGCCCGACGGGGACGTACGACGACCTTACCGAGCAGGCCGTACGGGGTTTCCAGGGCAAGCGCGGGCTGCCGCAGACGGGCACCACGGACACCGTCACCTGGCAGCGGCTGCTGAAGATGACCCGCGAGCCCGGCCACTGGGACCTGTACCTGATGGGCGGCCAGCCCGCCGACGCACCCGACGCGCGCTGTCTGACCGGCCGCGTGCTGTGCATCAGCAAGTCGAGCCGCACCCTGCGCTGGATGATCGACGGCCGCACGCTCACGACCCTGCCGGTGCGCTTCGGCTCGACGTCCACGCCCACCCGGGAGGGCCAGTTCCAGGTGTACTGGAAGTCCCGCCACCACCACTCCACGCTGTACGACTCGCCGATGCCGTACGCCATGTTCTTCAGCGGCGGACAGGCCGTGCACTACTCGTCCGACTTCGCGGCCCGGGGCTATGCCGGGGCCTCGCACGGCTGCGTCAACGTCCGGGAGGAGGCGGCGATCGCGCAGCTGTTCGGGGAGGTGCGGAACGGCGACAAGGTCGTCGTCCACTGGTGAGGTTTGGGGCGCGGGCGGGACCGGGGGAACGTGTCCCGCCCGCGCTCAGGTGCACGAGCCGTAGGTACGGGGGGAACCCCGGCTCCGTGCGACAGCCGATGACCAGTCGGCTCACTCAGTACTGCGCCGACGCGGCCGAAAACGTCACACCCCCGGCGAAGAAATATCGAAGAAATATCCAGGGGATGACGAAACCGCAGGTCAGAGGGCTGATTGCGAGGGATTCGGGGTCGGCAGCAGCGACTGCGCCCTCCTGGGCAGGCCGGGCGTGAGGGCCGGCGACCCCGACAAGGAACCCGAGCCGCCGGTGAGGCCGGGGGCTGTGCCGCCCTCCCCGTCGCCCTCGCCGCCGTCGCCGCTGCTGCTGCCCTCGTCGCCGTCCTTGCCGCCCGCCTTCTCGCCGTCGCCCTTGTCGCCCTTGCCCGAGCCCTTGTCCTCCTGGGCGTCGGAGCCGCCGAGGACGGCCGCGCAGTACTTGCGCACGCCTGAGGAACCGCCCGCCGCCTCCGTCAGGGCCCGCTTGCGGGCGGCGTCCAGGCTCTTGCCGTCGCGCACGTCGCGGCAGGCCAGGATGACTGCCTTCCGCCAGTTGCCGGCGTCACCGCCCGTGCTCCTCTCGGTGTCCCCGCCGGTGGAGGGGGTGTCGTCGCCGGAGGGATCGGGGCTTTCGGTGGCGGGGCCGCTCGTGGTGCCGTCCGGCGTGGCCGAGCCGGGCTGCTCGCGCTGCGTCGGCGGGGGTGAGACCTGCGGACGCTCGGGCGGCTCGGCGACCGAGACCGACGCGGCGGGGCCGGGTTCGTCGTCGAGGAAGGGCGGCGTGCCCAGCACTCCGGTTCCGGCCGCGACGGCCACCCCGCCGGCCATGGCGACGGCCAGCGCCGCGGCCAGCCCCAACCGCACGGGACGGCCCCAGCGCGGGCGCCGGGCAGCGGTCGTACGGCCACCGGTGCGGCCGCCGATGTGCACCAGCCCGGCGTCGGACGGCTGCCTGCGGCCGGGCACGTCAAGGGCGGCGCGCTCGCTGTCGCGCTCCGCCCGCACCTTGCGGAAGGCGGCCAGGGCTGCGCCCTCGCCGGGGAGTTCGTCGCTGGTCAGCGGTGGTTTCGCGGAGAGCGCGCCGAGCGTGTGGGCGAGCCGGGCGGCCTGCTCGCGGGTGGCGGAGTCGGCAGCGTCCAGTGGCTCTCCGCTCAGCAAACGCTCCGCCGTTTCGCGGTTCAGCCACCTGTACTGCTCGTCGGCCATCACATGTCCTTCTGCGTCCGCGTGCGCGTAGGCGTCACACTCGCGGACGTCACCGCGCGATCGCGCGGTTCTCGCTGGGGCGGCAGGGCATCGAGCACACCGGCCGATTCCGGATCGTCGCCGAGGTCGCCGAGCAGCTCGGCGAGGCGTTTCAAACCCCGGTGCGCCGCGGTGCGCACGGCTCCCGCCCGTTTGCCGAGCGTCTCGGCGGCGCTCTTCGCGTCCAGGCCCACCACCACTCGCAGCACCACGGCCTCGGCCTGGTCCTGCGGCAGCCGGGCGATCAGGGAGAGGGCGTGGTCGGTGGCCAGGGCCTCGATGGCCTCGCCGGCGGTGTCGGACTCGGCGGCCCGGCCGGTCAGCTCGGTCTCGTCACCGCCGATCGCGGGCCGCCGCCCACGCATCCGTATGTGATCCAGCGCACGGTTGCGGGCTATTCGGGCGGCCCACCCCCGGAACCGGTCCGCGTCACCGTCGAACCGCTCCAGGTCCCGCGCTATCTGCAGCCAGGCCTCGGACGCCACGTCCTCGGCGTCCGGGTCGCCGACCAGCGTCCGTACGTATCCGAGCAACCGCGGGTGCACCGCGCGATACACCGTCCGGAACGCGGTCTCGTCCCCGCCCTGTGCCGCGAGCACCGCGGCCGTCAGCTCCGCGTCGTCCCCCACCGCGCGCGCCCTTCTTTGCGCCTAAGCCGGCGCCGCTCTCGCGGACCGGGTCCTCGCCGTTGTGGTTCCTCAATCAGTGGTCGCGGTCCAAGGACCGCTGTGGTTGCGGTGGTCGTGTTGCCTCCGCACTCCGGCGCGAAAGGCACGTTACGTCTTGAAACCGCTCCCCGTCCATGTGCGTAGCCGATGCAACTAACTCGTGACGCGTTGGGGTGTGACAGAAAACGCAGTCAGTGCGCTGAAGAAAGTACGGGCCGCCGCGCGGCCCGTGCCGCGCGACGGCCGGGGCCTCTCCTGTGGGGGGTGGCGGCCCCGGCCGTTGCCTTGGCGCATGGCTCGCGGCGCCGCAGGTGGAGACACCGGAGCGCGCCAGGCCAGGGTCTTTCCCCGTGGGTCAGTTCTTCTTCCCGTTGCTGGTGGCCTTTTCGGCCTGGTCGTCGCCTGTGCCACTGTTCGCGTTCCCCGCGCCGGTGTTCGCGTTCCCCGCGCCACGCTCCGCGTTGTCGGCGCCATTGTCGCCGGCACCGTTCGTCGCGTTGGCGGCTCCGCCGCCCGGCGTGGCCGCCCGGCTCGGCCTGCCCTTGGCCGCCGCCCGCGCCAACTGCTCGGCGCAGTACACGGCGACCCTCTCCTCACCGCCCGCCTCCGTGACGAGCCGCTGCCAGGCCGTGGCGTCCAGCGCGTTGCCGCGGCCCTCGACCTGGTCGTAGGCGCGGCACCTGGCCTCGGTGTCCTGAGCGGTGGACGGGTGGCCGGGCTTCGCGGGGGCGGCGTCGGACGCCGCGGAGGACGGCTCGGCGCCCGGCAGGTCGGGGGCACTGGTCGGCGGGGTGGGCCTGCCCCGGTCGTCGGCGGGGCCGTCCGGCGAGTCGGACGAGCCGATCGCGGCGACCGCTACGCCGCCCAGCGCGAGGCTCGCGATGAACAGGGAGAGCGTGGTCTTCACCGGCAGCACCAGCCGCCGCTGCTCGCGGGGCCGCCAGTCGTCCCGGCGCCGGGTGCGCGCCCGGTGTGCCCCCGCGTCCCGGGCGGCCCGGAACGCGGCAACGGCCCGCTGCTCGCCCTCGGTGTCCGGGCGGTGCCCGCCCAGCACGGCAGCGGAGAGCAGCGCCTCCAGCGCGGCGTCGTCGGGGGCTGTTTTCGGGCCGGCCACGTGCCCGTGCCCGGAGGCGAAGCCGTAAGGGTGCACACGCCGACGGCCGGGGGACCCACCGCCGATCTGCCGTTCACCCATGTCTGCTTCCCGTCCTTGTCCGACCTGTTTTGATATGGCCTGTGGGGCCTGATGGCCTGTGGGGCTCACGCACACGGTCGCGATATGCCGCTCCGGCCACCGCCGTCACACTCGCTGTTCATTTCGATTCCCCCAGCGTCCGAGGGCCGTCATCCGTCACACCTTCGACGCCCAGCTGCTTGGCCAGGCGCTTCAGCCCTCGGTACGCGGCCGTCCGCACCGCGCCCGGGCGCTTGTCGAGGACGCGTGCGGCCGTGGGGGCGTCGAGGCCGACGACGACCCGCAGCAGCACGGCCTCGGCCTGGTCCCGTGGCAGCCTGCGGACCAGCTCCAGGGCATGCTCCGTGGAGATCGACTCCAGCGCCTCGTCGTGCGTGCTGTGCGGACCGGGCAGCTCCAGCACGTCCTGTTCCAGCGCCGACGACCGGGGCCGCACCTTCTGTCGGCGCAGATGGTCCAGCGCCCGGTGCCGGGCGATGGTCGCCGTCCAGCCCCGGAACCCGGCCCCGTCGCCCCTGAACCGGCCCAGGTCCCGGGCGATCTCCAGCCAGGCGTCGGACACCACGTCCTCGGCGTCGTCGCCGACCAGCCCGCGCAGGTACCCGAGCAGTCCTGGCTGCACCAGCCGGTACGCGACCGCGAAGGCGGCCTCGTCGCCTTCCTGGGCCCGCGCGACGGCCGCGCCCAATTCCCCGTCGTACGCGTGCACGCGGCGGGGTTCGCCTGCCTGGCCCAAGAACTGTCCTCGTCCGTACCGGTTCGTAGCGGGTTCGTACCGTGCGGCACGGCCGCCCTTGCCCTTGTCCTCCACGGTCCTCAGCGTCAGTCCGGAGGCAAATGTCACAGCGCGTCCGTCACCGCACTCCGTCTGGCAGCACGACGGCTTCCTCATGCGGCCCCGAGGTCCGCTCGGTCACGTCCTGGCCGTAGCGGATGGTCCGACTCCCATAGGGGATGTGCAGGACGCACCGGAAGGTGTGCGAAGTGACCTGGTACGTCGAGGAGTCGAGGACGAGCGACTCCTCGGCACGCTCCACGGTGATCCCGCTCTCCGGCGCCGTGACCCCGGCCGCGCGCAGCTGCTCAAGGGTCGGGGCGAGTTCACGCAGGGCCTTGCCTACGACGCCCTGGTCCCGTACGGCGGTCAGCGCGCCGGACGTCGTCCGGACGCGCAGCTCGATCCGCTGGTCCGAGGCGGTGAGGGAGACCGCGTCGCCGTAGTCCTCGAACGCGTCCAGCGCGGCGACCGGATCCTCGACCTTGTCCGCGATCTCCGGGTCGGAGAGGGGCCCTTGCCGCCAGGCGGCGTCGCCCTCCTTCACGTACCCGACGCCGTCGACGACGTAGATCTCCTCGGACTTGGTCGTGCCCTTGCTGCTCCGGCTGCTGCCCGTGGAGTGCAGCGCCCACGGATCGCCGGTCGTCCGGTACACGTCCGCCGAGTAGGTCGCGCCGCTCTCCTGCCCCTGCAGGACCAGCTCCTCGCTCCCCCGCACGGTGAATCGCCAGCCCTCCTCCGCGGCCATCGCCTCCTTGGCCCGGGTGAGGAACTCCGCGACGGTCTGGGGGGTGGGTGCGGGCTCGGTCCCGGCGGGTGCGGCGTCCTGGTGGCTCGGCTCGGAGGGCGGCACGTCGGCTGCCGAGCACCCCACGAGTACGGCGGAGACGAGGAGCGCGGTCGTCGCGGCGAGGCGCCTTCTCACGACCTTGCCGAGCGGGTTCCACATCCGCCTGTCCGGCCCGCGCAGGCCGGCCACCCGCGGTATGCGTTCGTCCGCTCTGCTCATCGGAACCCCCACCCCTTTGGTCGGTCGGCGCAAGGACGCCTTTTCGTCCTCCCGCTGATCAAGCGGATGTCGCCTCGTGAGCATCACGGGTGACGAACGTGTTCCTTGGCACACAGCGAAGTCACAGGACGCGTACAACCTTTTGACGCCTCGCGCGTCCGCCAGGCAACGCATCCACAGGGGTGGCATACGATGCGCGCGCCCTTGATAAAGATCCCGTAAGAGGATGTGCGCACCATGGCAACACGCGTCCTGCACCGCCCCATTCGCGGCATATATGCCGTCGTCGCCCTGCTCGCGATCGGCGCGGTGGGGTGCTCGGATGTCTCGGATGCCGTCGACAGCGCCAAGGACGGCGCGAAGAAGATGGCCCGCCAGCGATCGGTGTTCTCGCTGGGCATCGGGGACTGCTACAACCCGAACGGCGAGGTCGCGGGCGAGACGTTCGCCGTCGAGATCGTGCCCTGCGGCGAGGCGCACGCGGGTCAGGTCGTCGGCGAATTCAACATCGACGGAGAGAAGACGTACCCCGGCGAGGACGCGGTCGCGGCGATCGCCGACGAGCGGTGCCCGGTCGAGGCGGGGAAGTTCGCCCAGGACACCTGGGCGCTCCCCAAGGGGGTCGACCTCTTCTACTACACCCCGACCAAGGAGAGCTGGGCGACGGGTGACCGCGCCGTGAGCTGCACCTACACCAGTGAATCGGGCAAGTCCACCGGCTCACTGCAGGCCGACGCGAAGTCCTTGAAGCCCGAACAGACCGCGTACCTGAAGGGCGCGAACGCCGTCTACGACGCGCTGTGGGCGAACCAGCCCGACGCGGATTCCGTCGAGGAGGACCTGGACGGCTACAAGGCGCAGGCCAAGGCCGTCGCAGCCGCCCTCGATGCGCACCTAGAAGGCGTGCAGGACATCGAGGGAACGGAGATCGGCAAGCTCCGCGAGCAGCTGAAGAAGACCGCCGAGCACTGGAAGAAGGCCGCGAACGCCACCGACGTCGACGCGTTCTACCTCGCCTACGACCGGGCCTTCACCGGCCTCGACCCGAACAAGACGGTCGCCGCCCGCAAGGAACTGGGCCTGGCCACCACCGTCCCGGCCGACGAAGCCGAGGTCTGGGCGGCCTGACGCCCTGCGGACCGTACGGGGCCGCGTCCGCCAAGGACCCGGCCTCGCTTCCTCATGCAAGGAGGCGCAGGCGCTCGATGGCGAGGCGACCCGTACCACCCCTGCGCCAAGTGGCGCGGCTCGCACGAACTGGCGCAGTGCTTCTCACGGGCCGGTGCCCCGGCCAACTGCTGAGCATGCTGCTGTTGTACGCGTACTTCCCGCCGCACCCGCCGCCCCGAACTTCCCGGTGCCGATCGAGGTGGGCGACGCCACCCAGCTGATCACCGTGAAGGCCAGCGGCTCCTACGCCACCGTCACCGCCTGGGCGAAGGGCTCCTCCGGCTGGAAGGCGCAGTTCAGCACCAGCGCGGGGCCGGGTCGGATCCAACGGCGTGACCGACGGGGCGACCCGGCAGCAGGGCACCTACACCACCCCACCGGCACGTACACGATCACCGAGGGCGCGGACTTCCCGCTCACCGAGTCCGGCGACCGCGGCAGCGAGCGCGGCCGCGCCCACCCGCGCATCGCCATCGGCTGAACCAAACGCAGAACCAAACAGTGGCCTCCGGCACTTCGTTCCGCAATGCCGTGACGTTTCCGCACCACCCTGCGCTGACAGAGCAGGTCATCCATGTGACGGATGTGCCTCACGTCACCAACTCTTCCGGCCTTCCAGGGCCTTCTTTGGGGTGGATTCGTCATGAGTCGTCGTACCCGTCGTACGTCGCATGCGTACAGACCACTGGGCCTGAAGCGCAGAGCCTGGCTCACGCTCGGTGCCGTCGTCCTGGGGGGCGGGGGCGTCGTGACGTACGCGATCGCGGAACCGTCCGCGCCGGCCGACGCCAAGCGGGAGAGCCGTAAGCCGTCGATCCACACGCTCAAGCTCAAGGACCGCGGTTCGGGCCGCAAGGGCCTCGCCAAGCAGGACACGGACCGCTTCAGCGCGGTCGTGCTGACCTGGAACGACCCCGAGGCGCAGGCCAAGGGCACGCCCGAGGTGCGCAGCCGGGACATCGAGACCGGCAAGTGGTCGGGCTGGCAGAAGGTCGCGGTCGAGCCGAGCCAGGCGGACGGCGCGGAGGGCGCACAGGCCGCCCTTCGCGGGCGCCACGGAGTCGGCGTGGACCGGCGAGTCCGACGGCATCGAGGTGCGCCTCGTGAACGCCGACGGCACCGAAGCGGGCGGTCAGCCGACCGGTATGGACGTCAAGTTGCTGGACCCGGGCACGGATCCGGCGGGCGCCCCGTCGGCCGGCCTGCAACCGGCGGCGTTCTTGGAGGAGACCACGGCGCCGACCGGAACCACGGCACCGGCGACGACCGAACCTCCGGCCACGACCGAGCCTCCCGCCACGACCGAACCTCCGGCGCCCACTGAAACCTCCACGGACACGGCCGCGCCGACCGGTTCCCCGACCTGGACGGTGACGCCGAGCGCCCCGGCGTCCACCACGACCACCCCGCCGGCCACGCCGTCCACCTCTCCCTCCCCGACCTCCACGGTCCCGGCCCCTCGCCCCTCCACGGTCGTCAAGCCGCCGATCATCACGCAGGCCGGCTGGGGCGCGTCCACGGACTACAACGGCACGCCGGAGTACGGCACCGAGATCAAGGCCGCGGTGATCCACCACACCGGCGTGGACGGTGACAACCTGATCTCCTGCGCCGAGACCCGCGCCCGGCTGCGGACCATCCAGCAGGCGCACATCGCTCAGGGCTACTTCGACCTCGGCTACAACTTCGTCGTCGACAAGTGCGGCCAGATCTTCGAGGGCCGCAGCGGCGGCATGGACCTGCCGGTGATCGGCGCGCACGACATCGGTTTCAACACCGACACGGTCGGCATCTCCTACCTCGGCAACTTCGAGAAGGCCAAGCCGAGTCGCGCCGGGCTGGACGCGATGGCGCGGGTCATCGCGTGGAAGTTCGGGATGTACGGCGTCGACCCGACCGGCACGGTGACGCTGACCTCCGGCGCGGAGAAGGGCTACAGCGGCAACAACGTCCCGAAGGGCACGCAGATCACGGTGCCCCGCGTCCTCGGGCACCGGGACACCAACGCCACGGCCTGTCCCGGCGCCAACCTCTACCCGAAGCTGGGCCTGGTCAGGGCCCTCGCCAAGACCCCGGGCATCTCGCACGCCCTGCCCACCTCCGACTACACCCGCGACGGCATCAGCGACCTGGTCGCGGGCACCCCGAGGGCGAACTCCGTGACGGTGGTCCCGGGCGGCGTCGACGGCCCGGTCACCTCCGCGAGGAAGACGCTCACCCAGAACAGCACCGGTGTCCCCGGCGCCACCGAGACCGGGGACAACTTCGGCGCCGCCACCGCGTGGGGCGACGTCAACGGCGACGGCCGCGCCGACCTCGCGATCGGTGCCCCCGGCGAGGACGACGGCAGCGGCACCGACCGCGGCGCGGTGACCGTGCTGTACGGCCCCGGCTTCACGTCCGGCTTCGCGTACACCACCTCCGGAGTCACGGCGTCCGGCGCCAAGCTCGGCTCCACGGTCACCGTCGGCGACTTCAACGGCGACGGCAAGGCGGACGTCTTCTCGGCCGGCACCGGACGGGGCGGCAACTACAACGTCCGGCTGACCGGCGGCACCACGACGGCCGGCACCATCACCACCGCTACGGGTGCGGTGGCCTGGCTGGACTCCGCGACCGGCGACTTCAACCGGGACGGCTACGCGGACGTCGCCGTCAACTACCGCGACACCAGCGGCATCGGCCGTGTGCTCCGGTTCGCGGGCTCCGCGAAGGGCCTGACGAAGGTCGGGGTCCTCTCCGTCAAGGGCGGCCGCTCCATCGCGGCCGGCGACATGAACGCCAACGGCTACGACGACATCGTCATCGGCCAGGCGTCCACCACCGAGTCCGGGGCGAAGTCGGGCGGTCAGGTCACGATGCTCCTCGGCACCTCGACCGGCTTCACCACGACCGGCATGCGGATCGTCCACCAGGACACGTACGGCGTCCCCGACGTCAACGAGTCCGGCGACGCCCTCGGCCAGTCGGTCTCCATCGGCGACTACAACGCCGACGGCTACCCGGACGTCCTCGCCGGCGCCCCGGGCGAGGACCTCACCCGCAGCGGCGTGGCCCAGGCCAACGCGGGCAGCGCGCTCCTGATCAAGGGCAGCTCGTCCGGCCTCACCGGCACCGGCGCGCTCATGGTCTCGCAGGACACCTCGGGCGTGCCCGGCGTGACCGAGCGGGACGACAAGTTCGGCTCCGCGGTCTCGCTCACCGACCTGTCCGGGTACGGTCGCGCCGACCTGACCTTCGGCGCGGAGGGCGAGGACGCCGCCAACGGCATCGTGATGTACCTGCCGAGCAACAGCACGGGCCTCGGTTACACGCAGACCGCCGTCTACAGCAGGGTCACCCTGGGCACGCCGGCGGCGGGCCGACTGGGCGGGACGCTGACTCCGTAACGGTCCAAAACGATCAGGCCGGGATCTCGTGCGCCGCACGGGATCCCGGCCTTCGCCGTCTCGCGGCCGGGTCAGCGCCCGGACCCGCCCGCGCCGCTCGTCGCGTCCCGGCACAGCAACCGCAGCGACCCGTCGCCCGCGAAACACCGCCGCGCCTCGTCGATCGGATCCCACAGGCGGCCGTCCGGCGTGCGCACCCAGTGGTCGCCGCCGCTCGCCCACCACTCGGCCCCGGCCTGACGGACGATCACCTCACCGGTATACGCCCCGAGCCCGCGCAGCATGTTCTCCACGGCGGCGTACGGCGTCCCCTCCCGGCGCAGCTCGTCGATCATCCGGTCGGCACGCCACAGGGACTGCGCGGAGTAGTCGAGCCGCAGCCGCGCCCCCTCACGCAGGGTCGCCACCGCATCCGCCGCCCACCGCACCGGCTTCGCCGCGGCCGAGGGCCTGTTCTCCGGGGTCGCCCCCGCCTGGGTCGTCGTCACAGTCTCGGTCGTCACACTGGGTAAAGCGCCCCGCGACAACGTTTCGTCACCCGTTACCGACCACTGCCCGCAACCGGCGCAGGACCGCCCCACCGCACTCTCAGGACAGTCACAGGATCCTCCCGCCGGGGCGGGTTTACGCTCCCGAATCCGGGGCTCAGCCCTCGGGGGGGGCAAGCGCGCGGACGACGGCGTCACCCCGAATTCCTGAGCCACCGGCACACAGCCCACGCGGACTTCGACGCGGTCTCAGCACAGGCACAGGTCCCTTCACAGAAGCCGGATGACGATCCCGGATCCGAGGCTCAGGCCTGCCAGGCCCTCCGGGGCCCAGGCGCGCGGACCCCGACGTCAAGCGAAACCCCCGAGCCACCCAGCCCACGCGGACCCCGACGCGCTCTCAGGACAGTCACCGCACGCGGATCAGCTCAGACCTGCCGGGCCCGGCGGGACACCACCGCGCGGAGGATCCGGCGGCCCTCCGTCGATACCTCCCGGGCGCGGCGCAGGCCGGCTGTGCCGTGTTCGGTGAGGAGTTCCAGGACGGTGATCTGGCGGCGCAGTTCGGCGGCGACGAGCGGGGACATGGCCTCCGTACCACCCTCGCGCCGGGTGTCGACCGCCGCCGCGCCGTCCCCCGCGGGGTCGAGAAGGCGGTGGATCTGCAAGGACGCCACCGAGCAGCCGTCGGCCCACACCCGCGCCTCGGCGGCGGAGCGCATCGCCGGGGCGGCGGCCAGCATCCGCCGGACCAGCAGCGCGGCCTCGTCCTCGATGTCCTCCGCGTCCACGACGTCCGCGACGCCCAACTGCCCGCGCGCCTTGTCCAGCAGCGCACCCCACTCGCCGACGTCCCCGTTGTCCGCAAGGTTCGCCCACAGTGGCCGCAGCACCTCGTCGTCGCCACCCAGCAGAGGCACGCACCGATCCAAACAAGCCAGCGCGCTGACGGCCAGCCCCCGCTCGTCGGCCTGCGCGATCAGTTCCACCAGGCTCATCCACGCCTCCCGTCCCGGGGCGCCATCGTTACGGAGCCCGCACTTCCCCTTACTGCGCGCCATCCTGCCGTACTGTCACACCGGCACAACGCCGAGTCGGTGAAGGAATCGGAAGAAACGGTTTTCGGCCAGCCCCCGAAGAAGCCACGGACGAGCCGAAGAAGCCGAGGAAGCCTCAGTCGAGCTGATCCGCCAGCTTGCGGAACTCCGCCCAGGACAGCTCCGGTTCGCCCTCGTCCCACAGCTTCTGGACGGTCGCCCGCAGCGGCATCCGTATCCCCGCCGCGACCTGCGCCTGCGTCTGGGAGTTGGCGAGGTCGCACCACACCGCGAACGAACCGCCGAGTATCTGCCCGTCGTAGCGCGCCGCAACCGGCTGCGTCCCACGCAACACCCGCGGCGTCCACTGCTCGTATATCCGCTCACCCGTCGGATAGACGAAGGTCTGCGGCTGCCCGAGGACGTAGTACAGGAACTCGTCGTTGTAGTTGATGACCTGGCGCCCCGCCCGCAGATACTCCACCGGCAGCCGCGCCCCGATCTCCTTGCCCGTCCAGTAGGCGACCTGGATGTCCTTGTCGGGCTGCACGGACGTACCGGCGTAGAAACCGTCGTTCCAGGCGCGCGGTGTGCGGTCGTGGGCGCGGACCGTGGCGGCGCGGTCGTTGAGCCAGCCGGTGGCGAGGTCGGCGACGGTCCCGCCGGCGCCGTACTCCTGCCGCGCGGCGGCCGCGAGCTGCGGGTACGAGGCCTGGGGGTCGGACGCCATGAGCGCCCGGTACTCGTCGCCGCCGAGGTGCCACTGGTTGCCGGGGAACAGACCGGCGTACTCATCGAGCAGCTCGTCGACGATCTTCGCGGCCGCCGGATTCGAGATGTCGACAGCCCCGGTGGCCGCAACCCCCTGCGCATTGCGCAACTGCAGATCGGGATGCGCGGCGATCACCGCCCCCAGATGCCCCGGCGAGTCGATCTCCGGTACGACGGTGATGTGCCGGCTCTCGGCCAGTTGGACGATCCGCCGGACCTCCGCCTTGGTCAGATGCTGCTGCGACACGATCTCGGGATGCGAGCTGGACTCGATACGAAAGCCCTGGTCGTCGGAGAAGTGCAGCCCCAGCTCGTTGAACTTGAGGTCGCCCAGCTCCCGCACCCGGTCCTCGATCCAGTCGGCCGTGAAGTGCTTGCGGGCGATGTCCAGCATCAGCCCGCGCCGCTCCTTGGCGGGCCCGTCCCGCACGACCCCCTCGGGCGCCGTACCCTCACCGCGCACGGTCTGCTTCAGCGTGCGGGTCCCGTAGAAGACCCCCGCCTCACCGGCCGCGCTGATGCTGACCCGCCCGCCGCGGACGGTCATGGTGTACGACTCCTGGTTCGCCCCCGCCGCCCCGCTCAGCGCCAGCCGCAGATCCCCGGCCTTCGTGTCCCCCTTCTCCCCCGCGTAGGTGAGCCCCAGCTCCCCGGCTATCAGCCGCCCCTCGTCGGCAAGCCCGGCGTCGTTCACCACGACACGCTGCCCCCGCTCGGGACGCCAGCCGGGGCCGCGCGCCGGGGAGTGGTCACGTACGGCCGGAATGGTCTGCGGCGTCGTGGACAGGGGGTAGGAGCGGGTGGGCGTCGGGGTCGGCGCGGCGGCCGCCGCGGGGTCGGACGGGCTCGCGGACGTGGTGCCGGGCGCCCGGGCCGTCGTACCGGCCGGTCCGGCGCCGTCACCTCCGACCCACAGCCCCAGGCCCAGTCCGGTCAGCATGACCGCGGCGACAACCACCGCGATCAGCAACCGCCTCCGCGTCACGCTTCGCGCCGGCGCCCGGCGCCTGTGCTGGCTCACCCCGCCAACGTACGACCAACAGCGTCCACCTCGCGTCCTTAAACTCTCCCGTCCGGGTGAATTTCAGGCATCCCTCGGACACGCCGTGACCACTCTCGATAACGTGACGGCACATCTCTCACAGCATCCCCTGCCGACACACGTGACGCCCACGAGGACCCACGCTGCCTGCGCACCGTCTCCCAGACCTCCCCGGCACCGCCATACCGGTGGAGCACTTCAACACCGCCCCCGTCGCGGAACTGCGACGCATGCTGCTGAGCTGCCTCCACAGCCCCCGCTGGGCCCGGCGGGTCGCCGACCACCGCCCGTACCCGGACGCGGACGCCCTGCTGGCGGCGGCGGACGAGGCAGCGTACGACCTGACCACTGCGGACCTGGCCGAGGCCCTGGCAGCCGAGTCCCTGCCCACACTCCCGGCGGACACGTACTCCGCCGCCCACACGGCCCTGAGCGCGGCACACGCGGCCTACGAGGCCCGCTTCGGACACGTGTTCGTCATCTGCCTGGACGACACACCCCAGGCCGAGATCCTCGACCGCCTCCTGGCAGCCATCCGGTCACGATTGACAAACGATCCGGAAGAGGAACGGGTCATAGCGTCAGAAGAACTCCGCCGCCTAGCAAGAGGACGGCTGGTGAACGCCCTAAGGGGCGCGGGGAACTGCGCGACCAGCCACAATGCACCCGCACCCGGCACATAACAGCACACCCCACCCCGAATAGCCCGATCGACTGCCAGTTTGATCACATACCCGGACCCCGCCTCAGCCCAGCGGCAGCGCGTCGCTACGATGCTGGGGGCCGGTGGACCGTACCCGGCCGGGCCCGTCCGACACCGAAGCCGGCAGGCCCCAGTCCCCGCTCCCGGAGGGTTCTTCCGTGCCGGCTGGAACGCTGTACCGCGGCCGGGAAGGAATGTGGTCCTGGGTGGCTCACCGAGTCACCGGCGTCCTCATCTTCTTCTTCCTGTTCGTACACGTGCTGGACACCGCTCTCGTCCGTGTCTCCCCCGAGGCATACGACGAGGTCGTGGCCACCTACAAGACGCCGCTCGTCGCCGTGCTGGAGTACGGCCTCGTCGCCGCCATCCTCTTCCACGCGCTCAACGGCCTGCGCGTCATCGCCGTCGACTTCTGGTCGAAGGGCGCGCGCTACCAGAAGCACATGCTCTGGACCGTCATGGCCGTCTGGGTCGTGCTGATGCTCGGGGCGATGTACCCCGTCCTCGGCCACGCCGCTCGTGAAGTCTTCGGGAGCTGACGCGCATGTCCACGACTGAGACCACCGCTTCCGGTATCGGCCCCGTCGAGGGCGCCTCCGTCTACACGGTCGACAACCCGGCGCCGCTCATCGAGCCCCCGCGCAAGCGCACCAAGAAGACCCCGAAGTCCACGCGCGGCAACTTCGAGATGGCCGCCTGGCTCTTCATGCGGCTGTCCGGCATCGTGCTGGTCGTCCTGGTCATCGGCCACCTGCTGATCCAGCTCGTGCTGGACGGCGGCGTCTCCAAGATCGGCTTCGCCTTCGTGGCCGGCCGCTGGGCGTCCCCGTTCTGGCAGGTCTGGGACCTGCTGATGCTGTGGCTGGCGATGCTGCACGGCGCCAACGGTCTGCGCACGATCATCAACGACTACGCGGAGCGCGCGAACACGCGCCTGTGGCTGAAGGGCCTGCTGTACACCGCCACGGTGTTCACGATCCTGCTGGGCACGCTGGTGATCTTCACCTTCGACCCGAACATCCGCTAGGCACGGGGCTGAGGTAAACCACTCATGAAGATCCACAAGTACGACACCGTCATCGTCGGCGCCGGTGGCGCGGGCATGCGCGCGGCCATCGAGTCGACGAAGCGCAGCCGCACCGCCGTGCTGACCAAGCTCTACCCCACCCGCTCCCACACGGGCGCCGCGCAGGGCGGCATGGCTGCCGCGCTGGCCAACGTGGAGGAGGACAACTGGGAGTGGCACACCTTCGACACGGTCAAGGGCGGTGACTACCTGGTCGACCAGGACGCCGCCGAGATCCTGGCGAAGGAGGCCATCGACTCGGTCCTCGACCTGGAGAAGATGGGCCTGCCGTTCAACCGGACCCCGAACGGCACGATCGACCAGCGCCGCTTCGGCGGGCACAGCCGCAACCACGGCGAGGCCCCGGTCCGCCGCTCCTGCTACGCCGCCGACCGCACCGGCCACATGATCCTCCAGACGCTGTACCAGAACTGCGTCAAGGAGGGCGTGGAGTTCTTCAACGAGTTCTACGTCCTGGACCAGCTGATCACCGAGGTCGACGGCATCAAGCGCTCGGCCGGTGTCGTGGCGTACGAGCTGGCGACCGGTGAGATCCACGTCTTCCAGGCGAAGGCCGTGATCTACGCGTCCGGCGGCTGCGGCAAGTTCTTCAAGGTGACGTCGAACGCGCACACGCTGACCGGTGACGGCCAGGCGGCGGTGTACCGGCGCGGGCTGCCGCTGGAGGACATGGAGTTCTTCCAGTTCCACCCGACCGGCATCTGGCGCATGGGCATCCTGCTGACGGAGGGCGCCCGCGGTGAGGGCGGCATCCTGCGCAACAAGGACGGCGAGCGCTTCATGGAGAAGTACGCGCCGGTGATGAAGGACCTGGCGTCCCGTGACGTCGTGTCCCGCTCCATCTACACCGAGATCCGTGAGGGACGCGGCTGCGGCCCCGAGGGCGACCACGTCTACCTGGACCTCACCCACCTGCCGCCGGAGCAGCTGGACGCCAAGCTGCCGGACATCACCGAGTTCGCGCGCACCTACCTGGGCATCGAGCCGTACACGGACCCGATCCCGATCCAGCCGACCGCGCACTACGCGATGGGCGGTATCCCCACCAACGTCGAGGGTGAGGTCCTGGCGGACAACACCACCGTCGTCCCGGGCCTGTACGCCGCCGGTGAGGTCGCCTGCGTGTCCGTGCACGGCGCCAACCGACTCGGCACCAACTCGCTGCTGGACATCAACGTCTTCGGCAAGCGGGCCGGCATCGCGGCGGCGGAGTACGCGCAGAAGGCGGACTTCGTCGAGCTGCCGGACAACCCGGAGTCGCTCGTGCTGGAGCAGATCGAGCGGCTGCGGACGTCGACGGGCAACGAGCGGGTGGCGACCCTGCGGCGTGAGCTGCAGGAGACCATGGACGCCAACGTCATGGTGTTCCGCACCGAGCAGACGATCAAGACGGCCGTCGAGAAGATCGCCGAGCTGCGCGAGCGGTACAAGAACGTGGCGATCCAGGACAAGGGCAAGCGGTTCAACACGGACCTGCTGGAGGCCATCGAGCTGGGCAACCTGCTCGACCTGGCCGAGGTCATGGCGGTGTCCGCGCTGGCCCGCAAGGAGTCCCGCGGCGGTCACTACCGCGAGGACTACCCCAACCGCGACGACGTCAACTTCATGCGCCACACCATGGCGTACCGCGAGGTCGGCGCCGACGGGTCCGAAACCGTCCGTCTCGACTACAAGCCGGTCGTCCAGACCCGCTACCAGCCGATGGAGCGTAAGTACTGATGGCTACCCCTGTTCTGGACAAGGTCGAAGCGGACTCCGCCGCCTCGCCTTACATCACCGTCACCTTCCGGGTCCGCCGCTTCAACCCGGAGGTCTCGGCGGACGCGACCTGGGAAGACTTCCAGCTGGAGATCGACCCCAAGGAGCGTGTCCTCGACGGTCTGCACAAGATCAAGTGGGACCTGGACGGCACCCTGACGTTCCGTCGCTCCTGCGCGCACGGCATCTGCGGCTCGGACGCCATGCGGATCAACGGCAAGAACCGCCTTGCCTGCAAGACCCTGATCAAGGACATCAACCCCGAGAAGCCGATCACGGTCGAGCCCATCAAGGGCCTGACGGTCCTGAAGGACCTGGTCGTCGACATGGAGCCGTTCTTCCAGGCGTACCGCGACGTGATGCCCTTCCTGATCACGAAGGACACCAACGAGCCGACGCGTGAGCGTCTGCAGTCCGCCGAGGACCGGGAGCGTTTCGACGACACGACGAAGTGCATCCTGTGCGCGGCCTGCACCTCCTCGTGCCCGGTGTTCTGGAACGACGGCCAGTACTTCGGCCCGGCGGCGATCGTCAACGCCCACCGGTTCATCTTCGACTCGCGTGACGAGGCCGCTGAGCAGCGTCTGGAGATCCTCAACGACCGCGACGGCGTGTGGCGCTGCCGTACGACGTTCAACTGCACGGACGCCTGCCCGCGCGGTATCGAGGTCACCAAGGCGATCGCCGAGGTGAAGAAGGCACTGATCACGCGCCGCTTCTGAGCTGCTGCGCGCTCCGTCCCGCACAGTGCGGTGAGGGCCCCGTCCGCCGGTGACACACCGGAGGCGGGGCCTCCGCGTGTCCAGGGCCTGTCTGGCAATTCCTGTCGTCCGCCCGCCCGGCAGGCGGGAATTGTCAGACAGGCCCTAGAGCTGGCTCAGGATGGTCGGGTCGGTGATCTTCGTGTCGTCCGCCAGCATCATCGCCTTGCTGAGGATGACCGCGAGCATCCGGTCGCCCTCGTAGGGCAGGTAACCGGCCTGCGGGGCGCCCGGGGTGGACTTGGGGACGATGCACAGGTACTGGTCGTTCGGGCTCATCAGGATGTTGCCCGAGCCGAGGTGGATCTTGTACATGTGGCGCTCGCCCTTCACCTGCAAAAAGCGGCCCT
Organism: Streptomyces spinoverrucosus; assembly: GCF_006539505.1. Lineage (GTDB taxonomy): Bacteria > Actinomycetota > Actinomycetes > Streptomycetales > Streptomycetaceae > Streptomyces > Streptomyces spinoverrucosus. The sequence goes on from NZ_BJND01000044.1 coordinate 23,100, forward strand.
CCAGCGTGCAGCGGCCGGCTATCGCGAGCCTCGGTATCAGGCGTTCGAGCAGGGCGCGGCGGGTTTCGGCGCTCTGGCCCAGTTCGCCGAAGCCGTACGACGTCCAGTACTCGCGGAAGCGGCCGTCGGGGCCGCCGTCCTGCCAGGTCGGGTCGTTGCCGACGCTGGCGACACCGACGAACAGGTCGACGTCGCGCAGGACTTCGGACAGCACGAGGGGCGGGATGTCGGCGAGGGGGATCGGGTCGACCGGGTCGGCGCCGTCGCGCAGCCACATGCGGTACTCGCCGCCGCAGCAGTGCGCCGAGTTCTCCGGGGCGTCGATCGGGTAGAAGCGGACCTGGTCGGTGCGCAGCCGCAGGTAGCTGCCGGACTCGGTGGTGTCGACGCCGTAGTTCTCGCCCTCGCCCTCGATCCAGTACTCGGCGCGCAGTCCCCACTGCGGCAGCTCACGGGTGGCGGGCGGGGCCTCGTCGTCGACGCACAGGCGGAGCTTGTTGCGCCAGCCCCGGATCGCGGCCAGGGCGTGGAACTGGTGCTGGCGCAGGATGTGCGCCGCGAACCGGTTGGAGTACGTGTGCGTCGTGCGCTCGGCGTCCGTCAGCAGGTACACCTCGCGGTGGGCCTGCTTGAACGGCTGGGTGATGCTGTGGCGTTCCAGCCAGTCGCGCCAGGCGACGATGTGCGCGGGCTCGTGGCCGACCGGGTGCCACAGTTCGACCTCGGTGCCGTGCGTGACCGGGTCGTCGGTGAGGGTGCGCAGGGCGCCGTCCGCGTAGCCGACGGTCGTGCCGTCGACGGTCCACAGGAGGCGGCGGGCGAGCGTGCCGACGAGGGGGTGGTCGAGGTAGCGCTCGCGCCAGGCGGCGTAGGTCCAGGTGCGCCGGGTGAGGAACTGCCGGTCGAGCCGCTCGCTCTGGGCCGTGAGCATCTTGTCGATGTCCTTGACCGCGGCCTTGAGTTCCTTCAGCTCGTCGGCGTGGTCGCGGCGGACCGCCGCCGGGACGGCCTTGACCGGCCTCCCCGCCGCGTTCTGCCAGCTCAACACCGCCCGGGTGCCGTCGACGCGCAGCTCGGCGGTGGCGTCCCCGAACGCGTACCTGGCGTGGCCGACATCGGTGAGGCCGTACGCCGGCACCGCCAGCTCCTCGATCTCGTCCCGGCCGAGGCCCAGTGCCTCCGCACGCGTGTCGAGCGCGGTGTCGAGCAGCTTGAGCGTGCCCTTGTAGGTGACGCGGGTGGTGAGCCGGGCCAGTTCGGCGAGGGCGGCCTCGCCGTCGATACGGGCCAGGGCGTTGACGGCGGCGTTGGCGACCTTGGGGTTGCGCGGGCCGAGCCCCGCGACCTTCTTCAGGCAGGTCTCCACCAGCGCACCGAGGATTCGCGCGGTCTCGGCGTGGGCGGGCAGGAAGGAGAGCAGCCAGGTCAGGCCGCGCAGCGCGGTGGCGTTGTAGGGGTCGAGGGTGTCGTTGGGATTCGCTCCGTAGTACTCGGGCAGCAGTGGGCGCGTACGCGGCCGGCCGACCAGGCCCAGCCAGGGCAGCACCCGCTCCCGCACGGTCTCCGGCCCGACGGCGTCGATCAGGGACCGGCCCGTCCGCTCCCACTTCGCCGTGGGGCGGGCGGACGTGGCGGTGGCCGCGTGGGCGAGCAGCCGGTGCCAGTCCTCGCCGCGGCCGGAGAGGTCCGCCAGCGCCTGGTCGGACCAGGCCTCGCCGGGGTTCAGGACCGGGTGGGTCAGGCGCTTCACCAGGTCTCCGAGTTCACTCGCGCCGTTCCAGAGCAGAAGGTGGGAGCGGCGGATCAGGGCGACGAAGTCGCCGGGGAGATCGCGGCCCTCGGCCAGTTCCAGCTCCGCGAGCCGGATCAGCTGGTCGGTGTCGTACTGCGTGTCCCGCTCGGCGGTCAGCCGGATCAGCGCGGACCGGGTGTCACGCGGCTGGTCCTCGACGAGTTCCGCACCCTCGATGCTGTCGAGCAGGTGCACGATCCGGCGGCGGACGACCGCGCTCGCCTCCACATCGTGGTAGCGGGCGGCCAGGTGGTGCACCAGGGCCGCCTGGAAACGGCGGTCGGCGTCCCGCAGCGCGTCGAAGACCTTGCGGCCCTCCCAGCTCCAGTGGTCGTCGATCGTCTCGGCCATGGTGAGCAGCTCGGGCACCGCCCCTTCGGCGTCCCCGGCGGCGATCAGGTCCAGGATGCCGCGGACCTGTGCGGCGAACGCGGAAGTCGATGTGATCATCAGCCACCCACCAGCGGGACGAGCTTGAGGAACGTGACCTCGGTGCCGAGCGCCAGCTCGACCTCCTCGTCCACGTCGGTGACCTGACGGTCCCCCACAAGGACCAGGAAGCCGTTGCCCGCGAAGGCCTTCAGCGCCAGCTCGGTCTGCGCCTCGGGGTCTATCCGCCGGGCCGTGCGCAGCGCGTATCCGTTCAGCACCCGCTCGGCGTCCGAGGGCTGCACCAGCCCTTGGAACACGCCCGGCGTGCGCGCGTTGTACTCGGCGACCTCCTGGAACACCCGGCGCCGGATCAACTCACCCACGGTGAGCCGCTCCTCGGCGACGTCCAGCTCCCAGCCCGCGCCCCTGTCCCCCGTCGTCGTCTCGTCGACGAACGTCACGATTGCCATGCCGACGACAGTACGGGCCGCCACTGACAATGCCGGGGTTCGGCCGCTCGCCGCCCTACGCTGACGTCATGTCAGATGACGAGTCGTACGAGCTGCTCGGTTTCGACAACGTGCTGTTGCCCGTCGGGGACCTCGGTGAGGCCGTGGGTTTCTACGAGCGGGCCGGGTTCACGACGGGGTTCCGGCTCGACGAGGCCGGGATCGCGTTGCTGAAGGTCGGGGGCGAGACGCCCGGGCTCCTGCTGCGCCAGGAGGACGAGTTCGGGCACCGGCCGCCGCCGTGGCCGTCCCCGCGGGTGTGGGTGGAGGTGCCGGACGCGCGGGCGGCGGCCGAGGCGCTGACCGCCGCGGGCATCACCCTGCTCGACGAGCCGAGTCCCGTGGCCACCGGATGGGCCGTCGAGATCGCCGACCCCTGGGGCAACGTCCTCGGGTTCACGGACTACAGCAAACGGCCGGAGCTCGGCCGAAGACCGTGACGCGAGGCACCCGCACACCCACCTTGAACGTGTTCAAAAACAGGGCTACAGTCTTCCCTGTCAGCGTTTTGAACGCGTTCAAGAAAGGGTGGGGGACATGGACCGCACGGTCGTCGCCTACGTCATCTACCTGGTCGTCAGCATCGCCCTGACCGTCTGGGTGGCCCGTACGCTCAGCCGCAACGGGCGGATCTTCCTGGCCGACGTACTGCACGGCAACGAGAAGCTGGCCGACGCCGTCAACCACCTGCTGGTGGTCGGCTTCTATCTGGTCAACCTCGGCTTCGTCGCGCTGTATCTGAGCGGCGACGAGACCATCACCGACACGCGCGGCATCTTCGAGGCGCTGTCGACCAAGCTGGGCGTGGTGCTGCTGGTGCTCGGGGTGATGCACCTGGGCAACGTGTACGTACTCAACCGGATCCGGCGGCGCGGGGCGATGGAGCGGGAGCAGCTGCCGCCGGTCCCGCCGCAGAACTGGGTCGCTCCGGCGGCCGGGGCGTGAGCACCGTGGGGACCGCGGGCGCGGAGGGGGGCCGGGGCGGGAGCACCGCAACGGTCCCGGAGGGGGGCCGGGGCGCGGTGCGCGTCCCGGTTCGCCGGCTGACCGTGCTGTACGACGCCCAGTGCGCCCTGTGCACCTTCGTGCGCGACTGGCTCGTACGGCAGCGGCAGCTGGTGCCGCTGGAACTGGTACCGGCCGGTTCCGCCGAGGCCCAACGGCGCTTCCCGGGCCTCGACCACCGCGCCACCCTCGACGACATCACCGTCGTCGGGGACGGCGGCCAGGTGTATCAGGGCGCCGCCGCCTGGATCGTGACGCTGTGGGCGCTGCGCGAGCACAGGGGACTCGCGCATCGCCTCAGCTCCCCGGCGGGGATGCGGGTCGCCAGGCAGGCCGCGCTGGCCGCCGCGAAGTGGCGCGGCGGTCAGTGGGGCGGGCAGGCGTACCGGCGCGCGGAGGGGTGGACGTACCAGCCGGACCTGGGCTGGATGTACGTCCCACCGGGCTGCGCGGGCGGCGCCTGTCCCACTGACTAGGCTCTTTCCGTGCCCGAGGACGCCAAGAACCCGCAGAACGTGCCCACCAAGTCCGAGCAGACCCGTGCGCTGATCCTGGAGACGGCGATGCGGCTGTTCCGGGAGCGCGGGTACGACAAGACCACCATGCGGGCCATCGCGCAGGAGGCCGGGGTCTCCGTCGGCAACGCGTACTACTACTTCGCCGGCAAGGAACACCTGATCCAGGGCTTCTACGACCGGATCGCCGCCGAGCACCAGGCGGCGGTCCGGGAGGTGCTGGACCGGGAGACCGACCTGGAGGCACGGCTCGCGGGCGTGCTCCGGGTGTGGCTGGACGTGGCGAAGCCGTACCACGAGTTCGCGGTGCAGTTCTTCAAGAACGCCGCCGATCCCGACAGCCCGCTCAGCCCGTTCTCCCCGGAGTCGGAGCACGCGCGCGTGGAGGCGATCAGCGTCCACAGGGAGGTGCTCGCCGGTTCGAAGGCCAAGGTCCCCCAGGAGCTGCGGGACGTGCTGCCGGAGCTGATGTGGCTGTCCCAGATGGGCCTCGTCCTGTACTGGATCTTCGACCGCACGGAGGGGCGTGAGCGCAGCTACCGGCTGGCGGAGCGGGGGGCGCGGCTCACCGCGCGGGGCGTGTACCTGTCCCGCTTCCGGGTGCTGCGGCCGCTGGTGCACGAGGTGCATGAGCTGTTCACGGACTTCTTGCCGGGGATGACGCGGGTGTTGCCGGATCCGGCAGTCAAGGGGCGGGGGGAGTGATCCACTTTGGGGTGAAGCGTCCGTCACGGGACACCATGCATCAGGGCTGCCTACGATGATGCTCTCGACACCAGCCCACGGGAGGCACGTGATGTCCGCAGCAGCTGTTGAGCGGCCCTTCGGTGCTCGGCCGCTAACGGTCCTGGCCGACGAGATCATGGAGCGACGTCCGGGCTATCGCGTCGAGATCATCGGAGGCCAGATCCTCGTGACCCCGTCCCCGGACGCCCCCCATGCACGGGCCTTGGACCGGCTGAGGGACCCCTTCGCCGAGGCTGGGCTGGCCGGAAGCGAGACCGAAGTCCTGCAGAACATCAGCATCTGGCTCCCCGATGGTCCCGAGGACTACGCCACACCTGACCTGTCCGTGGTGGATGCCGACATCGACGACTACTACGTCGAGAACAACGCTTACGACCCCGTCGCCTTCCGGTTGGTTCTGGAGGTGACCTCCAGCAACTGGAAGATCGATCTCCAGACCAAGGTCACCGCTTATGCCAACGCCAAGGTCCCGGTCTACGTCATCGTCGACCGCAAGCACCAGCGCCTCCACGTCCTTACCGACCCCGCCGAGGACGAGTACGCGAACCACCGCGTCCACGCCCCAGGCGAGATCGTCACGCTCCCTGAATCCATCGGCGCCAAGGTCACCCTCGATGTCGAGAAGATCCTGAAAGCCGGACAGCGGACAGCTAGTTGACCGCGTCCACCTCCCCCTCAGCCACCTCCGCCAACTCCACGTCGTACACCAACGGCCCCTCCCCCACGACCACATGCCGTGCCCGGGAGCCCAGCCCGCTCGCCGTCGCCGCCAGCAGATACGCCCCCGGCCCCGGCACCGCCACGATGTACGAGCCGTCCGCCAGGGACGTCACCCGGTCGAGCTGCCGACCTCCACGCGACAGCAGCGTCACCGCCGCCCCATCCACCGGCTCCCCTTCCGCCGTGCGGATGAAGCCGTGGATCACCGATGACGGCCCTTCGGGCACCGTCTCCACCGGCTCCTCCTTCGGCTCCACCGCCAGATGCGGCAGCCGCTTCTCCAGCCCCGCCGGCAGCCACCAGTTGGCCCGCCCCAGCAGATGCATCGCCGCCGGCACCAGCGCCGTACGCAGGATGAACGCATCCAGCGCGACCGCCGCCGCCAGGCCGATGCCCGCCATCGCGCCCTCCATGTCGCCGCTCAGGACGAAGGCGGAGAAGACGCAGATCATGATCAGGGCCGCGCAGTTGATGACCCGGCTGGTCTCCGCGAGGCCGACCCTCACCGCCCGCGCGTTGTCCTTGGTGTGCACCCACTCCTCGTGCATCCGGCTCACCAGGAACACCTGGTAGTCCATCGACAGGCCGAACAGCAGGGACAGCATGATGACCGGCAGGAACGCCGTGATCGGGCCCTCCTTGCCGATGCCGAGCAGCTCCGTGCCCCAGCCCCACTGGAAGATCGCCACCAGGACACCGAAGGACGCGGCCGCCGCGATCAGGTTCATCACCGCCGCCGTCAGCGGGACGACCAGCGAGCGGAAGGCGACCAGGAGCAGCAGGAAGCCGAGCGCGATGATCGTCGCGATGAAGTACGGCAGTCGGTCGCCCGTCACCGACGCGAAGTCCTTGAAGACCGCCGTCACGCCACCCACATGGGCCTCGGCGCCCGACGCCGGGATCACCTCGTCGCGCAGCACGTCGATCAGCCGGTCCGTCTCCTCGGACTGCGGTGACGTCGTCGGCACCACCTGGATCACGGTGACGTCGTTCGCGGGCGGTACGGCGACCACCTGGGCGACGCCCTCGGTCGACTCGATGCGCGAGACGAGCGAGTCGGGGACCTGGCCGTCGACCACGACCTGGAGCGGGCCGTTGAAGCCGGGGCCGAAGCCCTCCGCGAGCAGGTCGTACGCCTGCCGGGTGGTCGTCGTCTCCTGGTGGTTGCCCTGGTCGGTGGCGCCCAGGCGGATGGACAGGACGGGCAGGGACAACACCACCATGACCGCGAGCGCCAGCGCCGCGATCGCGCGCGGGCGCCTTTGGACGTACGACGACCAGCGCGCCGCAAGCCCGCTCGCCTCCGCCGGCTCCGGTCCCGCATGGGCCAGCCGGTGCCGCTGCCGGCGGCTGAGCACCCGCATGCCGAGCAGGCCCAGCAGCGCGGGCAGCAGCGTGACGGCCGCGAGGACGCTGAACACGACGGTGAGGGAGGTCCCGATGACCACACCGTCCAGGAAACGCAGGTTCATCACGAGCATGCCGGCCAGCGCGATGCAGACCGTGCCGCCCGCGAACAGCACCGCGCGGCCGGAGGTGTTGAGGGCGGTGACGGCCGCCTCCTCCGGCTTCGTACCGCGCAGGATGCCGCGCCGGTGCCGGGTGACGATGAACAGCGCGTAGTCGATGCCGACGCCGAGGCCGATCAGCGAGCCCAGGAGCGGGGCCACATCGGGCACGTTCGTGACATGGCTGAGCAGCATCGTCGAGAGCATGCCGGTGCCCACACCGAAGATCGCCACGACGATCGGCAGCAGCATCGCGAACAGCGAGCCGAAGGCGAGGAACAGCACGATCGCCGCCGCCACGATGCCGACCAGCTCGGCCGTGCCGGTGGGCGGCTCCTGCGTGCGGGCGATCGCCTGGCCGCCCAGCTCGACCTGCAGGCCGTCGCGTTCGGCCGCCTGTGCGGTGTCGACGACGTCCTCGATCAGCTGCACCGGGATGGCGTTCGACTGCTCGGTGAAGGTGACCTGTGCGTACGCGATCCGCCCGTCCCGGCTGATCTGCGCCGCGCCCCGCTCACCGGCGTACGGGCCGGCGACCTCGCCGACGCCGTCCATCCGGCCGATCTCGGCCAGCGCGGGCTCGATCCGGGACCGTACGTCCGCGTCCCGCACCGAGCCCTCGTCGACCTTCCACACCACCGTGTCGGTGTCACCGGCGCTCTCCGGGAAGGCCTTCTCCATCAGGTCGTACGCGCGTTTGGAGTCGGTGTTCGGCAGGGAGAACACGTTCGCGTAGTCCGTGCCCGCCGTCGTCGCCGTGAAGCCCAGTCCGAACAGCGCCCCCACCCACAGCACCAGGACCACCAGCCGGTGCCGATAGCACCACCGTGCCAATGTCGCCACGCTCAACGCTCCTTCGTCGCAAGTCGGTTGGTCCCCCAGGTCCTGCGCAACAGGATTGGCGGCGCGACGCGGGCGTGGACACGACCCGGCCATGACTCTCAAGGAACTCCAAAGCGAACCGGGCCCCGTTGTCAGTGCCCGCGCCGATACTGGGGGCATGACGACGGCTCCCGGCACCGTGCTGGTCGTGGAGGACGAGGTGAGCATCGCCGACGTCCTCGCGATCGCCCTGCGCTACCACCGTTTCGAGGTCATGACCGCGGGCACCGTCCGCGAGGCGCTCACCCTGGCCGAGCGCACCCGGCCCGACGCGGCGCTGCTCGACGTCATGCTCCCGGACGGCGACGGCCGGGCGCTGGGACGTGAACTACGCGAGCGGCGCCCCGACCTGGCGCTGGTCTTCCTCACCGCGCGCGACTCGCCCGCGGAGATCGTCGGCGCCCTCGGCTTCGGCGACGACTACATCACCAAGCCGTTCAACATCGACGAGGTGGTCGCCAGAGTCGCCGCGGTGCTGCGCCGCACCCGCCCCGCCGACGTCCTGCCGCAGCGACCGCCCCTGCGGTACGGCGATCTGGAGCTGGACGAGACGACGTACTGCGTGCACCGCGCGGGCAAGTCCGTCGAGCTGACCCCGACGGAGTACGCGCTGCTGCGCTTCCTCGTGCGCAACGGCGGCCGGATCGTGCCCAAGGAGCAACTGCTGCGGCACGTCTGGCAGTACGAGCACCTGCCGCCCGAGTCGACCGTCGTGGAGACCTACATCAGCTATCTGCGGCGCAAGCTGGACACGTTGGGACCGCCGGTGATCACCACCCGGCGCGGCGTCGGGTACGGGCTGGCATGAGGCGGCCGACGTGGCGCTGCGAGCGCGGCCCGCGCTCACTGCGCGGCAAGCTGACTCTGGCGAACGTGCTGCTGCTGGCCCTCGGTGTCGTCGTGGCGACCTGCGTCAGTGTGATGGGCATAAAGCTCTATCTGCTCGACGCCGTCGACCGGCAGCTGATGCTGTCCAGGGACTCGATCGGCGACGTGCCGCTGACGTTCGAGCAGGTCGACTCGATGGCCGCGCTGTTCGCCCTCAGCGAAAAGCTGGCACCCGACTCCGCGGGCGCCGAGGCCGACTCACCGGTGCAGGGCTCGGTCTTCGTGGCCGTGGACCGCGGCGGGCAGGCCAGAACCATCGGCGGTCTCGCCCCGACCGACACCCAGCGCGCCCTGGCCGTCGCAGTGGACGACCCGGCGGCCCTCGCCGCCGACACCGAGCCGCACGACGTCGAGGTGCGGGGCGACCAGTACCGCGTCACCGCCGGGCAGCTCGGCGACGGCACGACCGTGCTGCTCGCCACCTCGACCGAGTCGCTGCACCAGGTCGTCGCCCGGGCCGTCAAGCTCGACCTCGCCGCCGGCACGCTGCTGCTGGCCATGCTGGCCTGGCTGACGATGGTCAGCGTGCGCCGCCGCACCCAGCCCCTGGAGGACATGGTCGAGACATCGACGGCCATCGCCGAGGGCGACCTCACCCGGCGCGTGCCGTCCAGCCGTGAGCCCACCCTGGAGGTCGAGCAGTTGCGGCTCGCCCTCAACTCCATGCTCCACCAGGTGGAGTCGGCGTACCGCACGCGCGAGCGCAGCGCGGCCCAGCTGCGCCGCTTCGTCGCCGACGCCTCGCACGAACTGCGCACGCCGCTGTCCGCGATCCGCGGCTACCTCCAGCTCTACGACAAGGGCATGCTGCGTGACCCGGCCGACCGCAAACGCGCCTGGGAGCGGGTGCTCGCGGAGGCCGACCGCATGGGCCGGCTCGTCGACGAACTGCTCACCCTCGCCCGCCTCGACCAGCAGCCCGAACTGCGCTTCCGCAACGTCGACGTGAGCCGTCTGGTGCGTGAGGCGGCCGAGGATCTGCGCGTCCAGCAGCCGGAGCGGCCCATATCCGTCCGTGCCGACGGCTCGGTGCTGGTGCACGCCGACGAGTCCGGGCTGCGCCAGATCCTCGGCAACCTGCTGGCCAACGTGCGCATCCACACGCCCGCCGACGTGCCGGTGCGGCTCGGGGTGGAGCGGGAGGACGACGGGGTGGTGCGGCTGTGCGTCGCCGACGACGGGCCCGGGCTGGACGAGCAGGACGCGGCCCGTATCTTCGACCGCTTCTTCCGCGCGGGAGGCGGCGCGGGCAGCGGGCTGGGGATGGCGATCGTGCAGGGGGTGGCCCAGGCGCACGGGGGCGAGGTGGGGGTGCGTACGGCGCCGGGTGCGGGGCTTGCGGTGACGGTGACGTTGCCGGTGCGGGCGCTCGTGCCGGTGTAGGGCCGCGCCGACGGAGGGCGTGCGGACTACGCCTGGGCGTGTATCAGCGCCCACACCGTCTTGCCGTGGCTGCCGCGGCTCCACACGCCCCACGCCGCGGCGATGTGCTCCACCAGGTGCAGGCCCCGGCCCGCCTCCTCGGTGTCGTCGACGGGCAGGAGGCGGGGTATGTGGCGGCCCTCGTCGGAGACCTCGATGAGGCAGGAGCCGTCGGCGAGCGCGGTCACGGCGACCTCGAACTCGGCCTCCGTGCGCGGCCCGTGGCGTACGGCGTTGGTGGCGAGCTCGGACACGAGCAGCACGGCGTCGGCCAGCGACGGGGCGTCGGGCCCGTGCCCCCAGTCGGTCAGATGGTCCCGCACCCGGCGTCGCGCGAGACCGACGGACGCCGGGTGCCGGGGCAGCCGGAAGGCGTAGCGTCTCACCACGTTCGCTCCTCACCGCACGCACACCTCCGACACATGGTGCTGTGTTCGAGCGCTGCCCGGCGGCACTTGAGCGGATCCGGTGGTTACGCATCGCCTGCGACGGCCCTGGGCTGACTGACGAATTCCCGTCGTCTGCCCGGAGGGCGGGGCCCGGCGGCGGCGATGGGGGTGCCCCCGCGCGAGCCGGGCGAAGCCCGTTCGAGCGTGGGGGAGCGTGCGAACAAGGCGCCGAAGCGCCGTCGATGGGGGTGCCCCCGCGCGAGCCGGGCGAAGCCGGTTCGAGCGGGGGAGGAGCCACGTGGCGTTTTGGCAACGCGGCGAGCGTGCGTGCCAGACGCCGCCCGGCAGGGCGGAATTTGTCAGGCAGGCCGGCCCTACGCCCGAGTCGACGCCAGCTCGATCACCGTGATGTCGGAGGGGGCGCCCACGCGCGTGGGCGGTCCCCAGGCGCCCGCGCCGCGGCTGACGTACAGCTGGGTGTCGCCGTAGCGTTCCAGGCCCGCGACGGTCGGGTTCGCGGCCGCCGCGAGGAGGTTGCCGGGCCACAGCTGGCCGCCGTGGGTGTGACCGGAGAGCTGGAGGTCCACGTCGTGCTTGACGGCCTCGTGGATCTGGACCGGCTGGTGGGCGAGGAGCACGCACGCGCGCGTGGTGTCGCGGTCGCCGAGTGCCCTGGTGTAGTCGGGGCCCTGGCCCTCGCTCTCGCCCGCGACGTCGTTGACGCCCGCCAGGTCGAACCAGGGCAGTTCCGTCCGCGCGTTCTCCAGCGGGCGCATGCCCAGCCGCCGTACCTGCTCGACCCACTGCTCGGCGCCGGAGAAGTACTCGTGGTTGCCGGTGACGAAATACGCGCCGTGCCGGGCGCGCAGCTGGGCCAGGGGCGCGGCGGCGGGGCCCAGGTCGTGCACGCTGCCGTCGACCAGGTCGCCGACCACCGCGATCAGGTCGGGCTGCGTGGAGTTGATCGTGTCGACGACCTTCTGGGCGAAGCCCCGGCCGAGGACCGGGCCCAGATGGATGTCGCTGACCACGGCGATCCGGAAACCGTGCCCCGCGCGCGGGAGCTTGGCCAGCGGGACGGTGACGCGCTTCACGCCGGGGCCGTTCAGGACGCCGTAGGTGCCGGTGCCGACCGTGCCGACGGCGGCCGCGGCGGCGGCGCCCGCGATGACGCGGGAGACGAAGAGGCGGCGGGAGGGGGACTGCGGTTCCCCTGCGGGGGTGGGTGCCTCGGCCTCCGGGGAAAGGGGCGCGTCCGGGGAAAGGGGCGCCTCCTGCGAAGGCGGCTCCTCCGTGACGACGGCCTCCGTGGACGGTGCTCCCGCCGGTATCGGCTCCGGCCGCGGTACGTCAGCGGCGGCCGGCGCCCGCTTCTGCGCGTCGCGGCGTTCCAGGAAACGCCGGAGCAGCGGTCGTACCACCTCACCCGCGACCACGGCGAGCAGCAGATAGATCGACAGCGCGAGCCACAGGAAGCCCGGCCAGGCCAGGGTGCGCTGGAGCCAGAAGGGGGCGCCCGCGCGTTCGGCCACCAGGGCGCCGATCGCGAGCGCCCAGCCGCCCCCGATCAGCACCGCCCCGGCACGGCGCAGCGCGCCCGCTCGCCGGGTCGTGTCGCGGAAGAGGCGGCGCCACAGATACCAGTTCGCCACCACGAGGACGCTCACGACGACGAGCAGAAAGACGATCACCATGCTGCTGTTCTCTCCTTGGCCGGGGTTCGGATCGCTATGACTTGCGGCGCAGTGCGCGCAGTCCGCGCAACCCAATGACCCCGATGGCCGTCCCCAATACGAGGGAGACGACGGCGAGCAGCAGATGCACCCAGAAGTACGCCGTCGGCTGACCGTCCTCGAACGCCAGCCCGCTGCTGTCCTTGATCAGGTTGTTGATGAAAGTGACCCAGATGACCCAGCTCCACACCCCGAAGGCGAGCAGGAACCAGGAGATCGGGCGGCTGAGTTTCATGCGTTCAGTATCGCCGCCGGGTGTCCGGATCGTGCGCCGGGGTGGGGAGGGGCGCGGGACTTCCGAGGACCGTACATGTACGTTCTCGATCGTGCCCGCACCCAAGAAGAACGCCCGGCGATCGCTGCTGCTCGCTTCCGCGACCCTGTTGTCCGTTTCGCTGACCGCGCCCGCCGCCTTCGCGGCGCCCCGCCCGACGCCGAGTTCGAAGCCGAGTTCGTCGCCGAGCCGGTCGGCCACTCCCCCGGCGAACATGTCGACCGTGGGCGGCGCGCGGCTCGGCCGTCCGGGGACGCAGGTGAACCTGGCGAGCGGTGTCCCGGTGCTGCCCAAGGACGTCACCGCGCGGTCCTGGATCATCGCCGACGCCGAGTCGGGCGAGGTGCTCGCCGCGCACAACGCGCACTGGCGGCTGGCCCCGGCGAGCACCCTGAAGATGCTGTTCGCGGACACGCTGCTGCCGAAGTTCCCCAAGACGGCGACCCGCAAGGTGGCCCCTTCCGACCTGGCGGGCATCGGTTCCGGCTCCAGCATGGTCGGCATAAAGGAGAACGAGACGTACACCGTCCACGACCTGTGGCTCGGTGTCTTCCTGCGCTCCGGCAACGACGCCGTGCACGTGCTGTCCGCGATGAACAAGGGCGTCAAGAACACCGTCCAGGAGATGAACCAGCACGCCGAGGAACTCCAGGCCCTCGACACGCACGTGGTCACCCCCGACGGCTACGACGCCCCCGGCCAGGTGTCCTCCGCGTACGACCTGACGCTGATCGCGCGCTCCGGGCTGCAGAAGAAGGACTTCCGCGAGTACTCCTCGACGGTGACCGCGAAGTTCCCGGGCGAGACGGCGAAGAACAAGAAGGGCAAGTCGGTCCGCAAGTCCTTCGAGATCCAGAACACCAACCGGCTGCTGACCGGCGACTACGACATCTCCCAGTACCCGGGGATCGCGGGCGTCAAGAACGGCAACACCACCAACGCGGGCTCCACCTTCACCGGCGTCGCCGAACGGGGCGGCAAGGTGCTGCTGGTCACCGTGATGAACCCGGAGAAGGACGAGCACAACGAGGTCTACAAGGAGACCGCGCGGCTGTTCGACTGGGGCTTCAAGGCGGCCGGGAAGGTGGAGCCGGTGGGTGAGCTGGTGCCGCCGAAAGGCGCGGCCGACGCCCAGCCCGGCGCCACCGCCTCCGGCCAGGCGAACGACGCCGGCTCCGGCGAGGCGGGCGGCGGCGCCGGGACCGGCGGGGATTCGGCCAAGCCCGTGGCGAGCGCGACGACCGAGAGCGGCTCCAGCGGCATCGGCATCGCGTTCGCGATCACGGGCGGGCTGCTGGCGCTGCTCGCGGGCGGGGCGTTCCTGGTGAACCGGCGCTGGCCGCTGCGTCGGCGGTGACCGCCTGACAGGTCGTCGGGGGCTGCTGCTCAGCCCCCGGTCGCCTCCGCCTCCTTGCTCGGCGTCGCCGTCCAGGCGGCGCAGAACAGGACCAGCTTCGAGGTGAAGTTGATCCACAGCAGCAGGGCGACGGGGACGCCGAACGCGCCGTACATGCTCTTCGCGGCCACGCCCTGCATATAGCCGCTCAGCAGCAGCTTCAGCAGCTCGAAGCCGACCGCGCCGACCAGCGCGCCCACGATCAGCCGCCGCCGGGTCGGCTCGACGCCGGGCAGCAGGGTGAGGACGTACAGCAGGAGCAGTAAGGCGGCGAGTACGGCGACGGCGAACGCGGCGACGCGCAGCAGCAGGCTGCCCCAGCCGTGTTCGTCGAGGCCCAGTTGGCGGGCGATCCAGCCGACCGCGGCCGAGGCGACCGCCGACGCGGCGAGGGTGACGAGCAGCGCGCCGCCAAGGCCCAGCAGGACGCCCGTGTCCTTGGCCTTGCGCAGGACGGGGTTCTCCTCGTCGTCCGGCAGCTCCCACACCGCGCGCAGACAGTCGCGCATCGAGCCGACCCAGCCGATGCCGGTGAACAGCAGCAGGGCGCCGGCGATGATGCCGACGGTACCGGCGTTGTCGACCAGGGAGCCGATGTTCAACTGCTCGGAGATGCCGGGGATCTGGTCGGCGATCCTGTCCTGGATCTCCTTCTGCTGCTCGGCGCTGAGGGTGGCGGCAGTGATCGCGGCGCCCACGGTGAGCAGCGGGAACAGCGCGACGAAGCTGGTGAACGTCATCGCGGCGGCCAGCCGTGTCCACTTCACGCGGTCCAGCCGCTCGTACGACCGCCAGACGTGCGTGGCCATCAGACGGGTGGCCAGGGGGCCGATGACGGGGAGCTTTTTCAGCCAGTCCATGATCCGAGCCTGCCCTTCACCGTACGGTCGATCCGCCCGACGCGCTCACCAATGGGCCACCGCCAGGCCGTACATCGCCAACCAGACCACGCCGATGACGGCGAGGGCGCGGTCGCGCAGGATCACGTCCTCGGGTTCGCCCGCCGTGCCACGGTCGGCGAAGACGGCGTAACGGAGGATCGCGACGATGAAGGCGACCATCGACAGCTGACGCCAGGGCAGCAGGCCGCTGTGGTGGGTGCCGCCGCCCTCCAGCGCCCACAGGCAGTAGCCGAGGACGGCGACACCGGCCGCCAGCTGCCAGACGAAACGCAGGTATCCGGTGGAGTACTCGGT
Organism: Streptomyces spinoverrucosus; assembly: GCF_006539505.1. Classification (GTDB taxonomy): domain Bacteria; phylum Actinomycetota; class Actinomycetes; order Streptomycetales; family Streptomycetaceae; genus Streptomyces; species Streptomyces spinoverrucosus. The sequence goes on from NZ_BJND01000044.1 coordinate 38,448, forward strand.
CAGCAACGCGCGCGTGGCGCCTGCTTTTCCGGTCATCTGTACGGCTTCGGAGTAGCGCTTGGCCGCCACCATGAACAGCGCGCCGAACCCGGTCGTGATCAGGAACCAGCGCGACAGGGGGATGCGGAGGGCGAGTCCGCCGGCCATCGCCCGCATCAGAAAGCCGGTCGTGACGACCACGAGATCGACCACCAGGACGTGCTTGAGGCTGACGCAGTACGCCAGTTGCATGCCCAGGTAGGCCACCAGCAGGGCCGCTACGGCGGGCGGGCACAGCCAGGCCGCCACGGCGGGCGCGAGGACGGCGAGGGCGCCGCCGACGGCGTAGGCACCGGCCGCCGGGAGTTCGCCCGCGGCGACCGGGCGGTGCCGCTTGGTGGGGTGCGCGCGGTCGGCCTCCGCGTCCCGGGCGTCGTTGATCAGGTACACGGCGGCGGAGCAGGCCGTGAACAGCACGAAGAGCAGGGCCAGTTGGGTGAGGGCGTGCCGGGAGAAGAGCTGGCCTGCGGCGGCCGGGGCGGCGACGACCAGGACGTTCTTGACCCACTGTTTGGGGCGGGCGGTTCTGAGGAGGGCCGCGGGGAGGGTGGCCCCCACCGCCTGGTGTGGAGTGCGGGCCGCCTCGACGTGCCGGTGGTCCATGGGGACTCACTGTTCACGTCAACCCTCTGGCAGCACCGGCAATATTGAGCGACATCCCATTAATCACCCGTTTCGGGTAGCTGATGAATGTTTCAGGATGAATGCGGCACATAGGGCGTTACGGTCACGACCATGCCTGCCGACACCGCCCCCCGCACCACCGTCGCTTCCGTCGCCGGGTGGGGCCGCACCGCTCCCACTACCGCCCGGGTGATCCGCCCCCGGACGTACCAGGAGGCCGTGGCGGCCGTCCGGGACTGCGGGGCTCGCGGCGGCATCGCGCGGGGCCTGGGGCGGGCGTACGGGGACGCGGCGCAGAACGCCGGCGGGGCGGTGCTCGACATGACGGGCCTGGGCCGGATCCACGCCATCGACGTCGGCGGCGGGACCGTCCTGTGCGACGCGGGCGTCTCCCTGCACCGCCTGATGGAGGTGCTGCTGCCGCTCGGCTGGTTCGTGCCCGTCACGCCGGGCACGCGGCACGTCACGGTCGGCGGGGCGATCGGCGCGGACATCCACGGCAAGAACCACCACGTCGCGGGCTCCTTCGCCCGCCACGTACCGTCCCTGGAGCTCCTCACCGCCGACGGCGGCATCCGCACCGTCGCCCAGGGCACGCCCCTCTTCGACGCGACCGCGGGCGGCATGGGCCTCACCGGCGTCATCCTGACGGCGACCGTCCGGCTCCAGCCGGTCGAGACGTCATGGATGCTGGTCGACACCGAGCGCGCCGACGACCTGGACGACCTGATGGCCCGACTGACGGCCACCGACCACCGCTACCCCTACTCGGTCGCCTGGATCGACCTGCTGGCCCGCGGCGCGGCGACGGGCCGCGCGGTACTGACCCGCGGCGACCACGCGCCCCTGGAGGCCCTGCGTGAGGGCACGCGCGCGCGTAGAGGCCCTCTCGCCTTCCGCCCCACCCGCTTGCCGCCCGCCCCCGATCTGGTGCCGGAGGGTCTCCTGAGCCGCCGCACGGTCGGATTGTTCAACGAACTCTGGTTCCGCACAGCACCACGCGCGCGTACCGGCCATCTCCAGAGGCTCTCCGCCTTCTTCCACCCCCTGGACGGCGTACCGCACTGGAACCGGATCTACGGCCGCGGCGGCCTCGTGCAGTACCAGTTCGTCGTCGGATACGGCCAGGAGGAGACCGTGCGCCGGATCGTGCGTCGCGTCGCGGCGCGCCGCTGCCCGTCCTTCCTGGCCGTCCTCAAGCGCTTCGGGGACGCCGACCCGGGCTGGCTCTCCTTCCCGGTGCCCGGCTGGACGCTGGCCCTGGACATCCCGGCCGGCCTGCCCGGCCTCGCCGCCTTCCTCGACGAGCTGGACGAGGAGGTGGCGGCCGCGGGCGGCCGGGTCTACCTGGCCAAGGACTCCCGGCTGCGCCCCGACCTGCTCACCGCGATGTACCCGAGACTCGCCGACTTCCGCGCCCTGCGCGCGGAACTGGACCCGCGCGGTGTCTTCACCTCGGACCTCTCCCGCCGACTCGGCATCTAGCCCGCCCCCACGTCGACCCCAGGAGCTGTCATGAAGGACGCCTTCGGTCTCCCCCAGTCCCTCCTCGTCCTCGGCGGCACGTCCGAGATCGCGCTGGCCACCGCCCGCCGCCTGATCATCCGCCGTACGCGCACGGTGTGGCTGGCCGGACGGCCCTCGCCCGCCCTGGAGGCGGCCGCCGACGGCCTGCGCGCCCTGGGCGCCGACGTGCACACCGTCGCGTTCGACGCGCTCGACCCCGAGTCCCACGAGACGGTGCTCGACAAGGTCTTCGCGGAGGGCGACATCGACATGGTTCTGCTCGCGTTCGGCATCCTCGGCGACCAGGCGCGCGACGAGCGCGAGCCGGTCAGCGCGGTGCGTGTCGCGCAGACCAACTACACGGGAGCGGTCTCGGCGGGCCTGGTCGCCGCCCGCGCGCTGCAGGCGCAGGGCCATGGCTCCCTGGTCGTCCTCTCCTCGGTCGCCGCCGAACGCGCCCGCCGCGCGAACTTCATCTACGGCTCCAGCAAGGCGGGCCTCGACGCGTTCGCCCAGGGCCTGGGCGACGCGCTGCACGGAACGGGCGTGCACGTCATGGTCGTACGCCCCGGATTCGTCCGCTCGAAGATGACCACGGGCTTGGAGGAGGCCCCTCTCTCCACCACCCCCGAAGCGGTCGCGACGGCGATCGAACTGGGCCTGCGCTGCCGCTCGGAGACGGTGTGGGTACCCGGATCGCTCCGTCTGGTGATGGCGGCGCTACGACACATCCCGCGCGGGGTGTTCCGGCGGCTGCCGGTGTAGCGGGCTAACGGCTGGGAATGGTGCCCCGCTCCACATGCCCCGCCTGCGGCGGCACCACCGCGCCGCCGAACGCGAACTCGCGCAGCTTGCGCCACACGCCGTCGCCGCCCTGTTCGTACAGGGCGAAGCCGGTGCAGGCCCACTCGGCCTGGTAGTCGGCGAGTTCCGCGAAGGCGCGGTCCATGGCCGCCTCGTCGATGCCGTGGGCGACGGTGACGTGTGGGTGGTACGGGAACTGCAGCTCGCGTGCCACCGGGCCGGAGCCGTCCCGGACCTGCTTCTGCAGCCACGCGCACACCTCGGCGCCCTCGACGACCTGGACGTACACGACCGGCGACAGGGGCCGGAAGGTCCCGGTGCCGGACAGCCGCATCGCGAAGGGGCGCCCGGCGGCGGCGACCTCGGCGAGGTACGCCTCGATCGCGGGCAGCTCCGAGTCGTCGACCTCCGTCGGCGGCAGCAGGGTGACGTGCGTGGGGATGCCGTGAGCCGCGGCGTCGCCGAAGCCCGCGCGCCGCTGCTGGAGCAGGCTGCCGTGCGGCTCCGGGACCGCGATCGACACACCGATCGTTACGGTCCCCACGTCGTCTCCTGTCGTCGTGTCGGGTACGGGTCTCAAGCGGGCACGGGTGGCCGCGGGTGCGGCCGTCCGGCTATCGACTGTACGGCTCCGGCTGTGCCGTGGGCAGCCGCAGCCGCAGTGATGTGCAGCGCTTGTGCGGTGTATGGGGGTACGGCCCGGGTCGCGGGTGTACGGCCCGGAGGTACGGGCGTACGGCCCGGAGGTACGGGCGTACGGCCCGGAGGTACGGGCGTACGGCCTGGGAGTACGGGCGTACGGTCCGGGAGTACGGGCGTACGGTCCGGCTCAGTGCTTGGCCGGGAGGAAGCCCACCCTGTCGTAGGCCTGTGCCAGGGTCTCCGCGGCGACGGCGCGCGCCTTCTCCGCGCCCTTGGCCAGGATCGAGTCCAGCGTCTCCGGGTCGTCGAGGTACTGGTTGGTCCGCTCCCGGAACGGCGTCACGAACTCGACCATGACGTCGGCGAGGTCCGTCTTGAGCGCACCGTAGCCCTTGCCGACGTACTTCTCCTCCAGTTCCGCGATTCCCGTCCCGGTCAGGTTCGAGTAGATGGAGAGGAGGTTGCTGACGCCCGGCTTGGCCTCGGGGTCGAAGCGGATCACGGTGTCCGTGTCGGTGACGGCGCTCTTGACCTTCTTCGCCGTGGCCTTGGGCTCGTCGAGCAGGTTGATCAGGCCCTTCGGCGTGGACGCCGACTTGCTCATCTTGATCGACGGGTCCTGAAGGTCGTAGATCTTGGCCGTCTCCTTGAGGATGTACGGCTTCGGGACCGTGAACGTCTGGCCGAAGCGGCCGTTGAAGCGCTCGGCGAGGTCGCGGGTGAGCTCGATGTGCTGGCGCTGGTCCTCGCCGACGGGGACCTCGTTGGCCTGGTAGAGGAGGATGTCCGCGACTTGCAGGATCGGGTACGTGAACAGGCCGACGGAGGCCCGGTCCGCGCCCTGCTTGGCGGACTTGTCCTTGAACTGGGTCATGCGGGACGCCTCGCCGAAGCCGGTGAGGCAGTTCATGACCCAGGCGAGCTGGGCGTGCTCGGGGACGTGGCTCTGGACGAACAGCGTGCAGCGCTCGGGGTCGAGTCCGGCCGCGAGCAGCTGGGCGGCGGCGAGCCGGGTGTTGGCGCGCAGGTCCTTGGGGTCCTGCGGGAGCGTGATCGCGTGTAGGTCGACGACCATGTAGAACGCGTCGTGGGTCTCCTGCAGGGCCACCCACTGGCGGACGGCGCCGAGGTAGTTGCCGAGGTGGAACGAGCCTGCGGTGGGCTGGATTCCGGAGAGCACGCGGGGTCGATCAGAGGCCATGCTCACCATTCTCTCAGGTCCTGGGGGCCGGTCCGGAACTGGTCGGAAACAGATGGGAACCGAACCGTCCCCGGCGGTGTAACAAAGGTGTGAGGACGCGGGAGGGGGGCCGCATCGTCGATGAGGTCGCGGTGATCGCACGCGTACGCGCCGGAGAGCCGGAGGCGTACGCGCAGCTGGTGCGGGCCCATACGGGCATCGCACTCAGGGCGGCCACCGCGCTCGGGGCGGGTGCGGACGCGGAGGACGTGGTGCAGCAGGCCTTCGTCAAGGCGTACTGCTCGCTGGGCCGGTTCAAGGACGGCGCGGCGTTCAGGCCGTGGCTGCTGGCGATCGTCGCCAATGAGACGAGGAACACAGTGCGTACGGCGGCCCGCCAACGCACGCTCGCCGGGCGTGAGGCGGCGTTCGTGGAGGCGGAACCGCTGATACCGGAATCGGTGGACCCGGCGGTGGCGGCGCTGGAGAGAGAGCGCCGTGCCGCGCTCCAGGCCGCCCTGGGCAAGCTCAGCGAGGAGCATCGCCTGGTCGTCACCTACCGCTATCTCCTCGAGATGGACGAGTCCGAGACGGCCCAGGCCCTTGGCTGGCCCCGGGGCACGGTGAAATCCCGGCTGAACCGCGCGTTGCGGAAGCTGGGGCGGTTGCTGCCGGATTTTCAACCTCGGGAAGGGGGTGATGAGCATGGGTGACGGGCGGATGCCGGACGACGGTGAGTGGCGGATGCCGGACGACGGTGACGGGCAAGGGGCGTACGAGGGTGACCGGCGGCGTGCGTACGGGCATGACGGCGCCGGGGACGCCGGAGGCGCCGGTGGGTACGGTCGGCGTGGAGACCCGGCCCGGCTGCCGGAGGAGCTGCGGGCCCTCGGGCGTTCGCTGGACGTGCCGGGTGCGGCGGACGGCGCCGAGACGATGGTCGAGCGGGTGCTGGGGCAGATACTCGCCGAGTGTGTGCCTGTCCCGGTGGCCGAGCCGCCGGGTGCCGCCGAGCGGCTGCGGGCCGTGCGGCGCTGGACGCGGATGCGCTGGCGTTCGCTGACCGCGGCGCTGTGCGGCCTGCTGACGGTGCTCGTGCTCACGCCCCCGGTGCGGGCGGCGGTCTTCGACTGGTTCGACTTCGCCGGAGTGGAGGTGCGCTACGACCCGTCGGCGATGCCGTCGCCCGGCGCAGAGGTCCCCGGTTGCGGTCGCTCGGTGTCGCTCGCCCAGGCTGAGGGCCGTGCCGGATTCGAGCCGCTGGTGCCGGAGGAGCTCGGCATGCCGGACACGGTCTCGGTGACGGGTGAACCGGGGGGACGATTCGTGGTGAGCCTGTGCTGGGGCGAGGACGGGCGCACGATACGGCTGGACCAGCGGCGCGCGAGCCTGGACATCAGCTTCGCCAAGACGGTGCGCGAACCGCCGGAATGGATCTCGCTGGGCCCCGACGCCTCGCACGATCCGGTCCTGTGGTTCCCTCGCCCGCACCTGCTGACCGTCTGGCTGGTGGACGCGAGCGGGGAGCGCTACACGCGCGAGGAGCGGACGGCCGGTCCGACGTTGCTGTGGTGGACCCGCGGCGCGGAGGACAAGGCCGTGACGCTGCGGCTGGAAGGGGTGGCGTCGAAGGAGCGGGCCGTGAAGATCGCGCGATCCATGGAGAGGCCGTCCGAGGTGTCCTCGCATTAGTTCCTCGCATCAGTTCTGAACCGGCCGGTCCGGAAAATGTGGGTTCCGGGTGGGAACCCAGGCGGTTCGGGCGGTGTACCAGAAGTGACATGCGGCTCGGAGACGGGCCGCACGGGGATCGCTCGACTGGGGGTTCGGATGAGTGGACATCAGGTCGGCCGCTCGGGAGATCGCTCGCGTGGACGCGGGCGAGGCGGCGGGGGCGGCTGGAGGGGCCGCTTTCGTGAACTCGCGGCTCTGACAGTGGCATTGGCGGCGGCGCTCGCCCTCCTGCTATGGGGCGCGGCGGCGCCCGCGTCAGCCGGAGGGCCGACCAGCGTGCTCCTGGTATCACCGGAGAGCACGGAGACGGCCTCGCTGTACTACTCCGACAAGGAGTACGGCGAGCTGGAGCGGCTGCTCGGCGCACCGGGCCAGGGCACACGGGACAAGCCGCCCGAGGCCGGCCTGACGGCAGCCCGCCAGATCAACGTCACGTGGATGGTCCACGACGTGACGCCCTGGCGCCTCGACCGGGTCTACCCGGCCGACGACGAGCGGGATGTCTGGATACACACGGCGGCGAACCTGGACAGCACGACGAACGGCACCTGGCACCGCGCCGATCATCCGGCCCAGTTGCGCGCCCTGCTCAAGAAGCTGGGTCTGATGGGCAAGGCTTCGCCCGACGGAAACCCAGCGATCTTCCCACCGGCGTGGGAGGCATACGGGCCGGACGAGGGCGCGAAGGGCTCGTCCGGCACTGCGGCCGACGCCACGGGCACGGCGCCCGAGGCGTCCCGGGCCCAGTCGTCAGGGTCGGGTGACGGGACGGACTGGTGGTGGGCGCTTCCGGGCGTGGCGGCCGGGGCCATGCTCGCGCTGGTCCTGCGCCCCTTCACCGCGCGACTGCCGTGGGGCCGCCTAAGGGGTGAGCCGGGGCCGAGGCAGGAGCTGCGGGACGTATGAAGGTCGGCGAAACGGACGGGGAGGTCGCCGGGGGCCGGCCCGGCCCGGTGATGGGTGATGCCGGGTGGGCGGTGGTGGGGCCGGCCGTCGGGTTCGCGGCCGGTGTCGGCGGCACCGTGCCGATACGCCGCGCGGCGGCCCGGCAGGGAGCCGGACCGCCGCGGGAGGAGCCACGCCAGGAGTTGATCGACCTGGACCTGTGCGGCCCGGGTGGCTTCGTCGTGGACGTCAGCCCAGGTCGATCTCCGGGTACAGCGGGAAGCCGGTGACGAGGTCGGTGGCACTGCGGGAGATCTCATCGGCGATCTTCGGGTCGAGGACGTGCTGCGCCTTGGACGGGGTGCCCTTGCTGGTGGTGCCGGGCTCGGTGGTGGTGAGGACGCGGTCGATGAGGGCGGCGACCTCGTCCATCTCGGCGGTGCCCAGGCCGCGGGTGGTCAGGGCGGGGGTGCCGATGCGGATGCCGGAGGTGTACCAGGCGCCGTTGGGGTCGGCCGGGATGGCGTTGCGGTTGGTGACGATGCCGGAGTCCAGGAGGGCGGCCTCGGCCTGGCGGCCGGTGAGGCCGTAGGAGTTGGCGACGTCGATCAGGTTGAGGTGGTTGTCGGTGCCGCCGGTGACGAGGGTGGCGCCGCGCCGCATCAGGCCGTCGGCCAGCGCGCGGGAGTTGTCGACGATGCGCTGGGCGTAGTCCTGGAAGGAGGGCTGACGGGCTTCGGCGAGGGCGACGGCCTTGGCGGCCATGACGTGCGGGAGCGGGCCGCCGAGGACCATCGGGCAGCCGCGGTCGACCTGGTCCTTGAGGGAGTCGTCGCACAGGACCATGCCGCCGCGCGGGCCGCGCAGCGACTTGTGGGTGGTGGTGGTGACGATCTGGGCGTGCGGGACCGGGTCGAAGTCGCCGGTCAGCACCTTGCCCGCGACCAGGCCCGCGAAGTGCGCCATGTCGACCATGAGCGTGGCGCCGACCTCGTCGGCGATCTCGCGCATGATCCGGAAGTTCACGAGACGGGGGTAGGCGGAGTAGCCGGCGACGATGATCAGCGGCTTGAACTCGCGGGCCTGGGCGCGCAGGGCGTCGTAGTCGATCAGGCCGGTGGCGGGGTCGGTGCCGTAGGAGCGCTGGTCGAACATCTTGCCGGAGATGTTCGGGCGGAAGCCGTGGGTGAGGTGGCCGCCGGCGTCCAGGGACATGCCGAGCATGCGCTGGTTGCCGAAGGCCTGGCGGAGTTCGGCCCAGTCGGCCTCGGAGAGGTCGTTGACCTGGCGGACGCCGGTCTTCTCCAGGAACGGGGCCTCGACACGGTCGGCGAGGACGGCCCAGAAGGCGACGAGGTTGGCGTCGATGCCGGAGTGCGGCTGGACGTAGGCGTGGCGGGCACCGAACAGCTCGCGGGCGTGCTCGGCGGCGAGGGACTCGACGGTGTCGACGTTGCGGCAGCCGGCGTAGAAGCGGCGGCCGACGGTGCCCTCGGCGTACTTGTCGCTGAACCAGTTGCCCATCGCGAGGAGGGTGGCCGGGGAGGCGTAGTTCTCGGAGGCGATCAGCTTGAGCATCTCGCGCTGGTCGGCGACCTCCTGGCCGATGGCGTCGGCGACGCGTGGCTCGACGGCGCGGATCACGTCGAGGGCGGAGCGGAAGGCGGTGGACTCGGTGGAGAGGGGCTGCTCTGACATCTCGGCCTCCGGGCGGCGTGGCTTAAGCGGTCACGGTTCACGGTTCGGCCCAGGCGCACGGCACTCGATCACTGCTCCAGGCCGCTCCCCGATGGTCGGTCCCATCCCAGCGCGCCAGTCACGGCCCGGTGATCAGCCTACCGGGCGCGCCGGACGGTCCGGTTCCCCAGTCCACCATGCGAGCGACGATAAGAAGGGGGTCCAGCCTCATGTTCGGGAGTTGCCGTGACCGCTACGGAAAGCCTCATCGCCAAAGCCGAAGCGCACAGCGCGCACAACTATCACCCGCTGCCGGTGGTCGTCTCCTCGGCCGACGGGGCGTGGATGACGGATGTGGAGGGCCGGCGCTATCTGGATCTGCTGGCCGGTTACTCGGCGCTCAACTTCGGGCACGGCAACCGGCGGTTGATCGAGGCGGCGAAGGCGCAGCTGGAGCGGGTGACGCTGACGTCGCGGGCCTTCCATCACGACCGGTTCGCGGCGTTCTGCACGGAGCTGGCGGAGCTGTGCGGGATGGAGATGGTGCTGCCGATGAACACGGGCGCGGAGGCGGTGGAGTCCGCGGTGAAGACGGCCCGCAAGTGGGGGTACCGGGTCAAGGGCGTGCCCGCGGAGATGGCGAAGATCGTGGTGGCGTCGGGCAACTTCCACGGCCGTACGACGACGATCATCAGCTTCTCCACCGATCCGGAGGCGCGGGCGGACTTCGGCCCGTACACGCCTGGCTTCGAGATCGTGCCGTACGGGGATCTGACGGCGATGCGGGCGGCGATGACGGAGAACACGGTCGCCGTGCTGCTGGAGCCGATCCAGGGCGAGTCGGGGGTGATCGTGCCGCCGGCCGGCTATCTGCCGGCGGTGCGGGAGCTGACCCGGGAGCGGAACGTGCTGTTCGTCGCGGACGAGATCCAGTCGGGGCTGGGGCGGACGGGGCGGACGTTCGCGTGCGAGCACGAGGGCGTGGTGCCGGACATGTATGTGCTGGGCAAGGCGCTGGGCGGTGGGATCGTGCCGGTGTCGGCGGTGGTGTCGTCGGCGGAGGTGCTCGGGGTTTTCCGGCCCGGGGAGCACGGGTCGACGTTCGGCGGGAATCCGCTGGCCTGTGCGGTGGCGCTGGAGGTGATCGCGATGCTCCGGTCGGGTGAGTACCAGGCGCGGGCGGCGGAGCTGGGCGAGCATCTGCACCGGGAGCTGGCGGCGCTGACCGGCACGGGGCGGGTGACGCAGGTGCGGGGACGCGGGCTGTGGGCGGGGGTGGACATCCATCCGAGGTTCGGCACAGGGCGGGAGGTGTCCGAGAAGCTGATGGACCGGGGGGTGCTGGTGAAGGACACGCACGGATCGACGATCCGGATCGCGCCGCCGCTGGTCATCGCGAAGGAGGACCTGGACTGGGGGCTGGCCCAACTGCGCGGGGTGCTCGGTGTGCAGGGCTCTGTCTAGGGGGATCACGTGCGCCATGGGGCTCAGGGCAGCGCCCTGCACAGGGCGTCCAGGGTGCCGGTCCAGGCGTGGTCGGGTGGGGTGCCGTAGCCGACGACCAGGGCGTCGAGGTGCTGGGCCTCGGCTGCGGGGTGACGGTAGCGGGAGAGGCCGTGGACGGCGACGCCCTGCCAGTTGGCCGCGCGGACGACGGGTTGTTCGGTGCCGGGCGGGAGTTGGAGGACGGCGTGCAGACCGGCCGCGATGCCGGTGGCGCGGACGTCGGGCGCGCGCTCGGCGAGGGCGGCGACCAGGTCGTCGCGGCGACGCCGGTAGCGCAGGCGGGCGGCGCGGACATGGCGGTCGTAGGCGCCGGAGGTGAGGAACTCGGCGAGGGTCAGCTGTTCGAGGACGCCGGTGGCAGAGCTGCCCGCGTGCCGCATGACGTCCGCCACCAGCGAGGGCGGCAGGACCATCCAGGCCAGCCGCAGGCCGGGGACGAGGGATTTGCTGGCGGTGCCGAGATAGACGACGTGGTCGGGGTCGAGGTTCTGGAGGGCGCCGACGGGCTGGCGGTCGTAGCGGAACTCGCCGTCGTAGTCGTCCTCCAGGATCAGCCCGCCCGTCCGCCGGGCCCACTCCACGACGGCGGCCCGCCGCGCGGGGTGCAGGGCGACGCCCATCGGGAACTGGTGCGCCGGAGTCAGCAGCACGGCCCGCGCGGCGGCGAGGTCATCACGGAGGCCGCCCTCGCCGGCCCGCCCTGCGGCGGGGCGGGGAGCTGCGCTCCGGTCGTCGCTGGGTGTCCGACGCCCGTCGGAGCCAGCGGCCTCCGGCCACGCCGAGCCGGGAGCGCCACGCCCGGCAGAGCCAACGGCTCCCTGACCCACCGAGCCACCAGGCCCGCGCCCAGCAGCCCCCGGTCCCGCAGCGCCAGAAGCCCCACGCCCAACAGAGCCAACGGCTCCTGACCCCGCCAAACCACCAGCCCCGCGCCCGGCAGAGCCCACAGCCCCCAGTCCCGCCGAGCCAGAAACCCCCCGCCCGGCGGAGCCGTCAGCCTCCGACCGCAAGGAACCGGAGGCACCAACCTCCGTCGCCCCTTCAAGGGCCCCCGGCAACGTGCCGTGTGCGTCGAAGGGGAGGGGGACGGTGCGTAGGCCGGTGCGTTCTACGAGGTTCCAGTGGACGTCGAGGCCGTAGGACTCCACGGCGAGGGTGCGCAGGCCGCGGGCGTGGAGGACCTCGGCGAGGAGTTTCAGGCCGTGGGAGAAGCCGGCGCAGACGAGGATGCGGTCGGGGTCGGCTCGTACGCCGCGGGCGCGGGAGAGGTAGTCGGCGAGGGCGGTGCGCAGTTCGATGCGGCCCCGGGGGTCGCCGTAGCCGAGGGCGTCGTTCGGGGCGGCGGTGAGGGCGCGGCGGGCGGCCTTGAGCCACTCGGCGCGGGGGAAGGAGGCGAGGTCGGGGGTGCCGGGGACGAGGTTGTGGGCGGGGCGGCCGGGTTCGCGGTGGTGCGGGGACGCACGGTCGGGCGGTGGCAGGACGGCGCGGTCGGCGACCCGGGTGCCGGAGCCCTGGCGGGCGGTGAGCCAGCCCTCGGCGACGAGGTCGGCGTAGGACTCGGCGACGGTGTTGCGGGCGATGCCGAGGTCGGCGGCGAGCGAGCGGGAGGAGGGCAGCCGGGTGCCGGGGGCGAGGCGGCCGGTGCGGACGGCCTCGCGCAGGGCGTCGGTCAGACCGCGGCGCAGGCCGGGTCCGGAGGGTTCGATGTGCAGATCGATGCCCAAAGTGGCCCGAGGTTTCGCCATGGAAATGGACCATACCCCTGGGCTGCCTCGCTCGTAGGGTCGAGGGCGTGACTACGACAGAAGACACCACAGCCGTGCAGTACGCCCCCGAGCTCACCCCGCGTCTGGAGTGGGCCAAGCTCGTCCCCGACGTCTACAAGGCGATGATCCGGCTCGACACGGCGGCCCGGCAGGGCCTGGACCCGACGCTGTACGAGCTGGTGAAGATCCGCGCCTCGCAGATCAACCACTGCGCCTTCTGCATCGACATGCACACCAAGGACGCCCTCGCGGCGGGCGAGAGCGTCGAGCGGATCGTGCAGCTGAGCGCGTGGGAGGAGTCGCGGCACTTCTACACCGAGAAGGAGCTCGCGGCCCTGGAGCTGACGGAGGCGGTGACCGTCCTGACGGACGGGTTCGTGCCGGACGAGGTGTACGAGCGGGCGGCGCGGCACTTCGAGGAGACGGAGCTGGCGCAGCTGCTCGCCGCGATCACGGTGATCAACGCCTGGAACCGGTTCGGCGTGACCTGCCGTATGACGCCCGGTCACTACCAGCCGGGCCAGTACAAGTGACGGCACGGACCACGTACCTGGACGCCGGGTTACGCGAGGCGATGCGGGCGCTGAGCGCCGCCGCGAAGCAGGGCCTCGGCGACCCGGCGCTCGCCGAGCTGGTGCAGATCCGTGCCTCCCAGATCAATCACTGCGCGTTCTGCCTCGACATGCATCTCGCGCTGGCCCGCAAGCACGGGGTGAGCGAGAGGCAGCTCGATCTGCTGGCCGCGTGGGAGGAGGCGGAGGAGCTCTTCGACGAGCGCGAGCGGGCCGCGCTCGCGCTGACGGAGGCGGTGACCGTGCTGACGGACGGCTTCGTGCCGGACGAGGTCTACGAGCGGGCGGCCCGGCACTTCGAGGTAACCGAGCTGGCGCACCTCATCGCCCTCATCACCGTGATCAACAGCTGGAACCGGCTGATGGTGTCCCGACGGATCCCGCCGGGAAGCGTGGAGTGGTGACCAAAGCAGAAGTGACCAAAGCAGAAGTGACCAAAGCAGAATCAGAAGTGACCAAAGCAGTGGTGACCAAAGCCGACACGTTCCGCGCCCTGCACCGTCGGCCCGACCCGGCCGACCCCCTGATCCTCCCGGGCCCCTGGGACGCGGCGAGTGCCCGCGCCCTCGTGGACGCCGGTTTCCCCGCGCTGGCGACGCCCAGCGCTGGGGTCGCCGCCTCGCTCGGGTACGAGGACGGGGAGACACCGGCGGACGAGATGTTCGCGGCGGTCGCCCGGATCGTGCGGGCGGTGGACGTACCGGTGTCGGCGGATGTCGAGGACGGGTACGGGCTCCCGCCGAAGGAGCTGGTCGAGCGGCTGCTGGAGACCGGCGCCGTCGGCTGCAATCTGGAGGACTCCGGCCAGGGCGGCCTCAAGGACCCGCACGCGCACGCCGAATGGCTGGCCGAGGTGCGGGCGGCGGCGGGCGACCGGCTGTTCATCAACGCGCGCGTCGACACGTTCGTACGGGGCGTCAAGGACCCCGAACGGGCCATCGAGCGCGCCGCGTTGTACATCGCCGCGGGCGCCGACTGCGTGTATCCGATCGACGCCCCGCTCGACGTACTGCCGCTGCTGCGGGCCGGGATCGAGGGGCCGATCAACGTGTTTGCACGGCTGGACGGCGAGGGCCCCTCGAAAACCGAGCCCACCGAACTCGCCGAACTCGGCAGACAAGGAGCCACCCGCATCACCTTCGGCCCCGGCCTCCAGCGCAGAGCCACTCACGCGCTCCGCGACATCGCGGCGGCCCTCAAGAAGTGAGCCTCAGGACAGCCACTGCTTCCACGTGGACTCGTGGCTGTCCACCCACTTCTTCGCCGCCTCCTCCGGGCTCAGCTTCTGCTCGGCGATCATCAGGGACACCTCGTTCTGGTCCTCGGTCGTCCAGTTGAACTTCTTCAGGAACCGAGCCGCCGCCCCACCGTCCTTCGCGAAGTCGGCGTTCAGATACTTCTGCAGCGGCGTGTGCGGATAGGCGCAGGCCACCTTCGCCGGGTCCGCGTCGCAGCCCTCCTTGTACTCGGGCAGCTTCACCTCGGTCATCGGGACCTTCTTGAACAGCCACTGCGGCGTGTACCAGTACGTCAGGAAGGGCTTCTTCGCCTTCGCGAACTGCTTGATCTGCGTGATCTGCGCGGCCTCCGAACCGGCGAACACCACCTGGTAGTTCAGGTCCAGGTTCGTCACCAGCGCCTTGTCGTTGGTGACGTAGGACGGCGAGCCGTCCATCAGTTGGCCCTTGCCGCCGCTCTCCGGGGTGCGGAACTGGTCGGCGTACTTGTTGAGGTTCTTCCAGTCGGTGACGTCGGGGTGCTGCTTCGCGAAGTACGTCGGGACGAACCAGCCGATGTGCCCGGTGACCCCGAGGTCGCCGCCGTTCACGATCGTCTTCTTGTCCTTGACGTACCGCTGCTCCTCCTCGGGGTGCCCCCAGTCCTCCAGGAGCGCGTCGACGCGGCCCTGGCTGAGGGCGTCCCAGGCGGGGACCTCGTCGATCTGGACGGTGTCGACGCGGTAGCCGAGTTCGTGTTCGAGCAGGTACTGGGCGACGGCGACGTTGGCCTGCGCGCCCACCCACGACTGCACGGACAGGGTCACGGTCTTGGCGCCCCGCGCGTTCGCGAAGGGCGAGGCCTGCTTGGTCATGTCGGCGGCACCGCAGCCGGTGGTCACGGCGAGCAGTGCCACCGCCGCCATGACGCTCGTACGCGTACGCATGTCACGCTCCCTTCTTCGTGCGGCGTTCGGTCGGCTGGGTCACCCGGTCGAGCATCAGGCCGAGGCAGACGATCGCGGCGCCGGCCACCAGACCGGTCGCGAGGTCGCCCTGCGCGAGGCCGAAGACGACGTCGTAGCCGAGGGCGCCGCCGCCGACCAGGCCGCCGATGATGACGACGGCGAGGACGAGGACCACACCCTGGTTGACGGCGAGCAGCAACGACCGGCGGGCGAGCGGGAGCTGGACCTGGCGCAGCTGCTGTCCGCTGGTCGCGCCCAGTGAGCGGGCCGATTCCAGCGCGGCCGGGTCGACCTGCCGCAGGCCCTGGGCGGTGATGCGGACAACGGCGGGCAGCGCGTAGACGACGGCCGCGGCCACCGCCGGGGCGCGGCCGACGCCGAACAGGGCGACGACCGGGATCAGGTACACGAACTGCGGCATCGTCTGGAAGACGTCCAGCACGGGACGCAGCGCCCGCTCGAAACGTTCGCTGCGGGCGGCCGCGATGCCGGTCGCGAAGCCCAGGACAAGGGTGACGGCAACGGCGGCGAGGACCTGGGAGAGGGTGTCCAGGGACGGCTCCCAGACGCCGAGTACGCCGATCGCGGCCATGGCGAGGACGGCGGTCAGCGCGGTGCGCCAGGTGCCGATCAGCCAGGCCAGGGCGGCGACGATCAGCAGCACCGACCACCAGGGCAGCCACTGCAAGCCGTCGCGCAGCGGGTCGAGGACCCAGGTGGTGAAGTGCCCGGCCCAGTCGGCGGTGCCGCCGATGACCGGGACGCCCGAGTACAGGTGGGCGGTCATCCAGTCGACGGCGCGGTTGACCGGCTCGGCGATGTTCACGTTCCAGGCGTCGGGCCATTCCGTACGGCCCAGCAGGCGTCCGGCGACCGCGACGGCCGCGGCGGCGGCCAGCGCGTACGGCCATCCGGCGCGCGGGCGGTCCCCGGTGCCGCTGCCCGCGGCCGCGGTGACGCGGTCCAGTACGACCGCCAGGAGCACGATCGGAATGCCCGCGGCGAGGGCCGCGCCGACGTCGACCGAGGCCAGCGCCTGGTAGACGCGGTCGCCGAGGCCGCCGGCGCCGATCACGGAGGCGATGACCGCCATGGACAGCGCCATCATGATCGTCTGGTTGAGGCCGAGCAGGAGTTCCTTGCGGGCCAGCGGGATACGGGCGGTCAACAGGCGTTGGCGCGAGGTGGCGCCGAGCGACTCGACCGCCTCAAGGACGCCCTTGTCGGCGCCGCGCAGGCCGAGGGCGGTGAGGCGGGCCATGGGCGGGGCGGCGTAGACGACGGTGGCGAGGACGGCGGCGGGGACGCCGATGCCGAAGACCAGGACGACGGGCAGCAGGTAGGCGAACGCCGGGAGCACCTGCATGGTGTCGAGGACCGGGCGCAGGGCGCGGTCCATCCGGTCGGACAGCCCGGCGGCGAGGCCGAGCAGGGCGCCCACGACGACGGACGCCAGCACGGCCACGACCATCAGGGCCAGCGTCTGCATGGTCGGCACCCACATGCCGAGCAGCCCGCACGCCAGGAACGCGGCGGCGGTACCGAGCGCGAGCCGCACACCCGCCACCCGCCAGGCCAGGAAGGCGCCGAGCGCGGTGACGCCCGCCCAGCCGATGGTGAGGAGGGCGAGGTAGACGGCCCGTACGGACAGGACGACCCCGTTGCTGATGTGGCCGAAGAAGTAGAGGAACAGCGGGTGGCTGTCGCGGTTGTCGATGATCCAGTCGCTGGCGCTGGTCAGGGGCTGGGTCAGGTCGACGGTGAGGGCGTCGGGCCAGCTCCCACTCGCCCACCGCGCGTTGGCCAGCGGTACGAGAATCGCCGCGGCCAGGGCCAGGAGGGCGAGCTTGGCGATGACCCGGTTCTTCAGTACGGCGGGCAGGGCACGGGGAGCCGAGGCGGTGACGGTGGCCATCAAGCCACCTCCTTGCGAGGTGCCGTACCGGCCACCACACCCAGCAGCCCCTCGGAGTCCACCACCCCCAGGCAGCGCCCGGCGTCCACCACCCGCACCGGTCCCCCGTTGCGCGCCACCGCTTCGATGGCCTCGGACACCGTCGCCGCCGGGGCCACCGCCGGTCCGGCCCCCGCCTCCTCCGCGGACGCGGGCCGCATGGCGGTTCGGACGGTCATGACCTGTTCGCGGGGGACGTCGCGGACGAACTCGCGGACGTAGTCGTCGGCCGGGGAGCCGACGATCTCCTCGGGAGTGCCGAGCTGGACGATCCGGCCGTCGCGCATCAGGGCGATCCGGTCACCGAGCTTCAGTGCCTCGTTCAGGTCGTGGGTGATGAAGACCATGGTGCGGCCCTCGTCGCGGTGCAGCCGGACGACCTCCTCCTGCATCTCCCGCCGGATCAGCGGGTCGAGGGCGCTGAACGGCTCGTCGAACAGCAGTACCTCCGGGTCGACGGCCAGCGCACGCGCCAGCCCCACCCGCTGCTGCTGTCCGCCCGACAGCTGGCCGGGCCTGCGCTGCTCCAGGCCCGTCAGGCCCACCTTGGCGACGACCTCCGCCGCCTTCTCGCGCCGCTCGGCCCTGCCCACGCCCTGGATCTCCAGGCCGTACGCCACGTTGTCGAGGACCGTGCGGTGCGGGAGCAGGCCGAAGTGCTGGAAGACCATCGCGGCGCGATGGCGGCGCAGTTCGCGCAGCCGCGCCTTGTCCATGGCGCGGACGTCCTCGCCGTCGATGGCGATGGTCCCGGCCGTCGGTTCGATCAGCCGGGTCAGACAGCGCACCAGCGTGGACTTGCCGGAGCCGGACAGGCCCATGACGACGAAGACCTCACCTTTGCGCACGCCGAAGGAGACGTCCCGGACGGCGGCGGTGCAGCCGGTGCGGGTGCGCAGCTCGGCGGCGGGCAGGGCGGTCAGCTCCGGGTCGGCGGGGACGCGGTCGGCCTTGGGGCCGAACACCTTCCACAGGCCGTCCACCGAAAAGACGGGGGTACTCATCACGCACCACCCCCGATCAGCTCCACGGCCCGTTCCCCGACCATCAGCACCCCGATCATCGGGTTCACCGCGGTCATCGTCGGGAACACCGACGCGTCCGCGATCCGGATGCCGTCCAGGCCACGGATCCGCAACTCCGGGTCGACGACCGCAAGTTCGTCGGTGGCGGCGCCCATCCGGCAGGTACCCGCCGGGTGGTACACGGTGTGCGCGACCTTGCGGGCGTACTCGCTGAGCGCCTCGTCGCTGGTGATGTCCGGGCCGGGGCACACCTCCCGCTTCAGCCAGCCCGCCAGCGGCTCGCTCTTGGCGATCTCGCGGGCGATGCGGATGCCGTCGACGAGGGTGCGGCCGTCGTAGTCGTCCTCGTCGGTGAAGTAGCGGAAGTCGAGCGCGGGCTTCTCGGCCGGGTCGGCGCTGGTGAGGTACAGCCGTCCCCGGCTCTTCGGCTTGGGGATGTTCGGGGTCATCGAGACGCCGTGCGGGGGCCGTTCGTAGCCCAGGCGCTCCGGGTTGTCCGTGAACGGGATCTGGTAGAAGTGGAACATCAGGTCGGGGCCCGCGTGTTCGGGGTCGCGGCGCACGAACAGACCGGCGTCGGAGTCCATCGCGGAGTTCTCCGGGATGGGCCCGTGGGTCTCCCAGACGATCACCGACTCGGGGTGGTCGAGCAGGTTCTCGCCGACGCCGGGCAGATCGTGGACCACCGGTATGCCGAGCCCCGCGAGATCCTCCTTCGGACCGATGCCGGAATGCAGCAGCAGCCGGGGCGAGTCGACCGCGCCCGCGCACAGCACGACCTCGTTGCGGGCGCGCACGAGGATCTCCTCGCCGTCCTTGCTGCGCACATGGACGCCCTCGGCGCGGGTGCCGTTCAGCTCCAGCTTGTACGCCCAGGTCTCCAGCAGGAGCGTCAGGTTGGGCCGCTCGTCCATCACCGTGTGGAGGTAGGCCACGGAGGCCGAGGAACGCTTGTTGTTCTCGGGGTGGTAGGCGAGGTCGAAGAAGCCGACGCCCTCGGTGAACGGCTTCTTGTTGAAGCCCTCCACGCGCGGCACGCCCAGGGCGGTCCGGGCGGCGTCGACGAAGTCGCGGGCGATGGCGTTCCGGTCCTTCTCGTCGACCGGGACGATGTTGTTCAGCAGCCGGGCGTAGTAGGCCTCCATCTGCACCGCGCCCCAGCCCTTGGCCCCGGCCGCCTCCCACTCGTCCCAGTCGGACGGCAGCGGCTTGAAGGCGATGAGGGTGTTGTGGGAGGAGCAGCCGCCGAGGACGCGGGCGCGGCTGTGCCGGATGTGGGAGTTGCCGCGTGGCTGCTCGGTGGTGGGGTAGTCGTAGTCGAGTTCGCCGCCGAGCAGGCCCATCCAGCGGCGCAGGGTGAGGACGTCCTCGCGGTCCACGTCGCTGGGGCCGCCCTCGATGACGGCGACGGTGACGTCGGGGTTCTCGGTGAGGCGGGAGGCGATGACGGAGCCGGCGGTGCCGCCGCCGATGACGACGTAGTCGTAGGTATGGGTGGTCTCGGGCATGGGGGGTTACTCCAGGTGAAGGGTGGTTCTTACGGGCTGCCGGGGCCTCAGCCCGCGAACCAGCGCACCGGCTTCGGCGCGAGGTTCTGGTAGATGTGCTTGGTCTCGCGGTACTCGGCGAGCCCGGCCGGGCCGAGTTCGCGGCCGACTCCGCTCTTGCCGAAGCCGCCCCACTCCGCCTGCGGGAGGTAGGGGTGGAAGTCGTTGATCCAGACGGTGCCGTGCCGCAGCCGCCCCGCGACCCGGCGGGCCCGCCCCGCGTCGGCGGTCCAGACGGCACCGGCCAGCCCGTACTCGGTGTCGTTGGCGAGCGCCACGGCCTCGTCCTCGGTACGGAAGGTCTCCACCGTCAGGACGGGCCCGAAGACCTCTTCGCGTACGACCCTCATCTCGCGGTGGCACTGGTCGAGCACCGTCGGCTCGTAGAAGTAGCCGTTCGCGGGGCGCTCCGGGGCGGGCTCGGGACGCTTGCCGCCGCAGCGCGGCACCGCCCCTTCGGCCAGCGCGGAGGCGACGTACGACTCGACCTTGGCGCGCTGCTGCTCGGAGACGAGCGGGCCGCACTCGACGCCGTCGGCCGTCCCGCGGCCGAGGCGGATACGAGAGGCCCGGCGCGCGAGTTCGGCGACGAACCGCTCCCTGACCGACTCCTCGACGATGAGGCGCGCGCCCGCGGAGCAGACCTGGCCGCTGTGGATGAAGGCGGCGTTGAGGGCCTGGTCGACGGCGGTATCGAAGGCCTCGTCGGTGGCGCAGGCGTCGGCGAAGACGACGTTGGGGTTCTTGCCGCCGAGTTCGAGGGCGACCTTCTTGACGGTGGGCGCGGCGGCCGCGGCCACCTTCGTGCCGCTGACCAGGCCGCCGGTGAAGGAGACCAGGTCGACGTCGGGGTGCTCGGCGAGGCGGGCGCCGACCGTGTGGCCGGGGCCGGTGACGATGTTGGCGACCCCGGCGGGCAGCCCGGCCTCGACGAGCAGGTCGATCAGGGCGATGGTGGTCATCGGCGTGATCTCGCTCGGCTTGACCACGAAGGTGTTCCCGGCGGCGAGCGCGGGCGCGATCTTCCAGCTGGCCTGGAGCAGGGGGTAGTTCCACGGCGTGATCAGCGCGCAGACGCCGACGGGCTCGTGGACGACGACGCTGTGGATGTCGGGCGAGCCCGCGTCGACGACCCGTCCGGCCCCTTCCCCGGCCACCAGGTCGGCGAAGTAACGGAAGGCATCGGCCACGCAGTCGATGTCGACGCGGCCCTCCTCGACGGTCTTCCCGGCGTCCCGGCTCTCCAGCAGGCCGAGTGCCTCGCGGTCACGGACCAGCAGGTCGGCGACGCGGCGCAGCAGGGCGGCGCGCTCGGCGACGGGGGTGCGGGGCCAGGCGCCCTGTCCGCCGTCGAAGGCACGGTGGGCGGCCGCGACGGCCAGGTCCGTGTCCTTCTCGTCGCCCTCGGCGACCACGGCGAACGGCAGCGCGTCCGCGGGGTCGAGGATCTCGCGCGTGGCGCCGGAGACGGCGGGCCGCCACTCCCCTGCCACGTGGATCGTTTCTCTGTCCGACATGCTCGGTACTTGCCTTCCGTTCCTGTTCAGGACCGTGAGCACCTGCCCGAGGCCGGTAACGGCATGCGAAATCGGTGACCGAAAGTGCGCCGTCTCACTGGCAATTCGGACAAACACTCCGAAAAGGCCACTCGCCCCCTATGGACCACCCGGGGTCCTTTGACTAAAGTCAAAGGAATATGAAGGCAGTGTCAGAACACGAGACGGTGTCGGAGCACGTCGCGGCCTTCCGCCGCTTCAACCGCTACTTCACCCGCCGCATCGGCGCCCTCGACGACCACTACCTGGGCCAGAACCGCCCCCTCGGCGAGGCCCGTCTGCTCTTCGAGATCGGCGACGGCGCCTCGCTGCGGGAGCTGCGCGCCCGGCTCGGCCTGGACGCCGGATATCTGAGCCGGATGGCGAAGGCCCTGGAGGCGCAGGGCATGGTCCGGCTGAGCGTCCACCCCGACGACAACCGGCTGCGCAGAATCGAACTCACCCCGGCCGGACGCGTCGAGGTCAAGGAACAGAACCGCCGGGCCGACGCCCTGGTCGCCAGCCTGCTCGACGGCCTCACCCCGGCCCAGCGCGCCCGCCTCACGGAGGCCATGAGCACCACGGAACGCCTGCTGCGCCTCGCCGCCATCACCGTCGAACACGTCGACGGCGCCTCCCCGGACGCCCGCGCCACCCTCGCCGCCTACGCCGCCGAGCTGGACGAACGGTTCCCCGAAGGGTTCGACGCCGCCGATCTCGTACGCCCGGAAGAGGTGTCCGGCGACTCGGGCGCCTTCTTCGTGGCCTACGAGGCCGAACGCCCGGTCGGCTGCGGCGGGCTGCGCCGTCTCGGACCGGGCGTGGGCGAGATCAAGCACGTGTGGGTGGACCCGGACGCCCGACGGCTGGGGCTGGCCCGCCGGATCCTGACGGCGCTGGAGCGCGAGGCGATCGAGCGCGGTTTCGACGTCGTACGCCTGGACACGCACGCCGTGCTCACCGAGGCGCAGACGATGTACCGGGCGGCCGGCTACACGGAGATCCCGGCGTACGCCGAGCACGTCTACGCCGGACACTGGTTCGAGAAGCGGCTACGAGGGGCCCGCTGACGCACCGGCGAGCAGCTCCCGCACGCACCCCCGCAGCCATTCGTGCGCCGGATCGGCGTCGTGGCGCGGGTGCCAGGCCAGGCCCAGGGGCAGCGGCGGCAGGTCGAGCGGCACCTCGAAGGTGACCAGGCCGAGGGCGTCCGCCAGCGGTGTGGCCAGGCCGCCGACCAGCCCGACCAGGTCGGTGTCCCGGACGACGAAGAGCGACGCGGTGAAGGCGCCGAGACTGCCCACCACCCGCCGCCGCAACCCGAGCTCGGCGAGCGCCGCGTCCACCGGTCCGTGCAGCCGCCCCCGCCGGGAGACGATCAGATGGTCGGCCGCCGTGGCGAACCGCTCGGGCGTCAGCTCCCCGGCCAGCAGCGGGTGCCCGGCCCGTACGACGCCCAGCATCCGGTCCTCGGCCAGCTGCTCCACATGCACCTCGGGCGCCACGGTGTCGATCACCCCGATCTCCAGATCGGCGGTCCCCTCACGCAGGAACGGCCCGTCCACATGCGTCTCGCTGAGGAACCGGACGCTGATGCCGGGCGCCTCCTCGGCGGCCCGGGCGAGCAGCGCCGGGGCGTGGGCGGCGGCGACCATGTCGTGACCGAGGATCGTGAAGGTCCGCCGCAGGCCGCGCAGGTCCGCGTCCCGGCCGGGCGCGAACAGGGCGCGGGCCCGCTCCACCACCGCGCTCACCTCGGCCCGTACGGCGAGCGCGTGCGGGGTCGGCACCATACGGCGGCCGGCCCGCACCAGCACCGGGTCGCCGAGCGCCTTGCGGATCCGGCCGAGGGTGCGACTCATCGCCGGTTCGGACAGATGCAGCCGCCGGGCGGCGCCCTGCACGCTCTGCTCCTCCAGCAGCACGTCGAGGGCGACCAGCAGATTCAGGTCCAGGCTCGCGGATTGCGTCACGCGCATCGATCCCTTGCAAAGGTTGCACTGGAGTGCAGGTCACTGCCGAGCCTACGGTGACGGGGCATCCCACACCACCGTCCAGCTCCCGAGGAGGAGCCGTTCCCACGCACGCCCTGAAACGCCCGACCCTGCTCGCCCTGTGCGCCTGCGTCCTGGTCGCGCAGAGCATGGTCGCCGCCATCAACCTGCTGATCCCGCAACTGAGTTCGTCGTCCCTGCACCCCACCCACACCGAGATCCTGTGGACGGTCGACGCCTACGTCATCGTCTTCGCCGGGCTGCTCGTCCCGGCCGGGGCGTTCGGCGACCGCCACGGCCGCAAGGGCGCCCTGCTCACCGGGCTCGCCCTGTTCGCGGCGGGCGCCGCCACCAGCGCCCTCGCGACCGGCCCCGCCCTGCTCATCACGGGCCGCGGCATCTCCGGCGCCGGGGCCGCGCTGATCACGCCGACCACGATGTCGCTCATGCTGCACCTCGCCGGTCCGGCCCGGCGGGCGCAGGCCATGGCGTCCTGGACCCTGGCGATCGGGCTCGGCGGACTGGCCGGGAACCTCGGCGGCGGCCTGGTCGGCCAGTTCCTGTCCTGGCGGGCGCTGTTCGCCGCGATGGTGCCGCTGGCCGCGCTGCTCGCGCTGGCCGTGGCCGTCACCACCCCGCGCACCGACCGCTCCCCGCACGGCAACCAGGACCCGCTCGGCACCCTCCTGCTCACGGCGGGCCTGGTCGCCGTCCTGTTCGGCATCATCGAGGGCCCCACCTACGGCTGGACCTCACCGCGCATCCTGGCCGCCTTCGCCGCGGGCGCCCTCCTCGTGACCGCCTTCACCGCGCACGCCCTGCGCTCCCCCGCCCCGCTGCTCGACCCGCGCATCTTCACCGCGCCCCGGCTGCGCGCCACGACCCTCGGCCTGGCCACCGGGTTCTTCGGCCTCTTCGCCCTCTTCTACGTCAACTCGCAGTACCTGCAAGGCGTCAAGGGCTACGGCGCCGCCCTCACCGGCCTCGCGATCACACCGCTCGTGGTCGGCATGTCCCTGGTGCCGAAGCTGGCGGCGCGCTGGTCGACGTACCCGCGCACGGTCATCGGCGCCGGGCTCGCCCTCATCGGCGCCGGTCTGCTCGGCGCCTCCACGGCGGACGCGGGCACGCCCTACCCGGCGTACGCCTGCTGGCTGCTGGTCATCTCGGCCGGCACCGGCCTGGCCATGCCGGCCCTCACCCTCGGCGCGGTCACCGCCCTCCCACCGCACCAGGCGGGCCTCGGCTCCGGCCTCGGCACCTCGGCCCGCGAACTCGGCGCGGCCCTCGGCGTCGCGGTCACCGGCACGGTCCTGGCCGCCCACGGCGACGTCCCCCACGGCATGGGCCCGGCACTGCGAACGGTGGGGCTGGTGGTACTGGCGGCGACGACGCTGGTCGTGCTCGGCCACCGCCCGACCGGACGCCCGTCCCCTACGACGACCACGCCCGCCCGCACCAAGGAACCGGTCGCCTAAGCGCCCTGCGCCGCCGCCGACTTGGCCAGCTGGACGGCGCTTCCGAGGCTGAGGCCGGGGGCCGCCTCGCGCAGGTGTTTGATCGCCTGGACCGAGTCGGCGGGGCCGCCGTACCCGACCGCGTCCAGCCGCAGGGCGAGGGCCAGCTCCAGGCCGGGGCGTTCCTCGGGGCTCGCGTCGGCGAGGGCACGGCGCAGGGCCTCGGTGGCGAGGTCGGCGTCGCGTACGAAGAGGACGTTGACTTCCGGGTGCTTGCTCTTTCCGAACATGTGGATCATCCTCGCGGGTGATCCGCCGGGCGGGCCAGGGAGTTGAGGAGCTTCTGAGCGTCGTACGCAGAAGCCATAAGCCCGGGGAAAACGACGACCCCCGGCCCGTGGCGGCGGGCCGGGGGTCGTGCGGCGGGAGGCGCCGGGTCAGATGAGGCCGAGGCCGCGGACCGCGTCGCGCTCCTCCTCCAGCTCCTTGACGGAGGTGTCGATACGCGCGCGGGAGAAGTCGTTGATGTCCAGGCCCTGGACGATCTCGTACTTGCCGTCCTTGCAGGTGACCGGGAAGGAGGAGATCAGGCCCTCCGGGACGCCGTACGAGCCGTCGGACGGGATGCCCATGGAGACCCAGTCGCCCTCGGCGGTGCCGTTGACCCAGGAGTAGACGTGGTCGATGGCGGCGTTGGCGGCGGACGCGGCCGACGAGGCACCGCGGGCCTCGATGATGGCGGCGCCGCGCTTGGCGACGGTCGGGATGAAGTCCTCGGCCAGCCACTTCTCGTCGTTCACGACCTCGGCGGCGTTCTTGCCGGCGACCGTGGCGTGGAAGATGTCGGGGTACTGGGTGGCGGAGTGGTTGCCCCAGATCGTCAGCTTCTTGATCTCGGAGACCGGCGTGCCCGTCTTCTTCGACAGCTGGGTCAGCGCGCGGTTGTGGTCCAGCCGGGTCATCGCGGTGAAGCGCTCCGCCGGTACGTCCGGGGCGGCGGCCTGCGCGATCAGCGCGTTGGTGTTGGCCGGGTTGCCGACGACCAGGACCTTGATGTCGTCCGCGGCGTGCGCGTTGATGGCCTGGCCCTGCGGCTTGAAGATGCCGCCGTTGGCCTCCAGCAGGTCACCGCGCTCCATGCCCTTGGTGCGCGGGCGGGCGCCGACGAGGAGGGCGACGTTGGCGCCGTCGAAGGCGACGTTCGGGTCGTCGGTGATCTCGATGCCCTGGAGCAGCGGGAACGCGCAGTCGTCCAGCTCCATCGCGGTGCCCTCGGCGGCCTTCAGCGCCGGGGTGATCTCCAGGAGGCGGAGCTTGACCGGCACGTCCGCGCCGAGCAGCTGGCCGGAGGCGATGCGGAAGAGCAGGGCGTAACCGATCTGGCCGGCCGCGCCGGTGACGGTGACGTTCACGGGAGTGCGGGTCATGGCGTTCTCCGTATGACAGCTGGCGGTGGGGCGTCCCTGCCCCGGCTTTTTTTGATCGATCTCTTGGCGTCAAGAGAGATCCAGCGGTCAGGCTATCGCGCATCCGGGATGCCGGACGTCCGGGTCGGTGTGGCCCACCCCACAGACCCCACGGAAGGCGGCGGCCGCCCGTCCGGGAGAGCGAGACGGGACGACCGCCGGGTGGGGGTACCGTTTCCGGACTCCCGTGGGGGTACTGTGCGCGTGCCCTGGATCGCGGATGGCATGCGCGATACCGGTGTCTTTTCTGCGCTGTCTCTTTTTGCGCCGTTCTACTGTGTGCAGCCCTGCTCCCCCGACGCCAGCGTCGCGCACGCCGTGGCCTCGCCCGCGTCCTGCACGGCGACCATCGGGGTGTACGCGATGGTGTCACCGGCCGTCGTGATGGAGCCGTTCTCCTTGGTGGTGCCCACGGTCACCTGGACCTTGTCGCCCTGGGCGGCCTGGGTGATACGGCCCCATGCCGCGCCGCAGGTCTCGCTGTAGCGGACCTCGACGACGGTGGTGCCGACGGTCGCCGTCCTGGCGGTGGTGACGAGGTCGCCGCTGCACCCCATGGCCTCCGCGTCCTTGCCGGCGCAGGTGTCGCCGCTGCACTTCACGCCGGGTGGCAGATTGGCGTCGGTGCTGACGGACGGGGGCGGGGAGACGTTCGCGGTGTCGTTGGGGTCGCCGCCGTCGCGGGTGAGGTAGTACGCGGCACCGGCCACGACGACCACGGCGACGGCACCGGCGAGGAACATCGCGAGCCGCTTTCTGCGGGACGCGCCGCCGGAAGGGTTGCCCGGTGCGGGCGGCGTCGGCGCACCGGCGCCGGGCGCGCGCCCGGCCGAGGCCGCATTCGACCCCGTACCGGCACCGGACGATGCCGGATTCACTCCCGCACCGGCGCCAGGACGGCCGCTCGCGGCGGCGGGGGACGGCCCGGTGTACCCCGCGAGCCCCCACGAGTTGACCGCCGGCCGTTCCTCGGCCTCCCGGGCGTTCGCGTCGGGAGCCGTCGGCTGGGGCGGCACCGTCGGGGCCACACCCGCCGGGCCCGCGATGCCCGGAGTGGCCGTCGCACTGCCGCCCCTGCGGGCCGTCCTGCCCTTGGTGTTCGCCGGGGGCGCGCCGAACTCGCCGAGCGCCGCGCGCGCCTGGGCGATCCGTAGCGCCTCCATGGTCATGTCGTGGCGCATCTCCGAGCGGCTCCAGGCCCGTTCGGCGAGCTCCCACATGGTTGTCAGATGGATCGGGTTGGTGCCGGTGACCTCGGCCAGCGCGACGACCGCGCCCTTGGGCGCGAGCAGCCGGCCGTTCAGGTAACGCTCCCAGGACGTCTTGCTGTAACCCGTGCGGTCGGACAGCGCGGAGATGCTCAGGCCGCTGCGGTCCACGAGCCGCCGCAGCTGATCGGCGAACTCCTTTATCTGCGGATCGAGTTCGTCCGGCAAGGCCTTCCAACGAGGCATGACTTCCCCCCTTTTCCCCCTGTGCGTGCCGGTTGTTCCCCCGCCGACTGGGATGTGCCCCGTCAGGTTTCAGTTCCGGGGACGTCCCGATTGGGCAGATTAGCCCCGCCGTGCCGTGC
Organism: Streptomyces spinoverrucosus; assembly: GCF_006539505.1. GTDB lineage: Bacteria > Actinomycetota > Actinomycetes > Streptomycetales > Streptomycetaceae > Streptomyces > Streptomyces spinoverrucosus. The sequence goes on from NZ_BJND01000044.1 coordinate 66,119, forward strand.
TCAGGGTCGGCATTCCCGAAGCTGTCGATACATCGACACAACGGGAACACACCGATGACCTCGGACGTCTCAGCGGTGCGCTGCGCACCCACCCGCAACCGCCCCTCGACTGTGGCGGGGCGCGCACACCGTAGCGGAACGGTCACTTCCGTGCCACAGCGCACGGACAGCCGTTGAACGGGGTGTTCGGCGTACGGGAGTTTGGATGCGACGGCGGCCCGTCCTTCCTCGGGGGAGGGGACGGGCCGCCGTTTCACGTGGGTGACCGGCTGCGGCCAGGCGCCGAACGTGCGGCGCGTATGCGGTGCGTGTGCGCGCACTCGTCGGCTCGCTGTGCGGTGGGCGAACCTCCGCTGCGGAGGATGGGGCGCAGGGCCGGCGGGTGCGTGAGGCAGCCGGCGGCCCGGATCCGACAGGACGGAGACAGGAAGGAGGTGACACGAAATGAACCTTGTTCGCGCCTGGAAGGACCCGGAGTACCGGGCCACTCTCAGCGAGGCCCCGGCCAACCCGGCCGGTCTGGTTGAGCTGGCGGATGACCAGCTCGACGGCGTCGCGGGCGGTACCACGTGGGCCTGTGCCACGGTCACGCTGACCGTGACGGTGTGCTCGCCCACCGGGACGCTCTGCGGCAGCTGCCAGATGGGTACCCGCGGCTGCTGCTGAGCCGTCACATTCACATAAAGGAGTGATGTTCGTGGACATCGTCCGGTCCTGGAAGGACGCCGACTATCGGTTGTCCCTCGGGAGTGAGGCCCCCGCCCATCCGTCGGGCGACGGCCTCACCGCAATCACCGATGAGGAGCTGACCGAGGTCAACGGAGCCGGCTCCGGCGTCCTCGGCACTCTCGGGTGCTGCTCGTGCCTGCCGTGGTATTCGGGCTGGACCGTCTGTGGTCTGGCCTGCAACCCCGGTAAGCCCTGCAAGAACTAGCAGCTTACCGAAGAAGCGACGTGACCGGCAGGGCTGTCGTCCGACCCCTGCCGGTCGCGTTCATGTTCAGGAGGGGAAGAAACGGAATGTCCGTCGACGCAATTGATGGCAACACCGTCCGGCCAGGCAGGACAGCTCTCCCGTGGCACCGGGCGGCCACCCTGGCAGAGAGATGGCGCGGGCATCCGTCACAGACGGACACGATCCGCGGCGACAAGCGCTTGACCACGTGGACGGAACTGGCGCCCTTCAAGGGTGAGCGGTCCACTCTGGACGAGCGGCTTTCCCCGCTGGGCGTCACCGCCGGCCAACTGGCCGCGCTGCTCGGGGAGGCCGAGTCCTCCCTCGCCTCGCGCCTGACGGACGAGCCGGAGTGGCACAGGACCTTCATGCGCTGGTGGGCCGTCGGCATGGCCACCACCGACTCCACCCGGCGACTGGACGCCGACATGGGTCTGCTGGAGGTGATGCGGCCGCTCGTCGAGGGCGCGGTGCACGAACTCGACGCGCTCGTGCAGCAGTGTCTGACGGATTCGGACGACCCCGTTCTGGCCGATCCGGGGCATGTTCTCGATGTTGTACGGGCCACAGCACCAGCGGCCGATCTTCTCGGGCATGTGCAGCGGACGCTGGTCCTCGAACTCAATATCGCTCGCGTTGAGGACCGGCTCAGTGGCGAGACATCCGAAGCGCGCTTCTCGTCGTTCGTGGAACTGCTGCGCGACGAGGACAACGCGCTCGCGATCTGGCGCGAGTACCCGGTGCTCGGGCGGCTCATCGTCAACCAGCTGCGGTTCTGGATCGACACCCGTGTCGAGCTTGTCCGGGCACTCGCTGCGGACCTGCCCGCGCTGCGCGCGCGCTTGCTGGCCGACCGGGCCCCGCGGCGCCTGGAGCGCATCGAGTTCGGCGCCGGTGACAAGCACCGTCGCGGCCGTTCCGTCGCGATGGTGACCTTCGACACCGGCACGCTCGTGTTCAAGCCCCGCTCGCTGGCGATGGACGTCGCCTTCGACGGCCTTCTGGGCTGGGTCAACCGGCAGTGCCCGGCCCACGAACTCGCCCGCATCTCCGTCCTGGACCGCGGGGAGCACGGCTGGGTCGAGCTGGTGGACACCTCGGCGACCACCGACGCGGCGGGCGGCGACCGGTACGCGTGGCGGCTGGGCGCGCTGACGGCGCTGCTGTATCTGCTGCATGCCACCGACTTCCACTTCGAGAACGTCCTCGCGGCGGGCGAGTACCCGGTCCTCGTGGATCTGGAAGCCCTGCTGCACAGCGACAAGACAGCCGCGGTCGTGAAGATCGACGGTGAGACCGACATCGCGGCGGTCACGCTCGCCAACTCGGTCCAGTCGGTCGGCATCCTGCCCAACCACCTGCTCGTACGGGGTGAGGACGGCACCTTCGGCCTTGACGTCAGCGGCCTCGCCGGGCGCGGCGGTCAGCTGACTCCCATGCCGGTGCCGACCTGGGAGGGCAGCGGCACCGACCGGATGCGGCTGGTCAAGCGCCGCATGGAGATGGACGCCGAACGCAACCATCCGATGACCGCCGACGGGGAACCGATCGACCTGGTCAGCCGCGTCGATGAGTTCGTCGACGGCTTCACCCGCGTCTACCGGCTGCTGGAGGCGGGGCGGGACGAACTCCTCGCCCAGGACGGCCCCATCGCGGCGTTCGCGGCGGTCCGCACCCGGCTGATCGCCCGCCCTACCCACATCTACGGCCGTCTGCTGCTGGAGAGCACCCACCCGGACTTTCTGCGCGACGGGCTCGACCACGCCCGGTCGCTGGCGCGGTTGGCCGGCGGCCACACCGAGATGCCGGACTCACGCGGCGCGATGATCCTGAACGAGATCGCCGAACTGTCAGTCGGGGACATCCCGATGTTCACCGTCGACGCCAGCACCGGAATCCTGCGCGGTGGGCCGGACGGCTCACCGGTGGGCACTCGGCCGTCACCGCTCGCGGCCGTACGCGACCGGCTCGCCGCGCTCGGGAGCGACGACCTCGCCTTTCAGGAGCGCGTGATCCGATCCTGCGTCGCGGCCACGGCCATGGGCGAGAGCGAGGCGCGCTGGCCCAACTGGCATCGCGAACGCCTCGGCACCGGAGCCACCCCCGAAGTCTTCGCCGAGGAGGCCCTGCGCGTGGCGCGGCGACTGGCCGATCTGTGCGTCCGGGACGATCACGGGCTGGGCTGGATCGGCCTCGACCTGGTCGACGAGACGTACTGGCAGTACGCCCCCGCTCCAATCGGCCTCTACACCGGAACCGCCGGTATCGCGCACGGGCTTGACGCGGTCGCGGCCGTCACCGGCGACGAGGAGACCGGCGAGCTGGCTCGAGCTGCCTTCGACCAGGTCGCCAAGCGGTCCATCCTGATCGCCGAGACCCTGGCCGGGCTGGAGAAGAAGCCCGGAGCCGCCGAGTTCGGCATCGGCGCGTTCGGCCCCTTCGGTGGCGCGATATACGCCCTGTCGCACGCCGCCGTGCGGCACGACCGCCCCGACTACGCCACCGCCGCCACCGCACTGCTGCCCGCCATCGCCCAACTTGTCAGCGAAGACCCCCTGTTGGACGTGGTCTCAGGATCGGCCGGGGCGATCCTGTCCCTGCTGTCCCTGGAATCCGCCGCACCTGGATGCGGCGCTCTCGCGCTCGCCGTGCGCTGCGCCGACCGGCTCCTCGCCACCCGGCAGCCGGCCGCCGACGGCTGGGGCTGGGCCACTCCGATCAACCCCGAGGCGCCGCTGGCCGGGTTCTCCCACGGTGCGTCCGGCATCGCCTACGCGTTCGCGCGGCTCCACCAGGTGGCCCCCCGCCCTGAGTACGTAGCAGCCGTACGGCACGCGTTGCGCTACGAGGCGACCGTGTACGACCCGGAGCTGCGGACCTGGCGGGATCTGCGGCCGGCCAACCTCGGCGGACGTACCGTCATGAACGCCTGGTGCCACGGGGCGCCGGGCATCGCGATGGCGCGTGCCGAGTTCGAGCGGATGGGCATCGTGCCCGACCTGGCCGAGCTGATCGAGCAGGACCGGCACTGGGCGGTTCTCGCCTCCATCTCCACCGGACTCGACCTCGACCCGGTGTCCGGTCTGGGCAATCACAGCCTGTGCCACGGTGATGTCGGCAATCTCCTCACCATCGAGGCGGCCTGTCAGCCGGATGCGGAACCGGAGGTGGCCGAGTTGCTGCCCCGGGTATGGAACACGCTGCTGCACGAGGGCCGAGAGAACGGCTGGCTGTGCGGCGTGCCGAACGGCGTGGAGACACCGGGTCTGATGACCGGGCTCGCGGGGATCGCGTGGGGCCTGGCGCGCATGGCCGACCCCGCGCGGGTTCCGGATCTGCTGCGGCTCGCCGGCCCGTCCACGAAGGGACGTGCGCGGTGAGCTCCAAGGCCCCATCGCGCCCGGCAGCGGACGGCGCGCTTGCCGAGGGGGTCTACCGGCCGAGCATGGTCGCCGCCTACCGGGCCAACCCGCGCGGCGCGGTCCATGCCGGGTTCGACGCCGAGCGCATGGTGCCCCGGTGGCGTTGGGTCCTGATCGGCCTGCTGCTGATCGCCGCCACCGCCCTGGTGGGGCTCCTCATCCGGGTCCCGGTCGGCCCGACCGGGACACTGGCCGGTACCACAGGCCGCGACGCCGTCCTCGCATTCCCGAGCCTCACACCCCCGGCGAAGGGCAGTGACATCGTCCTGCGCCTCGACAAGAGCCGGACCGTCACCGGCCGCGTCAAGGACACGCAGGCCGGACAAGGCGGCGTGCAGGTCACCATGGTGCTCGTCGAACTCCCCGCCGCATTCGGGCTCGACAGTGTGGAGGACGGAACACAGGTGGTCCTCGACCAGGGCACCCGGCCGCTCCTGCTCGACATCTGGGATGGGGGGAACGACCAGTGAGGATCACGCGCCGCAGGGTCCCCGTACGGCTGCAGTCGACCTCGGTCGAATGCGGCGTCGCCGCGCTGGCGATGGTGCTCGGCTACCACGGCCGCCATACCGCGGTCGCCGAGCTGCGCGACCGCATGGTCCTGGCCCGCGATGGGGCCAGCGCCGCCTCCATCGCCCGGCACGCCCGGGAACTGGGCATGAAGGTGCGCGCCTTCCGCGCCGAACCGGACGCCCTGGCGGGGTTGGCGCTGCCGCTGATCGCGCACTGGGGGATGAACCATTTCGTGGTGATCGAGCGCTTCACGAGCCGTGGTGCCGACATCGTCGATCCCGCGTCCGGTCGCCGCCGCGTCACGCACGCGGAACTCGATGCGTCGTTCACCGGCGTGGTGCTGGAGATGGAGCCGACCGATGAGTTCGAGGAGCGCGACGGAGCCGAGGCTGGGCTGTGGCCGTTTGTCCGGCCGTTCCTGCCACGCCGTGTGGGCATCCTTTCGGCGATCGTCGCGGCCTCGGCCATCCTGGCCCTGTTCGGATTGCTTCCGGCGTTCCTGACCGCCTATGTAGTCGACCACGTGCTGCCCGGCCGCAGGGAGAACACCCTCCTCATCCTGGCGGCCGGGATCGTGGCCTACGCCGCGAGCCACGCGATGATGACGCTGGCGCGGGCCGAGCTGCTGCTGTGGCTCCAGACGCGCATCGACTGGTCGATGATGAGCTCGTTCCTCAGGCACCTGATGTCGCTGCCGTACAAGTTCTTCCAGCTGCGCACCGGCGGTGACCTGCTCGTACGGGTGTCGAGCATGACCTATGTGCGCGATGCCGTGTCCAGCCAGCTACTCGCGGTCTTCCTGGACGCGGCCCTGTTGGGCATCTATCTCGTGGTCATCGGCACGAAGTCGCTGCTGTTCGTCGCGGCGATCCTCACCATCGCCCTGACACAGTTGGCCATCATGTTCTTCTCGGCGCCGACGGCCCAGCGTCTGACCGAGCGTGAACTCCAGGCACTCGGAGAGGCTCAGAGCACCCTGCTGGAGGCGGTGACCGGCGCCGAGACGGTCAAGGCGTCGGGCGCCGAGGACGTCGTGGTGAGTCGATGGTCGCGGAAGTTCTCCGAGCAGTTGGAATCCTCGGTACGGCGCAGCAGGCTCGACAACGCGATCGACAGCCTTCTCGGCATGCTGGGCACCGCGTCCCCGCTGGTCATGCTCGTACTTGGCGCATACCTGGTGTTCAGCGACAACCTCTCGCTCGGCACCATGCTCGCCCTGATCTCGCTGGCAGGTGCCGCGCTCTCGCCGGTGGCCCAACTCGGCCGCAGTATCAAGACGTTCCAGACGATCCGCGTCCACCTCGACCGGCTGCGTGACGTGCTCGACGAGCCCGACGAGACCATTGGCCAGGGGAACAAGAGGGTCACTCTGGACGAGCCGATTACGCTGGCCGATGTCAGCTTCCGGTACTCCGGAGACGGCCCCGACGCCCTCGCCGGCATTTCCCTCACCGTCAGCCCGGGCGAGAAGATCGCCATCGTCGGCAGCAGCGGCTCGGGGAAATCCACCCTGGCACGGCTCATCCTCGGCCTCTACGACCCCACCGGCGGTGAGATCACGTACGGGCCGACACCGCTGACCGACCTCGACCTGGGGCACCTCCGCCGCCAGTGCGGCGTGGTCACGCAGGATGCCGACATCTTCAGCGGCTCGGTGCTGACCAACATCGCTCTGGTCAAGCCCGAGGCGACCCTGGACGAGGTCGTCGCAGCCGCCCGCCTGGCGGCCGTTCACGATGACATCACGCGCATGCCGATGGGGTACGAGACGATCCTCGGTGAAGGCGGCAGCGGTCTGTCCGGGGGACAGCGGCAGAGAATCGCGCTGGCTCGCGCTGTGCTGCACCAGCCCCGGGTGCTGCTGCTGGACGAGGCCACCAGCCACCTTGACGCGACGACCGAGGCGGCCGTGCACGAGAACCTGTCGGAACTCGACTGCACCCGGATCGTCATCGCCCACCGGCTCAGCACCGTCCTCGACGCCGACCGCATCCTCGTCCTCGACCAGGGCCGCATCGTCGAAGAGGGACGCCACGGCGAACTGGTCGCCCGTGGCGGTGCGTACGCCATGCTCGTCGGCCAGCAGCTCGTACATGACTGATCCACGGCTGTCCGCCCGACGCGCGCCTGTGTTCCGACCGTGTCCGTACACCATCCTCAGGACATGACATCCGTGAAACACCGCCCACGAGCCGCGCTCGCCGTTCGCCTGCGCACCCTGGCCGTGCTGGAACTGGGGAATGTCATCTGGATCGGCTGGGTTGTCTTCGCCGCCTTTGACGCCCCCACGAGCGCGGCCAACGTCAGCGGATACGCCCTGACGGCCGTCCTGCTGCTCACCGGCTCGGGATACTGGTCGGTCAAGCTTCGCCAGCTGCGCGCGGGGCTGCCACGGCCGCCGCTGATCGGACTGTTCCGCTGGCCGCGATTCTTGTGCGCGGCGGGCCTGGCAGCCGGCGCCGTCGTGATGGGCGCGTCCCTCGCGCGCCGGCCCGAGGCAGGCGAGGTGGCGCCGGGCTTGCTCCTGTACGTGCTGGCCCTGGCCGAGTACGTCAACTACTTCCACTGGCAGCTGATGCACGACACCGCCGCGGACTGGCACAGGCTGCTGCGCACCCGGCGCTTGCGCCGCTCACACCTGCACGACGACCTGCGTGCCTACAGGGAGCAGATAAGGAAACAGTGCCCATGACGACAATGCCGAACGACTCGGAACCGCGATCCGCCGGGTCCGCCACCGTCGAGGTGCGCGGCCTCACCAAACGCTACGGCGACCTGGTCGCCGTCGACCGGCTGTCGTTCTCCGTCCTGCCGGGGCGGGTCACGGGATTTCTCGGGCCGAACGGCGCAGGCAAGACGACGACGCTGCGCATGCTGCTGGGCCTGACAGCGCCTACGTCCGGTACGGCCACCATCCACGGAAGCCGATACGCGGACTTGGACGAGCCGCTGAAGGCGGTGGGCGCGATGCTCGACGAATCCGGTGCGCACCGGGCTCGCACCGGCCGGGACCACCTTCGTGTGCAGTGCGCGGCCGCCGGGCTGCCCGTAGGCCGGGCCGACGAGGTCCTCGAACTCGTAGGACTGACGCAGGCCGCACGACGGCGGTACGCGGAGTACTCCCTCGGGATGAGGCAGCGGCTCAACCTGGCCCAGTCGATGCTCGGCGACCCTTCGGTTCTCATCCTCGATGAGCCCGCAAACGGCCTCGACCCCGAAGGGATCGCCTGGATACGCGGCTTGTTGCGTGACCTGGCCACCGAGGGGCGCACGGTGCTCGTCTCCAGTCACCTCATCGCCGAGGTCGAGCAGATCGCCGACGATCTCGTGATTATCAGCCAGGGAGGGCTGGTCGCCCAGGGACCGGCCCGCGATGTCATCGAAGGGCTGGACAGTGCGCCCCGCGTGCGGGTCCGCGTGTCCCGTGTGGCCGAGCTCGAGGCAGCCCTGGTATCGGGCGGGGCATCGGTCACCCTCGCCTCGTCCGACGACGGCGACGTTCTGCTGGTCGCCGGGCTCGACGCGACGGCGGTGGCCTCGCTCGCCGCATCCCACGGTGGCGGCCTGTACGAGCTGACCGAGGAGCGACCTGACCTGGAGCAGACATTCCTCCACCTCACGCAAGGGAAGGCGGCGATCCGGTGACCGGCCTGGTGAACAGCGAGCTGCTGAAACTGCGGACCGTACGCACCTGGTGGACAGCCCTCGGGGGCATGGCCGTGGCGGCGCTGCTGATGGCGCTGTGGAACAGCTGGCAGGCCAGCACGTTTCTGCAGCCCTTCGACGACTATTTGGCGGGAGCGATCCTGACTCCTCGTGAGGAGATGTCGGCCGAGCAGGTGGAATCCATGCGCCGGCTCTGGGAGACGAACGGCGACGTGGGCCACGTCGCCAGCACCGTGTACACCTCCGGGCAGGCGCTCGGCCTGTTGCTGGCAGGCGTGGTGGCCGTGCTGCTGGTGACGAACGAGTACCACTACCGCACCCTGACCGCTACGTTCCTGGTCACCCCGCGGCGCGGCCGGGTCATCGCGGCCAAACTCATCGCCGCGGTCATCGCTTCCCTCGGGCTGTGGCTGGTGTCGACTGTGGTCGGCCTCGCCGTTGGCTCCGCTTTCCTGGCCTCGCGTGACGTCGGCGTGCAGCTCACTGACCCCGGTGTGCTCTCCGCGATCCTGCTGAACGGGGTCGCGTATGTCGTATGGGGCGTGTTCGGCTTCGGGCTCGGCGTACTCGTCCGCAGCCAGACCGTCGCGACGGTTACGGCGACGGCTCTGTACTTCCTCACCTCGGTGGTCGTCGCCTTCGCCTTCCAGGTCATCCATGAGCTGGTCATCGAGCAGGACTGGGTGCTGCAAGCCCAGGTGGCCATCCCCGGTGTCGCTTCCCAGATCATGACGACCTCCGGCGAACTCTTCCCGGGCGCGCCCCCGCAGTGGTCCGGAGCGCTCGTTCTGGTCGCGTACGGGTTGATCGCCGGCCTCGCGGGGGCGGCGATCCTGCACCGGAGAGACGTGGCCTGACGCGGCCTGTGCCCGCCTGTCGGAGTCGTTTCCCCATGGCCGGGCGGTCCCCGGGACAGGACCTCCGGGACCACCCGGCTGTCTAGGGGTGCTTACGGCGACGAGTGCTGCCCGCCGGGTTGCGGGTTGCTGCCGTCGTAGGTGCCCAAAGCCTGCGCGGTGACCAGACGCAGAGCCTCATCCCGGTCCCAGGTGAGCGCGGCGGACCGCATCGCCTCGATACTCGGCGGCAGATCCAGACCCAGATCCTCGGCGAGGAGCACCTGGCAGCGCTTGATCACCTCCAGGGCGCTGACGGCATCGCCGTTGATGCAATGCACTGCGGCGAGCAGCTCCCACAGGCGCTGCCGGTACGGCGCCTCGGCGATGGCGCTTTCGATCCGGTACGAGAGCAACTCGATGCGATCGGCGAGGATGCAGGCGGTGAAGAGGCCCTGGTACGCATCGACTCGCACGTTGTTGAGACCGGCGACATGGGCGCAGAACCACCGGGTTGCGGGCAGGTCCTGCCCGAACGGGCCGTGCCACATGGCGATGGCTTCTTCGAACGAGTCGATTGCTTCACAGAGTTCACCGTGCAGCAGCTGGGTTCGGCCGCGACGCGCTGCCGCGGTGAACTTCGGCAGGTCGACATCGTCGGGACCAGCCCGAAGTCCGTACCCGCACTGGGTACCCCTGATGGTCCTCAGCATGCCGCTGAGCCCTGGTTCAGCCCGGTCGAGGTCGCGGCGCAGCCCGGCGAGATGGGTGCGGATATTCGCGGTGGCCGAGCGGGGCGGCTCGTCCCACAGCAGCTCGGCGAGTTCCGCTACGCCCAATGTCCGGCCATCCGTGAGCAGAAGGGCGGTGAGGATCGCGCGTCGGACTGGTGAGGCTATCTCGTCACCGCCGCATATTTGAAGCGGGCCGAGAATCCTGAAGCGCATACTCTGATAGGTATCCGCAGGAAGGTACTGGACGGACGAAACGGTATACGGTATCCGGGTCAACAAGCTCGGCCCATTGATGCAGAGAAGATCAAACCGCCGAGCTGAGGTCTGTACCAACAAATGTTCGTCACGGTTCTCCTCCTGCGTGGTCAAGGCAGGGGGGAGCACGCATAGCGCGGCTGTCCGTTTCTTAACTCCCCCGTGTAACACTGGTTTTACACTTCCATGGTGGTTATGTGGTGTCAAACAAACGTGCCTCAAGGGCATAACTTCTGCGTTTTTGGAATCCTTGGCTCCGGATTCAAGATGGCTGCATCAACAAGATCAAAGAATGACGCAGGTTCGCGACCTGGTCCGCAATTGCCTCGCGCTGAGCCGCCCTGCGATCTAGCCTCGCGGCCATGACGTCACACGATGCGCCTGCAGGCTCCCGGATCGCTCCCGCTAGTGCCGGGCTGGTGATCCGGCAAGAGACCGCTGACGATCACCGAGATGTGCGCGAGGTTCATACGCGCGCCTTCGGTGACAGCGATCGGGTTCCCGGGCTCGTGGAGGCACTTCGCGTTGCGGAGGCTGCATTGGCGCCGATGTCCTTCGTCGCTGTCGTTGATGACCGGGTCGTCGGGCATGTCCTGCTGAGTGCGACGCGGTTGGACGCTCCGCGCCGGATCGTGGACGTCCTGTCGCTGTCACCGCTGGGCGTGGTCCCGGAGTTCCAGCGTCAGGGCATCGGTACGCAGCTCATCGCCCACGCCCTCGAGGCGGCCGACAGCCAGGGTGTGCCGTTGGTGTTCCTGGAGGGTTCGCCGCGCTACTACGGCATGCGCGGCTTCGAGGGTGCCAGCGCGGTGGGCTTCCGTTCGCCGTCGCTGCGTATCCCTGAAGCCGCGTTTCAGGTCGCCCGGTTGTCCGCTTGCGAGCCGTGGATGACGGGCACCTTCGTCTACTCAGAGGCATTTTGGACCTTTGACTGCGTCGGCCTGCGCGACCCCGAGGACTGAAGGGCTACCCAACTCGACCTGATCTGCCGGACTGTCACAGTGGCGATGTCCAGATCGTCGTCGGTTGCGCGCGATCAGCGAGGCGTCGGGCCGCAACGTGAACAGGGCCAAGGGGCCGTCCGCTGTGGGTCGGCGCCCACCGGCCAGGCAGGATGCACGACCAGACCGCGCTCCGCCTCTACGGACGAGATCACCAGCGTGCGCGCCGACATCAGTCGTCCGAACGTATCTGCGTCAAGCATGCCATCGCCGAGATCAAACCCTGGAGATTCCTCAAGCGCTACCACGGCGAGCGGGAGCACCTGGCGCGGAGCCGTCATCCGGCTCCGCGCCTCAAGCCAACCCAAAGATCTTGTCGTCGGTCGCCGGCTCCCCCATGCCGGTATCTTCCGACCTGATCCGCCGGACAGTCCCTAACTGTTGACGGTGAAGTGCAGGGTGTCCTTCAGGAACGGGATCTCCAGCCAGGGGTTCGGCTGGGCCATCATCGCCAGCAGAACGATCGCCAGGCCGAGGACGCCGTAGGTGGCGATGTCCGTGAAGCGGGAGCGCACGGCGAGCATGCCGACGCCGGGCAGCAGCCAGCGCAGTACGGCACCGCCGACCAGCGCCGCGCCGACCAGCATCGTGCCGATCCGGAACGCGTCGAACGCCGTCAGCAGCAGGCCGAGCCCGACCAGCGCCAGCACGGCAAGCATCGGCCACTGCCGCGCAGGCGCGGGCGCGTCCCCGGACGCCGCCCGCCCGCCACCCTCGGGCCGCGCGGTGTCCTTCGTGAACAACGGGAAGCGCCGGGTGCTCCGCCGGGGCGTCCCATCCTCGTCCACGACACTGATCGCATCCCGCACGACAAGCCCGGCGTCATCGAGAGCACCCTTCGCAGACGCGCCGTGCGCGGGGAGTGCGGAGCCGTTCGGGGATACGCCGTCCGGCGCAGGCCGGGAGCCGCTCAGGGACTCCCCGTCCGCCGCGCGCGCCCTGCCGTTCGGCGATACGCCGTCGCCTGCGCGCGCCCCGCCGCTCGGGGACACGCCCCCCGACGCGGGAACAGAGCCGTTCTGGGACTCGCCGTCCGACCCGGGCGTCCGGCCGTTCGGCGAGGCACCGTCCGCCGTATGCGCCCCGCCGCTCGGCGATACGCCGTTCTTGGCGGCATCGCCGTTCCGCGCGGCGGCATCGCCGTTCCGCGCGGCGGCATCCCCGTTCCGCGCCGCAGCGTCCCTCTCCTCAGCCGACTCAGCCGACACTGCGCTCCGCCGCCTCGACCACGTTGACGAGCAGCTGGGCTCGGGTCATGGGGCCCACGCCGCCGGGGTTCGGGGAGATCCAGCCGGCGACCTTCGCGACGTCCGGGTGGACGTCGCCCACGATCTTGCCCTCGGCGCTGCGCGAGACGCCGACGTCGAGGACGGCCGCGCCCGGCTTGACGTCCTCGGGCCGGACGAGGTGGGCGGACCCGGCGGCCGCGACGATGATGTCGGCGCGCCTCAGGTGCGCGGACAGGTCACGGGTGCCGGTGTGGCACTGGGTCACCGTCGCGTTCTCGCTGCGGCGCGTGAGCAGCAGCGGCATCGGGCGGCCGATGGTCACGCCACGGCCGACGACCACGACCTCCGCGCCCTTGATCTCCACGCCGTAGCGGCGCAGCAGCGTCAGCACGCCGTTGGGGGTGCAGGGCAGTGGCGCGGGCTCGTTCAGGACCAGGCGGCCCAGGTTCATCGGGTGCAGCCCGTCCGCGTCCTTGTCCGGGTCCATCAGCTCGAGGATGCGGTTCTCGTCGATGCCCTTGGGCAGCGGCAGCTGCACGATGTAACCGGTGCACGCCGGGTCCTCGTTGAGTTCCCGTACGACCGCCTCGATCTCCTCCTGCGACGCCGTACCCGGCAGTTCGCGCTGAATCGACGCGATGCCGACCTGCGCGCAGTCGCGGTGCTTGCCGGCGACGTACTTCTGGCTGCCGGGGTCGTCCCCGACCAGGATCGTGCCGAGGCCGGGCGTGACGCCCTTCTCCTTCAGCGCCGCCACGCGGGCGGTCAGATCGGACTTGATCGCGGCTGCGGTGGCCTTGCCATCGAGAATCTGGGCGGTCATGGCCCCATCCTCCCGGATGACCGCCTCCCGGTTCCAATCCGGGTCGCCGGGGCCCGTCCCGGCGTATGTCCTCCTCATCCCCTCATGATCGGTGATGTTGCACTTGCACAACACCTGCGGAATGCGGCTGGACAAGCAACCCATGGCTGAAGAACGATTGACGGCACAGTGCCGCGGGCTGTACCGGGGGGACGAACCGCATCTGTAGCAACCTTCCTCCGAATCGCGCCGCGTCGTCCCCGCACACCAGCAAAACGGAGGAACACCGCCATGAGCTTCGGCGACCCGAACAACCCCTACGGCGCCCCGCAGGGCCAGCAGCCGGGCCAGCAGCCGGGATACGGCTACCCCCAGCAGCAGCCCCAGGCCCCCGGCTACGGCTACCCCGCGGCGCCGCCGGTCGGCGGGTACGCCGGCGCCCCTGCGCCGACGTCCATGCCGGGCTCCGTGAGCACGGCCCGCGTGCTGCTGTGGGTCATCGTCGGCCTGCAGTTCCTCGGTGTGATCCTGTTCGCGGCCAGCGCCGTGAGCGTCGAGGCCGCGAAGAGCGACGAGACGCTCCAGGAGGACGCCGCCTTCCAGCAGCTCGCCGACTACTCCTCCGGCATGCTGTGGGGCATGACGGTGTTCGCCCTGGCGTGGGGCGTGTTCGCGACGGTGCTGGCGCTGAAGTTCAAGTCCGGCGGCAACGGCGTCCGCATCACGATCCTCGTCTTCGGCATCATCACCGCGATCCTCGGCATCTACCCGTTCATCCTGGTGGGCCTCGTCCACACCGTGCTCGCCATCCTGGTGGCCGTGTTCGTCGGCAACGCCAACGGCTCCGCCTGGTTCAAGCGCCCGCGCTACTGAGCACCGACAGATCGGTTCGCGCCACATCACACCCGAGGGCCGTGTCTCACCCGCGCAAGGGGAGACACGGCCCTCTTGCGTCGCCCTACCGTGAAGCCGTAGCCGCCGGGCCGCGCGGACACGCCGTGCCTACGGCAAGCTTCGTGGACGCCCGGGTTCCCCCCTTACCCTCCCCCTCGTGGGACTGGGGGAGGGTGGCCCTCATGGAATCGGGCGAGGGGACGAGTCCATGTACAGCGTCATCGTCGTGCCTCCGGCATGCACACGGCCGGGCGGCCAGATCAGAATCGCGACAGGTGAGCAGCTCACGTTCGGACGGGACGGGAGCCATGGTGGTCTCACCATCGGGCACGAGGGGGTGCCCCGGGTCGCCGGGGAGATCACCGCCCAGCAGGACTTCTGGCTGCTGAGCAACCGCAGCGAGAACCAGACCTACGTGGTGGAGAACCCGGAGGGCGCGGGCGAGCACATCAAGGTCGCGCCGGGGCGCGTGGACGCGCCCGTGCCGTTCGAGTTCGCGCGGGTCGTCCTGCCCGCCGCGGGCGATCTGCTCACCTTCGACGTCTGGGCGCCGCGCCACACCTTCCGCAGCGCGGCCCGGCACGGGCTCCCGGGAGCCCTGACCGCACCGGCGTTCACTCTCGACCGCACCAAGCGGTACTTCGCGGTGCTGGCCGCCCTGTGCGAGCCCCGGCTGCGCGGCGAACCGCACGCCCCGCTGCCGGCGGTCGAGGAACTGGTGGAGCGACTGCGCCCGGTCTGGCCCGCGGTCAGCCGCTCCACGGTCTACTGGAACATCGACTACCTCGCCCTCAAGCTACGGCTGCGCCCCGGCCCCGACACGGCGGAACCGGGCCGGCGCGTCAACGGCAAGAAGGAGTCGCTGGTCTCACTGGCGCTGCGCTTCGACCTGGTCCGCGAGGACGACCTCGTCGTGCTCACCCCGGTCGTGAGCGGGGTGGGCCGATGACCGGGCAGCCGTACGCCGTCACTGTCCCGAGGGGTTACCGGGTCGGCCCCTGGGTGGTCCGCGAACCCATCGGGTCCGGGGCGTTCTGCACCGTCTACGCGGGCCGACCCGCCGGGAACGGATCGCGGGACCTGCCGCGTGAGGCCGCGCTGAAGTTCCTGCCCACCGGCACCCGCACCCCACGCCGGCTCCGTCACTTGCGCGAACTGGCCGAGCGGGAGGTGGAATTACTGGGCCGACTGCGTTCACCGCGGCTGATCCGGATGTACGACGCCCTCACCGTCGACGACCCGGACGACCCGGAGCTGGACGGCGCCACCGTCCTGGTCCTGGAACTGGCCGAGGGCTCCCTGGACGCCGTACCCGCTCCGGTGCCGGACCCCGGCGCCGTGCTCGCGCAGATATGCGAAGGGCTGGCGCAGCTGCACCGGGCGGGCTGGGTGCACGGTGACCTCAAGCCCGCCAACGTGCTGCTGATGAAGGACGGTTCGGTACGGCTGGCCGACTTCAACACGGCCGCCGAGCTGGAGGGCACGCACGCCTACGCCCCCGCCTTCGCGACGCCGGACTACACGCCGCCGGAACTGCTGTGGCCGGAGATCGACGAGCGGGGCACGCGGATCCGCCCGTCCGCGGACGTGTGGGCCTTCGGTGTCCTCGCCCACGTGGTCCTGACCGGCGCCTTCCCGCTGCCGGGCGCTACGACGGGGGCCCGCGCCGACGCGGTGACGCGGTATGCGCGGGGCACTGCGGAGCTGCGGCTCTCGCCCGAACTCCCCGACGTCTGGCGGGAGATCGTCCGCGACTGCCTGGCCCCTACGCACGCCGACCGCGTCGGCACGGAGGCACTGCTGCGCCGGGTCGAGCATGTGGCAGGCCTCGCCCGCTCTCCTCGCCCACCGAGGCTGCGCCGCCCTCGCCTCCGGCACCGCCACCCCTTCCTGGCGGGGGCTCTGGCGACCGCCCTCCTGGCCGTGACCGGACTCGGGATCGCGGCGGCCGTCGCCCACCAGCAGGCGACGAGCGACACCGAACTGGCAAGCTCCTACCGGCCGTCGCTGTGGGGAGTTCTGGTGTCCCTCAGGTGATCCGGGCCTGCGGCGGCCCGGAGCACGGACGCCCCCGCAGGAGTGAGGGTGTGCAGGACGTTCGCGCCGTGCCGCCGGCTGGTGATGAGTCCCGCGTCCCGCAAGGCCGTCGCGTGCCGACTGGCCGAGGACGCGGACACACCGGCGGCACGCGCGATCTCCCCGGTCGTGGCGCCGTGGGCGATTGCGCACAGGGCGGCGGCGCGGGCCCGCCCGATGAGGGCCGTCAGGGGCGCGCCGGGATCGTCCGACAGTGGCGGTACGGCCGGCTCGTGGGCGAGCGGATACACGAGTACGGGCGGCAGGCCAGGGTCGGCGAAGGTGATCGGCCTCTGCAGCAGGAAGTACGACGGCACCAGCAGCATGCCGCGACCATCCAGGTACAGGTCCCGGTCCACGGAGGGGTGGTAGGCGGCATGGAGGACGGGCCGTTCCCAGCGCATCGACGGCCCGAGGCTCGCCAGCATCCTTTCGACGCCGCCGTCCATGAGGTCACGGCACCGGGCGGCCCGTTCGGCTTCGATACGGGCGTGGACCTGGTCCTCGTAGGGGGCGACGGCAACATCGTGGTACGCGCGCAGGAGCTGCACGAACTCCTCGCGGACCGCCCGCTCGGCCAGCCGTACGGCCCACGAGGGTGCACCGACGACCCGGTCGAGCCGGGCGACCTCGCTGCGTACCCGGCTCGGCGGCGCGGCGAGGACGGCCTCCAGTCCGGCGTCCAGCCCTTCGCTGCCCTGGAACGGCGTCAGGAAGTCGGGAAAGTAGGCGGCTCTGGGGTACAGCGGCAACAGCACGCGGCGCAGGGCGTGCTCCAGCCCCTTCTCCCGTAACCGCCGACGGGTGGTGCGATGCCATTCCGCGTGGGCCCAGCGGCCGTGCCGGGTCTGAAAGCGGTGCAGGCTGATGGCGATGTCCCAGAGCGGGTCGGACGCGCCGCACAACCGGGTCCTGGCCAGGTCGGCGTCGCTGAAGTGGACGCGGAGCATGTCGTTCTCCCCCGGTGAACTCAGCTTTTGCGTTCAGCTTCAACAGCATGGCCGGACGCGGTCCGGCCGGGCAACACTTGCTCCCGTCGGGCGTGGCCGTTCTCCGCCCCTACCACCAACGTGGCCGGGGCCCACCCGGAGAACGGCTACGCCTTCAACGCGGTGACGAAGGCTGCCCAGGCGGGGGTTGGGAAGAGGAGGGCGGGGCCTTCGGGGTTCTTGGAGTCGCGGACGGGGATGATGCCGGGGAGGTTGTCGGCGACTTCGACGCAGTCGGCGCCGGACCCATCGCTGTAGCTGCTCTTGTGCCAGATGGCGGAGTTGAGGTCAAGCCTGCTGGGCTTCATGTCTGTAGGTCCTCGCTGCTTCCTCGATCAGGGCAAGGGACGCCTCGGGTGGGAGCGCGACGGCCCTGAGCAGATCGTACGACCCCCGATACTCGTTCACGAGGGTCGGGAAGTCGATGATCCGCCCGTCGAAGTTGGTATCCGTCCACACCAGCGGCGGGGCCTCAGCAAAGGTCATGATCTTGGCCATGCCATGCATGAGGGGATGCCAAGGGGTCGTTTCCGGAACGATCTGGAGAATGCTCTGCGTGGACCGGATCAGGTCGACGACGTGCTTGAGTTGGTCGGCCATCACCGCCGGTGGAACAGGGGTGCGTCGGATGACCGACTCCCGCAGGATCCCCCAGTAGTTAGGCCGGTCCTCGCGTTTCCACAGCTCCGCACGCGCCATTCGGGCGCGGATACGCTCCTCGGCAGTCTCCGGTGGCGTCAACGGCCTCTCATACCGAACGAGACCCCGCATGTAGTCAGCGGTCTGGAGCAAGCCAGGGATGACATTGGGCCCCCACTCCTCCAGCGTCTTCGCCTGCTTCTCCAGATCTGGTACGTCCTGGAAGCCCAGCGGGTGCCCCACCCGCCGCGCCTTGGCCGCGTCTTCACACCGCCGCTGGAAAAACCCGTCCGTCCCGAGCCGCTCGTCGACATGCCTGGCGAGATCCATCGGCATCCTGCGCTCGCCCCGCTCGATCTGACTGAGGAACGAGATCCCCCGAAAGCTCCCCTCGGCCAACTGCTCCAGAGTCAGCCCCGCTTGCTCCCTCTTGAAGCGCAACTCTGCGCCGTAGAAGCAGGGAACACTCACCGACGCGTCAGGGTCCTTCTTCGCGGGCACAACCCACCACCGCCGTTTCTTACTTGCCGTGCGCAGCCGAAACCCCTTTCACGGTACGCCACTTGACGCCACGCTGTGAGTGATTCGTCACAGAACGCACACGGAGGCGTACCCCCAATGCACTCCCACGAGCCCGAACCGCTCGTCCTCGACCTGCTCGCGTTTCCCAAGGCCGTCCCCGAGGCCCGTCGGGCGGTGCGCGAACACCTCCGTACGCCCTGCCCCGACGTTCAGCTGTGCGTCGGCGAGTTGCTGGCCAACGTGATCAACCATGTCGGCGAGGGCACCCCGGTGACCCTCCGTCTGTTCCGGGCACAGGACGGCCGTACGCGTCTGGAGGTCACCGACTCCGACCCGCACGCCTGGCTCGTCGCACGCCGGCCGGACGGGGACGACGAGACCGGCCGCGGCCTCCTGCTGCTCGACGCGCTCGCCCGGCGCTGGGGGGTGTGGCTGACACCGGCCGGCAAGACCGTGTGGTGCGAACTCGTGGAACCCTAGAACTATCGAGGTACCCCCGGTCTCCCGCCACCCGCAGCATGGTCACGGCGAAACGCCAAGCAGCACCGACCAACGGGGAAGGGACACCAATGAACCTCCGCACGACACGCACCCGCCTGGGCGCCGCCGCCGTCGCCGTACTCGCCGTCGGCGCACTGGCCGTGGGGGCCTCGCCCGCCGCGGCCTCGGCGTCCAGCGGTAACATCAGCGGTGCCGCCACCTACACGGACGACTTCGGCGACGAGGGGCTGCTGTCCAGGTCGTCCTACAGCAACTCGACCGCCACGTGCCTTTGGCAGCAGATCCTGTGGGCCGAGGGCGCCAACGAGTCGGACGGCACGGACTTCGACTTCTCGGACATCGACGGGATGTTCGGGCCCAACACCGAGCACGCCACCAAGCGGCTTCAGGTGACCTGGGGCCTGGCCGACTCGTTCAACGACGCCGACGGCAAGGTGGGTCCCAACACGTTCGGCTACGCCGACAGCAAGCTGCGGTACGTCTCGGGCAGCACGGCCTCGGGCGAGTACCTCCGGGTCAGGTACGACGGTGCGGTCCGCGATCTCGACTTCCTCCGGACCACCAACGGCACGTACATCATCTACACGTCCGGTTCCCAGTCCGGCGGCGGCGCGGTGTTCGCGTCGTACCGCGCCAACTACTGCGACTGAACGTCCGGCTCGACCGACTGCCGGTGTCCGGGGCGAGGGGCTGCCCCGGACACCGGCAGTCCGGTGCGTGCGGGGATCAGTGGAAGAAGTGCCGCGTCCCCGTGAAGTACATTGTCACGCCCGCCTTGCGCGCCGCCTCCACGACCTGCTCGTCACGGACCGAACCGCCGGGCTGGACCACGGCCTTGACGCCCGCCTCGGTGAGGATCTCCAGCCCGTCGGGGAAGGGGAAGAAGGCGTCGGAGGCCGCGTAGGAGCCCTGCGCCCGCTCGGCGCCGGCCCGCTCCACCGCCAGCTTCGCGGAGTCGACCCGGTTGACCTGCCCCATGCCGACGCCCACCGAGGCGCCGTCCTTGGCGAGCAGGATCGCGTTGGACTTCACGGCCCGGCACGCCCTCCAGGCGAACGCCAGTTCCTTCAGCTCCTCGGGGCTCAGCGCCTCGCCGGTCGCCAGCGTCCAGTTGGCGGGGTCGTCGCCCTCGGCCTGGAAGGCGTCGGTGATCTGGGCGAGGCCGCCGCCGTCGATCGGCTTGAACTCCGCCGGGCTCTCCGGTGCCTGCGGGCAGCGCAGCACGCGGATGTTCTTCTTCTTGGCGAGGGCCTCCAGCGCGCCCTCCTCGTAGTCGGGCGCGACGATGACCTCGGTGAAGATCTCCGCGACCTGCTCGGCCATCTCCTTGCTGACCGGCCGGTTGACGGCGATGACACCGCCGAACGCCGACAGCGGGTCACAGGCGTGCGCCTTGCGGTGCGCCTCGGCGACATCCGCGCCGATCGCGATACCGCACGGGTTGGCGTGCTTGATGATCGCGACGCACGGCTCGTCGTGGTCGTACGCGGCACGGCGGGCGGCGTCCGTGTCCGTGTAGTTGTTGTACGACATCTCCTTGCCGTGCAGCTGCTCGGCCTCGGCCAGACCGCCACAGCCGCCCGTGTAGAGGGCGGCGGGCTGGTGCGGGTTCTCGCCGTAGCGCAGCACCTGCTTGCGCTCGTACATCACCCCGATGAACTCCGGGAACTCCACACCGTCACCGGCGTACTCGCTCGCGAACCAGCCCGCGACCGCCACGTCGTACTCGGCCGTGTGCCGGAACGCCTCGGCGGCCAGCCGCTTGCGGGTGGCGAGGTCGAAGCCGCCGTCGCGCACGGCGGCGAGGACGTCGGCGTATCGCTCCGGGCTGGTGACCACGGCGACCGAGGGGTGGTTCTTGGCGGCGGCGCGGACCATCGACGGGCCGCCGATGTCGATCTGCTCCACGCACTCGTCGGGCGAGGCGCCGGAGGCGACGGTCTCCTCGAAGGGGTAGAGGTTGACGACGACGAGGTCGAACGGCGCCACGCCCAGCTCGTCGAGCTGCTGCCGGTGGCTGTCGAGCCGCAGGTCGGCGAGGATGCCCGCGTGCACCTTGGGGTGCAGGGTCTTCACCCGGCCGTCCAGGCACTCGGGGAAGCCGGTGAGCTCCTCGACCTTGGTGACGGGGACGCCGGCGGCGGCGATGCGGGCGGCGGTGGAGCCGGTGGAGACGAGTTCCACGCCCGCCTCGTGCAGGCCACGGGCGAGCTCCTCCAGCCCGGTCTTGTCGTAGACGCTGACGAGCGCGCGACGGATGGCCCGCTTGTTGCTCTCGGCGGTGGCGGTCACTGGATAACTACCTTTCGTCCCTCAATGCGATAGCCGTTGCGGGCGAGCCGCCCCACGACATCGACGAGCAGCCTTCGCTCGACTTCCTTGATGCGCTCGTGCAGCGCGCTCTCGTCGTCCTCGTCCCGGACCTCCACCACGCCCTGCGCGATGATCGGCCCGGTGTCGACGCCGTCGTCGACGAAGTGGACGGTGCAGCCGGTGACCCTGGCGCCGTACGCGAGCGCGTCGCGGACGCCGTGGGCGCCGGGAAAACTGGGGAGGAGGGCGGGGTGGGTGTTGATGAACCGCCCGCCGTAACGGGCCAGGAACTCCTTGCCCACGATCTTCATGAACCCGGCGGAGACGACGAGGTCGGGCTCGTACGCGGCGACGGCGTCGGCGAGGGCGGCGTCCCACGCCTCGCGGCTCTCGTAGTCCTTCACCTTCCGTACGAAGGTGGGCAGCCCGGCACGCTCGGCCCGCGCGAGCCCCTCGATACCGTCCCGGTCGGCGCCGACGGCCACGATCTCGGCACCGTACGCCTCGACGCCCTCGGTCGCGATGGCGTCGAGCAGCGCCTGCAGATTGGTGCCGGATCCGGAGACCAGCACGACGAGGCGCTTGGCGCGCTTGGCCACGGGCTTGGCGGCCACGGTGGGGCCCTTTCTCGGGAGAGCATTTTGTAGGGTCGGCGTTTTGTAGGGTCCTACGAATGCTTCACGCCCCCGGATACGGGGAAGCCTACGAAGCAGCCGACCGTCAGCAACGATACCGGCACACCAGGCGGCCCCCACGGGACGGGGGCGTGGCCGGGAGGTAGCGTCTGGGAGGAGCCGGTTCGGGAACGCGGTCCGGGCACCGTGCGTTCACCAGTAACCAGCGAGATGCACGAGCATGGGCGAGCAAGATCCGACCCGGATCCACGCAAGCCAGATCCACAGCCACATCCATAAGGGGAAGACGCTCTCTTGATGCCGGACCGCAGTCTGCGACTCCTCACGTTCCCCCCGCAGTCGGTACAGGGGAGGGAGCGCAGCGGCGTGCTGCTGCGGGAGCGCCCCGCCTCACCGGCCGACGCACCGTCGGGCGACGCCAACGGTGACAGGAAGGACGACAACCCCTTCGCTCCCCCGCCGGAGGGCACGCCGGACCGGCCGTGGCAGCCGCGGCGGCCTTCGGGCGACAGCGGCGACTCGTCGGACGGCTCTCAGGGAGACGGCGGGCGTCCGACGTGGGGCAGTCAGTGGAGCGACCGGCAGCCCGGCCGCTCTTCCGGCGGCGGCTTCGGCGACCGGCCCGGCGGCAGCCCCGAGCGACCGGGCGGTCCGGCGCCGGGCATGCGCTGGGACCCCACGGACCCGGCACAGCGCCGGGCACGCTATGCGCTGCTGGCGGGCATGTGGGCCTTCTTCTTCGCGCTGTTCAGCTGGACGTACGTGGCACTGCTGTTGGGTGCGCTGGCGCTGTACTGGGGCATCAGCGCCCTGCGCACCAAGCCGCGCACCCCGTCACCGGACACACCGGCCGGCACGACACCGGCCCGCCCGCAGACCACGGCAGCGGTGAGCGGCCTGGTCACGGCATCGCTGGCAATCGCCCTGGTCGGCGCGTCATTCGCGGCGCAGCTCGTATACCGCGACTACTACACGTGCACCAACGACGCCCTCACAAACGAGGCCCGCCAGGACTGCAACAAGCTGCTTCCGGAACAGCTGCGGGATGTACTGGGGGCCAACGCTTAGGGGTCGGGGGCGACGCCTGGATTGAGGGCCAGCGCCTAGGACTAGGGGGCCAGTGCCTCGCGCTCAGGGGCTCAGGGCTTCGGCGGATCCTCCGACTTCGTCGGCTGCAGCCGCTCGGTGGGCTCCGTCGGCTCCATCCGCTCCGTCCGCTCCGGCGGCTCCATCCGCTCCGTCGGCTCCGTCAGCTGTGTCGATTCCGTCAGCTCCATCCGCTCCGGCGACTCCGTCCGCCCTGACGGGACCGTCCGCTGCGGCGGGTCCGGCGGCGCCATCTCCTCCGCTTTCGCGGAGACTTCCCGCAGCGCCGCCCAGCGGGCCTCGCGGGCGGCGTCGTCGTAGGGCCAGGGGGGTGGGGGGCTGAGCGGGAGGGGTTCGTAGGGCTCGTAGTTGTCGTACGCGTCCTGGGTGTCGTACGCGTCGTCGGTGCCGTACGTGTCCTCCGTGAGGTCGGGGAGGTCCAGGTCGGACGTCGGGTCGGGTGATGCGGGGTTCTGCTCCGCGTCGGGTTCGGTGTCGGCGTCCGTTTTCGCGTCCGGCGCCTTGGTAGCCGGCGGAGCCACCTCCCCCACCTTCGCCACCTGCTTCCCCGTAACCGACTTTTCCCCCGCCTTCGCCACCTGCTTGCCCGTAACCGACTTGTTCGCCTCGCCCTCCCCCACCGCCCCCCGGCATCCCCACCACCGCACTGCCAAAGCCACCGGCACCCCCACCACCGCCACCCACGCCACCGTCGCCACCGCCACCTGCCACCACACCGGCCCGAAACGGGCCAGCGCGTCCACCCCCAGCGGCCCGCCCGCCAACCCCGCCAGCAACGCGAGCCACGCCCCGCACAGCACCGCCGCCACCCCGGTGTATCCCGCAGTCCGGCCCAGCGACCAGGGCTCACCTCCACCCCCAGCCCTGGCAGCCGCCCGAGCCGTGAACCACCCCACCGTCACCCCGGCCACCACGGGCACCACGCCCGCCGCCCAGTTCAGCGGCGTACCGGCCCCCGCCCCCGGAACCGCAGCCAGCAGCGGAAACGGCGGCAGGAGAGGGGTGGGGTCGGAGTACAGCGGGCCTGTCACATGCCCGGCGCTCAGTGCGAAACCGGGGCCGAGGGCGTACGCCGCGCCCCACACCGCCGCGTTCGGCACCAGCGCCAGGCACAGCAACAGCACCGCGAACCGACCCGACCACCCCTCGGTCAGCTGCGCGAACGCCACCCGAGCGGCCGGGCCGTGCCACACCAGCGACGCCGCCACCAGCAGGGCTCCGCCCCCGACCAGCACCGCCGCCCCGGCCGTCGCCGCCCGCGCCGAGACGCCGAGCCGCTCCCGGGTCTGCGTACCGAGGAAGGCCCGCCCCAACGGCCCCAGCCGGTGCAGCACACTGTCCACCGGCCGACGAGGCCACCCGTACGCCGTCCACACCCCGGCCCCGGCCGCCACCACGGCGACGAGCGGCAGGCACACCGCCGTCCACTCCCAGTCCGGCCGCAGCATGCCCCGCGCCGTGTACGCCGCGACCACACCACCCACCGCGAGATAGCCGAGCACCACCCCGGCCCACGCCGTACGCCCGGCCACCAGGGGCGCCGGACCGTCCCCCTCGTACGCCCCGTCCACCGCGTCCCGCGCCGCCCGGTGCAGCAGCCACACGGGCAGCAGGAGCAGCAGCATGGGCGTCAGTCCCACGGGCGCGGGGGCGCCGGAGAGGGTGTCGGTGCGGACGAGTTCCGCGCCGTGCGCCAGCAGCCACAGCGCCGCGGCCACGTGCAGCGCGCCACCCGGCCCGCTGTCGGGATACGGCGAGCTGATCCACAGCATCATCACCAGCACGGCGAACGAGCCCAGCCCCAGCCCGGCCGCCACCACGCCGCCCAGGAGGCTGGCGGCCAGTCCGGGCGACCGGCGGCGCGTCCGGGTGTGCTGGGGAGACAACGACGGTCGGCGGTCGGTCATCAGGATCACGACGGCCATGCTCCCAACGACACGCGCTTTCCCGGCGTAACAGGCGAACCACCGAAGTGTCGCTCAATATGTGCTTATGTGCTTTTTCGTTCAAAGGGGTGACCTGTGACAGAGAGCCCTGTAACTCCGCTTCCCCCGCCCGAGGAGCGGCGACGTCTGCGCGAGGCCGGTTCCCTGACGCGGGCTCAGGTCGCGTCCCGGGTGGGCGTCTCCAAGGCGACGGTGCGGGCGTGGGAGTCCGGTCGCACGACGCCCGACGGCCGGAAGGCGGAGGCGTACGCGACACTGCTGGCCTCCCTCGCGACCGAGGCCGCCGCCACCGCCGTACGAACCGAAGAGCAGCCCCCACCCAGCCCTGAGCCGTCCCCCGAGCCGTCACCCGTACCGTCATCCGAATCGTCGTCCGAATCGTCGTCCGGGCCCGAGTCGGCTCTCGAACCCCTGACGCCCGCTCAGGCCTTCGACGCGCTCTACGCGTTCTGCGCCCCCGCCCTCGTCCGGCAGGCATACGTGCTCACCGGGCGGCGTGAGCTGGCGCGCGAGTCGGTCGAGCGGGCCTTCCAACTCGCCTGGCAGCGCTGGCCCGAGGTGGCCATGGACCCGGACCCGGCGGGCTGGGTGCGGGTGGCGGCGTACGAGTACGCGCTCTCCCCCTGGCACCGTTTCCGCCCCCGCTACCGCCACCCGGAGCCCCCACCGACCGACCAGCGCGACCGCGCGCTGCTGAGCGCCCTCCTGAAACTCCCCCCGCCCTACCGCCGTACCCTCCTCCTCTACGACGGTGTGGGCCTCGACCTGCCGGAGACCGCGGCGGAGACGGAGGCGAGCACCCCGGCGACGGCGAACCGTCTGATGCACGCGCGCCAGGCCGTCGCATCCTGCCTGCCCGACCTCGCCGACCCCGGGGAGCTGCAACGGCAGCTCACCGACCTGGCGTCCACCGAGCGACTGCGCGCGGCCAGACCCATCGCGGTCCGCAAGGGCGGCGAACGCCGGGCCCAGTTCTGGACCCGGGCCGCGATCGCGTTCACGGTCACCCTGATCGGCGCGACGGCACTGACCCTGCGGACGGCTCCGACGCAGTACGAGCCGCCGGTGCCCCCCGGCGAGACCGTGCGGGGCGTGCCTCCGCGGGCGGCGCCGGGCCCGCTGTCGCACGCGCAGCTGGAGCTGCGGGAGAAGCTGCGGAAGGCGATGGCGAGTGGGGGGGAGCGGTTGGTGCCGGAGGCGAGGTGAGCGCGCGGAAGGGCCCGCTCCCGTGGCCGAGTGGCCGGGGAAGGCGGGCCCTTCTGTCTGTTATGCGCTGTATCAGCTGTGGGCTGTATCAGCTGTGCGCTGCGTCAGCCGGCGAGGATCTCGCGGGCCAGCTTCGCGGTCTCGGTCGGGGTCTTGCCGACCTTGACGCCCGCGGCCTCCAGGGCCTCCTTCTTCGCCTGGGCGGTGCCCGACGAACCGGAGACGATGGCGCCCGCGTGGCCCATGGTCTTGCCCTCGGGGGCGGTGAAGCCCGCGACGTAGCCGACGACCGGCTTGGTCACGTTCTCCTTGATGAAGGCCGCGGCCCGCTCCTCGGCGTCGCCACCGATCTCGCCGATCATCACGATCAGGTCGGTGTCGGGGTCGGCCTGGAAGGCGGCGAGGGCGTCGATGTGCGTCGTACCGATGATCGGGTCGCCACCGATGCCGACGGCCGTCGAGAAGCCGATGTCACGCAGCTCGTACATCATCTGGTACGTCAGCGTGCCGGACTTCGAGACCAGGCCGATACGGCCCGGCTTGGTGATGTCGCCCGGGATGATGCCGACGTTCGACTGGCCCGGGGTGATGATGCCGGGGCAGTTCGGGCCGATGATGCGGGTCTTGTTGCCCTTCTTGCCGGCGTACGCCCAGAAGGACGCCGAGTCGTGCACGGCGATGCCCTCGGTGATGACGACGGCCAGCGGGATCTCGGCGTCGATGGCCTCGACGACCGCGTCCTTGGTGAACTTCTCCGGCACGAAGATGACGGAGACGTTGGCGCCGGTCTTCTCGATGGCCTCCTTGACGGTGCCGAAGACGGGTACCTCGGTGCCGTCGAAGTCCACGGACTGACCCGCCTTGCGCGGGTTCACGCCGCCCACGACGTGCGTGCCGTCGCCGAGCATGAGCTTGGTGTGCTTCATGCCGGTGGCGCCGGTCATGCCCTGGACGATGACCTTGCTGTCCTTGTTGAGCCAGATAGCCATGGTGTGTGGATGTCCTCGTCCTAGGTGCTTACTTGGCGGCTGCGGCGAGCTCGGCGGCCTTGTCGGCCGCACCGTCCATGGTGTCGACGCGCTGGACCAGCGGGTGGTTGGCGTCGGTGAGGATCTGCCGGCCGAGCTCGGCGTTGTTGCCGTCGAGACGGACGACCAGCGGCTTGGTGACGTTCTCGCCGCGGTCCTCCAGCAGCTTCAGGGCCTGGACGATGCCGTTGGCGACCTCGTCGCAGGCGGTGATGCCGCCGAAGACGTTGACGAACACGGACTTCACGTCCGGGTCGCCGAGGATGATCTCCAGGCCGTTCGCCATCACCTGGGCGGAGGCGCCGCCGCCGATGTCCAGGAAGTTGGCGGGCTTGACGTTGCCGTGCTTCTCACCGGCGTACGCGACGACGTCCAGGGTGCTCATCACGAGACCCGCGCCGTTGCCGATGATGCCGACCTCGCCGTCGAGCTTGACGTAGTTGAGGTTCTTCTCCTTGGCGGCCGCCTCGAGCGGGTTGGCGGCGGCCTTGTCGTGGAGTTCCTCGTACTCGGGGTGACGGAACTCGGCGTTGTCGTCCAGCGACACCTTGCCGTCGAGGGCGAGAACGTCACCGGAGGCGACCTTCGCGAGCGGGTTCACCTCGACGAGGAGGGCGTCCGACTTGATGAAGGTGTCCCACAGCTTGACGAGGACGTTCACGACCTTGTCGGCGACCTCGGCCGGGAACTTGGCGGCCTCGACGATCTCGCGGGCCTTGGCCTCGTCCACACCGTCGATGGGGTCGATCGCGATCTTGGCGACGGCCTCCGGACGGGTGGCCGCCACCTCCTCGATCTCCACGCCGCCCTCGACGGAGGCGATGGAGAGGAAGGTGCGGTTGGCGCGGTCGAGGAGGAAGGAGACGTAGTACTCCTCGAGGATCTCCGGGGCCGTCTCGGCGATCATGACCTTGTGGACCGTGTGGCCCTTGATGTCCATGCCGAGGATGTCCGTCGCGCGGGCAACGGCCTCGTCCGGGGTGGCGGCCAGCTTCACGCCACCGGCCTTGCCGCGGCCACCGACCTTCACCTGCGCCTTGACGACGGACTTGCCGCCCAGACGCTCGGTGATCTCGCGCGCCGCCTCAGGCGTGTCGATGACTTCACCGGCCAGCACCGGTACATCGTGCTTGGCGAAGAGGTCCCTCGCCTGGTACTCGAACAGGTCCACGCGCTTCCGTCCCTATCAGTGATCTCGCGGTTCGTTGGATGCGTGGGCGTGCCGCGAAGGGCAACGTGACGACCGCATGTGTCACAAGGGAAGCGCACACGGTGTCCGAGCGCGCGGCATGTCCGTCTCGCAGGTTATCTCTGCTTGCGGGGGGCCTCTAAATCGCGGGTCACATGTGAGCGGTGATACCTGTCACATGGTGCCGGGCTCACTGGCACGGGGTGCCGTGGGTGAGGGGGCGGTGGTGATGGGTGGGGGACGGGGTGGGGG
>NZ_BJND01000045.1 GCF_006539505.1 Streptomyces spinoverrucosus
TCGGTCAACTCGGCGGTGCCGGCGAAGATGCGGGAGCCTGAAGCTCTGCTCAGACAAGGCGAGACCTCGCGATGCTGCCCGAAGTTGGCTGCCAGCCGGTTTCAGCTGCCCAGCGTTCGGCTGCCATCATCAGAACTTCCGTGGCTGGGCCTTGATCTGCCCATACTCCAGCAGGCCCGGCACGCTGAGGGGCAGGCGCTTCTTGAACGCACCCCACGCTCGGCGAGCCGCTTCATCGGCGCGCAGGTAGTCACGGAATAGGGGGCGAAGCGGGCGTTCGGGCCGTCCTCCTCACGCCGATGGCCGTTGCACCGTCGCGCACCGGCCGGCGGCGCGAACACCAGCTTGCGGCACTCCTGCCCGCCCGAGAGCCAAGCGCGGTTCCACGGTTCGGGGCGGCAGCGGAAGCCGATGGCGGCAAGCAGCCCAACCTGCTGGACCTCGTCGATCACAGCGACGCGCACCTGGGTGTCCGCGCAGTCCTTCGCGGCCAGACCCGGCACCGCGGTGGATCCAACGTGGTCGATCGCGCGAGCGTGGTCGCCAAGGGCGTCATACAGTCTTCCGGCAGCTGCTCGAAGTCCACCGCCCACTGCGGGCTCGTACGTCGAGGGTGTCCCGTCTCAAGTGATCTGGTCCGAAGCCGCGGCTGTGAGCTGGGGCGACCAGAACGGTGGAGACACCTGGGTGGTCGCAAATCTCAGTTGATCTGGACCCTGGCGTATGAATACTGGCTGTCCTCTCAGTTGATCTGGTCTGCTTCCGGCGTTTCGAATTGGACTAGTGGGGGGAAAGGGCCTGCGAGAATGACCATGCACGATGACCAAGTGGACGTGACCACCGACATCGTTGCGACCTTGATCCAAGAACAGTTCCCTCAGTGGAGCGGCAAGGCGATCCAACTTGTGTCGTCGACCGGGACGGTCAACGCCATCCTCCGCGTCGGCAACGACCTCTCGGCGCGTTTCCCACTGCGTCTGGCCGATGCTGCCGAGGCGCTGGCGGTTCTGGAACAGGAAGCCCAGGCGAGCGCGGAGCTGGCACAGGTGTCTCGGTTCCCCGCCCCGGAACCCCTCGCCTTGGGAAAGCCTGGAGCGGGTTACCCCATGCCGTGGTCGGTCCAGACATGGCTGCCGGGAACGGTCGCCTCTGATGCCGACCCGAGTGGGTCGGACGCTTTTGCCGAGGACCTTGCGGCCTTCATCGCAGCCCTGCGGGACGCCGAGACGCGGGGGCGGCTTTTCAGCGGCGAAAGTCGTGGCGGCGTTCTCGCTCACCACGACGATTGGATGGCGAAGTGCTTCGAGGAGAGTAAGGGCTGCTCGACGTGCCCCGGCTGCGCCAGGTGTGGAGCCATTTTCGGGAGTTGCCACGCACGGGTGCCGACGTGATGAGCCATGGTGACTTGATTCCCGGCAATGTACTGGTCACGGGAGACCGGCTCAGCGGCGTACTCGACACCGGCGGCTTCGGCCCGGCCGACCCCGCGCTGGATCTGGTCAGTGCCTGGCACCTGTTGCAGCCAGGCCCGCGGGAAGTGCTCCGGCGGACACTGGTCTGTGACGATCTGGAGTAGGAGCGCGGCAAGGCATGGGCGTTCGAACAGGCGATGGGTGTTGTCTGGTACTACGTCGAGAGTAATCCGACGATGAGCAGAATGGGGCGCCGGACACTCGACCGCATACTGGAGTCGATGGAGTGATGTCGCCCCGATCGTGGGCCGTCATAGAGACGATCGCTTGCCGCCCCCACCTACAACAGCACCAACGGGAACAGATCGGCTGAGACGAGACAGAGGGCCCAGGACAACGAGCGGTGGCTTGACATCGAGACCCGCCCATTAGAGGTGTCCCGACGGGCAACGTCCGTTACGACAACCTCCGCTCCGCGGTCTCCCGAGTGCTCGGCTCGCGATCTCGCGCGGAGAACGAGCGATGGACCGTGTTCCGGTCACACTACGCATCGATGCCGCGTATTGCCTGCCGGCCATCGAGGGCGCCCATGAGAAGGGCGGAGTCGAGGGGCAGATCGGCTGGTTCCGCCGCAACCACATGGTCCCCGCCCCAGGGGTTGCCTCCCTCGCCCAGCTGAACGCGATGATCGAGCAGTGGGATGAGGAGGACGAGCGGTGCCGGATCGGGTCCCGTCCGCGGCCGGTGAGCGAATACTTCGCTGTCGAGCGGCCACTGCCGCAACCGTTGTCGGCGTACACGTGAACGTGGCCCTGGCAAGATTTCCGTGAAGCTGGCGTGTGCTACCGTGCGCCGGTGACGCTCCGTCACAGGTAGCGGCGCTGTCAGCGAGTGTGATGACTTCTTACGGATCATGTCTCCGCACCTCGATGCAGCACAGTCGCTCTTGCCGCACGCTCGCCGATGTCGCTGCTGGTGGGCGCCCGGTACTGATCGAGCTGTCGGTACGGCGGTTGTTCTGTGACAGCCCGAGCTACGGTCGGCGGACGTTTGCCGAGCAGGTCGAGGGGCTGACGGCGCGCTACCAGCGCCGCAGCCCGCTGCTGTAGCACTTGGTTGAGATGGCCGGCGTGCTACTCATCGGCCGTGGCGATGCCCGGCTCCTGCAGATCCTGAAGGTGCCGTTGTCGCGCACAAGCGTGCTGTTCCACTTGATGCGCTTGCCGCATCCGCCAAGGGCGAGCCCGCGGGTTCTGGGCGTGGACGACTTCGCCTGTGGCAGGGGGGATATCGCCGCCGCCCACCGCGGCTGCCTACCCGCCGCAGTACCAGAGCCCGAGCCGGCACCGCCACCAGCGAACCCAGCGGGGCCGTCCGACCAGGCCGACACCCCAGCCCGCCGCCACGCGAAGCGGCTGTTCGAGGCGGTGCACGCGGTGACCGACACCGGTCGCTCGCTCAACGCCGCAGCCCGCGAGCTGGGCTTGAACCGGCGCACCGTGCGCAAATACGCCCGAGCAGCCACCTGGCGGGAATGCGTACGCCGCAACCGGCTCCATCGGCCCACCAGTCTCGACTCGTACCTGGAGTACCTGCGGCAACGCTGGGAGGAGGGCGAGCACACCGCAACGGTGCTCCACGGAGATCGTCGCCAAGGGCTACTGCGGCCACTACCAGTGGATCAAGCACCCCGCCAGGTCGCCCGCTGGATCACCACCGCACCATCCCGGCGCGACCTGCACACCACCGAGGCACTCGGGCGGCTGCTCGAGCACTGCCCGGAATGGACCGCACCCAACGCCCTGGTGCGTCAGTTCGCCGCCATGCTGCCCGCAGTCGTTCAGGGCATCATCACGCCGTTCAACTCCGGCGTAAACAAAGGGCGCATCACCGATTTGAAGCTCCAGAAACGGATCTTGGCCGGCCGCGCGGAAGTCCCGCTACTCCGCCACCGCGTCATCCTCATGGCCCTGCTTCGACGCGGTTACGGGTGACGGAGCGTCACCGGCGCACGGTGCACACCCCAGCTTCACGGAATCTCGCCAGGGCCACTCAGACGAGTACGCGGACAGCCACCGACATCCCGATCTATTTCTGCGACCCGGCCAGCCCATCGCGGCGCGGCTCCAACGAGAACACCGACGGCCTGCTCCGGCTGTGTTTCCCCAAGGGCACCGACCTGTCGATCTGCAGCGCCGAGGACCTGGCCTACGTAGCCGCCGCCTCCGTGCCACGGGCCCCGGTTCGTCTCCCCGGTGGCTGTCCCTGCGACCGCCCTATGTGCCCGGGTATGTATCGGGCCAGGCCGGTCAGCCAGCGATTCCGTCCAGGTCGGCGACCGCCTCGTCCGGCAGCACCAGGCTCGCAGCGGCGATGTTCTCCCGCAGGTGCTCCGGCGAGGCAGTGCCCGGGATGAGCGCGATGTTCTCGGCAGCGGTGCGCTGCACCTGACCTTCGGTCCGCCGAGATCGAGGCCCACCGCAACAAGGGCAAGGTCGACCAGCAATGAGCACGAAGACCGCGATACCGTCACCGAACTCCTCCGGATCGTCAAGAGTACTACGACTCCGTCGACTCCCGGGACGCCGCTCGCGTCGCCGACAACTACCTCGTCGAACCGAACACGACGCTGCAGTTCAACGCCGACGACCCCATCGTGACCGTCGAGGCCATCAAGGAGTTCACAGCGCAGTTCTTCCAGATCGCCTCCGTCAAGCACTCGATGATCGAGGTCTGGAACACCCCGCTGATGGGTGACGTCGTGCCGGTGAACCTCGCGCCTGCCCGGTCCGCCTCCACCGTGACCGTCGTATCCACCGCCCTGCCGACCTTCTCCGTCGACATAGGCTCGGCGGTGACACACATCGCGGTGCCGGCGACCTCGATCTTCCTTGCCGCCGTGGAAGTCGAGTTCGTTGAGGGCGCCCTGGTACTCACGGATCCTGGCCTGGTGGGCCTGGCGCTGCGTGTCGCTGAGCAGGTCAGCGCGTACCTGGCGGCCGTGGTCGGCGGCCCGATCGAGGTCGAGTCCGACTACCTCCCCAAGCAGCTGCTCAAGGGCACCTGGTTGGGCCTGTTTCGCACGCATAAGAACAACGACGCCCAGGGACAGCCGCGTGCACGAGGGGTTCTTCCGGACATGCCCGCCGACAGGCATCGGCGTGACGGCCGGTATCCGCCGGAGGGCCCGCGGTCACGGATGGCGGAAGCCGCGATTGGGGGCGCGGGCCTGCTCGGGGGCGAGCGAACTCCTCACGGACACCGAGCGTTTCCCTGACCCTGTCCGTCACGGTAGTCGGGCAACGTCGCCGGAGTTGGGCTCGGCTACTTGGGTGGGCTGCGCAGGCTGCGCAACGTGTGGTCGGGGCCGCCGAGCGAGCAACCGTCGCTTCTCCGTGGAATACGCAGCGTCGGTCAGGGTCAGGCCTGGCGCCAGGAACGCAGCCGCTCGGCGATGCCGTACGAGTCCATCCGCAGGCCCCGGATGTCGTAGATCAGTTCCCGCCAGAGCTCAAACTTCGTGTCCACGCGTTCTCCGGAGGCCTCCAGGTAGGCGATGGCGACGCCGTATCCGTAGACCTCATTGCGGGCAGGGAGCGGCCGCAGCAGCACGCACTCCTCCAGCAAGACCGCAGCCCGCCAGAAGGCGTCGGGATGGTGCTGATCATGCCGGGGCGGGTCGACCCGGTGGCGCTGGGCCATGCCGACGAGCACAGAGAAGTCGTTGACGGTCAGGTCGTCCCGGAGGATCTCTTCCTGGCGCTCGAGCAACCACCGGTAGTCGACGTACACGACGGGAGGCACAGGTCAGGCCGCCCGCGAGGTGCCGGGGTTGTGCGCGACGGGCGGCAGCCCGCCGAACTCGGCATCGAATGCGTCCATGACGCCGGGCTCGCTGATCACGCGGCGGAAAGCGGCGGTCGCCGTCTGCAGGGCTCGCTCTTGTTCCTTCTCCCCAGCCACCTTGGCGAGGTAAGCCTTCACGGACAGGCCTTCGGCAGCGGCGAGGCCCTGCAGGGTGTCCCTGGTGCTCGTGTCGACCTTGACAGTGGTTTCAGCCATGCCTGCAGTATCCCCCACGGTATACGTGACGCGCTACCTACTCGCTTGCGAGTGCATGCGCCCGTCCCGCTGTATCGGGCAATGTCAGTGGTGGCAGGCAGGATGACGGGCATGACAACACCTGCAGCTGTGATCATGGATGCCGCCGCTTACACGCAGGCGGTCGAGGACGCGTTGAAGGCGTCGGCCGCCTACTACGCGGGTGGGACGTCGGCATTGGACGATGATGCCTACGACCGGCTGGTGCGAGGCATCGCCGCGTGGGAGGCCGAACACCCTGATCAGGTGCTGCCCGACTCTCCGACGGGGAAGGTCGCCAGCGGCGCCGTGGAGGGCGATGTCCCGCACACGGTGGCGATGCTGAGTCTGGACAACGTGTTCTTGCCGGAGGAACTCACCGCCTGGACCGCCTCCCTGGCCCGGCGCGTCGGCCATGAGGTCGAGCGGTTCAGCGTCGAGCCGAAGCTGGATGGGCTCGCGGTCGCCGCCCGTTACGACAGCGGTCGCCTGAGACAGCTGATCACGCGCGGGGACGGGACGGCCGGGGAGAATGTCTCGCACGCAATTGGCACCATCGAGGGCCTGCCGGACGAACTCGCCGAGCCGGTCACCGTGGAGGTCCGGGGCGAAGTCCTGATGACGACCGCTCAGTTCGAGCACGCCAACGAGGTGCGCGCCGCGCACGGCGGGCAGCCGTTCGCCAACCCGCGCGGCGCTGCGGCGGGCACCCTGCGCGCCAAGGAGCGTGCCTACACCGTGCCGATGACGTTCTTCGGCTACGGCCTGCTCCTGCCCGACACCGAGACGGCGCTCGCCGCGCGGCTGGGCGAACTCGCCCACAGCGAGCTGATGGCGCAGGCCGCCGCGTACGGGGTGAACACCACCGCCACCACCGCGGTACCCGGCATCACCGCCGACACCGCCGAGCAGGTGCTGGCCCGCGTGCAGGAGATCGCCGCCCTGCGGGCCGAGCTGCCGTTCGGGATCGACGGGATCGTCATCAAGGCCGACCTGGCCGCCGACCAGCAGACGGCAGGATCGGGTTCGCGCGCTCCGCGTTGGGCGATCGCCTACAAGCTGCCGGCCGTCGAGAAGACAACCCGGCTGCTCGAGGTGGAGTGGAACGTCGGCCGCACCGGCATCATCGCCCCGCGCGCCGTCTTGGAACCGGTCGAGATCGACGGCGCCACCATCACGTATGCCACCCTCCACAATCCGGCCGACATCACCCGCCGCGACCTGCGTCTGGGCGACCACGTCATGGTGCACCGGGCCGGCGACGTCATTCCCCGCATCGAAGCCCCGGTCGCCCACCTGCGCACCGGCGACGAACAGCCCATCACCTTCCCCGAGGCGTGTCCGCGCTGCGGGGCCGGCATCGACACCAGCGAGCAGCGCTGGCGCTGTGCGAACGGACGCAACTGCCACCTTGTGGCCGCCCTGTCCTACGCAGCCGGCCGCGACCAGCTCGACATCGAAGGCCTCGGCCACACCCGCGTCGTCCAGCTCGTCGATGCCGGCCTCGTCGCCGATCTCGCCGACCTGTTCACCCTGACCCGCGAGCAGCTGATGAGCCTGGAGCGAATGGGTGCAACCAGCACCGACAACCTCCTCGCCGCCATCGCCGGGGCCAAGGGCCAGCCGCTGTCGCGGGTACTGTGCGCGCTCGGGGTCCGCGGCACCGGCCGCTCCATGTCTCGCCGTATCGCGAGGCAATTCGCCACCATGGAGAACATCTGCGCGGCGGACGCGGAATCGATGCAGCAGGTCGAGGGCATCGGCATCGAGAAGGCCCCTTCGATCGTCGCCGAGCTTGCCGAACTCGTCCCGCTGATCGACAAACTCGCCGCCGCCGGGGTGAACATGACGGAACCCGGCGCCACCGCACCTACCTCGTCCGACGGCGACACCGGCGACGGGAACACCGAGCGTGCGGGTGGACCACTGGCCGGGATGACCGTGGTCGTCACGGGCGCGATGGCCGGCCCCCTGGAGAAGCTCAGCCGCAACCAGATGAACGAGCTCATCGAACAAGCCGGCGGTCGCTCGTCCTCCAGCGTCTCCAAGAAGACCACCCTCGTCGTCGCCGGAGACGGCGCGGGGTCCAAGCGAGCCAAGGCCGAGGATCTCGGTATCCGCCTGGCCACCCCCGATGAATTCGCCGCCCTGGTCGCCGACTACCTCAACTAGGCCTCCGTCAAGGAGTGTTCGCCAGCTCACACCAGCAGCGCGGGCTGTGCGGGAACAACCCGAGACCGGTGCCCGTTCACATACACGTGGCTCGCGGAGGGGACAGTGTCCCCGGGCCTCACCTACAGCCCATGGGGACGATCGTCCGGCTGAAGCCCCATGGAGCCTTCCGCCGAGAGGCGACCGCCCTCCGCGCGTCACCGCCTTACGGCCCCGGCTGGCCTTCCCCGTCCAGCCGGGGCTTTTGCGCGCCGACGGTGGCGCGCAGCCCTGTGTGACTTACCGGCCGTGCGGGTGAGCCGGACAGGGAGTCTCCCTGCAGCACATCAACATCCTTCGGGGTTCACGCGGGACCGAGGAGTGCGTGTTCACGCGCTGGCGCGCCCGTGTCGCTGACACCTCAGCGGCCGCCTGCACAACCGGCACCCCCGGATGGGCTGCCGCCACCCTCGTCCCCGGCCTGCGCGTGCCTCGCAGGCTTCCTGGTGGCAGAGGTAGAAGGCCTCGAAGTGCAGCGGCAGGTCCAGCGGGGCGTACATGTCCTGGGGCAGCCCCGGGCCATACTCCTGGGGTGGAGTCCTCCTGGGTGTCGTCGTGGCTCACACGTGCCTCCCGTCGGCAGGGGACATGGGCGAAGGTCCTCTCCATCCAGGTGCATCAGCGACCCTGCGCCAACCTGCTTGCGCCGCTAGCCCGTTGGGCTTGCCGCCTACCTCAGTGATTCACCGAGCCGATCACTCATGCCGCGCCACAGAAAATCACTTACCGTCCCCGTGCGACAGGGCTCCGCGATCTTCAGTGGGGGTGCGAATCACCAGGTACAGCGCCGGTCGATACGACCGGACACGAAGGATGTCTTGACGACGATCTCCGCCTCGAGCCCGGCGGACCACCCCTGCCCTTTCGTCGGCGAGTAACGGAGCGACCCTCGCCCGACCTGAGGGCATCGTTCATCTCGTTTTGTCAGGAGTTCTTGGACGAGGTCTTCGCCCGTATGCAACCGGCAGTGGCGCGTACGCGTTCACGTTCGCGACCGCGCCGGTTGCCGCAACAGGTAGACGCCGGCCGTCGAGACCAGCACGGCCATGCACGCGATGAACACCAGCCCTGCGCCCTCCAGGCCGATCGGCCCCGTCAGCAGCCCTACCCCGATCACCGGCACCGAGATACCCGCGTACGCCACCACGAACAGCGTCGAGATCACCGCCGCACGCCGGTCCTCGGGCGATGCCTCGGCCACCGTGGACAGCGCCCCGCGAAACGCCAGGCCCTGCCCGCCCCCGCCGACAAGCGCGCTGAGCACCACCAGCGACAGCAGGTCCCACCGTAGCGCCCCCGCGAGCAGCGCCAGTCCGGCGAGCAGCCCGGCGCAGCCCAGTGGCAGGGAGCGCCCCTCCCCCACCCGGCCGACCGCAAGTTGACCGGCGGTCGAGGCGAAGAACGCCAGCGCGACGACCAGCCCGCTCACGGCGTGGTTGTCCACGTTCAAGGAGAGCTCCAGGAACGCCGGGCTGACCGACGTGAACACCCCGAAGAGTGCGAACCCCACGAACGAGGCGATCGCCGCGGGCCCGAACACCGCCCGCACCTGCGCGGGCAGGGTGGGCCGCTGCGGCCGTACCGCGCCAAGCGGCCGCCGCTCCCGCACGGTCTCCCGAATTCGCAGCAGGCCGGCGACCGAGCCGGCCACGAGTGCGAGATGCACGGCGAACGGGAGGTACAGCGGCCAGGGAGCGTATTGCGCGAGCACCCCGGCGAGCAGCGGACCGCAGCCCAGCCCGCCCATATTGGCGGCCGTCGCCACGAACGTGGCCCGCGAGGCGCCGCCATCCGGTGCCAGCTCCATCACATACGCCGTGGCGGCCCCGGTGAACAGGCCGGCGGACAGCCCCGACAGCAGCCGCCCCGCATACAGCCAGCCCAGCCCGGTGGCGCACAGGAAGCAGACGGCGCTCGCCGCCGCGAACCCCAGTCCCCACAGCAGCACCGGCCGCCTGCCGACAGCGTCCGAGGCGTTGCCCGCGAGCAGCAGCACGCCGATGACCCCGAAGGCGTACACGGCGTACACCACGGTCACCGTCAGCTCGGAGAAGCCGAACTTCTCCTGGTAGAGGGGATAGAGGGGGGTCGGCAGTGTGGTGCCAGTCATGCACACGGCAAACACCGCACCGCTGAGCAAACACTGGCGCCACCCTGTCCGATCACCGCTCATGCCGCCGACGGTAACCCGCACGCCGCCCCGGCCCGACACGACGTGCCCGGCGGTGCGTGCCAGAGGAAGGAGGCGCGGCGAAGGCGCCCGGGCGGGGCTCGGCCGCTGCGGGCGGCGGCCCACCCTGGCGAGCAGGCCTGCGATGACACCGGGTGCCAAGGCCGTGAACGTCTGAGGTAGAGGCAAACGGGGTACACGTGTTGAGCTGGAGGACCTGGCTGTGGAACTCACCGACTGGCTGCTGACCTCGAGCGAACGCGGCAACAGCGCGACACGTCTGGACAGCCGCCGACCGGATCGAGCGGCCTGGTCGCACGGAAACACGGTGCGGCCCCTGATCCACGGTGCGAGGTACTTCCGGGAACTCCTCAGCGCGATCCGCACGCAGCGCGCCGGAGACCTGCTCCTGTTCACCGACTGGCGCGGTGACCCCGACGAGCGCCTCAACGGTCCCGGCAGCGAAGTCGGCACCGTCCTGTGCGAGGCGGCCGAGCGTGGTGTGATCGTCAAAGGGCTGGTCTGGCGCTCCCACCTGGACCGATTCCAGTTCAGTGAGGCCGAGAACCGCTACCTCGGCGAGGAGGTCGAAGCGGCCGGCGGCGAGTGCCTGCTCGACATGAGGGTGCGCCCCGGTGGCTCGCACCACCAGAAGTTCGTGGTGCTCCGGCATCCAGACCGCCCCGAGCTCGACATTGCGTTCGTCGGCGGCATCGACCTGTGCCACAACCGCCACGACGACGCAGCACACAGTGGCGACCCGCAGTCACAGCCCATCGCCGCCGCGTACGGACGGCACCCACCGTGGCACGACATCCAGCTCGCGATACGCGGACCGGCCGTCGGCGACATCGAAGCCGTCTTCCGCGAACGCTGGGAGGACCCGGCGCCGCTCACCCGCAGCCCGCTCGTCCGCCTGCGAGAACTCGTACACCACCAAGACACTGACGCAGACCCGCTGCCGCCGCAGGCGCCCGACCCGCGGCCCCGCGGTACATGCACCGTCCAGCTCCTGCGCACCTACCCGAACCGGCTGCTGCGCGGTTACGACTTCGCCCCCGACGGCGAGCGCAGTATCGCCCGCGGCTACCGCAAGGCGCTGCGGCGGGCACGAGCCCTGATCTACCTGGAGGACCAGTACCTGTGGTCCCCGCACGTGATGGAATGCTTCGCCGAGGCACTGACCGCCAACCCCGGCCTCCGCCTGATCGCGGTCATCCCCTCCCTCCCCGAACAGGCCGGCCGACTCACTCTGCCGATCAACCTGATCGGCCGGATCACCGCCCTGGACAGGCTGCGCCGCGCCGGTGGTGGGCGCGTCGCGGTGTACGGGCTGGAGAACCACGCAGGGACACCGGTGTACGTGCATGCCAAGGTGTGTGTGATCGACGACGTGTGGACCTCGGTCGGATCCGACAACATCAACCTCCGCTCCTGGACCCACGACTCCGAACTCAGCTGTGCAGTCCTCGACGAGAGCACAGACCCACGTGAGCCAGGCGACCCCGGCGGACTCGGGGACGGCGCACGCAGCTACGCCAGAAACCTGCGCCTGGAGCTCTCGCGAGAGCACCTGGACATTGCAACACCCGGTGATCCGCACGCATCCGACCCGCTCTGCGACCCCGTGACCGCCTTCAACGCCTTCGCGGCGAGCGCCGCCGCACTGGACTCCTGGTACGACAACGGCCGCCCCGGCCCCAAACCCCCCGGCCGCCTGCGCACGTATCGCCCGCCGAGCCTGTCACGTCCGACCAGGACACTGTGCACGCCCCTGCATCGCCTCCTCGTCGACCCGGACGGCCGCCCCCTCAGGCTGCGCCGCCGCAACGCGTACTGATGACCGCCGGCGTCGCACCTGCGAAAGGATCAGCCCGAAAGGCGACCGGGCCCACGCAGGCTCAGACCGAGCTCGCGGTGTTGTCGCAGAACCTGGGCGCCTCGCTCGGGCGCCAAGGTACGTCGCGTGGGCTGGCGGGCATTGCGCCGGGTGAGGCGCAGCGGCGTTCTTGGCGCGCGTGTCCTGTGCCGGCGAAGCCTGATCATTGCCATCGGAAGCTGGTCGCTGTTCCTCTCGTGCCACCGAAGTTCGATCGTTCGGGCGCTTCCAGAAAGACGGCCTGCGCACGGTCGGCGGTATCACGGCGGGTCTGCTCGTATGGGGCGCACTCACCGTGATCGGCCTGGCCGCGTCGGCCACGGCCTACAGGGTCGTCAAGCTCGCCGATGCCGCCTACCTCGGCTTCCTGGGTGTCCAAGCGTGCCTGGAGCTGACACAGCCGTTCGGTGACCGCGGTGGCGAACTTCCCGGCCCCGTCCGGCAACGCGTGGCGCACAGGACTGGTCAGCAACGTCTTCAACCCGAAGACCACGCTCGCGCCGTCCGGCTTCTCGCCGCACCTTGGAATGACCGTGCGCCCCGCTCGCTCGCTGGAGCGACCCAAGGCCACTCAAACTTCCCTACGTTGTTCTGCGGGAGGCGGTGAGCCCTTCGTATGGTTCACCCACCCATCGATGCAGGCAGGAATCATCACCACTGTGTCGTGATCGATGAGAGCGGCCGTCGGCTGCTGTCACGTCGCGTCGCCAACGACGAGCCCGAACTGCTCGAACTCCTGGCCGACGTCCTGGCCCTGGGCGACCAGGTGACCTGGGGCATCGACCTGGCCGACGGCGGAGCCGCCCTGGCCATCGCGATCCTCCTCAACCATGGCCAGCCGGTGCACTACATCTCCGGCCGGGCCATCCACCGCGCCTCCGAGAGCTACCGCGGCGAGGGCAAGACCGATGCCAAGGACGCCGCCGTCATCGCCGATCAGATCCGCGCTCGCCGCGACCTGCACCCCTTACGCACCGGCGACGACACCGTCACCGACCTCAAGATCCTCACGGGTCGGCGCATGGACCTGGTCGCCGACCGCATCCGCACCGTCAACCGGTTGCGCGCCCAGCTCACCAGCGTCTTCCCTGGCCTGGAACGGGCGCTGGACCTCACCAACACCGGGCCCGCTCACTTTGCTGACCGGCTACCAGACCCCGGCGGCCGCCCGCGGACCGGCGCCAAGCGGCTGGAGACCTGGCTGCGCAACCGCCGCGTTGTCCGCCCGGACCGGCTCGCCGAGATTGCCGTCCAGGCCGCCGAACGGCAGCACACCAGCCTGCCCGGCGAGAAGCTGGCCACCGAGCTGGTGCACACGCTGGCGAAGGAGGTGCTGGCCCTCAACCAGCAGGTCGCCGATCTCGACAAGGACATCGAAGCCCGGTTTCGCGACCACCACGCCTTCGAGGTGATCACCAGCATGCCCGTGCCTGGGCGTCATCCTCGGCGCCGAGTTCCTGGCCGCCACCGGCGGCGACATGACGGTCTTCGGCACCGCTGACCGTCTCGCCGGCTTCGGCGGCGTCGCCCCGGTGCCCCGCAATTCCGGGAAGATCAACGGCAACCTGCGGCGCCCGTAGCGATACAACCGCCGCCTCCAACGGGTCTTCTACACATCGGCGTTGTTCAGCATCCGGCACTGCGACGAGTCGCGTCAGTTCCACGACCGCAAACGCGCCGTGGTTAAACGCCACACCCAGGCCGTCCTCGCCCTCGCCCGCCGCCGCGTCAACGTCCTCTGGGCCCTCCTGTGCGACGGGCGGTGCTACGAGCTCACCCCGCCCAGTGCCCTCGCGGCTTGACAGACCGCATGAGGAATCGGTGGCACACGGCCAAGGTTCGTCGGCACGGGACAGAGTGATCGCGAGGAAGGACCTGGTCCGGTACCTGGTGGTGAAGGAGTTGCGGAAGGCGGGCTGTTCGTGGACGGTCTCCACGCGCGCGTTGATCATCCGTGCGCCGATCCTGATGTCCTTTCGTCGGCGCCACAATCCAGTTCGGCGCGGTCGTCTCCTCGGTACCGCCAATCGATGACCTTGAAGCGCTTCCGCCACCGCCACCGTGACGGAAACCGCGTGCAACCACCCCGGCAGCAGCGCTACTGTTCTGGCCGTGCAGGTGCGCAGGCAGCGGATACTTCGCCTCTCAAGCGGGTAACGCGGGTTCGAATCCCGCCGCCGGCCGAGCCGGTGTCGTCCAGCGGCCCAGGACGCCTTACAGTGCTCCGCAGCCGACCCTGATCTCTGCACACCAGACACCAGCCGCCCGCCACGGTGACAACGGCGGGCGGCTCCGTCACTCATTGCTTCCGCGAGCGGGCGCGGCTGCGCCAGACGGCTTCGGCGTCATCGAGGATGCTGTTCTGGTCAGCTGGATCGAAGATTCCTGGTCGGCGAGTCGGCGCGACTCGCCGGTACCCCCTGCGACGGCCCGGCCCACCCCGGTCACCCGGTGGCCGGCCGCCAAAAGCGATAGAAAAGGTATGTGTGTGGGGTTCCGAGACAATCTCGGCACAGGCCTGACAGGTCCAGACGGACCCAAAGGCCCGGCCGGCATCCTCGCCCGTCGAGGGACCTGCGCTCCCTGCTGAGTGTGGGCAGCATCGCCGGGCAGGTCTTCCTCCTGCAGCTGGCGGTCGTGGTGCTGCTCGTCGCCGCCGCGTTGGTGGCCCTCGTGTTGCAGGCTCAACGCGACAGCATGCAGGAAGCCCAGAGCAGAACCCGCGCCGCAGCACAGGCGTTCGCGAACTCCCCGACGATCGTGGCGGCGCTGAACAGCCCGGACCCGACTGCGGCGCTGCAGCCGCACGCCGAGGCGGCCCGGAAGGCCGCGGGCGTCGATGCCGTCATCGTGTACCGGCTGGACGGAATCACCCTCACTCACCCCGACCCGGATCAGATCGGGAAACACGTCATCGGGCCCTACGCGGAGGCGGCGGGCGGCAAGGCCTTCACCAGTACCTTCCAGGGGTCTCTGGGACTCTCCGTGATCTCGGCGGTCCCCGTCAGGGATGCCGACGGCTCGGTTGTCGCCATCGTCTCCGCTCCCGTCACCGTCGAGAAGGTGGAGCACATGGTGAAACAGCAGCTGCCGGTCCTGCTCGGCGGCGCCGGTGGGGCCCTTGCCATTGCCGCCGCCGGGTCGGGCCTGGTGAGCCGGCGGTTGCGGCGGCAGACCCACGGCCTGGGCCCGGCTCACATGACCCGGATGTAC
Source organism: Streptomyces spinoverrucosus (assembly GCF_006539505.1). Lineage (GTDB taxonomy): Bacteria > Actinomycetota > Actinomycetes > Streptomycetales > Streptomycetaceae > Streptomyces > Streptomyces spinoverrucosus. The sequence continues at coordinate 14,966 of NZ_BJND01000045.1, forward strand.
GAGCACCACGACGCGGTCCTGCACGCCGTACGGGAAGGGGTGCTGATCATCACTGGCGACGGCCGACTGCTGCTGGCCAACGACGAGGCACGGCGGCTGCTGGACCTGCCGGCTGACGCGGATGGCCGCCACATCACCGATCTGGGCCTGGCGCAGGACCTCGCCGGGCTGCTGACCTCGGACGACCGCCCGGCCACCGACGCGGTGTACCTGGCGGCCGACCGGCTACTGGCGGTCAACAAGCGGCTCACTGCACCTCGCGGACCGGCCGGCAGCGTGGTGACGCTACGGGACACCACCGAGCTGCGGGCTCTGTCCGGCACGGTCGAGGTGACGCGCGAACGGTTGAACCTGCTCCATGACGCCGGGATGCGGATCGGCACCACGCTCGATGTGAGGCGCACCGCCGAGGAACTGGCGGAGGTGGCGGTGCCCCGGTTCGCCGACGTCGTCACGGTCGAGCTGCTGGACCCGGTCCTGCACGGCGAGGAGCCCTCCGGTGCGACCGTCGAGATGCGGCGTACCGCGGTCGCGGGTCTGGACGAGGACCATCTCGTCCATCCAGTCGGCGAGCTGACCCGGTTCGCCGCCGCCCACCCCGTCTCGTCCGGGTTGGCCGACGGCCGGCCGGTCTTGGTGAGGGACCTGGGCTCCTTCGACGGCCGGCGCGCCCAGGACCCCGAATGTGCCCGGCGAATCCTCGACCACGGCATCCACTCCCTGCTCGTCGTACCGCTGCGGGCCGGCGGGGTGGTACTGGGAGTGGCGGTCTTCTGCAGGGCGAGCGTCTCCCCGCCGTTCGAAGACGAGGATGTGTCCTTCGCCGAGGAGCTGGCTGCCCGGACCGCGGCGTGCATCGACAACGCCCGCCGCTACACCCGCGAACACACCATGGCCGCCGCTCTGCAACGCAGCCTGCTGCCACGCGGGTTGCCCGAACAGACCGCCTTCGATGTCGCCTGCCGTTACCTGCCGGCCCGGGCTGGGGTGGGTGGGGACTGGTTCGACGTCATTCCGCTGTCCGGCACCCGGGTGGCGCTCGTGGTGGGTGATGTCGTGGGCCACGGCCTGCACGCCGCGGCGACCATGGGCAGGCTGCGCACCGCCGTTCACAACTTCTCCGGCCTGGACATGCCTCCCGAGGAGTTGTTGAGCAAACTCGACGAACTGGTGGCCCAGATCGATCCCGAGGAGTCCGCCACCGAGGAGGTCGCGCAGGGGATCACCGGCGCAACATGCCTGTACGCCGTCTACGACCCTGCCTCCGGGGAGCTGGCCGTCGCCACCGCGGGCCATCCGGGACCCGTGCTGGTCTATCCCGATGGGACCGTGGACCTCCTCCAGATGCCCGTCTCCCCGCCCCTGGGGCTGAGCACCGGCCTGCCCTTCGAAAGCGCCGAGCTGACCGTGCCCGAGGGCTCCCGTCTGGTGCTCTTCACCGACGGCCTTGTCGAGGACCGCAACCGCGACTTGGACGCCGGCCTGGCGGACCTGCGTGCTGCTCTCACCGGGCCCGATCGCACTCCGGAGGCCACGTGCGCGGTGGTGATGGAGGCCATGCTGCCGAAACAGCCCAGGGATGACGTCGCACTGCTGGTGGCCCGCGCCCGTCGGCTCTGCCCCGCGCAGGTCGCCGAGTGGCCGGTGCCCCGTGACCCGGCGGCGGTGGCCGCAACGCGCACCGCCTGTGCCCGTCGGCTGGCGGAGTGGGGCCTGGAGCAAATCGCCTTCACCGCCGAACTCGTCCTCAGCGAGCTGATCACCAACGCCATCCGCTACGGCACCGAGCCCATCGCCGTCCGGCTGCTCCGCACGGAGCCGATCAGCGGCTTCACCGCGGGCACCCTGATCTTCGAGGTCTCCGACGGCAGCAGCACCGCGCCCCGGCTTCGCCGGGCGAACGTCACCGACGAGGGTGGCCGCGGACTCTTCCTGGTCGCCCAGCTCACCGAGCGCTGGGGCACTCGCTACACGCCCCGCGGCAAAGTCATCTGGGCCGAGCGATCCCTCCAGGACGGCGTCCCGCCGACGGCGGAGCACCTCGGCGAGATCATGCCCGGCCTATGGGAGGACACAGCGCCATGAGGGCATCGCGCACACCGCACGACCTGCGCGCGTCACCCGTCGCGCCGCACAGGTACGGGCCCCAGCGGCTCTACCGTGGAAAGGCGCTGCTCGCAGGCTTCCTCAGGCGGGATTCTGCCGTCGAGGCGGCCGGGTACTCTGGCCTCGACTGCCGCTTCACCGACGTAATAGACCCAAGGAGTACGGAAGGCACAGCCGAGGGCCCGCCACTTCGGACCCCCGTGGTGCTGCCGGCGGCGGTCGGACCGCGGGCGTCGACAGCTTCCGGAAGTCCACGACGACGCGGCGCAGCCCTGGCACGACGCCGGCGGCGGCTCGCGCCGAAGCACAGTACGACGGCACCGTCGACCACTCCAGTGACCCAATCCGCCCCGCACCAACCAAACGTCCTCGGTGATAACCCTCGGTTCCACACCCCACCTTCGGAGTCGTCGTGACCACACGCCGTGCCCGAGCTGCGGCCGTCTGCGGCTGCCTCGCCCTTGTGGGCCTGAGCGCCTGTGGGGACGCACCGATTGCCACGCCCCAGAAGCCGGCGGTGGCGACCTCGGCCGAGAACGCGGGCGGCATGAGCACGCTGACCGCCGCAGCGAAACGGGAGGGCAGGCTCAACGCGATCGCGATTCCGCGTGCCTGGGCCAATTACGGCGGCCTGATCGACGGCTTCGAGAAGAAGTACGGGATCAAGGTCACGGTCGACATTCCGGAGGGCCACAGCGAGGACGAGATCGACGCCGTGAAGAAGCGGGGGAACCGGCCGAATGCACCCGACGTGCTCGACATGGGCGATACGTTCGGGCGGGCCGCAGCAAGGCAGAACCTACTGGCTCCGTACGAGGTCGCCGCGTACGGCTCGATTCCCGACAATCAGAAGGACCCGCGAGCCCGCTGGTACAACAACTACGGCGGATACATCTCGATCGGCTGCGACGCCAACCGCATCAAGCCCTGTCCCAAGACCTTCGCCGATTTGCTGCGCTCCGACTACCGGGGCAAAGTCGCGATCGAGGGCGACCCGACCCGCTCGGGTACCGCCTTCGCCAGCGTCTACGCGGCCGCGCTGGCGAACAACGGGTCGTTCGACGACATCCGGCCCGGTATCGACTTCTTCGCCGAGCTCAAGGCGAGCGGTAACCTCAACGCCGCCGAGCCCAGCGCGGCAGCGGTCGAGGACGGGCGTACGCCCATCAGCATCAACTGGGACTACGTCAACCTCGGCTACGCCGACCAGCTCCGCAGCAAGGGCGTGAACTGGCAGGTCGCGATCCCCTTCGACGGCCATTTCGCCCAGTACTACGCGCTGGCGATCAACAAGAACGCCCCGCACCCGGCAGCTGCCCGCCTGTGGCAGGAGTACCTCTTCAGCGCGGAGGGCCAGAACCTCCGGCTCGTCGGCTTCGCCCGCCCGGTGCTCATGGACGCCATGAAGAAGGACGGCACCCTCGACGAGGCGGCCGCCGCGCGACTGCCGACGGTCGAGGGAACACCCCAGTTCCCGACGGACGAGCAACTGGACAGGGCGAGGGAGACGGTCGCCCAGGGCTGGGCGAAGGCCGTCTACGGCTGAAGCCGACGCGGACGCTGAGCGTGGCACCCCGGTTCTCCGGTCCAGTACCCACGCCCTGTCCTGCACATCGGTGTCACCTCACCACGCGCGGGACAACTCCTTGAACTGTCCTGGTTCGTAGTCTTCACCCGTTCCGGCGGTGAGTAACCCCCGCAACCGAGCAAACGGTTCGGCTCTGGCAGGATGGGGCGCCGGAAAGATTCCTGGCTGTGGCGGGCCGCGCTGCCCGACAGGCCAGGGGAACGATCAACGGGGAAAGTGGGGAATACGCAGATGTGGCACTGAGCGGTTGCGGCGACTCTGGGACAGGGAAGGACAAGAACGGCTCCGAGGCCCGGGCGGCCGGGGACAAAGCCTCGGACAGCAAGTCGACCTACCGCCTGGGCGAGGCCAGCCCGCCGCAGGAATCCACCATGCAGAAGTACAAGGGCAGCACGTTCACGGTGACGCCCACGAAGGTGGAGACCGGAACGAAGGCCGACCTGGACAAGTCCGGACTGCAGCTGGATGAGAGCGACAGCTCCAAGGTTCCCGTGTACGTGTCGGCCACCCTCACCCACACCAGCGGCAAGGCCATGACAGTCGGCGACATGGACGACGACCTGATCCTCAAGACGGACAAGGGCGAGCGTACGCAGGCCGTCATCGTCCTCATGGGCCAGGCCAAGTGGCCGAACTGCCCGGCGCCGGACACCGAGAAGCAGCTGAGCGCGGGACAGTCGGAGAAGATCTGCAAGGTCTTCCTGATCTCCGAGGGCCAGAAGGCCGCCGCCGTCGAACTGAGCCAGGGCTTCACCGCCGACCCGCTGGAGTGGCCGGTCAAGAACTGACCCTGAAGGGCAGTACAGCCAGACAAAGCGGGGACCCCGGCGGGCATCGGCCGTCGGGGTCCGCGCATTGTTCGGGGCTGCGGTCAGCACGGCGGCGACGGAGTATTGGCCGTCGGGTTCGCCCCGGCCCCGGGTGGTCGAGGCGAACTCGGTTCAGGCTCATAAGCGTTGAAGGAGCTGCCCGGTTGGGGCCGCGGAGACGGGCGGCTCTGCGTGGTGTCAGTCGGTCGCCCAACTGAGATCGGAACCCGCCATGACGTCATTGGCGCACAGGCTCACCGGGTCGGCGGCGGACAGGCCACGTCGCAGCGTGCCTACCGGACCAGTTGGGGCGAGGCGGCGCCGACCCCGTCTGCAGGGTGTCCGCGCAGAAGATGGCCATTACCCGGCGTGGTCGGCGTGAAGGTGCCCGAGGGTCTCGATGCCGTAGGAACCGGCCATCACGATCAGGGCACCCAAATCGGGGGCCGACCAGACACGCCGAGGCCGGTCCGTCGACCTCGGCATGCCGGCCTTCCGGGACATCGCCGGACGTGACAGCACGTCGACGTCCCCGATGGTGTAGTTGTCCCGCCACACTCCGGGGTTCGCGGGCGGCCCCTGATGGGTGCCGGCGTCCAGCTCGCCCGTGATCAAACGTACGCCCCCGGAACATGGCGACAACGGCTGGCACGGCCAGGACGGCGCCTTCAGGGCTGTGGGGTATCACCCAGTCGCCCGCAGCGTCGAAGAGTTGGCCGAGCCGTTCACCTTCGTGGTCGATACCGAGGGCGCGCTCCGATGGGCGCCGCGCCGCAGCGAGCATGTGGTCTGCGCGGGGGGCGGACGGTACTGAGTGCTGGTGAGATGCTGGGCTGCGGGTCCGGCAGTGCCATGACCCGGCGCAGCAAGGTCATCCGCTCTGCACGCAGGCCCAGTTGGCCCGCCGGCCGGGCGCCGGTCCGTCCGGCGAGTGCGAGCCCCGACGGAACGGCTCGGCGAACGTACGACGCGGGCAGTCCGCCCCGCAGCAGATGAAACGCCGGACCGGGTCGACCACGGTCCGGGCATGCCGGGCCCGCTGCCCGGCTTCTTGCCGTCACGTCGGCGGTGCCGAAGGCGGCGGTCATCGCGTCGACGTCAAGTCGTCGGTCCCGCCGAACACCAGCGGGCCCCAGAATTATGCGTCGGCCTGCATGACGAGCACCGTCACCGTCCACTGCCGAAACCGCAGCGGGGTCAACCACACAGACCTGACGGGGAGTCACTCACGTCGGGTCGGACGGCAGGGCGTACGCGGTCTCCCGCAAAACGCTGCCTTCACAACCGGAGACTGTGATGCCTGCGAATGCCGGGTGGTTCTCAGGTGAGCGGCCAGTTGCGCAGGGCGGCGTCGGCCATCTCCTGGAGTTCATCGCGGGCGACACCGCTCACGGCCTGCACGGCGATGCCGAATGCCAAGGTCGTGACGTAGCGGGCCAGTAGCCCCGGATCGGTCTCGGGAGGCAGTTCGCCTTCGTCGACGGCTCGCTGGAACCGCTCTCGCACGCAGGAGCAGCCGTTGTTGCGCCATGCGGCGAGAAGGTCACGGACGCCACGCCCCGGGTCGCTTGTGGCCAGGGCGCCCTGGACGCCCAGGCACCCGTGGGGACGTGTCGGGCGGGTGGTGGTTCGGACCGTGCCGGCCAGGATCGCGGTGGCGACACCGAGGGCGGTCGGCTCCTCAAGGGCCCGGGTCAGGTATCCGCCGGGGCCTTCGGTGTAGCGCTCCAGGGCCTTGCGGAACAGTTCCTCCTTGTTGCCGAAGGCCGCGTACATGCTGGTGGTGGAGATGCCCATCGCCTCGGTCAGGCCGGCCAGGCTGGCCCCCTCATAGCCGTGCTCCCAGAAAACCAGCATGGCGCGCTCAAGAGCTTCGTCGGCGTCGAATCCTCGCGGACGGCCGATCGGGCCGCTCTGTTTGGTTCCCACCCCCGCAGCCTACCTCTTCCGCATCGATCGATACAGAAGTGCTACCGTTCGACTTCTGCATCGATCGGTGCGGAAGTCGGAGGAGGTTATCCACATGGGACTGCTTGAGGGCAAGACCGCTCTCGTCACCGGCGGCGGCAGCGGAATCGGCCTGGCCAGTGCCGTACGGCTGGCGGCCGAGGGCGCACACGTATTCATCACCGGCCGACGCATGACCGAACTCGACGCGGCCGTCAAAGTAATCGGTTCAGCGGCCACCGCGGTGATCGGCGACATCTCGAACCTGGCCGACCTGGACCGCCTCTACGAGACGATCCGCAGCCGGGGACGGGGCCTCGACGTACTGTTCGCGAACGCCTCCGTCGCCGAGTTCATGACGCTTGAGCAGGTCACCGAAGAGCACTTCGACACCCTCTTCGGTATCAACGCCCGAGGCACGCTGTTCACCGTCCAGAAGGCGCTGCCCCTGCTCAACGACGGCGCCTCGGTGATCTTGAACGGCTCCACCAACGTGGATGTCGGCGCGGAGGCGTTCGGCGTGTACGCAGCAACCAAGGCCGCCACCCGATCATTCGCCCGGACCTGGGCCAACGAACTCAAGGGACGCGGTATCCGGGTCAACACCATCACGCCCGGCCCGACCGACACCCCTGGCCTGTCGGGACTCGCCCCTGACCCGGAGCAGGCCACCGGCCTCAGGCAGCAACTGGCGACCCAGGTGCCGCTGGGCCGGCTCGGGCGCCCGGAGGAGATCGCCGCCGCCGTGGCCTTCCTCGCCTCCGAGCAGAGCAGCTTCATCACCGGTTCGAGCCTGTACGTCGACGGGGGCCTGAACCAGATCTGAGTTCTTTGTGTCCGCACACCCGGCGAGGATGGCGCGCCCGGCCGACCGGGTTCGCTCAGACGGGCGAGCCCGGCAGCCTCGATCCCCCGGACGGCCGGGCTCGCAGAGGCCGGGCCCTCCGGAACCCCCGCACCGAAACTCCGGGCCGACTGCTGCTTGAACCGGATGGCAGACGCTGTTGCTCGAAGGCGTCCTGCTGAACGAGCCGGCCTTCGCCTGAGGTACCGGCGATCGCCACCCGTGATCGGAGCAGACCACTGCGGGCCGGACGGAGGAGAACCGCAAAAGCGCACAGTCGCCGATCGACCGGCACACGGCGGGCCCGGCACGGGGGGGGTGTCAGGCCATCAGCGCGTACCGTTCTTCGGGCACACGGGCCGTGCCGCCGGCGCGGCCTGGGTGTGCGAAGAACGCAGCGGGTGGAAGTAGTGGGCGACGGCCCAGACGCCGATACGGCTGCCGGCCTGACACCCGGCCACATCCGCGGAGCGGAAGTGGATCCCGGCCCAGACGCGGGCGTTGATCATGTCATCGTTGAGCCGGTCGGCGTATGCGTAGTGGCGTGTGGTGCCGGTGGCCTCGGAGAAGAAGGTGAGGTCCAGGCGCCTGGTGCCGAGCAGTCCGCTCAGGGTCTGAGTCACGGCGCCGGTGACGGCGGCGTGGCCGCTGAGGTAGTCGGGGTGCGGTGGCGTGACGAGCAGCGGCTGCCACTGCGGGTCAGCCGGGGTCGCGGGGTTGCCGTCGGTTTCGGCCAGCTGGATGGCGGTGATCGGCCGCCAGCGTCCGTAGTGGAGTTTGGCGTCCCAGGCGGCGACGACGGCGTCGGTGGCCGAGGTGTTCGCCGCGGCGAACAGCCGTGCCGTCTCAGCGATGCCCAGGCGGTGCCGAGCCGTGTAGTCCCGCAGCGCGGCCTGGATCTGCACCGCCAGATTGCCCCCGAAGAACAGGGCGGTCTCGGTCTGCAACGCGGTGCGGGACGAGCCGGTCCTCGCGCCCATGGCCCTCACCTCGTTCACGTCCCGGGCATAGCGGGGCGAGGACAGTGCGGGCGGGACCCCAGGACGGAACTGGGCCGGGGAAGTGAGCAGCATCGGGCGCAGCCTGCCCAGCCAGGGATCGATGAAGGTCTGGTGGCCGGGTGGGGTGGGCCGCCAGACGCCGGGCGCGGGCGGGGCCGTGAACCGCACCCGTGCATCCCGGCCGTCGCCTTCACGCAGCTCGATGAGATGTGCCGCGGCCCGCTCCCCGAAGGCGACGCCCTGCGTCTTGGCGCTGCCCTCGGGAATCCTGGCCAGGGATTCGGCGTAGGCGGCATCAAGCGGCGCCTGGGAGGCGGGGAAATAGGTGACCAGCACCCGGTGGGCCGCGGCCACGGCGGCCGCCTCGGGCGACGCCGTGGACGGACCGCGCACCCGCCACTTGTAGGGGGCGTAGTCGCCCCGGATGCCCACCACCGCGTTGTAGACGGCAGCCGAGACGAAGCCGTGCCAGATAACCACCTGGCCCGAGGGGCGAGTAGCGCCGAGGTTGGTGCCGATCGTGTCGGTGGCGATCGTGTTCCATTCCCGGATCGTGTCGGGATCCGCCGCGGGCGACGCGTGACTGCCGGCAGTGGCCAGGGGTCCGCTCAGGACCGCGACGAGAACAAGGAGGAGTGACATGACGGCGCCTACGGCAGCCGGTCTGCCCGAAGTAGAGGCATGCATGACCGGCGTAACCGTTCACACGTGCGGAAGGTCACGCAGATGTGGTGCCCCGGTGCCGACGCCGCCCGCCGGGGCGGAAACCGGGCACCAACCCTGCGGTCCCGGCCCAGCGGCCCGGGTCGCTGTGTGCGAATGAACACGCCCGTTACCCGTGACGTTGGTGATGCGACATCCGCTTGATCGGTCGGGGGCGCCGGAAGCTGAAGACGAGCGTGTCCCGTGCGCCAAGGACAGGCGGCCGTGCGCCGCGGGGTTCGTCGCCCGTGTCACCACCCGCAACAGGCTGCCGCTGGACTACTCCGTTGCCAGTCTGAGGGTTGTGGACTTCGCCCACGTCGGGGAGGTATTCGTGCGCCGCGCGGGTGCGATGTGGGCGGACTTCGACGCCGGCCGGCGTGCCTACTTCGGCCGGCCGGTGTACGGATGCCGGACGGGCGGGGTCCGGAACCCGCTCGGCAAGGTCCGCAACCACTTCGACATCGGCGGACCCGGAGATTCGCTCCAGACCTTCCATCCGACGCTTCACGGCAGGGCCGGGAGGGCCGCAGCATGAGACGGACCATTGCCGCGTCGGCGCTGCTCCTCGCCGCCGCGCTGACCGGCTGTGCGGAGTCGGCGGACGAGGGGAAGCCCGTCGACTCCGCACAGCCCACCGCCCAAAGCCCGCAGGCCACCCCCGCCGAGCCCGAGCCCCGCACCGCCGCCGAGTTCCTCGCCCGCGCCGAGGAGGCGATGGCCGGGCAGAAGGGTTGGAGCTTCGCAGTGAAGGGCCGCGAGGGCCTGGTCCTGCAGGGCCAGGAAAACGCCGCGACCTACACGGCCGCCCTGCACCGGACCACGGGCGAGGAGTGGGCGCTGCACTCCACCGGCACCACCCTCAGGAAGGGCGTGAGCAAGCCTGAGGAGATCTACGTCGTCGACGGGACGGTCTACGTCAAGAAGGACACGGCCGGCTGGGAACACGGGCCCCTCACCGACGCGGAGTTCGCGGACAAGGTGGAGGACCCCCTCGCCGCGCTCGACGCGTTCCGGGGATACGGCGACGAGGTCACCGTCACCGCGCCGGAGGACGGCCCGGATGGCCAAGTGGAACTGCGCGTCCGCAAGACGACCACCCCGCTGACCGGCGTACGGGACAAGAGTGTCGTACAGAAGGCCCTGCGCGAACTCGACCCGACCCTGCGGCAGTTGCACGCAGCCGGAGTCGCCGCCCCCGAGAGCGAGATCGCCGTGAGCGGCGGGGCAGCACATCCGGTTCGAACAGGAGGTGACCGAGCGGACCACGGGGCCCTACCACGGGACCATAGCCCTGCCGGAAGGCGTCAGCTGATCGAACTCCCGCCACCGTCGCGCCGGTTACGCCACGCGCACCTTCGCTGCCGCCACCGGAAGGCCCTCCGCGGAAGACCCGCCGCTCGGCGTTCACCGCGAACACTTCGCAGCCCTCCCCGGGCACCACAACGCGGGCCGTCGCCCTCCCCCGAGCGCGGCTGCCGCTCGGCCGAGACCCTCCAGGGAGTGAGCGTGACACTCAGCTCCGGGAGCTGACGCCCTGTCTCGGGAGGGCACGCCACGATCACGGACGTCGCGGAGGCAGCCGGAGTCTCCCTCCAAAAGGTGTTCAACGTGCTCAACGCCAACGCACCCCAGCGCGTACACCGATGACCCGCGAGCGGGTACAGCAGGTCATCGCCCAGCCGGGCTATCACACCAACCGTGCGGCTCGCTCGCTGCGGGCCAGCTCACCAAAGAGGGGACGGCCTCATCCAGCGGACCGCACCGGGTCACTCCCGCAGGGACTCCAGCGCCGCGGCGACACGCCCGGACACCTCCGGCGGGGTCGAAGCGTGCGGGGACAGCCTCAGCGAATCGCCGCGCACCGTCGCGGTGACCCCTTCGGCCTGCAACGCCTCGCCGACGACCCGAGGATCGTAATCCGGCAGCGCGAAGGACAGGATGCCCGCCCGCCGTGCCGGATCGGCCGGGGACAGCACCCGGCCGCCGGCCCGCTCCACGACCTCGACGAGCTCGGTGACCCGGGCTTCGATCGCGGTCTCGATCGCCGCGACGCCGTGCCGCTCCACAAGATCAAGCGCGGCTGCGAACGCTCCTGCAGCCACCGGGCTGAGATGAGTGATCGACCACCGCCCGGCGTCCGTGGCAGGCGGATGTTCCCCTCCGTCGAAGAGACCCGCCTCCTCCACCCCGTCCAGCCGGTCAGAACCGGCTCAAGACAGCCCAGCGCCCGGTCGGACAGGGCCGCGAACCCCGTCGACCAGCCTGCCCGCAGCCACTTCTGGCCGCCCACAACCAGTACATCGGCCGCATCCCACGGCATCCGTGTCACACCGAACGCCTGGATGGCATCCACACTCAGCAGCCGCTCCGGCCCGATCACCTCGCGCAGCGCCGCCAGGTCCGCACGGAAACCGGTGCGGAAAACGCGATGCAGGCGGGAGGCTGGCGCAGGAAGAGGTTCCGCGGGGCGTGACCTCCACACACCCACTGCATGTACCGGACACACGACACATCAGCCGGGCCTCCACCTTCCAGTCCACCATCCAGCCGTTGGGCTCGCGCCGGGCCACGGTACGACTGCGGGTGCGTCGGTACTTCTGTGACCGGAAGAGTTGTTCCCGCAGGACGTTCGTCGAGGAGGTGCCGGGGCTCTCCCAACGGCACCGCCGCTCCAGAACGGGGATGACAGGACGGCTGCGGTCGACCTGCCTCGCCAGTAACTCGTAATTTACGAATTAATGTTGACGCGCGCCGCTAACCCCTGCAAGGTTCTGGCCAAAACACCGCAGGCGCGCGGGCGTTGACTGGTCCGAAGAGCGATCACCGCATCCTCAGCGATGGAGCGGCATCTGAGACTCACGACCGGGACGGGTCGGCACGCTTGATCGGACAGCGAAGGATCTGATGTGAAACGACATCTCACCGTCCTGCTGGCCCTCCTGGCCGGCTTGCTGGTCGTGAACGGACCCGCCCACGCCGGCGCCGCGTCCGGCAGTGTCGCCGTCACGACGGCGGCCCCTCAGCAGGTGCTGAGCCCGACGCCGTACATGGGCTGGAACACCTACTACGCGCTGGGTGGCGATCCGACCGAGGCCGAGGTCAAGTCGACAGCCGACTTCCTGGTCAGCAGCGGCCTGCGCGACGTCGGCTACGAGTACGTCTGGATCGACGGCAATTGGGCGGCGCCGACGCCGCGCAGCTCGGCCGGCGACCTGGTGCCCAACCCGGACCAGTTCCCGAACGGGCTGAAGCCGCTGGTCGACTACATCCACGCCAAGGGCCTGAAGGCCGGCATCTACACCGACGCCGGTCCGTACATCCCGGGCAAGTGCGGACTCGGCAGCCACGGCTACTACCAGCGCGACGCGGACCAGTTCGCCGCCTGGCAGTTCGACGCGGTCAAGGTGGACTACCTCTGCGGGATCGCCGCGGACCTCGACCCGAAGACCGTCTACACCGAGTTCGCGCAGGCGTTGCGGAACAACGCCAGCGGGCGCCCCATGCTCTTCAACCTCTGCAACCCGGTGACCTCCCCGGACTGGGGCAACTATCCGGAGGAGCAGCAGTCGACGTACTCCTGGACCTACGCTCCGGCGATCGCGCAGTCCTGGCGGACGTACACGGATGTGGGTTTCGTCGGTGAGATCAAGTTCAAGGACGTGCTGCGGAACTACGACGCGAATGCGCGGCATCCCGATGTCGCCGGGCCGGGGCACTTCAACGACCCGGACTACCTCGGGCCTGAACTGGGGATGACCGACGAGGAGTTCCGTACCCAGATGACGCTGTGGTCGGTGGCAGCCGCGCCGTTGGTGATCGGCAGCGACGTCCGTAAGCTCAGCCAGACCTCGCTCGGCATCCTCGCGGACCGCGACGTCCTCGCGATCAACCAGGACCCCGCCGGCATCCAGGCCGTCCGCGTCGGCCCCGCCGGTACGACGGAAACCTGGGTGAAGCGTCTGGCAGGCGGTGACCGTGCCGTGGTGCTGCTGAACCGGGGCGACAGCCCGACGACGCTGACCACGACTGCCCGGTCGGTCGGGCTGTCCGGGGATCGGTTCACCCTGAAGAACGCCTGGACCGACCAGGTCACCGAGAGCGCCGGCACCATCAGTGCCGCCGTCCCGGCTCACGGCGCGGCCCTGTTCCGGGTCCGCCCGGCGACGGGCAAGCCCGGTCTTCCGCACGTCGTCGCCGGTCTTCCGCAGGTGACGCAGGTCGGTGGCGACACGGTGCCGTCCGGGGTCGCCCCGGTGGTCGCCGGTGGCGACCAGGCCCGGGTCGAGGTCACCGTCCGCAATGACGGTGCGCGGCCGGTCTTCGCACCGCGGGTCGAGCTGGCGGTGCCCGTCGGCTGGACAGCCCGTCCTCTCGGCAAAGCGCCGAAGCTGCTGGAGTCCAACCGCTCCGTGACCTTGGCCTTCACGATGACTCTTCCGGCCACCGCCGCGCCGGGCAACGCCGCGCTGACCGCCACCACCTCCTACGAGGTGCCCGGCAAGAGACGGCTGCGGCACGAGACGGCCACGGCGGTGGTTGTGGCACCGGTGGCGCCGGACGGCGACGTCGTCCTGTCACACCACGATTGGATCAGCGCCACCAGTGGGTGGATGAGCCCGACGGTCGACCGGAGCGTCGGTGGCTGGTCACCGATCAGCATGCTCGGCCAGGTCCACCCGACCGGTATCGGGGTCGCCTCGCCCTCCTCGGTCCGCTACTACCTCGGCGACCGGTGCACCCGGCTGGCCACGACCGTCGGCATCGACGATGCGGTACGCAACGTCGGCCCCGAGGGCGGCACCTCGACTTTCCAGGTGCTCGGTGACGGCCGGGTGCTGTTCGACAGCGGTGTACTGACCCGCGACGACGTCCGCGAGGTCGACATCGACCTGACCGGCGTCCGGGTGCTCGACCTGGTGGTAGGAGACGCCGGCGACGGCGGCTACAACGACCGCGCCAACTGGGCCGGTTTGAACGCCACCTGCTGATTCAGCTCGCCGCAGTCAGGTGAGGTGGCACCCTCACCTGACTGCGGCACGGCAGGCCCGTTCACCCCCGACTCGTTCTGCCCTCGCCCAACGGATCCGCCATCGCCGCGGCGGCATGGGACGCGACGGTGGTGGCAGGCTGTCTGCGCAACGCCACCACTGTCGGACCTTGGGCTGGTCCAGCACCGTTCACCCGGCTGACCCGCCGTTCCCGCACCGAGCCCTTTCTGGCCTTCGACGGCACAGCCACAGCCCTCATCTGCCGCCGAGCGCCTGCCCAGGGACGTAACACCGACGACAGCGACGATCCGGCTGGATACGCTGACCTGCCCTGATCAGCTGAAAGGTGCCGCGATGAGCCAGTACTTCGAGATAGCCGACGAGACCGTGTGGAACCCATCCAATGGCGCTTCCCGTATTTTCCAGCGCCAAGTAGCGGTGTTCGAGGCGGAACTGGGACTCCCATCGGGCATCGGGCCGATGGAGAACGACGAGTGCCAGATCGACCGTGCCGCCTTCGAGACTTTCGTCAACGCCCTGCTGGCACAGCACCGAAGAACGAGCCACGCCATAGTGCTCGCGCTCTCCGAAGGCTTCACTGCCACAGTGCTGGTTCTCGCAGAGCGCGCCGGAATCAGGGTGGACTGGGCACAGCTCGCAGCCACCCCGGGCACTCTGCTCGAAGACGTGCAGGTTTCCGCCGTCACAGGGATGTCCGTCCCGGCAGAAGGCGAAGCCTGGATTGCGGGACTGCGCGAGAAGGCACGAGACCTGGGGCGCCGCATGCCCCGCTGACCAGAGCGCGCGCGTATGACGAACCGAGCACTGGACCCCCACCTGTTCAAACCACCATAAGAAACGGCGTCTAGCTGTATGGCGGTCCGCCAGACAGGATGAAGGGGACTCGGAACGGATGGAGGCCGCGCGGCATCGAGGAGACCGTCAGTGTGCTTACTCGCCCAGCAGGGCCACGGTGTCCCGCAGTCGTTCGCACGCGCAGTCGTACCGCTCGGTGTCGGTGTGTGCCCGGAAGTTCGTCTCGATGATCTGGATCAGAGCGAGGTGGAGGTTGTACAGCCGCCGACGGGTCCGCTCGGCGGTGGTGAACGGCCGGTGGCCGTAGCCGCGGATGAAAAACGTGGCGTTCCCGTAAGCGCTCGACTCGCTCCCGGTGAAGCCGAACTCCATCAGCGGATCGCCGTAGAACGCCCGCTCGTGGTCGAGGATTGCCACGATCTGGCCGTCGCGCACCATGCAGTTGCCGGGCCACAGGTCCCACTCGACGAACCGGGGCTCGGTCACCTCGTCCAGCGAACTGGCGTGCGCGGCCACGACTTCGCGGATCACGTCGTAGCCGTGGCGCAGGTCGACGCCGCGTCGCTCGCCGTCGCCCAGCAGCTCCTCGACCATCCGCAGGAAGGCCGCGCGCCACGTGCTTTCGCCCGGCCCGGCCAGCGGGCCGAAGGCGCTGCCGGGGATGGTGTTGAGCTCGCGGGTGATCGCGCCGAGCGCCTCGTCGTAGGCGTTGATCTCCGTTTCGGCCAGGGTGTCCCTGATGACGTTGAGGTTGTCCGCGCCCACATACATCATGAAGAAGTAGTCGGCGTCACACACCTCATGGCTCTGATCGGCGAAGTCGACCACCGGCACTGGAACCTTCGTGTGCTCCCGGATCAGCCGCAGCGCCGCCAGTTCGGTGGCCATGGCGCCGCGCTCGTAGGTCATGACCTCGACGTCCGGCGGCGGCGCGATCTTGAGGACGACTTGCGCGCCGGATCGCAGCCGGATCCGCCTCAACGGGCTGCCGGTTCTTTGTGATGCTCTCCATCAATCCTCCGCCCGAAGCATGATCGGACGGTAACATCAGGACGGCGTTGTGCACTCGGTCGGGCAGGCGGCCGATCAGCCGCGGGGGCGGCTCCCGTGGTGGTAGCCGAGTTCGAGATAGCGAGTGCGGCTGCTCCAGGAGCCGAGGTCGGGCGTGTTGGCCAGGACGTCGTGCCAGGGCTGGGCGCCGGGAGCGGCCGCCTCGCCCGAAGCCGCCTTATCGTGCGCGGGCAGCGGATAGCCGGGGCGCCCGGCCCAGAGCCGCACTCCCGACCGCGCCTCGGACTCGCGGACAGCTTCCCAATAGCCCACTGAGAACATGCCGGCGAGCTGGTGCATGGCGATGAAGCCGGCCAGGCCGTCCTCGGGGTCCGTGCGGTCCGGGCGCTCGGTGAGGGCGTGCCACAGGATGTACATGTTCGGTAGCCGCACCTCGGGCTGGAATCGGTACACGAACCGCTCCAGCCTGATCGAGCCGATGCGGGGCAGCTGCACCCGGGTGAGCGGGACGACTTCGCGCTCGCCGCCGGTCCAGGTCAGCCTCTCGTTGCGGCCCATGTAGCCGGGCTCGCTGAAGACCGTGACGTGGAGGCGTTCCCTGCGATCAGGTCGGCGGTTGTGCAGCAGACCCGCGCAGGCGACGGCGCCGCCCACGGAGGCCAGGCCCGCCAGGAGAATCCTGGTCTTGCGCTTCATCGGCACGCGGCACCTCGCTTCTGAGGGGACGGGCGCCTCCATCATGCGCCACCGACGGCCCTTGACACGGTGGCCTCCGGGTCGACTACGACGCCCCCAGGAGACCGGCCACCGCTCCAGACTGCTACGGCTGAGGTGGCGGCCATCCCTGACCGAGTTCGCGCTTCGGCCTGAGGCACGCTCAATCAGGCTTCGTCCGGCAGCAGGGCGGAGCGGAACGGCCGACACGGCGTAGTTTCCGACAGGACGAGCGGACGCGGCGGTCGCGCCCGGTGGTCCGGCAGTTGCGTGGCCGGACCACCGGGCGCGCTGCCGGCGGCCTGTGCGGCGGCCTCCGACTCGGGCGCTGCCTGAGTCAGCCGACTGGGAAGGTGTCGGGAGTTCTGATGCGGTCCCGGATCCACACGCCGGCGAGCTTCAGAGGTGCTGTGCCGACCCAGGAGCCGGGGTTGTCGCAGGTCCCGGTTTTGAAGACAGCTCCGGTGCGGTGGTCGTCGGAGAAGTTCCAGTTCACCCAGCTGATCTTCTTGCTCGCCATGAGGTCGAGATAACGCTGCGACATGGTGAAGTCGTTGTCGCCTTCACCGGCGTAGTTCTGGGTGCCGAACTCGGTGACGAAGACGGGAAGCGCGTCAGCGGCACGGGAGAGGGTCGCCAGGTACTCGTCGCGGTGCGAGTCGGCGTAGAAGTGGAAGGTGTACATGATGTTGGAGGCCCTGACGGGGTTGTTCACGACCTCGGACTCGTTGGCACCCTCGGAGACACCGAACGAGGACCATGCACGGGTGCCGACCAGTACCGGGGCGTCGGAGTCGATGGCCCGGATCGTCGGGATGATCTGTTCCGCGTAGCTCTTGATCCGCGACCAGCTCACGCCGCTGGGCTCGTTGGCGATCTCGTAGAGGATGTTGTTCTTGTCCTTGTTGCGGTGCGCGATGTCGGTGAAGAACTGCTGGGCCTTGGTCAGGTTGGCGTGCGGATCACCGGGGGTGAGCATGTGCCAGTCGACGATCACGTACATGCCGCGGTCGGTCGCCTGCTGGATCAGGGAGTTGGCGAGGTTGGTGAAGTGCTGGGGATTCGTCTCGTACCCTCCCTCCTGCACGTAGGTCGAGACGCGCAGGACGTCGGCCTTCCAGTCCTGGGCCAGGGCGTCGAGTGAACCGCTGGTCAGACAGTGCGGATACCACTGGGTGCCGTGGGTGCTCATTCCGCGCAGCTGGATGGGGTTCCCTCGGCTGTTGCAGAGCTTGGTGCCGCAGACCTTGAGCTGTCCGTTGATGCCGACCGGTGTGTCTGCCGCGGCCGACTGGCCGGCCGTCGCAGACCGCTGGTCGGGGGTTGCGTGAGCGGGGCCATTCGGGACGGCGGTGGTCAGAAGCAGGGCACCGCCGAGTGCGGCTGCCATCGCGGCCGGACGTAACAGCTTGAGCCTCTGTTTCACCTGGACCTCCGTTTTCTCGGGTCATCGGCGGTAATGGATAGGAAAGTTTCCTAACCTGATAGAAGCAGCAGTTCCCAGTCGCCGCAAGGGTCTCATCGATACCGCGGCCATCCCTCGGCATCCCACGGGCCCCGAACATGCCGCGTCAGGGCCGCAGTTGTCGTCCTTCCCACCAGACAGTCCCTGCCCCGGCTCCCTGAATGACCTGCCGGTGGGCGGGGCCGTCGGGTGCGGCCCCGCCCGTGTGCGTACGTCCGGTGACGTCAGCGCAGGCCGAAGGCCCGGGTGATCGTCTGCGAGACCGTGTTGCCGGCGCTGTCCCGGGCGGTAACCCGGAGGCTGACGAAGTCTGCGCTCTTCGGGGCCTTCAGCCTCGTCCGCCATCCGTCACCGTGGTCCTCCACGTCGGACCGGTGCCACGTCGTCCCGTCGTCGTAGGAGACCTCGACGCGGAGCTCGTCGATTGCGGCCGCCGCGCAGGCAGATGCGATGCGTTCACCTTCAGCTTGGCGCCCCGGTCCGCCGGGCCCGCGGTGTCGGTGTCCACGACGTAGTCGAGCTGGATCAGCGGCAGGGACTCGGACGCCTCGGCTCCGGTGGCCGCGGAGGTGAAGTGCCACTCCGTCAGGGTGTGCGTCGAGTATGGGTGGGCCCACTCACCCCGCTCGTTGTCGACGTCCAGCCGGTAGGGCAAGCGCTCCGCGGGGAGATCCGGAACGCGCAGGAACTCGGCGTCGCCCCAGTTGAGTTGCCGGTCGCCCTGGTAGAGCGACATCCAGTTGTCCACGGCGTAGTTGCCGTGTGCTTCCCCGACATGGCCGGCACCGGAATCACCCCAACCGGGCGCGGGGATGTACACCGTGTCGAGGTGGCGCACCGGCTGGTAACCGACCGGGCCCATCCGGGGGCGCTGGATGGGCCCGAACCAGCTGACCTCAGTGTGTCCTGCCGTGCGGGTAGCGAAGGACGTCGAGCGAGTGCTGCCCGGTCTCTGTGGGGATGAACGCGTCTTCGACCCAGGCGGTCCCGGAGGTGACCCAGTCGGTCCGCTCTCCCTGGGCGGGAGCGGTGAGCTGGTTCCCGGCGGACCAGCCGTCCCAGACGTCGTAGCGGTACTCGTTCGCCGTGCCGGGCCGGTGGTTGCGGAACGAGACGTCCACCCGGCTCAGGTTGCGCGGCTCCACCCGCCAGGTCGGATCCGCCGGGACGGCGCCAGCCCAGTGGCGGACGACATCGTAGGCGTAGTCGGTGGTGGGGTGCGAGGTGACCTTCAGGTCGACGGAGCCCCGCCGCAGCGCGTCGATCAGGCCGCCGCCCTGATCGGCGTCGAGCGTCGCCACGGTCAGCGGGTCCGGGCTCTCCGGTCCCCACGGGGTCTCGTCCCAGGGCTGAAGACGGCCAATGCCGTCGGACCACCACGAGCAACTGGGCACCGGCCTCGGCGGCGGCCCTCGCCTGCTCGGCGATCGTCGAGGTGTCGCTGCCCTGGACGACCACCGCCTTGCCGCGTAGGTGCTTCCGGTCGAGGGCCCGGGCCGCGCCCTCGTCCACGAAGACCGCCCTCAGGGTGTGGGTGCCGGCCGGCAGCGGCTTGGCCGCGCGCTTGACCAGCAGGTCCTCGAACGTGCCCGCCTTCGTGCCCATGGTCAGCGCCGGTTGCTCGTGGCGGAAGCGGGCGCCGAACTCGAAGCGGCCTTCCGTGACCTGTCGGCCGGTCGGCAGTGCCCAGATGCTGTCGTAGGTCGCATTGGGCAGCATGGACGACGCGGCCCCGCTGTTGGAGAACATCCTGGTTATGTCGAGTCGCGGCGCGACCGCGGTGGTCTGTCTCGGCGTGGGGGCGAGGATCTGACGGGCCTTTCGGCCGTCCAGGGGCAACGGTGCGGTCCTCGTCGAGTTCGACGTCGTTGAAGGCGAGCACGGCCATGCCCGCGAGTGCGGACCGTTGGCCCCGCGCACGTCGGCGATGAGCCATCCGCTGTAGGTGCCGACGGGCAGCCGCGCGGAGCCGGTGCCGGATTCGTCGAGGTCGAGCGTCGTCCAGAGGTTCTCGGCGACGAGGACGACGCGGCCGGCGAGCGGATTGCCCGACCGGTCCTTGGCGACTACGGACAGGTTGAGTCGTCGGCCCTCCTTGGCTGCGCCGATCAGGGTTCGGGCCCGCACCTTGCCACTGCTGTCCTTGCCCGTGACCATCCGCTTATCTGCCGGTCGTCCGGCAGCCGGTCCAAGGCGGCGGTCAGCTCGACCGATGTGGTGCCGTGCGCGGGTACGGTGACCTTGTCCTCAGACAGGGCGAACAGCCCTGCCGGGGCAGCGGAGTCGACGGCCAGGTCGAGGGTGACCGGGGCGTCGCCGGTGTTGGTGTACACGACCTTGCGGACGTCGGTCTCTCCCGGCTCGTGGGGCCAGGCGCTGAAGCCGGAGAAGGCGCTGGCGGTCGCGAAGACCGAGGTGTTCACCGCGGCCGGGGCGTCCAGCCGTCCCGCGCCCGCCTCGTACGGGCTGTACGACGGGGTGGCCTTGGCACTGCTGACCAGTGCCTGCTTCAACTGCGCTCCGGTCCAGTCGGGGTGGACGGCGGCCAGCAGCGCGGCAGTT
The DNA here is from genome assembly GCF_006539505.1 of Streptomyces spinoverrucosus. GTDB lineage: Bacteria > Actinomycetota > Actinomycetes > Streptomycetales > Streptomycetaceae > Streptomyces > Streptomyces spinoverrucosus. The sequence goes on from NZ_BJND01000045.1 coordinate 35,522, forward strand.
CCGGCGACGTGCGGCGTCGCCATCGACGTACCGCTCATCGTGGTGTAGTGACCCTGACCGCCCCGCTGGTAGCGGGAACGGGCCGCGAGGATGTCGACGCCAGGTGCGGTGATCTCGGGCTTCAGCCCGAAGTCGCCGTCACGCGGACCCTGACTGGAGAAGTCGGCGAGCCGGTCCGCGGAGTCGACGGCGCCGACGGTCAGCGCGGAGTCCGCGGCACCGGGGCTGCTGACGGATCGTGGGCCTCCGTTGCCCGCCGCGACGACGAACAGCGCACCGGTCTCGGCGCTGAGTCGATCCACCGCCTGGCTCATCGGGTCGGTGGCGTCGCCGCCTCCCCCGAGGCTCATGCTGACGATCTTGGCCTGTTGGTCCCGGGCGGCCCATTCCATGCCCGCGATGATCCGGGACTCCTGGCCCGAGCCGCCCTGGTCGAGCACCTTGCCGATCTGGTTGCGCGCCTTCAGGCCCAGCGAGTACGTGCGGCCGGGGCCCACGGCGTTGCGCTCGTCGACCGGGACGTCGTAGTCGACCTGGAGCAGTGGCAGCCGCGTCGCCTCCGTCGTCGAGTCGGAGCGGAACGACCAGGACGTGTCCGTCGCGGTGGCGTGGTCCCACTCGTCGGACTCCCGGGTCGTCTCCAGGCGCAGCCGGTATTCGGCGTTGCCGGCGGGGACTTCGACGTCCCGCCACGCGTCCGCCAGGTCGAGGACCGTCTTGCCGTCCCGGAACAACTCGGCGTTCGCCGTGTCGAGCGACGTCCACTCCCCCGTGCCGATCCCGTCGCCGAGTACGATCTGACGCGACCAGTGACCCGCCTCGGAGTCGGTGAACTCGGGTATCCGCAGTCGCAGCATGTTCCCGTTGCGCGTGCTGGGCTCCGCGCCGCGCGGGATCGAGGGGCGGACGACCGCGCCCTGCCACGTGTGGCGGACCTGTTCGCCCGCCCGGTAGGCACGAGGCGCCTCTCGCAGGCCGACAGTCAGCGGCCTGTCGATGTCCCCCTCCCCCACGGTCTGGTGGAGCACCACCTGATACCACTCGGTGTCGCCCGAGGTGACGTACTCGGTCCGTTCGAAGGCGGTCGGCACGCGCCGGGTGTACTGAAGCCAGGTGAAGTCCTGGTAGGGCCGGCGGGCGAAACGCTGCTCCGCCGCCCACGGCACGCCGCCGTTGTCCGCGTACACGGAGCGGACGACGGCGCTGTTGCGCTCGGACACCGTGTGGATGACGCGTTCGGGGATGCGCTGCTCGGACACCTGCATGACGTCGTACAGGTACGGGCTCCGTGCGGTGCCGCTGATGGTGACCGTGGTGGTGCGCTCGGCGATCCGCTTCAGCAGCGCGGCTCCCGTGCCGGCTCCGACCCGGACGGTCGGCCGCCTTCTCCATGAACTCGGCCCCACCCTCGCCCGTTTCGTCGGTGACGACGGCGAGCTTGCCGCGGACGCGGCGGAAGTCCGGCTCGGTCAGAGCCGGCGGCCACCGCGGTCAGCCGCTCACCGCGCCGGTCGAAGAGGGGCGAGTGCGGCATGTAGAACGCGCCGAGATCCCGCGGACCGCCGACGACCTCGGCTTCGAGCTGAGGTGCGACCAGCTGCCAGCGGGAGGCGAACTCGAAGGTGCCGTCGGTGACCTGGGCGGTGGGGCTGACGTACAGCTCCTCGGCGAGGTCGAAGTACATGGTTCCGTCGATCCAGCCGTGTCCGTCGATCTCCCGGTACGTCTGGAAGCTCAGGATGCCGCGCTGTTCGGCGGGCCGGGGCGTGCGGATCTCGACCTTGGTGGTCTTCCGGGGGTCGACGACGGCGGTGGTGTCCTCGGTGACGCGCACCTGCGGCAGCACGATGTGCCGCAGCACCTCCTTGCCGTTCTCCTGCTCCACACCGCCCGAGACGATCTGGTACGTGCCTTCCTCGACCTCGGCGACGGCGTTCTCGCGGTCGGTGTACTCCACGAACCCGTCGGGGCCCCAGATCGTCGGAAGGGAGTGGACGCGCTCGCCGGTGAGGTCGTAGGACACGACCTTGAGCTTGTGCACGGGGCCACGCACGACCAGGCTCAACGTCGTGTGAACCGAGACCATTCCATCCGCGGAGGACGCCGTCAGGTAGCCGTAGTAGTCACCCTGCGCGGCACGGGAGGGATCCACGGTGAGCGGCAGCTCGGCCGTGCCGCCCGCCGGGACAGTGAGGGACGCCGAACCGGGGCTCACGGCACCGTCGTCGACCTTGCGGCCACTGCTGGTCGCCAGCTCGGCGCGCAGCCCGAGGGTGACGGGAGCGTCGGAGCGGTTGGTGTAGCGCACCGTGCGGGTGGACGTACCGCTGTCGTCGGCCTCGTAGGTGCCGAGGGCCAGGGTGCCGGTGGCGGTGACCGGGGTCCGCGTGGCCGCGGTGAGGTCGATGCGTCCTGCGCCCTGTTCGGTGACCTTCTGCCCGCCGATGGTGCGTGCCGTGCTGGTGAGCGCGTCCTTCAGCCTGCTCGCCGTCCAGTCCGGGTGCTGCTGTGCCAGCAGCGCGGCCGCTCCCGCCACGTGCGGGGTCGCCATCGAAGTGCCGGAAGCGGCGACGTAGGAGCCGTCGACCGCCTCCCCCATCGTGGGGCCCGAGGCGCGAGCGGCCACGATGCCCACACCGGGTGCGGTCACGTCGGGCTTGACCGTGTCGTCGCCGACCCGGGGACCGCGGCTGGAGAACCCGGCGAGGGAGTCGTCCCGGTCCACCGCGCCTACGGTCAGTGCCGCGTCGGCGGCGCCGGGGGAACCGATCGTGCCCTGGCCGGGGCCCGAGTTGCCCGCCGCGACGACGAACAACGTGCCGCTGGACGCGGAGAGTTCGTTCAGGGTCTGGCTCAGCGGGTCCGTGCCGGCGCTGGCCGTCTCGGAGCCGAGCGACATGTTGACGACCTTGGCGCCCCGCGCGACGGACCACTCCATGCCGGCGATCACCTGCGACTGGGTGCCGAAACCGTCGTCGCCCAGCACCTTGCCGATCAGCAGGTCGGCGCCGGGAGCCACACCCTTGCGGCTGCCGCCGGACGCCGCGCCGGAGCCTCCGACGATGGACGCGACGCGTTGGCGTCGCAGTTCCCTGCTGTCCATGCGGCTGTCGGTGCCGTAGGTGCTGGAAAGAAATCCGCCGCTGCCGGAGGATGTGTCACCGGTTTCTCGTGGCACAGGTGGGACATGTCTCAAGGGCGACAAGGAGCGGGGCGGCAGGCAGACGGACGCGTCCGGTGCTGATCAGCAACCTGGTACTCGGTGACCCCGGCGCGCCACCGCACCGGCAGCCCGGGCCGCTCTTCGGCTATGTGCCCAGGGCGAGATCCTCTTCGAGCCCGGGGGCGACGTGATCCACTACCAGCGCGCCAACAACCGTGCGGACACGCAGTCGCAGCTGGTGGTGACCATGTTCACGCCGCCGGGGGCCCCGGTTCTGACCATGGTCAGCGCGGAGGAGCTGGCCGAACGACGACACCTACGGGTTGCCCAGCCATCATGACGGGAACAGCTGCCCTGAGAAGTTGTATCACCGTGCCGCCGATGAGCAGCCAGTTGTCGTCGTAAGGCCTTGGGGCGCCTACTCCAGCCGTCCCGCACACGCGCAACTCCCCTGATCCGCGGAGGACTTTGTGCAGCTACTGCCCCGCTCCCTGTCCGGCTGGACAATGGCTGTATTCGGCGTCTTCGCCGCCGCCTTGGGCGCGGTAGGGCTGATCGCCCCGGGCGCCCTGCTCGCGCTCATGGGCTTCGCTCCTGTGGGCGGCTCCGGGCGCGCGGAGGGGGACCACACCGTGGTCTTCCTGACCGCGTCCTCCATGGCGGCGCTCAACATGGGCGTGTACTACGTGCTGGCCTCGCTCTCCGACTGGAAGGCGTTCTTCCGCTGGACCGTCCCCTTCCGCCTGCTGACCTGCGCGGTCTTCATCCTGGCGGTGGTTGGCGGCCGTGCTCCGTCCGGCCTCCTCGGGGTGGGCCTGTGGGAGGGGGTCGGCGCGATTGTCACGGGTGTTGCGCTCCGGTACGAGCGGCGGCCCATCCCCTCCGACGCGGGAGGACTGTCCTGATGTCCGGGGGCCGGCCACCAGGCAGAGCAGCTTTGAATGGAAGGCAGCATTGAGGACTTCGGGCGTCTGGTCGCCCTGGTCGAGGAGACGGGCGAGCGCGTGATGTTCACTATGGACGGCCAGCCAGTGAGCGTGATTCTTCCGGTGGCCGGGGGGGCCGAGCTGGAGCACTCCGGTACGTGCGCGCGGACGGCGAGCGTATGACGTTCACCCGGGGCCAGGTGGTCGTGGCCGAGCTGCGGACCGCGGGCTGGGTCGAGTGGCTGGAGGAACGGGCCATGCGCGGACGCCAGGCGTACATGGACTCGAATCAGTCGAAGGCATTCGCCGAGTTCCTCGCCCGATCGTTCGGCTGAAGCCACACACAGTGGGCTCCGAATCCCCACCACGCCAGGCCGTGGAAACCGGGTGCGGACCGTCGGCGCGGTGGTGTGTGATCGGGGGTATGCCAATTGTGTTGGGCAAGCCGGGAGTCGACGGGTTGCACGAGGCTGTAGGCGTACTGCGGGAGTGGCAGTACGACGGGGCGCCGATGCAGCTGCATCCGGGGGACCTCGGCTGGTTCTGGCGGTTCGGTGCAGAGGCGACGGCCGCGGCGGTCCGGACATGGAGCCGGGAAGGACAAATTCTCGCCGTCGGGCTGCTGGACGGTCCCCAGCTGTTGCGGCTGAAGATCGCGCCGGACGCCCAGCGGGACGAAGAGCTGGCGCAGCAGCTGGTTGAGGACGTGACCGAGCCGGATCGCGGCGTACTGATGGAGGGGAAGGTGTACGTCGATGCGCCAATGGGCGCACTGGTCCAAGATCTGCTGTTCGACAACGGCTGGGACACCGACGAGCCGTGGACGCCGCTGCGCCGCGACCTCACGGAGCCGGTGAAGGACCCAGGCGTGCGGATCAAGGTGATCGGTCCGGAGCAGGCGCACGTGCGGACCGCCGTACACCGGGCATCGTTCGACGGGTCGACGTTCACGGACGAGCGCTGGCAGGCGATGGCGGCCGGATTGCCGTACGCCGACGCCCGGTGTCTGGTGGCGTATGACGACCGGGGCAACGCCGTGGCGGCGGTGACAGTGTGGTCTGCCGGTCCGGGGAAGCCCGGGCTGCTCGAGCCGATGGGCGTGCGCCGGGAACATCGCGGTCACGGCTACGGCAAAGCGATCACCGTCGCTGCGGCGGCCGCACTCCGGGAGCTGGGATCGTCGAGCGCGATCGTCTGCACCCCGAGCTCCAATGCCGGCGCCGTAGCTACCTACAAGGCAGCCGGCTTCCAGCAACTCCCTGAGATCCAGGACCGACGCCGGGACGCCTAGAGGGTGTCGTTCGACGTGTTGCGCTGCTTGTAGGCCCCTCGCGGTCGAAGGCCGGTAGTCGACCGCCCCCGCGGCCGCGCCCCAGCCGAGGTCCTGAATCTGCGTGACCAAGCGTTGCGCTTGCGTCTCGAAGGGGCTACGGCGCGGGGCTCCCGAGACCGGCGCCCGGGCGGCAGCACGGCTTCGTCGGCGTCCCGCACGACGTCACGGTCGACGGCACCGAGCTGCAAGGCCGTGGACGCACGCCCGCCCCAGGGCGTGCCGTACGGTCAGGGTGCCGTGTCGAGGTCCACGTCGAGGTCGGGGCTGTCGCTCCAGAACATGTCGTCGGCGTCCTGGAGCCGCAACGCGGCGTGCTTCAGATGGAGTCGTGCGGCGGCGCGGGCCGCCTCGGCGTCGCGCGCCTCGACGGCGGCGAAGATGGCGTGGTGTTCCTGGCGGACCGCTTCGATGAAGTCCTCCCGCCGCGCCTCGTTCGCGCGGGTCACACGGATGCCGCCGCGCAGCACCTCACCCAGGTAACGGACGGTCGAGACCATCACGGCGTTGCCCGTCGACTCGGCTATGGACTGGTGGAAGGCGAGGTCCTCGTCCACGCCGTCACCGCCGACCGCCACGGCCGCGTCGATCGCGTCGAGGGCCCGACGCATCCGGGCCAGGTCGTCCGGGGTGGCACGGGTGGCCGCGAGGTACGCCGCCTCGCCCTCGATAGGGCGACGCACCTCGACGATCTGCAGCACCTTGGCCTTGGTGTCGGCGGCCTCGGCCTCCAGGTCGAGCGGCCTGGTGCGGCGGGGCAGAACGAACACGCCGCGGCCCTGCCGCGGTTCGACCAGGCCCGCGTTGCGCAGCCGCGAGACGGCCTCGCGTACGACCGTACGGCTGACGCCGAGCTGCTTGACCAGTTCCACCTCGGTCGGCAGCTTGTCGCCCACGGCCAGCCGCCCGGACTCGATCTCGTCCGCGAGCACCGCGGCGACCTGGTCCGCGAGCCGCACGGGTCCGCTCACCTTGGAAAACATGGTTTTCAGTCTATCGGCACGGACCGTTCCGACCGGGCCGAGCGAGCCGCGACGTCCATGACGACCGCTTGGGCGTGGTCCTCGATGTACTGCCGCAGTACCGATGCGAAGCTCGGGTCGGGCTCCAGCCCCAGCGCCGCGGCGCGCGCGTTGTCGAAGACCGCGGGCCACGAGCCGACGATCGCCTCGACTCCGGGATCGGGCCTGACCGTCACGAGGTCGGCCACGGCGTCGCCGGCCACCCGCCGCAGCGTGGCCAGCATCTCGGCGACCGAGACGGTCAGCGCGGGGAGGTTGACCGGGATGCCACCGTCCAGCCGACCCGGCCCGGCTCCGCGTGCCACCTCGGCGACGCGGAGGATGCCCTCCACCGTGCGCCGCGGCGAGGCCAGGGCCACCCGCAGGTCGGGGTCGACCGGGCAGGTGGCCGGGAGGCCGGAGAGGGGCTCGCGGATGATGCCGGACAGAAAGCCGGAGGCGGCGGCGTTCGGCTTGCCCGGGCGCACCGCCACGGTCATCAGACGGGCGACACGTCCGTCGACGAAACCGCGGCGGGTGTAGTCGGCGATGAGCTGCTCGCAGACGAGTTTCTGGGTGCCGTAGCTCGACCGTGGTGTGGGCAGGGTCGACTCGCTGACGACCTGCGGCAGCGGCAGCATCGGGTCGGAACCGTAGACCGCGACGCTGCTGGAGAACACCACCCGCACCACAGGCCCGCCCGCGGCCGACTGCGTCCGGGCGGCTTCGAGCAGAGCCCGGGTGGTGTCCAGATTGGCGCTCATGCCGAGGTCGAAGTCGGCCTCGCACTCGGCCGAGACTGCGGAGGCGAGGTGGATCAGTACATCCACCGGCTTGGCGAACACGTCGTCGAGACTGTCGTTGAGGTCGCCCGGTACGACGTCCACGAGGGGATCGTCCGCCTCCGGCGACTGGGCGGGGACGAAGCGGTCGGCGAGCACGAGGCGGTCGATCGGCGCGCCCCGGAATGTCCGGGCCTCCAGCAGTGCGGCGGCAAGCTGCCGCCCCAGAAAGCCGAAGCCGCCCGTGATGACGATCCTCATACCTGGTCCCTTCGGTTGCTTCGGTAGTCGTTCAGCCAGCCGAGCCCCTCGCTCGTGCCGGCCTCGGGGATGTACTCGCAACCGATCCACCCGTCGAAGCCCAGCTCGTCGACGACGTCGAACAGGTGGTGGATGTCGAGTTCCCCGCGGTCGGGTTCGTGGCGGTCGGGCACGCCGGCGATCTGCAGATGACCCACCCGGCCGGTCGGCACGTCACGGCGCAGCGTCGTGGTGAGGTCGCCCTCGACGATCTGACAGTGGTAGAGGTCGAGCTGCACCTTCAGATTCGGGGCCCCCACCTCCTGGACCACGCTGTGCGCCTCGCCCTGCGTGGTCAGGAAGTATCCGGGCATGTCGCGGCCGTTGATCGGTTCGATCAGGATGTCGATGCCGGCCTCGGCCGCCCGTGCCGCCGCCCAGGCGAGGTTGGCCTGGTAGGTGTCCCGGTGCTTGGCCCGCTCCCCCGCGGTCGCGTCCGGCCGTACGAGCCCGGCCATCACATGCAGCCGGAGGCAGCCCAGCGCGGCGGCGTACTCCAGCGCCCGGTCGATCCCGGAGCGCAGCTCCGCCTCACGTCCGGGCAGTGCCGCCATGCCGCGCTCTCCGTAGTCCCAGTCTCCGGGAGGCGCGTTGAACAGCACCTGCCGCAGGCCGTGATCGTCGAGCCGACGGCGCAACTCGGCGGCGTCGAAGGCGTAGGGGAAGAGGTACTCGACGGCCTCGAAGCCGTCCGCCGAGGCCGCGGCGAAGCGGTCGAGGAAGTCGTGTTCGGTGTACATCATGGACAGGTTCGCGGCGAACCTCGGCATGTCGGCTCTCCTCAGTGAGGACCCTCAGGGGGTCCGTCAGCGGTTGACGGTCTGCTTGTCGGTGGTGAGCACGGCGGCGGCACCGAGGACGAGGCTGAGGGCGAGGACGTACATCGGCAGTGACGTCGAGCCGGTCGAATCCTTCAGCGCGCCGATCATGTACGGGCTGACGAAGCCCGCGAGGTTGCCCACCGAGTTGATCGCGGCGAGGCCGACCGCGGCAGCCGTGCCGCCCAGGAACGCGGTCGGGAGTGACCAGAACAGCGGCGCGCAGGTCAGCACCCCGGCGGCGGCGCAGGACAGGGCCAGGAGCGACAGTGCGGTCGAGCCGGACCAGCCGGCGGCCAGCGAGAATCCGACGGCGCCCATGAGAGACGGTACGACCAGGTGCCAGCGGCGTTCGCGGCGCCTGTCCGCCGAGCGGCCGAACAGGTTCATCGCCACCAGGGCGGCCAGATACGGCACCGCGCTGAGCACGCCGATCGCGAGCGGCCCCTCAATGCCGGTGGACTCGACGAACGTGGGCATCCAGAAGGTCAGCGCGTACTGGCCCATCACGAAGCAGAAGTAGATGAGGCACATCAGCCACACCTTGGGCTCGCGGAACGCGTCCCAGACCCTGCCGTGCACCGTCTGGTGCGCGGAGTCCTCGGCGATCGCCCGCTCGACGACGGCCTTCTCCTCGTCGCTGAGCCACTTCGCGCTGCGCACACCGTCGTCGAGGTAGAACAGCGTGGCCACGCCGATGAGGACCGCGGGGATCGCCTCGAGCAGGAACATCCACTGCCAGCCCTGCCAGCCGTTCACACCCTGGAAGCGGTCCATGATCCAGCCGGAGAGCGGGTTGCCGAAGATCCCGGCCACCGGGATGGCCGACATGAACATCGCGATCACCCGGGCCCGGCGCTGCGAGGGGAACCAGTAGGTGCAGTACAGGATCACACCGGGGTAGAAGCCCGCCTCCGCGGCGCCGAGCAGGAAACGCATTACGTAGAAGGTGGCCTCGTTGGTGACGAACATGAACGACGCCGAGACCAGGCCCCAGCTGATCATGATCCGGGCGATCCACCTGCGGGCCCCGACTCGCTGGAGCATCAGGTTCGACGGGACCTCGAAGAAGAAGTAGCCGATGAAGAACAGGCCGGCACCCAGACCGTACGCCGCCTCGCTGAACCCGAGGTCGTCGGACATCTGCAGCTTGGCGAAGCCGACGTTGACCCGGTCCAGGTACGAGACGACGTAGCAGAGGATGAGAAAGGGGACGATGCGGCGGACGACCTTGCGGAAGACGGCGTTCTCTTGAGCGAGATCGGGGACGCCGGCCGCCGTGGTGGGCAGGGACATGAGCGGAATCCTTCGTGCGGCTCAGGGGATTCTCCGACAGGGGCGGAGACAGGGGTGAAGCGGGTCACCACGCGGCGCCGAACACGGACCTCAGTTCGTCGACGGCGTGGGCGGGGAGCAGCTCGGGGCGACGGTCGGTCAGGAGCCACAGGCGAGCCGTCTCCTCGAGTTCTTCGAGGACGGCGAGGGCGGTGGACGCGTCGGGGCCCCAGACGACGGGGCCCAGTCGGTCGAGCAGCACAGCCCTGATCGGCGTGCCGTCGGCGGCGCGGTCGGCGATCCGGTCGGTCACCAGGTCGGCCACGCGCGGGTCGCCGGGCCGGTGGTAGGGGATGAGCGGGACGTGCCCGACCTTCATCACGTAGTACGGCGTGATGGGCGGGAGTACGTCGTCCGGGCTCCACACTCCGGCGAGCGTGAGTGCCACCAGGTGCGTGGAGTGGGTGTGGACGACGTACCGGGCCGTGGGGTCGGCCGCGTAGATCCGCCGGTGGAGCGTCAGGGTCTTGCTGGCGCGGTCGCCGGCTGTCTGCTCGCCCCGCGCGTCGACCAGGGCGAGGCGATCGGGTTCGAGGAAGCCGAGAGCGGCGTCCGTGGGCGTGATCAGGTGGCTGTCGCCGACCTTGGCGCTGATGTTGCCGGCGCTGGCGTGGACGTAGCCCCGGGCGAACAGGCTGGTGCCCATGCGGACGATCTCGTGGCGGGCGTGCTCGACGGCGGTGGCGTCCGGGCGGTCGGTCATCGGGTCTCCTCGTCCAGGAGGGCGAACGAGGAGGTGAAGAAGTCGGGGCTCCCGAAGTTGCCGGACTTGAGCGTGATGTGGAGCGTGCTGCCGTCGGGAAGGGGCGCCGCGCACCAGGGCACGCCGGGGTCGATCTGGGGTCCGATCCGCAGCCCGGTCAGGCCGAGCGCCCGCACGACCGCCCCCGAGGTCTCGCCACCTGCGACGGCGAGGCGACGTACACCGCGTTCCACGAGGCCCGTCGCGACGCGGGCCAGGGTCCGCTCGACAAGCTCACCGGCCTGAGCGGCCCCGAGCCGTCCCTGGACGGTACGTACGGCCTCCGGTTCCTCGGTGGAGTAGACGAGGACCGGCCCGTCGGCCAGGTGGGCCTCGGCGAAGGCGAGGGCTTGGCCGGCCACGTCCTCGCCTGCCGCGATCCGCAGGGGATCCAGGCTGAAGGCGGGCCGTCCGCTGCGCAGGAATTCGAGCACCTGCCGGTTGGTGGCAGCGGACACCGATCCCGATACGACGGCCGCGTGACCGCCGGCCGGCGGAAGCTGCGCCGCGGCACGGGACGGCTTGAACCCCCAGTTCGCGGGCAGGCCGATCGCCAGGCCCGAACCCGCGGTCACCAGGGGCATCCCCCGGACCGCCGCGCCCAGCCGCACGAGGTCGTCGTTGGACACGGCGTCGACGACGGCGACCGCGACATCCTCCTGGCGCAGGGCGTCGGAACGGCCCCGGATCGCTTCGGCGCCTTCGGCGACCACGGTGTGATCGATGAGCCCGACCGCCCGCGTGGTCTGCGCCGCGAGCACGGAGACCAGATTGGAGTCGGTCATCGGCGTGAGCGGATGATGGCGCATGCCGCTCTCGCTGAGCAGTACGTCGCCGACGAAGAGATGCCCCTTGAACACCGTGCGCCCGTTGTCGGGGAGCGCGGGTGTCGCGATGGTGAAGTCGGTGCCCAGCGCGTCCATCAGGGCTTCGGTGACCGGTCCGATGTTGCCGGCGGGCGTGGAGTCGAAGGTGGAGCAGTACTTGAAGTAGATCTGCTCGGCCCCCGCCGACCGCAGCCACTGAAGCGCCCGAAGCGAGGCGTCCACCGCGTCGGCGGCAGGGACGGTCCGCGACTTGAGTGCGATGACCACGGCGTCCGCGTCCACCGCCTCCTCGGGACCGGCCGACGGTACGTCGATCAGCTGGACCACACGCATGCCCGCGCGCACCAGGTTGTTGGCGAGGTCGGTGGCGCCGGTGAAGTCGTCGGCGATACAGCCGAGTCGGATTCCCATGTCAGCCCTCCACCGGCTCGGGCAGGTCGACGCCCGGGAAGATCTTGATGACCGCGCTGTCGTCCTGCGCCCCCAGGCCCGAGGCCGACGCCTGGAGGAACATCTGGTGCGCGGTGGCGGCGAGGGGCAGCGGGAAGCGCTCCGGCCGAGCGGCGTCGAGCACCAGGCCCAGGTCCTTGACGAAGATGTCCACCGCGGACAGCGGGGTGTAGTCACCGGCGAGCACATGCGCCATGCGGTTCTCGAACATCCAGGAGTTGCCGGCGCTGTGCGTGATGACCTCGTAGAGCGCCTCCGCCGGAACGCCGGCCTTGATGCCCAGAGCCATCGCCTCGGCCGCGGCGGCGATGTGCACGCCCGCGAGCAGCTGGTTCACGATCTTGACCTTGGAGCCGAGTCCTGCCTGCTCGCCGAGACGGTAGACGGTACTGCTCATCGCCTCGAGCACCGGGTCGGCGACCGCGTACGCCGCGGCGGAGCCCGATGTCATCATGGTCAGCTCGCCGGTCGCGGCCCGCGCGGCGCCGCCGGAGATGGGCGCGTCCAGGTACAGCACGCCGTGCTCGGCCAGGCGCCCTTCGAGCTCGGCGGACCAGCCGGGATCGACGGTGGAGCACATCACGAAGACGGCTCCGGGACGCAGCCGCTCCGCCACACCGTCGGCGCCGTACAGCACCGCCTCGACCTGGTCCGCGTTGACCACCACCCCGACCAGCACATCCACTGTGGCCGCCAGCTCGCCGGGCGAGGCGAACGCCGTCCCACCGTCACGGGCGAAGTCCGCGGCCACCTCCGGACGCAGATCGTGAACCCCCACGTCGTAGCCCGCTCCGCGCAGGCTGCCCGCCATGCCGAGCCCCATGGCCCCGAGCCCCACTACACCCACGCGCGGCTGCGTCGGCCTGTCCTGGTCGTTCATGCCCATCCTCGTCCTGCTGCGCCGGGCAGGGCTGCGGCCCCATGACCTGAGGCCAACGGATATGGGCCTGTGAGGTACGTCACATGAGAGGCTGTCGGACGGTGGGCGCACCGCAGGCGGGCAACTCGTGGCGCCGACGGTGATTTGGGACGCGCAGCGGCATCCATGGCGGCGGCGGCGTGAAGGTCGTGGCCGACCACGTCGCCGATGACGACCGCCACCGCGCCGTCGGGCAGCAGGATGGCGTCGTACCAGTCGCCGCCCAAATGGTGGGGTTCGGCGGCGGGCTGGTAGATGGCGGCGGCGCCGAAGGGCCGCATGTCGGGCAGCGTCGGCAGCAAACGCCGCTGGAACTGTTCGGATCCGGCACGAACCTGTTCGAGGAGGCGGACGTTTTCGATCGCGATGCCGGCGGCACTGGCGAGGGCGACGACGATGTTCTCGTCGTGGAGGTCGAAGGGTCGTCCGTCGCGTCGCTCGGAGAGGTAGAGGTCGCCGTAGATCTCGCCGCGGACGCTGACGGCGACGCCGAGCAGCGTGCGCAGGCGTGGGTGGCCGGGCGGGAACCCGGCGGAGGCCGGGTGGGAGGGGATGTCGTCGGCCCGCAGAGGTTCGGGGTGGCGGATCAGGTGTCCGAGCACGCCCAGGCCGCGAGGAAACCCCACCTCGGCCAGGGCCGCGCGTTCCTGCTCGGAGAGACCGGCGGCGACGAACTGCTTCAAATACTCGCCGGACTCGTCGAGAACTCCCAGTGCCCCGTAGCGGGCGCCGACCAGGTCCATGGCGGTGGTCACGATGCGGTGCAGCACACCGGGCAACTCCACCTCCCGGGTGATGGCCACCACCGCGTCCAACAGGCTCTGAATCCGGTCCTTGGCGGTGGCCAGGGCGCGCAGCTGCTCGTCGATCCGGCCCAGCTCGACGTCCAGACGCGCCAGCAGGTCAGGACGGCTCGGCTGCCTTGCCCCCTTGCCCTTGTCGCCCGCCATCACGATCACCTGGTGGTCCAGTACTCGTTCTCGGTGGCCTTCGGCCGGTGGGAGTCGGTACGGGTCCGGATCGGCGCGCCTTTGAAGGTGAGCCGGTCGGCGATCGCCGCGCACGGACGGGGGTCGGTGAAGGTCTGGGACAGCGGCTTGGCGCCCATTCCGGAGAGGCGTTCGTCCGCGTCCGCCTCGGCGAGCTCATTCATCAGGGCCGAGGTCGTGGTGTGGCGGACGGTCAGGCCGGCTTCGGCGACCCCTGCACCGATGCCGATCAGCACGTCCTCAGGACCACCTGACAGCGGGATCCTCGCCGGCAATACCCGCTCCTCGGTGGGCTCGGCGGTCTTGGTGGAGGTCATGCGCTCGTGCCCTTCGTCGTCACCGGCTGCAGCAGCCGGTCGTACTTGCTCATGTCCGGCAGCGCCGTGCGCACGTCCGGCGGCAGCTCCCACGCCCGCAGCGAGATCACCTTGGCGCCGGCCGCCCCATCTCCATAGGCGGTGTCACCTTTCTGTTCGTCGTGTTTCTGCTCGTCGTGCCCGCCGTCGACATCCGCCTCGTCACCGGCGGTGCGAGAGCAGCACGTCGATCAGCATCCGAGTACCCTCCCGCTCCCCCGCCCTGTCCTTGGCCGCCAAGCAGAACGCCTCGTACGTCTTGGTGAACACTCCTGCGCACGGGCCTGCGCGAGCGCCGCGGCGGGGCGGGGCGGGGCGGGTCGGGGCTGGGCGGGGCAGCCTGGGGTGGCGGGCGATCACACAGCGCCTGTCGAAGATCCACACCTTGTTCGCCTTCACCATCGGCGTCCGGACGTGGACCCGCGCCGGAGGCCGGGGTGACGGCGCGAAGAACGAACTCCTCGGTGCTGTGCCCTTCGCGGGCGTCGAACAGGTACACCGCGCCCGGGCTGGTCGCGATGTGGTCCGCGGGGCCGGACGTGGTGGCGGCGCGTGTCCAGAGATTTCTGCCGGTCCGTGCGTCCAGGGCGCGGGCCGCCCGCCCAGTCCGAGTCCACCCCGCAACTGCTGACGGCTCCGTGAGCATTGTGCTCAGGTATGTATGAGCTGCCTGCCACCGTGCCGGGCCGTGGGGTCAGCGCGCACTGCGGGCTGAGGCTCCGGGGCGGGTGAACGCCTGCCGGGGAGTGAGCGCGCCGTGGCCTCCTCGGCAAACGATCACGGCCTCGACAGATTCGCCGCAGTCGCGGTGGCCGACTTCCAGGGGCGGGCCCTCGGGGTCCGCGGTGTAGCGGTCTCCCCACTGTTTGAGGGCGATCATCGCGGGCCACAGGTCCCAGCCCTTGGGGGTGAGCCGATACTCGTGCCGGGTACGACTGCCGGGCTCGCGATACGGAACGGTCTCCAAGATCCCGGCGTTGACCAGCTTGCGCAGCCGATCCGCCAGCACCGCCTCGGACAGCCCCATGTGGCGGCGGAAGTCGTCGAAGCGCCGCACGCCATTCATGGCGTCGCGCAGCACCAGCAGCGACCACTTCTCGCCGACGAGTTCAAGGGTGCGCTGCACCGTGCAGTTTTCGGTACTGGTCTCCAGCCAGGTCATGTGCTCATCCTAGGCTGGCTTCGACATTGACAGCCAGATGTGCCACTGACTAGCTTCAGGTATCGAAGTCAGCCCGGGAGGGAACGCCCTATGGCAAGGTCACGCACGTTCGAGTGGGGGGACCCCCAGGTGTCCGCGGCTGCGGTCGGCCGGGCGAGCGGCCTGGAGTTCCTCCGGGACGTGCTGGCCGGGCGCCTGCCCGCCCCGCCCATCGCCGCGACCCTCAACTTCACTCTGGACGAGGTCGAGTCAGGCCGCGCCGTGTTCACGATGGAACCGGGAGAGGAGCACTACAACCCCATCGGCAGTGTCCACGGCGGCGTCTACGCCACCCTGCTCGACTCCGCAGCCGGCTGCGCCGTGCAGTCCGTCCTGCCGGCCGGCATGGGCTACACCTCGCTCGACCTGAATCTGAAATTCCTGCGCCCGATCACCGTCGACACCGGCAAGGTCCGCGCCGTCGGCACCGTTCTCAACCAAGGGCGCCGCACCGCGCTGGCGCAAGCCGAACTGTTCGATACCACAGATCGCCTGCTCGCTCACGCCACGAGCAGTTGCATGCTCTTCCCCGTCCCCGCCCGCTAGGCGGGACCCAGCGGGCCACTGACGGAGAGGTACGGCAACTGGCGGGGCGTCTCGATGGACGGTCCTGGCCGACAAGGCTGGGGTCCGCCCGGTGATCCCAAGGAAACTGCCTAGTCCTCGAGGCGCCGGTCATTCACGTGAGCCGCGTAGTAGTCCGCCTGGCGGGCCATGATGCTGCGCATCGGGGTGTCGCCCGGGACGCCGTAGACGGTGCCCTCGAAGTCGAGGGCACGTTGGATCTCCCAGATTTCGGCGTGCCGGTCGGGGGAGAACAACTCGGCCGGATCGCCGACCGCGACCCAGCCGATGGGTACGAGGGTGCCGGGGTGCAGCCGTGAGTTGACGTGCAGCACGCTGTTGATTCGCAGTTCGGAGCCCGCCCCGGCCACGGCACCGGGGAACATCGACACACCGGTCGCCACGAAGACCTCGTCTTCGACGGTCGCCCCGTTGATGTGCGCGTGGGGGCCGATCAGCACTGCGTCACCCAGCACTGCCGGGTGCCGGCCGCGACCGCGGATCAGGGCGTTCTCCATGACGACCACGTTTGTCCCCGTGCGCACGTCACCGTCCTCGGCGGTGAGCACGGCACCGTGCAGAACGCGTGTGTTTTCCCCCAGGACGACCGCACCACAGAGAACTGCAGAGGGGGCGACGTAGGCGGACTCCGGAACCTCGGGGCTCTTGCCGCGATGCTCGAACAACATGGCTCGAGCCTAGGCTCCGGAATGCGACTGCAACGCCGCCGACACGATGCATGGCCGTTCGGGGTGCGCTGGTCCTGGTGCGGAGAGCCCATGTACCGGCGAGCAGCGGCGATCTCCGGCGTTGCTGAACCTGCCCGGATGCGCGGAGTGGGCCCAACGTCCAGAGAACGTCGGCCGGTTGCACCCCACCTCCAGGGCGGCACGGACGCGGCACGGAACAGTGGAGCGGAGCACGGCGCGGTGCGCGGCGACCTGTCTGATCCGCTCCCGCGTCCGCGGGTCGACCTTGCCGAGTCCGCTGAGGGCGTGCGGCACCGTCGTACGCGAAACCCCGGGGCATGACATCCGCGATCGCCGGCGGCCTGGGACCTGTGGCGGACGGAGCCTTCTGCGCGGACACCGTCTTCAGCGACCCGCCCCTGGCGGCGCGGCCCGGCACTCCACCACCTTCTGCGTCCCATCGCTCGGTGGCCAACTCCTCGCTGAAGGAGCCGGTCCGATCGGCGCCATCTCCCCCAGCTCGACAGCCCCACAGTGCACGTGTCCGCGGAGGCGGCGACTCAGCGCCGGGCGTGTCGATTGAGGGATTGGCGTTTGCCGAGCACGGGCAGGGAGCCCCAGAACGTGGCATGAGCACGCCCACCTTCCCCCACAGGAGGACGACCTTGCACGCACGTACGTTCGCCCCCATCCTCGCTGCCACCTTCGCAGCGGGCCTCGTCACCGCGGGTCAGGCACACGCCGCGCCAACGGACGCCGATGCGCCGGCCCTCGCGGAACGCGTCGTCATGTACGACGCCAGTGCGTCGGCGGAGTTCAGGACCGCTGTGGACCGAGGCGCCGCTGTCTGGAACGAGAGTGTGGACAGCGTCGAGCTGCGCCCGGCCGCAGCCGGGCAGCGCGCCAACATCCGAATACTGGCCGACAATGGCTGGCCCCGGGCCTTGACCACCTCGCTCGGTAACGGAACCGTCTACATCGGTCGGCAGGCTGTCAGCCAGGGCTACGACACGGTCCGGATCTCGGCGCACGAGCTTGGCCACATCCTGGGCCTGCCGGACCGCAAGCCCGGTCCCTGCACCAGCCTCATGTCAGGTTCCAGTGCGGGCGTCTCCTGCACGAACCCGTACCCCGACGCCGCCGAGAGGGCAGAGGTCGAGGACAACTTCGGTCTCGGGCCCGCACATTCGGCAGCCGTCCCGGGCAAGGTAGTGGTCGACTGACACCGCCGAGGCGCGGGGCCGAGCCGTCCGTCCTCGCGCACTTGGCCGAACTCGCTGGTGGAGGGCCACCAAGGTCGCCACTCCCTGCGCCCCATCTCTTCGTCTCCCCGGCATTCTTCGCCCTCCAGCCGACCTGCCCGGCGAGGGCGGACGCCTCCATCTGACGGAGTATTACTTCGTTCGCGACCGGTGGGCTGAGCTCACCGCGTTTCCGTCACCGCCGGCCACATCTGGCGGCGCCGGGTCCGCATCAGCAGAAGACCGCCCGCGATCAGCGGTGCGGACGCGTCGGGGCCCGCGATCGTGGCAGCACACGCGGCGCTCCTGGTGTCACCGACGTTTGCCGCCCGAGCCGCCGTTGGTCGTGGAGACTCACACGTTCACACCAACGAGTCCTCCGCCGCGGGCATCAGCGCGACAGCTGCGATAGTCGCGCGTCTCGCGCCGGTGTCCTCGGCACCGCGAGGCCGTCCGACCGGGCACCACCACAGCCTGCTCACGAGACAGATCCCATGAACTCGCCCAGCCCCCTCCTGGTCGTCCCCGTAATCCTGTGGACCGCAGCCGCGGCTGCCGCAGTGATCACTTCCATTGCGCTCTGTGTCCGCGCCCTCCGGCGCGAGACAGCTTCCGTCGCCTGGAATCCCTTCGGCCCGGGCTTCCCGGCCACAGCAACAGGGGCAATCGTTGGCTACGCAGTCGCCGCCGTCGCGTCAGGCCATTTCTCTCCCGGCTCCGCCGCCTTCAGCATTCTGTGACCCGCCATGGCCGCAGTGCCCCTCGCCCACGCGGCGGGAAGGGACACCCGTTCAATGGCCCCAGTGGGCCGACGTGGCCTTCGCCGCTGTGGGTGCGGTTCTCTACGGTTCACTGCTCATCTGACCTCTTGACGCGACGCGCCGACTGCGGGCCCGGGCCCCGGCACGACGCGGTCAGCCCGGGGGCAGGGCCTGCTCCGTCCAGATGGACTTGCCGTCCCGGCTGTAGCGCGTCCCCCACCGCAGGACGAGCTGGGCCACGATGAACAGTCCGCGCCCTCCCTCGTCGTCGTCCGCGCTGTGGCGCAGGTGGGGGGCAGTGTGCCCCGTGTCCGCCACCTCGCAGACGAGGGTGCTGTCGCGGATGAGCCGCAGGCGGAGCGGGCCCTTGGCGTGCCTCACGGCATTGGTGACCAGCTCGCTGACGATCAGCTCGGTGGTGAACGCGAGTTCGTCCAGTCCCCAGTCACTCAGTTGGCCGGTGACCAGCTCCCGAGCCTGGCCGGCGGCGACCGGCTCGGCTGGCAGGCTCCAGGCGGCGACCCTGCGGCTGTCGAGCCCGCGGGTACGGACCAGCAGGAGAGCTGTGTCATCGGTGGTCGTACTGCCGGGAAGGAGCTCGGCAATGACACGGTCGCAGAGATCCTCCAGGGAGTTCGAGTCCTCGCCGAGGACTCTCGCAAGCGTGTCGAGCCCCTTGTCGATGTCCCGGTCGCGCGACTCGACCAGCCCGTCAGTGAAGAGGGCCAGCAGACTGCCCGCCGACAGTTCGACCTCGAGGGACTCGAAGGGCAGTCCGCCGAGACCCAGGGGTGGGCCGGCCGGCAGGTCCGGGAAGCTGACGCGTCCGCCCGGTTCCATGATCGCGGGCGGCAAGTGGCCCGCGCGGGCCATCGTGCAGCGCCGCGAGACGGGGTCGTAGACCGCGTAGAGGCAGGTGGCCCCGGTGGCCACGTCATCGCTGCCGGCGGCCGCTCCGTAGGGGTCCGCAGCGACCTCCGCCGACTGTCCCACCAGATCGTCGAGCCGCTTGAGGAGCTCGTCGGGCGGGATGTCCATCGGCGCGAGCGCCCGCACTGTCGTACGCAGCCGACCCATGGTGGCCGCCGCGTGGAGACCATGGCCCACCACGTCTCCCACCACGAGCCCGACACGCGTTCCGGACAGCGGGATGACATCGAACCAGTCGCCGCCGACGCCGCTGAGAGCGTCCGTGGGCAGGTAGCGATGAGCCACTTCGACCGCCGAGTTCGGCGGCAGATACTGCGGCAGGAGCTGCCGCTGGAGAGCCAGGGCGGCGGCGCGTTCGCGCGTGTAGCGGCGGGCGTTGTCGATGGAGACCGCGGCCCGGGCGGCCAACTCGTCCGCCACCGCGACGGCAGCGCGGTCGAAGATTGCCGATCCCCTGTGGCGTACGAAGGTGACAAGGCCCAGGGCCGTGCCACTGGCGCGCAACGGCACGACCAGGGTGTCGTCCTCGAGCACGAGCCCGCCCGAGGCGAGGCTGCGGTGCTGGGGCGAGCCGCTCGCGTACTCCACAGGATGCGGGTGATGTCTCAGCGCCCCGGAGGAGTGCGCCGGGCCCTCGGGCGCGGCCGCATGGGAGGCCGAGCAGGAGGAGGCGCGGATCAGCTCGCCCCCCGTCGGACCCGCAGCGTCCGGCACCTCGCCGTCCAGGACCACCGCAGCGAGGTCGACCTCGACGGCGGCGGCGAACTCGGGCACCACCACCGCGGCCAACTCGTCGGCCGTGGCGATCACGTCCAGCGTGGTGCCGACGCGGCGGCCGGCCTCGACCAGCAGATTCAGTTGCCGCTGGGCCTCGTAACGGTCGGAGATGTCGAACGCGTCCTCGCACACCCCGAGCGTTCGGCCGTCCGCATCCTGCAACCGGTAATAGGAACAGGACCAAAGATGGACCCTCCCGGGGTCGCTGGGCTGCTCTCCGAGAAAGTGCAGATCGAGGATCGGCTCCCCGGTCTCCAGCACATGGCGCATGACCGCATCCAGCGATTCCGGATAACCCGGTGTGACGACTCTGCCTCTGGGATACAGCTCATCGGCCGGGCCGCCCCGGACTTCGGCGAGCGGCCGCCCGAGTTCCTCTTCGGAAGCGGCGTTGCACCACACCAGACGGCGCTCGGTGTCATAGATGGCGAAACCCAGAGGCGACTGGGTGGCCAGACCGTCCAACATGGCCAGCCGGGAGTCCCATTCCGCGAGCCCTTCACTGTCGGCCACCACGACGACGCGCTGTGCCTGCCCGGCCAGGTGACAGACCGCGGTGACGAGTTGCAGTCGGTGACCGTCACGGTGCACGGCGGTGTGCAGGTCACGGTCCGGGAATGACGGGGCCGGCGCCTCGGCGGGGCTCGCCACGAGCGGCTCGGCCGTTCGGGAGTCGGCTGCCGCCGAGGGTCTCAGGAATGTGCCGACGGGCTGCCCGACGATCTCAGTCGGGCCGTAACCGAGGAGCTGCTGCGCCGCGGGACTCCAGCCGATCACGATGTCCTGGCCGTCGACCACGAACGTGGCAGCCCTCCGAACGTCCAGCGGGCCTCGGAAGTCGATGTCCCCGCTCGCCTTCCTCGCATGGCTCATGGTGCCCTCACCGGCCCGATTCATCAGATCCAGAGTCCGCCTGATGCTGACACTGCGCAACCGATCGGATCGGTCGCGCGTTCGGCCTCGCACAGCGGTCGACCGGAAGCGACACGGCCCCATACCCCGCCATACCGAGTCCCGGTACGAGCACACAATTCGCGTACCCGATCCCGGCCCGACGGCAGGAATTAACGGCTCCACCGGGACTCGTTCATTCAGAAAGGTGAAGCCGTGACGGCACAAAATTCACTCGACTTCATTGGCCGGCGCGAGTGCAAATCAAGGAAAGCAGAGCTGGATTCATCTTCCAGCCGATCCGCGACGTCCACTGACGGCCGACCGCCCACCACGCCCCAACCCCACTCCTGCCTGCGGTAGTTCGCGCCAGCGGAGACAGGTTGGACATGAAGGATGAAGCAGGGTACTCGAGGAATACAGACATGAATCCGGCACGTTTTCAATTTTTTCGATCAGGGGATCGACTTGACTCCGGCTCGTCACTAAGGTGTCCGACGGCACACACTTAAAAGGCACCCCATAAGGGGCCGGACGGCCGTTGCCGCAAGAGCGGATTCCTTTCCGTGCTTTCCTGTCGAGTCGTCGCGCGTCAAACAACCCCCTGCGCCAGACAAAACGGAGCGATGAACAGAATGCGGTTCCAGTTGTTAGGACTGCTCAGCATTGCCGATGGTGAACATGCCGCCGTCCTGCAGCCGTCCAAACCGACGAGCCTGCTGGCCGCCCTCCTCATCCACTCCGGCGCGGCCGTGTCGACCGACTATCTGGTGCGGGCCGTCTGGGACACGGAACCGCCCGCCACGGCCAGGGCTGCCCTGCAGAGCTGCGTCCTGCGGCTGCGGCGGATCTTTGCGAAGTACGGGATAGCGAACGACACGATCGAGGCGGTCCCTGGCGGGTACCGCATGCGGATGGACCACGAGACCCTCGACCTCGTCCGCTTCCGAGAGCTGGTCCGCACGGCGGATTCAGCCGGTGACGCCGAGGCCGAGTCCTACGTGCTCAGGGAGGCTCTCGCCCTGTGGCACGGGCCGGTGCTGGCGAACGTCTCGTCGGAGATGCTCCATCGCGACGAGGCGCCCCGGCTGACCGAGGAGCGCCTGAGGGTGCTGGAACGCCTCTGTGACATCGAACTGGCGCGCGGGCGATGTCGCGAGGTGCTGGCAGAGGTGTGGGACGTGGCAAGGCGCCATCCGGAGAGGGAACGGTTCTCTGAGCAGTTGATCGAGGCTCTCTACCGAACCGGCCGCCAGACGGAGGCGCTTGCTCAGATCAGGTCTGTCAAGGAGCGACTCAAGGACGAGTTCGGAATCGACCCGGGCGCGCCCTTGCAGCGCCTGGAGCTGGCGATCCTCCGTGGCGAGGTTCTCGACAGCCCGCCGGGCCATACCCGCCTCGCGATCGAGGCAGGAGCATCCGCCAGGGCGGCACTCCCATCAAGCGCGGCAGATGAGCCCCGCCCCGCGTCGCCGGATGCCCTGGACTCCGCGCCTGCCTCCGCGCCGCTTCCGCCCTCCGCTCCCCCTGCGCAAGCCGCCCGGGTCTCACTGCCTACGCAGACAGCGCCGGTCACGATCGCCACGGTGGCGCCGGTCCCCTGCTTCACCGGCCGGGCGACACAACTCACCTCAATTCAACGCGGGTTGATGGCCGACGATCCGCACACCGGTCCGGTGGTGATCTCCGGGGCCCCGGGGATCGGCAAGACCGCTCTCGCCCTGCAGGCGGCCCACCTGGCTCAGGAGGCCTTTCCCGGCGGCCGCTTCACCATCGTCATGACCGGCACGGACGGCAGCCCGCTCGACGCCGCCGACGCTCGCGCCCAACTTCCCCCCTCCAACGGAGCCGGACGCCGTCTTCTCATCCTCGACGACGCGGTGAGCGCGGAGCAGGTACGGCCCCTCCTCCCCACCGCCGCCGAGGGGGTCGCCGTGGTGACCAGCAGACGCGGTCTCGCCGGCCTGGTCGCCACCCATGGCGGTGTGGTGCACCGCCTCGACACGCTCGCCGAGGATGAGTCGTACCAACTCCTGATCAGCACACTGGGAGCCGAGCGGGTCGCCGAAGAACCGGAAGCCGCCCGTGAACTGGCCCGGATCTGCGGGCACTTCCCCCTGGGCCTGCGGATCGCCGCGGCACGTCTGCTGACGCGTCCGGGCCTCGGCATCGGCGACTGCGCGGCGTGGCTGGCCGCTGATCTGCCGGCCAGGCTCTCTCTGGCGGACGAGCCGCTCATGTCCGTACCGCGCGTCTTCGAGGCGGCTCTGCAGCGGCTGAGCCCCGAGCTGAGGCAGGCGTTCCTGCTGTTGGCCATGGAGCACGAGGACGCTCGGACCACCGATCCGGCGATGCCGCCGGTCGTGCCGGACGAGGTGCTCGAACAGCTGGCGGACGCCGGGTTCATCGAGGAAGGCCCGCCCAAGCCGTACCGCATCCACGAACTGCTCAAAGTCTACGCGCGTCAGCACGCGACCGCCCCGCCAAGGACCCGCCTCGTCACGGCGCCGACCCCTGGCTGACCCCAGCAACGACCCCGCCCGGCCAGCGCTCCCACCGGCCAACGCTCTACCACCCGGCCCCCCAACCAGAGGTGACATCAGCATGCCTTCCGCACGGTACGAAGCCGTCGCAGCAACCCGCCCCCGCATTCGACGCGACGTCCTGTTCACGGAGACCCCCGACGGCGTCCTCTTCCACAACGCCGACGGCGGCTTCCGGCTGACGGCCAAGTCGGCCTACCGCTTCGCCACCCTGCTCGTGCCGCATCTCAACGGCGAGCACACCGTCGCCGAGATCTGTGCGGGCTTCGGTGACCGGCAGCGCGTGATGGTCGGCGAGCTCGTCGGCACCTTGTACGAGCGGGGCTTCGCCCGGGACGTCCCTTCCAGACCCTCGCCGGACGCGTTCGACGGGCCCGAGCCGACCGACGACGTGGCGCGCCGCTACGCGGCCCAGATCGCCTACACCGACCATTACGCCGACGACCCCGCGCGGCGCTTCCAGCGGTTCCGCGACACCCGGGTGGCCGTCGTCGGCAATGATCTCGTGGCCCGCTGGTGCGTCCTGAGCCTGCTCCGCAACGGCAGCGCCACCATCGGCGTACTGCCGGGGCTCGACCGGGACGGGATCGCCGACGAGGCGGAGGCCGCCGGTGCCGACGGCTGCCCGGTCGACGTCCACGACCTCGCCGTGTCCGAGGGCCCGCACGCACCGCTCACCTGGGCGGACTTCGAGGGATACGACGTCGTCATCGTCACGGGCGGGCCCGAGGCGCCCCGGACCGTGTTCCCGCTGCTGCGTGCCGGGGTGCCCGCGGGCCGCACCCTCATACCGGCCTGGTCGTTCGGCCGGCACGCGGTCGTCGGTCCGTCGATGTCGGCCCAGGCGACGGGGTGTTGGGCGTGTGCCGTGCTGCGCCTGGGGGCGGGCGGCGGCGCTGCGCAGGCCGCCGACGTGTGGAGCTCCCTCGCGCTCGACCAGCCGGCTGCCGCGCCGGTTCCCGGAGCCCGCCCCGGCCGGCCGCTGGCCGCGATGCTCGGCAACCTGCTCGGCTACGAGGTGTTCAAGACGGCGACGGGCGCGCTGCCCGCCGAGACGGCAGGACAACTGATCATCCAGGACATGGAGTCGCTCGACGTCGCCTCGGAGCCGCTGCTGCCCCATCCCCGGTGTCCCTGGTGCGCGGACGACGCGGAGGCGGATCTTCCCGAGGTGGATCTCGCGAGCGCGGACACGAACGGCGACGCGCTCGCGCTGCCCACCGTCGACACGGCCCGCGACGCGGACGCCCTGGTGGAAGCGCTCAACCACCGCTCGGTGCTGCTGCGCCGGCACGCCGGTGTCTTCTCTCGCTACGACGACGAGGGCATCACGCAGACACCGCTCAAGCTCAGCGTCGTGGAGCTTGCCCTCGGCCACGGACGCCTCAGCCGTATCGCCGCCGCCGACGTCCACCACGTGGCGGGGGCGCGGATGCGCGCCCTGCACCGCGCCGCAGAGGCCTACGCCGAGCACGTCGTCCCGCACTCCCACGCCGGGGCGCCGGAGCCCACCGTCCGCCTGGCCCCGGCCGAGTTGGGCACCTGGAGCGGCATCGGCGGTGCGCCGACCGACGTACGCGGGTGGGTCGCCGCGACCTCTCTGCTCACCAAGGAGCGGTTCCTGGTGCCGGGTGAGGCCGTACGTCCGTTCGGTGCCGACAATCGCGACCGGCTCTTCGAGGCGACCGGCGCCGGCATGAGTGCGGGTGCGAGTGTCACGGACGCTGCCGCGCAGGGCATGCTGTCGGCCCTCGCGTACGACGCGCTCCAGCGGGCGATACGGGGTTCCGGCGTGCCGAGGATCGCCGTTCCTGACGACGCCGATCCCGAGCTCACCTTCCTGGTGCGTTCCGCCGCCAATCTCGGCGTCGAGGCCGAACTGCTCGACCTCGGTGAGCGGGAGCGTTCCGGGGTGGCGGTGGTACTGGCCCGGGCCGGGGCCCGCTGGGCGGTGGCGGCCGAGTTGTCGTACCCGGCCGCGGCGTCGGCGGCGCTGCGTGACCTGCTGGGGGAGGTCCAGCTGGAGCAGCAAGGCTTCGCGGAGGGGACCTCGTTCGGGGCTCCGGTGCTCGGCGACCTCGATCCGCGTGCGCTGGCCGTCTCCGGGACCGTGACCGCCACGCGGGCGGACACGCCGTCGTGGACGGACGTGCTGCGCCGGCTCGGCGAACAGCGCCGTGACGCCCTGGTCGTACCGACGGGCTCCGCGGACCTGGAGCGTGCCGGTGTCCACGTGGTCCGCGTCCTGCTGACGTCGGAGGCCCGGCGTGTCGGTTAGTACGACGGCCAGGTCGGCCCCCGCACCGGGTCCGGTGCGCCTCGTCGCCGACCTGCTGCGGACGGCGCTGGACGGGCAGGGCCACGGTGACCTCGCCGTGTCGGTGCGTGCGCTGGGCTTCGGCGACGCGTTCGCCGAGGGCCGCAGCCCCCGCACGCAGGGCACCGTCCCCGTCCACCTGTACGCGCGGCAGGCCATCGTCGGCCCCTTCCCCGGCGACGGCGCGTCGCCCTGCCCGCAGTGCCTGACCAGGCGCTGGCAGGCGGTCCGTTCGGTGGCGCTGCGCGACGCCCTCGAACTGGGCGGCGCCACGCACGAGTCCGGGCCCTGGCCGTACGCCGTCCCGTTCGCCGCCGACGCGCTCGCCTCGCTCGTGGCCCAGGCACACGCGCACCCGGCGCGCGAGCCCTTCCCGGACGTCCATGTGCTGGACCTGGAGTCGCTGTCGGTCCGCCGGTATCCCCTCGTCCCCGACCCCCAGTGCCCGGCCTGCTCCCGGCCCGTCCCCGACACGCCCGAGGGCGCCGTCGTCACCCTGGCCCCCGCGCCGAAGCACGCGCCGGGGACCTTCCGGCTGCGGAGCATCGAGGCGTACGACATCGATGTGGCGGCCTTCGCGAACCCGGTGTGCGGTGCGCTCGGCCCGTCCGTCGTCCAGGATGTCTCGTCCACGTCCACGTCGGCGACCATCGGCTGCTTCTCGATGCGTTCCGGGGAGTATCTGCGGGAGACGTTCTGGGGCGGACACGCGAGCTCGTTCGACACCAGTGCGCGGATCGGAGTCCTCGAAGGGCTGGAGCGGTACGCGGGCATGCGGGCGCGCGGCAAGCGGACGACGGTGACCGGGACGCTCGACGAGTTCGGCGCCGACGCGGTCGACCCGAGGCAGGTGGGGCTCTACTCGGAGGCGTTCCACCGGGAGAATCCGCACGTCCTGCCGTTCACGCCGGACCGTGAGATCCCTTGGGTGTGGGGCTACTCCCTGCGGGACCGGGCTCCGCGGCTGGTGCCCGAGATCCTGACGTACTATCACGCGCCCGGCCTGGAGAACCGGTTCGTCCAGGAGAGCTCCAACGGCTGTGCGTCTGGCGGCTGTGTCGAGGAGGCGGTCTACTTCGGCCTGATGGAGGTCGTCGAGCGGGACGCCTTCCTCCTCGCCTGGTACGGGCGGCAGCCGCTGCCGGAGATCGACCCCGCCACCAGCGCCCGCCCCGCCACCCGGCACATGGTGGACCGGCTGGCGATGTACGGCTACCGGGCCCGATTCTTCGACACCCGCATCACCTTCCCGATCCCCGTGGTCACCGGCGTCGCGGAACGAGTGGACGGCGGCCTGGGCCGGATGTGCTTCGGCGCGGGCGCCGGGCTCGATCCGGAGTCCGCGCTGGACGCGGCGTTGTGCGAGATAGCCACCGACGCGGTCAATCTCCAGGGCAGATCCCTGCGCGACGAGGCCAGGCTGCGCGCCATGGCGGAGGACTTCTCGAGGGTGACCGCGCTGCACGACCACCCGCTCGTCTACGGCATCCCCGAGATGGGCGTCCACGCCGACTTCCTGCTGCGTGCCCCGGCCACGCGGCCGCCGCTCGCGGTCTCCGATCTCGCCTGGCCGGACGACTGCGGTGCGCCCGCCTCGGCCGACCTGCGGGACGACCTGGAGCGGTGTGTCGCCGCGGTGGCCGCCGCCGGGTTCGACGTGGTGGTCGTGGACCAGACCCTGCCCGAGCAGCGGCGGCTGGGCCTGCACACCTTCAGCGTCCTCGTCCCGGGGCTGCTGCCGATCGACTTCGGCTGGTCGCGCCAGCGTGCCCTGGGCATGCCGCGGCTGCGCACCGCACTGCGCGAGGCGGGGCTGCGCGAGCGGGACCTGGAACCGGCCGACCTCAATCCGGCCCCGCACCCGTTCCCGTGACCGCCCGACCCGCACCGCACTGCTCCAAGCCCCATGCCACAGCAGAGGAGACTTCCATGGGCTACGCCCATGAATACGCCACGGCCATCATGCACCGGGGCCGTGTTCCGATGGAGCCGGCCGACTTCGTGCCCGACTGGGCGGACCGGCCGCGCAAGGCGAAGTACTACCCGGGTGCCGAGTCGTTCCCGCTGCCCGACACGACGTACCCCTCGCACGCCACGGTGACGGCCGGCTGCCTGCCCGACGGCAATTCCGGCGAGGCACTGCCCTTCTCGCTGCCCCTGCTGTCCGGCATGCTGCTGGACTCCTACGGGCTGGTGGGCAGACGCCTCGGCGTGCAGGCCAACACCGACCTCGGGGCCCTCCCCCACTACCCGCAGGCCAACTGGTCCCGGGGCACGGCCTCGGGCGGCGGTCTGTATCCCGTGAGCGTCTACTGGGTCTCGGGCCCGTCCGGACCACTCGCGCCCGGCGCGCACTACTACTCCCCGCCGCACCACGCCATGCAGCGCCTTTTGGCGGGCGACGTGAGCGGCGAGGTCCGCGCGGCCCTCGGGGCGCACGGCGAGGCGACGGACCAGTACCTGGTGCTGGGCGTCAAGTACTGGCAGAACGCGTTCAAGTACAACAGTTTCTCCTTCCACGCCGTGAGCATGGACGTCGGAGCGCTGCTGCAGACCTGGCACATCTGGGCACGTGCCCGTGGACTGCGGCTGGCACCCGCCCTCTGGTTCGACGAGGCACGGCTGTCCCGGCTGCTCGGACTGGGCGAGGACGAGGAAGGGCTGTTCGCCGTCGTACCGCTGCTCTGGGACACACAACGGTCCACCTCCGACGCCCCGGAGTCAGTCGGTGCGGCCGTCACCCGGCAGGACCTGGAACGGTCCCGGACCGTGCTCGACTTCGACACGCTGCGGCGCATCCACCGCGCGACGGCCGAACACGCGACGGACCGCCCGGCGCCCGGCGCGCTCGACAGCAGCGCACCGGCCGCCCTTGCCGGGACCGCGGATCCGGTCGCGCTGCCGTCCGCCGCGTTGCCCGAGGTCAGTCTGCGTGCGGCGCTGCGCGCGCGGCGCAGCAGCTTCGGCCGCTTCGACGCGACCGTCCCGGTGACCGCGGCGCAGTTGGCCACCACGCTCGCCGCCTGCGCCGAGGCACGGCTGCACAGCGACGCCGAACCCGACGGCACGCCACGGCTCGCACGGCTGTACGCCTTCGTCAACCACGTCGACGGCGTCGAACCCGGTGCGTACGCCTACGAACCCGGCACCCACACCCTGCAGTTGGTGGTGCCGGGCGCGCCGGGCTCGTTCCTGCAGCGGAACTACTTCCTGTCCAACTACAACCTCGAACAGGCTGCCGCCGTGATCGTTCCGGCGATGCGTACCACGGCAGTCCTCGACGCCGTCGGCGATCGGGGTTACCGGCTGGTCAATGCCACCGTCGGGGCGATCGCGCAGACCTTCTACACCGCAGCGGCCGCGCTGGGGCTCGGCGCCGGTGTCGCCCTCGGCTTCGACAACATCTCCTACATCGAGGAGCTCGGCCTGGAGAACTCCGGGGAAGCGCCCCTGCTGATCATGCTGCTCGGCAACGAGCGGCCGCAGCCCGCCGACTTCCGCTCCGACATCGCCTGACAGGGGGCCGCCGTGACACGAAGAACCAGTTGGCAGCCGGGCCGGCGCTTCCTCCTGCGGGTGGCCGGCCTGCCCATCGAGACCGTCCGTGACCTGCGCTGCCCCGACACCGCCCGCTGGGCCGACGAGGTCCTGTCCGCCGAGCAGGATCTGCTCGAACGCGGCCGGGAACTGAGCGACGTACTCCATGCGCTCGTACCGGCCGCCGACCAGGTCTTCCCCGACGACGAGGGCGTCATACGCCGTCAGCTGCTCGCCCTGCGCCGGGACATCTTCAACAACCGGCTGCCCGCGCACCCCGCCGACGTCCTGACGCTGCTCGCCACGCTGGATTCCGGCGTGGCCGAGCGGGCCGGACGATGGCTGGACGACCGCCGCGCGCTGGCCGGCCTGCACGCCCACGGCCGGGAGGTGCTGAGCGGCGAACTCGACCGGACGCGCGGGGCGCTG
The DNA here is from genome assembly GCF_006539505.1 of Streptomyces spinoverrucosus. Classification (GTDB taxonomy): domain Bacteria; phylum Actinomycetota; class Actinomycetes; order Streptomycetales; family Streptomycetaceae; genus Streptomyces; species Streptomyces spinoverrucosus. The sequence goes on from NZ_BJND01000045.1 coordinate 65,340, forward strand.
CGGGCGCTGCTGCAGGAGGACCGGCTGCGCCATGGACTCCTGCTGGCCTCACCGACCCTCGAAGCCCGCTTGGAGCCGTACGTGCGCCTCGGCGTGGGCGAGCGGCCCGACAAGCGGCTGCGGAAAGTGGAACGCTCGGTGCTGTCGTACCTGTACCGGACGGCCTGCAAGACCAGCCCGTTCAGCACGTTCACCGGCGTCGCCCTCGGCGCCTTCGACGACAGCGACGACCCCTCCGTGCGCATCCGGGCCGACTGGCGGGGCCGGGTGCGGCTGAACGTCGTCGTGCTCGCCCGGTTCGCGGAGCAGATCCTCACCTCCCCCGCGCTGCGCGCCGACCTTCCCGTCCGGCTCGCGTCGGGCTGGGGCAGTGACGACCAGCGCGTGCGGTACGTGCGCCGCTGGGTCACCACCGGCGACGACGACGCCGCGGTCACCTTCGACGCGGTCAAGGACCGGCTGTTCTTTCTGCGCCGCAGCGGCACCCTGGACCGGCTCATCGCCCTGCTGAGCGAGCGGGAGCTGCGCTACCGGGAGGTGGTCGACTGGCTCCGCGCCGAGTACGACGGGCAGGCGGACGCCGAGCTGTGCGAGACGTACGTGGCCGCGCTGCTGCACCTGGGCATGATCCGCGTGCCCTGCCTGGACACCGACGTGCACACCGTCGACCCGCTGCGGTCCTTCCGCGACGCCCTGCGGGGGCTGGACCGTTCCTGGGCGGGCGAACTCGCCGGCGAACTCGGCCATGCCGCCACGCTCATCGAGGAGTACCCGGGCGCGGACACGGCCGGGCGGGCGAAGCTGCTGCGCCGGCTGCGCGCCTCGCTGAGCGGGGCACAGCGGCTGCTGGGCGCTGCGGAGGTGTCGCTGCCGCAGACGCTGCTGTACGAGGACGCCGACGCGGGCGAGGACGTGTCGTGCGGGCTGGGCGCCTGGACCGGCGCGGACGGCGGGGCGCTGCGCTCGGTGGAGCGGATCCTTCCGGCGTTCGACCTGACCCTGCCGCAGCGGGTTACGTTCAAGGGCTTCTTCCTCGCCCGCTACGGCAAGGGCGGCCGGTGCGACGACCTGCTCGGTCTCGTGCACGACTTCCACGAGGACTTCTTCGACCAGTACCTCTCCTTCACCGCCAAGCGCGCTCCCTTCGACGCGCAGGGTAACTACGTGCCGGAGGAGAACTGGCTGGGGTTGGAAGAGATCAGGGCGCTGGACCGGGGACGGCGGGCGTTCATCGGCCGGATGCGTGAGCTGTGGGCGGGGTACACGGGTGCGGGCGACGTCGTCCTGGAGGAGGGGCACCTCGCCGAGGTCGCGGCCGAACTGGACGGCCTCGAAGCGCCGTTCACCCCGCAGAGCCACCACTTGCAGGTGACCTCCGAGGGCGGTGAGCGGCTGCTGGTGCTCAACCGCTCCTACGGCGGGCTGTCGTTCCCCTTCAGCCGCTTCACGCATGTCTGGGACGACGGCCCCGGGCTGTCCGACCTGTTGCGGGAGCAGGCCGTGCGGCTCACACCGCCCGGAGCGGTCCTCGCCGAGCTCACCGGCGGCCCCGTCACGAGCAACCTCAACCTCCACGGACGGCTCACCGACTATCAGATCGTGTGTCCCGGCGAGGCGAGCAGCGTCCCCGAGGACCGCCGCATCCACCTGGACGATCTGCGCCTGGAGCACGACGAGGCCGCGGACCGCCTGCTGCTGCGCTCCGAGCGCCTCGGCTGCGAGGTCATCCCCGTGTACCTGGGCTACCTGGTACCCCTCGCCCTGCCGGAAACACCGCGCACGCTGCTCCTGCTGTCGCCGACGTCGATGGCGCCGCTGGACGTCTGGGCCGGGGTCCCGCACGGCCCGGCGCACCAGGGGGTCACGCGCCGGCCGCGCGTTAGGCACGGCAACCTCGTCCTGGCGCGGCGCAGTTGGTCGACCACCGCCGCGTCCTTGCCGATCCGTCCCGCCGGTACCCCGGAGGACGAGGTGTTCCTGGCCTGGCGGCGCTGGTGTCGCGAACAGGGCCTGCCCGCCCGGGTCTTCGCCACCGTCTCCAGCGGCCCTCGCGGCGGCGCGGGCGCCAAGCCGCAGTACGTCGACTTCGACAGCCCCTTGTCGCTGACCGCCTTCGAGTCGCTGGTCAAGTCGCCGGACGACCGGGTCGAGCTGCGCGAGATGCTGCCCGCCGAGCACGGTCTGCACGTCGTCTCCGAGCGCGGCAGCCACGTCGCCGAACTCTCGGTCGAGACCTTCACCACCACCCGAGGCACCGAGGAGAACGCCCCGTGTCCGAGCTGACCCCTTCCCCCGGCGCGTGGCAGGCCATGCACATCTTCTACGCCGCCAACCCCCAGCCGCTGCTGGTGAACTGCGTCGGCCCGCTGATCGCGGGACTCAAGGACGACGGGCTGCTCGCCGGTCACTTCTTCATCAACTACTGGCTTGAGGGCCCGCACGTACGGCTGCGCCTCAAACCGGCGACCGAGGAGGCGACGCCCGAAGTGCGCCGCCGCGCCGAGGAGTCCGTCGACGCCTTCCTGCGCAGCCGGCCGGCCCTCTACGAGGTCGACTCCGGTTTCCTCAACGAGTTCTACAACGCGCTCTTCGAGATCGAGTTCCCGGAGGGCGACCGCGGGGACTTCATGGGCGACGACGGCCGGATGCGGCTGCGGCCGAACAATTCGCGTTCCTATGAGCCGTACGAGCCCGAGTACGGCAAGTACGGCGGACCCGCCGGCGTCGCCCTGGCCGAGTGGCACTTCGCGCACTCCAGCGATCTCGTCATCGACGCGCTGGGCACCATGAACCTGCACCTGCGGACCGTGCTGCTGGGTACGTCGGCGCAGTTGATGATGGTCATGGCGGGCTGTTTCCTGGCCGACGACGACGAACTCGCCGACTACCTGGAGCGTTACTACGAGTTCTGGCACCGTGCCTTCCCCGGCACCGGCTTCATCGGCTCGACGGAGTACGACCGCAACTACGCCGAGATGGCCCCGCGCCTCGGCCGCCGCTTCGACGAGATACGCCGGGCCATCGCCACGGACCGGCTCGACCGGTTGCCTGCCTTCCTGCGCGGCTGGGCGGCGCACTGCCTGGAGTTGCGGGAGAAGGCGGTCGCTCTGGCCGAGGCGGGCGAGCTCGTCTTCCGCTCCTGGGACGGCACCCGCGACGAACAGGTCACCGACCCCGCCGTCGCCCTTCCGCTGCTGCTGTCGCCGTACATGCACATGACCAACAACCGCCTCCATGTGACGATCCGCGACGAGGCGTACCTCTCGCACATTCTCGGCCGGGTCCTGCGCTCCGGCACCAGAGGCACGACGGAGGCCGTCTCATGAGACCTGAGCGGACCGAGGTGTTCACCCACCGTCCCCGGCTGCGGCCGGACATCCTGCTCAGCGCGCCGCTGCTGCGCGGGCCGGCCACAGTGCACCTGATCAGGGACCCCGCGGACGGTTCCGCCTTCGAGGTCGGGCCGAAGGAGTACTTCCTGATCTCCCGGCTGGACGGCGTCAGGAGTCTGGAGGAGATCGGCGACGAGTACGCCGCCGCCTTCGGGCGACGGCTGGGCGAGGCCAACTGGCAGCAACTGCTGGGGCTGCTCGGTGCCAAACGGCTGCTCGCGGGCGCACCCGACCGCGAGGTGGCCGCCACGCCGCCCGCCCCGCCCTTCACCGGCAACCTCTATCGCGGCAGCCTGCGCCTGGTCGCCGACGCCGACGCGACCACCGGGCGCCTGCACCGGGCGCTGCGTCCGCTGCTGCGCCGGCACGTCCTGCTGCCCCTGCTGGCGCTCTGCCTGGCGATGCAGGTCGTCCTGGCCGTCGGGCTCGGCACGCTCGTACGGGACACCTGGTGGCTCTTCCACCAGCCGGTGGCGCTGCTCGCCGTGTTCACCCTGCTGTGGCTGAGCACCGCAGGCCACGAACTGGCACACGGCATCGCGGCCCGGCACTACGGCGGCACGGTGAGCGAGATCGGCCTGCGCTGGCGGCTGCCCGTCGCGATCATGTACTGCCGGGTCGACAACTACCGCTTCCTCGAAAGCCGTTGGCACCAGCTGGTGATCGGCGCGGCCGGCGCCTTCGCGAACCTGCTCTTCCTGCTGCCCTTCGCCGTCTGGTGGGCGGCGCTCGAAGCGGGCGATCCCACCCGCCGGGTGCTGTCGGGTCTGCTTCTGCTGGGCAGCGTTCAGGCGCTGGTCAACCTTCTGCCACTTCCCCCGCTGGACGGATACACCATGCTCTCCCACGTGCTCGGTGTGTCCAACTACGCCCCCGAGAGTGGGCGTTACCTGCGACTGCGGTTGCGCGACCGGCAGGCCGCAGCCGGCTACCCGCGCCGGGCGCGGGTTCTGTACATGGCATACGGGATCGGCTCGTCCGTTCTGGTCTGTCTGATCGCGGCCGGTCTGGTCACGGCCGTGCTTGTCCTGCTCGCCCCCTGACGGGCCTGTTCCGAGGAGCTGTTCATGACGGAGACGGAAACCGTGCCGGCGGACCCCGGCAACCGCGCGGCGGACGCCGCCATCCACGTCGAGGAGGTGAGCAAGCGCTACGGCACCCGCCAGGCACTGGACGGGGTGTCGCTGCAGGTCGGCCGCGGTGAGTTCTTCGGACTGCTCGGGCCCAACGGCGCGGGAAAGACAACCCTGGTGGAGATCATGGAAGGCCTGCGCCAGACCGACTCCGGCACCGTCAGCGTGCTGGGCACCGCCCCCTGGCCGCGCAATGTCGCGCTGCTTCCGCGGCTCGGTGTCCAGACCCAGTCCTCCGCGTTCTTCGTGCGTCAGAAGGCACACGAGCACCTGGCGACGGTCGCCGCGCTCTACGGCGCGGACCGGGGGGCGGTCGATAGGACGCTTCAGACCGTGGCGCTCGTGGACCAGCGGGACACGCGGGTGGAGAACCTCTCCGGCGGGCAGCGTCAGCGGCTGGCCATCGCCTCCGCCCTGGTCCACGAACCGGAGCTGATCTTCCTGGACGAGCCGACGGCCGCCCTCGACCCGCAGGCGCGCCGCGACCTGTGGGACGTGCTGCACGGCCTGAAGGAAGCGGGCCGGACCATCGTGTACACCACGCACCACCTTGACGAGGCGGAGGCCCTCTGCGACCGGGTGGCGATCCTGGTGGAGGGCCGGATCGCCGCCCTGGACTCCCCGCGCGGCCTGGTCGGCGCGGCGGGCGCGGCGACCTCGCTGCTGCTGCCGCCGGAGCGGATGACCGTGGCGGAGGCGGAGGCGATCCCGGGCGTGGACCGCGCGGTCCTGCGCGGCGGCAGCCTCGTTCTCGAAACGCAGGTGTCCGGAAAGGTGCTGTCGGCGCTCGACGCGCTCGGCGGCCTGGACGGCGTACAGACCCGCACGGCCACCCTCGAGGACGTCTACCTCCGCCTGACTTCCGACGCCGGACACCGCACCACCCAGAACACCGAGAACACGGAGAACCAGGCATGAGCGCATACGGGGCACTGACGGCGGCCGGCTACCGGGCCCAGGTCCGGGATGCGGCCACCCTCTTCTTCACCTTCGCCTTCCCGCTGGTGTTCCTGGTGGTCTTCGGGCTGATCTTCAGCGGTCAGGAGGTGGAGGAGACCGGCCGCCCCTACATCTCGTACATCGCGCCCGGCGTGATGTCGTGGGGCGTGGGCAACGCGGCGGTGTTCGGCATCGCGTTCACGCTGATGCAGTGGCGCCGGGACGACCTGCTGCGCCTGATCCGCATGACGCCGACGAGCCTGCCGACCGTGCTGGCCTCCCGCTACGTGCTGGCGCTCGCCGTCGGCGTCGTACAGGCCGTGGTCTTCATAGCGGTCGCGCTGCTGCCGCTGTTCGGCCTGGAGTTGGACTCCCGGTGGCCGCTGGCCCTGCCCGTGCTGCTGCTCGGCATCACCGCCTTCCTGTCGATCGGCGTGATCATCGGCTCGTACGCCGACACGCCCGAGGCGGTGGCCGCCATCGCGAACTTCCTGATGGTGCCGATGGCATTCCTGTCCGGCTCGTTCCTGCCGCTGGACATGATGCCGTCCTGGCTGCAGACGGTCTCCCGCGTGCTGCCGCTGCGCTACTTCAACGACGCCGTCTCCGCGTCCCTCACCGGCAGCGGCAGCCTCGGCGACATCGCCGTCGGCTGCGGCGCGCTCATCGGCTTCACCGTCGTCTTCGCGGCCATCGGCCTGAAGACCTTCCGCTGGAGCAACCGCACATGACGACGACCGCCGTACGGGAGGGCGTACCGCTGGAGGAGGCACGGCGCCGGCTGCGGTCGGCGCTGGCCGAGCGGTGCGCTCCCGGCCGGGCGCCGGAGGTGGTGCCGCTCGGGGCGCGCGACGTACGGGACGATCCGCACGCCTCGGTGCGGCCCGCCGCCATGGTGCACCTCACGTCCCGCGAGGTGCTGGTGGGGCCGTGGGGCGGCGACGCGGACGCACGGGCCTGCGGAGCGTGCCTCGCGATGCGCTGGCAGCGGCTGCGCTCCCGCACCGAGCGCGACGCCCTGGAGACGGGCTCGCCGTGGAGTTTCGCCCCGCACTGGCCCGAACAGCCGTCGTTCGTCGCGGATGCGGTGCACGCGCTGTACGAGGCCGTCATCGGCTCCCCGGGGCCGGTGCCGCCCGGCGCGACGCCCGCCGACCGGGCGCTGCCGCAGGTGTCCTGCCTGGATGTGGCGACCCTGACCGTGCGGACGTTCCCGCTGTACGCCGACCCGCTGTGCCCGCACTGCGGACCCGGTGGCATGGACAGCCGCGAGGCGGCCGAGCTCGCCCTGGTGAGCCGGCCGAAACCGGCCGAGGACACCTACCGGCTGCGGCCCGCGTCCTCCTACCCGCTGTCACCGGCGGCGCTCGCGAATCCCGTCACCGGCCTGCTCGGCGCCGGGACGTGGCTCAACGTCACCTCGCCGACCACCGCGCCGGTCGCGGGCAGCGTGTTCATGCGCGGCTACGCGGGCCTGACCGACGTGACCTGGAGCGGCCAGGCCAACGGGTTCGCCGCCAGCCGCGACCTGGCGTTCCTGGAGGGCCTGGAACGGTACGCCGGGACCCACCGGCGGCGCGGAACGGAGCTGCTCACCGCCTCGTACAGCAGTCTCGGCGAGGACGCTCTCAACCCGGCCCACTGCGGCTTCTACGCACCGGAGACCTACCGTGACGACCCGCTCGTCGACCCGTTCGACCCCGGCCGGCCGATCCCCTGGGTGTGGGGCTACTCCCTGCGCGACGAGCGCCCGCTGCTCGTGCCCGCCCGGCTGGTGCACTACAGCGCGGGAGTGGCGGCGGACAACTTCGTGTTCGAGTGCTCCAACGGCTGCGCCATCGGCAGCTGTCTGGAGGAGGCGGTCCTCGGCGGGTTGCTCGAACTGATCGAACGGGACGCCTTCCTGCTCGCCTGGTACGGCGGGACCCGGCTGACGGAGATCGACCTGGGCACGGTCGGCGACCCCACCGTCCGCGCCATGATCGACCGGGCCGCGCTGCAGGGCTACGACGTGCACGCCTTCGACAACAGGATCGACCTCGCCGTGCCCGTGGTGACCGGGCTGGCGGTGCGACGGGACGGCGGACCCGGCCTGTACTCCTTCGGCGCGGGGGCCTCGCTGGACCCGGCGGCGGCACTGGAGGGCGCCCTGTCGGAGGTGCTGACGTACATCCCGCATCTGCCGGGCCAGGTGCGGGAGCGGCAGGGCGAACTGGAGGCGATGGCGGCCGACTTCACGAAGGTGCTGCACCTGAAGGACCACGCCCAGCTGTACGGCCTCCCCGACATGGCGGTGCATGTGGCTCCGTACCACGAGCCCAGGGCGGTCCGTCCGATGGCGGAGCTGTACGCGTCGTGGGAGGCCTCCGGGCGGCCGCGGACCCGGGATCTGGCGGACGATGTGGCCCTGTGCCGCGACGAGTTGGTGCGGGCCGGGCTGGATGTGATCGTCGTGGACCAGACCACGCCGGAGCAGCGGCGGATGGGGCTGCGGACGGTCTGTGTACTGGCTCCCGGGCTGCTGCCGATCGATTTCGGCTGGTCGCGGCAGCGCGCACTGCGGATGCCCCGGCTGCGGACCGCGGCCCGCCGCGGCGGGCTGCGCGACACGGATCTGGAGGAGCGGGAGATCCGACGGGTCCCGCATCCGTTTCCGTAGCGCGGGACGTAGACGCGGCCGGGCCGCCGCTCGCCACTCCCGAGGGAGTGCGGAACGACGCCCGGCCGTCTCTGTGTCCGGCTCTGCGTCCGGCGAGGCCGGACGCAGAGCGTACTGCGGGCCCGAAGATCAGGCGCTGCAGGAGGTGGTGCTGGTGGTGGAGGAGCAGGTCGAGGTGGAAGAGCAGCTGGTGGAACCGGCGAGCACGACCTCGCTGGCGTCCGAGTAGTCCGAGATCTCGAAGGTCTCCGACTCCAGCTCCAGGATCTCGTCGGCGAGGGCGGCGAGGGTCGACTTGTCAGCCATGGTCACTCCTGATGTGAACACACCGCCGGGCTCCTCCCGGGGTGTTCGGCCCCCTCATTGGACCGGTCGCCACTGACGTATCCGGCTGCCGTCCGCTGTCAGGGCGCTGTCACCGGACGGCAGCGCCCTGACAGCGGACGGCCCTTCGTGCGCCGGATCATGTGCGGGTGAGCACAGCGGCGATCGTCCCCTCGGGCAGGTATGCATCCGTCCTGCGGCAACTGGACGCTGTGGTGCGTCCGCTCACCGTCTTCGCGATGGACCTGCACCAGCATCCGGAGCCGTCGGGGGAGGAATCCCGTACCGCGTCCCGCTTCGCCGACGCGCTGGCGGAGGCGGGGTACGCGGTGACCCGGGGCGTCGGCGGTCACGGTGTGGTCGGCGTCCTCACCAACGGCGAGGGGCCGCGCGTCTACTTGCGGGCCGAGCTGGATGCCCTGCCGATCCGGGAGCGGACCGGCCTGCCGTACGCCGCTCAGGGCCCCTTCATGCACGCCTGCGGCCATGACCTGCATCTCGCCGCCCTGCTCGGCGCCGCGACGCTGCTGGCCCGATCGCTGCCGCACTGGCGCGGCACGGTGGTGATCGTCGGCCAGCCTGCCGAGGAGACGCTGACCGGGGCGCGGGCCATGCTGGAGGACGGCCTGTACGCACGCTTCGGCCGCCCCGACGCGGTGCTCGCCCAGCACACCGCGCCACTGCTGGGAGGCATGGTGGCGCACGGGTACGGGCAGCCCGTGTTGGCGGGCAGTCTCGGACTGGATGTCACCCTGCACGGCCGGGGTGGGCACGCCGGGGCGCCGCACCTGACGGTGGATCCCGTACTCGCCGCGGCCGCGGTGGTGCTGCGGCTCCAGGGCATCGTGTCCCGTGAGAGCGCGCCCGCGGAGCAGACCACGGTCACCGTCGGCCAGATTCACGCCGGCACGCACAACGGCGTCGTACCGGACAGTGCCTCGCTGGGCATTACGGTACGCGCGCTGTCCGATGAGTCCCTGGACCGTGTCGTGACGGCTGTCGAGCGGGTCGTACGGGCCGAATCGACCGCCTCCGGCTGTCCACGCGACCCCGAGATCACAGTGGTGTCGCGGTCTCCCGCCACTCTTCCGGACGGGGAGGTGACCGCGGTGGTGCGCGAGGCGCATCGCCAGGTGCTGGGCGCCGAGCGGGTCGTGCCGTGGGCGCCGTCGATGGCGACCGAGGACTTCGGTCTCTACGGGGACGCGGGCCAGGAGATCCACGGCTGCGCGGGAGTCCCGCTGGGCTACTGGATGGTCGGGATCGTGGGCCCGCGCCAGTGGTCCGCCACGGCAGGCGCGAACGCCGCCGAGCGGCTCGCAGCACTCCCTCCGAACCACTCGCCCGAGTTTGCGCCGCATTTGCCCATCGCTCTGCCCTCGGCGACGAAAGCGATGACGTCGGCTGCGCTGACGCTCCTGTCGAGGTGATGCCGGTCGGCCCCCGGTCCCTTCCGCGCCCACTGGGCCGAAGGATCCAGGCCGTCCTTGGCGCGACCCGTTGGTAAATAATTGCTTAATTACAGGACATACCAGTAAATTTCCTGCCGTGGCTTCGAGATGTCACTGGCAGACGGGGCAAAGGATGAGCACGGACAACCGCGTCGCGGTGACGACCGGGATCGCACGACTGCACGCGTCGCCCGGACTCGCCGGGCCCGGCCGGCTCGGGCTGGTGACCAACCACACCGGCGTTCTGCCCGACCTGCGCCCGGCCGCACCCGCGCTGCTCGAGGCCGGCGCGCGGTTGGTGGCCCTGTTCGGTCCCGAGCACGGGCTGCACGGAACCGGTCAGGCCGGCGAGAGCGAGGCCGCTCATGCGGACCCCGTCACCGGTCTGCCGGTCCGCGACACGTACCGGTTAAGCGGCGAGCTCCTCGACAAACTGCTGATCGACAGCGGTGTCGACGCCCTGGTGTACGACGTGCAGGACATCGGGGCCAGGTTCTACACCTACGTGTGGACCATGTTCGACCTGATGGTCTCTGCGGCCCGTACGGGCGTACGGTTCGTGGTCGCCGACCTGCCCAATCCGCTCGGTGGACTCGTCAGCGAGGGCCCGCTGCTCGACCCGGCGTGGGCCAGCTTCGTCGGGCGCGCCCCGGTACCCGTCCGGCACGGACTCACCTGCGGCGAGCTCGCCCGGTATCTCAACGCCTCGCTCGTTTCTCAAGTGGCGGGCAACGCAGCTGACTTGACGGTGATCGAGGTCGTCGGCTGGCAGCGCTCCATGGACGCGGAGGCAACCGCCCTGCCGTGGGTCGCGCCCTCGCCGAACATCCCGACGCCCGCCACGGCCACCGTCTACCCCGGGACGTGCCTGTTCGAGGGCACGAACCTCTCGGAGGGCCGGGGCACCACGCAGCCCTTCGAGGTCGTCGGGGCCCCGTACATCGACGCGCGGTTCGCGACCTCGCTCGCCGAACTCGACCTGCCGGGCGTGCGTTTCCGTGATCTGTGGTTCGTGCCGACATTCCACAAACACGCCGGGCAGCGGCTGCGCGGAGTCCAGCTCCATGTCACCGACCGCGAGGTCTTCACTCCCGTACGCACCGCCGTGGCAATGCTCAGTACGCTGCGGCGGCTGTACCCGGACCACTTCGCGTGGCGCGTCGCTGACAGCGCTGTGGAGGGCAGCGACCAGCGTCCATTCATCGACCTGCTGTGGGGGTCCGACCGGTTGCGGCGTGCCGTCGACGCGGGCGACGACCCGCTGCCGCTGTGCGATCCGCCGGCGCCGCCCGGCCGATGGGTCGGCGACGACGTGCTGCTCTACCCCTGAGATGTTCTGCCGCACCGCGCGACCTAAGGACAACGCCGCCGATGACCGATCACACAACGACATCCCGGGCCGACATCCGTGGCTTTCGCGCGGGCGACGGACCGCAGGTGGTGGAGGTGTGGCGGCGCAGTGCGCCGGCCGACCCTGTCACTGCGGACCGCTTCCGCTCCCTGGTGCTGCTCGACGCCAACTTCGATCCGGAGGGTCTTCGGGTCGCCGTCGAGGGGGACCGTGTCGTCGGTGCGGCCTACGCGGTGCGCCGTCTGACGCCGATGACCGGCACCGACCTGGAGCCGGAGCAGGGCTGGATCCCCTTCTTCTTCGTCGACCCGGCGGCCCGCAGGCGCGGCCTCGGCCGCCGGCTGCTGGCCGACGCCCTCGACTGGCTGCGCGGCCACGGCCGCACCCAGGTGGACTTCTCCTCGTACACCCCGAACTATGTCCTGCCCGGCCTGGACGCCGAGACGTACCCGGAAGCGGCCCTGCTCCTTCAGTCTCTGGGCTTTCGGACGCTGTACGAGGCGGAGGCGATGGACCGTGGCCTGGTGGGCTATCGCTTCCCTCAGGACGTCGCGCGCCGCGTGGAGGAACTGACGGCGCAGGGCTATCGGTTCGCCACCCCGTCCGACGACGACCTGGTGGATCTGTTCGCGCTCGCCGGGAGCCACTTCGGTCCGGACTGGGCGTGCACGATCCGGGTGTGTCTGGCCGCGGGCACGCCGCTCGACCGGATCGTCGTCGTCCGGGACCCTTCGGGCCGCATGGTGGGCTGGGCGATGCACGGCGCGTTCGACGCGGTGGACGAGCGGTTCGGCCCGATCGGGGTGCTGGAGGAGATGCGCGGCATCGGGCTCGGCGAGGTCCTCCTGCACCTGGTCCTGGAGCGGATGCGGGCGCGCCGCGCGCACTCCGCGTGGTTCCTGTGGACCGGCGCGCAGTCCCCGGCAGGGCAGATGTACCGCAAGTCCGGCTTCACCACGACCCGGGTGTTCCGCGTGATGCGCCGGGAGGTCGCTGGATGACGCCGGTACGCCGCACCAGCGGCCTGAGCCGCCGTCACTTCGCGCTTGCGCTCCCCTCGGCGCTGCTCGCCTCCGGATGCTCCGCGCCGCACAAAGGGACCGGGCGGCCCGGGGATCCGATCGTCCTCACCCTGCTCTCCCACTACGCGAGCGGGGTGCTCAAGGGGGCTCTCCAGGGCCCGGTCGACGAGTGGAACGCGACCCACGACCGGGTCAAAGTGCAGACCAAGGCCGTCGAGTTCACGGACCTGCTGACCACGTTCATGGTCCGGCAGGCCGCGGGCCTGGGCGCCGACATCCTCCACCCGTACTGCCTGTGGAACGGCCAGCTGGTCCGGGCCGGCGTCCTGCGGCCCGCTCCGGCCGAGCACGCCGAGGAGATCACACGCGGCTACGGCGAAGCCGCGGTCGACGCCGCCTCGGTGGGCGGCCAGGTCTACGGCTACCCCACCGAGGTGCAGACGTACGCCCTCTACTACAACAAGCGGCTGCTGCGCGAAGCCGGCATCGACGGCCCGCCGCGCACCTGGCGGGAGCTGGAGGAGACCGCCTACCGCACCGCCAGGCGCGACCGGTACGGCAACACACTCGTCCAGGGCTTCGGGCTGTCGACCGTCGACGACTCCACCACCGTGGGCCAGACACTCGCCCTGCTCAACGCCGCGGGCGGCAGGTTCGTCTCCGAGGACGGCAGGAGCACCGCCATCGACTCGCCGGCCGGACGGGCCGTGTTCGACCTGGAGCACCGCCTCGTCGTGAGGGGTGCGAGCTCCCCCGGTGTCAACGTCTACAAGGCGTTCCGGTCCGGGCAGGTGGCCATGGTGGTCAGCGGTGGCTGGTGGACCGGGAGCCTGAAGACCCAGATGGGCAAGGACTACGGCGACGTCGGCGTCGCGCCGCTGCCCCTGCCCGAGGCCGGCGGCAAGCGCGCCACGCTCTCCACCGGCTTCATGCTGGGGGTCAACGCGGCCAGCAAGCACCCGCGCGCGGCCTGGGAGTTCCTGCGGTGGCTCAACACCGAGAAAGTGAACGTGAAGAGCGCGAAGGTGGGTGGGAAAGCGACCCGAATGAGCTCCCTGCAGGTGTCGGTCGGCTCCCTGACCGGCCGCGCCGACGACATGCGCACGCTGCTGGGCGCGCACAGCGATGCGAACCTGCGTCCCTTCCTGGACGCGCTGGCGTACGCGGTGCCGGAACCGAACGTGCCCGGTGCGCAACAGGCCAAATCGCTGCTGCGCAAGAACATCGAGGCGATGTGGACCGGTCAGCAGTCGGTCGACGAGGCACTGCGCTCCACCCGCCGTCAGGTCGATCGAGAGGTGTCGCGCTCATGGTGAACGCGCTGACGACGGCGACGACCGAGCGGGCGGCCCCCCGCACGCGCTCCGCCGGGCCCACCGTCGACCGTCGCGCCCGGGCCCGGCGCCGCCAGGTTGTCGTCGCCTATCTCTTCCTGGCGCCGGCGTTGCTGTTCTTCGCCGTCTTCCTGATTCTGCCGCTCGGCTTCGCGCTGCTGCTGGCAATGTCCCGCTGGGCCGGGTTCGACCTCGGCGATATCCAACTGCTCGGCACTGACAACTTCACGGGCCTCTTCGCGGACGGATCGACGTTCCTGGCGCCGATCCTCACCAACACGCTGCTGTTCGCTCTGGGCACCGTGGTCCTCGCCCTCGTCGGCTCCGTCGTCGTCGCCACCTGCATCGACAACCTGAGGTTCCAGGGGCTGTGGCGCACCCTGTACTTCCTGCCGATCGTGACGACCGTCGTCGCCGTCGGCAACGTGTGGAAGTACATGTACGAGCCGGGTGGCCTCGTCAACGGCGTCCTCAACGCCCTCGGGCTCAGCTCGGTGGCCTTCCTCCAGGACCCGGACACCGCGCTGCCCTCGGTCGTGGTCGTCCACGCCTGGGCCTCGGTCGGCTCCGCGATCCTCGTCCTGACCGCCGGGCTGAAGTCCATTCCCGAGTCGTACTACGAGGCCGCGGCGCTCGACGGCGCCGGGCCGGTCACCGTCTTCTGGAAGATCACACTTCCGCTGCTGCGGCCGTCCCTGCTGCTTGTGTGCATCACCCAGTTCATCAGCGGCCTGCAGTCGTTCGCGCTGATCATCGTGATGACCGCGGGCGGGCCGGGCGACGCGACCAACGTGGCTGCCCTGGAGATGTACCGGCAGGCCTTCTCGTACGGCCACTGGGGCCCTGCGAGCGCCGCCGCCTTCGTGCTGTTCATGGTGGTCCTCCTGGTCACCCTTGTGCAGTTGTGGATCTTCCGGCGCAAGGGGGAGGACGCATGATCCGCCGCCGTTTCCCGTGGCTTTCGTATCTGGTGGTCGTGACTGGCGCCGTGCTCACGGTGGTGCCGTTCCTCGACATGGTGATGACGTCGTTCAAGGGGGCCGGCGAGGCCGGTACGCTGCCGTACCGATTCCTGCCCGAAGCGTTCGACCTGTCGAACTACCGGGCGGCGATCGACCAGCTCGATCTGCCGGTGCTCTTCCGCAACAGCGTCATCGCAACCGCCGTGATCACGGGATCGGTGCTGCTGACGTCGTCGCTCGCCGGCTACGCGCTCGCCAAACTCCGCTTCCCCGGCCGGAACTTGATCTTCCGGCTCGTGCTGTCGACGATGATGTTCCCCCCGTTCCTCTTCTTCATCCCGCACTTCCTGATCCTGGTGCACTGGCCGCTGGCGGGCGGCAACGACCTGTTCGGGCGTGGGGGCGCGGGCCTGACCGTCAGCATCGCGGCGCTCGCCATGCCGTTCCTCGTGAACGGCTTCGGGATCTTCCTGATGCGCCAGTTCATGGTCTCGATCCCGGACGAGGTCCTTGAGGCGGCACGCATCGACGGTGCCGGCGAGTTCGCCGTGTGGTGGCGGATCGTCGTGCCGCAGACCAGGCCGGTCGTGCTGACGCTCGGTCTGCTGACGTTCGTTCATGCGTGGAACGAATACATCTGGGCGCTGCTCATCTCGACCGCCAACCCGGATGTGATGACTCTGCCCGTCGGCATCCAGCTCCTGCAGGACTACGTGGACCCGACCCGCACGATGCCGATCGTCATGGCCGGTCTCGTCCTGAGTATCCTGCCGGTGCTGATCGTCTTCCTGCTGCTGCAGAAGTACTACATCCGCGGCATGATGCTCAGCGGCCTCAAGTGAGGAGCTTCGGCAGGCGCTGAGGTGATTCACGGTGACAGGCCGGCGCCGTGTCTCTCAGGGGTCGGCTCAGCCGCTGCAGGGTGGGCAAGTCCCGCGGCCTGTGCTTCATCTTGCGGTAGTTCTGCTCGATCGGCCAGCAGCCAGCACGCGGGCAGTTCGGGGCGGTCGATGGCATTGCGGACCTCGCTCTCGGCGGGTGGTCGGCCGACAGGAACGCAGCATCGCCGGCTTCGTCTTCCCAGGCTTAGTCGCTGGGCTCACCCACCATCCCCGTGTCGTCGCCCTCCAACAACGGCACGACGATCCGCGCGACGTTCGTCGTGCCGTCCGGGTTTGGCTGCGGTGCCCGGTCGATGCTCTCGACTATCCCGCCTGTGTCAGCTGGACGGGACGGTGACGGACCGGGCGTTCCATCCAGAGACACGTACGCGTGGGGTGCGGTCCGGATCAGCTGTCCGATGGGAGGCCACCAGAGTTGCCGATTCGCCGGGCCACAGGCTGATGTGGTTGTCGTTCCAGTGGACTGGCAGCGTGGGAGTCTTCCCGTCCGCTGAGACCAGGTCGACGTCGGTGAGCAGAGCGGGGGCGTTCGTGGTGCCCGGGTGGCGGAGGGTCACGGTCGTCGTGGATGTGCCGGCCCTGGTTGCCTTCGTTGTGGCTGTCACGTCCAAGGTGACCTGCGGCATCGAGTTCAGTCCCGTCAGGTCGGCGTAGGAGGTGGTGGGGGTGTAGTACCAGTCGGTCTTGGCGTAGTCGAGGACGTCGTTGCGGGTGGAGAGCCAGTAGACGTTGCGGCTCAGTTCCCGGCCGCTGGTGTCGGTGAGCTGCAGCCGGGCCAGGTACGTCTTTGCCAGGCCGGGGACCGTGGTCGGGAGGGTCAGCGAGGTGGTGGTCACGCCGCGGGCTTCGACGTCGACACCGGTCACCGTGCGGTCGTACTTCTTGGTCCCGTCGGTGTTGAAGAGCGTGACCCGGGCGTTCAACCCTGAGGCGGCGGTTGTGCGGTTGTTGACGATGCTCACCGTGCGGTTGTCGTAGCCGTACTGGATGTGGAGGGGTTCGTTGGCCTTCTTCGCGCCGAAGTAGGCCCCGTTCTGGTCGAGATAGCGGTCGATGAGCTGCCAGTGGAGGGAGGTCCAGCCGCTGTTGAGCATCCAGTAGATGACGCCGGTCGCGGGGGCCGTGGTGTCCTTGGCGTTGCGGGAGTACGCCTCGAACTGCGCCCGGACGTTCTCGTACTGGGCGAGCTGGGCCTTGCGCACGTAGTCGCCGAGATCGGTCGGGCGTCCGTAGCGGCCGGCGAGCGCGGCGTTGTACAGCTTGAGTGTCGAGAACGTGGGTGAGGGAGAGCGGTGGTACTGGGGAGCGGAGGGTTGCTTCCAGAGGGTCTCCAGCTCGGCCGGGGTCAGCATCCGCCGCAGTGTGTCGAGGGTGGGGATGCTCGGGCCGGCGCTGGTCTCGGAGTTGAAGCCGGTGGCTCCTCCCTCGCGTTTGTCGTACCAGTAGCCGGGCGGCACCCAGTCGTAGGGGCCGGTCATCCGCATCCCGGAGCGGCCGGTGACGGGTGTCGACTTCCCGGAGGCGGACGGGATCACGGGCACGTTCCAGTCGGCGGCCCGCAGCGCTTTGAGGTATCCCGACTCGATCTCGGCGTTGGGCGCCGCGTCGCTGCCGATCAGGAACGAGATCACGCTGGGGTGGTGGCGCAGTCGGGCCGCCTCGGCGGCCATCGACGCCTGGGCGACTGCGTGGTCGGCGGCGTTCCACCTCTCCCCCGACTCTGAACGGTTGACCTCCCCTTCCCACTTGTTGCAGCACTCCCAGCCGGCGATCGTGAGGATGCCGTACCGGTCGGCGAGGTCGAAGAACTCGTCGGGCTCGAGGTGGCCTTCCAGGCGCAGTGTGTTCAGGCCCAGGTCGCGGACGTACTGCAGGCGGTGCTCGGCGTAGGCGGGGTCCCAGCGCAGGAACTCGTCGGGGGACCAGCCCGCGCCCTTGATCAGCAGCGGGCGGCCGTTGATCCGGTACTGGCGCGCACCGTCGGAATTGATCGGCGCCTGCACGTCGCGGATACCGAAGGTGGTGTGTGCGGTGTCGGAGGTGACGCCGTCGACCGTCACGGCCAGGTCGAGGTCGTACAGGGGCTGCCCGCCCATCCCGGCGGGCCACCATACGCGTGGCGAAGGCACATGGAGGCGGGGGTGGTCGGCCGGGGAGAAGACCACGGTCCGGCTCTCCCCGGGCGCCAGCGTCACCTGCCGGCCGAGTGCTGCGGGCCCGGCCGTGCCGGAGAGGCGCGCCGTGACGGTGTCGGGTGAGTCGTTGCGCAGGCGGGCCTTGACGGTCAGGTCGGCGGAGGCCAGCGACGGCACGGCCAGGTCGGTGACGACGTGAGCGTCACGGAGGACCACCGGGCCGCTGCGGCGGACGACGACGTCGCGGACGATGCCCATGTTCCGGTCCGGTGGCGGCTGCAGCCAGTCGAGCCAGCCCACGGTGAGGTGCTTGCGCGGGTCGTTGGGCTGGACCCGGAAGGCGACCGTGTTGGTGCCCGGCCTGATCAGAGAGGTGATGTCCAACTCGTGTCGGGTGTAGGTCCCCGCGACCTTGCTCGCCGTCGAGATCTGACGGCCGTTGACGAACACGTCGGCGGCAGAGGTTACCCCGCTGAAGTCGAGATACGCACGACCTGCCCGGCTGTCGTCGACCGAGAAGTCGGAGCGGTACCACCACGGGACCGTGAAGTCGGCGGCAGGGATCAACTTCTGGTTGGTGGAGTGGAACGGGTCGGGGTAGACGCCGGCCGCCAGCAGGGAGGCGAGGACGGTGGAGCGAGGACCGGCCTCGTACCAGCCCTTCGTCGGATAACCGGGGCTGGACACCTCGGCCGCCGGGTCCTTCACCCGGGCGGTCGACTGGATCATGAACCCGGCCAGAGCCCTGCCGGAGTCATACCCGACAGTGAGCGCGGCAGCGGCCGGCGTACCGAACGCTGCCGCCCGGCCAGTAAAGCCGACCGGGGTGAGGGCGGGGGCCAGGAAGACAAGCAGGCCGAGGAGGGCACAGACGACGGACCGACCGAGTACCCGAGCCCGGCGGTGTGACGGACCACCGGCCGGGATGGACGGGAACGGGTGACCAGGGCGGCACGGCGACACCCGGCTCAGCAGTTGAGGCATGCCATTCAGCATGGTGCCGAAGCCTTGTCCGCCGACGCTCCACATGCCGCGCGTCGCCCGATCGCAGCAACCGGGGGGCGTGGGGAGGAGCAATTCCGAGGTCCTGAGGTGTTACGCGCACCTCGGCTGACGCGGGTGTCCGCCAGAACGGTCGCTTGGTGGCAATGGCCGGTGAGCGACGGCGGTCTCCGGGCCGGACGGAGATCAGCGCGGTCTGCACCGATCCGGGATGGCGAGGGCAGGGGAGGTGGCCCCCGCCGGCGAGCGCCGTACGCGGAATCGATCGTGAACCAGCGGGTGGGCCTGCCTCGGCACGACTCCCCCACCAGTCGAACAGCAGACGCCTGGCCGGGGGCGCATCCCAGCGCGGAGTACGCCGCCGGTGTGGCGTCGGGTTCTTTCGTCGGAATAGCCGGCTACACGTCGACGCTGAAGCCTTGGTTCGAAGCTGTCGAACCTTCGGAAGGCCCTGTCATGAAGATTGGCATCATCGGCGCCGGCAACATCGGCGGTAACCTCACTCGCCGCCTCACCGCCCTCGGTCACGACGTCTCCGTGGCCAACTCACGCGGCCCGCACACACTCACTGCCCTGGCCGAGGAGACCGGCGCCACCCCCACTCGGGCGGAGCAGGCGGCCCAGGGTGCCGACATCGTCGTCGTCACGGTCCCGATGAAGGCAGTCCCGAACCTCCCGTCCGGGCTGCTGGACGGGGCGGCAGAAGACGTCGCGGTCATCGACACCGGCAACTACTACCCCAGGCAGCGTGACGGCAAGATCGCCGCGATCGAGGACGAAGGCCTCACCGAGAGCCGCTGGACCGAACGCCAGATCGGGCACCCCGTGATCAAGGCCTTCAACGGCACCTTCGCCCAGGACATCCTCGAACAGGCCCGCCCGGCAGGAGATCCCGACCGTATGGCCCTGCCGGTGGCCGGTGACGACGAGGAGGCGAAGCGCAAGGTGATGGCGCTCATCGACGAGATCGGTTTCGACACGGTCGACGCGGGCGGGATCGACGAGTCCTGGCGCCAGCAGCCCGCCACCCCGGTGTACGGCTTGCGCGCCGGCATCGCCGAGGTCACCAAGGCGCTCGCGGCGGCCACACCGGATCGAAAGCCGGAGTTCCGCGCCGACTGAACAGGAATCACCCCGTCGGGAGGCCATCGGTGCATCGCGCGACGACAGCGTGATGAGGCCACGGGCATCGGTTGACGGCCCGCGCTGTGCCGACATCGCCGCGATGCTGGGTCTGGTGTCCGGCCGCACGCGTGACGAGACCTCAAGGCGGGCATCTGCCGACGACTGATGTCACCTGCGCTTCCTGAGGTCAGGGATCGGCGGAACGGGTTCGATCCGGTCGAGGAACTGGCGCGGGTCAGAGGACGGCGAGGGCGTGCTGCCGACGCAGACGCCGTTCGGCGGGAGCGCGGACCTGGTCTGCCGCTGCGAGGACGTGCGGGAGGTGCTGTCGGACCCGGACCGGTTCAGCTCCGCCCGCGTACTGTCCGACGTGGGCGGTGAGTTGGACGAGGAGGCTCGGGCCACGATGCTGGCGCGGGTGGAGATGCGCATCGCCTGGGGTGGAGCGGTTCACCGGCTGCTCGCGGTGGCGGCGATGGCCGGGAGTACGGCGAGGGCGAGGAAGCCGCCGGTGAGGGCGAGGACGGGGTAGCCGGCGGCGGAGACGACGAGGCCGGAGCTCAGGCCGCCGGTGGCGCCGGCGATGGCGATGGAGACGTCGACCATGCCCTGGGTCTTGGCACGGGTGGCCAGCGGCACGGCGTCTGTGATCATCGCGGTACCGGAGACGAGGCCGAGGTTCCAGCCCAGCCCCAGCAGGGCGAGCGCGAGAGCGAGCAGGGCGACGGAGTCGGCGGGTGCCGCAGCAGCGGTGATTCCGGCGGCGAGGAGGGTCAGGCCGGATGCGGCGGCGATCACTGTACGGCCGTAACGATCGACGAGCCAGCCGGTCAGCGGGGAGGGCAGGTACATGGCGCCGACGTGGATGGCGATGACGAGCCCGGAGGCTGCGGTGCCGTGGCCGTGGTCGTGCATGTGGACGGGGGTCATCGTCATGATCGCGACCATGACGAGCTGGGTGAGGATCATCGTCAGCGCGCCCGGTATCAGCCCCGGCCCGCGGGGCTTCGCCGCGGTGGTCTGCGTCGGCTGCTGGAGGTCGAGGCTGCGGGCCAGCAGCAGGGGATCCGGGCGCAGCCAGACGGCGAGGACGAGGGCGGCCAGCGCGTAGGCCGCGCCGGATAGAAGGAACGGCCCGGCGAGGGTGGGGATGCCGAGGCTGTCGGCGAGGGTGCCAGTGGGTGCGGCGAGGTTGGGGCCGACGACGCCGCCGAGGGTGGTGGCGACCAGGACGGTGGAGACGGCGCGGGCGCGGTGGGCGGGGGCGGCGAGGTCGGCTCCGGCGTACCGAGCTTGGAGGTTGGTGGCGGTGCCGGCGCCGTAGACGAACAGGGCCATGAAGAGCAGTACGGGGCTGTCGGCGACGGCGGCGGCGATGACTCCCGCGCTGCCGATGGCTCCGGTCAGGTATCCCGCGGCCAGGCCCGGTCGGCGGCCCCGTGCCTGGGAGATACGGCCCACCGCGACGGCGGCGAGGGCGGAGCCCGCCGTGAACAGGGCGCTGGGCAGGCCCGCGAGGTCGGTGGAGCCGAGCATGTCCTGGGCGAGCAGGGCACCGACGGTGATGCCGGCCGCGAGCCCGGCCCCGCTCAGGATCTGGCTGCTGACCAGGACGGCGAGGACGCGGCGCTGCGCCTCGGGCCGCGGGGATATACCGGCGGTGGTGTCCGCGGCGGCGCTTGTCACAGGCGGGTCTCTCCCTCTGGCTGCAGGACGTCTACGACAAGGTAGCCGTCGACACGGCGTACGTACTCGCTGCCGGGATCGGACGGGAGCGCGTGGCCGAGATCGCCCGCGCGGACTTCACTGATCCACTGGTCGTGCTGGTACTCGTGGCTGATGAGCGCGGTGAGCAAGTGGGTGGCGACGATGCCCCGATCAGTGGCCACGCTCAGTGGTCGAGCGGCTCATAGTCGAACCAGTCGAAGTGGACCGAGCCCGATGAGGCGAACATCCCGAAGACCCGGCCGGTGAAG
>NZ_BJND01000046.1 GCF_006539505.1 Streptomyces spinoverrucosus
GAGCAGGGACAGCCAACCCGGCACATCGATCTCCGCGCGCACCGTCTTGCCCGGCGGTGGCTCTCGGTCCAGTACCTCCCAGCGGGCGGCCAGCGCGGCGACGAGTGCGAGGCCGCGCCCGGCTTCCGCGAGCGGCTCCGGCGTCCGTACGGCATCCGGATCCGGCGGGCGTGGCTCCGTACGGGTGTCGGTGACCTCGATGCGGACGCTGCCGGGAACGAGGGAGAGGCGCAGCTCGAAGTCCCTACCGGGTACGCGGCCGTGGGTGACGGCGTTGGCGGCGAGTTCCGCGACGATCACCGCGGTGGCCTGTGCGGTGTCGGAGTCGTACGGGAGGCCCCAGATCCGGAGTTGGTCGAGGGCGAGGTATCGCGCGAGGCGGGCACCTCGGGGCGTTGCGCTCAGGCGCTGAGTGAACGCACGTACGGTAACCGGACTTTGGGGGGCCGAAGGTGCTGTCATGCGCCCAATGTGACGCCGGGAAAGGGTACTTCTCCAGGTCGGAGCCGCGTACGCTGCGCAAGCGTACGCGGTGACGGGGTGGACAGTACTCGTGACATCCCGTAACCATGAGCGCGGGAGGTGACCGGCTGTGGTCGATGGCGTGGTGGGTACGGGTGGCGAGCCGGAGTCGTCGGACAGTCTGCGGACGTTCGGGGCGGTGGTCCAGGCCTTGCGGGAGCATGCGGGGCTGAGCCGGGAGGAGTTCGGGGAGCTGGTAGGGCTTTCCAAGCACATGGTGGCCTCAGTGGAGTTGGGGCGACGGATGGCGGATCCGCAGTTCCCGGATCGCGCGGAACCTGTGCTCGGCAACACAGGGGCGCTGAAGCGGTCGGCGCCGCATCTGATTCGGCAGCCGGGACTGGCGGCGTGGTTCAGGCAGTGGGCGCAGTTGGAGGCCACGGCGATCACGCTGTACACGTACGAATGCCGCATGATTCCGGGTCTGCTGCAGACCGAGGCGTACGCACGCCAGTTGTTCGTGGACCACTGCCTCCACTGAGCGACGAGCAGATCGAAGCGCAGTGGATCGCGCGAGCCGAGCGCCAACGGCTCCTGAAGGAGTGCCCCAACACGGCGTTCGGCTTCATCCTCGAAGAGCATCTTTTCCTGCGGCAGACGGGCGGGGCGGAGGTCACGCGGGAGCTGATCAACCACGTGCTGGAGATTGCCGAACTTCGGAACGTCGAGATCCAGATCATGCCGCAGGTGCAGGAGAGCCATGTTGGTCTGCACGGCCCCATGCGGTTGCTGGAGACGCCGGAGCACCGCAGGTTCGCGTACTGCGAGGGTCAGGAAAGCGGCCAGCTCTTCGCTGAACCAAAGGTGGTCAGCACGCTTCAGATGCGATATGCCAGGATGCGCTCACAGGCACTCACTATCAAAGACTCCAGAGGCCTGTTGCAGCGGATGCGAGGAGCCTTATGAGCACCACTGAACTGGCCTGGTTCAAGAGCAGCTACAGCAGCGGCTCCGGCGACGACTGCGTCGAGGTAGCCACCTCCCCCACCACCATCCACGTCCGCGACTCCAAGAACAAGCGCGGCCCCCAACTGACCCTCTCCCCCGAGGCCTGGGTCGGCTTCATCTCCCGTATCTCAGTCCGCTGAAGCAGCCACTTGATCTCAAGTCCACTTGAGATTCTAGGGTCGGGTCCACTGATGTCGATGTACGGGAGAGGAACGGCCATGAGGACACTCGTGCTGGGAAGGACGCCCGCCAGGGTGACGGCGGTGCTGGCCACACTGCGCGAGGACGGCTTTGACGCGGAGGGAGTGAGCACCGACGAAGAGGCCCGGAAGTTGTTGGAGACCAGGGAATTCGGGGTGCTGATCATTGGCGGGGGTGTGGGGCCCGACTCCCGCGCAGCGTTCAAGAAGCTCGCGACGGAGTACCAGGTGCGGCGGGTGATCGACGGCGCGCTGACGGAGCCGTTCGACGTCTACGTACGGCGTGAGTTCGAGCCGCTGATCCGGGAGGCCGCCGAAGGGTGACGGCTCGCTGGAGCTGACCGAAAACGGGCTGTCCCCCGGCATTGCCTTCTTCCGCGCGCTGGTTCACGGTGTCCAGCAGGTCCGGCTGAGGAGGGGGAAACGCCGTGCGGAGACGGAGATTTCTGGGTGGGGTGGGGGCGTTGGTGGGCGCGGGGGTTCTCGGCACCGCAACCGACACCGGCACCGCTGTCGCGCGGGACGCCGCCGCGCCCCGGGAGTGGGAGGCCGTCGGTGCGCCCGAGCGCACTCCCGCCGCGCAGCTGATCGATGTGGCCGCCGCCCGGGGCGGACTCGCCTGGGCGGTGGGTGAGGAGGGGCGCAACGGCAGTACCCGCGGCATGCCGCTCGCCCTGGTCCACTCCGGCGGCACGTGGACGCGGGTCGACCTCGCTCACCTCGGCTTCGGCGGGGCCCTGCTCTCCGTCGCCGGTACCTGCGCCCGCTCCGCCTGGGCCCTCGGCACCGGCGCCCACCTCCTCGCCTGGGACGGCAGCACGTGGCAGGAGGCCGACTTCCCCGGGCGCGGCCAGTCCGGCACCACCCTCACCGGCGTCGCGGTCGCCCCCGACGGGGAGGTGTGGTGCTCCGGCCGCGACAGCGAAGGCTCGGTGCTGATGCAGGGCGCGCGGACGTGGCTGCCCCCGCTTCCCAGCGGCAGCACCGCCACCCCCTCGGGCGTCCACGTGGCACCCGACGGGCAGGTCTGGGTCTACGGCCCCGGCATCGTCGCCCGCTGGAACGGCACCGCCTGGACCGAGCTCCCCGCCTACACCGGCATCCGCCTCACCGTCACCGGCCTGCTCCCGGTCACCCACGACGACATCTGGCTGACCGGCTACGACTACGGAGTCGGCGGTCCGCCCGGCAAACCCCCCGGCGTCACCCTCCTCCACGGCGACGGCACCACCTGGCAGAGCGTCACCGCGCCCTTCACGGTCGGCATGCTCACCGGGATCGTCGCCGACGAACGGGGACGGCCCGACCGTATCTCCGGCTGGGACTTCTGGGACCAGAACCGGGCACACCACCTGCGCTGGGACGCCGCCGGCGCCGCGTGGGTGAGCGAGCGGGGGGCCGCGTCCGAGACCCCGGTGGTCATCAGCTCCCTTGTGTCCGTGCCGGGTTCGTCGGGTGCGTACTGGGCGGTGGGTACGACGTCCACCTCGCCGTACCCGCCCGCCCAGGTGCGCATCGAGCGGTGACGGAAACGTCACTAGCCTCACCACCGCCAGCGGCCAGGACCTTCAGAGGACCGTCGACACCCAGTGCTTCACCAACGACTCCCTGCAGCGCCTGACCGAAGCCTGGACCACCACGACCGACTGCACCGCCGCACCCACCAGCAGCACCGTCGGCGGACCGGACCCCTACTGGCAGAGCTTCGCCTACGACGCGATCGGCAACCGCACCCAGCTGGCCGACCACCGCACCGGCGCCACCACCACCTACACCCACAACCCCGCAGGCGGCACCGTCCCCCACGCCCCGCAGACCGCCACCATCAGCGGCGGACCAGACAACGGGCAGACCAGCACCTACACCTATGACGCGGCCGGCAACACCAAGACCCGCACCATCGGAGCGCGCACCCAGAACCTCACCTGGGACGACGAAGGCCACCTCGCAACCCTCACCGAAGCCGGCAAGACCACCAGCTACCTCTACGACGCCGACGGCAACCGCATGATCGCCCGCGACGCCGACGGCACACAGACCCTCACCCTGCCCGGCGACAACGAACTCAAGGTCACCCCTGCAGGAGTCAAGGAAGGCATCCGTTACTACACCCACGGCGGCGAAACCATCGCCGTGAGAACCACCCAGGGCTTCTCCTTCCTCATCAACGACCATCAGGGCACCGCCAGTGCTGCGGTCGCCATGACCACCCTCGCCCTCACCCGTCGCCGCCAACTGCCGTTCGGGCAGCCCCGCTCTGAACAGAGCGAGACGATGCCCGGCACCCGTACCTTCGTCGGCGGCACCAGCGACCCCACCGGCCTGATCCACCTCGGCGCCCGTGAATACGACCCAACTCTCGGCAGCTTCATCTCCGTCGACCCTCTCATCGACATCGACGACCCCCTGCAGATGAACGCCTATGCCTACGCCAACAGCCGACCCGTCACCGCATCCGACCCCGACGGACGGATGATCTACGACGACTTCACCGGCCAGGGCTACGGCAACTCCAAGGTTATGAAGAACGCCTACAAGAGTTACGGCTACCTCGACAGCCAGGGCCGCACCACCAAGAAGTACAAGCAGAAACTCGCTTCATACAACAAGAGCTGGAATTCCTACTACCAGTCCACCTATTACAAGAAGCAGGCAGCTGCAGCCCGCAACAAGGCACAAGCTGATGCCCGCAAGCAGGCGGCTATGGACGCTGAAAGGCGCAAGAAGGACGGCATTTGGGCCTCTATTAAAGGATGGGCTTGGGATCACATGAGCACGGATCAAAAGATCACAGCCTACGTGCTGAAAAGGGCTGGCAAGTACACCTTGCAGGCTGGTGAGTATGCCTGGAAGCACGGGTACGTGTCAGGGACGGCATGTCTTATGGTTTGTGCGAATGTTGGATTCCAGAATGGCACCGTATCGTTCGGTATCAGTGGTGGCATTACCTTTGGTGGAGCCAAGGGTATTGTGCCCACAAATGCCGGCCGTTTTCTAGGCTTCTCTGCAGGGGTCAATACGGCCACGCCAGAGGATCAAGCCTTCCAACTGGCGAACGTGACAGCGGCAAACGGCTTCTTGGGAGGAAATGCTGCCGTAGGAAGGAGAGTTTCCGGCGGGAACTACTACCAATACGGCTACGCTGCAGGTATGGGATATGCTGTGCAAGGACCAATCACATTGGGAGGCAGCTGGTCTCCCAGTCGTGGGTTGTCCTGGATCCCGTACTCGTAGCAGCGGTTGACAGCCCCAGAGCAGTTCACACTCGACTTCGAGTAAGTCACCCGGCAGGCTTCGAGACCCCTGCCGGGTGACCCTAGGAAGTGGAAATGAATCTCATTATAGTAATTCTCGTAGCTGTACCGCTAGTGCTTTTTGGTGTTGCACTGGTGAGGAATTACCGCGGGCTCGCCGACTTCTTTAACCGGGAAGGGCGTCGCGATGTAGATAAAATCTCCAAGATAGTTGGTTCCGTGTTCATTATCCTGCCGCTCTACCCTGTGATCTGGGAGCTGTTCGTACTTGTGAGCTGATCCTCGATCCACCGCGTGATCACAGGCCTGGGCGAGTGTCTTCCTGAGGGCCGCGGCCTGCTCCTCTCGGCTCGTATCCGGCGAGGACCAGGAACTGCTCGCCGCCTCCTGCTGCGCGTGGCTTAGCTAAGCGGTCACCTCATTTGGTCGATTCGGTAGGCTGCGGGCCGTGGTGGGGAACGTTGAGCGGCTGATGCAGGACGAGTTGTGGCCCGTGACAGTAAGAGCTGAAGCGCGATACAAACTGGGCCATGGTGCCGACCCGGCGAAACTTGTCACGCCGGAAGACGTGGACCGGGTCATCGACGAACTTTTGACCGGCGGTCCGAAATACCAGACTCTGGCACAGATCCACTCCATGGAACGGGAACGCACGTGGGCCGGGGCTTTCGACCATGAGCTTGTCGTCGGGGCGAACGCAGAGCTCAATGCGGGAATTATGACCTACATGGATGAGTTTGGGAATTTCGCGACAGTGGGAGATCCGGGTAGCCGCAAGGAACCCCTCTACCATCTCATGGGTCACATGCGGGAGCTTCCCGACGAATGCGAGATCTCCCTAGACCTTGTCCGACAGGCCGCGAAGGAATTTGTCTTCGCGGGAGGGGTCCGGCCAACATGCGTCGCATGGAAGCCGATCGAATGGTAAGCCAGGGGGGCCGAAGGCCCGGACCTTTCAAGGTCCGGGCCTTCAATGAGCCCCTTCAGCTCTGTTTCTACGCCAGCCGGATCACGTTCCAGGACAGTGGCTCCAGTACCGCCGTCAGACGGCCCTCCTCCACGGTCGTGCCCTCGACGGTGTGCGGGGTGACGCGGTCGGGGGCGGTGAGTGTGTTGCGGGCGTCGGGGTCGGGGTCCGCGAGTGCGCTGTGTTCGACGACCCGCGTTACGTCCAGGGCGCCGAGGGCGACTTCGAGGGGCAGCGGGTTTGTGCGGTCGCGGTTCACCGCGAAGATCGTGACCGAGCCGTCCTCGGCGCGTACTGCCGTGGCGTGCAGCAGCGGGGTCTCGCCGTACTTCTGTGTCATGTATGTGGGTGCGTCCACGCGGACGTCGAGGACTTCACCCCGGCCGTATTTCGACGCCTGCGCGAACGGGAAGAACGTCGTCTGACGCCAGGCCGGGCCGCCGGGCTCCGTCATGATCGGGGCGATGACGTTGACCAGCTGGGCTAGGCAGGCGACGGTGACGCGGTCGGCGTGGCGGAGCAGTGCGATGAGGAGGGAGCCGAAGACGACGGCGTCGGTGACGCTGTAGTTGTCCTCCAGGAGGCGGGGGGCCTCCGGCCAGTCGAGGGGGTCGGTTTCGTTCTGCTCCTGGAACGTCGACATGTACCAGACGTTCCACTCGTCGAAGGAGAGGTTGATCTTCTTCTTCGACTTGAGTTTCGCGCCGATGTGGTCGCAGGTGGCGACGACGTTCTCGATGAAGGACTCCATGTCGACGGCTGAGGCGAGGAAGGAGTCGATGTCGCCGTCATGGGGTTCGTAGTAGGCGTGGAGTGAGATGTAGTCGACCAGGTCGTAGGTCTCCTTGAGGACCGTGGCCTCCCATTCCGCGAACGTGGGCATGCCCTGGCCGGAGGAGCCGCAGGCGACGAGTTCGACGGTGGGGTCGATCTGGCGCATGGCGCGGGCGGTTTCGGCGGCGATACGGCCGTATTCCTCCGCCGTTTTGTGGCCCGTCTGCCAGGGGCCGTCCATTTCGTTGCCCAGGCACCACATGCGGATGTCGAAGGGGTCCTTGTCGCCGTGGGTGACGCGGAGGTCGGAGAGGGCGGTGCCGGAGGGGTGGTTGGCGTATTCCTGGAGTTCCAGGGCCTCTTGCACGCCTCGAGTGCCGAGGTTGATGGCCATCATGGGTTCGGCTTCGGGGCCGAGTTTCTTGAGGAAGCGGATGTATTCGGAGAGGCCGAACTGGTTGGTTTCGGTGGAGCGCCAGGCCAGGTCCAGGCGGCGGGGGCGAGTCTCGGCGGGGCCGACCGAGTCCTCCCACTTGTAGCCCGAGACGAAGTTGCCGCCGGGATAGCGGATGGTGGTGACGCCGAGTTCGCGGATCAGGTTCAGGACGTCTGTGCGGAGGCCTTCCGGGTCGGCTGTGGGGTGAGTGGGTTCGTGGATGCCGGTGTAGACGCAGCGGCCCAGGTGTTCCACGAAGGAGCCGAACAGGCGGGGGTTTACCTTGCCGATGGTGAAGGTGGGGTCGAGGGTGAAGCGGGCGGTGGGCATGGGGTCCTTTCGCCGTGTGGGTTGCTCTTGTGGGTGCGTGCAGATTGTTTGTGGCTGGTCGCGCAGTTCCCCGCGCCCCTGAGGCCAACTGTCCCTAGGGCGTTTTATTGGCCTGCCAAGCCGGTGTGCGCCACCCCCGCCACTATCTGGCGTTGGAAGAAGATGAAGACGATGACCAGGGGCAGGCCTGCCATCAAGCCGCCTGCCATGAGCTGGGCCCACTGAATCCCGTAGGAATTCATCACCGTCGCAATACCGTTCGGCATCGTCATCAGGTCCGGATTGTTCGTCACCATGTACGGCCAGAGGAAGTTGTTCCACGAGGCGATGAACGTGAAGATGCCCACCGCCGACAACGACGGGCGGGACAGGGGGAGCACGATCGTGAAGAAGACCCGCCAGCGGCCCGCGCCGTCGATGAACGCGGCCTCCTCCAGTTCCTTCGGGATGCCCTGGAAGAACTTGTAGAGGATGTAGACCATCGCCGCCGGCGCGCACTGCGGCAGGATCATGCCCCAGTAGGTGTCGACCATGCCCATCGCCTGGACGGTCGTGAAGAGCGGGACGCCCAGCACCGCCGGGGAGATCATCAGGCCCGCCATCACCAGGCCCAGCAGCGCCTTCTTGCCGCGGAACTCCGTGCGGGCGAAGCCGTATCCGGCCAGGGCGCTCACCAGAACCACGATGAAGGTGACGCAGACCGAGACCACGACCGAGTTGACGAACCAGTTGGTGATATTGCCGGTCTCGAAGATGTTCCGCCAGGCCTGGAGGGTCCAGTCCTCCGGGAGCCAGTGGGTGGGGACGGCCACCGCCTCGGTCTCGGTCTTGAGGGAGGTGAAGAGGGTCCAGAGAATCGGGGCCATCATCACCGCGGAGACGAGGGCACCGAGGGTGGTGAGGGCGATCTGGCTCGGGGTCCAGCGGCGGCGTATCCCTGCGGTGGCGCTCATCGGACGGCCTCCTCACGCTTGCGCAGCAGCCACATGCGGCCTACGGCCACGGCCGCGATGATCAGGAAGAAGAGGATGGA
The DNA here is from genome assembly GCF_006539505.1 of Streptomyces spinoverrucosus. Taxonomy (GTDB): domain Bacteria; phylum Actinomycetota; class Actinomycetes; order Streptomycetales; family Streptomycetaceae; genus Streptomyces; species Streptomyces spinoverrucosus. The sequence continues at coordinate 8,465 of NZ_BJND01000046.1, forward strand.
GATCGCGGAGGCGTAGCCCACGCGGTAGCTGGTGAAGCCCTGTTCGAGGGTGTACTGGACGAGCGTGCGCGTCGATTCCTCGGGGCCGGGGCCGAACTCGTACATCACCACCACCTGGTCGAAGACCTGGAGCGAGGCCAGGATCTGGAGGGCCACGACCAGGCCGGTGACGTTGCGCAGCATGGGGAGCGTGATGTGGAGAGCGCGGTGCCAGGCGTTCGCGCCGTCGAGGGCGGCGGCCTCGTAGAGGTGGGGCGGGATGTTCTGGAGGGCGGCCAGGTAGAGCAGGAAGCTGAAGCCGACCGTCCACCAGAGGGTGGCGATGACGACCGCCGTCATGGCCGTCGACTTCTGGGTGAGCCAGGCCGATTCGAGGTGGAAGACGTGGTCCATCAGGCCCGTGTCGGGGTTGAACATCCAGCGCCACATGTTGCCGACGACCGTGGAGGGGAGCAGGAACGGCGCGAAGAAGCAGAGGCGCCAGAGCCACTTCGCGTGCTGGATGTGGTGGGCCAGCATCGCCAGCAGGAAGGCCAGCACGGTGATGCAGGGGACCACCAGGAGCGTGAAGTAGGCGCTGTGGCCGAGCGAGCTCCAGACCAGGGGGTCGCCCAGGGCCTCCGTGTAGTTGTCCAGGCCGACGAAGCTCGTGCCCTCGCCGGTGATGTTGGCGTCCGTCAGGCTCAGCCAGAGGCCGCGGGCGATCGGGGTGAGGACGAACAGGGCGTAGAGGAGCAGGAAGGGGGCGACGAACCAGCCGCCGCGCTGGAGGGAGCGGCCGAGGCGGGCGCGGACGCCGGTCACGCCCACGGTGGCGGCGGGGCGTACGACGGGGGCCGTGGTGTCGATGGTGGTCATGCCGTGCCGCCTCCCATCGGGTTGCTGGTCTCCAGGAGTTGGGTCAGGACCTGGCGCATACGGCGGGCCGCGGCGTCCGGTGTCGTGGAGCCGAGGTTGGCGGCGACGACGACCGGGCCGATGCGCTGGGCGAGGGTGCCGGAGGATCCCGCGAACCAGGCGGGGGGTTCCAGGGCCATGTGGTCCATCGCGGAGGCGTACTCGGACTGCGGCGTGAGTTTCCGGTACGCGGGATCGGTGAGGGTGGGGGTGTACGCCGGGATGTGGCCGCCCTTCGCCCAGTCCACGGCGTGCCGCACGATGTAGGCGGCGAGTCGGTGCGCGGCCTCGTTGGCGGCGCCGCCCCGGTCGGACTGGTGGGGCAGGACGAAGGCGTGCGACTCGGCCTGCGTTGCGGGCTTGCCGAAGAGCGGCGGCAGCGGGGTCGCGCCGTACGGGATCTTCGGGGCGTCGTAGACCGGCACCGACCAGCCGCCCTCCCAGACGAAGGCACCGCCGTTCATGAAGTGCTCGGCGTCGGGGCTGCCCGCGATGTTGTAGCCGTCGGTGATGTGGCGGCGGAGGAATTCCAGGATCTCGGTGGCCTTGCCGGTGTCGAAGGTGACGTCGGTGAGGTGCTCGTCGTAGTAGGTGCCGCCTGCCTGGGCGTAGAAGGACATGAAGAACCACCAGGCGAAGTTCTGGTCGAAGGCGTGCAGGCCGATGGTCTGCAGGCCCTTCTTCACCACCTTCTTCGCCTCCTTGAGGGCGTCGAACCAGTCATCGGGGGAGGTGAGGGTGATCAGGTTGCCGTCGTCGCCGATGAGGCCCGCCTGTGCGCAGATGTCCTTGCGGTAGAAGTTCAGCTGGGGGTGGATGTCGAGGGGCAGGGCGTACAACTGGCCGTCGATGAGTGAGCGTTGCCAGAGGGTGGGGTTGAAGTCCTGTTCTCGTACGCCGTATTCGGCCAGGAGGTCGGTGTCGAAGGGGTCCAGCTGGCGTTCGGGGGCGAAGCCCGCGAGGCGGCCCAGGTGGAGGACGGCCAGTTCGGGGGCTCGGTTGCCGGAGGCCGCCATGGCGAGCTTGGTGTAGTAGGGGTTGCCCCAGCGCAGGGTGGAGTCCTTGACGTCGACGCCGGGGTTGGCGGCGCGGAAGGCGTCCAGCATGTCGATCATGTTGACGCCGTCGCCGCCGCTGAAGAGGTTCCAGTAGCGGACCCGGGTGCGGGCGTCGGAGGCGAGGGCGTCGGCGCCCGTGCCGAGGGCGGCGAAGCCGAGGCTGCCGGCCACGGTCAGGCCGCCGAGTGCGGTGAGCAGTTGCCTGCGGTTGAGGCCAGGTTGTCCCATTCCCTGCCCTTACTGTTCGAGAGACGGTTCGGCTGACTCCACGCGAGGTACGTTCGATATTTCGTATGGCGCCCGTAACTTCGAACGGGACCGTAAAATCGAAGGTCTTGCGCGTCAATGGGTTGCGCACGACTTTCGACAGCGAGTGATCGTTCTCGATTGAACAACGGTCGCCGGACCACATGACGCGGGCAGTTCCGGCCGCGTACTCTCGAACCGCCCGCCGTGCGGCGGTGGAAGGGGGTGCGATGGATCTCGCGGCGCTACGGCGGTGGCGGCGCGGCTGGGCCATGCGCACGCTGGTCGCTCAGCTCGACACCGCCCTGCGGACCCGCCCCCGTCCCCCCGCCGACGTGCGTGAACTGTGCCGGGCGCTGTGCGAGGCGATGAGCGCGCACCGCGGCGGACGGCCCATCGAGCTGCGCTTCGAACGGTTCCCCGACGAGATCGAAGTGACCGGTCTGTGGGTGGAGTTCCAGGACTTCGACCTCGTCATCGTCGAGGAGCGCGCCGAAGCCCTGCAACAGCTGGTCATCCTCGGGCACGAGTTGTGGCACATGCACGCCGGACACGACCATCAGCATGTCGCCGGGACGGCCGCAGCGCACGCCCTCGCGGACCCGTCCGGCCGGAAGGGCACCGCCCTCGCCGTCGCCGCCCGCAACGGCTCGCGCCGACGGGAGGAAGCCGAGGCCGACCACTTCGGCCACCGGCTCGCCGCGCTGTTCCGGCCGCTGCTCTGCGGCGACCGGAGCGCCGACGCCTCGCTCGACCCCGTGCGCCGGTCCATGGGCTACCGCGGACGAAAGGGTACGTAGCGGTGACGAACACCGTGGGCGGTCTCCCCACCGCCGGCGACCTCTTCAGCCCGGTGCACCTGACCTTCTGGGTGCCGACCGTCGTCCTGACCGCCGCCCTGGCGATCAAGCTGCCCAGCATCATCAAGATGTGGCGGGACCCGCTGCTGCGGGCCGTCGGTGGTCTGCTGCTGTTCGCCTGCGCCGTGTTCGTCTTCGCGGCCCCGCAGACCATCGCCTGGACGAACCGGGTCACCGGAGTGCCGAACATCTCGGCACCCTGGGTGTACTCCCTGCTCACCGCGCTCTGCGCGTCCTGGCTGCTGCTGATCATCGCCTGGCGCAACGGCCTCACCGACCGCGCGGACCGCACGCGCCGCGCGGTCCGCTGGGTCGTCTCCGTCTACGCCGGTGTCATCGTCGCCCTGTGGGTGCTCTTCTGGCTGGCGGACGCGCCCGTGGAGCGGCTGCGCGACCTGGACACGTACTACGCCACCACCCCGTTCATGCGCGAGCAGATCCTGCTCTACCTGACCGCGCACACCGTGGCCTGCGCGATCACGGCCCGGCTGATCTGGAACTGGATCCGCACCGACGGCCTCGACGCCTGGCTGCGCTGGGGGCTGCGGCTGCTGGGCATGGGCTACGCGACGAACCTGTTCTTCGACGCGTCCAAGCTCACCGCCATCGGCGCCCGCTGGACCGGCCACGACCTGGACTGGCTGAGCACCGATGTGGCGCCGGCGGCCGCCTGTGTCTCCGCCACCCTCGTCGCGATCGGCTTCATCGTCCCGCACGCCGGCCAGTACCTCCAGGAGCACTGGCGGGTCCGGGCCCGCCACCGGCAACTGCGCCCGCTTGGCCTGCTGATGCGGACCGTCACCGGCGGCCGCGAGCCCTTCGCCCCGCACGCCCCCGCCGAACTGCGCCTGATCCGCCGCGAGACATTCATCCGGGACGCGCTCCTGCAACTGTTCCGCCATCTCGACGAGGAGCTGAGCAGGCGGTCCTACGAGGCAGCGCTCGCCCTCGGCCATCCGCCGGCGCGGGCGCAGGCGCTGGCCGCCGCCGTGGCCCTTCAGGACGCCGTCGAGCGCAAGCGGCGGGCGCCGGACAGCGACGGCACCGGCGACCCCGACACCACGTACCTCCTCCGGGAGATCCACGCCGTGTCCCAGGCCCTTCGCAGTCCCGACGAGATCAAGGCGGTGCGCGCCCGCGCCGCCGCCCCGGCAGAGAGTGTTTCCGCGCATGACTGAACCGTCCGTCCCCGCCAGAACCGCCGTCGTCCTGGGGGGATCCCACACCGGCATGCTCGCGGCGCGCGCCCTGGCCGGGTTCGCCGACCGGGTCGTCGTCGTGGAGCGGGACGTGCTGCCCGAGGGCCCCGAGCCCCGCAAGGGGCTGCCGCAGGCGCGGCACGCCCACATGCTGTGGTCGGGCGGTGCGCGGGCGGTGGAATCACTGCTGCCGGACGTCACCGACGCCCTGCTGGACGCCGGGGCGCACCGGCTGCCCGTCACGACGGACATGGTCGCGCTGTCGCGGCAGGGCTGGTTCCGCCGCTGGCCCGAGTCCCACCACGTGATCCTGGCCGGCCGCGACCTGCTGGACGCGACGATCCGCGCGCAGGTCCTCGCGGACGACCGGGTCGAGGTCCTCCAGGGCACGCAGGCGGTGGGTCTTGAGGGCAGCGCGGCAGCCGTCACCGGGGTCCGCGTGCGCGGGCGCGACGGCGGCGAACGCGTCATCCGCGCGGGCATGGTCGTCGACGCCACCGGGCGGGGTTCGGCGGCGGCCCGATGGCTGACGGACCTCGGGCTGCCCGCGGCCCGGCAGCGGAAGGTCGACTCCGGACTGGCGTACGCCAGCCGCCTCTATCTCGCCCCCGAGGACGCCCGGTCCGGCTTCCCGGTCGTCAACGTGCAGCCCGACCCGCGCGACGGCGGACCGGGGCGGGCGGGGTTCCTGCTGCCCATCGAGGACGGCCGGTGGATCGTCACCCTGTGCGGCACCCGCGGCGGCGAACCCTCCGACGCCGACGACGACTTCGTCCGGTACGCCCGCGAGGACCTCCGGCACCCGCTGATCGGCCACCTGCTGGAGCAGGCCGAGCCGCTGTCCGGCGTCTCGTACACCCGCGCCACCGTCAACCGCCGGTACTTCTACGAGCGGATGCCGGCCTGGCCCGAGAACTTCACCGTCCTCGGCGACGCCCTCGCCGCCTTCAACCCGGTCTACGGCCACGGCCTGGCGGCCGCCGCGCGCAGCGCCCTGATCCTGCGCGACCTGACACGGCGCCACGGATGGGGCACGCCGGGCCTGTCCCGCCGGGTCCAGAAGGCAGTGGCACGCCCTGTCGGCGCCGCCTGGGACATGGCCATCGGCCAGGACGTCTTCTACCCCGGCGCCACCCCCAACGGCCCCTCACTCAGAGACCGCCTCGTGGCCGCATACGTCGACCGCCTCATGCACACAGCCACCGGCAACGGCCGCATCGCCCGCAGGGTGACCGACGTGACGTCCCTGGAGCGGGGCGCGGAGACGCTACTGGCGCCGGGAATGGTCCTGGCGGCAATGATCGGCCCCCTGAAACCCCCACTGCCAGGCCCACCCCTGACGCCCGAGGAACGAAAGTCGGCGGGCCTTTCCTAGTCGACGGTCCAGCAACGCCCCAAAGGGGCGCGGGGAACTGCGCGCCCAGCCCCAACGGCGCCGCACACGCACGACGACAACCCGCGGCACTACCTCCGAAGCGCCTCCCGCGCATAGTTGGCCAGCGACCGGTTGTACCGCGGCAGATGCTTGGAGAGCGCCCCCAGCGCCAGCGAGGCCGCCTCCCGCTCCCGACCCACGTCCATCAACGCCAGGGCAAGAAAGGCAGTCACCGCGTCGTCGAGCTGGTCGGAGCCCTTCTCCCGTTCCGCGGTGAGCAGTTCGACACTGGTCTCCGCCTCCCCCAACGCGCGCAGGGTACTCGCCAGCTGGATCACGGCCCGCCGCCGCCGCTCACCGCTCAGCCCGCTCTCCAACGCCTTCCGGTACAGCGGCACGGCAGCCGCGCCCTCACCGGTCGAGTCATGCGCCGACGCCCGCTCGAAGTACGCGACCGGATGCCCCTCGGGGAGCTCATCGGCCAGCGCCCCGATCTTCGCGCGGAAGTCGGCGGCGTCGTAGTCGTCGATGGCGGCCCACAGGTCGGCGGAGCGCCGCTCCCATTCTGGTGTGGTGGTCATCGGCACAGCCTCACAGAGCGAACGCCGGTTGGGCCAGCCCCTTTCCGACCCCCCGCACCACCAGCAGCGAGCCCGACAGCGGCGTAGGTGCCGTCAGGCCGACGCGGGCCGTGGTGATGTACAGGTCCGTCAGGTCGGGGCCGCCGAAGGCGCACGCCGTGGGACGGGGCACCGGGAGTTGAAGGACCCGGTCCAGTTCGCCGGTCGGCGTGTATCGGCGTACCGCGCCTCCGTCCCACAGCGCCACCCACACACAGCCGTCGGCGTCGACCGTGAGGCCGTCGGGGAAGCCCGCGCCCTCCTCGATCCCCGCCAGGGGGCGGCGGCCCGTCACGTGGCCGTCCACGGTGTCGAAGACGTCGATACGGCGGGTCGGGGAGTCGATGTAGTACATGAGGCGGCCGTCGGGGCTCCAGCCCGTGCCGTTGCTCACCGCCACGTCGTCGAGGACGACCGCCACCGAGCCGTCGGGCGCGAGGCGGGACAGCGTGCCGCCGCCCGGTGCCTCGTCGTAGCGCATGGTGCCCGCCCACAGCGCGCCGTCCGGCGCCACGGCGGCGTCGTTGGCGCGGCGGCCGGGGACCGGGTCGTGGTGCAGCCAGCGGAAGGTGCCGTCCGGGTCCAGCAGGCCCACACCGTCCCGGAGGTTGAGGACCATGCCGCCGTTCGCACGGGGTTTGGCCGCGCCGACGTGCTGGGGCGTGGTGCGGGTCGTGCGGCGGCCGGTGGCGGGGTCGTAGGTGTGCAGCCGGGAGCCGAGGATGTCGATCCATATCAGCCGTCCGGCCGCCGCGTCCCACGTCGGGCCCTCGCCCAGCGTCGCCTCGGCGCGTACCGCCACGTCGTACGGCGTCATACGGCGCTCCGGTGGCCCAGGTGCTCCGACAGCTCGGCCGCGCCCTTCACGGCGAGCTGCTCCAGCTCGGCGCGGCGCTCGTCGCTCCAGCGGATCATGGGCACGGAGATGGAGAGGGCGGCCACCACCCGGCCGGTGCGGTCACGGACCGGCGCGGCGACGCAGGAGACGTCCGGGTTGGACTCGCGGTTCTCCACCGCGATGCCCCGCTGCCGGATCCCGGCCAGCGCCTCGCGCAGGGCCACCGGGTCGGTGATGCTGTTCGGCGTCATCGCGACCAGCTCCGCACCGTCGGGGATGCGGGCGGCGAGTTCCTGCTCGGGCAGCGAGGCCAGCAGCATCTTGCCGACGGACGTGCAGTGGGCCGGCAGCCGGCGGCCGGCCGCCGAGACCATGCGCACGGCGTGCGTGGAGTCGACCTTGGCGATGTAGATGACGTCCGTGCCCTCCAGGATCGCCACGTGCACCGTCTCGTCGCAGGTCTCGGCGACGGACCGGGCGACCTGCTGGCCCTCGGCGGCGAGGTCGAGCTGCTCGGCGTAGCGGCTGCCGAGCTGGTACGGCCGTACGCCGAGCCGGTAGCGGCCCGGCTGGCCGGGGACCTGGACGATGTACGACCGGGCGGCGAGCGTGGTGACCAGCTCGTGCACGGTGGTGCGCGGCAGCTGGAGCTTGCGCACGATGTCGGGGGCGGAGAGCGTGCCGTCCCCGTCGAGGAAGAGCTCCAGGATGTCGAGAGCCCGGGTCACGGCAGGTACGAGGCGTCCCACGACCGGCCCCCTCCCTTGCGTTCTGAGACGTGTGTCTGTTGGCTAGAGCGTTGGTCTGAGTTGGTCTGACGGCTGAGTGTCGATCCGAGCAGCTATGTTCGAAATTTCAACACGCGGTCGGAATGGCGAACACAGGCTACTCATGGAGTGTTTGCCTGGGCAATGGCCTTGCACGGGCCAGGTGCGGGCGGTGAGCCCGCTCAGTCCGCGCGCAGGTACTCGAAAGCCGTGCGGAGCAGGTCCTCGGCGACAGCCGGTGTGCGCTCCTCATCCGGCAGGGCCGCGTACGCGAACAGCGCGGAGCGCATCGCGCCGACGGCGGCGCGGGCGAGCACCGCGGCGCGCAGGGGCGTGGCCGCGCCGGGGTGGTGCCGCGCGAGCCGTTCCCGTACGGCCTGCGCGAGTTCGTCCTCGAACTGGCTGAGCACCGGCAGGAACTGACGCACCGGCTGGTCGGGGAAGCGCTGCGGCGGACCGCTGAACATCAGGCCGACGCCACCGTCGGCGATGAGGTCGAGGGCCGCGCCCAGCACGGCGGAGTACGGGTCCTCGCCGGCGGGCCGGGCGATCACCCGGGCCCGCATGACCGGGATCAGGTCAAGCGTCTCGTCGAGGACGAGGTCCTCCTTGGACGGGAAGTAGCGGAAGAACGTCCGCTCGGTGACCCCGGCGGCCGCCGCGATGTCCCGCACGGTGGTCCGGGCGTACCCGCGCTCCTCGAACATGCGGTGCGCCGCCTCCTGGAGCGCCTTGCGCGTGGCCGCCTTGTGCGCCTCGCGCCGGCCGCGGGGCGCGGCGGGGGGAGTGTCGAGGGTTGCCATGTGAGGAGTATCGCAGGCGGAAAACCGACGGTACAGAATCTGTCAGTCATGACACTTTCGCTATGCTGTCAGTCATGACACTTTTTCGGAGGGGGCATGCGGTCCGGCGTACGGTCCGCGGGCGGGTCTCCCGGCGGGCCCGGCTGGTCGCCCTCGGCGTGGCCGGCGCGGTGCTGGCCGCCGGGGGCGTCGCCGAGGCGGTGGCACGCGACCGGGCGGCCGACCGGCTCGCGGACCGTATGGAGCGCCGGCTGCACACCGCGCTGGACATCGGGTTCGGCCCGACACCGGTGATGGTGCAGCTGGCCCGCGGGTCCTTCCCCCAGGTGGAGGTCTCCGGCGAGGGCGCGACCTTCCGCCGGTTCACCGGAGTGGATCTGCACGCCGAGCTGGCCGACGTGGTGCGCACCGGCGACGGGCTGTCGGTGGCCGACTCCCGGGTCAGCGCCGAGCTGGCCGACGCCGCCCTCGCGGACGCCGTCGCCACGATGACCGGGGGCGCGCTGGGTGCCGCCGTCGTCAGCACCGACCCCGGCGCGGGCGAACTCGTCGTGCACGCCGGGCCTGCCGGGCGGATCGCCGTCGGTTTCCGGCCGGTGCTCCAGGAGCAGGGCATCCGTTTCGAACGCACCGCCGTGAAGGTGGGTGACCGCACAGTTCCGGACGCCCTTGCCGCGCAGCTGCTCGGCGAGACCCCGCAGGAACTGGACCTGTCCGGACTGCCGCTCGACCTGACGCCGCAGCGGCTCGCCGTGACGTCGAGCGGGCTGCGGCTGGAGCTGACAGGGGGCAGTACGACCGTGCAGGCCTGAGCCCGGCCGACGCCGATCGCCGTAGCACTGCCGTACCCCCTCCCGAAGACCCCCACCGCACTGCCACTACTGCACGAGGAGCATCTCCGTGGCGACTTGGCTCTATCGGCTCGGTCTCGGCGCATACCGTCGCCGGCGGCTCGTCCTGGCGGCCTGGCTGGCCGTGCTGGCCGGTGCCGTCTGCGCGCTGGTCGTCGTGGGCGGCAAGCTCGACAACGAGTTCACGATCCCCGGCTCCGAGTCCCAGCGGGCCCAGGACACGATGGCCGAGGACTTCCCGGCGGCGGCCGGGACCAGCGCGCAGATCGTGTTCACCGCACCCGAGGGACGCAAGGTGAGCGATCCGCAGGCGGCACAGGGCATCCAGCGCACGCTCGCCGCCACGCAGGACGCTCCGCAGGTGGCTGCGGTGATCCCGCCGGACCGGGCCGGGACCGTGACGCCGGACGGGCGGACCGCGCTGGCGCAGGTCAACTACGACGTGAGCCGTTCCGCCCTGGACGACGGCACACTCGACGCGCTGGAGGACACCACGCGGGCCGCCGAGGAGGCGGGGCTGGAGGTGTCCGTCGGCGGGCAGGCGTACGGCAACGGTGTGCTCACCCCCAGCGTGCTCGAACTGCTCGGCGTGGTCGTGGCGTTGGCGGTGCTCGCCCTCACCTTCGGCTCGCTGCTCGCCGCCGGGATGCCGCTGCTGACCGCGTTCATCGGCATCGGCACCGGGCTCGCGGCGCTGCTGGCGGTGTCGTCGGGGGTCACCGTGTCGTCGACCGCGCTGAGCCTGGCGCTGATGCTGGGGCTGGCCGTCGGTATCGACTACGCCCTGTTCGTGCTGTCCCGGCACCGCACGCAACTGGCCCAGGGGATGGACCCGCGTGAGTCGGCCGGGCGGGCGGTCGGTACGGCGGGCAGCGCGGTGGTGTTCGCGGGGATGACGGTCATCATCGCGCTGGTGGGTCTGATGGTCGTCCGCATTCCGTTCCTGACCGTCATGGGCCTCAGCGCGGCGGCGACCGTGCTGATCGCGGTGCTGGTCGCGGTGACGCTGCTGCCTGCGCTGTTCGGCCTCGCGGGCGCACGGCTCGCGCCGCGTCCGGGGTCGCGGGCGGCGCGGCGGGCGGTGGTGGCGGGCGGCACGGAAGATACGGACGAGTCACGCCCCTCCGTCATGGGCCGACGCTGGGCCCGCCTGGTCACCCGCCGCCCCCTCCTCGTCGTCCTCGCCACCGTCGCCGCCCTGGTCACCGTCGCCGTCCCCGCCGCCGATCTGCGCCTCGCGCTGCCCGACAACGGCACGGCCGCGCACGGGACGTCGCAGCGGGAGACGTACGACACCGTCGCCGACGCCTTCGGGCCGGGATTCAACGGGCCACTGCTCGTGCTCGCCGAGGCGGACACGCCGGGGCAGGCCGGGCAGCGGCAGGCGGCCGCCGTGGCCGGGCGGTTGCAGCAACTGCCGGGCGTGGTGAAGGTCGGGCAGCCGCAGTACGCGCCGGAGTCCGGGCGGGCGGTGATCCAGGTCGTGCCCGAGGGCGGCCCGCAGGACGAGTCCACGCAGGATCTGGTGGCCGCCATCCGCGACGACGCGGCCACGATCGAGGGCGAGACCGGCGCCGCCGTCTCCGTCACCGGCACCACCGCGATCGGCATCGACGTCTCCGACCGGCTGAGCGCCTCGCTGCTGCCGTTCGCGGCGGTGGTCGTGGGCCTGTGCCTGGTGCTGCTGCTGCTCGTCTTCCGGTCGCTGGTCGTGCCGGTCAAGGCGACCGTCGGCTTCCTGCTGTCGGTGGCGGCATCCTTCGGCGCGGTGGTCGCGGTGTTCCAGTGGGGGTGGCTCGCCGACGCGCTGGACGTGGCCAGGACCGGGCCCGTCGTCAGTTTCCTGCCCATCGTGCTGATGGCGGTGCTGTTCGGACTGGCGATGGACTACGAGGTGTTCCTGGTCTCCAGCATGCGCGAGGAGTGGGTGCGCACCGGGCGGGCCCGGGACGCGGTGGTCGACGGTGCCGGGCATGCCTCGCGGGTGGTCACGGCGGCGGCGCTCATCATGTTCTTCGTCTTCGCCAGCTTCGTGACGACCGAGGACGCCATCGTCAAACCCATCGCGTTCTCCCTGGCGTTCGGTGTGCTGGTGGACGCCTTCGTGGTGCGGATGACGCTGGTGCCGGCGGTGCTGGCCATGGTGGGCCGCGGCGCCTGGTGGCTGCCACGGGGACTGGACCGGCTGCTGCCCGACCTCGACATCGAGGGGGCGCGACTGCACGACGGCTCCCACAAAGAACCCGTACGGCCGCTGACCGAAATCAAAGCGGGTTCTGGCTGAAATTATCCGGGAAAACATACCGCCGGCCTGCCTCTCAGGTTCACCGAGAGGCAGGCCGGCGTTTTTCGCCATTAATTGTTTCCGCTGCGGAAATTAACAGCGGAACATTTGATTCCGGTGAAGCCCCTGTGTTTGACTGAGGGCACCGAATACACCCTCCTGGTGTATCTTCACTCTGCGCCACTCTCACGGGTCTGGCCTGCGCAAAGACGCCCTGGCCGACTTTCCTTCGGCACCCACGATGCCCTCTCCCTCCTTTCACCGAAGAGGAATCACGCATGCACCTCGAAGAGAAAATCGCCCCTGCCCGGCGCGCACAGCGTACCGTCGCACGCCCTGTCATCACCGGCTCCTCGCATTCCTTTCCGGGCACCCGGAGCAGCCAGGACGACCTGTGGCAGGACTTTTTCCTGGACCACTACGACGGTTTTCCGCTGGCCCGCCGGATATTCGAGAATTCCGGCATCACCTCCCGTTCCACGGCCGTCGACCCGCGCGCCGAGAAGGAAGTGTCCGGCTGGAGCACCGGCCGGCGCATGGCCCGCTACATCGACGAGGCCGTACCGCTCGGCAAGCGCACCGTCGCCAACGCCCTGGAGTCGGCGGGCCTGGCCCCGCAGGACGTCGGCCTGCTGGCCGTGGCCTCCTGCACCGGCTACACCACTCCCGGCCTGGACTTACGGCTCGCCGACGAGCTGGGCATGAGCAGCAGGGTCCAGCGGCTTTTCGTCGGCCACATGGGCTGCTACGCCGCCGTCCCGTCCCTGGGCGCCGTCTCCGACTTCGTCGCCTCCCGTGGCCGCCCGGCCGTGCTGCTGTGTCTCGAACTCACCTCGCTGCACGTCCAGCCGCCCTCCCGGGACATCGAACAGATCGTGGCGCACGCCCTGTTCGCGGACGCGGCCGCCGCCGTCGTCCTCGAACCCGACGCCGACTCCGGCTACGAGGTGATCGACGTCGTCGCGGTCACCGACCACTCCACCGCCGACCACATGAGCTGGCAGATCACCGACCTCGGCTTCAAGATGGGCCTGTCGCCCAAGGTCCCCGACGTCCTCGCGCAGCACGTCGGCGAGGTGGTCCGCGACCAGCTGCTCGCCCCGCACGGGCTCACCCCCGAGGAGGTCACCGGCTGGGCCGTGCACCCCGGCGGCAAGCGGATCCTGGAGGTCGTCGGCGAGCGCCTCGACCTGCCGGCCGGCGCGCTGGACGCGTCGTACGGCGTCCTCGACGAGTGCGGCAACTGCTCCTCGCCCACCGTCCTGATGGTCCTTCAGCGGCTGCCCCGCACCGACGGCCCGGTGGTCGCCATGGCCTTCGGCCCCGGCCTCACCCTCTACGCGGCCCTGCTGCGCCGATCCTGACACCGGCCGGGCACCTTCCCGCACGACCCACGGACACCGCCCAAGGACGCACGGAAGGAACAGCTGCGCATGCCCACCCCGACCTCACCGGCACCGGGCCAGGTCTTCGTCACCGGCACCGGCCGCTGCGGCTCCACCCTGGTCTCCGAGTTACTGCGCGAGCACCCGCAGGTCCTCAGCCTGTCGGAGCTCTTCAACCACCTCACGGACATGTACCGGATCACCGCCCGGGTCTTCCCCGAAGGCCCGCTCACGGCGGCGGAGTTCTGGCGGATCCTGTCCTCCCGCAACACCGTCAACAAGCTCCTGACCGCCCATGGACTGGCCCCGAAGGAAGTCCTCTACCGCCCCTCGGCCACCACCCGCTTCCAGGCCGACACCGGCGTCCCCGCCGTCCTGCTCACCACGCTCCCCCACCTCACCGACACCCCGGACGAGCTGTACGACGAACTGGAGGCGGCCGTCGCCGGGTTCCCGGACGCCGGTGTCGGCGAGCACTACCACCGCCTGTTCGCCTGGCTGTGCGCCCGCTTCGGCAAGGCCCTGTGGGCCGAGCGCAGCGGCGGCTCGCTGATCCTCGCCTCGCAGTTCCGCGAGCACTTCCCCGAGGCCCGCTATCTGCACATCGTGCGCGACGGCCGGGACACCGCCCTGTCCATGAGCCGCCACACCGGCTTCCGGATGGCCGCCGTGGTGATGGCACTGCACCTGACGCTGGGCCACGACCCGTACGCCGAGCAGCCGTCGCTCGACGCCGAGCGCGACCTGGGCTTCGTACCGGAGGAGCTGCTGCCGTTCCTGCCGGAACGTTTCGACGCCGCCGCCGTGCGCGACTACCGGGTCCCGGTGTCGCTGTTCGGCACGTACTGGGCGGACGAGATGCAGCGCGGCATGACGGCGCTGTCCGCGCTGCCGCAGGAGAACGTGCTGCACATCTGGTACGAGGACCTGCTCGCCGCGCCCGAGGAGTCCCTGCACCGCATCGGCGAGTTCCTCGGCGCCGACTTCGTGGACGCCGACTGGGAGCGGCGGTGCGCGGCCAAGGTGGGCGCGCCATCGTCGTCCTGGCGGGAGCTGCCCGACGCCGAGCGGGAGGAGCTGGAGCAGGCGTGTGCCGCCGGGTTCTCGGTGCTCGCCGCGCACGGGGTCGTCCCCATGGTCGGTACGGCGGCTTCGGCGGCAAGGAGCGGCATATGAGGACCCCTGCGACCCAGGGCGCCACGATCTGGCTGACCGGGCTGCCCAGCTCCGGCAAGACGACGCTGGCGCAGGCGCTGGCCAGCCGCCTCACCCGCGAAGGGCACCGCGTGGAGGTGCTCGACGGTGACGAGATCCGCACGTTCCTCAGCGCCGGCCTCGGCTTCACCCGCGAGGACCGCGACACCAACGTGCAGCGCATCGGCCTGGTCGCCGAGGTGCTGGCCCGCAACGGCATCCTGGTGCTGGTCCCGGTCATCGCGCCGTACGCCGACAGCCGCGAGGCGGTGCGCAAACGGCACGAGGCGAGCGGGACGCCGTATCTGGAGGTGCATGTCGCCACCCCGCTCCAGGTGTGCGCGGTACGCGATGTGAAGGGCCTGTACGCGCAGGCCCGCGCCGGGCGGCTGTCGGGGCTGACCGGCATCGACGACCCCTACGAGCCGCCGCAGGCGCCGGACGCGCGGGTGGAGACGCAACTCCAGTCCGTCGGCGAGTCGGTGGACGTCGTGCACGCGCTGATGGCGGATCGGGGGCTGCTGTGACCGCCGTGGCCGCCCGGCTCACGCACACCGACGTGCTGGAGTCGGAGGCGGTGTACATCTTCCGCGAGGTGGCCGGCGAGTTCGAGAAGCCGGTGCTGCTGTTCTCCGGCGGCAAGGACTCCGTGGTCATGCTGCATCTGGCGTTGAAGGCGTTCGCGCCGGCGCCGCTGCCGTTCCCGCTGCTGCATGTGGACACCGGGCACAACTTCCCGGAGGTGCTCGCGTACCGGGACCGTGTGGTGGCCGCACATGGGCTCACCCTCCATGTGGCCTCCGTACAGGACTACATCGACCGGGGTGTGCTGCGCGAACGTCCCGACGGGACGCGGAATCCGTTGCAGACGCTGCCGCTGCTGGAGGCGATCAGCGGCGGCGGGTTCGACGCGGTGTTCGGCGGCGGGCGGCGCGACGAGGAGAAGGCCCGCGCCAAGGAGCGGGTGTTCTCGCTGCGCGACGAGTTCGGTACGTGGGACCCGCGCCGCCAGCGGCCCGAGCTGTGGCAGCTGTACAACGGCCGCCATCTGCCCGGCGAGCACGTGCGGGTGTTCCCGCTCAGCAACTGGACCGAGCTGGACGTGTGGCAGTACATCGCCCGTGAGGGGATCGAGCTGCCGTCCATCTACTTCGCGCACGAGCGTGAGGTGTTCCTGCGGTCCGGCATGTGGCTGGCCCCGGGCGACTGGGGCGGCCCCAGGGACGGCGAGCCGGTGGAGAAGCGCCGGGTGCGCTACCGCACCGTCGGCGACATGTCCTGCACCGGTGCGGTCCTGTCCGAGGCGTCCGGCGTCGACGAGGTGATCGTCGAGATCACCGCCTCCCGGCTCACCGAACGCGGCGCCACGCGTGCCGACGACCGGCTGTCGGAGGCCGCGATGGAGGACCGCAAACGCGAGGGGTACTTCTGAGATGACCGCCGACCTGACGACTTTCGCCGACCTGACGGCTTTCGGCCACCCCCACCATGTCACCCACCCCCCGCATGTCACCGCCGCCCTGATGATGCGCGGCATCTTCCAGGAGGCCCGGTCCCGGCTGACCGTCGGGACCGGCGCACAGGAGGGACACGTGAATCCCATGCCCACCCAGCCCCTTGAGGCCCCGGCGGCCGAGGCGGACCTGCTCCGCTGGGCCACCGCCGGCTCGGTGGACGACGGCAAGTCCACCCTCGTGGGACGGCTGCTGCACGACTCCAAGTCGGTCCTCGCCGACCAGCTGGAGGCCGTGGCCCGCGCGTCCTCCGGGGAGGGACCCGACCTGGCCCTGCTCACCGACGGGCTGCGCGCCGAGCGCGAGCAGGGCATCACCATCGACGTGGCGTACCGCTACTTCGCCACCCCGCGCAGGCGGTTCATCCTCGCCGACACCCCGGGGCATGTGCAGTACACCCGGAACATGGTCACCGGCGCCTCCACCGCCGCCCTCACCGTGATCCTCGTCGACGCCCGCAAGGGCGTGGTCGAGCAGACCCGGCGGCACGCGGCGGTGGCGGCGCTGCTGCGGGTGCCGCACGTGGTGCTCGCCGTCAACAAGATGGACCTCGTCGGCTACGAGCAGTCCGTCTTCGCCCGGATCGCCGGGGAGTTCACGCACCTCGCGACCGGGCTCGGCATCCCCGAGGTCACCGCGATCCCGATCTCCGCGCTGGCCGGGGACAACGTCGTCGAGCCGTCCACGCGCATGGACTGGTACGGCGGCCCTACCGTCCTGGCTCACCTGGAGACCGTGCCGGTCACCGAGGAGGCCGCGGACGCACCCGCCCGCTTCCCGGTCCAGTACGTCATCCGCTCCGGTGACAAGCGCCTGTACGCTGGTCAGCTCGCGACCGGTGAACTGCGGGTCGGCGACCGGGTCACCGTGCTGCCGTCCGGGCGGACCACCACCGTCACCGGCGTGGACGTCCTGGGCGCCCCGGCGGAGCTGGTGCGCTCCCAGCAGTCGGGCGCGCTGCGCCTCGCCGACGACCTGGACGTCTCGCGCGGGGACCTGATCGTCCCGGCGGTCGCCCTGCCGGAGGTGTCCCGGGATGTCGAGGCGGCGGTGTGCCATCTGCACGAACGCCCGCTACGGCCCGGGGACCACGTGCTGCTGCGGCACACCACGCGGACCGTGCGCGCGGTGGTCCGGCGGATCGCGGGTGCAGGGCGGCTGGACCTCAACGAGATCGGTCAGGTGGCGCTGCGCACCGCCGAGCGGCTGGCGTTCGACCGCTACGAGGACAGCCGCCGCACCGGCTCCTTCGTGCTGATCGACCCGGCCGACGGGGCCACACTGACCGCGGGCATGGTCGGCGCCACCGCTCCGGGGACCCCCGATGCCGCTGCCTGAGCGCCGCCGCACGTCCCGCCGCTCCCGGCGTCCGCTCCGCGCGGCCCTGGCGCTGCTGCTCCTGCTGCTCATGGGCGTGGCGGGCTGCGGCTACGGGTCCCGGGCGCCGGGCGCGGCGGCCGTCCCGGCCGTCGGTACGGGTCCGCCGCTGTCGGCGGAGTCGGTCTCCGTCGGCTACTTCGCGGGCGTCACCCATGCCACCCCGCTGGCCGCCGTCCAGGAGGGCTACTTCACCCGCGAGCTGGGCGGCACCCGGCTGCGCACCCAGGTGTTCAACGGCGGCCCGTCGGCGCTGGAGGCGCTCAACGCGGGCGCGGTGGACATCGCGTGGATGGGCCCGTCGCCCGCGATCAACGGCTTCCTGCGCTCCGGTGGCCGTGGCCTGAGGATCGTCTCGGGTGCCGCCTCGGGCGGGGTCGCGCTGGTCGTCGACGCGGACACCGAGGTGCGCGGCACGGACGTCCGGGGGCTGCGGATCGCGACGCCCGAGGCGGGCGGCACGCAGGACGTGGCGCTGCTGCACTGGATCCGGCAGCAGGGCTGGCAGGTCGACCCGCGCACCGGACGCGGTGACGTGACGGTCGTACGGCAGTCCGTCAAGGAGATCCCGACCAGCTTCCGGCGCGGCGCGATCGACGGGGCGTGGGTGCCGGAGCCGGTGGCGGCGCAGCTCGTCGCGTCCGGTGGGCGGGTGCTGCTCGACGAGGCGGATCTGTGGGACGGCGGCGCGTTCGTCACCACGCTCGTGGTGGTCGACCCGTCGTTCCTGAAGGACCATCCGGACGTCGTCGAGGCCGTGCTGCGGGGGGCGGCGCGCACCAACGCGTGGCTGCAGAACCGGCCCGCCGAGGGACGGGCGGCCGTCAACCGGGCCATCGAGACGCTCACCGGCCGCCCACTGCCGGACCGGGTGCTCGACGCGGCCTGGCCGCACGTCCGCCTCACCGCCGATCCGCTCGCCGCGACCCTCGCCGAGGAGGCCGAACGGGCCGAGCGGCTCGGGCTGCTCGGCGGCAGCCGCAACGCCCTGGACGGAATCCTCGATCTGCGCCCCCTCAACCGGGTCCTCGCCCAGCGGGGCGAGGAGGCCGTGGACGACGCGGGGCTCGGTGTCGTGGCCACCCCGACTCCCTGAACCCAAAGGATTTGATCTCATGTCAGAAACGGTGCTGCGGGTAGGCGCACCGGCCCGCCCCGTCCTAGTGGCCGAGGCGGAGCGTCCCGCCGTACGCCTCACCCATGTCTCCAAGTGGTTCGACACCGCCGGGCGCCGCCAGACGGTCCTCGACGACATCGGGCTGACCGTCGGCCGCGGCGAGTTCGTCTGTGTGCTGGGCGCCTCCGGCTGCGGCAAGTCCACGCTGCTCAACCTGGTCGCGGGCCTGGACCGGCCGTCCACGGGCGCCATCGACGTGCCCGGCGGTCGGCGGCCGGCGCTGATGTTCCAGGACCACGCCCTGTTCCCCTGGCTCACCGCCGGGCGGAACGTGGAACTCGCCCTGCGGCTGCGCGGGGTGCCCCGGCGCGAGCGGCCCGAACGGGCGCGGCGGCTGCTCGACCTGGTCCGGCTGAAGGACGCGTACGGCAAGCGGATCCACGAGTTGTCCGGCGGGATGCGCCAGCGGGTCGCGCTGGCGCGCGCGCTCGCCCAGGACGCGGACGTGCTGCTGATGGACGAGCCGTTCGCCGCGCTGGACGCCATCACCCGCGATGTGCTGCACGAGGAACTCGCCCGGATCTGGGCCGAGAACAACCTCACCGTCCTGTTCGTCACCCACAACGTCCGTGAGGCGGTGCGGCTCGGGCAGCGGGTGGTGCTGCTGTCCTCCCGGCCGGGCCGGATCGCCCGCGAGTGGGCCGCCACCGGCACCCCGGAGGCCGCCCTGACGGCCCGGGTCACCGACGCGTTACGGGAGGAGATACGCCGCCATGGCCGCCGGTGAGACGGTCGCGCCCCGCGAGGTGCGGGAGACGGCGGCCGTCGAGGCGGGCCTGGACGCGCTGGACAGCGCACCCGCCGGGACCGCCCGGAGGCCCGTCGGACGGCTGCTGCGACAGCGGCTGCTGCCGCCCGTGGTGGCCGTCGTCCTGGTCCTGCTCGCCTGGCAGGCCGCGTACGAGGCCGAGCTCAAGCCGGACTATCTGCTGCCCTCGCCCGCCGACGTGGGGCGGGCGCTGTCGGACCAGTGGTACGAGGGGACGCTGTTCTCGACGGTGTGGACCAGCATGGAGCGCGGCGCGCTCGGTTTCGCCGCGGCCGTGCTCCTCGGGACCGCGCTGGGGCTGCTGCTCAGTGCGGTACGGCCACTGCGGGTCGCCGTCGGGCCGGTGCTGTCCGGGTTGCAGTCGCTGCCGTCGGTGGCGTGGGTGCCGGCGGCGGTGGTGTGGTTCGGGCTGACCGACGCCACGATCTACGCGGTGATCCTGCTCGGGGCCGTGCCGTCCGTCGCGAACGGGTTGCTGTCCGGGGTCGACCAGGTGCCGCCGCTGTATCTGCGGGCCGGTCGGGTACTGGGCGCCACCGGGGCCGCCCGGGTGCGGTACGTACTGCTGCCGGCCGCGCTGCCCGGCTATCTGACCGGCCTCAAACAGGGCTGGGCGTTCGCCTGGCGGTCCCTGATGGCGGCCGAACTGATCGCCAGCTCCCCGGAATTGGGGCTCGGCCTCGGCCAGCTGCTGGAGAACGCCCGCTCCTACCAGGACATGGCACTGGTGCTGGCCACCATCGGGGAGATCCTCGTCGTGGGCATCGCGGTGGACCTGCTGCTGTTCGCTCCACTGGAGCGGCGGGTGTTGCGGTCGCGGGGGCTGGCGGGGGCGCGGTGAGGGGGTGGCGGAGTGGGTCAGGAAGGCGCCGGGGTGGGGCGTATCTGCTGTACTGGCTGGGTGAGTGTGTCGTCGTGGCTGTTGCGGCTGGCGCCCTCGGTGGCGGCGCCGGTGGCGGTGTGCTCGGACGAGACCCTGGCCGCGGCGCGCGGGCCGCTGGGGTCGGGGCCGGTCGGCTGGGGCGTCGAGGTCGCCCGGGACATGGCGGCGCACATCGTGCGGCACGTGCCCGAGCACGGCGGGCCCGGCGCGTATCCGCCGTTCCACCGGGCGGTGGAGGCGACGGTGCTGCAGGCGCTGCGCGGGCTGCTCACCGAACCGGAGCCGAAGGGCTCGCTGGTGGTGCCCGAGGCGATGGCGAGCAACGCCGAACTGGCCCGTCGTAACGTGCCGTTGGAGCGCGTGCTGCGCGGGGTGCGGCTCGGGCACGCGTATCTGCACGGGCGGCTGATGGAGGCGCTCGACAAGGAGCCGGACGACGTCCGGATCCAGGAGAGCCACCGGGTCAGCGAGCTGCTGTTCGTCTACGCCGATGTGCAGGCCAGCCGGCTCGCGGAGGAGTACGTCGCCGAACGGGACCGCTGGCGGCGCGGCCGGGAGGCGGCACGCCGCCGGATCGTGGACGACCTGCTGGCCGGGCGGGCGGTCGGCGGCGCGGTCGCGCTCCGCACGCTCGGCTACGAACTGGCCCGCCATCACGTGGCGTTCATCGTCACGTCCGGTTCACCCGACACGTCCGTGGAGGAACTGCGGGCGCTGGCCGGGGAGCTGAGCCGGGCGGCCGGGGCGGAGAACCTGCTCAGCGTGGCGGCGGGCAGCGCCGAGCTGTGGGCGTGGGCGTGCTGGCCGACCGAGCCCCCGAGGGATGCGCTCGCCTGCCTGCCTCGGCTGGTCCCCGAGCGCCGTCCGCTTCTGGCCGCTCTGGGCCCGGTGGGGTACGGCGCGGAAGGCTTCCGGCGCAGTCACCGCGGGGCCCGCGAGGCGCGGCGCGTGGCCCACTTCGGCCACACCGGATGGCTGTGCGACTACGCCGAGGTGAGTACGGCGGCTCTGCTCACCGCCGATGTGGAGCACGCCCGGTGGTTTGCGGCGCGGGTGCTCGGGGGGCTGGGCGCCGACGATCCGCGGGTGCGGGAGCTGCGGGAGACGCTGCGGGTGTATCTGGCGGAGGGGCGCAGCCCGCAGGGGGCGGCCGAGCGGCTGTTCGTGGCGCGGAACACGGTGACGTATCGGGTGCGGCGGGCGGTGGAGCTGCTGGGGCGGCCGTTGGAGCAGGACGCGCTGGAGCTGCGGATGGCCTTGGAGATCGTGCGGTTGCTGGGGCCGGGGTAGGGAGCGACTCGCTGCAAGTGCCGGGCCATGTAGTCGATCGGGTGCGGCAGCGTCGTGGTTGATCGCGCCCACGCGGCGGAGCCGCATATCGATACAGCCCCGTGCCCCTTTTGGGGCGTTGCATGAGGCGCGTGTCCCAAAAGTGCGGCGGAGTTTGGGGCGCCGTACCAAAGCCCGGAGGGGCTTGCGGTCGTTGACTGCTTGACGAGGTCGAACTCCCGGGGCCCGGTGGGGCAACGGGAGAACAACAGCACCCGACTTCGCATCCCCCAGTGCGTACCCGCAGCCCCGTACACCTCCTCAGCCTCCCCGGGATCCGCCATGCCCAACTTCCCCGCGCCCACCCGCCGCACCCTCCTGCGTACCGCCGCCGTCGCCTCCGGTGTCGGTGCGGTCGCCGCGCTTCCCCTGCGCCCCACCCCGGCGGTCGCCGTACCGCACCAGGGCACCCAGCTCGTGCTGCTCGGCACCAGCGGCGGGCCCGTCCCCATGCACGGGCGGGCCGGAATCTGTTCCGCGCTGGTCGTCCACGGGCGGGTGTATCTCGTGGACTGCGGGCCGGGCACGTTCGGCCGGTACGCGGAGGCCTGGCTGACGGCCGAGCAGCTCACGGCGGTGTTCGTCACGCATCTGCACTCGGACCACCTGTCGGACCTGTACCCGCTGCTGTGGTTGCGGTTCGGGGGTTTCCAGCCGCTGGGCGGGCCCGTGCACATCTATGGCCCCGGTTCCGCCGGTACGCTCCCCGCCGTCCACCCCGCCGGGCGCAGCGTCCGTACCGTGTGCCCGTCCGAACCCGCCCCCGGCACCAAGGACCTGATCGCCGGTCACCTCGCCGCGACCGCCTACGACATCAACGTCCGGATGCGCAGCGAGGGCTGGCCGGACATCCGTGAGCTGATCGTGCCGCACGACATCCGGTTCCGCCCGCCCAAGGGCGCCGGGCCGCGGAAGCTGATGGCGCCGCCGATGGAGCCGTTCGAGGTGATGCGGGACGAGCGGGTGCGGGTCACGGCGGTGCTGGTGGAGCATCCGCCGGTCTACCCGTCCTTCGCGTACCGCTTCGACACCGCTGACGGGTCGGTCGTGTTCAGCGGCGACACCGCGCCGTGCGGAAACGTGGCCCGGCTGGCGCGCGGTGCGGACGTCCTGGTGCACGAGGTGATGGACCTGGACACCCTCGCCCTCGGCGGGCTGAAACCGGCCCAGCGGCGGCACATGGAGATCAGCCACACCGACGCCACCCGGCTCGGCCCACTCGCCGAACGCGCCGGCGTACCCACGCTGGTCCTGAGCCACCTGGTCCCCGGCGCCACCAACATCGTCCCGAACGCCACGTGGCACGCCAAGGCGAGCCGGGGCTACTCGGGGCGCGTGGTCGTCGGCCACGACCTGGCCCGCCTGCCGGTCGGCTCCGCCGCTCGACGGGATTAGCGCATGTCGTTCGCGCGGCGGCCCGGGTTAACGCCTACTGGATCACGCCGCCACCCGCCGGGATCAACGCCCACCGTTCGCGCCGCCCCGGCCGATCCCGCCGCCCCGGCCGATCTCCCCGCGCAGGCGCTGGGCGCGCAGGACCAGTTCCAGTTCGAAGCGGCGGTCGGGGTTGTCGATCTCGTCGCCCCACAGCTCCCGTATCTGGCGTAACCGGTACCGGACGGTCTGAGGATGCACACCGAGCCGCGCCGCCACCTCCGGCGCCCCGCCCCGCGTCTCCAGCCAGGCCAGCAGGGTCTCCGCGAGCCGCCGGGCGTGGGCGGGACCGCAGTGTGCGAGCGGGGCGAGGCAGCGCAGGGCCAGGTCGTCGAGGAGTTCCTCGGGCTGGAGCAGGACCAGCGCCTCGGTGTGCTCGGTGCAGAACAGCACCTCCCCGGCGGGCAGCAGCCGCCGCTCCATCAGGCGTACGGCGGCCTCGGCCCAGCGCAGCGACTTCGCGGCGTCGGCCAGCGGCACCGGCGGCCCGATCGCGCCCGCCCAGCCGCCGAGCGCCCGTTGCAGCAGCTCGCCCCGCCCGGCGGCGTCCGGCTCGGGCACGACCATGCGGGGCTGCTCGTACTCCAGGTCGAGCAGCACGCCCTGCCCGACCGCCGGCGCGACCGCCTCCCGCGCCGGGCGCAGCAGCACCCCGACGGCGACCTTCTCGGGCAGCTGCCAGCCGATCCGGGCGGCGCGTTCGGCGAGGGCGTCGGCGGGGTCGCCGCGGTGGCGTTCGGTGAGCAGCAGCTCCATGAGGCGGCGTTGCAGGCGCAGCCGTTCCCCGGCCTGGCGGGCCGCGGCCTCGGCGTAGCCGCGCACGGACTGGTCGACCAGGCCGTCGAGGTACTCGTAGCCCGCGTCGACCAGTTCGTACATCGCGGGCGGCGGGATCTGCACGCGCTGGCCGATGTCGGCGAAACGGCGCCAGGCCAGTCGTACCCCCATCCGGTAGATGGCCTGGAGGGAGTCGAGGGTGCGGCCGTTGTAGCCCTCGCCGCGGCCGAAGTCCTGGAAGACGCCGGGCGGCACGGTGGGGCGGCCCGTCGAGTAGTCGGCGTGCTCCAGGTGCTGCACGAACACCTCGATGGCACGCCGGATGCCGACCAGCGCCATCGGCTCGCCGTTCTCGTCCAGCACGAGCGGCAGCTGCGGGTACTCGCGGCGGATCTCGCGCAGGATCTCCTCGGCCAGCTCGGGCGCCTCGGCCATGGCGATCGCCGCGAACCGGCGCACCTGGAGCCGGGGCACGTCGTGCCAGGCGGAACGGGGCGTACCGGCCGTGCCGGTGCGGGCGGCCGGAGTGACGGTTGCCGGGCGAGCCGTCACCGGTCAGTCCCCCTGACCCGCTTGTTCGTACGTGATCAGTGGGCTGTTTGGCTGCTCGGGGGTGGCTTCGAGCAGTGCGACGATGCCGAGCGCGGCGCCCACGGCGAGGGCGGCCGCGACCACGACGGTCACGGTGGCGGCGATCAGTCTGGACATGCAGGGTCAGCCTCTCTGGTCCAGAGTCCGGAGGTCGTCCCCACCCCGGCATGCCCGCCCTGCCCGTCGGCCCAGTGTCGGTGGGTGTGCGAGTGCCGTCAAGGGCCGGAATCGGACCGACGCTCACGTTGTGACGTGACGTCAGGTACAACAAGCGCCGAAATTGTCATGCCGGTGAGTAGCCGTGACGAACGCCTGGGCGAAAACTGTCCAACCCCACCCCGAGCACAGCCTGTCCACAGCCCCGGCTCAAGAGGTACCCCTTCCCCCACATCGAGTACCGCACCCCGAGACGAGTTGGAGCACCCATGCCCCAGCACGTGCCGCCGCCGCTGCGCACCGCGCTCCCCCGGCCGCAGCAGCACCCCTCGGCGCTTCCCCCAACCCCGCGCCGAATCGTTTTCCTCGCCCACCGGGACCTCGGCAACCCGGCCGCCGGCGGCTCCGAGCTGCTCGTCGACCGGCTGGCCGAGGGCCTGACCCGCCTCGGCCACCAGGTCACCCTGCTGTGCGGCGGCCCCGCGGCCTTCCGCGACTACCGGGTCGTCTCGGCGGGCGGCCCCTACGGCCACTATCTGCGCGCCCGCTCCGCCTTCGCCCGCCAGATCGGCGACTGCGATCTGCTGGTCGAGGTGTGCAACGGCATGCCCTACCTCGCCCCCCTGTGGCATCGCGGCCCCACCCTCTGCCTGGTCAACCACGTCCACTCCGACCTGTGGCGGATGCGGTTCGGCGGGCCGCTCGCGCCCGCCGCCCGGATCGGCCGAAGACTCGAACACTGGGCGCTGACCGGGGCGCAGTCCCGCAGCCTGCTGGTCGCCGTCTCCCCGTCCACCGCGCATGCGCTGCGCGCGCTCGGCGTCGAACGTGAGCGCATCCGGGTCGTCCACAACGGCGTCGAGGAACCCGGGCCGCGCGCCGACCGCTCGGCCGAGCCGTTGTTCGTGGCGGTCGGTCGGCTTGTCGAGTACAAGCGGATCGATCTGCTGCTGCGGTTGTGGGAGCGGGTGCGGCCGGTTACCGGTGGGCGGCTGGTGATCGTGGGGGACGGGCCGGAAAGGGAACGGCTGCGCGGGCTCGCGGGGCCGGACGTGGAGTTCACCGGGCATGTCTCCGAGGCCGAGAAGCACCGTCTGTTGTGTGCGGCGTGGCTGTTGCTGCATCCGTCGGCGGTGGAGGGGTGGGGACTGGTGGTGACTGAGGCTGCCGCCCGTGAGACGCCGACCATTGCTTTTGATGTGCCTGGGCTGCGGGATTCCGTCGTGGACGGGGAGACCGGTGTGCTCGCGCACGGTGAGTCTTCATTTGCTGCCGCCTGGTGCACGTTGGCCCTGTCGGGACTTCGCCGGGAGTTGATGGGCAAGGCTGCGCGGGATCGGGCGGCGCAGTATCGGTGGGACCGGACCGTGAGGCAGTTCCGTGCGGTTGCCTCCGAGGCGGTGAGGGGCTGGGTGCCGTGACGCCTATGCGCCGTGCTGGTGAAGTCGTCCGGCGGCTGCGGGTTCGTTGTGGCTGGTCGCGCAGTTCCCCGCGCCCCTTACCGGCGTCGCCTCGCCGGGGTTTCAAGGATCCGTCTTTTCGGCGTTCCCTTGCCCTCTTCCGGGCGTTCCGCCACGAACAGCACGCCCCGGACGCCTGCTACGCCCTCCTCGCCCGCGACGCCGTCTCCCAAGTCGAGGCCTACGACGGTCCCGTCGCCGGGCGGATCGTTGTCGATGTCGGTGGGGGTAGTGGGCACTTCACCGAGGGGTTTCGGCGGCGTGGTGCGCAGGCCTACCTGTTTGAGCCCGACGTGCGTGAGCTGGGCGAGAAGCCGCCCGATGGCGCCGTGGTCGCCGACGGGTATCTGCTGCCGCTGGCCGACGGGGTGGCCGACGTCACCTTCTCGTCCAATGTGCTGGAGCACGTGGCCGACCCGCAGACGTTTCTCAGTGAGCTGGCGCGTGTGACCCGGCCCGGTGGGCTGATCTACGTGTCGTTCACCAACTGGCTGTCGCCGTGGGGCGGGCACGAGTGGGCCCCGTGGCACTACTTCGGCGCCGAACGGGCCCGCGCCCGCTACCGGCGTCGTACCGGAAAGCCCGCCAAGCACACCCTCGGCGAGAACCTCTTCGCCGTGCACATCGGCCCCACCCTGCGGCAGGTCCGCGCCCGTGACGACGTCACGCTCGTCACGGCGCGGTCCCGCTACTGGCCCTTCCTCCCGGAGGCCGTCGTCAAGGCGCCCGGCATCCGCGAGGTGGCCACCTGGAACCTCCTCCTCATCCTCCGGCGGTGTCCCCCATGACGACCACGGTCCAGGCTCCTCCCCCGGCAGCCGTCCCCACCACCGCGACCACCGCGGGCCCCCCGGAGGGCCCGCGGTCGCGGCGCTGGCTGCTGGGGTTCTGGGCCGTGGTCCTCGTGCTGTTCCTGGTGGTGCGGCCGGGTCGGCAGACCTTCGACACCAAGCTGGGTGTCACGGTGGATCCCGGTCAATTCCTCGCCGACCTGGGGCAGTTGTGGCACGACCGGGGCGGGTTCGGCGGGATCCAGGACCAGTACGTCGGTTATCTGTGGCCGATGCTGCCGTTCCACTGGCTGTGCCGCGCGGTCGACCTGCCGGTGTGGCTGGCGGAGCGCCTGTGGATGTCGCTGGTCGTGTCCGTCGCCTTCTGGGGTGCGCTGCGGTTGGCGGAGCGGCTGCGGATCGGCAGTGGTGCTTCCCGGCTGCTCGCGGCGGTGGCGTACGCGCTGTGGCCGGTGTTCACGATCGTCGTCGGCTCGACGTCGGCCGCCGCGCTGCCCGGCGCCTTCCTGCCGTGGGTGCTGCTGCCGCTGACCGACGAGCGGTACAGCGCCCGTGTGGCCGCGCTGCGGTCGGCGCTGATCATCCCGTTCATGGGCGGCGTGAACGCGGCCTCGACGCTGGCGTCCCTGCTCCCGGTGGGCCTGTATCTGCTGTCCCGCCCGCCGGGTCCCCGGCAGCGGAAGCTGATCGCGTGGTGGGTGCCGGGCGTGATCGTGGCGACCGCCTGGTGGTGGATTCCGCTGCTGCTGCTGGGCGTGTACGGCGAGAACTTCCTTCCGTACATCGAGAGTTCCGCCACGACCACGGCCACCATGTCGGCCACCGAGGCGCTGCGCGGTGCCGGGAACTGGGTGGCGTATCTGCACTTCGGTGAGGCGTGGCTGCCGGCCGGGTGGTCGGTGGTGTCCTCGGTGGTCGTGATCCTCTGCTCGGCGGTCGCCGCCGGGCTGGGGCTGGCCGGGCTGGCCCGGCGGGACATGCCGGAGCGGCGGTGGCTGGTGCTGACCGTGCTGGTGACCGGGCTGGTGCTGCTCGCCGGGTACGGCGGCGCGTTCGGGGCGCCGTTCCACGAGACCGTGCAGGACTGGCTGAACGGCTGGCTGGCCCCGTTCCGGAACATCTACAAGTTCCAGACGGGCCTGGCGCTGGCCCTGGTCCTCGGCCTGGCCCACCTGGTCGCCGTGGCGGCGGAACCGCGCGGGGCCCGGAGGGTACGCGGACGCCGGTACGCCCCGCTGGTCGCGGCGGTGCTGGTGCTGCCGGGGCTGGTGTGGCCGTACGTCAACGGGTCGATCCTCAACCCGGGTTCCTTCCAGGAACTCCCCAAGTACTGGCAGGCCACCGCCGACTGGCTGGAGAAGTACTCCCCCGACTCCCGGGCCCTCGTCGTCCCGGCCACCGCGCACGGCATCTACACCTGGGGCTCGCCCATCGACCAGCCCCTCGACGTCCTCGCCGAGTCCCGCTGGGCCCAGCGCGACTACGTCCCCTTCGGCACGCCCGGCAATCGGCGCGCGATGGACGCGGTGGAGCAGGCCCTGCTGACCGGCGGCGAAGTCCCGGGCCTGGCCGACTACTTGAGCCGCGCGGGCGTCCACTATGTCGTCGTACGCAACGACCTCGACCCCGACCAGATCGGTGCCGTGCCGACCACGATCGTCAAGCGCACGCTGGAGCAGTCCGGCTACCAGCGGGTGACCGGGCTCGGCCCGATCATGACCGGCGGGCGGATCGCGGACGACACCCCGCTCCAGGTCGAGGGCCTCTACCCGCGGCAGCGGGCGGTGGAGGTCTATCGGCCGGGCGGTGAGGGCGTGCCTCGGCCGGGGCAGGCGAGGCTTTACCCGATCGCCGACACCGCCGTCGTCTCCGGCGGCCCCGAATCTCTGCTGCCGCTCGCCTCCGAGCTGCGCGGCCGGGCGACCGTGCTGGCCGGTGACCACCACCCCGGGCTCGGCTCCCCGCAGCTCCAGGTGACCGGCGACGGGCTGCGTCGCGCGGACACGCGGTTCGGGCTCGTCAACGCCAACACCTCGTACACGTACACCCGGGACGAGCACAACGCGCCCGACGCCCACCAGGACGCCGGTGAGCCACCGCACCAGATCCTGCCGGTGACCGGCCTCGACCATCAGACGGTGGCCGAGCTGCGCGGGGCGCGGTCGGTGACGGCGTCCTCGTACGGCAGCTGGTTCTTCCATCTGCCGCAGTTCGACCCGGTCAACGCCTTCGACGGCAATCCGGACACCGTGTGGACGGAGGGGTCGGACGGGTCGCCGAACGGGCAGTGGCTGCGGATCGAGTTCGCGGGCGAGGGCGATGGGGAGTACGACATGCCGTCGTCGTTCAAGGTGACGCCGTTGCCGCAGGAGAGTGTGCGGGCGGCGCCTACGCGGGTGCGGGTGGAGACCGAGCGGGGGGCGGTGACCAGCTTCCTCCAGCCGAACGGTATGACGCAGAGCGTCAAGGCACCGGCGGGCGCGACGGGTTGGATGAAACTGACGATCGTCGACTCGGTGGCCCGCAAGTCCGGGCTGACCGGAGCGGGCTTCGCCGAGATCCAGCTGCCGGACGTGCAGGTGACGCGCATGCTGCGGCTGCCTACGGACGTCTCGCCGGCGGCCTCGGAGATCGTCTCCTTGCACCGCCCCGCCGACCCCACCGGCACCTCCCCGACCGGCACCGAGGCCGGGCTGCACCGCCGCTTCACGACGACCGGGACGGGCACGTACGAGGTGAAGGCGAGCGCGGTGCCGGTGCCGGGTGAGGAACTGGACCGGCTGCTCTACGAGATCGCGCCCGACCAGCGCAGCCGCATCACCGCAACCGCCGACTCCACCGCCCGGCTCGGCGCGGGCCTGTCCGCGCGCAACCTCACCGACGGCGACCTGACCACGGCGTGGATCGCGGGCGACCGGCCCACGATCCATCTGCGCTGGGAGGGCAAGCGGCCGGTGAGCGAGCTGGTGCTGGCGGCGGCGGGCGGCCTG
Organism: Streptomyces spinoverrucosus; assembly: GCF_006539505.1. Taxonomy (GTDB): domain Bacteria; phylum Actinomycetota; class Actinomycetes; order Streptomycetales; family Streptomycetaceae; genus Streptomyces; species Streptomyces spinoverrucosus. The sequence continues at coordinate 38,090 of NZ_BJND01000046.1, forward strand.
TCCACCCGCCCCACCGAGGTACACATCAGCTCCCCCGACGGCGCGGCGAGCGCGGGCGTCGACGAGAACGGCTGGGTGCGCTTCCCGGCGATCACGACGGACCGCCTGGACATCACAATCACCGAGACGGCCCCGCTCACCCTCCACAACCCGGTCGTCGACGAGGACCTGCAACTGCCGGTGGGCCTGACCGAGGCCTACCTCCCGGCCCTCGACAGCTACCGCACCCCGCAGCCCCGCCCCGACCGGGAGTTCTCGCTGCCGTGCGGTGAGGGGCCGGTGCTGGCGGTGGACGGCGAGCTGTACCGGACGAGTGTGAAGGGCACGGTACGGGACCTGACGGAACGCCGGCCGGTGGAGGTGTCGCTGTGCCCGTCGGACGGTGTGGAACTGTCCGAGGGGGCGCACCGGGTCGAGGCGGGCGACGCCGGTCCGCTGGTCCTGACGGACGTGACGCTGACGCGCGGCACGGTGACGGAGCCGGTGTCCACCGGTCGGGACCTTCGGATACGGGACTGGCTCGGCGACCGCCGCGAAGTGACGGCCGGTTCGGGCGCGGCCTCGTACCTGACGACGTACGAGAACTTCAACGACGGCTGGAAAGCCACGCTGAACGGCGAGGAACTCACACCGGTCCGGCTGGACGGCTGGCAGCAGGGCTGGCGGATCCCGGCCGGGGCGGGCGGCACGATCAAGCTGTCGTACGAGCCGTCGACGACGTACGAGGCCGGGCTGATCGGCAGCGGGGTGGGGCTGGCCGGGCTGGTGGGCCTGGTGCTGTGGCGGCGGCGCGCTCCCAATCCCGACGCTCCGCAGCCGGTGCCCGCGACGCCGGGTCTGTGGCTGGGCACGGTGGCGCTGACGCTGGTCGGCGTGGTGATCGCCGGGTGGTTCGCGCTGCTGGTGCCGGTGCTGGCGGTCCTGGCGTACCGGCGGCACGCGCTGCTGGTGCCGGTCGCGTTCGTGGCGCTGGCGGGAGCGGGCGCGGTGGCGGCGACGGGGGCGGGTGAGCCGGCCGGGGACGGCGGCGGCGCGTTCTCGCACGTGGCCCAACTGCTGGCGTTGATCGGTCTGTTCGCGGCGCTGGTGAGTGTGCGGGAGCGGCGTGCCGAGGGGACCACGGCGGTGCTGCCGCCGGTGGCGGCCCCGAGGCAGCCCCTGCCTCAACGCAGGAGGGGCGCGCAGGACCCGTTCCCGCGCGCGGAGGCCGGACCACCCGTGTCGGCACGCGGTCCCGGCAGCCCGGACCTCAAGGGGGGAGACGGCATCCGATGACCACACTGGACGACGCGACGCACCGCCCGGCGGTACGGATCCCGTTCCCGGTGGTGGACGAGGTGGCCCGCCACTGCCTCCAGGACGAGGAACCGGAGACGGTCCACATCGAGGTCCACCTCCCGGGCCCCCTGGACCCACCGCGCCTCCGCAAGGCCTTCACGGAGGCGTTGCAGCGCCATCCCCGCATCCTGATGCGCGAGGCGCCGGGCCCGTGGTACCGCCGCCGCTACGAGTGGGAACTGACGGAGGAACCGGATGTGGAGGTGGTGACGTTCCCGGCGCCGGGGAGGGATGCACTGAGGGACGCGAGGACGAGGGCCCTGACGGAGGCGCCGCCGCTGTCGCTGTCTCCGCCGGTCCGGTTGGAAGTGGTCAGGACTGCGAACGGCACCGTCCTCTTCCTCACCATCAACCACACCGCCCTCGACGGCCCCGCCTGCCTCCGTGTCCTCGCCACCGCCGCGGAGCTCTACGGCGGCAAGGACAACTCCCCCGCAGCCCCGCCCCTCCGTACGGTCGAGCCCGAACCCCCCGCCGAGGCCGCCCCCTCCAACTGGGCCCCACCGGCCCGAGTAGCCCCCGGCACCCCCGACCCCTCCCCCGGCAACGGCATGCTCGTCGCCGACCTCCCCCTCCCCCACCGCCCCAAAGGCGCCCCCTACACGGTCAACGACCAGCTGATGGTCACCACCGCCCTCACCCTCGCCCACTGGAACCGCGAGCACGGCGTCCGTCCCCGCCCCCTCCGCATCACCATGCCCGTCGACGACCGTCCCCGTGACACGACGATGCCGATCGGCAACGGCACCCGCCTGGTGGAAGTCCCCTTCTCGCCGGACGAGTTGAGCCCACACGACATGCCCGCCCTGATGCGCCGCACGGCACGCCGCACCCGCGCCCTGAAGTCCCTCCCCCGCCCCCAACTCGGCCACGGCGCCGCCCTCCTGACCGCCCCCGTCGTCCCCGTCCCCTGGCGTGCCGCCCTCACCCGCGCCCTCCGCCGGGCCGCCGCCCCCTGGACGTCCACCACGCTCCTCAGCAACATCGGCCGCATCCCGTACCCCCTGGACTTCGGCGAGGAGGCGGGCCGCGCGCACGCGGTCTGGTTCTCGGCCCCCGCCCGTATGCCCCGCGGCCTGACGGTCACCACCGCCTCCACCGCGGGCCGCCTCCACCTGGCCCTGCGCTGGTCCCGCACCCTCCTCGGCCCCGGCGACGGCGCCCACCTACGGGACCTGTTCGAGCACTATCTGCACACGACGGAGGTGACTCGATGACCATCACCGCACCCCCCGGTGGCCTCCGCGACTTCTACGAGAACCCCGCCGTCCCGGTCGCCTCCGGCACCCCCCGCAGCCTCCGCCAGGCCCGCATGCTCGCCACCGCCCTCGGCAAAGGCACCAGCCTGATCCTCGACATCGGCTGCGGCGACGGCACCGCCGCCGCCACCGCCGCCCCGCTCCTGCCCGGTCACCGCATCATCGGCGTCGACTGGTCCCAGGACGCCCTCACCCGCGCCCGCCCCCACCTCGCGTACGCGATCCGCGGCGAACTCACCGACGGCGGCCTGCCGTTCCGCACCGCCGCCGCCGACGCCGTCCTGTTCAGCGAGGTGATCGAGCACCTGGTCGACCCCGACGCGGCCCTCGACGAGCTCCGCCGCGTCCTGCGCCCGGGCGGCCACCTGATGCTCTCCACCCCCAACCTCGCCGCCTGGTACAACCGCGCCCTCCTCCTCGCCGGCGTCCAGCCCGTCTTCTCCGAGGTGAGCCTGCGCGCCATCCACGGCCGCCCCGGCCGGGAGGTCGTGGGGCATCTGCGGCTGTACACGGCCCGCGCGCTGCGGGAGTTCGTCGCGGCGGCCGGTTTCGAGGTCGTACGACTTCAAGGGGCCCCCTTCCACGGCGTACCGCGCCCGCTGCGGGCCCTGGACCGTCTCGCCTGCGCCCGTCCGGCCCTGGCCTCGATCCTGCTGCTGCACGCGCGAAGGACGTAGGCCGTGTGGTGGGGAGTGGCCGCGGCCCTGCTCGCGAACGTCCTGTACAGCGGCGGGTTCGTGCTGGAGAAGCGGGCGCTGGCCGCGCTGCCCGAGGTCACCGTCCGCCGCCCGGGCCGCCTGCTGCGCCTGGTGCTCGGCAGCCCGCTGTGGATCGGCGGTTCGCTCGCCCTCGCGGCCGGTTTCGCCGCCCAGCTCATCGTCTACCGCACCCTGCCGATCGCCGCCGCGCAGGGCATCTTCGTCTCCGGGCTGGTCCTGCTCGTCCTGCTGTCCGCGCGGCTGCTGGGCGAGGAGACCACCGGGCGTGAGCGGTACGCCCTCGCCGCGATCCTCGGCGCGCTGCTGATGGTCGTGCTCTCCCTGGACGAGGGCACGGACACCGTCAGCCACGGCGCCCCCTACCCGCTGGTGCTGCTGCTGTGCGTGCCGTCGCTCGCGGGCGGCGTGTGGCTGTACCGCGCCGCCGAGCGCCGCGCCTCGCGCCGGCACCGGATGCCGACGACGGGCGTCGAGTACGGGGTGGCGGTGGGCCTGCTCTACGGGGTGAGCTCGCTCGCCATCAAGGGCGTCTCCGGCTACTGGTCGGGCGGTGACATCGGGGGCGCGCTGCTCGGCGTGCTGCGCTCCCCGTATCCGTACCTGCTGCTGTTCACCGGCGCGTTCGGCCTGGTGATGTCACAGGCGGCGCTGCAACGCTGCCGGGCCTCGCTGATCGTGCCGGTGTGCACGACGGTGACCTGCCTGTACACGGCGGTGCTCGGCACGCTGTCGTTCGGCGAGGCGCTGCCGGACGATCCGTTGCGGCTCGCCCTGCGGCTGGCGGGCACGGCGCTGGCGGTCACCGTGCTGCTGACGATGCCGAAGCACGACCCCGCTCCCCAACCCCCCGCTCCCGCCAAGGAGTTGACCCCACCATGAGCTCCTCCCCGAGTTTCGACGACCAGCTGCTGAAGATCCTGGCGTGCCCGCTCGACAAGGGGCCGCTGCACCTGGTGCCGCCGGACGAGTCGGTGACGTCGGCCGAGGCGCTGTACAACCCGCGCCTGCGCCGCCGCTACCCGATCGTCGACGGCATCCCGCAACTCCTGCCGTCCTCCGGCGAACAGGTCTCCGAGGACGAGCACGAGGAACTCCTCAAACGCATGGCCACGTGACAAGTGGCCCCATGACGGACGGCCTCGGACCCTCGGACCCGAAGCCTTGTGCACCGGAAACGGATGGCCCCATGACCACGCTCGCCGCCCGCCTCGCCCCCTTCCTCCCGGCCCGCCTCGTCGCGGCGACCGCCCGTGCGGTCTATCCCCGCTTCGAACCGGAGCTGGCGAGGATCGCCGAGCTGTGCCCGCCCGGCTGCGGCACGGCGGTGGACATCGGCGGCTGGTACGGCCCCTGGACCCGCCGTCTGTCCGGGCACGCCCGCCGGGTGGTGACCATCGAACCGGTCCCGCACCTGGCCCGGCTGCTCGCCGCCACGGCGCCGCCCAACGTCCGGGTGATCCAGGCCGCCGCCGCGGACCGCCCAGGCCGGGCCCGCCTCTGGCTGCCGCCCGACGGCACCGGAAACCGGGGCGTGTCGTCCCTCGTCCGGAGGGACATCCACGCCGTCGCGGTGGACGTGCGCTGCGTCGCGCTGGACGATCTGAGCCTGCGGGACGTCGGCTTCATCAAGATCGACGTGGACGGCAGCGAGCTGGCGGTCCTGCGCGGCGGCACGGCGCTCTTGACCCGCGACCGCCCTGCCCTGTTCGTCGAACTGGAGTCCCGTATCCAACCCATCTCGCCCGTCCTGACGTATTTGGCGATGCTCGGATATGACGGCTGGGTGCTCCCCGGCGACCACTGGATCCCCCTCGCCGACTTCCCCCTGGAGGCCCACCAAGCAGCCACTTCGCACGTCGCGTCACACGGACTACTACGGAGGGTCCTCCCATTACACGACCGGACCCGATACGTCAACTCCGTGCTGTTCCTTCCGGACGGACGGCGCCCGGGAAGGGGCCGAATGGGCGACGATGGTTCGCATGCCGTCCTCCGCAGAGAACCCCACTAGCCCCTTCAGCCCTGTCGAGTTCCAGGTGGTCCTGCTGCGCCGCATGGCCGACCACAACCCCGACCTGGTCGAGGACGCCCGCCGCGAACTGGGCGTCTCCGTCACGCGCATGCAGGAGGCGAACCGGCGCTGGCAGATGCTGCTCCGCTCACCGCGGGTCCGCGCCGCCCAGAGCAGGCACCGGGCGATCCTCGGCGCACCCGAGTGGACGACCTCCCGCCGCATCGGCGACCTGGACTGCGAGGCCTGGCAGTGGCCGGTCATCCTCTGGCCCGACCTGCGCTTCGAGGTGCTGCTCGCCCCGGGCGGCGCGGTCTGGAACGAGTGGCTGGTCCGCGCACCCGACGCCAAGCCCGCCGAGCTGCTCACGGTCGAGGACCTCTACCCCTGGTCCTGCACGGTCGACGACGCGGCCCGCGCCTTCGCCCCCGCCCGCCCCCTGGAGGGCACGGCCCCCAGCCGCTGGGGCCTCGCCTTCACCGCCCCGGACATCGACGGCCACCGCCACGAGGTGGTCGCGGAATTCACGTGGGGCCTACTCCAACGCACGATGATCGGCGGCCGCCGGATCCTGTGACCCCGGAGGGGGCGGGGTGGGCGTAACGGGGGTGCCGGGCGCGCCTACGTGCCCGGCGTGCGACCGGCACGCCCACGTCCACTCCGAACCGACCGCCCGGCGCGGCCCCGCCCGGGCCCCCGACCGGCATACCCGGCCCGGGCCCACCGACCGTCAGCCCGTCCCGGACCCACCGACCGGCACCCCCCCCCGGCCCCAGACCCACCGCCCCGGCACGCCCAGACCGGCATGCCCCCTCCGAACCGACCGGCTGGCCCGCGCGGCCCGGCCCACCGACCGGCACTCCCGCCCCGAACGCGCCGACCGTGACGCCCGTCCCGAACCACCGACCGGCACCCCCGGCCCCAGACCCACCGCCCCGGCACGCCCACACCGGCATGCCCCCTCCGACCGGCGCAGCCGTCCCCAATCCGCCCACCGGCACCCCCGGCCCCAGACCCACCGCCCCGGCACGCCCCGCCCCAGACCCACCGACCACACACCCGCCCAGAGCTACCGCCCAGCACGCCCGCCGCGCCCCCGGACCCACCCGTACCACCCGCACCCGACCCCCACCCGATCACCCCCGAGCAGCCCCCAACACCGCCCCCACAACCCCCGGCACAGAAGCACTGTGCAGCGACAGAAACAGATTCGGCTCGACCAGCTCCAGCTCCATCACCCGCGGCTCCCCGTCCTCCCCGTCGACCAGATCGACGCGCGCGTACAGCAGCTCCGGAGCGCCGGGTACGGCGGCCAACGCGCGTTCCGCGACGGCCAGTTCCGCGTCCGTCGGGTGCCAGATCTCCAGCCCGGGATGGGCGACCTTGCGTTCGTCGTACGCCGTCCCCCGCGCCAGCACCGCCCCCTTCCGGCTGGCGTGCAGCAACCGGCCGGCGAAGAACTGCAGCGCCCGCTCCCCGGCCACGTCGATGCCCGTGACGTACGGCTGCACCATCGCGGTGAAACCCTCGGCGTGCATCCGCGAAAGGTGCCGTACGGCGATGTCGTGCTGGTCGGGCGTGTACCGGGCGGCGAACCGTGCGCCCGCGCCCGAGGTCGGCTTGACGACGTACTCCCGGTCACCGGGCAGCTCGACCGTCTCGCCCGGCGCGACATACCGGGTCGGCACCACCGGCACCCCGGCCGCCGCCAGCTCGCCCAGGTACCGCTTGTCGACGTTCCACCGCACCACGTCCGCCGGATTGGCCAGCCGCGTGGCCTTCCCGCAGGCCTCGGCCCACTCCACGAACTCGGCCGCCCGCCAGCTGTAGTCCCAGGTCGATCGGATGACGGCAAGATCGAACGCACCCCAGTCGACCCCGGCCCGATCCCACTCCACGGCAACCGCGTCGGCCCCGGCCTCCCCCAACGCCTCCACCAGCACCGGCAGATCCCGATCGACACTGACCTCGGGCCCGGGACGACAAGTGACGAGGGCTATACGGGTCACGGCGATCTCCATCCTCGTAGGACGTCCCCACACGACGTCTTCGCACATACGTTGACCTTCACCTTCGGTCAAGCCCCAGTATCGGTGCACGGAACCGGTCCCTGATCGACGAGGGCCGCCTGACTCCCGAGGAGGCCACCAGCCACCGCCGGCGGTCCGGACAACGTCAGTTGTTTGACATCCTCCCCCCTCTTAAAAGAGGGGGATTCCAACCCAGGTGGGTTGAGGTTCACGGGCGCTCGAACGGCCGGTGGCCGCTGTCACCCCTCCGGCACCGGCTGATCGCCGGGGGCGGGGGATCCCGCCCTGTCCTGCCGCGACATTCATTGCTGCGTTCTCATCGGCATTGCAGGTGAACCCGCAGGACACGCAGACGAACTCGGCTTGGCTCTTGCGCGACTTCTTCTCGATCCACCCGCAGGCACTGCACCGCACAGACGTAAAGGGTGCGGGTACGTCCTCGACCCGCCCCGGGGCTTTGTGTTCAGTGCGCCGGCGGAGCAGGCCCCAGCCCTGCGCGAGGATGCCCCGGTTGAGCCCGGCCTTCTGCCGTACGTTCTTGCCCGGCTCGGCGAGGGTTCCCTTCGCCGAGCGGGTCATGTTCTTGATGTTCAGCTTCTCGAAACGGACCACGTCGTAGGAGCGGGCGAGCATGGTGCTGGTCTTCTCGCACCAGTCCTTGCGCCGGTTCGCCTCCCTGGCCTTGAGCTTGGCGACCTTCGCGTACTCGGCGGTCTTCCGGTCACTGCTCTTCGGGGCGCGGGCGGCACGCCGCTGATGCTTGCGGATCTGCGCCCGCTCCTTGACCGTGAGCTGCGGGCAGTTCAGCTTCCGGCCGTCCGAGAGGGCGGCGGTAATGGTCACGCCCCGGTCGATGCCGATGACCTCGCCCGTACCGGGTGCGTCGATCGGCTTGGGGATGACGGCGAACGCGATGTGCCACTGCCCGTTGCGGAAGGTGACCCGGAACGTCTTCGCGGCGGGCAGTCCGGCGCCCTTGCCCTTTGCGCCGAGCCGGAAGCGCACCCATCCGCAGCCGGGCACCTTCACCTGCGCCCACCGCCGGTTCAGCTTCTGCACGACGACCGAGCGGCCCATGACCTGCTTGCCGGTCTTCGCGTTCAGCTTCGGCGAGCCGTCCTCGCTGTACTCGGGGACGCGGTCGGCACCGATGACCCGGAAGCCCTCGTGCCGGAACTTCTTGCGCCAAGTCGGCTCGCCGAACCCCGAGACGAAGCGGGCGTTCTTGGCCTTGGCAAAGTCCTTCAGCGCCTGCTGCTGGACATCGACGTTCCCGGCCCCGAGCCACCCGTTCTCGCGTCGGGCCTCGGTGAGCTGGCGGCACTGCTCGGCGAAACCGGGAGCGGATTTACGTCCGCGTCGCCAGTGCGAGTGCTGCTCGACGGCGAGGTTCCACACGTACCGGGCGTGCGCACAGTGCGTGAGCATCTGCTCTGCCTGCGCGGGCGTCGGGTACATCCGGAAACGTGACATGACCTCAAACTAGGCTCATACTGAGGCCATGGTCAACTTCACGTTCCGCATCCCCGAGGACCTGTACGCCAAGCTGAAGACCCTCGCCGCTGCCGACGACCGCTCAGTCAATGCCGAGTTGCTGCATCTCGTGCGCCGTGCGGTCGAGGAGGGCGAACGCCGTTCCGCCCAGGGGGCGTAACGGCTGTTCCTGCCCTGCTCCGCAGGGGCTCGCATTCACCCCCGGCCTGAAGGCCGGTGCACCCTGCGAGGAGAACAAGGTGGTAGCGGACGTGGTGGAGGCGCCGGGAGTCGGCTGAAATCGTGGAGGCAACAGGTGACGACGACCAAGGAGTACGACGCGTGTCCTCTCTCTTCCCGGCCCTGACCGGCGACGTCGGCGACGCGGGCGACCGGCCCGCGCTGCGCTTCGGCGACCGGGTCATGACCTACACGGAACTCGCCGCCGCCGCGGCGTCCGTGGCCGACCGGATCCGTACGGCCAGCCGGATCGCCGTCTGGGCGACCCCGACCCTGGAGACCGCCGTCGCCACCGTCGGCGCCCTCGCCGCCGGGGTGGCCGCCGTACCGCTCAACCCGAAGTCGGGCGACAAGGAACTCGGGCACATCCTCACCGACAGCGCCCCGGACGCCGTACTCACCGACCCCGGCGCCGAACTCCCCGCCCCGCTCACCGACTTGCCGCGCATCGACGTCGACATCCACGCGACCGGCCCCGCCCTGGGAGACGACGCCGACGACGCCGCCCCCGCCCTGATCGTCTACACCTCCGGCACCACTGGCCCGCCCAAGGGCGCCGTCATCCCGCGCCGCGCGATCGCCGCGACCCTCGACGCGCTCGCCGACGCCTGGCAGTGGACCGGCGACGACGTGCTGGTGCACGGGCTGCCGCTGTTCCATGTGCACGGGCTGGTCCTCGGGATCCTCGGCCCGCTGCGGCGCGGCGGATCGGTCCGTCACCTCGGCCGGTTCAGCCCCGAGGGCGTCGCCCGGGAGCTGAGCACGGGCGCGACCATGCTGTTCGGCGTCCCGACGATGTACCACCGCATCGCCGAGGCCCTCCCCACCGACCCCGAGCTGGTCAAGGCGCTGGCCGGGGCGCGGCTGCTGGTGTCCGGCTCGGCCGCGCTCCCCGTGCACGACCACGAGCGGATCGCGGCCGCCACCGGCCGCCGGGTCATCGAGCGGTACGGGATGACCGAGACGCTGATGAACACCAGCGTCCGCGCCGACAGCGAGGCCCGCCCCGGCACCGTCGGCGTCCCGCTGCCCGGCGTGGAGCTGCGGCTGGTGGAGGACGACGGGACGCCCATCGAGGCCTACGACGGCGAGAGCGTCGGGGAGATTCAGGTGCGTGGCCCCAACCTGTTCACCGAGTACCTCAACCGGCCCGACGCCACCGCCGCCGCCTTCACAGCCGACGGCTGGTTCCGCACCGGCGACATGGCGGTGCGTGCCCCCGACGGCTACGTCCGGATCGTCGGCCGCAAGGCCACCGACCTGATCAAGAGCGGCGGTTACAAGATCGGCGCCGGTGAGATCGAGAACGCGCTCCTGGAGCACCCCGGGGTGCGCGAGGCCGCCGTCACCGGTGAGCCGGACCCCGACCTCGGGGAGCGGATCGTCGCCTGGATCGTGCCGGCGGATCCGCAATCCCCGCCCGGTGTCGACGAGTTGGCCGACCACGTGGCCCGTCGTCTCGCCCCGCACAAGCGGCCGCGGGTCGTCCACCACCTCGACGCCCTGCCCCGCAACGACATGGGGAAGATCATGAAGCGGGCGCTGCATGCCTGAGCGCCCCTCCGCCCGCGCGGCCATAGCCCTCGTCACCGACGACTTCACCGAACTTTCGTCTCCAGCCAGGCAGTCCACGCCCAACGGCCCACTCGCCTGGGACGGTTACGACGCCCTGCGCGCCGGCGCCGCCGACCGCACCGGCGAGGACGAGTCCGTCGTCTGCGGCACCGCCCGCATCGAGGGCACCGCGGCCGTGCTGATCGCCTTCGAGTTCGGCTTCCTCGGCGGCTCGCTCGGCGAACGCACCGGCGACCGTCTGGAGGCGGCGCACACCCACGCCCGCGACCACCGGCTGCCGGTCGTCGCGCTGATCGCCACCGGCGGCAGCCGGATGCAGGAGGGCATGGTCGCGCTGTCCCAGCTCCAGCGGGTGGCCCGCCAGTCGGCGCTCACCCGCGAGGCCGGGCTGCCGCAACTCGCCGTGCTGCGGGACCCCACCACGGGCGGTGGCTGGGCCACCCTCGGCGCGGGCGCCGACGTGATCCTCGCGCTGCCCGGTGCCCAGGTCGGCTTCGCGGGCTCCCGGGTCCGCCCGGCGGACGCGGACCCGGCGGCGTACACGGCGGAGGCCCAGGTCGCGGCGGGCGCCGCCGACGCGGTCGTAGGCCCGGAGGAACTGCGGCCGACGCTGGGGCAATGGCTCCGGCTGCTCACCGCCCCCTCCACGGAACCGGCGCCGCCGCCGCACCCGCTCGGCGCGACCGACCTGCCCGCGTCCGGCTGGGCCGCCGTCCAGCGGGCCCGCTCGCCGCAACGCCCGCGCGCGCAGAGCTATCTGGACGCCTACTTCGGCCATCGGGTGGCGATCAGCGGCGACCGGTGCGGCGGCACCGACGACGGGATGCTGTGCGGCTTCGGCGAGCATGAGGGCCGTACGGTCGCGTACGCCGCCCAGACCGGGACGGCGACCCGTCCGGCCGGTTACCGCACCGCCGCCCGGCTGATCCGCCTCGCGGACCGGCTCGGCATCCCGGTGCTGACGCTGGTGGACACCCCGGGCGCGGCGAACGACGCGGAGGCGGAGCGGCAGGGTGTGGGCGCGGCGATCGCCGACCTGTTCGGCGCGGTGGCCTCGGCCCGCACCCCGATCACGACGCTGGTGATCGGCGAGGGCGGCTCGGGCGGCGCGCTCGCCCTGGCCGTGCCGGGCAACACGTGGGCCACGCCGGACAGCTACTTCTCCGTCATAGCCCCGGAGCTCGCCGCCGCGATCCTCAAACGACCGCCGGAGGACGTGGAGTCGACGGCCGACCAACTTCGTATCCGGCCACAGGACTTGACCGAGCTGGGGATAGCCGGGCCTTTCTGACGCGACAGCGCCGCCTCCCCGTCCCAGGGAGGCGGCGCCGTCCGTGTGCTACCGCACCCCGATCGCGCCGGTGATCGTCTGGATCACCGAGCCGCCCCGGTCGTCCCGCGCCGACGCCCGCAGCGAGACGTACGAGGCATCCCGCGGCACGCTCAGCACCCCACGCCAGGAGCCCGCCTCGCCCGTCAACCGCACCGGCCGCCACGACTGCCCGTCGTCGTAGGACACTTCGAGCGTCGCCTGCCGGATGCGCCCGGTGTCCACCGCGCCCTGCACGTACTCGGCGTGGATCCCGACGGGCATCTTCCGTCCGCCCCGCACCTCGCCCGCGAGGTCGGTGTCGATGTCGAAGCCGAGGTTGATCAGCGGCAGGTACGTCCAGCGGTCGGTGGGTGTCTCCGCCGACCGGAACGTCCACTCGGCGTGGCCCCGCGTGGCCGGTTCCCAGCGCCCGGCGTCGAGCGTGGTGTCGGTGACCACCCGGTAGGTGCGCTCGTCGGCGGGCGCGTCCCGGACGTAGACGCCGGAGCCGCGCCGCCGGTCGACCAGCTCGCCGTCCAGATACACCTCCGTGTACTGGGACATGCCGCTCTCCTCGCTCCACACATCGCCGAAGCCGGTGTGGTCGGGCCCGGAGTCGCCCCAGCCCGGCGTGTTGAACTGGAGCTGGTCACCGGAGCGTTCCTGTCCCCAGCCGAGCCCGGTGCCGAGCCAGGGGTGCCAGACCGGCTGGAACCAGTTCAGCGTGGGCCGGGTGCCGCCCCGGTAGCGGACGAGCCCGCTGCGCTGCTCCAGGTCTCCTTCCCCGAGCACGACCGACTCGTGCCACAGCTGTCCGGCGCCGGTGGAGACGTAGTCGGTGCGCTCGGCCGGGTAGTCGATCCGCTCGCGGAAGCCGAGGCCGATGGGGAAGGTGTCGGTGATCGAGTACCGGAACTCGCCGCCGGGAACCGGCTCGCGCGCGTGGAACCTGGTCCGTACGGCGGCGAGTTCGTCCTCGTCGGGCGCGTAGGTCAGATCGCGGTCCGGTACGGCGCCCGGGTAGCCCTTCGACAGGTCGTAGACGTACGGAGTGTTCCGGGTGCCGGTCATGTCGACCGTCCCGGCGTTCCGCAGCCGTGCCGCGTCGGCGGCGTTGACGGTGGCGATCTGGAACGGGCGGTCGGCGTTGTCGTCGTCGCCCCACCAGGCGTTCAGGCGGCCGGGCGCGTCGTCCGTCACGAACAGCGCCTTCACGCCCGCCTCCTGGGCGGCTTGGGCGAGCGCGGCGGGCTCGGTGCCCTCGGTGAGGCGGGCGAGGACCGCCTTGCCGCGCACATCGGTCATGGGGCCGTCCCCGACGTCCACCAACGGCAGCCTGCTGCGGCCCTCGATCAGGGTGCTGCCGGGCTGGACCAGCGCCTCGCCGACCCCGCGCACCTCAAGCAGCGGCTTGCCGAGCCGCCACACGGTCCGATACTCGAAGCTGCCCTCGGTGACCTTCCGGGTGGGCGCGGCGAAGACGCTGTCGTACCTCACCGGCACCTGCACCGCGCCGAACAGCTCGGAGCCGTGCGCGCTGCGGTCGTACTCCATGATCAGCTGCCGGGTCTCGGTGCGCCGGTCGACCTCGGCCTCGATCTCCCGCAGTTCGCGCCCGTCGAGCGTGACCTCCACGTCCCGGTCGAGGGTGATCTGCGGTGCCGCGAGGAAGCCCAGGCCGAGCGAGTCGGCGCCGTGGCTGCCGCGGACGTCGAGGAAGGACGCCAGGCTGTAGGTGCCGGGGGCCAGCCGCAGCTGGAGCGTGCCGGAGTCGCCGACATGGGCCGGGGCGGGGTCGGCGCCCTCGGCGAGGCGCTGCACGACGAGGTCGGCGGCGGTGGGAGCGCCGTCGCGGTCCTTGACGTGGACGGTGAGGGTGTACCGCTCCTCCTCCTTGACCAGCCCGAACGCGGTGTGCGCGACCGGCTCGCCGTCGACGGACGCGACGATCCGCCCGCTGTTGTTCCCCACCGGCGCCTGTGCGCCGTCACCGGTCACGGTGGTGGAGGCGGTGCCGTGCGCGGGGACGGTGAGGGTGGAGTCGGCGAGGGTGGCGATGCCGTCCGTGCCCTCGACGGACAGGCTCACCTCGATGTCTTGGTCGGAGGAGTTGGTGTAGGTGAGGGTCCGCGTCACCGGCTGATTGCTGTCGTACGGCCACCGGTAGAACCCGAGATCGACGCTTCCGGTGGCGGTGATCGACGCGTCGATCGCGTCGGGCACACTCACCCGGCCCGCGCCCAAGGTGTAGGCGGAGGCGTCGACCTGCCGGGACGTCGACATCAACGCGTCCTTGAGCTGGGCGCCCGTCCAGTCCGGGTGCCGCTCGGCGAGCAGCGCGGCCACCCCCGCCACATGCGGGGTCGCCATCGAGGTACCGCTCATGGTCGTGTAGGAGCCGCTGCCCGGGCTGAGCTGGGACCGCGCGGCGAGGATGTCGACGCCCGGTGCCGCGAGGTCGGGCTTGAGCGCCTGGTCGCCGAAACGGGGTCCGGCGCTGGTGAAGTAGGCGGCCCGGTCGGCGGAGTCGACCGCGCCCACGGTGAGGGCGGCGTCGGCGGCGCCGGGCGAACCGATGGAGGAGGGGGCGCCCGGTGTTTCCGGCGGCGACCACGAAGAGCGCGCCCGTCTCCTTGGACAGGGTGTTGACGGCCTGCGCCATGGGGTCGGTGCCGTCGCTCGGCTCGGTCGTACCTAGGCTCATGGACACGATGTCCGCGCCCACCTCCCGCGCGGCCCACTCCATCCCGGCGATGATCTGCGACTCGCTGCCCGAGCCCTGGTCGTCGAGCACCTTGCCGACGGCGAGCGCGGCGCCCGGTGCGACACCCTTCTCGGCACCGTCCGACGCGGCCCCCGTACCGGCGACGGTGGAGGCGACGTGCGTGCCGTGCCCGTCCCGGTCGGCGACCTCCTGCCCCTCGATGAAGCTCCGGCTCACGGAGACCTGCTCCGCCAGGTCGGGATGGGTGGTGTCCACGCCGGTGTCGAGCACGGCGACGGTGACGCCCTTGCCGGTGAGCCCGGCCTCCCAGGCGGCCGGTGTCCCGATCTGGGCGTTGCTCTCGGCCAGGTCGGCGCTGACCCGCCCGTCCAGCCAGACGCCGTCGATCCCGGCGGACTTCCGGGTGACCGCCCGCCAGAACTCCCGCCCCTTGACCGCCTCGACGGCGGCGCCGCGCACGGAGGGCAGCGCGCGGGTCCGCTCGGCACCGGCCGGGGTGGCGGCCCGCACGCCCTTGCCGTACGTCACGATCAGCGGCAGCTCGCCCGTCCGGTCGTCGGCGTACCCCTGACGTATCAACTCGCCGACGTCGAAAAGCCGTTCGTCGAGCGTGCCGGCGCGCAGATACGGCAGGGCCTCGTCCGGTACGACGGTGAGGGTGCCGTTCGCCGACTGGGTGCGCACCGCCCCGGTGGCCCCCTCGGGCCGGTCCACCGTGACCGTCTTCCGGCCGCCGCCGAGGTCGGTGACGGTCACCCGGTCGCCGGTGACGAGCGTGACGGTACGGGCACCGGCCCCGGCGGCGTCCGCCACGCTCTCCTGCGCGGCCACCGGACCGGCGGGCAGCAGCCCCAGCACAAGCCCGGCCGCCAGCGTCACCGCCCCACGTCCGACTGGTCCTCTGGTCATCCCACGCCCTCTCCTCGTCGGGTGATGGGGACGAGTGTCAGGGGGCTTGTGTTGCCGGGGAGTTGAACGGAGGTGGCGGGTTGGCGCAGTGGCGGGTTTCCGCCAGTGCGACGGGGAGCATGCACGAGCTGGTGGGGATCGCCCGGAGTCGGCTCCGGGCAGTCACGTCAAGCTTGCCGGGCCCGGCGCACCGCAAGACCACCCGTACGGCCGAGCCCCGCCCGGCCCCCTCCAGAAGGCGCCCCCCACCCGGGCCCCCGCACGATGCCAATGAGGCCCGCCGCCCGGCGGCACCTCGGTCCATGTGCTCGGGAGGATCCGCCATGACCGCCAGTCTGGAGCAGCTGCGGCGCTGCCATTTCGCCGTCGACCTGGGGGCGGCGCGGACACGGGTGTACGTCAAGGGCACGGGGCTCGTCGTGGACCAGCCGTCGGTGGCCGCCATGAACACCCGTACCGGGGCGCTGATCGCGGTCGGTGAGCTCGCCGAGAAGATGACCGGACGCACACCGCACTACATCCGGGTCGTCCGGCCGGTGTCCGGCGGCACGGTGGTCGACATCGAGATGGCCCAGCGGATGCTGCGCCATCTGCTCGGCGACAAGATCCGCCGCACGCTGCGCCGCAAGCCGCGGCTGCGCGCCGCCGCCTGTACGCCGCACGACGCCGATCCCCTCGCCCAGCGCGCGACCATCGAGACCCTGGTCGGGCTCGGGGCGCGGCGGGTCGAGCTGGTCGACACGCTCATCGCCGCCGCCGTCGGCTGCGGGCTGCCGGTGGAGCAGCCGGAGGCGACCATGGTTTTGGTGTGCGGGGCGGCCGCCACGCAGGTCGCGGTGCTCTCCCTCGGCTCGATCGTGACCGCCGAGCGGATTCCGGTCGGCGGTGAGGCCGTGGACCACGCGATCGTGCAGCATCTGCGGCACGAGCACGAGTTGATGCTGCCGAGTCAGTCGGTACGACCGTTGCAGCTCGCCCTGTCCGGCAACGGGCTCACCCCGCACGGACCGGCCTCCACGGAGATCCACGGGCGTGATGTCGCCACCGGCCTCCCCCGCAGCGTGCGGGTCGCCACCGCCGCCGTGCGCGACGCCATCCAGACGCCGCTGACCGCGGTGCTGGACGGTATCGGCAAGGTGCTGCGGGACTGCCCGCCGGACCTGGTGGCCGACCTCGCCGACCGGGGGATCATGATGGTGGGCGGCAGCGCCCTGCTCCCCGGGTTCGACCAGATGCTGCGGCAGGCCACCGGCATGCCGGTGCACATCGCCGAACGGCCCGACGTGTGCGCCATACAGGGCCTCGGCACCATGCTGGAGGGCCGGGTCGCACCGCTGGATCTGGACCCGCTGACGCCCTGAGCACACCGACCGGTCCCCGGGACGTGCTCAGCGGGCGAACCAGCAGCGGATCGTCGTCCCCTCCTCGCCGGTGTGCACGCGTACCAGGTCGGCGACCAGGTTCACCAGCAGCAGCCCCCGGCCCCCGCGCTGGTCCCGGGCGGCGGGGCGGCGGCCCGCGAGCGGGTCCGCAAGGCGGCCCGTGTCACGGACCTCGCACACCACGTACCCGTCCTCGGCCCACACCCGCAGCTCACCCGAACCGCCGCCGTGGACCACGCTGTTGGTGGTCAGCTCGGCGGTGACCAGCGCCAGGTCCTCCAGTCGCGTACCGGCCAGCCCGAACCGCGCCGCCTCCCGGGTGGCGGTGTGCCGGGCCGTCGGCAGCGAGTCGGCGGCGAACGCGAAGGACAGCGCGTCCGGCACGACGGGCAGCGGCTCGTTGTAGCGGCTGACGACGCCTTCCCAGTCGTACGCCGAACTGCCCTGCTCCCGGCCCGAGGAGATGACCGTGGGATGGGTGGCGCGGGCGTCGGTGAGCACCTCCTCGTCCAGGGCCCGGACGTCGTACGGGCACAGGATGGTCACCCGGCGGCCCGCGAACGCCGCGTTGATCAGGGCCTCGTGCTGGGCGCAGGCCGGGTACTCGGTGGGGGTGCGGCCGGCCCAGATCGGCTCGCCGATGATCCGCACCCGGCGGCCGGCCGGCTGGGCGTCGGCGAACGCGCGTAGCACGCCGGGAATGATGCGGCCGGGGTTGCGTCCGGCCTCGCGCATGTCCAGCAGCCGCACCGCGTCGGCGATGTCGCCGAGCCCGTCCCGGATCAGCGCCAGGTTCTTGCCGGGCACGGCCACCGCCACCGGCTCCCCGGCGGCCAGGCCCTCGCGGATGAAGGGGACGGTGCCGTCGAGGTACTCGTGCTCGTCGGCGTAGAACAGCGCGGGGTGCACGAAGGACGCACTCATGACATCGCCACCTCGATCGCCGACAGATCGGGCCAGAACAACTCCAGTGTCCGGCACAGGGCGGGCGGCGGCCGGTGGACCACGATCCGCCGGCCGGCGGGCAGCCGCCGCGCGGCGTCCACCAGCACCCCGGCGCCCGCGACGTCCACGAACGTCACGGCGGCCAGTTCCAGGTGACACACGGCCCTGCCGTCCCGCACGACCTCCTCCAGTGCGCGTTCCCAGATCCCGCGGGTGGCCAGCCCCACCTCTCCGACCGCGCGTACGCCGAACCGCTCGGCCAGCGGTGCGACGGTCAGCTCCGCCGCGCCGCCGGACCCGGACGGAACCCGGTACTGGATGGTCACAGCCGTCTCCCCATACTCCTGGACACGTCGCGCCTACCCCGACACGAACCGGTCAATCCCCGAAGCCGGGCGGCCGGCGGGGTGTAGGGCGCCGCGTCTCGGGAAGGCGCACGTTCAGCATCGGGGCGACGGGGGGCTCCACTCCAGACTGACTGTCCACTCCAGGACTGACTGTCCACGACGTTCGGGACCACGAAGGCGGTGACATGACCTCAGTGGCACCACCCTCTCTCGGGGAGCGGTTGCACCCACTCACCATCGACTGCCGCACCGACGGCACCGGCCGGGCCGTGTTGTGCGCGCGGGGCGAGGTCGTCCACGGCTGCGCCGACATCCTGGCCGAGGCGCTGGCCGAACTGCCCGCCGGTACCGGCCGGGTGGAGCTGGACATGGTCGGCGTCATCTTCATGGACACGGCAGGACAGCAGTTCCTCGACACCCTGCGCGACTACGGGCGCCGGCACCTGATCCCGGTCTCCGCCACCAACTGGCACGGCCAGCCGCGCCGCATCCTGGAGCTGATCGGCTTGGACACCACCGACCCCCTGCGCCCCGCAGACCCGAACCCCCCGGCCCGCCCGTCGCCCGCTCCCCTCCCCTCCCCCGTGTCCCTGGAACGCGCGGAACAGCTCCACGATCTGCGCGAGGAGATCGAGCACCTGCGCCGGGCCATCGCCTCCCGCCCGGTGATCGACCAGGCCCGCGGCATCCTCATGGCCACCCACGGCTGCACCTCGGACGAGGCCTGGCACATCCTGCGGGAGGCCTCCCAGCTCTCCAACACCAAGCTCCACACGGTCGCCGCGGCCATCACCTCCGGCACGGAGAGCGACGGCCCGCCCCCGCCGGACGAGGTGCGCGTGGCGCTGCGCCGGGCGCTTGAGCGGCGGGGGCAGTGAGGGGGTCACACCCCGTATCCCGGCGTGCTGCCGAAGGTCCGTTCGAAGGAGTGGAAGGCGGCCTCCTGCCGCCACTGGAGCGCGGCCTTGGGACTGGCCGCCAGCAGACGGCGACAGCCCGGACCGGGATCGGAAACACCGGGCCGTTCACCCCGGCAGGCGCCCGCGAGGTGGTACCCGTCCCGCGTCGGATTGCCGCGCCACAGGCTGCCGCCCGGCAGGAAGGCGTACTCCAGGGAGGCCCGGGCCAGGTCCTTCAGGTCCGGGTACGACAGGGCGTAGGTCTCGGCGGCGTACTGGTACTCGCGGCTGATGTCGGTGCGGCTGACGCCGGGGTCGTCGGTGGACAGCACGACCGGGACGCCGTGGCGGCGGTAGGTGGTGAAGGGGTGGTCGTCGCCGCGTACGCCGAGGATCTGGGCGTTGCTGGTGAAGGGCACCTCGACGGCGATCTCGCGGTCGGCCATGGTGCGGGCGGTGCGCTGCCAGTCGTCCTCGTGGACCAGGTCGACACCGTGGCCGATGCGCTCGGCACCGGCGACGTCCACGGCCTGCTGGATGTGGAACTTCAGGTCCTCGGGCTTGACGAGACCGGGCCACAGCTCGCCCGCGTGCAGGGTGATGTGTGCGCGGGGGTAGACGCCGCGCAGGTGGTTCAGCATGCGCATGTGCAGGCGGTAGTCGCGCAGGGCGATCTCGCCGTCCTCGGGCTGGACGAGGTTGACCGCGACGAACCGGGAGTCCCGCTCGGCCAGGCGCATGCCGAGGGCGATCTGGGTGAAGACCCGCTCCGGTGAACTGCCGCGCCCCACGTGGGAGATGAAACGGACGGGCAGATCGCAGGCGGGCCGCGGCTGACCGGTGTCACAGCGGGCTGCCGTACGGAACTCGGCGTCGGCGGCGTCCGCTTCCTCCCGGGCCTCGGCCACCAGCCTGTCCAGCTTGCCCCCGGCCGTCAGCTTCCCGTGCAGCTTGGCCAGGTCGCTGTCCCAGCCGACCTCGGCGGCGAGCTTCTTCGCACCGGCGGAGGCCGGGGTGACCATGGTCTCCAGATAGAACTGGTTCTGCGCGGCCACGTCGTCGGCGACCTCGGCGAGCAGCTTGCCGCGGTGGCGTTCGGACACCGCCCCGAACTTGCCGAAGGTGGCGAAGAAGTGGTCGTGGCCGTTCTGGTCCGGCGGGAAGTCCTGCATGGACCAGGCGCGGAGGATCGCGTCGTGGAAGGCGCGGTCGGTTCGGGCGTCGGCGGCGGGCCGGGTCCCCGTACCGCAGGGTGGGGCGACGGCGGTCATCGTCGCGGTCTCGATGCACAGTCCGTCTTCGGCGGCCAGCTCGATCAGATACTCGGTGGTGGCCGCGCCGGAGAGGTGGTTGTGCAGATCCGCCCCCTTGGGCAGCTTCCGGAAGAAGCCACTCAGCAGGCGGGGTTGGTGTCGGATGGCGTCCAGGTACGCGTTCGTACCCCTCTCCGGCACGGTCACCGGCCGTGGTGGGGACGCCGCTCGGGCAGGTCCGGGCGTGAGCAGGGTGGACGACGTCAGCAGGGCCAGCGCGCCCAGTCCGGCCACCGCGAGGCGGCGGGCGGACCGGGGCGGCTGGGGCGCGGAGCGAAGGATCGGAGCAGTCACGCCCGCATCATCGTCAGGGGGATGCCCGGACATGCGTGGATTGAGAGGTACCGGGGGACGTCCACTCTCGTGGGTGACTCGGCGGGTGGAGCGGGTGGTTCAACCAGAGGTTGCCTCGCGTATCTGGCTCGCGGCCCGTTCGGCCAGCATGACGGCGGGGGCGTGGGTGTGGCCCCGGGTGATGCGGGGGAACACCGAGGCATCCACGATGCGAAGACCGTGGACCTGGCGGACTCGCATGTCCGGGTCGACCACCGCGGCGTCGTCGTCCGGGAGGCCCATGCGGCAGGTGCCGACCGGGTGGAAGAGGGTGCCCGTGTGGTCCCGGATGTGCTGGAGCAGGGCCTCGTCGCTCATGTCGTCGGTCCAGGGGGACATGGCCTCGCCCACCAGGGGCCGCAGGGCGTCGGTGGCGAAGAGGCGTTCGGCGAAGCGCGCTCCGGCGGCGAGGCGGTGCAGGTCCACCGGGGCCGACAGGTACTGCGGGTCGATCAGGGGTGGCGTGTCGGGGTCGGGGGTCTGGAGCGAGACGGTGCCCCGGCTCTCGGGTTGCAGCAGTACGACGCCGATGGTCAGTCCGTCGGCGAGGGCGTCCCCCTGGAAGGCGATGGGGGCCCAGATGACTTCGAGGTCGGGCGGGCCGGGGCGGCCGTCGCTGCGGAGGAATCCCACCGCCTCGGCGATGTTGGAGGTCAGCGGACCGACCCGGTCCTCCTCGAACTGCTTGAGGGCGTGCGCGCTCTCGGCGTCCGCCAGGCGTACCGGGGAGACCGCGTGCCGGATGACGTCGAGCGTCGCATGGTCGTGCAGATTGCGGCCCACGCCGGGCAGGTGCACGCGCGGTTCGACGCCCGCGGCCGCCAGCTCTCGCTCGTCGCCGATGCCGGACAGCATCAGCAGGTGCGGTGAACCGACGGCACCGGCGCTGAGGATCACCTCACGGCGGGCCATCAGGCGGACGTCGGCCAGCTCCACGCCGCGGGCGCGGTTGTTCTCCAGCACGATGCGCCGGGCCTGTTGCCGGGTGAACAGGGTCAGGTTGGCGCGTTCGAGGGCCGGGCGCAGATAGCCGTCGGCGGAGCTCCACCGAGTGCCGTTGCGCTGGTTGAGCGGGGTGAGCGCGCTGCCGTTGAGGTGCGGGCCGCCGAGGCCGCCCGGAATGGGTCCGAGCCCGAGGTCGGCGCAGGCCCTCAGGAAGTGGGCCGTGGTGGGGTCGGGGTCACGGGGCGGCGAGATCCACAGGGGACCGTCGTCGCCGTACGAGGTGCCCTCCGCCGGGGCTCCCGCCCAGCGTTCCGCCGTGCGCAGGTGGGGCCGGACGGTCTGCCACGACCAGGTGGGACCGGCGGTGCGGCCCCAGGCGTCGTAGTCGTCGGCGGAACCCGGGATCCACATCTGGAAGTTGAGCGACGAGGAGCCGCCCAGGACCTTGCCGCGGGGCCAGTCGACGCTGCGGCCGCCGAGACCGGGCTGGGGCACCGTCGCGTAGCCCCAGTCGAGTTCCGTGCCGAGCAGGGCGAGTGAGGCGCCGGGGACCCGGATGGCGGGGTCCGTGTCGGGTCCCCCCGCCTCGACGAGAGCGACCCGTACGGCGGGGTCCTCGGTGAGCCGGGCGGCCAGTACGGACCCGGCCGAGCCCGCGCCCACGATCACGTAGTCGAACAGCTCGTCGTCCATGGTCAGGCCTGCTTGAGGAGGACGGGGAGCGTGCGGTGCCCGTTGGACACGAACGACTCCAGGGGCTGGAGCCGGTCCGTCGTGACGGCCAGGCTGATGCCGGGAAAACGCGCGAAGAGCATGGGCAGGGCGAGCGAGGCCTCCAGCCGGGCGAGCGGTGCGCCGACGCAGCGGTGCACCCCGTAGCCGAAGGAGATGTGGTCCTGTCGGGTGGGCCGGGATATGTCGAAAGCGTCGGCGTCGGCGCCGTGGACGGCCGGGTCACGGCCGATGGCGCTGTAGGAGATGATCAGGGCGTCGCCCTTGGCGATCGTCACCTGGCCGGCCTCGATGTCCTCGACGGCGAAGCGCATCGGCAGGTTGGCGATCGGTGCCTCGTGTCGCAACGCCTCGTCGATCGCGTCGTCCCAGGAGGCGTCGCCGTTCTCGATGAGGCGCAGCTGCTCGGGGTGCGTGAGCAGGGAATGAATGGCCTGGTCGAGCAGGTTGACCGTGGTCTCGTGGCCCGCGCCGATCATCAGCAGGACCATGTCGACGAGTTCGACCTCGTCGAGTCCGGCGGACTCCTCGTCGTCGCGCGCGGCGATGAGTGCGCTCACCAGGTCGTCGCCCGGCGTGCGGCGTTTGTGTGCGATGAGCGCGGTCATCAGGCCGTGCAGCTCTTCCCCGGTGGCCTGCACTTCCTCCAGGGTGGCGGAGGTGCGGAACATGTCGGCGACGACCCGGAAGAGGTCCGCGCGCATGTCGTGGGGGATGCCGAGGAGTTCGCAGATGACCCGGATCGCCAGGGGGTAGGCGAAGTCACCGCGGATGTCCACGGGGTGGCCGGGTGTCGTGGCGGCGATGTCGTCGAGCAGGTCGGCCACGAGCGTCTGGACCGTGGGGCGCAGGGCGGCGGTGCGGCGGGCGGTGAACGCCTTGGCGACCAGTTTGCGCAGCCTGCGATGGTCGCCGCCGTAGGCGTTGATCATGCTTCGTTCGGCCACCCAGGAGGCGAGCGGCCAACTGCGGGCGAGTTCGCCTTCGCCGTTCTCCCAGGCGGGCCAGTGCAGATACGCGTCCTTGGAGACCCGGTCGTCGGTCAGCAGGCTCCTGGCCAGGGCGTCGTCGGTCACGACCCAGGCGGTCACTCCACCGGGCAGTTCCGCCTGTGCGACGGGTCCTCGTGCCCGCAGCCGGGCGCCCTCGGCGTGGATGTCGCTGCCGCTGGGGTCGATAGGAAGGGGATCGGTACGAGAGGGATCGGTACGAGAGGGATCGGTATGAGGGGGATCGGTACGAAGGGGTGCTGATTGCTCGGTCATCGGTTCTCCGGCACAGTCGCGGGGCGGATGTTCACCGGTCGAGGACCTGGCCCGCTGCGCGCAGGCCGGACTCGATGGCGCCGTCGACCCAGCCGCTCCACCCGAGGGCGATGTCGCTGGTGGCGAAGGAGAGACGGCCGACGGGGCGCTGGACGGCCCGCAGCGGACCCGTGAGCTGGCCGGGCCGCTTGTACGTCCAGCCGCCGCGGGCGTAGGGGTCGTTGCCCCAGTCGTGGCCCTTGACGGCGAGGACCTCGACGTCGGGCACCCAGCGCCGCAGCGAGGCCTGGATCTGCGCCCGGTCGGTCACCTTGAGTGCGGGGTCGGTGCTGAAGGCGAAGGCGAGGTGGCCCTCGGTGAGCCGCTGGGTGGGAACGATGTCGGCGATCCCCGGGTCGCCTTCCGCTCCGGAGGCGTAGAACAGGCCCTTCTCGGTGCGGAGATGGAGCCAGAGCTTCTTGGCCTGCGGGACGGCGACGGTCTGCTCGGCGAGGCCGCGGTGCTCCGCGGGCAGTCCGGGGGCGAAGGTGATGCGGTTCCACACGTTGACCGGTACGGCGACCACGGCGAAGGGGGCGTGGAAGACCGCGCCGCTCCTGGTGGTGACGCGGACGTGGCTGCCGCGGTCCTCGACTCTGGAGACGGGCGCGTTCAGGCGCAGGTCCGCGTCCGCGTCTTCCAGCATGGCCTGGATGAACGCGGCCGTGCCGTGCACGAGGCGGGAGGAGGTGCCGCTGGAGAACGTGTCGAAGTTCCAGTCGGACAGCGCCCACCACTGGGCCATCTGGGTCAGCGAGCCGCGGGCGGAGTCGCCGCCGGAGAGGCCGCCGAGATAGCCGGTGAGCCATTTCCGGTCCACCGGAGTGGGGTTCATCGCGTCGATCCGCTCGATCAGGGTCATCCGGTCGAGCGGGCGCACCAGGTCCTCACGGGCGAACGGGTCGAGAGGGCGCGGAAAGTACTGCTGGGAGCCGTCGAAGACCGGGGCGACGAGCTCGGCGAGCCGGCCGAAGCCCTCGGCGGGGGTGTAGGCGCGGGATCCCTGCTCGGCGGGGAAGTAGGCCACGTCCGGGGCCTCGTCGGTGGTGCGCTGCAGGCCGTAGTGCAGCAGTTCCTTCCAGGCGTGCGGATGCCCCTCGTCGAACCAGGCGCCGCCCATTTCGACCCGCTCGCCGGCGAAGTCGGCGGTGTAGGTGCGGCCGCCGATACGGCGCTGGGCCTCCAGGATCAGCGGCCGCAGCCCGTTGCGGCGCAGTTCGCGGGCGGCGGCGACGCCGGCGAAACCGGCGCCGATGACGATGACGTCGTGGCCGCCGCCGGCGTCCGCGGACTCCGCGGCGGCGGCGTGGCTCACGCCGGTCGCGCCGAGCAGTGCGGTCAGGCTCGCGGCCTTGAGTACGGTACGTCGTCCGGTTCCGCGGGCTGCGGCCTCGGGTATCGCAGGGTCACCGGGACGGGTGTCGGGGCTCACGGTGTCTCCTTGAAGGTTCGGGTACGGGCGGGCGCGGCTCACGCCGATGGATTGCGCAGTTCCTCGATGAGGCTCGACAGGCTGTCGGAGCCGTGGCCGCGCGCGACCCGGCGTTCGATGAGGGCCTGGACGGGAAGCAGCAGCTCCGGGCTGACCCCCTGGGAGCGGGAGGCGCTCACCAGGTGGGCGATGGCTTCCCTGTTGACGTTGAGCGTGGAGATCTCGGTGGCGTACTCCTTGCGGTCCACCTCTTGCGCCAGCCGGGGCAGGTAGGGCACGGCCACGTGGTTGAGCCAGGCGGTGGCGTACGGCAGGAACGCCTCGGCGGTGACACCTTCGGTGCCGACGAGTGCCAGGGCATGGATGTTGCCGGCGACGGTCGACCAGAGGATGCCGAGCAGGGCGGAGTCGTAGATCGAGGGAAGCCCGGTGTCCTCGCCGAGGTAGGTGGTCGCGCCGCCCAGGGCGCGCAGGGTCTGCTCGTGCGCGGAGTAGGCGCCGGACGAGCCGCCGTAGAAGATGAGCGCCTGAGGCTGTCCGACCAGCGGCGGGATCGCCATGATGGCACCGTCGAGGTAGTCGATGCCGTGCCGCTGCGCCCAGGCGGCCGTGGTGCGGGCCTCTTCGGGGGTGCTCGACGTCAGGTTGACGAGGACGCGGCCCTTGAGGTTCTCGGCCTCGGGTTCGAGGACCTGGTGCACCGCTTCGGCGTTGGACAGGCAGACGACCACGAGAGGGCCGGCCGAGACGGCCCGGCCGACGGTGTCGGCGCCGGTGGCGCCCTGGGCGGTGAGCGGCTCGGTCTTGCCGGGCGACCGGTTCCACACGGTGGTCGGGTGGCCCTGGGAGAGGAAGGCGTGGGCCAAGGCCGTGCCCATCATGCCCAGACCGATCACGGTGACAGGTGTGCTGGTGGTCGAGGCGGGGTGGGTGCTCATACTGGGAAGTCCTCCGGCACAGCCGTGCGGCGGCGGCTGTGCGTGGTCGATACGACGGTTCCTGGAGTGCCGTGCGAGCGGCCGGACCTGGGCGGTCCTACAGCAGTGGCGTGTCGGGGTCGAGGCCGAGCAGGACGCGCCCGTGCAGTTCGAGGTTGGTGCTCAGCAGCAGGAAGCCGTGCAGGGAGAAGCCCTCGACGTCCCGGAAGAAGCGCTGCAGGGGGACGCTGCGCTGGATGACCGAGGCCCCGCTGGTCCGGTAGAGGATCTCGACGGCCTCCTTGGCGAGCTGTATGGCGTAGGCGCCCTGGCCGCGGATGGTGGCCTTCTCCTCCGTGGTGGGCTGCTCGCCGGCGTCGGCGCGGTCCTGGAGGACCTTCAGCCACACCGCTTCGAGGGCCTGCGCGGCCGCGATCTTGTTGGCGGCCTCGGCCACCTTGATCTGGGTCAGCGGGTGTTCGGCCTGGTTCTCCCAGGAGGTGTAGGCGATGGCCCGGCCGGGGATCCGCTCGAGGAACAGTTCCAGCGCGCCCTGGGCGGTGCCGAGGAAGGTCGCGACGGTCTCCGCCATCACGAAGGCGAACAGTCCGTAGTTGCGGCCGTTGGCGCCGGTGTTGCTGCGGTCCGGTGTGGCGTTGAAGATCGCTTCGCCGAAGTCGACGACGCGGTGCGCCGGTACGAACACGTCCTTCGCGGTGCTGGTCGAGCTGCCGGTGGCGGACGCCGCGGAGGTGTGCCAGTCGTCGGCGATGGTGAACTCCGACATCGGCACGATGGCGATGACTTCGGCGTGCGTGCCGTCGGGGTTCTCCAGGATGGTGGCCGCGATGTTCCAGTCTGCGCCGCGGCAGCCGGTGTTGAAGCGCCAGCTGCCGTTGAGGACGTAACCGCCTTCGGTCGGTGTGAGCGTGCCGGTCGGCGTGAAGCCGCCGGAGACGCGTACCGAGGGCTGAGCGAAGATCTCCTCCTGGGCGCGGTCGGGGAACAGGGTCGCCAGCCAGGTGCTGGACACCCAGACCGACGCGACCCATCCCGTCGACGGGCAGCCGCGCGCGATCTCCGCCAGGATCTTCGTCTGCTCGGCGACCGGCAGGTCGAGCCCGCCGAAGCGGCCGGGCGTGGCGATGCGGAACACTCCGGCCTTCTCCAGAAGGTCGATGTTCTCCTGCGGGATCCAGCGCTCTTCCTCGGCCTGCCGGCCGTTCTCGCGGAGCCTTGGAACGATGTCCTGGACGGCGTGCACGACGGAGTTGGCGTCGATGGCTGCGGTGGTCACCACGTCTCCTTGTCCTGGGATGGCTTGGGGGGTCGCGATACGGGCGCCGCAGAGGCCGGCCGCACATGCGCCGTCCCGCGCCCTCGCGTCTCGGTGACGGCTTCCGCGTCGCCGGAGTGGGGATACGAGCACGCTAACGGGGCCTGCCGAACCGCCCGCGCATCGCGCGGTAACGGCCCGCCCATTGCCGTGGGTTCGGCCTCAGCCCGCGATGGCGGTGGCGGGCACCGCGGTGCTCAGGGCCCACGGGCGGTGGTCGATGCGCAGGCGCAGGGGCAGCAGCTGTTCGGGGCCGGCGGCGCTGAGGATCTGCGCCTGGAGACGCTGGAGTTCCGCCGAGGGCGCGAGGCCCAGTTCGCGCTTCAGGATGCGGTAGAGGTTCTGGTACGCCTGCAGGGCCTCGGCCCGGCGGCCGGAGCGGTGCAGCGCGGTGATGAGCTGGCCGTGGAACCATTCGTGCAGCGGGTGGCTGTTGACCAGCGACCGCAGTTCGGGGAGGAACTCCCGGTGCCGTCCGAGCCGGAGTTCGGTCTCCGCACGCAGTTCGAGGGCATGGATCTTCAGTTCTTCCAGCCGCGCCGCCTGACCGATGAGCACGTCGCCGGTGGGGAAATTGCTGAGCACCGGGCCACGCCACAGGGACAGGGCCTGCTTCAGATCACCGGCCGCCCGCTGCGGGTCGCCCTCGGCGAGATCCCCTTGGGCGCGCTGCACCAACCGCTCGAAGCGGCAGACGTCCACCTCGTCGTCCTCGACGTCGATGCGGTAGCCGGGCGCCTGGGTGGCGAGCAACTGGCGTTCGGCCGCGGTCACTTGCATGTCGGTGAGCATGCGCCGTGCGTGGTAGATGTGCGTCTGCAGGGTCCGGGTGGCGCCGGCGGGGGCGTCCTCGCCCCACAGCTCCCTGATGAGGGTGCCGGTCGCCACCGCCTCGCGGGGCTGCAGCGCCAGCACGGTCAGGAGCCGGCAGAGTTTCGGCGCGTTGGGGGCGAAGGTCCGGCCGTCGTCGGTGGTTATCTCGAAAGGGCCTAGCAGGCTGATCTGCACTACGAACACTCCTCGTTCCGGGCCGTTCCGCGGCTCGTGTGGGGGCTTCGGCGCGAATACCACGACCCTAGGAACCAGACATGGGTAAGGCGCTGTGATGGCACCGAGAGTGTCAACTTACCGGACAGTAATAAGGTTTCTGTGTCCGATGTCATAGACCGACGGCGGTCCGCATCGGCCAGGCGGCGATGCAGTGGGCGACCGACGCCAGGGTGACGTGCCGGTGCCACCCCGGGAAGGAGCGCCCGGCGAAGTCCCTCATGCCCACGCCCTCCGAGATGGTGTCGAAGTCCCGCGCCACGACGTCCGGCAGCCGGGTGAGAGCGAGAACGGGGGCGAGCGAGACGGCCGGGGAGCCCGTCAGCCAGAGCCGGCCGCCGGAACGCCCGTCCCTGGGCCACTCGCCCACCAGCAGCAGCTTCGTGTCCCCGTGCGACGACGGCCGGCGCGGCCCGACGACAGGGATGGCCGCGGCCAGAGTCGGACCGTCACCCGGATCCACCGCCCGCCACAGCCGGGTCAGGTTCGTCGCGAGTTCGCCCGCGGTGCGCTCCCGCCCCCCGTACATGGGCAGCTTCCGGGTGTCCAGGCGCAGGTGCTCGTCCGGGTCGACGCGCACGAGGAAGGGCAGGCCGAGGGAACCGAGATGACGGGCCAGCCCCACGGCGTCGGCGAGTTGTGCGTCCACCACCACGGGGACGCGGGGGACCTCACCGGCGGCCACGGTGTCGGCCACCACTCCGCGGACGCACTCGTCGAGGGTGCTCGCGGCGGCCCCCGACGGGATGCTGGACCGCTGACGTAGCGGCGTGCGCATCCAGCGTTCGGAGAGCACCAGACGCCAGCCGACCGGAAGGGCGCAGCGGCTGGAGGCCAGCCATGCGCCGACGGCCTGCTGGCCGCTGACGGCCTGGCCCAGCTGCGGCAGATAGTGCTCGTCGACACCTATCGTGTGACTACCGGCCTTGGGGATCATGGTCGGCCTGATCACCCATGCCTGCGGGTCGAAGGCCTCGTGCACACACCGGGCGAGCGCGTGGCGCACCGGCATCCAGTCCCACGACGACTCGGTGATGAAGTGATGGACGCTCTGCCGCGCCGCGGCGCCCTCGAACTGTGCGGCGACATTGCGCAGGGTCTTGCGTCCCGGCAGGACGAGCAGGCCGCAGACGTACTGCTGGGCCTTGTGACGCTGCTCCCTGCGGCGCAGGGAGGCGAACAGCAGTGCGGCGAACTCGTCGCAGAATCGCTGGGACGACGGAGGCGTCAACACACCCCCGTCGCATGTTCGTTGAGACAGTGTTCCGTCCATCCATCCCCCTGTTGTGGACGGCGGCCGCAGCGCTGCGGCCGCACTTCCGGTCTCCTGCCGGCCTCCCGCCGTTCATCGCAAAGCGGCCGGTCATCCGGTTCCCGTGCACCTCCACCCCAGGCCGCGACTCAGCCTCTGGTCAGGCAAAACGTGGCCACCATAGGGCGGTTCGGCAGGGAACTCGTCGAACCGGACCCTGCGCCACCGGGTAAAGAGATCCAAAAGAACCGGACGCACAGCATCTTAGGCAAAGGGCGGATCGGGTCCACCCTGAATTCGCCGATGTGCTACTCGACCTCGGAGTGCGCCGTCTGCAGAAGGCGTTCGGCCCGGTAGGGGGAGGTGTCCAGCCTCGCCAGCACTCCGCTGGAGGCGATGTTGGGCAGGATCAGCGCGAACAGGCTGGAGATCTCCTCGGACAGGGTCCGCTCCGGCAGCACCTCCGTGACCAGCTGCACGCCGGTCCAGGCACCCACGAGCAGCCGCGCGATCTCGTCGGGATCCACATGGGGCAGCAACTCCCCTTTGTCCCGGGCCTCGACGAGCAGGCCGTGCCCCACTTCGATCCAGTCCGGCCAGCGGGTGCCGAACAGGCGGCGCGACACCGGGTCGACCGACAGCCTTATCGAGGCACGCAGGATGGGCTCACGCGGCACACGGTGGGCGAGGAGCAGGGCGATGTCCACCCACTCCTGCAACTTGAAGGCCTGGGGGCGCACTCCTTCCAGAGTGACGGCCTCGTCGAGCACCGCGCGTGCCAGCTGCTCCTTGGTGGTGAAGTGGAAGTACAGGCCGCCCCGGGTGACATCGATGCGCGCCAGCAGCGCGCCGATGGTGGTCGCCTCGTAACCCACCTCGTTGAACAGCTCGGAGGCCGCATCCAGGATCGCCCTGCGTGTACGGACCGCGCGTTCCTGCTTCGCCAACATGCCCTCCAGGCCAAATTTTTACCAGTACTTGAAGTACATTTGTTCGTGACCGAAAACCGGCCGGAAGGCCGGTACTTTACAGGAAAACAAATGCTTCGCGCATGGACCTGGGGGAACCTTGCACAAGTGCTGTGAACAGCGTCAGCCTGCCCTGGAGTGGACGGAACGCATACGCGCCTACACCCACCTGCGGCACGACTCATCGGTGCTCATCACCGGCTGGAACCGGATCCCCGACCGCCGCTTCCACCTGACCGCCCGCTGGCCGGCGTCCCACGAGAAGTGGCCGTACGACCCTCGGCTGCTGACACAGACCATCAGGCAGAGCGGGTTGATCGTGGGGCACGCCGAACGGGGGGTCCCGCTCACCCATCCCACCCTGCTGCACCATCTCAACTTCACCATCGCGCCGGGTTTCCGCGTGCCGCCCGGCGACAGCCCGGAGCTGGACATCGAAGTCGTCGTGACGGACGGGCCGGGTGCCAGGCCCACGCGCAACAGCCTGGCCGTCGACATCAGCATCGCCCACCAGGGCGAGACCGTGGTCCGTGCGGACTCGGTCTTCGGCTGGGTGTCACCGGCCGCCTACCGGCGGCTGCGCGGGGATCACCTCTCCGTCGACTGGGGCCAGTGGCCCGTACCGCAGCCCGTCGAGCCGGCCACGGTCGGGCGGCCCACCGTGGACGAAGTGGTCCTCGCCGCCACGGACGAGCCGCTGCGCTGGCAGTTGCGCTACGACGTCGACAACCGGCTGCTCTTCGATCACCCGGTGGACCACGTGCCCGGGCTGGCACTCCTGGAGGGCGCCCAGCAGGCCGCCCACGCCGCGCTGGCACCGGCGAGCTTCGAGCCCACCGGGGTCGCGGTCACCTACCAGCAGTACGTCGAGTTCCACCAGCCGTGCTGGATCGTGGCCGAGCCGAAGCCTGCACGTGGGCACAGGCCCCTTCGAGAACTCGCCGTCGCCGTGTCGGGCGTTCAGGAGGGCAGGCCCGCCTTCCAGGCCGAGTTCCACGGCCTGGCGGGATAGCAGGCGCGCCAAGCGGGCCGGGCCCGGGCGGTGGAACACCTGCCCGGGCCCGGCCCGCGGGCTGTCATGTCACGTCATTGGTGCACGTCATTGGTGCACGTCATTGATTGACGAACCCACCGTCCACCGGCACCACGGCGCCGGTGAGGAACGGGCAGCGGTCGCTCAGCAGCCACGCCGCGGTCTCGGCGATCTCCTCGGGAGCCGCCGACCGACCCTGCGGTGTAAGGGAGTTGACGAGGTCTTCGAGGCCGGGATTCCTGGCGAACCAGTCCGCGGTGATCTCGCTGCGGGTGGTTCCGGGAGCGATGGCGTTCACCCGGATGCCCTGCCGGGCGTACTCATCGGCGGCAGCTCGTGTGAAGCCGACGACCGCGTGCTTGGAGGCGATGTACGGCGCGGCGGCGGGGATGGCCACGAGCCCCGCGACGCTGCTGTTGTTGACGATGCTCCCCCCTCCCCCCGCCAGCATCGCCGCTATCTCGGGGCGCAGGCAGTTCCACACACCGCGCACGTTGATGTCCATGACGGAGTCGTACACATCGTCCTGCATGAGGTGCAGGGGCGTGCGGTCGCCGCCGATTCCGGCGTTGTTGAAAGCGCAATCGAGTCGTCCGTACTCGGAGACGGCGAATTCCACGGCCTGAGCCGCCTGTTCGGCGACGGCCACGTCACTGACGACATAGGCCGCCCGCTGCCCCGCGCGGCGCAGTTCGTCAACAAGCTCGGCCAATCGGTCCTTTCTGCGTGCGGCGAGGACCACGATGGCGCCTTCGCGGGCGAACACGCGCGCGGCGGCGGCGCCGATTCCACTGCTGGCCCCCGTGATGAGGACGACTTTGTCCAAAAGAAGCTGACTGGTCATGGGTACACCGAATCATGGAGCGGGGATTCTCGCACCGCCCGCCCCAACGCCCGTACCAGGGCGGCCGGTTCACGGGTCGCCCAGTAGGGGTTTCCGGGCTCCATGAGCAGCAGCGCGGCACATTCCAGGAGCACCGTGGAGACCACCGCCTCGTGCCGGGCGGACAGCGCCGGCCGCGGCGGAGGCGGGCGGCGGTCCGCCTGCGTGCCGGGCACGAGGGCGCTCGCCAGGATGTGCCGGGCTCGGCGCAGCAGGGCGGCGCGCAGGAACAGGTCGTCGCGTTCCGGCCGGCCGAGCGCGGCGGGCAGGCAGTCCTCGAAGCGCCTGAGCACCGCGGCGGCGAACGGGGCACGCAAGATGTCCTCGTCCGCGGGCCTGCGGGGCATCGTGCGCACCACCGACCTGTTCAGGCCCTCGTTGAGGGCGTCGACGAACCAGCGCGCGATGACGGTTTCGGGGACGCTCATGACGGCTCGGCGGGTCCGGTTCCCTGGAACGCCCCGTCGAAGAAGAGCAAGCCGGGGCCGGCGGGACTCCTCCTCGCGTTGATCACGTTCCCGAGGAATATCGAGTGGTCACCGGAGTCGTGCAGCTCGGTCATCTCGCACTCCAGCCAGGCAAGTGCCCCGTGCAGCAAGGGCGCCTGGGTGAGCCGCCCCGGTTCCCAGTCGAATCGGCGGAACTGTTCCGCTCCCAAAGGGCGGCTCTTGTCCGCGAAATGGCGTGCCAGGCTTTCCTGTCCCGCGCCGAGGACCGAGACCGCGAATCGCTTCTGCGCCAGCAGTGCCTTGTGCATCACGGCGCTGTGTGCGACGCAGCACAATACGGTGGGCGGGTCGAGGGACACGGAGGTGAAGGCGTTGGCGGTCATTCCGTGGATGTCTTCGCCGCCCACACTCAGCACGATGACACCGGTAGCGAAGCGCGCCATCGATTCCCGCAAGGATGACGGCGTCATCGGGATTCGGTTGGCAGTCTGGTCAGGGGATACAGAAATCATGCCGAACCCTTCAGGAGACTGATGCTGAGAACATAGGGCGGGCAAATCCCTCACCACTCATTTGCGGGTAACCCACCACCCAGCGGTCCTGACAGCGTTCACCGGCCCAGGGGCACATAGGCGCCCCGCGCCGGACGGGCGGACACGCGGTCCGTGTCGCTCGTCCGGCGCGGGGTGATGTCGGTCCCTCCGCTCCCGGCGTTGTGCTCAGACCGCTCGGCCTCCGCTGATGCTTGGCATTCGTTCGGGTGCGGCGGAGCGGAGGAACTCCGCCAGCAGGCCGCCGGTGGTGGTCTCCTCGGTGCGGCCCAGGGTGACGATGGTCGCCTGGCTCTTGCCGCCGCCCCAGGAGGGCCGACGCAGCAGCAGTTCGGGGCCTGCGGAGGCGACCACGAAGAGAGGAACGGGACCGGCAGACTCGGCGAGATTCTCGACGATGTCCAGGACGCCGGTGTCCGCCCTGTGCAGGTCGTCGATGCACAGCACGACCGGCCGGTGCTGTGCCACCTCCTGGAAGAAGTCGCGCCATGCGGCCAGGGTCTTGGACACCGGCACACCGGCGGAGGCGGCGTCGTCCTGCGGGCCCAGGAGCGGTTCCAGGCACGACAGGATCCAGCGCGCCCGCCGGCCGGAGGGGAACAGGAAGCGCACCTGGTCGGTCAGCGCGGACCGAACCGACTGCGGGTCGTCACCGGGCCGGATGCCGCAGTGGGCGGCCAGGATCTGCGCCTGGGCCTTCAGGGGATGTTCGGTGGGCGTCGCGGGGGTGGCGCCCGCCAGGACCGTACCCCTGCCCGCACGGGCGTCGAGACGCCGTCCGAACTCACGGAGCAGGTGGCTCTTTCCGGCTCCGGACTCGCCCAGCACCGTCACCATGTGGGGAATCGCCCGGTCCCGGCTGCGCTTGACCAGCCCGCACAGGAGATCGAGTTCGTACCCGGTGTCCGGCTCCTGGCCGACCTCCCGCAGCGTCGTCCTGCGGCCGACCGCGAACCATTCGGAGGGCCGGGCCTGCCCACGGCGATAGGCGACGGTGTTCTCGGTCGCACGACGCACCGCGTCGCTGGCCAGCACCTGGCCGGCCGGCACATCGGCCAGGAGGGACCGCGACTCGTCCAGCACCGCGCCCACGGCCGCGGGCGCGTCCCCCTTGCCGGAGTACCTCAGCAGCACCTCGCCCGTCATGACCGCGGCATGCACCGACAGCGGCACCGCGCCGGGCCCCGAACCGCCGGACCCATCGAGCGCGTCACGGATCGCCAGCGCCGCCAGCACGGCCTGATCCGCGCCACCGTCGCCCGGGCCGTCGAGACCGAACAGCGCCTGCGAGACGGACCCCATCGAGGCCGTCACCATGCCGCCGTGCCGCTCCACCTGCTCCCTGACCACGGTGGCGGCGGCATCCATGAGGTCGTCCACGCCGCCGGACCCGTCACCGAGGGAGGGAGGCAGCTGGGTGCGCACCGACATGACGCCGACCGGACGGCGCTGCATGGCCGTGTCCTGCACGTCCTGCACCACGACGTCCTCGCGGGCCGGCGCCCGGGTTTCGGCCCGCACGGGTGCGCGTCCGGTCTCCACGAGTGACAGCCCGGTGCGCACCGGACCCGTGTGCACCGTCTCCTCGTCGGCCTTCGGCGCCGGCACCGTCAGGTCGCGTACCGTCTCCGCCCGGGGCGGTGCCGCGACGACCGGGCCCGCGTCCAGGGACAGCAGGGGGTCCTGCGTCAGGATCGCCCGCTGCAGCTGCTGGAGTCCGTGGCCGGGCTCCAGCCCCAGGTTCTCGATCAGCAGCGACCGCACCCGGCTGAAGACGCTGAGCGCGTCCGCCTGGCGGCCACAGCGGTACAGCGCCAGCATCAGCTGGCCGCAGGACCGTTCCCGCAGCGGCTCGGCCGCCACCATGGTCTCCAGCTCCGCGAGGACGGCGTGGTGGCGGCCGCAGTCCAGCTGGGCGTCGAAGTAGTCCTCCATCACGTCCAGTCGGGTGTTCTGCAGTGAGGCCAGTTCCGGCCACTCGATCCCGGCCTCCACCAGATCCGCGAGCGCGGAGCCGCGCCACAGGTCCAGCGCGTCGCGCAGCAGCACGGCCGCCTCCGCCGGGGCGCCCTGCGCACGCTTCTCGCGGCCCTGGGCGACCCACTGGTGGAACAGGTGCAGGTCCACCTGCTCGGGTGCCACGCGCATCATGTAGCCGGGCGGCCGGGTCAGCAGCGTCGCGGCACCGGAGGCGCTGTCCGGTGAGGAGAAGAGGACACCGCGCAGCCCGTACACCGCGTTCTGCAGGATCTTGCGGGCGGTCGTCGGCGCGTTGTCGTCGGGCCACAAGGCGTTCAGCAGCCAGCTCGTGGGCACGACCCGGTTGGCCTGGAGCAGCAGGAAGCCGAGCGTGCCTCGCTGCTTGGTGCCTCTCAGCTCCACCGGTGTGCCGTCGCGGATGACCTCCAGTGGTCCCAGTACTCGAAACTGCATGTCTCCCCCATCCGAACGCATTGACGGCCCGGCGGCACAGGCACGGCGCATGGTGCGAACGCCCCACCTCATGCCTGCCAGGTTGCAGCCCTCATGCTGCGCCGCCGCGGTCCAAGCGCACACAAAGCTGAAACAAAGCGGGCCGGGCACGTCGTCGCCCGCGCTTGCGCCGCCGGTTCGCCCCGGGTACGGACGGGGCCCGGCGACCGGCCGTCACGCGCCCACGAAGCGCCCCTCGTCCTGGTCGCGCAGGACGGAGCAGACGTCCCTGAGGGCCGCTTCCAGCTGGGAGATCTCGTCGTCGGTCAGTGCGACGGACGGCTCCAGGCGCAGCGTGTTGGCGGCGCTGCCGGTCGGGAAGAGGCGGACGGCGTGCCTGCGCAGCAGGTAACCGGCCACGGCGTAGCCGAGGAAGCCCGAGCGGGCGAAGTCCCGGACGGCGCCCGCGGTGGACCCCGACTGGTCCTGGAACTCCACGCCCAGCATCAGACCCGCGCCGCGCACGTCCTTCAGTACGTCGGGAAAGTCGGCCCGCACCGTCTCCAGCATCGTTCGCAGGCTCCTGCCCCGCTCCGCGACCACGCGGTACAGCCGGCCTCCGTCGGCCTCCAGAAGCTCCAGCACCTTGAGCGCGACAAGGCTGGAGAAGCCGTCCTTGGCGAAGGTCGAACTGTGCACCAGCTCGAACTCCCGGCGGTAGCGGGACTCCCGGATCAGCACGACGGAGGTCTTGGCGACGCCGCCGCCGAGGCTCTTGGCGAGGGTGTAGTAGTCACCCCGCAGCCCGATGAGCGAGCTCGCGAGGAAGGCGCCCGAGCGTCCCATGCCGCTCTGGATCTCGTCGACCACGACAGGGCAGCCGATCGCGTCGCAGGCGCTTCTGACCGCCTCGGCGAACTCCCGGGTGACCATGTTGATGCCGCCCTCTCCCTGAATGGGTTCCAGGACGAAGGCGCAGAAGACCGGGAACTCCCGCTCGACCACGGTGACCGCGCCGTCCGTGACAGCCAGGTCGAGCAGCACGCGCCGCTCGGCGTCGATGGTCTTCCGGATGGCCTCCGGTTGGTCGAGGGGGACGAAGCGGGCCTGTGCGGCCAGTGCCTTGAAGGGCGTACGGAACGCCTCGTTGTGGGTGAGCTGCACACTGCCCACGAGCTTGCCGTGGAACGCGCCCTCGGGCGCGAGGAACAGTGGCGGCGTGGACAGCCGTTCTGCGTTCCATCGCTCGACGTGGGCGATCAGCTCCTCCAGGTCCTGGACCGGATCACCGGAGGGGCCTGCCTCGTCGAGCCGCGCGTAGGCGCTGTCCGCCGGTACGGCGAGGCCGCCCTGCACCAGGGAACGCGCCTGCGTGACGTGAGCGTCGATCTGCTCGCTGAGCGCCGCCAGCTTGAGGGAGCGGTCGAACTCGGCGTGCTTGACCGCCGCCTCGACCGCCTCCGCGCCGCTGTTGGCGAAGATCGCGAAGTACCGCTCGTCGTCGCCCAGTTCGCGGCGCAGTACGGAGTTGAGCGCGGACGCCAGCCGGTCCGCGTGCGCGGCCCGCGAGAACTGGGCGTGGATCGGGAGCTGCGAGCGGAGCAGGTCCTGGGCGTAGGTCACGATCTCGGGGTGGTTGTGCCCGAGGATCAGGGATCCGAAGCCGCCCACGAAATCGAGCACGGGGGCCTCGCGCTGTTGCTCGTCGAGGCGGTACAGGGTGTTGCCCTCCGCCCGGACGTACTCGACGTCGAGCCCGACGGCGGCCAGCACCTCGGCGAGGTGGGGTTCGGCGAGACCGGCGTCGGAGGATATGGCGTTCATGTCGACTCCCTCGGAATCCCGGGACGTTGGCGCCCCGGCTGTGCGGATGCGGTGCGGCCCGGCACGGTGGGCTCGGTACGGCGCACAACGCACGTGGGGCACGGCCGTCCGTCGCCGTCCGGCCCGTGCCCCACTTGCCCGGCCCGCCTGCTGTGCCGGCCCGTGATGCTTGTCGCGTCGCCCGTCAGACGACGGCGAACCCGTTCTCGTCCTGGCGCCGCAGGATCTCGCACACCGCCCTCAGAGCCGTGTCCAGCTGTGCGATGTCCTCGTCGCCGAGGTGGATGGACGGCTCGAACCGGAAGGTGTGCAGGGCGCTCGCGGTGGTGAACGTACGGATGTTGTGCTTGCGCAGGAGGTAACCGGCGACGGCGAATCCGATGACGCCGTGCTGGGTCTGCTCGCGAATGACCTCGGACGCGGCCTCCGACTGGTCGTGGAACTCCAGCCCCAGCATCAGGCCCCGGCCGCGCACGTCCTTGACGACGTCGGGGAAGTCGGCGCGGACCGCTTCGAGCATGGCCTTCAGCTTGTCGCCGCGCTCCACGGCGGCCCGGTACGCCTGCCCGCCGTCCGCCTCCAGCATCTCGATCACCTTGAGGGCGATGAGGGAGGAGAAGCTGTCCTTGCCGAAGGTCGAGCTGTGGATGAGCTCGAAGTCCTGGCGGTAGCGGCCCTCCCGGACCAGCACCACACCGGTCTTGGCGATGCCGCCGGCCAGGCTCTTGGCCAGGATGATGTAGTCGCCGCGCAGGCCGATGTGCGAGGCGGCGAAGAAGGCACCGGAGCGGCCCGTGCCGCACTGGATCTCGTCGGAGACGACCGGACAGCCCAGTTCGGCGCACACCTGCTCGATCACCTGGGCGAACTCCCGGCTGAGCGGCCGGATTCCGGCCTCGCCCCGGATCGGCTCCAGGAAGAAGGCACCGAAGACGGGGAAGTCACGCTCGACGACACGGACCGTGCCGTCCTCGACGACGACATCGAGCACCGGGACCCGCTCGTCGCTGACGATCTTGGCGAGGGCGTCGGGCTGGTCGGCGGGGACGAACCGCGCCTGCGCGGACAGCGCCTTGAACGGGGTGCGGAACATTTCGTTGTAGGTGAGCTGGATGCTGCTCGCCAGCTTCCCGTGGAACGACCCCTCGATGGTGAGGAAGAGGGGCGGTGTGGCGGCGGCCGCCTCGTTGCGGCGCCGGACCTCCGCGATCAGGTCCTCGAACCGGGTGCTCCCCGCGACACCGACCTGGTCGTAGGCCTCCGGGGAGACCTGCGCGGTGCCCTCGGTCACAGCGGCCCGGGCGGCGCTGATGTGGTCCTCGATGCCGCCGAGGAGTTCCTGTGCGCGCTGTAGTCGGTCGAACTCCGCGTGCTTGATGGCGATTTCGACGGCCTCGGCCCCGGAGTTGCCGAAGAGGGCGTAGTAGGGCTCGTCCGTGCCCAGCTCCCGCTGGATGATCTTGTTGAGTGCGGCGGCGAGGTCGTTGGTGTGCGAGTGCCGCGCCAGCTGGGTGTGCACCGGGATCTTCGCGTCCAGGATCTGCTTGGCACGCTCGGCGATCTCGGAGTTGTTGTGGCCGAGCATCAGGGACCCGAAGCCGCACGCGAAGTCCACGACCCGGTGCTCGCGTCCCTCCTCGTCGGTGTAGTGGAGCGCGTTGCCCTCGGAACGGGTGTACTCGACGTCGAGTCCGAACTGAGCCAGCATGGTGCGCACATTGGCGTCGGCGAGCACGGGCGCGGCGACTGCATTCATTTCGTCCCCAGTTTCCTTCTCGATGGTGCGTCAGTGGACCAGTCGGCTGCCGGGACGGATCCGGCCCCGGACAACGGGCCGTGCTCGCCGCCCGTGCCGTGGCGGCTCCGGGCGCGCGGGCCCGGCCGTGGCGGCTGTCCACACGAGCGAGTGGGAGATCCCGGAGCCTCTGGCGAGGCTAGGGGCGGCCCCTCATCAGCCGGTCACTGAGCAGTCTGCGGGGCGGCGGGGGACGTACGGCACAGCTCAGGCGGGGTATTCGGACACGGCCTGTTCGGGCGTCAGCCCGCTGCCGCGCCGGTACGCGGTCCGGTAGGCGGCCTCGTCGAGGTGCTCGCGTACCGTCTGCGTGATCCGGTCGACATCGCCGCGTTCGGCGGCGGGCAGCGGCATGCCCACGGAGTCCCTGGCCGCGTGTGCGGCGCCGAGCAGCACGGCGGCGTGGACGTGGCGCCCGGCGAGGGCGTGGGCGCCGGCCAGTCCCTCCAGGGCCAGCGCCATGGCCCGGGCGTCTCCCGTGTTGCGCGCCGCCGCCCACCCCTCCAGGTGCAGGCGCAGGGCCTGGTCGGCGTCACCGCGCTGTTCGGCGATGAAACCGAGTTCGGCCAGCACGAGGGCACGGCCGGGTTCGAAGGACATCATGGACTGCCACCGCAGTACGTGGCGCATGTGGGCCTCGGCGGTGTCGAGCTGTCCCGCGCGGCGGGCGCCGAGACCGATTCCGACCTCGGCGTGGATCTCTCCGGGCTTGTAGCTGTGCTCGGCGGCGAGGCGCATCGCCCGCTGATGGAACTCCCGTGCCCTGGCGTGGTCCCCGGTGAGCATGGCGGTGCTGCCCAGGCTCGTCAGCCGGTCCGCCGCGTCCGGCCACAGCCCGAGGTCCTCGGCCATGCGCAGCCCGTCCTGGTGGAGCTGTGCCGCCCGGTCGTAGTCACCGGCCATCTCGGCCAGCGCGGCAAGCGGCTCGATGGTCTGCAACTGGCCCCAGCCGTCGGCGAGTTCGGCGAAGAGTCGCGCGCTGTGCCGCCCGTCGTGCGCGAGTCGGGTGAGGTCGCCGCGCACATGTGCCTGGTTCGCCCGTACGCTCAGCGCCGCGGCGGTTCCCCAGGTGTCGCCGAGGGCCTGGAAGGCGTCCAGCGCCTGGTCGATGAGTTCCTCGCTGGCGGCCTGGTCGCCGACGCCGAACAGGGCGAAGCCGAGGAACCACTGTGCTCTGGCCCGCTTCCGACGGTCCGTCACCTTCCGGGACAGCTCCGCCGCGACACGGCTGTCCGGCGTCCGCTCGGTGCCGTCGCCGACGAGGACGGCGAACCCGGCCCGCCACACCTGGGCCTGCGCGCGCAGCGACGCCACGGCCTCCTGGTTCCCGTCGGCACCGGTGCGCGCCGCCGCGCCGAGCGCCGCCTCCAGCGAGCGGCCGGCCTCCCGGAGCCTGCCGCGCAGGAACCAGTACCAGGACAGCGCGTTGACCAGTCTCAGGGCGTCCTCGGCGGCACCGCGGCGGACCGCGTCGTCGAGCGCCCGGCGGAGATTGGCGGCCTCCGCGTCCAGGGCGCGGAGCCGGCGCCGCTGGTCGGGGCCGTGCAACAACGGTGCGGCGTGCTCGGCCAGTTCGGTGTAGTACCCGCGGTGGCGGCGGCGTACGTCCTCGCTCTCGCCCGCCTCGTCCAGGCGGGCGAGAGCGTAGTCAGCTACGGACTCCAGGAGCCGGTAGCGGGGTTCGTCACCGCTGTCGGCCATCACGACCAGCGAGCGGGCGACCAGGCGGTCTAGCAGGTCGAGAACGTCGTCGGGTGCCACCCCGGCCGCGGCGCAGACGGCCTCGGCCGCTTCCAGGGTGCAGCCTTCGACATGGACGGCGAGGCTGCGCAGCACGGCCCGCTCGGGCTCGGTCAGCAGGTCCCAGCTCCAGTCGATCATGGCCCGGAGCGTCTGCTGACGGGGCGGGGCGCCCCGGTAGCCGGTGGCCAGGAGCCGGAAGCGGTCGTCGAGTCGGGTGATCAGCCCTCGTACCCCCAGGGTGCGGACCCGGGTGGCCGCCAGTTCGAGCGCCAAGGGAATCCCGTCGAGCCGGCGGCAGATCACGGCCACGTCGCGGGCGTTGCCGGCGTCGAGCGTGAAGCCGGGTGCCGCGGCCGCGGCCCTGGCGACGAACAGTTCCACGGCGCTGGAACGTGCCACCTCGTCGAGTCCCGGCTCGCGGGCCGGGTCGGGCACCTCCAGCGGGGGCACTGCCCAGACCACCTCGCCGAGGACCCCGAACGGTTCCTGGCTGGTGGCCAGGATGCGCAGACCGGGGGAACGCTTCAGCAGCAGCGCCGCCAGTTCGGCGACCGCGTCGACGATGTGCTCGCAGTTGTCGAGGAGCAGCAGCAGCCGCTTGCCGCTGAGCGCCTCGGCGAGGCGCTCAGCCGGTGCGGAGAGTCCGCTCGTGCCGCCGGACGCGGGCCCCGCCTCCTCCCGGATGCCGAGCGCCGCCATGACGGCCTCCGCCACCGGGTCGACCGCGTTGGCGCTGCTGGTACGGCCCAGTGCGGCGAGCTCGACCAGCCAGGCGCCGTCGGGGAAGTCGGCGGCGAGCCGGCCCGCCGTCTCCAGCGCGAGCCTGGTCTTGCCGACGCCGCCGGAGCCGGTCAGCGTCACGTGCCGTGCGCCGGCCAGCAAACGCCTCACCTCGGCCACCGCGCCCTCGCGGCCGACCAGCTCCGTCAGGGGAGCGGGCAGATTCGTGGCGGGGCGCCGCGGCGGTGACGGGACTGCGGCGGGGGCGCTGAGCCCGGCGTCCTGTTCCAGCATCGCCTGGTGCAGGGCGGTGAGTTCGGGACCGGGGTCCAGGCCCAGCTCGTCGGCGAGCCTGGTCCGCACGTCCTGATATGCGGCCAGTGCCTCGCCGACCCGGCCTGCGGCGTAGAGCGCGCGCATCTGCAGGGCGCGCAGCCGCTCGCGCAGCGGGTGGCGCACGACGAGCTCGTGCAGCTCCCCCGCCACCTCCAGGTGTTCGCCCAGGTCGATCCGGGCCTCGGCGAGCGCTTCGAGGGCGGCGAGGCGGGCCTCGTCGAGGCGGGTGATGACAGGCCGGGCGAAGGCGGCGTCCTCGAAGCCGGAGAACGCCGCGCCCCGCCACAGCGCCAGGCCCTCGGACAGGAGGGCCGCGCGGGCACGGGAGCCGTCGGCGGCCCGGGCGCGCGCCGTCAGGGCCGCGAACCGGTCCATGTCGACGCTCTCGGGTTCCACCCGCAGCAGATAGCCGTCGTCGCGCAGGGTCAGCAGCTCCCGGCTGCCCGGTTCCGCGTCCTCGAACACCTTGCGCAGCTGCCAGACCTTGGTCTGCAGGGCGGCGGAGGGATTGCCCGGGAGCTCCCCCTCACCCCACACCTCGTCGACGAGCCGGTCCGCGGACGCCGGGCGTCCCTCGTGGGAGAGCAGGGCGGCCAGCAGCGTTCGGGTCTTGAGGCCGGGCACGGTGACCGGGCTGCCGTCCGCCGCCCACACGGCCAGTGGCCCCAGCACTCCGAATCGCATGGGCGCCACGTTAACGCAGCGCCGCGAAGGGCCGGGAGCGAGCCGGGGAGCGGGTCGAGAGCGGATCGTGAGCGGCTCGTGAGTGCGCCGCCGCAGGCTGGGACACGTCCACGATCGTCGGCTGCACGGCCGGCCCGGCGCAGGAGCATCCGATGTCCGACAACAGCCGTCTGCGGTTGGCGATCATCATCGGCAGTACGCGCCGGGGTCGCTTCGGTCCGACGGTGGCCCGGTGGTTCAGCGGCCAGGCCCGTCGGCGCAAGGACCTCGACGTCGATCTGATCGACCTGGCCGAGGCCAAGCTGCCCGACACACTCGGCGACGAGTGCGAGGAACTGCCCGCGCCAGTCGCGGCGCTGGCGCCGCGGCTGGCGGCGGCGGACGCGTTCGTGGTGGTGACCCCGGAGTACAACCGGAGCTTTCCCGCCCCGCTCAAGACCGCCATCGACTGGTACCTGGACGAGTGGAAGGCCAAACCGGTGGCGTTCCTCTCCTACGGCGGGCCGTCCGGCGGGCTGTATGCCGCCGAGCAGTTGCGCAGCGCCTTCACCGAGGTGCAGGCGGTCGCGATCCGCGACGGCATCAGCATCCCCAACTACTGGGACGAGTTCGACGCCGACGGCCACTGGCCCAGGACGTCCGCGCGTTTCACGGCCTCCGTCAAGGAGACGCTCGATCAGCTCACCTGGTGGGCGCGGATGCTGCACAACGCCCGGTCCACGCGTCCGTACGACTCCTGATCCCCGGGGCGCCGTCGGCGGCGCCCCACCCCCGTCCCCCTGCGCCGGACCACCAGGGCGCAGAAGATTCACGAACCTTGGAGGGTTCCCCATGACGACACAGACTCCGGCCGCCGCGGACCTGAGGGCCGGGCCCCGGGAGTGGCTCGGGCTGTTCGTGCTCACGCTCCCCACGATCCTGCTGGCTCTCGACGCGACCGTGCTGAACCTGGCGGTCCCGCACATCAGCGCGGACCTGAAGCCCACCAGCACGGAACTGCTGTGGATGGTCGACATCTACGGCTTCATGATTGCCGGTTTCCTGGTGACGATGGGCACGCTGGGTGACCGGATCGGCCGGCGCAGGCTGCTGATGATCGGGGCACTGGGCTT
This sequence comes from Streptomyces spinoverrucosus, assembly GCF_006539505.1. Taxonomy (GTDB): domain Bacteria; phylum Actinomycetota; class Actinomycetes; order Streptomycetales; family Streptomycetaceae; genus Streptomyces; species Streptomyces spinoverrucosus. The sequence continues at coordinate 82,375 of NZ_BJND01000046.1, forward strand.
CGGCCTCGCCTCGGTTCTGGCCGCCAAGTCCACCAGTGCGGAGATGCTGATCGTGGCCCGCGCGCTGCTCGGCATCACCGGCGCCACGCTGATGCCCTCGACGCTGGCCCTGATCAGCAACATGTTCAAGGACCCCAGGCAGCGCGGCGTGGCCATCAGCGTGTGGGTGACCTGCTTCTCCGTCGGTATCGCCGTCGGTCCGGTCCTGGGTGGCGCGTTCCTGGAGTGGTTCTGGTGGGGCTCGGTGTTCCTGCTTGCCGTGCCGGTGATGGTGGTGCTGCTGGTGGCCACGCCCCTGCTGATCCCCGAGTACAAGGACGACGAGGCGGGGCGTCTGGACCTGGCCAGCGTGGCGCTGTCCCTGCTGACGGTGCTGCCGGCGATCTACGGGATCAAGCGTGCGGCCGAGCACGGCCTGGACGCCCAGGCTGTGGTGACACTCCTGGCCGGTGTGGTCTTCGGCGTGGTGTTCGTGCTGCGTCAGCGCAAGCTGGCCGATCCGCTGATGGACCTGCGGCTGTTCAGCAACCGGGCGTTCACCACCGCGCTGCTGGTGCTGCTGCTCGGCCTCGGTCTGATGGGTGGGCTGTATCTGTTCATCACGCAGTACCTCCAGCTGGTGGAGGGCCTGTCGCCGATCACGGCGGGGCTGTGGCTGCTGCCCGCGGCCGGGGCGCTGATCGTGGCCTCGTCGCTGACTCCCGCGATCGCCGCCAGGGTGCGGCCCGGGTACGTCGTCGGCGGCGCGCTGTTCCTCTCGGTGCTGGGGTACGTCCTGATCAGCGTGGTCGACAGCACCGACGGGCTGCCGCTGCTGGTGACCGGGTTCGTCCTCATCTACACCGGCATCAGCCCGATGATGGTGCTCGGGACGGACCTGGTCGTCGGCTCGGCGCCGCCGGAGAAGGCCGGTTCGGCCGCGGCGATGTCGGAGACGGCCATGGAGTTCGGCATCGCGCTCGGCATCGCCGGCCTGGGCAGTGTCGTCACCGCCGTGTACCGGGACGAGATCGGTGACGCTCTGCCCCAGGACGTCCCGGAGTCGGTCGCGAGCACGGTCCGCGACACGCTGGCCGGTGCGGACGCCGTGTCCGACTCGGTGGGCGCCCAGGTCCTGGAGCAGGCCCGGGAGGCGTTCACCAACGGGCTGAACCTCGCGAGCGCCACCGCGGGTGTGATCGTGGCGGTGATGGCCGTCGCCGCGATCGTGCTGCTACGGCACATCCCGGCGGGCGGCGCCGAGGAGGAGGCCCCCGAGGAGGCACCCCAGGCAACGGAACCGGCCCCCGCGGGCGACAGCCGCTGAGGCGCGACGCACAGGAACGGTGCGGGGGCGGCCCGGTCGACTCGATCGACCGGGCCGCCCCCGCGTGTGCGCAACCCACCCCCACGATCGGCCCGCGAACCACACGGTCGGCGCACGGACCTCGCGACGGCACGGGCACGCGGGCGTGCTACGAGGCGAGCCGCACAGCCACCCGCGCGGGACGTGGCGTACCACGAGCCACGCACCCACCCGTGCAGCCCAACGACGCCGTACGCCCGCCGCCCTGCGAAGCCGTCGGCACATCGACCGCGCCGCCCCCCGCATGCGCACGCCCCCACCGCACGGGCAGCGCGACAGCGCAGGCACACGGCCGGCCACAAGCCGCACAGCCACGCGCGCAGCCCAACGACGCCATACGCCCGCCGCCCTGCGCAGCCCCTGGGCACATCGACCGCGCCCCCCCC
>NZ_BJND01000047.1 GCF_006539505.1 Streptomyces spinoverrucosus
CGCAGCCCCCGGGACGCCCACCCCAACGCCGCGCGCCTACGCAGGGACGTGCACCGTCTCCACCCTGCTCGCCACCAACCGCTCCCGCTCCCGCCGCGCCGCCCGCCTCCGCAGCCGTAGGATCTGCGAGACCCCCACCGCCTGGAGCACGAACACCGACGAGAAGGCCATCGTGTAGTCGTCGCCGGTGGCGTCCAGCAGCGCGCCCACCGCGAACAACGTGGTCATCGAGGCGACGAAACCACCCATGTTGGTGATCCCGGACGCCGTCCCCTGACGTTCCGGCGGATTCGCGGGACGGGCGAAGTCGAACCCGATCATCGAGGCGGGCCCGCACGCGCCCAGCACCGTGCACAGCACCACCAGCAGCCACATCGGCGCCCGATCGGCCGGCCAGAACACCGTCACGGCCCACAGCAGCGACGTCGCCCCCACCGTTCCGAGCGCCAGCGGCAGCCGCGCCCCATGGTGCCGGGCGACGATCTGGCCGTAGACCAGTCCGACCGCCATGTTCGACAGCACGACCAGGGTCAGCAGCTCCCCGGCCGTGGCCCGGGACAGCCCCTGCGCCTCGACCAGGAACGGCAGCCCCCACAGCAGCAGGAACACCATCGCCGGGAACTGGGTCGTGAAGTGCACCCACAGCCCGAGCCGGGTCCCCGGCTCCCGCCAGGACGCGGCGATCTGCCGTCGTACGTACGCGGCCCCCATGTGGGGCAGGGGCTCCGGCTCGTGCCCCTCGGGGTGGTCCTTCAGGAACAGCACGAGCAGTACGAGGACGACGACCCCCGCGACGGCGCTGCCCGCGAACGCGGCCGTCCAGCCGATGCCGTGCAGCAGCCGGGCGATGACCAGCGTGGAGACCAGGTTGCCCGCCATGCCGACCAGCCCGGCGAGCTGCGCGATCAGCGGGCCGCGGCGGGCCGGGAACCAGCGGCTGCCGAGCCGCAGCACGCTGATGAACGTCATCGCGTCACCGCAGCCGAGCAGCGCGCGCGAGGCGAGCGCCATGCCGTACGAGGGGGAGAACGCGAAGCCCAGCTGCCCGGCCGTGAACAGCACGACGCCCAGCCCCAGCACCTTCTTGGTGCCGAGCCGGTCGACCAGCAGGCCGACGGGGATCTGCATCCCGGCGTAGACCAGGAGCTGGAGGATCGAGAACGTCGACAGCGCGGACGCATTGACGTCGAACCGGTCGGCGGCGTCGAGGCCGGCGACCCCCAGCGACGTACGGAAGATGACGGCGACGAAGTAGACCGAGACGCCTATCCCCCAGACGGCGACCGCGCGCCGGCCGCCGGGCGGATCGCCGGGCAGGGACACCGACGCCGAGCTCATCGGACCTCACCCCGCGCGAGGTGCGAGAACCAGCCGATGTGCCGGTGGACCACGTCGACGGCCTGGTCGGCGTCCCCGGAGCGCAGCGCCTCCAGGATCTCCTGGTGCTCCGCGAGCGTCTTGGCGATCCGGTCGGGGTGGGAGTGCATCACGGCGACGCCCATCCGCAACTGCCGGTCGCGCAGCTGGTCGTAGAGCCGGGAGAGGATTTCGTTCCCGCCGCTGCGCACGATCTCGGCGTGGAAGCAGCGGTCGGTGACGGCGGCGGCGGCCAGGTCCCCGGCGGCGGCCTGCTCCTTCTGCCGCGCCAGGAGCTCTTCGAGGCGCTCGATGAGCCCGGAGGGCGCGGGTACGGCCTTGCGCGCCGCGTGCTCCTCCACCAGCAGGCGGGTCTCGACGACGTCCGCGATCTCCTGGGCGGAGACGGGCAGGACGAGCGCGCCCTTCTTCGGGTAGAGCTTGATGAGCCCTTCGACTTCCAGCCGCAGCAGCGCCTCACGCACCGGGGTCCTCGACACCCCCACGGCGTCGGCCAGCTCGCCCTCGGTGAGGAGGGTGCCGCCCTCGTAACGGCGGTCCAGGACGCCTTGTTTGACGTGGGTGTAGACGCGGTCGGCGGCAGGGGGTTGCTTCACGGCGGCCAGGGTCATGCCGACAGGATAGATACAACACGTACGCATGGCCGGGACCGTCCACCATGCGGACCACACCTGACTGACCACCCCGACACAATTCCCGCACAACTATTCGTGCTAGGTACGTGTCACACACATGCGGCCTGCTGTACTCCCGTCCAACCCGGCCGCGCCACAGGGGCATTCGACGTATTCGGGGTATCTCAGTTGATAACCGGCATCAAGGGCATCCGTATCCGCAGAGCCGTCGCCGTCACCGCGACCGCCGGCGCCGTGTTCGCCACCGGAGCCCTCACCGCGGCACCCGCGCAGGCCGTCACCGCGCCGTCCATCGCCGCCAAGGGCGGCTACATCATGAACAACGCGAACGGCAAGACGCTGTACACCAAGGCGGCCGACACCAAGCGCGCCACCGGTTCGACGACCAAGATCATGACGGCGAAGGTCGTGCTGTCCCAGCCGAACCTGAACCTCAACGCCAAGGTCACGGTGCAGAAGGCGTACAGCGACTACATCGTGTCGAAGAACGCCTCCTCCGCCCGCCTGATCGTCGGCGACAAGGTCACCGTCCGTCAGCTGCTCTACGGGCTGATGCTGCCGTCCGGCTGTGACGCCGCCTACGCGCTCGCCGACAAGTTCGGCACCGGTTCGACGCGGGCCGCGCGCGTGAAGTCGTTCATCGGCAAGATGAACACCACGGCCCGGCAACTCGGCATGAAGAACACGAAGTTCGACTCGTTCGACGGCATCAGCAACGGCTCGAACTACTCGACGCCGCGCGACCTGACGAAACTCGCCAGCAACGCGATGAAGAACTCCACCTTCCGCGCGCTGGTGAAGACGAAGTCCACGAAGCAGAAGGTCACCACGAAGAACGGCGGCTACCGCTACTACACGTGGACCAACACCAACACGCTGCTGAGCAAGTACAGCGGCACCATCGGCGTGAAGACCGGCTCCGGCAGCCAGGCCAAGTACTGCCTGGTCTTCGCCGCCACCCGCAACGGCAAGACCGTCATCGGCACGGTCCTCACCTCCACGTCCGCCGCCCAGCGCGAAACGGACGCAAAGAAACTCCTCAACTACGGCTTCGCCCGCCTGGGCTGACGCCCACGAACGCCTGAAGGGGCCGACCGCCGTTGCGCGGTTGGCCCCTTGTCTCTGCCGGCGTTACGCCCAGGTGATCAGCCGCTTCGGCTGTTCCAGGATCGCTGCCACGTCCGCCAGGACCTTGGAGCCCAACTCGCCGTCCACCAGCCGGTGGTCGAAGCTGAGGGCCAGAGTCGTGACCTGGCGGGGCTTGACCTTGCCCTTGTGGACCCACGGCTGGAGCTTGATCGCGCCCATCGCGAGGATCGCGGACTCGCCGGGGTTGAGGATCGGCGTGCCGGTGTCGACGCCGAAGACGCCGACGTTGGTGATCGTCACCGTGCCGCCCTGCATCGCCGCCGGGGACGTCTTGCCCTCGCGGGCCGTGGTCACCAGCTCGCCCAGCGCCTCCGCCAGCTGCGGGAGGGTCTTGTCGTGCGCGTCCTTGATGTTCGGCACGATCAGACCGCGCGGGGTCGCCGCCGCGATGCCCAGGTTGACGTAGTGCTTGACCACGATCTCCTGGTTGGCCTCGTCCCAGGACGCGTTGATGTCCGGGTTGCGCTTGATCGCGACCAGGAGCGCCTTGGCGATGAGGAGCAGGGGGTTCACGCGCAGGCCCGCGAACTCCTTGTCCGCCTTCAGCTCCTCGACCAGCTTCATCGTGCGCGTCACGTCGACCGTCACGAACTCCGTGACGTGCGGCGCGGTGAAGGCCGAGCCGACCATCGCGGCGGCGGTGGCCTTGCGGACGCCCTTGACCGGGATGCGGGTTTCCCGGGTGGTGTCGTATGCCACCGCAGCGGGAGCCGCGGGTGCCGCGGCCGGCGTCGGTGCCGCCACCTCGGGAGCCGGGGCCGCCGCCGCGTGGACGTCCTCGCGCGTGATGATGCCGTCCGGGCCGGTCGGGGTGACCGTCGCCAGGTCGACGCCTAGGTCCTTGGCGAGCTTGCGCACCGGGGGCTTGGCGAGGGGGCGCTCCTGCGAAGGCGCGGCGGTGGGCGCCGTCGCGGGTGCGGCAGCGGTGGGCGCCTGGGCGGGCGGTGCCGTCCCCTCCCGGCCGCCATGGCCGTTCAGCTCGGACTGCAGCGCCGCCGAGGCCTGCTGGACCGGGACCTCCGGGCCCTTGCGCGGGCGGCGCTTGGTGGAGGAGGTGGACACGCCGTAGCCGACGAGCACCGGCTGGCGGCCCTCCTGCTTCGGCTGCTCCTTCGGCTCGGCGGGCGCCTCCTGCGCGGGTGCCGCGCCGCCGCTGACGTCCACCGCGATGATCGACGTGCCGACGTCGACCGTGGTGCCCTCGGGGAAGTGCAGCTCGCGGACCACGCCGTCGTACGGGATGGGCAGCTCCACCGCCGCCTTGGCCGTCTCGACCTCGCACACCACCTGGCCGTCGGTGACCGTGTCGCCGGGCTTGACGTACCACTTGAGGATCTCGGCCTCGGTCAGGCCCTCGCCCACGTCGGGCATTTTGAACTCGCGTACGGAAGCTTCCGTCATCGTCGTCACGACCCTCTCCTCAGTACGCCAGCGAGCGGTCGACGGCGTCGAGCACGCGGTCCAGGTCGGGCAGGTACTCCTCCTCCAGGCGGGCCGGCGGGTAGGGGGCGTGGTAGCCGCCGACCCTGAGCACCGGGGCCTCCAGGTGGTAGAAGCAGCGCTCGGTGATCCGGGCGGCGATCTCCGCGCCGGAGCCGAAGAACACCGGCGCCTCGTGGACGACCACCAGGCGGCGCGTCTTCTCGACCGACGCCTGGATGGAGTCGAAGTCGAGGGGGGACACCGAGCGCAGGTCCAGGACCTCCAGCGACTTGCCCTCCTCGGCGGCCGCCTCCGCGACCTCGTGGCAGAGCTTCACCATCGGGCCGTACGCGGCGAGCGTCAGGTCGGTGCCCTCGCGGGTCACCCGCGCCTTGTGCAGCGGGCCGGGGATCGCCTCCGTGCTGACCTCGCCCTTGTCCCAGTAGCGCCGCTTGGGCTCGAAGAAGATCACCGGGTCGTCGCTCTGGATGGCCTGCTGCATCATCCAGTAGGCGTCCGAGGCGTTGGACGGAGAGACGATCTTCAGGCCGGACACGTGCGCGAAGAGCGCCTCGGGGGACTCCGAGTGGTGTTCGACCGCGCCGATGCCGCCACCGTAGGGGATGCGGACGACGACCGGGAGCTTGACCTTGCCGAGCGAGCGCGCGTGCATCTTCGCGAGCTGCGTGACGATCTGGTCGTACGCCGGGAAGACGAAGCCGTCGAACTGGATTTCGACGACGGGACGGTAGCCACGCAGGGCCAGACCGATCGCCGTACCGACGATGCCGGACTCGGCGAGCGGGGTGTCGATGACGCGGCTCTCGCCGAAGTCCTTCTGCAGGCCGTCGGTCACACGGAACACGCCGCCGAGCTTGCCGACGTCCTCGCCCATGATGACGACCTTGGGGTCGGCGTCCAGGGCGCGGCGCAGCGACTCGTTGATCGCCTTGGCCAGGGCCATCTTCTCCACGGCCATGTTCAGACCCCCTCTACGTCCGCGAACGACGCCTGGTAGGCGGCGAACTGCGCTCGCTCCTCGTCGACGAGCGCATGCCCGTCCGCGTACACGTTCTCGAAGATGGCGAAGTGGTCCGGGTCCGGCATCGCACGGACCGCTTCGCGCACTCGCCTGCCCAACGCCTCGCTCTCCGCCTCGAGTTCCGCGAAGAATCCCTCGTCCGCGTGGTTTGAGGCCTCCAGATAGCGGCGAAGGCGCAGGATCGGGTCCTTCGCCTCCCAGGCGGCGCGCTCGTCGTCGTGCCGGTAGCGGGTGGGGTCGTCGGAGGTGGTGTGCGCGCCCATGCGGTACGTGTACGCCTCGACCAGCGTCGGTCCCTCGCCGTTGCGGGCCCGCTCCAGGGCCCACTTGGTGACCGCGAGGCAGGCCAGCACGTCGTTGCCGTCGACGCGGACGCCGGGGAAGCCGTAGCCGCGGGCCCGCTGGTAGAGCGGCACGCGCGTCTGGCGCTCGGTCGGCTCGGAGATCGCCCACTGGTTGTTCTGGCAGAAGAACACCACGGGGGCGTTGTAGACCGCCGAGAAGGTGAACGATTCGGCCACGTCGCCCTGGCTGGAGGCGCCGTCGCCGAAGTAGGCGATGACCGCCGAGTCCGCGCCGTCCTTGGCGACGCCCATCGCGTAGCCGGTGGCGTGCAGGGTCTGGGAGCCGATGACGATCGTGTAGAGGTGGAAGTTGTTGCTGTTCGGGTCCCAGCCGCCGTTGTTCACGCCGCGGAACATGCCGAGCAGGTTGGTCGGGTCGACGCCGCGGCACCAGGCGACGCCGTGCTCGCGGTAGGTCGGGAAGACGTAGTCGTCGTCGCGGAGGGCGCGGCCGGAGCCGATCTGGGCGGCCTCCTGGCCGAGCAGCGAGGCCCACAGTCCCAGCTCGCCCTGCCGCTGCAGGGCGGTGGCCTCGGCGTCGAAGCGCCGGGTGAGCACCATGTCGCGGTAGAGGCCGCGGAGCTCTTCGGGGGTGACACCGGCGACGTACTGCTCGTACTCGGCGTTCTTGACGCGCTCGCCCTCGGGCGTCAGCAGCTGGACGAGTTCGGGGTCGGTGTCCTGGGCGGTGTTGCGGGTGGTGCGCTTGGTGCCGGCCTTGCCTCCGGCGCTGCGTCGCGGCTTGCGCGCGGCAGTGCTCTCCACGGTCACGTGTGCTCCTCCGTCGGTCCGGCCCCCGGGATTGCCGGGAAAGCCAGTGCGGCTCACCTGTTCCGTCCCGTGCACGGGGTGGGTGCCGCTCGGCCGGAACAGGCGTGACAGGTGCCCCGGCGAGCGCCCTGCAACAGTCACGTTACCCAGTGCTCCACAATTCTGTGTAACCCCTCCTGACCTGCGTTTTTGCTTGGAAATCCAAGTAAATCGCAAAGCCGGGAAGAGGCACTGGTCACAGCCCTGCAGGGGGCCGGAACACCGGCACGTTATCCCGCTCACCCAGGTCACGGGAAGAGTCGGTGTGTGAGACTGACGTCGTGCGCGAAAACCGAAAAATCCGGGTATTTCTGCTCGACGATCACGAGATCGTCCGGCGTGGCGTGCATGAGCTGCTCTCCGTCGAGGACGACATCGAGGTGGTCGGCGAGGCCGGTACGGCGGCCGAGGCGCTGGTACGGATTCCCGCCACGCGTCCGGACGTCGCGGTGCTCGACGTACGCCTCCCGGACGGCAACGGCGTCGAGGTGTGCCGCGAGGTCCGCTCCCGGGACGACACCGTCAGGTGCCTGATGCTGACGTCGTTCGACGACGACGAGGCCCTCTTCGACGCGATCATGGCGGGCGCCTCCGGGTACATCCTGAAGGCCATCCGCGGCGGCGAGCTGCCGTGGGCCGTACGGAACGTCGCGGCCGGGAAATCCCTGCTCGACCCCGCGGCGACGGCCCGGGTGCTGGAGCGGTTGCGCGACGGCGGTGAGCCGAAGGGCGACGACCGGCTCACCGGGCTCACCGGGCAGGAGCGCCGGATTCTCGATCTGATCGGGGAAGGGCTCACCAATCGGCAGATCGGCGAGCGGCTGCACCTCGCGGAAAAGACGATCAAGAATTACGTGTCGAGTCTGCTTTCCAAACTCGGCATGCAGCGGCGTTCCCAGGCTGCCGCATATGTGGCGCGAATGCAGGCCGAGAAACAGTGACCACACGTACGGCCACACTTGTGACCGAAAGCGATCGTCGACGACTTCCTGTGACAACGCCCAGCTCACACGCCTGATTCGTGCCCTAGCATCTGGCGCGTGCCGCGCCCTTGTGTACCACCCCCCGTGCCCCACGCGCCCCCACTGAGCGCCCTTCTGCGCCAGTACGCCGCCGGTTCCGCCCTCACCTGCGACCCCGTCGACCAGGGCCTGCTCAACCGGGGCTACCGGCTCCGCACCACCCGCGGCCGCTACTTCCTCAAGCACCACTTCGACCCGGACACCGCCGACCCCGCCGCCATCGAGCGCCGGCACCGGGCCACCCAGCGGCTGGCCGACCTCGGCGTCCCGGTGGCCCCGCCGCTGGCCGGGCGGGACGGCCGTACGGTCGCGGTGGTGGGCGGCCACGCCTACGCCCTGCACCCGTGGATCGACGGCCGGCACCGGCACGGCGGGCAGCTCAGCACCGGTCAGTGCGCGCGCCTGGGGGCGCTGCTGGGCGCCGTCCACGCCACCCTGGAGCGCGTGATGCCGCCCAAGGGGCGCACGCCCCCAGCCACGAGCCCCCACCCCGTGGAGAGCGCCGACCCCGCCGACACGTTCGACCTCATCGACGACCTCCTCGCGCGCGTACGCCGGCACCGCCCCGCCGACTCCTTCGACGAACTGGCCCGCCACCGCCTCCTGGAACGGCGCGCCCTGCTGGAACGGCACGCGGACCGGCGTCCCCCGCGCGGCGGCTCGGTGGGTTGGGTGCACGGCGACTTCCACCCGTTCAACCTGCTCTACCAAGGGGACGCGCCGGCCGCGATCGTCGACTGGGACCGGCTCGGCGTCCAGCCGCGCGCGGAGGAGGCCGTACGCGCCGCCGCGATCTTCTTCGTCCGGGCCGCCGGGACCCTCGACCTGCCGAAGGTGCACGCGTACGCGCGCGCGTACCGGCGTGCGGCCAAGGCCACGCCCTCGGAGCTCGCGGCGGCCGTGCACCGGGTGTGGTGGGAGCGGCTGAACGACTTCTGGATGCTGCGCTGGCACTACGAACGCGGCGACACCCGCGCCGACCCCCAGTTCCCGGCCGCCTCGGCACTGGCCGTGTGGTGGACGCGGGAGTACGACGCGGTGTGCGGGGCGTTCGTGGACTGAGGCTCGCCCGGGGGCGGCTCAAACGCCGCCGTCCACGCCCCCGATGTTGGTGCCCCCGGTGTCCGTGCCGCCCGTGTTGGCTCCGCCGGTGTCCGTGCCCCCGGTGTTCGTGCCGCCCGTGTCGGTCCCGCCGGTGTTCGTGCCACCGGTGTCCGTGCCGCCCGTGTCCGTGCCGCCGGTGTCGGTCCCGCCGGTGTCCGTGCCCCCGGTCTCCGTCGGCGTGGGGTTCGTCGGCTGGTCCGTCGTACCTTGGCTGTCGGAGGGTGACGGCGTGTACGACGGGGTGTACGACGGCGTGTAGTCCCCCCAACCCGAACCCGAGTCGTCGCTGTCCTCGGTGGACGTGTCCGTGGACTCCTCGGTCGCCTCGTCGCTCGGCGACGCGCTGGGCGTCTCGTCCCCGGTGGTCTGCGAGCTGGTCGGAGTCGGCGTGGTGTCGGTGCCGCCGCCCTCGCCGCCGCCGCCGTTGTTCAGCGCCAGCGCGACACCGGCCGTGATGGCGATCACCGCGAGCACGGCGAGGATCCACAGCTTGCCGCGGCCGCTGCCCTTGTTGCCGTGCCCCTCGAAACCGCCGTCGTCGCGGCCGCCGTAGCCGGGGATGATCGGCTGCGGGATCTGCGCGGTGCCCTCGCCCGTGTTCGGCAGCACGGCGGTGCCCGCCATGCCCCTCGTCGGGGTCTGCCCGCCGTCGTGCGCGGTGACGGGGCCGGTGTTCCAGGTGCCGGTGTGGCCGCCCTGGTCGTACAGCATCTGCAAGCCGTACTGGACCAGCCCGCGCATCTCCTCGGCGGTCTGGAAACGGTCGTCGGGCTCCTTGGCCAGCGAGCGCATGACGAGGCCGTCCAGCTCCGGCGGCGAGGCTTCGTAGACCTCTGACGGCGGGGTGGGCATGTCCTGGACGTGCTGGTAGACCACCGACAGCGGAGTCTCGCCGACGAACGGCGGGCGCAGCGCCAGGAGTCGGAGCGGTGGTCGACGGCCTTGCCGAGCGCCTGCTCCGGGGAGAGGTACTGCGGGGTGCCCATCACCATGCCGGTCTGCGTCATCGTCGTGGACGCCCCGTGCAGGGCGCGGGCGATGCCGAAGTCCATCACCTTCACGGCGCCGTTGTGCGTGATGATGACGTTCGCCGGCTTGATGTCGCGGTGCACGATGCCGTGCTGGTGCGAGTAGGCGAGCGCCTCCAGGACGCCGGAGACGATGATCAGGGCCTGCTCCGGGCCGGGCGCCTCGGCGTTGTGCAGCAGATCGCGGATGGTGCGGCCCTCGACCAGCTCCATCACGATGTACGGCACCGACTGGCCGCCCACGAAGTCCTCGCCGGAGTCGTACACGGCGACGATCGCGTGGTGGTTGAGACCGGCCACCGACTGGGCCTCGCGCGTGAAGCGCGCCTTGGACACCGGGTCCTCGGCGAGGTCGGAGCGCAGCAGCTTGACCGCCACGGTGCGCCCGAGACGGACGTCCTCGGCGGCGAACACCTCGGCCATGCCGCCCCGGCCGAGTCTGCGGGTCAGCCGGTACCGGCCGTCCCCGACAAGCCCGCCGTTACCCCACATTTCCGGCGCATCTGACATCCCGCCGCCAGTCGCCTCGGGGTCGGACGGGCCCTGAGCGCGCTGCTGCTGTGCCATCAGTCCTCGCCGTCGTTTCTGCCCGCGGTGCGCGCGGTGTTGTTACGGTCTCCGTCGGCCACGCTACAGCCTTCGGGCAAGCCGCCGGTCCGAGATGGATTCCGAGATGGATACCGGGACCGGTCCGGGACGGACGGGCCGTCGAACCGGTCATCCAACCCTTGTGCCGTCGCGTCGTGCAAATCCTGTGTACCGGCCGTACGGCCGCTGTAACGCTTCCGCGACGCTTCTTTCGCGTACGGTCACGGAACGGGCACCGAGCTTGACGTGTCAGTGCCCTGGGGCAGACTTGGCCGGGAATGGCACTTTCGATCAACGGCGCCTGACGGTCTACGGGGGATACGGGAACATGAGCCAGGACGGCGCACAGGGCCGGTACGCGGGGCGGGCACTCGCCGGCGGCCGGTATCAGCTGCGTGACTTGCTCGGCCAGGGCGGCATGGCCTCGGTGCACCTCGCGTACGACGCCGTGCTCGACCGCCAGGTCGCGATCAAGACACTGCACACCGAGCTGGGCCGCGAACAGGCGTTCCGCGAACGCTTCCGCCGCGAGGCGCAGGCCGTGGCGAAGCTCACGCACACCAACATCGTCTCGGTCTTCGACACCGGCGAGGACAACCTCGACGGGATGACAACTCCGTACATCGTCATGGAGTACGTCGAGGGCCGCCCGCTCGGCTCCGTGCTCGACGAGGACCTACGGCAGTACGGCGCGATGCCCGCCGACAAAGCGCTGAAGGTCACCGCGGACGTGCTCGCGGCGCTGGAGATCAGCCACGAGATGGGCCTGGTCCACCGGGACATCAAGCCGGGCAACGTGATGGTGACCAAGCGCGGTGTGGTCAAGGTCATGGACTTCGGCATCGCCCGCGCCATGCAGTCCGGTGTCACGTCGATGACGCAGACCGGCATGGTCGTCGGCACCCCGCAGTACCTCTCGCCGGAGCAGGCGCTGGGCCGGGGCGTGGACGCGCGCTCCGACCTGTATTCGGTCGGCATCATGCTGTTCCAACTGGTCACCGGGCGGCTGCCGTTCGACGCGGACTCGCCGCTGGCCATCGCGTACGCGCACGTGCAGGAGGAACCGCCGGTTCCGTCCTCGATCAACCGCTCGCTGCCGCCGGCCGTGGACGCGCTGATCGCCCGTGCGCTGAAGAAGAACCCGAACGAGCGTTTCCCGACGGCCGAGTCCATGCGCGACGAGTGCCTTCGGGTGGCGGCGTCCTTCCAGGCGGCCCCGCCGAGCATCGTGCCGGGCGCGGCGACGCAGAGCGGCGCGGGCGTCGGCTCCGCGGTGTTCCCGCCGGTCGACCAGGCGACTCCGCCGCCGCCGCAGAGCAACGTACAGACGCCGTACCAGCCGCACCCGACGCCGAACCCGAACCCGTACGGCACGCCCACACCCTCCCCGTCGTACGGCTACCCGCAGCAGGGCGGCTACCCGACGCCGCACGCCGCGTACGGGGCGCAGCCGACGCCGAACACGCCGCCCGCGTACAACCTCACGCCGCACACCCCGCCGCCCGCGAGTGGCGGCAAGAGCAACAAGCCGGTCATCATCGGCTCGATCGTCGTCGCCCTCGTCGCGGTCGGCGGCCTGGTCATGGCCCTGGCGCTGAACGGCGGCGGCACCGAGAACAACGGTGGGGGCGGCGGGGCGAGCACCTCCGCATCGTCGACCGAGGTGCCCGGCTACCGCGGGCCGGACACGTCGAAGACGATCGAGAAGGAGGAGTGCACGGAGCCGGACGAGTCGTACAACGACCCCGAGAAGATCCGGATCCCGGACTTCCAGTTCAAGAACATCTCGTCGGTCAGGGAGTGCCTCCAGGCCGCGGGCTGGCAGCTGAAGATCAAGGACGTCGACGAGAACACCTACGGCGACGGCACGGTCATGGACCAGTTCCCGTCCGCGGGCACGGATGTGGATCCGGATGACGTGCCGGAGATCGAGCTCGCGGTGTCGACGGGGCACCCGGCTTCCTGATACATCCGGCTTCCTGAAGTCCGGCTTCCTGAAAAAGGGGCCCGGCGTGTGCCGGGCCCTTTGTGGTGTCCCTACAGGTACGGTCCGCCCGAGCGGCCGCCCGTGCGCGGGTCGTCGTGGCCCTCCTGGCCGATGCCCGGCGGCAGGGCGCGGCGCATCTGCTCCAGCTGGGCCCGCGCGGCCATCTGCTGGGCGAACAGTGTGGTCTGGATCCCGTGGAAGAGACCCTCCAGCCAGCCGACCAACTGGGCCTGCGCGATCCGCAGTTCGGCGTCGCTGGGGGTGGCCTCGTCGGTGAACGGCAGGGAGAGCCGCTCCAGTTCCTCCACCAGCTCCGGCGCCAGGCCGTCCTCCAGCTCCTTCACCGAGCTCGCGTGGATCTCCTTGAGCCGGACCCGGCTGGCCTCGTCGAGAGGAGCCGCGCGCACCTCCTCCAGGAGCTGCTTGATCATGCTGCCGATCCGCATCACCTTGGCCGGCTGCTCGACCTGCTCGGTCAACGGGGTCTCGTGGGAGTCGTCGTCCCCACCACCGCCGAGTGCCATGCCGTCCTGGCCCACGACCAGGATCCTCTGGGCGTTCTCCGACGACCGTTCGTTCCTCGGCATCTCCATGCCGTCATTCTCTCGCACACGTCCACCCCACCACTGAGGCGCCCCCCGTGCAGGGTGATCCACCGATTACGACCACTTGGCGGCGCCCGGAATGCCGCGTTCGTCAGTTGATGTGAGGCTCGTCGCGTCGATTGTTTGGCGACCTGTTTCCGGGAGGGGGTCACCGACGTGACTCCAAGGCGGCGCGTGCGGCGTGCGGCGGGGGTGGTGGTGCTGGGGGTGGCGCTGAGTACGGCCGTGCTCGGGTGCGGGGCCGTGGCGTCGTACGACGCGAAGGAGCCGTGGGCGAGCGGGGAGCCCTCCGGCTCCGCCTCCGCCTCCCCCTCTGTCGAGCCGAGCTGGGCCGGGAGCCGGGCCGGGGAGGGGCGGATGCGGCCGGGGCGGCCGGAGGAGCCGTGGCCCGAGACGCCGCCGGCGCGCCCGAGCGGGACCGGCGCCGCCGACGACGTACCCGCGTCGCCACCGGCGTCCGGTCCCGGGGCCACGCACGAGGAGGAGCCCCTGGATCAGGCCGTCACGGACCCCGCCGGGTCCGAACCGGTACTGCGGATCCTGCCGCTCGGCAGTGGGCTGGTACTCATCGGCCTCGGGCTCGGGCTCGCGTTCGTGGCGCTGCGGGTCCGCCGGGCGCAGGAGTGACCTCTTCGCGCGCTACGTCGTGAGCAGGACCTTCCCGACGTGGCCGCTCTCCTCCAGCAGGCGGTGGGCGTCGGCGGCGTCCCGCATGGGCAGCTCGCGGTCGATGACCGGGCGGACGTGACCGGCGTCGAGCAGCGGCCAGACGTGTTCGCGTACGGCGGCGACGATGGCCGCCTTCTCGTCGAGCGGGCGGGCGCGCAGCGAGGTCGCGCTGATCGCGGCGCGCTTGTTGAGGAGGGCGCCGATGTTCAGCTCGCCCTTGACGCCGCCCTGCATGCCGATGATCGCCAGTCGGCCGTTGACGGCGAGCGCCTGGACGTTGCGGTCGAGGTACTTGGCGCCCATGTTGTCGAGGATGACGTCGGCGCCCGCGCCGGCCGTGACCTGCCTGATCTCCTCGACGAAGTCCTGCTCGCGGTAGTTGATCAGGATGTCGGCGCCCAGTTCGGCGCAGCGCTCCAGCTTCTCCTTGGTGCCCGCGGTGACGGCGACCTTGGCGCCGACGGCCTTGGCGAGCTGGATCGCCATGGTGCCGATGCCGCTGGAACCGCCGTGCACGAGGAGGGTCTCGCCGGGGCGCAGATGGGCGACCATGAAGACGTTCGACCAGACCGTGCAGGTCACCTCGGGCAGCGCGGCGGCCTGCCGGACGTCGAGGCCGCGGGGCACGGGCAGCAGCTGGCCGGCCGGAACGGCGACCTTCTCGGCGTAGCCGCCACCGGAGAGCAGCGCGCACACCTCGTCGCCCACGGCCCAGCCGGCGACGCCTGCGCCGAGCGCGGCGATACGGCCGGAGCATTCCAGGCCGGGGTAGGGGGAAGCGCCGGGCGGCGGGTTGTAGTAACCCTGCCGCTGCAGGATGTCGGCCCGGTTGACGGCACTGGCCGCCACCTCGACCAGCACCTCGCCCTCCCCGGCGACCGGATCCGGGACCTCGTCCCACACCAGCGCCTCGGGCCCACCAGGTTCGGGAATCGTGATCGCATGCATGAGGGGGACGCTACTCCCCCGTCTCCGGTCCCAGGCCCCTGTGTCACTCCTCCGTCTCTGCCTCCGTCTCCGGCCTCCGTCTCTGGTCGGAGGCCCCCTGCGTCGTTGGTCCGGTCCGTTGAGAAATCCCTGTGCGCGACCGATGAGTTTGCGCGACGGTGGAGGTCTCCCCATGCGTAACCCGAGTACGCGGAAGGACACCCCACATGAGCCAGCAGACGCCCGGTCTGGCCATCGAGACCGCGGGCCTGGTGAAGACGTTCGGCGAGACGAGGGCCGTGGACGGCGTCGACCTGGCCGTGCCCACCGGCACGGTGTACGGCGTCCTCGGTCCGAACGGCGCCGGGAAGACCACCACCGTGAAGATGCTCGCCACCCTGCTCAGGCCGGACGGCGGTGAGGCCCACGTCTTCGGCCACGACGTCGTCCGGGAGGCGGACGAGGTACGCGGCCGGGTCAGCCTGACCGGGCAGTACGCGTCCGTGGACGAGGACCTGACCGGCACCGAGAACCTGGTCCTGCTCGGTCGCCTCCTCGGCCACCACAAGAAGGCCGCGCGGGAGCGCGCCGCCCAACTGCTGGAGGCCTTCGGACTGACCGAGGCGGCCGGAAAGCAGGTCAAGAACTACTCCGGCGGCATGCGGCGCCGTATCGACATCGCCGCCTCCATCCTGAACACGCCGGACCTGCTGTTCCTGGACGAGCCGACCACCGGCCTCGACCCGCGCAGCCGCAACCAGGTGTGGGACATCGTGCGCGCGGTCGTCTCCCAGGGCACGACCGTGCTGCTGACCACGCAGTATCTGGACGAGGCCGACCAGTTGGCCTCCCGGATCGCCGTCATCGACCGCGGCAAGGTGATCGCCGAGGGCACCAAGGGCGAGCTGAAGGCGTCCGTCGGCGCCGGTTCCGTACATCTGCGGCTGCGCGAGGCGGAACAGCGGCCGGAGGCCTCGCGGGTGCTGCGGCAGGTGCTCCAGGCGGACGTGCAGCTGGAGCCGGACCCGGTGGCGCTGACCGCACGCGTCGGCGCCGGTGCTTCGAACGGCCAGGGCGCCGCCGAGCAGGCCGCCGCCGCGCTCGCCGAACTGGCCCGCGTCGGCGTCGTCGTCGACAACTTCTCACTCGGCCAGCCGAGCCTGGACGAGGTCTTCCTGGCCCTCACCGGACACGACACCAAGGTGCACGACGAGCCGCAGGCTCACGACGCGAAGGACGGGGCAGCCGCATGAGCACAGCGACCACCACCGAGACCAAGGAACTGGCCCCCGTCAGCACCGAGTCGCTGGCCGCGCTGCTCGTGGCCAAGGAGCGGCCGCCGCGGCCGAGCGCGTGGTCGGCGTCGCTGACCTTCGGCTGGCGCGCGATCCTGAAGATCAAGCACGTCCCGGAGCAGCTCTTCGACGTCACCGCCTTCCCGATCATGATGGTGCTGATGTACACGTACCTGTTCGGCGGGGCGCTGGCCGGTTCGCCGAGGGAGTACATCCAGTTCCTGCTGCCGGGCATCCTGGTGATGTCGGTCGTGATGATCACGATGTACACGGGTGTCTCGGTCAACACGGACATCGAGAAGGGTGTCTTCGACCGGTTCCGCAGCCTGCCGATCTGGCGGCCGTCGACGATGGTCGGCTATCTGCTCGGCGACGCGCTGCGCTACACCATCGCGTCCGTGGTCATGCTGACCGTCGGCATCATCCTCGGCTACCGGCCGGACGGCGGGCCCGGTGGGGTGATCGCAGGGATCCTGCTGCTGGTGGTGTTCTCGTTCGCGTTCTCGTGGATCTGGACGATGTTCGGGCTGCTGCTGCGCACCGAGAAGTCGGTGATGGGCGTCAGCATGATGGTGATCTTCCCGCTCACCTTCCTGTCCAACGTCTTCGTCGACCCGCGGACCATGCCGGGCTGGCTCCAGGCGTTCGTCAACAACAGCCCGGTCACCCATCTGGCCTCCGCGGTTCGGGAGCTGATGGCCGGTGAGTGGCCCACCGCCGAGATCGCCTGGTCGCTGGGCTGGGCGGGCGTGTTCGTGCTGGTCTTCGGTCCGATCACGATGCGGCTGTACAACCGCAAGTAGCCCTGGGGTGTCCGGCTCATCGCTGCGGGTCGCGCCGGTTCTCCGGTGCGGCCCGCGGCACGACGGTGATCACCCGGTCCGTCAGCTCCAGCGTCCGAACGGCCGGATCGTCGTAGTGCAGCACCCGGTGCCCGCGTACGACGCTGATCACCAGGTCTTCGATGTCGCGCGGGCTCCGGCCCACCTCGGCCCTGGTCACCGGCCGGTCGACCACGTCGAGCCCGCTGCCCCGGCGGATGAGGTCCTCCATGACCAGTCCCGCGGCCGGACTGAGCACGGACAGGCCCAGCAGTCGCCCCGCCGCGCCCGCGCTGGTGATGACCTCGTCGGCGCCGGACTGCTTGAGCAGCGGCGCGTTCTCCTCCTCGCGCACCGCCGCCACGATCGTCGCGCCACGGTTGAGCTGCCGGGCCGTCAGCACCACCAGGACGGCCGTGTCGTCGCGCTGGGTGGCGATGATGATCCGCTTCGCCCGCTGCACCTCGGCCCGCTTCAGGATCTCGCTGCGGGTCGCGTCCCCGAGCACGGCGGCGTAGCCCTCGGCCGTCGCGGCGTCGACCGCCTTGGCGCTCGGGTCGATCACGACGACCTGTTCCTTCTTCAGCCCCGTGGCACAGGCGGCCTGGGTCGCGGCCCGGCCCTTCGTACCGAAGCCGACGACGACAGTGTGGTCGCGCAAGGAGGACCTCCAGCGGGGTATGCGGGCCTTCGGACCGGGGTACGGCTCCCGGACGTCGGGTCCGACGCTACCCAGCGCCCCGGCGCGAGCCCACCCCGGTCGGCGTGTCGGGCCGGGGGGCACGGCGACGGCGCCGGACCCGGTGCGGAACGATGGAGCCGACTGTCCGTACCGACGCCGCAGGGGGCCAGCGATGAGGGACGACGAGCACCCATCCACGCGAGGGGCGAGGTCCGCACTGCTGCGGTCCCTCTGGAGCCGCTCACGCAAGGAGGCCCGCGCCGACGCCGAGGCGGGCCGCGCCATCACGATGCCGGTGCTGAACGTCGTACCGCCGCTCCAGCAGGTGCTCAAGCGCCTGTCCATGGCGCTGCTGGTCCTCGTCGTCACCATCCTGATCGTGTACATCGACAGCGAGGGCTACAACGACAGCTCCGACGGCAAGGTCGACCTGCTCGACGCCGCGTACTACGCCACCGTCACCCTCTCCACCACCGGATACGGCGACATCGCCCCGGTCAGTGAGGCCGCCCGGCTCACCAACATCTTCGTCATCACACCGCTGCGCGTGCTGTTCCTGATCATCCTGGTCGGCACGACCCTGGAGGTGCTCACCGAGCGCACCCGCCAGCAGGTCCGCATCCACCGCTGGCGCGCCCGTACCCGGGACCACGTCGTGGTCATCGGATACGGCACCAAGGGGCGGCACGCCGTGCAGACCCTGGTCGGGCAGGGCATCGGCAAGGACCGGATCGTCGTCGTGGACGCCCAGCGCAAGACGGCCGAAGCGGCCGGCGACGCCGGCCTGGTGGCGGTGACCGGCGACGCCACCCGCTCGGAGACCCTGCTCAAGGCCGAGATCCACCGCGCCAACCGCGTGATCATCGCCCCGCAGCGCGACGAGACGGCCACACTGATCACCCTCACCGCACGCCAGCTGAACAAGCACGCCACGATCGTCGCCGCCGTCCGCGAGGACGAGAACGTGCCGCTGCTCAAGCAGAGCGGCGCGGACACCGTCGTGACCAGCTCCAGCTCGGCCGGCCGGCTGCTCGGCACGTTCATGGCCAGCCCGCCCGTGGCCCGGACACTGGAGGACCTCATGACCCTCGGCAGCGGCATGGACCTCATCGAGCGGCCGGTGACCCCGGAGGAGGAGGGCCGGACGCCCCGCGAGTGCGCGGACCTGGTCGTGGCGGTCGTACGGGACAAGGAGATGCTGGACTACACCGACGGGTGGCGGACGGAGCTGCGGGCGGGGGACCGGGTCATCACGATCAGCCGGCCGGTCGCATCGTGACTACGCCGGGTGGTCAATGTTTCACGTGAAACACACGCCGATCCCGGCCGTGGCCCACGGCAGCTCCAGGATCTCCGCCGCCTGACCGGGCCGCGCCCCGCCCGGCGGTACGACCGCGAGGGCATCGGCGGCCGCGACGCCACGCAGCATGGCCGGTCCGTTGTAGTGCAGCGGCACCGCACGGTCGGTGCGCAGGACGACGGGGACGAGCCGGGTGTCGTACGGGTGCCCGTGCACCGCCTCCTGCAAGGGCAGCGCGTACGGCTCCTGCGCCGGGCGTGCCGCGAGCGTGCGCAGCAGGGGCTCGGCGAGGGTGAGCAGCCCGGAGACGGCGGCCAGGGGGTTGCCGGGCAGGCCGACGAGGTGCTGGTTCTCCTTGGTGCGGGCCAGCAGCATGGGGTGGCCCGGGCGCACCTTGACGCCGTCGACCAGCAGCTCCGCGCCGATACGGCGCAGGGTGGGGTGCACATGGTCGACGGGGCCCGATGCAGTGCCGCCGGTGGTGACGACGAGGTCGGCCTCGCTGGCCGTGATCGCCTCGTGCAGGGCGTCGGCGTCGTCGCCGATCCGCCGCACGTCCGTCACCTCGGCGCCGAGCGCACGCAGCCAGGGCGGCAGCATGGGGCCGAGGGCGTCGCGGATCAGGCCGTCGTGCGGGAGGCCCTCGGTGAGCAGTTCGTCGCCGAGCACCAGGACGTCGGCGCGGGGGCGGGGGACGGCGGTCAGGGTGTCGTATCCGGCGGCTGCGGCGAGGCCCAGCACGGCGGGGGTGACGAGGGTGCCGGGCGGCAGCAGCTGGTCGCCGCTGCGGCACTCCTGGCCGCGCGGGCGGATGTCCTGGCCGTGGCCGACGTCGCGCGTGGCGTGCAGTCTGCCCCGGTCGTCCATCCGGCCGTGTTCGCTGCGCAGCACCGCGGTGGTGTCGGGCGGGATCCGGGCGCCGGTGGCGATCCGGACGGCCTCGCCGTCATCGAGCGGCGCGTGCTCCGCGTGGCCCGCGAGCACGCCCTTGTCCCGTACGTCCCAGGGGCCGGGCCCGGCGACCGCCCAGCCGTCCATCGCGGAGGTGTCGAAGGAGGGGAGGTCGGTGAGGGCGGTGAGGGGGGCGGCCAGGGTGTGGCCGAGGGAGGAGTCGAGGGGGAGTGAGACGGGGGCGCGGCGGGCACCGCCTCGGGCGGCCCGGGCGGCGATCTCGCGGGCCTCGGGCCAGGGGGTGGCCTTGTGGTGGCGGTCCTGGGGGGCGCGGGCCTGGTGAGGGGCGTTGCCCCGGTCCTCCTTCACGAGTGCCAGTGCCTCCTCGACGTCCCGGTCCTCGACCGCCTCGCCGTCACGGATACCGGGGGCGGTCATCCGGCGTCCGGGCGGGGCTCGGGGGCGGACTTGGTGTCGGTGGCGGCGTCTGAGGTGCCCGTGGCGGCGCCTGCCGTGTCCGTGGCGGGGGTCGCGCCGCCCTTGGTGGAGGCGTCCTCCTCCGCCCAGCGCAGTGCCAGGGCGGTGGCCTTGCGGGAGGCCTCGGCGACGGCTTCGGGGCCGCCGCCCGCCCGGGCCGCGGCGTAGCCGACGAGGAAGGTGGTCAGCGGGGCCGCGGGGCGTGCCACCCCGTGGGCCGCGTCACGGGCGAGGTCGAGCAGAACACCGGTGTCGACGTCGAGGTCGATGCCCAGCTCGTCCTTGACTGCGGAGATCCATTCATCCAACACGAGCCCATGCTCCCTGATGCGTGCCCTGGCAGTGGCGATGTCGTCCCAGGTGTCGCAGTCGAAGGATGCGACGGGGTCGAGGACGCGGGTGAGGTTCAGTCCGGCGGTGAGGAGCCGCAGGGGCAGGCCGGTGAGGCCGCCGTGCTCGGCTCGGAGGTGCGCGAGCCTCTCGCGCAGGCACTGTGCGCGGTAGGCGGCCACGAGTGGCTGGTCGCGGCCGCCGGGGTCGGTGAGCAGCGCGCCGTCGGCCGGGCCCGCGTCCAGCTCGGCGAGCAGTCCCTTCACGGTGGGCTCGCTGAGGAAGGGCAGGTCCGCGGAGAGGACCACCACCCGGTCGGCGCCGGTGAGCGGCAGACCGGCGGCGAGGGCGGCGAGCGGTCCGCCGCCCGGCGGTTCCTCGCGCGCCCAGGTCACGGGCCGTGCCGTCGGCCTCGGGTCGGCGACGACGACGGTGGTCCGGGCGTCGGCGCAGGCGGCGAGCACCCGGTCCAGCAGCGGGCGTCCGCCCACGCGCACGCCGGGCTTGTCGGCTCCGCCGAGCCGCCGCGCGGCCCCGCCGGCGAGCACGACGGCGTCGTAGTCACCGGCGTCGCCCGATGCGGGGCGTTGGATGTCGCTCACCCATTGAGTATGCGTGCCGCCCACCGTCTCGCGGAACGCGGGCGGGCCGCCCGATCACAGGGTGCGCAGCAGCACCGCCGGCTGTTCCACGCAGTCCGCGACATAGCGCAGGAAGCCGCCCGCCGTGCCGCCGTCGCAGACCCGGTGGTCGAAGGTGAGCGAGAGCTGCACGACCTGCCGCACCGCCAGCTCGCCCTCGTACACCCAGGGCTTGGGGACGATCCGGCCGACGCCGAGCATGGCCGCCTCGGGGTGGTTGATGATCGGCGTGGAGCCGTCGACGCCGAACACGCCGTAGTTGTTCAGCGTGAAGGTGCCGCCGGTCAGGTCCGCTGGGGTGAGCGTCCCGGCCCGGGCCGCCTCGGTCAGCCGGGCGAACTCCGCGGTGAGGCCCTCGGCGTCTCGGGCGTGCGCGTCCCGGACGACCGGCACGACCAGTCCCCGCTCGGTCTGCGCTGCGAAGCCCAGGTGCACATGGTCCAGCTGGACGACCTCCCTGGCCGCCATGTCCACGGTGGAGTTCAGCTCGGGGAAACGGGCGAGCGCGGCGGTGCAGATCCGGGCCAGCAGGGCGAGCAGGGAGATCTTGGGGCCACCGGCCGCGTTCATCGCGGTGCGCGCCCGCATCAGCTCCGTCGCGTCGGCGTCGACCCAGCAGGTCGCGTCCGGGATCTCCCGCCGACTGCGGGAGAGCTTGTCGGCGACGGCACCTCGGACGCCCTTGAGGGGGACGCGGGTGCCGGGCGTGTGGGCCGCGGAGGTGATCGGGACGGCCGTCGGTGCGGGGACACCGGCTGGAGTGGCAGGCACGCGCGTGTGGGGCTCGGTGTGCGCCGGTGCGGCGGCCACGCGCGGGTGCGGCTCGGCCTGCGGCTGGGCGGAACGGCCCTGCGCGGCGGCGGCCCGCAGTGCGTACTCCACGTCCGCGCGCAGGATCAGCCCGTCGGGACCGGAGCCCGTCAGCTCCCGCAGATCCAGCCCGTTCTCCCGGGCGAGCCGCCGTACGAGGGGCGAGATCACCGGCACGGGTCCTTCGCCGCGGGAGGCGTCGCCGTTGGCGTGGGCGTCACCGGGGGCGGTCGGGGTCCCGGGGGCTGGCGCGGCCTGAACGCCCGGAGCGGTCGAAGCCCTCGTAGGAGCTATGGGGGCCTGGGGCCGCACCCGTCGGCGCCGCGCGGGCGGCGCACCCGTGCCGTAGCCCACGAGGACGTTCCCGGATCCGGTGTCGGAGCCGCCGCCGGTCCGCGCAGTACCCGAGCCGTTGGCCGAAGCAGCACCGGAGCCCTCGGCCGGACCCGATCCCGAACCGGCACCAGCGACCGGACCCGACCCCGAACCGACGCCCGTGCCCCGGGCCGCCCCGGAGCCCGACGCCGAACCCGCGTCCGCTCCCTCACCGGCATCCCCGGAAGCCACCGCCCCCACCGCCACCGTCAGCAGCGGTGCTCCCACCGGGAGTTCCGTGCCCTCCTCGCCGAAGCGGGCCGTGACCACGCCGCCGTAGGGGCAGGGGACCTCGACCATCGCCTTGGCCGTCTCGACCTCGACGACCGGCTGGTCGACGGCGACGACGTCGCCGACCTGCACCAGCCAGCGCACGATCTCCGCCTCGGTGAGCCCTTCTCCGAGGTCGGGGAGCTTGAACTCCAGCACCTGTGCCATCAGCTCTCGGCCTCCCATTGCAGACGCGCCACGGCGTCCAGGATGCGGTCGACGCCAGGAAGATGGTGCCTCTCCAGCATCGGCGGCGGGTAGGGGATGTCGAACCCGGCCACGCGCAGCACCGGCGCTTCCAGGTGGTGGAAGCAGCGCTCCGTGACCCGGGCCGCGATCTCCCCGCCCGGTCCGCCGAACCCGCCCGACTCATGGACGACGACCGCTCGCCCGGTCCGTCGTACCGAGGCGCAGACCGTCTCGTCGTCGAACGGCACCAGGGAGCGCAGGTCGACGACTTCGAGGTCCCACCCCTCGGCCCGGGCCGCCTCGGCGGCTTCGAGGCAGACGGGTACCGACGGCCCGTAGGTGATGAGCGTGGCGCTCCGGCCGGAGCGCCGCACCACCGCGCGGCCAATGGGTTCAACGGTCTGCGGGTCGTCCGGGTTCCAGGCGTCCTTCGACCAGTACAGCCGCTTGGGCTCCAGGAAGACGACCGGGTCGTCGGAGGCGATGGCGGCGCGCAGCAGGCCGTAGGCGTCGGGGACGGTCGCGGGCGTGACGACATGGAGCCCCGGAGTCGCCATGTAGTACGCCTCGGAGGAGTCGCTGTGGTGTTCGACGCCGCCGATGCCGCCGCCGTAGGGGACGCGGATGGTGATCGGCAGGGGCATCTTCCCGCGCGTGCGGTTGCGCATGCGCGCCACATGGCTGATGAGCTGTTCGAACGACGGGTAGGCGAACGCGTCGAACTGCATCTCGACGACCGGCCTGAGCCCGTACATCGCCATGCCGACGGCCGTGCCGAGGATGCCGGCCTCGGCGAGCGGGGTGTCCGTGCAGCGGTCCTCGCCGAACTCCTTGGCGAGCCCGTCGGTGACGCGGAAGACGCCGCCGAGGGTGCCGACGTCCTCACCCATGACGTGCACGGACGGGTCGGCGGCCATGGCGTCGCGCAGCGCGCGGGTGAGGGCCTGGGCCATGGTGGCGGGCTTGACGGCGACCGTCGTCATCGCGGCTCCCCTTCCTGCCCGGCCTCCAGCTCGGCCCGCAACTGGGCCCGCTGCTCGCGCAGTTGCGGCATGGGCTGGGCGTAGACGTGGGCGAACAGGTCCATGGGGTCGAGCTCGGGGTCCTGGTTCAGGCGGGCGCGCAGGTCGGCGGCGAGCGCCTCGGCGTCCTCGCGCGCGGCCCGGACGCCGGCCTCGTCGAGCCAGCCGCGCTCGGTCAACTCCCGCTCCATAAGCGCGATCGGGTCGTGGTCCCGCCAGGCGTCGACCTCGGAGTCCGCGCGGTAGCGCTTGTCGTCGTCCGCGTTCGTGTGCGCCTCCACGCGGTACGTCACCGCCTCCACGAGCGTCGGACCGCCCCCCACGCGCGCGTGCTGCACGGCGTCGGTGAGGACCTCGTGCACGGCGGCGGCGTCGTTGCCGTCGACCAGGCGGCCCGGCATGCCGTACCCGACGGCCTTGTGGGCCAGGGACGGCGCGGCGGTCTGCTTGGCGAGCGGGACGGAAATCGCGAAGCCGTTGTTCTGGACCAGGAAGACGACCGGGGCCTGCCATACGGCGGCGAAGTTCAGCGCCTCGTGGAAGTCGCCCTCGCTGGTGCCGCCGTCACCGACGATCGCCAGCGCGACCACGTCGTCGCCCTTGAGGCGGGCGGCGTGCGCGAGGCCGACGGCGTGCGGGAGCTGGGTGGCGAGCGGGGTGCACAGAGGGGCGACGCGGTGGGCGTACGGGTCGTAGCCGGTGTGCCAGTCGCCGCGCAGCAGGGTGAGGGCCTCGACGGGGTCCACGCCCCGGACGACGGCGGCGAGGGTGTCGCGGTAGCTGGGGAAGAGCCAGTCGCGGTCGGCGAGGGCCAGCGCGGCGGCGACCTCGCAGGCCTCCTGGCCGGTGCTGGACGGGTAGACGGCGAGGCGGCCCTGTTTGGTGAGGGCGGTGGCCTGCGCGTTGTACCGGCGGCCGCGCACCAGCTGGGCGTACAGCCGGCGCAGCAGCTCGGGGTCGGCCTTGGCGGCCGCCTCGGTGCCGAGCACGCGGTACGGAGCCGCGTCGGGCAGCAGCGGCGTGGGGTCGGTGCGGGGCTGCCAGGCGGGCGGCGGCGACGGCCGATACGCGCCACGCTGCTCCATGACCGTCATGACGGCACCTCCTCGTGGGAGCGGCTTCGGGGAGGCGCGGCATCTGTGATGCGCCTCACCTACCGATTGTTCGGTCGACGGCACATTTTGGCTACAGGCCCCCTCGGGCTGTGGACAAACGGTTCTCCACAGCCTGAGATGTACGCAGTACGTCCATGGTAAGGAGGCGGGGGCGCGTGGCATCTGAACAAATGGCCGAGGGCCCGGAGGCCGGCGCACCTTCCCCGAGTTCCGCGAGTTCCACGAGCAGGGAGACGACCCTGCCGCCCCCGCGGCCTCTGGACGCCATCGATCAGGACATCCTGCGGATGCTCCAGGCCGACGGCCGGGCGTCGATACGGTCGGTCGCCGAACGGGTCCACGTCTCGCGCGCCAACGCCTACGCGCGCATCAACCGGCTCGTCGAGGACGGTGTCATCCGCGGTTTCGGAGCCCGCGTCGACCACGAACGTGCGGGCCAGGGAACGTCGGCGTACATCACCCTGAAGATCGTCCAGAACTCCTGGCGCACCGTGCGCGAGCAGCTCAGACAGCTGCCCGGCGCCTCGCACATCGCCCTCGTCGGGGGCGATTTCGATGTGCTGCTGCTGGTGCACACCTCCGACAACCGGGCGCTGCGCGAGCTGGTCCTCACCCGGCTCCAGGCGATCCCGGAGGTGCTCAGCTCGCGCACGTTGCTGGTGTTCGAGGAGGAGGACCTGGAGCCGCAGGGCTGAGCATCTGAGCAGCCGTCATCCCGAGGCCAGGGCTGCTCCCAGGGCCAGCGCGAACAGCACGGGAAGAAGAGCGCATCCCAGCCCGGCGCCGGCGGCCACCACGCGCGTGGTCCGCAGTGCCGGGCGGTGCGGCAGCGCCCAGGCCAGTGCGAGCAGGGCGAGCGACCAGTAGAGCACGCCCCCGAAGGCGCCGGGGCCGTCGTGGGCCGCGAACCAGTTGTACTCCAACACAAGGAACGGCAGGCCGAGCGAGGAGGCCACGAGAGGCGCCCTCCACCATGTCCGGTGGACGGCGCGGGGCCGCACGTCGTTCTGAGGCATGCGCCCACCCCATCACCGCCGTCCGGCCGGGGCATGGGGAGGCGTACTCAATCCCCGCCACGCGCGCGTACTCAGGCCTCGCAGTCAGGCCCTGGAGAGTCTCGTGGCGAAATCCCCATCCATGCGCGCGACTTCAGGCCACCGCTCCCCGTTCAGCCCTCCTGCCGCAGACCGCCGAAGACCAGGCACACCACCGCGTCGGCCACTTCGCGCTCCCCCATGCCGCGCCCGTCGGGCCGGTACCACTCGGCGATCGAGTTGATCATGCCGAAGACCAGCCGGGTGGCCAGCCGCACCTCCACGTCGCCGCGCACGTCTCCGTCCGCGGCGGCCGCCTTCAGCAGCTCGGCGACCCGGTGGTCGAAGTCGCGGCGCCGCTCCAGCGCCCACCGCTCGGTGTCCGTGTTGCCGCGCACCCGCAGCAGCAGCGTCACATAGGGCAGTTCGGTGATGAGCACCTCGACCATGCGCCGCACGACGTACTCCAGCCGCTCGGCGGCGCGCCCCACGCGCGCGTGCTCCTCGTCGAGGATCCCGAAGAGTTCGTCCAGCGCCCGGCTCACGGCCCGGCGCAGCAGTTCCTCCTTGCCCGTGACGTGGTGGTAGATCGAGGACTTGGAGATGCCGGCCGCCTTGGAGAGGTGCTCCATGGAGGTGCCGTCGTAGCCGCGCTCGTTGAAGACCTGGACGGCGACCGACAGCAGCGTCTCCGGGGTGTACGTGTCGCGCTTGGCGGTGGTCATGACGTGCTGCCCTCCCGCTTGTCGGTGGCGTACGCGTGGCGGTAGAGCGCGAGGGACGGCGCGTAGCGCCCGGAGGGGTCGCGCAGGTGCAGGTCGTCGAGGAGGGCGTACGCCCAGTTGCGGCCCAGGCGGCGGCTCCATTCGAACGGGCCGAGCGGGTAGTTGACGCCGAGGCGCATCGCGGTGTCGATGTCCTCCTCGGTGGCGACGCCCTTGGCGACGGCGTCGTGGGCAAGGTCGACGATCCGCGCGACGGTGCGGGCGACGATCATGCCGGGCACGTCACCGATGACACTGACCTTCTTGCCCAGCGCCTGGAACAGTCCGGTGGCCTCGCTGAGGCTCTGCGGCGAGGTGTCCTGGGAGGCGGACAGCGCGATGCGGGTGGCCCGGCGGTAGTCGAGGGCGAGGTCGAAGTAGACGACGTCCCGGAACTCGACCGAGGTCTGGCCGTCGGCGAGCGCCAGCTGGCCGCCGCCGGGCAGCACGAGCCGGGTGCCGTGGTCCTCGTCCTCCTCACGGACCTGGATGCCCGCCTCGCGGATCAGCGCGAGCAGCTCGGACGCGGGGCCCAGGTCGCCCTCGGCGACGACGTACGCGGGCGGCCGGCCGGGTTCCGCGGTGTGCGGCTCGGCGCGCTCGGCGCCGTCCCGGTAGTCGTACCAGCCCTGTCCGGACTTGCGGCCGAGCCGGCCGGACTCGACCAGGCGGCGCTGGGCGAGCGACGGCGTGAAGCGCACGTCCTGGAAGAAGGACTGCCACACGGAGTGCGTCACGGACTCGTTGACGTCCTGCCCGATGAGGTCGGTCAGCTCGAAGGCGCCCATCCGGAAGCCGCCGCACTCGCGCAGCACGGCGTCGATGGTGGCGGGGTCGGCGCCGTGCGCCTCGTAGACGGCGAAGGCCTCGGCGTAGAAGGGCCGGGCGATGCGGTTGACGATGAAGCCGGGGGTGTCGGCGCAGGCGACCGGCGTCTTGCCCCAGGCGCGGGCCATCTCGTACGCGCGCGTGGCCGACGTGACGTCGGTGGCGAACCCGGAGACCACCTCGACCAGCGGCAGCAGCGGGGCGGGGTTGAAGAAGTGCAGGCCGACGAAGCGGCCCGGGGCGCGCAGGGCGCCGCCGATGGCGGTCACCGACAGGGAGGACGTGTTGGTGGCGAGCAGACAGTCCTCGGCGACCACGTCCTCCAGCTCGCGCAGCAGCTCCTGTTTGACGTCCAGCCGCTCCAGGACGGCCTCGACGACAAGGGCGGAGTCGGCGAGCTCGGTGAGGCTCTCGGCGGGCAGCAGGCGGGCGCGCGCGGCGTCCCGGTCGGCGCCGGTGAGCCGCTCCTTCTCGACGAGCCGGTCGAGCCGGGCACCGATCGCGGCGGCGGCTTCGCGGGCACGCCCGGGTACGGCGTCGTACAGCCGTACGACGTGGCCCGCGACCAGCGCCACCTGGGCGATGCCCTGCCCCATGGTGCCGGTACCGACGACGGCCACGGGGCTGCTGAGGTCGAGTGCTGTCATGGACGCGATCCTCCCGCACGGGGTTTTCCACAGATGCGGCGGACCCCCTTGAACCGACCGATCGTTCGGTTACTCTAACTCTGACTGCGTGTTCCTGCCCATGTTTCTCACCAGGTCATGAGCTCGACGAAGAGCTCACAAGACGAGGAGTTGGTCCCGCATGGCCGCCGAACTCACCGCCCACGAGCTGATCACCCAGCACCGGCCGACCCTCGACCAGGCGCTGGAAGCGATCCGCACGCGCGCGTACTGGTCCCCGCACCCCGAGCATCCGAAGGCCTACGGGGAGAACGGCAGCCTGGACGCGGCCGCGGGCAAGGCCGCCTTCGACGCCCTGCTCGGCACCCGCCTCGACCTCGGCCAGCCCGGCACGGACGGCTGGGTGGACGGCGAAGTCTCCCCGTACGGCATCGAATTGGGCGTCAGCTATCCGCACGCGGACATCGACGTGCTGCTGCCCGCCATGCGGGCCGGCCAGCGCGCCTGGCGCGACGCGGGTCCGGAGGCCCGGGCCATGGTCTGCCTGGAGATCCTCAAGCGGATCAGCGACCGCACGCACGAGTTCGCGCACGCGGTCATGCACACCTCCGGCCAGGCCTTCATGATGGCGTTCCAGGCGGGCGGCCCGCACGCGCAGGACCGCGGCCTGGAAGCGGTGGCGTACGCGTACGTGGAGCAGGTCCGCACCCCCGACACCGCGGAGTGGACCAAGCCGCAGGGCAAGCGGGACCCGCTGGCGCTGACCAAGCAGTTCACCGCGGTCCCGCGCGGGATCGGCCTGGTGATCGGCTGCAACACCTTCCCGACGTGGAACGGCTACCCGGGCCTGTTCGCCTCCCTCGCCACCGGCAACGCGGTCCTGGTCAAGCCCCACCCGCGCGCGGTGCTGCCGCTCGCGCTCACCGTGCAGGTCGCGCGCCAGGTGCTCACCGAGGCCGGCTTCGACGCGAACCTGGTCGCGCTGGCCGCCGAGCGCCCCGGTGAGGGCATCGCCAAGACCCTCGCCGTCCGCCCCGAGATCCGGATCATCGACTACACCGGCTCGACGGCGTTCGGCGACTGGCTGGAGGCCAACGCCCGCCAGGCCCAGGTCCACACGGAGAAGGCCGGCGTCAACACGGTGATCGTGGAGTCGACCGGCGACTACAAGGGGATGCTGTCCAACCTGGCCTTCTCGCTGTCGCTGTACAGCGGCCAGATGTGCACGACCCCGCAGAACCTGCTCGTCCCCCGCGACGGCATCCGCACCGACCAGGGCCCGAAGTCCTACGACGAGGTGATCACCGACCTCGCCAAGGCGGTCGACGGGCTGCTCGGCGACGACGCGCGCGCGAACGCGCTGCTCGGCGCCATCGTGAACCCGGACGTCAAGGCCCGCCTGGAGGCCGCGGCCGGGCTCGGCGAAGTCGCCCTCGCCTCCCGGGAGATCAGCAACCCCGACTTCCCGGCCGCGGTGGTCCGCACGCCCGTCATCGTCAAGCTGGACGGCGCCAAGCCGGACGACGAGGCCGCCTACATGAGCGAGTGCTTCGGCCCGGTCTCCTTCGCCGTCGCCGTCGACTCGGCCACCGACGCGGTGGAGTTGCTGCGCCGGACGGTCCGGGAGAAGGGCGCGATGACGGTCGGCGCGTACACGACCGACGAGGAGGTCGAGCAGGCGATCGAGGAGGCCTGCCTGGAGGAGTCCGCCCAGCTCTCGCTGAACCTGACCGGTGGGGTGTACGTCAACCAGACCGCCGCCTTCTCCGACTTCCACGGCTCGGGCGGCAACCCGGCGGCCAACTCGGCGCTGACCGACGGTGCGTTCGTGGCGAACCGCTTCCGGGTGGTGGAGGTACGCCGGGAGGCGTGACCCGTCAGGCCGCCGCGCCCCCGGTGGCGCTCCAGTGGTACAGCGTCATGGCCACGCTGGTCGCGAGGTTGTAGCTGGAGACCTGGGGGCGCATCGGCAGCGCCACCAGATGGTCGGCACGCGCGCGTACGGCCGCGGACAGGCCGCTGCGCTCCGAGCCGAACGCGAGCAGCGCGTCGTCGGGCAGCTTCAGGCCCCGGATGTCCTCGCCCTCCGGGTCGAGGGCGAACAGCGGCCCGGGCGGCAGTTCGCCGACGTCCAGCCGCTCCACGGCGGTCGCGAAGTGCAGCCCGGCACCGCCGCGTACGACGGTGGGATGCCAGGGGTCGAGCGTGCCGGTCGTGACCACGCCGGTCGCCCCGAAGCCGGCCGCCAGCCGGATCACAGCCCCGGCGTTGCCGAGGTTGCGCGGCTGGTCGAGGACCACGACGGGCGCGCTGCGGGGCGTGCGGGCCAGCGCCCGCAGATTGGCCGCACGGGACGGCCGTACCGCCAGGGCGGCCACGGCGGTGGGGTGCGGGCGCGGCACCAGGGAGGCGTACGTCGACTCCGGGACCTCGGTGAGCAGCGCGGCCAGCGTCTGCCGTACGTCCGCAGCGAGCTCGTCGGCGAGGGCGAGCGCTGCCTCGCGGTCGGCGGTGACCGCGAGGGGCACCTCGGCGCCGAAGCGCAGGGCGTGCTTGAGGGCGTGGAAGCCGTCGAGCAGTACGCAGGTGTCGGCGAGGCGGCGCCAGGCGCTCACCTGCTGCTGTGCGGAGCCGCCGGTGTCCCTGCCCGCGGGGTCGTTCATGCCCTGAAGCCTACGTGGGTCTGCTCGGCGTCCCCGGTGCGCTCGGTGGCGTCCGGCGTCCGCTGCGCCGGGACCTTGGGGCGACCGCGCCGGAACAGGCGCCCACGCGCGCGTGCCGCCCAGTCGCCCAGGCGGCGCAGGAACGACGTCGGCAGGAAGACAGCGTCGGCCGCGATCATCGCCAGCGAGAAGAAGGGCAGCCCGAGCACCACGGCGATCACGGCATGCTCGGTGATCATGACGGCCAGCAGGGCGTTCTTGACCCGCCGGTTGAACAGCGTGAACGGGAAGGCGACCTGGACGATCACGGTCCCGTAGGTGATGAGCATGACCATGGTGCCGCTGGCGGAGAGCAGGTCGGCGAGGGCGGGCCAGGGCGAGAAGGAGTCCAGGTGCAGGGGGTAGTAGACGGCGGTGCCGTCCTGCCAGCGGGAGCCCTGGATCTTGTACCAGCCGGCCGTGGCGTAGATCAGACAGGCCTCGGCCATGATCACGAGCAGGGCGCCGTTGTGCAGGATGTTGGCGATCAGGTCGAGCAGGATCCGC
The DNA here is from genome assembly GCF_006539505.1 of Streptomyces spinoverrucosus. Classification (GTDB taxonomy): domain Bacteria; phylum Actinomycetota; class Actinomycetes; order Streptomycetales; family Streptomycetaceae; genus Streptomyces; species Streptomyces spinoverrucosus. Next base: position 31,389 of record NZ_BJND01000047.1, read on the forward strand.
GGCTGGCCGGTGCGCGTGAGGCGCCCGGCGAGCCACCACAGGGCCTGCGCCACCCACACGCCCCACAGGAGCGCCGGTACCGGCCAGTCGCCGTCCAGCCGGCCCAGCGCGGTAACGGCGAGCAGCGCCAGCCCGAGCACGCCCCACAGCGCGGGGCCGGTGCGGTCGGTGACCCGCTCCCCACGCGCGCGTGCCTCGGATGCGCGCCGGGCGCGCCGCGCGTCCAGGGACCACACCTGGCCGCACCGCGTGAAGACCAGGTAGATGCACATCAGGTGCAGGACGTTGTCGCCGCCGTCACCCATGAAGACGCTGCGGTTCTGCAGCGAGAGCACGCCGACCATGAAGAGCACGGACATGGTGCGGGTACGCCAGCCCAGCATCAGCAGCAGGCTGGTGAGCACGCCGAGCGCGTAGACGGTCTCGAACCACAGCTGCCCGTCGGACCACATCAGGGCGGAGAAGGCGCCGTTCGCGCCGATCAGCTGCTCGGCGAGGTCCCAGCTCCACGGGCCGTCGGGGCCGTACAGCTCATGGCGGTGCGGGATCTCGCGCAGCAGGAACAGCAGCCAGGTCGCGGCGAAACCGATGCGGATCACGGCGGTCTGGTAGGGGCCGAGGGCGGACTCGGTGACCCGGGCGATGCCACGGGAGACGGCCAGGGCGAGGCGGCTCACCGGACGCCTCCCTCGGCCTCGTCGCCGGGCACCGACCACCAGGGCAGCACCCGGTACACCGGCTTGAGCGATATCCGCTCCTCGCTCCACTCGGGCGGGCGGACGTTGGTGGTTCGTGAGCGGACCTGGACCCGCTCGACGACACCGCCCGGCCCGCTCGCGTCCGCGCGGTCCAGGCGCAGCACCACGATCCGGCGCAGATACGTCTCGCTGAGCGCGCCGCGCAGGCCCGAGGGGCGGTTGCTTCCGTCGTGCGTGGCGGTGAAGAAGTCCCAGGCGCGGCGCAGCTCGTTCTGCTGGGTGTGGCTCGGGAGCAGATTGCCGTCGATGGCCTCGCCGTCCCGCGCGGACAGGTCGTACCAGCCGGTGGTGCGGCTGCTGCCGTCACCCGTTCGGATCTGGGCGCGGACCTGAACGGAGATGTTCTGCTGCAGCGGGTTCGGCGCGAACAGCTTCCAGTTCTGTTCGAACTCCGGGTAGATCCATTCGTCTATCGCCTTGCCGTGCTGCTTGGTGACCGTGTTCGACGGCGCGACGTGCAGAAAGACCATCCCGATGTGCACACAGACGGCGACCGCGACGACGGCGAGGGCCAGCGCGACGCCGACCTGGTAGCGCGGGGAGAGGGCGGCGACGCCGGTGCGGGGTCCCGGCGGGGGCTCGCTCACGCCGTGAGGTGCGCCCTGCTGGTCCCGCGCGTGCGGAGCGCTCGCACCCCTGTCGTCCGTGTCGTTCGCGCCCTGCGCGTCCATTCCGCCCCGATCCCGATCGCGTTCCGGTCCTTCTGCGCCGCCCGGCAGCCCCCCTCGCAGGCGAACGGTACTCAGGCCGACCCACCGGGCACAGCTCTTTCGATCAGCTCGTCCACAGCCGCGCCGACGGGTTATCCACAGCGGTTGACACCTTACGGCGCCCGACCGACCATGGAATCGCACGAACCGAACGATCGGTCGGGAGCATGCTCCGGGCGGACCCAAAGGTCGAGGGGGCCTCATGGCGACAGCAGCCGCGCAGAAGACGGACCACACAGCGCCGTACGACGGGGACGGCACCGCCGCCACCGCTGGGTACGAGCGCGCCTTCGACGCCGCCGTGGCCGCCGACGAGCGCATCGAGCCCCGCGACTGGATGCCCGACGCCTACCGGGCGACGCTGGTCCGTCAGATCGCCCAGCACGCGCACTCCGAGATCATCGGCATGCAGCCGGAGGCCAACTGGATCACCCGCGCTCCCTCGCTGCGCCGCAAGGCCATCCTGATGGCCAAGGTCCAGGACGAGGCCGGCCACGGGCTGTATCTGTACAGCGCGGCGGAGACGCTCGGCACCGGCCGCGACGAGCTGCTCGACAAGCTGCACAGCGGCCGCCAGAAGTACTCCTCGATCTTCAACTACCCCACGCTGACCTGGGCGGACGTCGGCGCGATCGGCTGGCTGGTGGACGGCGCCGCGATCACCAACCAGGTGCCGCTGTGCCGCTGCTCCTACGGCCCGTACGCGCGCGCGATGGTCCGCATCTGCAAGGAGGAGTCCTTCCACCAGCGCCAGGGGTACGAGCTGCTGCTGGCCCTCAGCCGCGGCACCCCCGAGCAGCACGCGATGGCGCAGGACGCGGTGGACCGCTGGTGGTGGCCGTCGCTGATGATGTTCGGCCCGCCCGACGACGAGTCGCAGCACTCCGCGCAGTCCATGGCCTGGAAGATCAAGCGGCACTCCAACGACGAGCTGCGCCAGCGCTTCGTCGACATCTGCGTCCCCCAGGCCGAGTCCCTCGGCCTCACCCTCCCCGACCCGGATCTCAAGTGGAACGAGGAGCAGGGGCACTACGACTTCGGGGCGATCGACTGGACGGAGTTCTGGGAGGTCCTCAAGGGCAACGGGCCGTGCAACGAGCAGCGCATCACACAGCGCAGGCGGGCCCACGAAGAGGGCGCCTGGGTACGGGAGGCGGCCGCGGCGTACGCAGCCAAGCACAGCGAGACGGGAGCGACGCGCGCATGACGAACACCGACTGGCCTCTGTGGGAGGTCTTCGTGCGCTCACGCCGGGGCCTGTCCCACACCCACGCCGGCAGCCTGCACGCCCCGGACGCGGAGTTCGCGCTGCGCAACGCGCGCGATCTGTACACCCGGCGCGGCGAGGGCGTCTCCATCTGGGTCGTGCCGTCCTCCGCCATCACGGCGTCCTCCCCCGACGAGAAGGACCCGTTCTTCGAACCGGCCGCGGACAAGCCCTACCGCCACCCGACGTTCTACGAGATCCCCGAGGGGGTGAAGCACCTGTGACGACCACGGTTCCCACGACGGCCGCCCTCGCCCTGGGCGACGACGCCCTGGTGCTCTCCCACCGCCTGGGGGAGTGGGCCGGTCACGCCCCCGTGCTGGAGGAGGAGGTCGCCCTCGCCAACATCGCGCTGGACCTGCTCGGCCAGGCCCGGGTATTGCTGTCGCTGGTCGGTGACGAGGACGAGCTGGCGTATCTGCGCGAGGAGCGCGCCTTCCGCAACGTCCAGCTGGTGGAACAGCCGAACGGCGACTTCGCCCACACCATCGCCCGCCAGCTGTACTTCTCGACCTATCAGCACCTCCTCTACGACCGCCTGGCCACCGGCGACGGCCCCTTCGCCCCGCTCGCCGCGAAGGCCGTCAAGGAGGTCGCCTACCACCGCGACCACGCCGAGCAGTGGACCCTGCGGCTCGGCGACGGCACGGACGAGAGCCATGAGCGGATGCGGCGGGCGTGCGAGGCGTTGTGGCGGTTCACCGGCGAGATGTTCCAGCCGGTGCAGGGCCTGGACGTGGACGGGGAGCAGCTGAGGTCGGCCTGGCTGGAGTCGGTCGGCGAGGTCCTGCGCCGGGCCACGCTCACGCTCCCCGAGGGGCCGCAGTCCGGGGCGTGGAGCGCGGGCGCGGGCCGGCAGGGCCTGCACACCGAGCCCTTCGGGCGGATGCTCGCCGAGATGCAGCATCTGCACCGCAGCCACCCGGGGGCGTCATGGTGACCACCACCGCTCTGGAAGAGGAGCTCATCGCGATCGCAGGCTCGGTGCCCGACCCCGAGCTGCCGGTCCTCACCCTGCGGGAACTGGGCGTGCTGCGCGCGGTGCATCTGCGCGGCGCGGACGCGGTCGACGTCGAGCTGACCCCGACGTACACCGGTTGCCCCGCCATAGAGGCCATGTCCCTGGACATAGAGCGGGCGCTGCACGAGCACGGCATACGGGAGGTCACCGTCCGCACGGTGCTTACGCCGGCCTGGTCGACAGACGACATCACGCCCGAAGGGCGCCGCAAACTGCGGGAGTTCGGCATCGCACCGCCCCGCACGCGCGCGCAGTCCGGGCCGGTGCCACTGGAGCTGGGCCCGACGCGCACGCGTACCGAGGAACAGGACCCCGTCCGCTGCCCGCACTGCGGCTCCTCCGACACCGAACTGCTGAGCCGTTTTTCCTCCACCGCGTGCAAGGCGCTGCGGCGCTGCCTGGCGTGCCGTGAACCGTTCGACCACTTCAAGGAGTTGTGATGGCCCGCTTCCACACGCTCCCGGTGACCGCGGTCGACCGGCTCACCGACGACTCCGTCGCCGTCACGCTCGCGGTCCCCGAGGAGTTGCGCGAGGAGTACCGGTACGCGCCCGGGCAGCACATCGCCCTGCGGCGCACCGTCGACGGGGTCGAGATCCGGCGGACGTACTCGATCTGCTCCCCGGCAGCACAGGACGGCGAGGGACCGCGCGCCCTGCGGGTGGGGGTGCGGCTGGTGGAGGGCGGCGCCTTCTCGACGTACGCGCTGAAGGAGATCAACATCGGCGACGAGCTGGAGGTGATGACCCCGGCCGGCCGCTTCACCCTCGACCCCGCGCCCGGGCTGTACGCCGCGATCGTCGGCGGCAGTGGGATCACGCCGGTGCTGTCGATCGCGGCGACGCTGCTGGCGCGCGAGCCCGAGGCCCGGTTCTGCCTGATACGCAGCGACCGTACGTCCGCCTCGACGATGTTCCTGGAGGAGGTCGCCGATCTGAAGGACCGCTTCCCCGAGCGGTTCCAGCTGGTGACCGTGCTGTCCCGGGAGGAGCAGCAGGCGGGGCTGCCGTCCGGTCGGCTGGACCGGGAGCGGCTGACGGGCCTGCTGCCGGCGCTGCTGCCGGTGGCCGACGTGGCGGGTTGGTTCCTGTGCGGGCCGTACGGGCTGGTGCAGGAGGCCGAGCGGGCGCTGCGCGGCCTTGAGGTGCCGCGCGGCCGGATCCACGAGGAGATCTTCCATGTGGACGCCGCTCCGCCCGCCGCCCCGTCGACGGCTCCCGCCCACAGCACGGTGACCGCGCGGCTCGACGGCCGCGGGGGGACCTGGCCGGTCCAGGACGGTGAGTCGCTGCTGGAGACGGTGCTGCGCAACCGTCCTGACGCCCCCTACGCCTGCAAGGGCGGAGTCTGCGGCACGTGCCGGGCGTTCCTGGTCTCCGGGGAGGTACGCATGGACCGCAACTTCGCGCTGGAGCGGGAGGAGACGGAGGCGGGATATGTGCTGGCGTGCCAGTCGCATCCGGTGACGGAGAAGGTGGAGCTGGACTTCGACCGCTAGGGCCTTGTGAGGCGCTCCCTCAGGCGTTCCCTTCTCCTAGAACCTGTTCTATCTTGACGCTCCGTCAGATGGGCGGATCCGTCGGGAGGACAGGACCGTGGACTTCACCTTCACCGAGGAGCAGCAGGCGGCGGCCGAGGCGGCGCGAGGTGTGTTCGCCGATGTCGCGCCGGACGCCGTGCCGAGCCCCACGCTGACCCGGGGCGCCGTGGCCGACGACTTCGACCGCGCGCTGTGGGGCAGGCTCGCCGACGCGGATCTGCTGAGCCTGCTGCTCGATCCGGAGCACGGCGGGGCGGGCCTCGACTCCATCGCTCTGTGCCTGGTGCTTCGGGAGGCGGGGAAGGTCCTGGCGCGAGTGCCACTGCTGGAGAACAGCGCGGCACTGGCGGCAGTCCAGGCGTACGGCGGTGCGGAGTTGAAGTCCGCCGTGCTCGAACCGGCCGGGCGGGGTGAGGTCGTACTGACCGTCGCCGCGCAGGGACGTACCGGCGGTCACGACGCCGCCGAACGGGCGGTGACCGCGCGGCGGGACGGGGACGGCTGGGTCCTGGACGGGGTGCAGACGGCGGTTCCATGGGCGTATGACGCCGACTTCACCGTCGTACCGGCGCACACCGACGCCGACCGGAGCGTCCTCGCCCTCGTCCCGCGGGGGCAGGAAGGGGCCGAACTCGCCGAGCAGTTCGCGACGACCGGGGAGCGGCTCGGGGAGTTGCGGCTGGAGTCGGTGCAGGTGCCGGAGCGGTACGTCATCGAGGGCGAGGGGGCCTGGGAGTGGCTGCGGGAGTTGCTGGCCACCGGGACGTGTGCGCTGGCGCTCGGGCTCGGGGAGCGGGTGCTGCGGATGACCAGCGAGTACACCGGGAAACGGGAGCAGTTCGGGTACCCGGTCGCGACGTTCCAGGCCGTCGCCGTGCAGGCCGCCGACCGCTATATCGACCTGCGGGCGATGGAGGCCACGCTGTGGCAGGCGGCGTGGCGGATCGGTTCGGGGGCAGCGGGGGTGTTGCCGGCCGCCGGGGATGTGGCCGTCGCGAAGATCTGGGCGGCGGAGGGGGTACGGCGGGTGGTGCAGACGGCGCAGCATCTGCACGGGGGGTTCGGGGCGGACGTCGACTATCCGCTGCACCGGTACCACGCCTGGGCGAAGCACCTTGAACTGTCGCTGGGACCGGCGGCGGCGCACGAGGAGGCGCTGGGGGATCTGCTGGCGGCGCATGCGCCGGGGTGAGGCCCGGGTGCACGAGGGTGGCGCGGGGACGCCGAGCCGTAAGTCATGCCTGTGGCGTCCCCGCCGAGCCCCTCGGTCAGACGACGGCCCCCGGCTCGCCCGCGTCCGTGACCACCGGGCGCCCGGTCGCCTCCCAGGCCTCCATGCCGCCGGAGACGTTCACGGCGTCGATGCCTCGCTGGTTGAGGTACATCGCGACCTGGGCCGAGCGGGCGCCGGAGCGGCAGATGACGTGGACGCGGCCGTCCTGCGGGGCGGCCTCGGTCAGCTCGCCGTACCGGGCGACGAACTCGCTCATGGGGATGTGCAGCGCCCCTGCGGCGTGGCCCGCCTGCCACTCCTCGTCCTCGCGGACGTCCAGCAGGAAGTCGTCGTCCTTGAGGTCCGTGACCCCGACCGTGGGAACAGCTCCGAAAGTCATGCTCCCGACGCTACCTGAAGCGCCCGCGCGGATGGCCGGACCCGAGGGCTCCCCGACCACGCACCGGCCGTTCGCCGCCCGCTCACTGCCGATGACCGACCGACTACCGGCCGACTACCGGCCAAGCCCGCGACCGCTCACTGACCGATCAGCGCCGCCAGCTCCGCCTCGCGCCCCGCGACCTCCGCCAGCAGCTGCTCGGCGATCTCGTCGAGGAGGCGGTCCGGGTCGTCCGGCGCCAGCTTGAGCATGGAGCCGATGGCGCCCTCCTCCAGCTCCCGGGCGACGACCGTGAGCAGTTCCTTGCGCTGGGCGAGCCATTCCAGGCGGGCGTACAGCTCCTCGCTGCGGCTCGGGCGGCGCTCCTCGGGAACCGGTCCCGCGGCCCACTCCGCGGACAGCTCGCGCAGCTCCGACTCGTCACCACGGGCGTAGGCGGTGTTCACGCGGGTGAGGAACTCCTCACGGCGCTTGCGCTCGCCCTCCTCCTGCGCGAGGTCGGGGTGGGCCTTGCGGGCCAGGTCGCGGTAGAGGCGGCGGGCCTGCTCGCTGGGGCGCACCCGCTGCGGGGGCCGGACCGGCTGGTCCGTGAGCATCGCGGCGGCCTCCGGGAACAGGCCGTCGCCGTCCATCCAGCCGTGGAACAGCTCCTCCACGGAGGGCATCGGCAGCACCCGGGCCCGCAGCTCCTGCGCCCGGCGCAGATCCTCCGGGTCACCGGTCCGGGCCGCCTTCGCCTCGGCGATCTGCGCGTCCAGCTCTTCGAGGCGGGCGTACATCGGGCCGAGCTTCTGGTGGTGCAGCCGGGAGAAGTTCTCGATCTCGACGCGGAAGGTCTCCACCGCGATCTCGTACTCGATCAGCGCCTGCTCGGCCGCCCGCACGGCCCGCTCCAGCCGCTCCTCGGGCCGGGGCGCGCCGTCCTCGGGCGTCGCCTCGGTCTCACCGGCGACACCACCCTGCTCAGCATCCGGGGTCGTCACCCGACCAGCGTAGGCCACACCGGGACCGTGCCTCCGAGCACCGGCCTCACCGGTCGCAGGCCCTCCCGATCACTCCGAGCACTCCGCCGCCACCCACTCGGCCGAAAGATCGCGGCAGACCACCACGAGGGTGCCGGGGCGGCAGGCGATCTCATGGGAACAGCCGTCGGCGTGCGGGAGCACCTCGTCGACGATCACCTCCCCGAGCTCGCCCAGGTCGCAGACGTCCAGCACGTCCGCCTGGAAGCGCGAGACGCCCTCGTACCGGATGACCAGGTCCTCGTCGTGCTTCCAGCAGTTGTGCCGGAACCGGACCTCGATCGCGTCCTCGCCGATTCGACGGGTCTGGTGCGGCCGCAGATCCTTCATGCACCGCCTGCCCGAGAAGTCGTAGTGTCCAGGATCGGTGGCGAGCGCTCGGGCGCCCGCCGGGAGGCGGCCCGCGAACGCGGGCAGCTGCTCCAGGTAGGGCCCCGGATCGATCACCCCCCTCATCTCGCCGCCCCGTCCGTCGAGGTCGACGTACTTCACCGTGCGCTCCTCATGAGACGGCCACCCCCCGTACCCGCCCCGGACACACGCCCCCTCACACACCCGCCTCCGCAGCAACCCTCCCCGCCCGAACCGCCGCCACCAGCCCCGCGTGATCCGCCTCGGTGCGGTCGGCGTAGCTGACGGCGAACGTGGCCACCGCCTCGTCCAGCTCCTCGTTCTTGCCGCAGTAGCCGGAGATCAGGCGCGGGTCGGCGCTGTGGGAGTGGGCGCGGGCGAGGAGTGCGCCGGTCATGCGGGCGTAGTCGTCGAGCTGGTCCGTGGAGAGCGCCGCCGGGTCCACGCTGCCCTTGCGGTTGCGGAACTGGCGGACCTGGAAGGGGCGGCCGTCGACGGTCGTCCAGCCGAGCAGGATGTCGCTGACGACCTGCATCCGCTTCTGGCCGAGGACCACCCGACGGCCCTCGTGGTCGGCGGACGGCGCCTCGAAACCGGCGGTCAGCAGATGCGGCAGCAGGGCCGAGCCGCGGGCCTCCTTCACCTGGAGTATCAGCGCCTCACCGCGGTGGTCCAGGAGCAGGACGACATACGAACGCAGGCCCACGCTGCCCGTGCCCACGACCCGGAACGCCACGTCGTGCACCGCGTGCCGGGACAGCAGCGGCAGCCGGTCCTCCGACAGCGTCGTCAGGTAGGCCTCCAGCGACACCGCCACCGCCGCCGCCTCCGCGTCCGGGACCCGGCGCAGCACCGGCGGCGCGTCCACGAACCGGCGTCCCCCCTCCTCGGCCGCCTCGGTCGACCGCGCCGCGAACCGCCCGCTGGTGTTGGCCCGCGCCTTCTCCGAGACCCGCTCCAGGGTGCCCAGCAGGTCATGGGCGTCGGTGTGGGAGACCAGCTCCTCGTCCGCGATGGCGTTCCACGCGTCCAGCACCGGGAGCTTGGCCAGCAGCCGCATGGTGCGGCGGTAGGCGCCGGCGGCGTCATGGGCGGCCGACCGGCAGGTGTCCTCGTCGGCCCCCGTCTCCCGGCCCGCGAGCACCAGCGAGGCGGCGAGCCGCTTGAGGTCCCACTCCCAGGGGCCGTACAACGTCTCGTCGAAGTCGTTCAGGTCGATGATCAGGCCGCCGCGCGCGTCGCCGTACAGACCGAAGTTCGCCGCGTGCGCGTCGCCGCAGATCTGGGCGCGGATGCGGGTCATGGGGGTGCGGGCGAGGTCGTACGCCATGAGGCCCGCCGAACCGCGCAGGAAGGCGAACGGGGTGGCCGCCATCCGTCCCACCCGTATCGGCGTGAGCTCGGGGATACGGCCCCGGTTCGACTCCTCGACCGCGGCCACCGCGTCGGGCCGGGCGCCGTCGAGGTCGAGGGTGGCGTGGGCGCGCCGCGGGACCCGCTCGCGCAGGGCCTTCCCCTCCGCCTTGGGCGAGTGCGCGCCCTGGCCCGACCACTCGGCGAAGCCCCGCACCCGCGGAATCCGCACCGTCCCGGCATCCGCACTCTGCACACCGACCTCGGTCACCGCGACCGCCTCCCCCGTGACTCGCACGAACATCAACTCGTGCCGACCGTACAACCGGCCGCCACATCGCGTCAGACCCTGTGGATAACTCCCCACCTGTGGAAAACCCGGCACACAGCAACCGCCCCCAGCAGACAGCACCCAGCCCCAACCAACCCGGCAGACAGCCCCCTCACCCCCTCACCCCCTCACCCCCGCAAATAAGCCAACACCGCCAACACCCGCCGATGCGTCCCCTCCCCCGGCGGCAAATCCAGCTTCGTCAAAATGCTCCCGATGTGCTTGCCCACCGCCGCCTCGGACACCACGAGCTCCCGAGCGATCGCCCCGTTGGACTTCCCCTCCGCGACCAGCGCGAGCACCTCCCGTTCGCGCGGCGTGAGCCGCTCCAGCGGATCCCGGCGCCGGCGCAGCAACTGCCTTACCACCTCGGGATCCACCACCGTGCCGCCCGCCGCCACCTCACCGAGCGCGGCCACGAAGTCCTCGACCTGCCCGACCCGGTCCTTGAGCAGATACCCGACCCCGGTCCCGTCGCCGGAGTCCAACAGCTCGGCCGCGTACGCCCGCTGCACGTACTGACTCAGCACGAGCACTGGCAGCCCGGGCCTCCGCTCCCGCAGCCGCACCGCCGCGTGCAGGCCCTCGTCCTGGAAATCCGGCGGCATCCGTACGTCCGTGACCACGACGTCGGGCTCGTGCTCGTCGACTGCCGCGATGAGCGCCCGCGCGTCCCCGACGGCCGCGACGACCTCGTGCCCGCACCGGCCGAGCAGCCCGATGAGCCCCTCGCGCAGCAACACGCTGTCCTCGGCCAGAACTACGCGCAGCGATCCGACGGCTCGCAAGGCAACTCCACACGCAACAGGGTGGGCCCACCCGGCGGACTGGACACGGAGAGTCTGCCATCGAGCACTGACACCCGGTCCGCGAGTCCGGTCAGCCCGGTCCCGGCCGCCGCGTCCGCGCCGCCCCTGCCGTCGTCCCGTATCCGCAGGACCAGCCGCCCGTCGCGGTGCCCACCCACCACCTCCGCCCGTTTCGCCCCACTGTGCCGGGCTACGTTCGCGAGCGCCTCGCACACCACGAAGTACGCGGCCGACTCGACCGCCCGCGGCAGCCGCCCCGGCAGTTGAAGGTCGACGTCGACGGGGACCGTGCAGCGGTCGGCGGCGTCGGCGACCGCCGCTTCGAGGCCGAAGTCGGAGAGCACCTTGGGATGGATGCCGTGGATGAGCTCGCGCAGCTCCGCGAGCGCCCGCCCCGCCTCCTCGTGCGCCTGCGCGAGCTGGTCGGCGAGCGGGCCGGGCGGTGCGTCGAGACGGGCCAGCCCCAGCGTCATCGTCAACGCCACCAGCCGCTGTTGGGCCCCGTCGTGCAGGTCCCGCTCGATCCGCCGCCGCTCCGCCTCGAAGGCGTCCACCAACCGCACCCGGGACCGCGCCAGTTCGACGACCCTCGCCCCCAACTCGGCCTCCTGCGGGGCGATCAGCAACCGGGTCAGCGCGCCCCGCGCACCGGCGGCGACCCCGAGGACGTAAGCACCCAGGCACAGCAGAACCACCCCCAGGACCGCGAAGGCGACGGCAACCGGCCAGGTCGTGACCGCCCACAGCTTGAGCACCTTCACCTCGCCGAAACCGGCCACCAGCAACGGCGTACCGACCAGCGACAGCGGGCACAGCAGCGCGCATACGACCACCAGGGCGTCGACCGGCCACAACAGGCCCGCGAACAGCAGCGCATGGCCCAGTTCCCGCCAGGTCGCCCGCTCCCCGAACCGCGTCGACAGCCAGGCCCACAGCCCCCCGCGCGCGGGCGCCCGACGCTGATCGCTCACCGGGTCCAGGTCGACCAGCCGCAGCCTGCGCCGCTCCACCCGCGCCACCGGAATCCCGGCGAGCGCGACAAGCACGAGCAGCGGCAGCCCGACCAGCACCACGGCGAGCACCCCGCCGAGCGCGGCCAGGACCACGATCGCCACAAGGGTGACCGCACCGACGACCACACCGGTCACCAAGTAGCCGACCGCCCGCCACGGCCACGCCGACAGCAGGAAGCCGGGCCTGGACATGGCCTGCCACACATTCCGGGGAGGCTGCATGCGGATCACCGTAGAAGCAGCGGGCGCGCCCGGCCATCCGTCCAGGGAGCGGGTCGGGGGTATGCCTGGCCCTACCCCAAGTCTCCGCCTCGCCGCACTGCGCCGCCCCACCCCCAGGCGATTTCGTGGCCCCATCGCCATCAACCACCAGTCACCAGGGGAGACATGAAACCCAACGCGGTAGAACTGCGCGCAGTCAGCAGGCGATACGGAACCGGCGACGGCGGCGTGCCGGCGCTCGACCACGTCTCCCTCGCCTTCCCCACCGGCACCTTCACCGCCGTCATGGGCCCCTCCGGCTCCGGCAAGTCCACCCTGCTGCAGTGCGCGGCGGGCCTGGACCGCCCCACGTCCGGCTCGGTCACGGTGGGCGGGACCGAGCTGACGAGACTCAGCGAGACCAAGCTGACCCGGCTCCGCCGTGAGCGCATCGGCTTCGTCTTCCAGGCGTTCAACCTGCTGCCCTCGCTCACCGCCGAGCAGAACGTCGCCCTGCCGCTGCGTCTGGCCGGCCGGCGCGTGCCCAGGGCGCGGATCCGCGAGGTGCTCCAGCAGGTCGGGCTCGGCGACCGCGCCAAGCACCGGCCCACCGAACTGTCCGGCGGCCAGCAGCAGCGCGTCGCCCTCGCCCGCGCGCTGGTCACCCGCCCCGAGGTGCTCTTCGGCGACGAGCCGACCGGCGCGCTCGACTCGCGGACCGGCCGTGAGGTGCTGGCGTTGTTGCGTGGCATGGTCGACGACGACGGCCGGACGATCATCATGGTCACGCACGACCCGGTGGCCGCCTCCTACGCCGACCGCGTGGTCTTTCTGGTCGACGGCAGGGTGGGCGGCGAGCTGACCGGCGCGAGCGCCGACGTCATCGCCACCCGCCTGACCGACCTGACGGGCCTGACGGGCCTGACCGGCCTGGAGGCCGTGCCGTGCTGAGCGTCGCCCTGAGCACCCTGCGCACCCGCTGGGCCACCTTCGCGGGCAGCTTCGTCGCCCTCTCGCTCGGCGTCGCCCTGCTCACCGTGATGGGCCTGGCCCTCGCCTCCTCCCGCGACGCGCCCGAACGCACCCCGGAACGTTTCGCCGCCGCCCCGGTGGTGGTCCAGGGCCAGGACACCCTCCGGGTGCCCACCCCGAACGGCGACCGCACCCAGAAACTGGCGCACCCACGCCCGGTACCCGCCGAGACCGTGGCCGAGCTGAGGAAGCTGGGCCCGGTCACCGAGGACCGTTCCTTCGCCGTACGGGCGCAGGGAGGACCCGGTGACCTGGTCGGCCACTCCTGGTCGACGGCGCGCTTCACCCCGTACGAACTCACCACGGGACGCGCCCCGCACACCGCCGACGAGGTGGTCGCCAACGGCGACTGGGCCAGGACCGGCACGCGCCTACACACCGACCACGGCACCCTCCGCATCGTCGGCACAGTCACCGGCCGAGACATCGAAAACGCCATCTTCTTCACCGACGCACGAGCCGCCGAACTCTCCCCACCAAGCACGCAACTGATCGTCGAGGCCGACGCGAGAGCCGTCCGGAATGCCGTGTCCGACATCCCAGGCGTCGCCGTCCTCACCGGAAACGACCGCCGGTACGCCGACCACGACCCCGACCGTGACACCGAGGCGCTCACGGCCCTGAACGCCCTCTTCGGCACGGCCGGTGGAGTCGCCGCTTTCGTCTCGGTGTTCGTCGTGGCGTCCACCTTCGCCTTCGCGGTCGCCCAGCGCCGCCGGGAGTTCGGCCTGCTGCGCACCGCCGGTGCGACCCCGGGCCAGCTGCGGCGGCTGGTGTTCGTGGAGGCGCTGCTGGTCGGCGTCCTCGCCTCGGCGACCGGCTGCGCGCTCGGCGCGTACGGTGCCCCGTGGCTGGCCGAGTGGACCGTCGACGGCGGCCTGGCGCCCGCCTGGTTCACCATCGGCGATCACAACTGGCCGTACCACGTGGCCTTCTGGACCGGTCTGACGGTCGCGCTGTGCGGTGTGCTGGCCGCGTCCTGGCGGGCCGGCCGCATCAGCCCCACGCAGGCGCTGCGCGAGGCGTCCGTGGACACCGAGGCGATGACGTGGGGCCGTTGGCTGTTCGGCCTGGGGCTGCTGCTGACCGCCGCCGTGACCCTGGCCCTGACCCTGCTCACCGAGCCGGGGGACCTGCTGCACCGCAAGACGTACGTCGGCCGCCCCATGCTGCTGATCACCGGGGTCGCGCTGCTCGCGCCGGTGCTGGTGCGCCCGCTGACCCGGCTGCTTGCTTGGCTCCCGGCCCAACTTCCGGGGGCGGGCGGCCTGCTGGTGCGGGAGAACGCCGCCGCGGGCGTCCGGCGTACCGCCGCGATCGCGGCGCCCGTGCTGGTCACGGTCGCTCTCGCGGGCTCACTGCTGGGCGCCACCGCGACCCTGAACGAGGCGAAGGCCACGGAGCTGCGGGAGCGCACGGTGGCCGACTTCGTGGTGACTGCGGCGGGCGGTACGGCCTTCGACGCGGCGACGCTGCGGAGGCTGCGCGGCGTGCCGGGTGCCGAGGTGTCGGCGACCTCGTCGAGCGCGGTGTACGTGCTGGAGGAGGGCGTGTCCCTGGTCCGGTCCGTCGCCCGCGCCGCCGAGCCCGGCCCGCTCGCCGCCACCGCCCGCCTGCCCCTCACCGCGGGACGCACGGCCGACCTCGACGACGACTCGATCATCGTGAACGAGGAGTGGGAGCGGCACACGGTGGGGCAGCGGGTGGACGTCTGGCTCGGCGACGGTACGCGGACGTCGCTGCGGATCGCCGCGGTGATGTCCACCGGGACCGGCGACAACGGCGTGTACGTCACCCCGGCCAACGCGCCCGGCGCGCGGGTCGACCGGGTGGACGTCAAGGTGACCGGTGCCGACCGGACCGCCGTGGCCGCGGGGCTGCGGCAGGCGGCGGGACCGGGTGCCCGGGTCCTCACCGGGGACCAGTGGGTGCGGGCCGCCCACCCCGGCACCGACCGGACGACCCGCCTCGGCCTGCTGCTCGTCCTCGGCATCGCCCTGCTCTACACCGGCATCTCGGTGGCGGGCACCATGGTCATGGCGGCCTCCGACCGCGTCCGTGACCTGGCCGCGCTGCGGCTGGCCGGGGCGACGCACGCGCAGGTGCTGCGGCTGGTCGGCGCGGAGGCGCTGATGGTCGTAGCGGTCGGCGGCGTGCTGGGCGCGCTGGTCGCCGTGCTCAACCTGACCGGCATGTGGACGGCCCTTGGCCTGCTGTCGGTGCGCCCCACACCGGAACTCCCTTGGCAGGCCCTCGGTGCGACGGTCGGCGCGTGCGCGGTCCTGGCGGTGGTGTCGTCCGTCACCGCGACGGCACGAGCCCTGCGCATCAGCGCCACAACCTGAGAGGTTCCTCACACCCCGACAGATCCGCACAGAGTCAGACGCCCACGCGGACAGACGCCGGGAGAAACAGAAACGGTCGGCATCGCGATCACGATGCCGACCGTTTCGTCGGTGCGCGAGGGGGGAGTTGAACCCCCACGCCCTTGCGGGCACTGGAACCTGAATCCAGCGCGTCTGCCTATTCCGCCACCCGCGCATTGGGTGTGTCTTTGGCCCCGCCCCCTTGGGGCTGGCGCCTGCCGACACCCAGAACATTAGCACGCCGGCCAGGGTGGGTTCACATCGCTTATCCCGGGCAGGGACACGCCCGCACCGGCACATCGACAGGCCAGGAGGCCCGCGCACGTATCAACCTCGTACCGGTCCTGGCCGTCTGCCCAGGAGCCGGGCCGAGTCCACAGTCCGGTGCGGGACACTTGTTTGCAACCCCCTCTACGATCCATGCCAGAAGTTCGAGGGGGAGCGCCGCAGGGAACTTCGTCAGGCGTCGACACCCGTCGACCGGGCTGACAGGGGGAACCAGCCGATTAACCGGCGCGTGGATACGATCAGTAAGCAGTACCGGGTAGGCAGTACACAGGACAGCAACACCGGAGGAGGTGCCCCATGGGAGTCCTGAAGAAGTTCGAGCAGCGCCTCGAAGGTCTGGTCAACGGCACCTTCGCCAAGGTGTTCAAGTCCGAGGTGCAGCCCGTGGAGATCGCGGGAGCGCTCCAGCGCGAGTGCGACAACAACGCGACCATCTGGAACCGCGACCGGACCGTCGTACCCAACGACTTCATCGTGGAGCTGAGCGCCCCGGACTTCGAACGCCTCAGCCCCTACTCGGGCCAGCTCGGCGACGAGCTCGCCGGCATGGTCCGCGACTACGCCAAGCAGCAGCGCTACACCTTCATGGGCCCGATCAAGGTCCACCTGGAGAAGGCCGACGACCTGGACACCGGTCTGTACCGGGTACGCAGCCGTACGCTCGCCTCCTCCAGCAACCAGCAGGCCCCCGCCGCCCCCGCGGCCGGCGGCGCCCGCCCCGCCGCCGGCGGCTACGGCTACCCGCCCCCGGGCGCCCCCGCGCAGCCCGCCGGCGCTCCCCCCATGCCCGCCGCGCCCCCGCCCGGCGCCCGCCCCGGCGGCTACGGCTATCCCCAGCCGGGTCCCCCGCAGCCCGCCGCCCCGCAGCGCCCCGCCGCCGCACCGGCCGGTGCCGCACCGGGCGCGCGCACCAGGTACTGGATCGAGATCAACGGCACCCGCCACCAGATCTCCCGCCAGACGCTGGTGCTGGGCCGCAGCACCGACGCCGACGTGCGGATCGACGACCCCGGCGTATCCCGCCGGCACTGTGAGATCCGGACCGGAACGCCCTCGACGATCCAGGATCTCGGGTCCACCAACGGCATCGTGGTGGACGGGCAGCACACCACCCGCGCTACGCTCCGCGACGGCTCGCGGATCGTCGTGGGCAGCACCACCGTTATCTATAGGCAAGCCGAAGGGTGATCCGGGGGCAATGTCAGAGCTGACCCTCACGGTCATGCGGCTGGGTTTCCTGGCCGTACTGTGGCTGTTCGTGATCGTGGCCGTGCAGGTCATCCGCAGCGACCTGTTCGGAACGCGCGTCACCCAGCGCGGGTCCCGACGGGACGCGGGCCGGGCCCAGCAGGCCCAGCGCCAGGCGCCCCCGCAGCAGCGCCAGCAGCCCACGGGCGGCCGGGCGCGGCGCAACGCCCCCACCAAACTGGTGGTGACCGAGGGCACACTCACCGGCACCACCGTCGCGCTGCAGTCCCAGACCATCACCCTGGGCCGGGCGCACGACAGCACGATCGTGCTGGACGACGACTACGCCTCCAGCCGGCATGCCAGGATCTACCCGGACCGGGACGGCCAGTGGATCGTCGAGGACCTCGGGTCCACCAATGGCACCTATCTCGACCGGACCCGCCTCACGACCCCCACGCCGATTCCGCTGGGTGCACCGATCCGCATCGGCAAGACCGTCATCGAGCTGCGGAAGTAGTGCTACATCATGAATGAGCGCGAGCGGAGCGAGCACGCAGCGGCGGTCCACACCCGGGGCCCCGGCGCGCTCCCGACCGGAGGGTGGGCAGTGTGGCTCGACACGATCGGCTGTACCCGGAGCCGACGGGCGAGGTGCGCATGAGTCTGTCACTGCGCTTCGCCGCCGGTTCGCACAAAGGCATGATCCGCGAGGGCAACGAGGACTCCGGATACGCCGGTCCGCGCCTGCTCGCCATCGCCGACGGCATGGGCGGCGCCGCGGCCGGCGAGGTCGCCTCCTCCGAGGCGATCTCCACCATCGTCCAGCTCGACGACGACATCCCCGGCTCCGACGTCCTCACCTCACTCGGTGCCGCCGTCCAGCGCGCCAACGACCAGCTGCGCCAGATGGTCGAGGAAGACCCGTCGCTGGAAGGCATGGGCACCACCCTCACCGCCCTGCTGTGGACCGGCCAGCGCCTCGGCCTCGTCCACGTCGGCGACTCGCGCGCGTACCTGCTGCGCGACGGTGTCCTCACGCAGATCACCCAGGACCACACCTGGGTGCAGCGCCTCGTCGACGAGGGCCGGATCACCGAGGAAGAAGCCACCACCCACCCGCAGCGCTCCCTGCTGATGCGCGCCCTCGGCAGCGGCGACCACGTCGAACCCGACCTGTCGATCCGCGAGGTCCGGGCCGGCGACCGCTATCTGATCTGCTCCGACGGGCTGTCCGGAGTCGTCTCCCACCAGACGATGGAGGAGACCCTCGCCAGCTACCAGGGCCCGCAGGAGACCGTGCAGCAGCTGATCGAGCTGGCGCTGCGCGGCGGCGGCCCCGACAACATCACCGTGATCGTCGCCGACGTCCTCGACCTCGACACCGGCGACACCCTCGCCGGGCAGCTGTCCGACACCCCGGTCGTGGTCGGCGCGGTCGCCGAGAACCAGCACCACCTGCACGACAACGGCATCATGCAGACCCCGGCCGGCCGCGCCGCGGGCCTCGGCCGCCAGGTGCCCGGACAGGGCGGCGGCGGCGAGTTCGGCCCGCCCGGCTCCGGCGACACCACCGGCTACGTCCCGACCGACGGCTTCGGCGGCTACAGCGACGAGGACTTCGTCAAACCGCGGTCCCGGCGCCGCTGGCTGAAGAGATCCATCTACGGCGTCCTCGCGCTGGCCGTCATCGGCGGCGGCCTGTACGGCGGCTACCGCTGGACGCAGACCCAGTACTACGTCGGCACCAACGGCGAACACGTCGCGCTGTACCGGGGCATCAGCCAGGACCTGGCCTGGGTGTCGCTGTCGCAGGTCGAGAAGGACCACCCCGAGATCGAACTCAAGTACCTGCCGCCGTACCAGCAGAAGCTGGTCGAGGCGACGATCGCCGAGGGCGGACTGAAGAACGCCCAGGCGAAGATCGACGAGCTGGCCACGCAGGCCTCCGCGTGCAAGAAGGAGGCCGAGCGGCGCGCCGCCGAGAACGAGAACAACGCGCAGACCGGCCAGGGCGAGGCCGGCGGTACCACGGGAACCACCCCCGCCTCCTTCACGTCCAAGGCCACGCCGACCCCGACGGCCACCGGATCCCCGACCCCGACCCAGTCCGCGACCGCGCCCACTCCCACCCCCGGCCCCAGCCTCTCGGAGGAAGAGCAGAAGGTCGTCTCCAATTGCGGTACGCAGTGAGCACGGCGTGAGAGGCCCCGTCACACGATGAGCAGTACTACCAACCCGTCGACGCAGCACACGTCCACGATCGGCTCGATCGGCACGCCGAGCCGGCGCAACACCGAGCTCGGGCTCCTGGTGTTCGCCGTCGTCATCCCGGTCTTCGCCTACGCCAACGTCGGCCTCGCCATCAACGACGAGGTACCCGCAGGCCTGCTGAGCTACGGCCTCGGCCTCGGACTGCTGGCCGGCGTCGGCCATCTCGTCGTCCGCAAGTTCGCGCCGTACGCCGACCCACTGCTGCTGCCGCTGGCCACCCTCCTCAACGGCCTCGGCCTGGTCGCCATCTGGCGGCTGGACCAGTCCGAACTGCTGCAGGACATCGGCCAGGCCGGCACCGCCGCCCCGCGCCAGCTGCTGTACACGGCGATGGGCATCGCACTGTTCATCGTGGTACTGATCTTCCTCAAGGACCACCGCGCCCTGCAGCGCTACACCTACATCTCGATGGTCGGCGCGCTGTTCCTCCTGCTGCTGCCGCTGGTGCCGGGCCTCGGCCAGAACATCTACGGCGCCAAGATCTGGATCTCGGTCGCCGGATTCTCCATCCAGCCCGGCGAGTTCGCGAAGATCGTCCTCGCGGTCTTCTTCGCCGGCTACCTGATGGTCAAGCGGGACGCGCTCGCCCTCGCCAGCCGCCGCTTCATGGGCCTGTACCTGCCGCGCGGCCGCGACCTCGGCCCGATCCTCGTGGTCTGGGCGATGTCGATCCTGATCCTGGTCTTCGAGACCGACCTCGGCACGTCACTGCTGTTCTTCGGAATGTTCGTCATCATGCTGTACGTCGCCACCGAGCGGACCAGCTGGATCGTCTTCGGTCTGCTGATGTCCGCGGTCGGCGCCGTCGGCGTGGCCTCCTTCGAACCGCACATCCAGCAGCGCGTCGACGCCTGGCTCGACCCCATGCGCGAGTACACGCTCTCCCGCCAGGGCGTCGGCGGCCACTCCGAGCAGGCCATGCAGGCGCTGTGGGCGTTCGGCTCCGGCGGCACCCTCGGCACCGGATGGGGCCAGGGCCACTCCGAGCTCATCCGGTTCGCCGCCAACTCCGACTTCATCCTCGCCACCTTCGGCGAGGAACTGGGCCTGGCCGGCGTGATGGCGCTACTGCTGCTGTACGCCCTGATCGTGGAACGCGGCGTGCGCACCGCCCTCGCCGCCCGCGACCCCTTCGGCAAGCTGCTCGCCATCGGCCTGTCCGGCGCCTTCGCCCTCCAGGTGTTCGTCGTCGCCGGCGGTGTGATGGGGCTCATCCCGCTGACCGGTATGACCATGCCGTTCCTGGCCTACGGCGGATCCTCCGTGATCGCCAACTGGGCCCTGATCGGCATCCTGCTGAGGATCAGCGACACCGCGCGCCGCCCGGCACCGTCCCCCGCCCCCAACCCCGACGCCGAGATGACCCAGGTGGTCCGCCCGTCATGAACAAGCCCCTGCGCCGGATCGCGATCTTCTGCGGCCTGCTCGTGCTGACGCTGCTGATCCGCGACAACTGGCTCCAGTACGTCCGGGCGGACGAGCTGGCCACCGACACCAACAACCGCCGCGTCGCCATCGAGCGGTACGCCACCCCGCGCGGCGACATCATCGTCGACGGCAAGGCCATCACCGGCTCCAAACAGGCCGCCAGCGGCGACTTCGAGTACGTCCGCACCTACAAGGACGGCCCCATGTGGGCGCCCGTCACCGGATACGCCTCCCAGGCCTTCGGCACCAACCAGCTGGAGAACCTGGAGGACGGCATCCTCACCGGCAACGACGACCGGCTGTTCTTCCGCAACACCCTCGACATGCTCACCGGCAAGAAGAAGGCGGGCGGCAACGTCGTCACCACCCTCAACGCGGCCGCGCAGAAGGCGGCGTACGAGGGCCTGGCCAAGCGCGGCAAGGGCGCCGTGGTGGCCCTCGACCCGGAGACCGGCGCGATCCTCGCGCTGGCCTCCTACCCGTCGTACGACCCCTCGACGATCGCCGGATACTCCGACGACGACCAGAAGGCCTGGAACAAGCTCCAGAAGAAGGCCAACCCCAACGACCCGATGCTCAACCGGGCGCTGCGCGAGACCTACCCGCCGGGCTCGACCTTCAAGGTCGTCACCGCCGCGGCGGCCCTGGAGCACGGCCTGTACACCGACGCGGACTCGCCCACCAAGACGCCACTGCCGTGGACCATGCCCGGCACCACCACCGAGCTGAAGAACGAGGGGACCATCCCCTGCAAGAACGCCACCCTCAGGGTCGCCCTGCAGTGGTCCTGCAACACCGTCTTCGGCAAGGTCGGCTCCGACCTCGGCAACGACAAGATGCTGGAGACGGCGAAGCAGTTCGGCTTCGCCGAGGAACAGTTCACGCCGGTCCGCGCCAACGCGTCCGTGTTCTCGGACGACATGGCCCCCTCCGAGGTGGCGCTGTCCTCGATCGGCCAGTTCAACACCGCCGCGACCCCGCTGCAGATGGCCATGGTCGCCTCCGCGGTCGCCAACGACGGCACGCTCATGAAGCCGTACATGGTCGACAAGCTCCAGGCGTCCAACGTCGACACCATCGAGCAGACCGAACCCGAGGAGCTCAGCAAGCCGCTGTCCTCGGACAACGCCCAGATCCTGCAGTCGATGATGGAAACGGTCGTCGACAAGGGCACGGGAACCAACGCGAAGATCGTCGGCGTCACCGTGGGCGGTAAGACCGGTACCGCCCAGCACGGCGTCGACAACAGCGAGAAGCCGTACGCGTGGTTCATCTCCTACGCCAAGCTCGACGACGGCAGCTCGCCGGTCGCCGTGGCCGTGGTCGTCGAGGACGAGGAAGCGGACCGCGGCGACATCTCCGGCGGCGGCCTCGCGGCGCCCATCGCGAAGAGCGTGATGGAGGCGGTCATCGAGAGCAAGAAGTGAGAGCCCCGTCACGTCGTCTTCACATCGACGCACGTTGCGATACCGGTCCTGTATCGGCTGACGGGCTTGGCCAGGTCACACATTGCGAGCCGGGTACGGTAGGCCCGGACGGCAGTCTCCGGCCGCACGACATGCCGGCCGGGACCGACGGAGAGGGCTGGTAGGTAGCTTATGGAAGAGCCGCGTCGCCTCGGCGGCCGGTACGAGCTGGGTCAGGTGCTCGGCCGTGGTGGCATGGCGGAGGTCTACCTCGCGCATGACACCCGCCTCGGCCGCACCGTGGCGGTGAAGACGCTGCGCGCGGACCTCGCACGCGACCCGTCGTTCCAGGCCCGCTTCCGCCGGGAGGCCCAGTCGGCCGCCTCGCTCAACCACCCCGCGATCGTGGCGGTCTACGACACGGGCGAGGACTACATCGACGGGGTCTCGATCCCGTACATCGTCATGGAGTACGTCGACGGCTCCACGCTTCGCGAGCTGCTGCACTCCGGCCGCAAGCTCCTGCCCGAACGCGCGATGGAAATGACCATCGGCATCCTCCAGGGCCTGGAGTACGCCCACCGCAACGGCATCGTCCACCGCGACATCAAGCCGGCCAACGTCATGCTGACGCGCAACGGCCAGGTCAAGGTGATGGACTTCGGCATCGCCCGCGCCATGGGCGACTCCGGCATGACGATGACGCAGACCGCGGCCGTCATCGGCACCGCCCAGTACCTCTCGCCCGAGCAGGCCAAGGGCGAGCAGGTCGACGCGCGATCCGACCTGTATTCAACCGGCTGCCTGCTGTACGAACTGCTGACGGTCCGCCCGCCATTCGTCGGCGACTCCCCGGTCGCCGTCGCGTACCAGCACGTACGGGAAGAAGCCCAGCCCCCCTCGGTCTTCGACCCCGAGATCACGCCCGAAATGGACGCGATCGTACTGAAGGCCCTGGTCAAGGACCCGAACTACCGCTACCAGTCGGCCGACGAAATGCGCGCCGACATCGAGGCCTGCCTCGACGGCCAGCCCGTCGCGGCCACGGCGGCGATGGGCTCCGTCGGCTACGGCGGCTACCCCGACGACCAGCCCACGACGGCCCTGCGCGCCGACGGCCACGCCGGCGCCACGACCCTGCTTCCCCCGGCCAACCCGGACGACGGCGGCTTCGGCTACGACGACCGCCCGGACCGGCGACGCCAGAAGAAGTCCAACACCTCCACGATCCTGCTGGTCGTCGCCGCCGTCCTGGTCCTCGTCGGCGCGATCCTGATCGGACGGTTCGCGTTCAGCGGCGGGGGGGTGAGCAACGACAAGGTGCCCGTACCGAACTTCGTGGGCCTGACGCAGGAGGACGCACAGAAGCAGGCGGAAAACACCGACCTGGTCCTCCAGATCGAGAACAAGCCCTGCGAGGACCAGAAGAAGGGCAACGTCTGCTCGCAGGACCCGCAGCCCAAGACGGAGGTCGAAAAGAACACCACCGTCAACCTCGTGGTGTCGACGGGCGCGCCCAAGGTGGCCGTGCCGAGCGTGGTCGGTCTCCCCCTCGACGAGGCCAAGTCGAAGCTGGAGGGCGACGACTACCAGCTCAAGGTCGAAACGGAGACAAGGGTCTCCTCGGAGGAGCCGGACACCGTCCTGGAGCAGAACCCGACCACCGGCAAGGAGGTCGAGAAGGGCTCCACGATCACCCTGATCGTCGCCAAGGCCGAGGAGAAGGTGCCTGTCCCGAACGTCGTCGGCCAGACCTGTGAGGCCGCGCAGAAGCAGCTGCAGGACAACAACCTCACAGCGGGCACCTGCACCGACACGCCGGTCACCGACCCCAGCCAGGACGGCAAGGTCATCGAGACCACGCCGCCGGTGGGCTCGCAGGTCGACAAGAACTCGACGGTGAACATGAAGGTCGGCAAGCTCCAGCAGAAGACCAAGGTCCCGAACGTCGTCGGACAGACGGTGGGCCAGGCCAAGCAGACCCTGAACGCGGCCGGTTTCACCAACATCCAGTTCGAAGGCGGCAGCGACCAGAGCGACTCGGCGTTCGTCACCGCCCAAAACCCGCCGGGGGACCAGACAGAGGTCGACGACCCCGCCGCGACGCAGATCACACTGCGCACCGTGGGCCTCGGCGGCAACAACAACGGAGGCAACGGCAACGGCGGCTTCCTCAGCGGCGGCAACGGCGACTGACCGCCCTACACCGCACGAGTGACTGAGCCCCGGCTCCCCTCTCAGGGTGCCGGGGCTCTCTCATGCCGCAGCACCACAACCGGGCCCCACAGCAAGCAGAAGGGCAGAACGTGATCAACGAATCGGCGCTGCTGGAGTCGAAGACCCTGCGCGACAGCGTGCTGGACCGCACCGACGTACTCGACAGGGTGAAGGCGCTGTCGCTACTGCCGGACGGGATGCATGTGACGACGGCGAGACGAACTGACGGCCAGCAAGTACCGCGCATTGACAGGTACAGAACTGACCTCCTTCAAGGAGGTCAGTGGGATTCAGTCACGCTCCCGGTCCCTCGCGCGTACACAGCCTGTGGAAAACCCAGCCCCCACTGACCCCACAGACGTCGTATCTCTCGACGACCGCATCGACCAGCGCATCGCCCACGTCCTCGGCAAGACGGTCGTGCCGATGTTCAACGCCCTGATCGAAACGTCGGGCGAGCACCGCAGGGAGCTGATCGCGCTCCGCGCAGGCGTCCAGCGCATCGAGCAACGGCTCCACCAGCACCACGCCCGGCTGAAGCGGCTCGAAGGAGTACGGGACGACCACCGCCACCGCTGAAGGTCCTGGAGTAGGCATGGCCTGACGCAAAGAGGCCCGAAGTCGCAAGAGAAGGTTGCGGCTTCGGGCCTCCGCCATGTTAGGTGACTGCCCCTCCTAAAGAGGGCCAGTTAGCTCACCGCAACTCCTCCGGCACCGTCCGCTCCCCATCCACCTTCTCCACCCGCTCCAACTCCCCCCACACCACATACCGATACCGGCTGGTGAACACCGGCGTGCACGTCGTCAGCGTGATGTACTTGCCGGCCTTCTTCTTGCCGGACTCCTTGGGGATCGCGTCGAGGACCTTGACGTTGTACTTCGAGGTCTCGGGAAGGACGGCGTAGACCTTGTAGACGTACCACTTGTCCTTCGTCTCGAAGACGATCGGGTCGCCCTTCTTCAGCTTGTGGATGTCGTGGAACTTCGCGCCGTGGCCGTCGCGGTGGGCCGCGAGCGAGAAGTTGCCGTCCTTGCCGCTGGTGGGGAGCGTCGCCTTGACGGGGTCGGTGTAGTAGCCGGCGACGCCGTCGTTGAGGAGCTCCGTCGACGTGCCCTTCTTGATCAGGATCTCGTCCTTGTTCATCGCGGGCACATGCAGGAAGCCGATGCCGTCCTTGGTGTCCAGCGCGCCGGGACCGGAGGACTCCGAAGTGGCCCAGTTGTCACGGACCTTGTCGCCCTCCTGGTCCGCCTTGCGGTCGGCGAGGACGTTCGTCCACCACAGCGAGTAGACGACGAACAGGCCGAGGACGAGGCCCGCGGTGATGAGGAGTTCACCGAAGACACTGACCGCCATGGCGATCGGGCCGGGTCCGCGGCGCCGTGGCTCGGGCGCCTCGGGGGCGGCGTCGGTGTGCTCTTCACGATCGGTGGTCGCTGCCACGTGTCATCTGCCCTTAACTGACGAGCGCATCCGGCTTGCCCTTGCTGCGCGGCCGTTCCTCGACCATCTTGCCCCAGACGATCATCCGGTACTTGCTGGTGAACTCCGGCGTGCACGTCGTCAGGGTGATGTACCGGCCGGGCTCGGTGAACCCCGACCCCTTGGGGATCGGGTTGAGGACGCCCACGTTGCTCGGCGAGGTCACCGGCAGAATCGACGCCATGTCGTAGACGTAGTACATGTCCTGCGTCTCGACGACGATCGGATCGCCGGGCTGAAGCCTGTTGATGTACCGGAACGGCTCGCCGTGCGTGTTGCGGTGACCGGCGAGCCCGAAGTTGCCGGTCTTGGCGTCGGGCATCGCCGTCTTCAGCGCGCCCTCGGCGTAGTGACCGACCATGCCCCGGTCGAGCACCTTGTCGTTGCTGATGCCCTCGGCGATCGGCACGACCACGTCCAGCTTCGGGATGTGCAGCAACGCGAAGCCCTGCCCGGGCTGGAAGGCGCCGGGGTTGCGCTTGCCACTCGCCCAGTCGTTCTGGAGCTGGCTGGCCTCATTGCCGGCCTGCGCGTGCGCCCGCACGTTCGTCCACCACAGCTGGTAGGTGACGAAGAGGAGCATCAGCACGCCGGTGGTGATGAACACCTCGCCGATCAGCCGACTGGCGACGACCGCGGGGCTGGGCTTGCGGGCCCGTGCGAGCCGACGGGCCTCGACACGGGAGAGCGGACGGCGCTGGTCGTCGTCCTTCGACGGCTCGGCGGGCGGACCGGCGTGTGCACCATGGTCTCCGTGGCCCACGTGGCCCGCATGGCGCCGGTGGCGGCGCTTGGCGGCCTTTCTGCGGGCCGCACGGCCACCCGGGGTGGTCCCGGTGGCTCCATTGCCTGTTGTGGCCTCTGTGGCCCTTGTGGTCCCTGCGGTTCCTGTGCCTGCCGCGGCCCCCGCTGCCAGTGACTCACCCGGCGGAGCCGGAACCCGCAGGGCCATCGTCTCCTCGTCCACCGGGCCCCCGCCCAGCGGCGCCTCGCCCACCGCCGCGTCGTACGCCTGCTGCCCGTACCACTCCCCGAGCGCATCCGGCACCTCGTACGGCTGCCCGTACGAGGTGCCCTGGTCGCCGGCGTCGCCGTACCCGGCCGCGCCGGACTCGCGCTCGGGGCGCAGCGCGGTCACGCCGTGGCCCTGCCCACCACCGGGGCGAGCCCCGCCGACCTCGCCACCGCACCCTCGTCGCCGCACTCCACCAGCCAGTTGGCCAGCATCCGATGACCGTGCTCGGTCAGCACCGACTCGGGATGGAACTGCACGCCTTCGACCGGGAGTTCGCGGTGCCGCAGGCCCATGATGATGCCGTCGTGCGTGCGCGCTGTGACCTCCAGCTCGGCCGGCACGGTGGGCGGCTCGGCAGCCAGGGAATGGTAGCGGGTCGCCGTGAACGGCGAGGGCAGGCCCGCGAAGACGCCCTTGCCCTCGTGCTCGACCAGCGAGGTCTTGCCGTGCAGCAGCTCCGGCGCACGGTCCACGACACCGCCGTACGCCACCTGCATCGACTGCATGCCCAGGCAGACCCCGAAGACGGGCACCCCGGTGGCGGCGCAGTGCCGGACCATGTCGATACAGACGCCGGCCTGCTCGGGCGCACCGGGGCCGGGCGACAGCAGCACGCCGTCGAAACCGTCGTTGGCATGCGCGGTCGAGACCTCGTCGTTGCGCAGGACCTCGCACTCGGCGCCCAGCTGATACAGGTACTGGACCAGGTTGAAGACGAAACTGTCGTAGTTGTCGACGACGAGAATGCGCGCGCTCACTGGTTGTCCACCGTCACATCGTTGAAGGGCAGCAGCGGTTCGGCCCATGGGAAGACGTACTGGAACAGGACGTAGACCACGGCCAGGATCAGTACCAGTGAGATCAGCGCCTTGACCCACGCGTTCCCCGGCAGATGCCGCCAGATCCAGCCGTACATGCCGTCCCTTCCGTCGCACCACGGCACCAGAAACTCACGCCGTACTGCACCAGACTAACGGCGCAGGGCGGCTGGTTTCCCGGCCTCCACCGGCTGTGTGGAATCCAGATGCGCCCAGACGATGAGGCGGTGGCTGTGCCCCCACTCCGGTTCGCAGGTGGTCAGGGTCAGATAACGGCCCGCACGCGTGTACCCGGACTTACGTGGCAGCGGGTCGATCACCTCGACGTCCGTCGGCACGGTTTTGTACGGCCCCTTGTCGATCCGGTACGTGAACCAGGTCGTCCCGTCCGTCAACACCACCGCATCACCGGGCCGCAACCGCGGGAAATCCTTGAAGGGATCGCCGTACGTACGCCGGTGCCCGGCGACGGAGAAGTTGCCCTGCTGCCCCAGCTGCGCGGTACCGGAATAGTGGCCGAGGCCCTTCTTCAGAGTGCCGGTGTCGGTGCCCTCGAGGACGGGCTTGTTCCACGTGAAACCAAGACGCGGGATATACATGATCGCGAAGGGCTTGCCGTTCTCGTACGGCGGCGGCTTCGGGGGCGCGACCGAGGCACCCGGGTCCGCGGTACCCGTCGGGCGCACGCCACCCTGGGCCCACTGCTCCTGGAGCCGGTCGATCTGGTCGCCCATGACGGAGTCGGCCTGCACGCCCGTCCAGAACAGCACGTAGACGACGAAAAGCACGATCACGGTGCCGACGGTGATGCACAGTTCGCTGACGGTCCTGACGACTAAGCGCACCGGCGGCTCCTGAGAAGGCGCTCACTCCACGGGCTGGGCGTACCGCAGATCCACTGTGCCCGAGTAACCGGGCAGAGTCACCGTCCCGTCCTCCTCGACTTTCCAACCGAGCCCGTACACATTGACGTACACCATGTAGTTCTGGATCGCCGGAGACGCGGTCAGCGCCTGCTGGAGCTTCTCGGGATCACCAACCGCCGTGATCTTGTACGGCGGTGAGTAGACACGGCCCTGAAGGATCAGCGTGTTGCCGACGCAGCGCACGGCGCTGGTGGAGATCAACCGCTGGTCCATGACCTTGATTCCCTGGGCCCCACCCTGCCAGAGGGCGTTCACCACGGCCTGGAGGTCCTGCTGGTGGATGACCAGGTAGTCGGGCTGGGGCTCGGGGTACCCGGGGAGCTTGGCGGTGGCGTTCGGCGGGGCGTCGTCGAGAGTCACCGTGATCGCCTCGCCGGTGACCTTCTGGGTGCCGGCCTTCTTCTCCAGTGCGGCGAGCTTGTCGTCCTCCGCCTTGGTGCTGCCGTCGTCCCGCTCGGCCAGCGACTCGACGTCCTCACGCAGGGCCGCGTTGGCCTCGTCCAGCTCGCCGTTGCTGCGGCTGCGCTCGTGGATCAGGTCCGAGAGCTTCAGCAAGGAGTCGTCCGTACGGATATTGGTGCCTTTGGCCGTATGGAAACTGGTGACGAAAATGAGACCCGCGAGAGCGAAGACGGCCACCGTGAGCAGCCGCACGGGCCGGAAGGCCCACCGGCGGCCGGCACTGGATCCCGCCCCGGGGGAGTCGGCAGAATTGCTCAACGTACCCTTATCTCCTTCGGCGCCACGGAAGCACTACGCTAACGGACGCCCGGGGGAGCGCTCAGTGTCCCCTTGTACGCTGCCCCGAGCCCGACCCAGTTCCCTGCGCGGCCACGCAGCGCATCGACAGGAGAGACCCTCGTGCCGAAGTCACGTATCCGCAAGAAGGCCGACTACACGCCGCCGCCGTCGAAGCAGGCGACCAGCATCAAGCTGACCAACCGCGCCTGGGTCGCACCGGTCATGCTCGCCCTCTTCCTGATCGGTCTGGCCTGGATCGTCGTGTTTTACGTGACCAACAGTTCGCTGCCCATCGAATCCCTGGGCAACTGGAACATCGTGGTCGGCTTCGGCTTCATCGCGGCCGGGTTCGGCGTCTCCACGCAGTGGAAGTAGCCGGCCGAACGGCAAGCCACCGGGCGGTGAACCGAGTTCTGCCCATGGCTGTCCGCTGAGTTATCCACAGCCTGGTCCAATTTCCACACCTGACCTGGGGAAAAGACTACGATCTGTGGATAACCCATCGAGCGTTGACGCCGATACGACCGTCACAAGAACCCTCGATACCTTGTTCGCCCCCTGTCTGACCAGCGGAAACGTGGGTCGATGACAGGGGGCACATGCGTTCCCGCACAGCGTGCACAAGATCCGCCA
The DNA here is from genome assembly GCF_006539505.1 of Streptomyces spinoverrucosus. Taxonomy (GTDB): domain Bacteria; phylum Actinomycetota; class Actinomycetes; order Streptomycetales; family Streptomycetaceae; genus Streptomyces; species Streptomyces spinoverrucosus. The sequence continues at coordinate 61,193 of NZ_BJND01000047.1, forward strand.
CACGCTGTGGACAACTCACGAGCTCAGTGGATAACCCCTCGGCTCAGCTGAGCTGGGCCGTTCGCAGCAGCGTCACACCGACTACCACGGCCAGCATCAGCGCACAGACGCCGTACTGCACCAGGGCGCGTCGCTCGCGCGGGGCGTGCACCATGGCGTAGCCGATCACCAGGCCGCCGACGAGGCCGCCGATGTGGGCTTGCCAGGAGATGTTGAACCCCGGGTTGAAGGTGAAGATCAGGTTGATCACCAGCAGGGCGATGACCGGCCGCATGTCGTAGTTGAGCCGGCGCATGAGGACGGCTGTCGCGCCGAACAGTCCGAAGATCGCGCCGGAGGCGCCGAGGGTGGCGGTGGTCGGCGGCGTCAGCAGATAGGCCAGTGCGCTGCCCGCCAGACCGGAGATGAGATAGAGCGCCAGGTAGCGGGCTCGGCCGAGGGCCGCTTCCAGGGGGCCGCCGAGCCACCACAGGCTCAGCATGTTGAAGCCGATGTGCCAGATCGCCTCGTGCGTGAACATCGAGGTGACGAGGCGGTACCACTCGCCCTCCGCCACCCCTTCCGTCGGCCCCCAGGGCGCCGGCGGCCACCCGCCGATCAACACCAGGTCGCTCAGCACCGACGGGCGGATCTGGACCAGGAGGAACACCGCGAGGTTGAGCCCGACCAGGATCTTGGTGAGCAGCCGGGGGTCGGCGGTGACCGTGCCGCCCGCGATGGTGCGGGGGCGTGAGGCGGTCGGTGCGTGGCCGGTGCCGACGGCGCCGCGGACGCATTCGGGGCACTGGAAGCCGACGGAGGCGCTGACCATGCATTCGGGGCAGATCGGGCGCTCGCAGCGGGTGCAGCGCACGCCGGTCTCGCGGCCGGGGTGGCGATAGCAGACGGGCGCGCTCTGCGCGTCCTGGTGACTGCCCTGCGCCTGGTCCATGCGGTCCCCTCAGTCGTCGTGGTACTCCAACGCCCCGCTCATCTTTACGGACGAGCGGGGCGTTTGGTTCCCACGGGGAGGTCTCGGACCCCGCTTGGGGCTTGCGGGGCTCAGGCCTCGCGGGACTCGACGACGACCGTCTCGATGACGACGTCGTTGAGCGGGCGGTCGGTGCGCGGGTTGGTCTGGGTGGTCGCGATGGAGTCCACGACCTTCTGGCTGGCCGCGTCGGTGACCTCGCCGAAGATGGTGTGCTTGCGGTTCAGCCATGCCGTCGGGGAGACGGTGATGAAGAACTGCGAGCCGTTGGTGCCCGGGCCGGCGTTCGCCATGGCCAGCAGGTACGGCTTGTCGAACCGCAGGTCCGGGTGGAACTCGTCGCCGAACTGGTAACCGGGGCCGCCCGTGCCGTTGCCCAGCGGGTCACCGCCCTGGATCATGAAGCCGCTGATGACCCGGTGGAAGACCGTGCCGTCGTACAGCTTGGCCGTGGACTTCTCACCCGTGGCGGGGTTGGTCCACTCACGCTCGCCCTTGGCGAGCTCGACGAAGTTCTTGACCGTGTTCGGCGCCTGGTTCGGGAACAGCCGAACCTGGATGTCGCCGTGGTTGGTCTTCAGGGTGGCGTAGAGCTGCTCAGCCACGATCTGCCTTCCGTTGTCTTCCTGTGACTCCACGATCCTCGCACGGTCCACGCGCGGCGTCGCCCGACGCCCACTGACAGGCGCGTTTCCGGGCGTATCGCTTGCGGAAATCCGGATGAGTCGTCCTGGGTCGCAGGCGCGGGGCGCCGATCCGTGGCATTGTCGACGACAGGCTCCTGTTGCCCCGTATTCATCCGCTGTTCCACCGCAATCGTGACCCGGATGCCCGCCCTCACATGCCGCATCGCTCTCTGGCAGGCATGATCCGTAAAAGGGTGGAAAGTCGAAATACCGTACGCCACCGAGGAGGAGGATCCCGTGACCCGCATCGACAGCGTGCGCGCCGCGACCGGCTCGGCGAAGGACAGCGTGCTGCACGCCGCGGAAGTGGTGGCGCCCTACGCCGACACGGCCAAGGACCGGGCCGCGCACTACGCACACGAGGCACGCGTACGGCTCGCGCCCAAGGTGTCGCAGGCCACCGGGCAGGCCCGCGTCCAGTACGCGTCGCATCTCGCGCCGCGCCTGGAGCAGGCTCGCTACCAGGCCCGCACCCATGTGCCGCCGAAGGTCGACCACGCCGCCCACGAGGCCGCTGCCCGAGCCCAGGAGGCCGCTGCTCGCGCCCGCGAGGCCGCACGGCAGGCCGCTGATTACTCCCGGCCGAGGATCGAGCACGCCGTGGCCGTGGCCGGGCCCGTCAAGGACGAGGCCGCGGCTCGGGGCGCCGCCGTGCTGGCCGCGTTGCGTGGCCAGGTCTCGTCCGAGGAGATCCAGAAGCTCGTCCGTAAGCATGAGCGCCGGGCGAAGGCCGGCCGGGCCGTGAAGGTGCTGGCTGTCCTGGGCGTCCTCGCGGGCGGTGCCTTCGCCGCCTGGAAGTGGTGGGACAAGCAGGCCAACCCCGACTGGCTGGTCGAGCCTCCCGCCGCGACGGAGGTTCCCGAGTCCGGTCGGCTCACGTCGGTGGACGGCAGCGGTCAGTCCGTACTCGACCCCGAGGTGCAGGCCAAGGAGGCCGAGGAGGAGGCCGCGGACCGCGACGACCGCGACTGAGGCCGGGCTACGCGACTGTGGGGCGGGTGACTTGGGGTCATCCGCCCCACAGCGGTGTTTCACGTGAAACCAACTGGGCTGAGGGGCCGGTGACTTGGCGGTGGCCGCACGGGCGCTGCCCCTAACGTTTCGAGAGTGGCTCCCCGTGTGGGAGGAGCAGGATGGTGTTCGAAACGGCTCCTGCGGCGGCGTTCACGGGTGCGATGTGCTGGTCGGTTTCGGGACCGGGGTGGCGGACATGTGCACCGGCGGCGCGTCTGTTCAGGAGGAACGGTGAGACGACGAAGGGCACGCGGGCCTCTTTGCAGACGCCGTCGGAGCGTCGGAAGGGCATCCAGGTGCTGTCGGGCACGAGACGGCGTTGCAGGACAACTGTGTGCTCGCTCGATTGGTTCGTCAGCAGCTCGAGCCATTGCTCGTCGTCAACCTGGTGACCGGCGACGAAGCCGGCACCTCCGTGACCGCAGGAGGGTTTGGCGACCAGATGGGCCTGGTGCCGCACGGCCTGGTTCAAGAGGTGCTGTCGCCGCCTTGGGGATTGCTGCGGGCCCAGCCAGGCGGTCCAGGGCACGTGGCCGAGGATCAGGCGGCGTTCCGCTGGGTCGAACAGTTCAAGATCCTCATGCATCCAGGCCAGCACCTGCTTGGCGCTCACCAGGCAGGATGCCTCCGGTATGAACAGCTGGACGGTGCCGCTCAAGGCTGCATCACGCAGGGCGTCCAGAGATCTGCTGTCCGCCACGACGAGGCTGCTGAACTGGTTGAAGACCACGTCGATGTGGTCACCGCCCACCCACAGGCCGCCCGCGTCGCCGCGCACCTGGGACAGGTCCGCGACGCGGGCATCCAGTCCCGCTGCCTTGGCGGCTTCGGCGGCCGGCTGCAGGTAGCGGTGGAGTGCGCAGATGCTGCCCAGTCTCGCTGCTATGCCCGAGGTCGCCTGCCATGCCGGGATGAGGGCCCTGCGGCGCGCACCGCGGGACGCCGGTGCGGCGTCGGCCAGGGCAGCCGCCCGAGCGTGAAGTGTCGAGGGGGGCTCTGTGAGGCGGCCGTCGGGCCAGCAGCGGGCGAAGGCCGCTCCCCGCTGTTCCAGGTCAGGAACTCCATAGATGTTGGGCCCGATGTTCAGTTCGATGAACCAGGGTGTCCCGCCGACCAGGAGCGCGTCGGGCCGAGCCATCCGTAGCAGCGTGGAGGCAGACAGGCGCTGCGACGGCTCCAGAAGGCGGAAGTCACGGTCGTCGTTCAGGGCGCGGTACAGCTCGCCCGCCGTGTCCGCCCGGCGACGGCAGGAGAGCAGAGCGCATCGCAGCACGCCTGCCGCAAGCTCGGCGAACCGGTAGTAGCCCGCTTCGGCGAAGACCAGCGGGCGCATGGCCTCCCAGCGGCCCGCCCCGGTCTCTCCTACCCGCAAGGTCCACCAGTCGCCCTCGGCGACGCGGCGCAGGAATTCCGAGCGCGTTTTGCTGGGCAGCCGCTGCCACAGGTCACGCAGCAGCATGGGGCGATCCGAATCCGACTCCACGGCTGCCTCCACGCATACCGGGACGTGTGAATCTGGTCCTGTTACGAGTGTCCGGCCAGGGGGTGCCAGGCCACCACCTGTTGCACGCGAAGAGCCCCTCTGACCCGCGTTTCCGCAGGTGAGAGGGGCTCTCGGGGTGTGGAGCCTAGGGGAGTCGAACCCCTGACATCTGCCATGCAAAGACAGCGCTCTACCAACTGAGCTAAGGCCCCGGGAAGAGGGACGTCCGCCGGAAGAATCGCGTACCGGCAGGCGCCGCAGACCAGAGTAGCGGGTCACCCCCGGTATCTCGCAAAAAGATTGGGGGGTCCCCGTGAACGACCACTCTCCGTAAGATGCTCGGCGTGGTTCGCTACAGCGAACCGCCGTTTGGGGAAGCGATGGGGAGACGCAATGGACGCCGCACAGCAGGAAGCCACCGCAAGAGCGCGGGAACTGCAGCGGAACTGGTACGGGGAGCCGTTGGGGGCGCTCTTCCGTAAGCTCATAGACGATCTTGGTCTCAACCAGGCTCGTCTCGCGGGGGTTCTGGGACTGTCCGCACCGATGCTGTCGCAGCTGATGAGCGGCCAGCGGGCGAAGATCGGCAATCCGGCCGTGGTCCAGCGGGTTCAGCTGCTGCAGGAGCTGGCCGCGCAGGTGGCGGACGGCAGTGTGAGCGCGGCCGAGGCCACCGACCGGATGGAGGAGATCAAGAAGTCGCAGGGGGGATCGGTGCTCAGCAACACCACGCAGACGACGAACAGTTCGGGAGCGCCGACGGTCAAGCGGGTGGTCCGTGAGATCCAGTCCCTGCTGCGTTCGGTGGCCGCCGCGGGAGACATCATCGACGCCGCGGACACCCTCGCCCCGACCCACCCGGAGCTGGCAGAGTTCCTCCGGGTGTACGGCGCCGGGCGCACGTCCGACGCCGTCGCGCATTACCAGTCGCACCAGAGCTGAACCGGGGCAAGCAACGGGGGATGCCCTGGAACTGAGGGGGACTGAAGGGACCGAGGGGGGAGGAGCGGCGTACAGCGATGGGTGAGGTCTTCGCCGGGCGGTACGAGCTGGTCGACCCGATCGGACGCGGAGGAGTGGGCGCCGTCTGGCGCGCCTGGGACCACCGCCGGCGCCGCTATGTGGCCGCCAAGGTGCTGCAACAGCGCGACGCGCACTCCCTGCTGCGCTTCGTCCGCGAACAGGCGCTGCGGATCGATCACCCGCATGTGCTCGCACCGGCCAGCTGGGCGGCCGACGATGACAAGGTCCTGTTCACCATGGACCTGGTGGCCGGCGGTTCGCTGGCCCACCTCGTCGGGGACTACGGTCCCCTGCCGCCGTCTTTCGTCTGCACTCTCCTCGACCAGCTCCTGTCGGGCCTCGCCGCGGTGCACGCGGAGGACGTCGTGCACCGTGACGTCAAGCCCGCCAACGTGCTGCTGGAGGCCACCGGTACCGGGCGGCCGCGGCTGCGGCTGTCCGACTTCGGGATCGCCATGCGGCTGGGCGAGCCGCGCCTGACCGAGACCAACCTCGTGGTGGGAACGCCCGGGTATCTGGCGCCCGAGCAGATGATGGGTGCGGAACCGGACTTCCCGGCGGACCTGTTCGCCGTGGGGCTGGTCGCGCTGTATCTGCTGGAGGGTGCCAAGCCGGACGCCAAGGCGCTCATTCAGTACTTCGCCGAGCACGGCACTCCGGGTGCGCCCAAGGGCATCCCCGAACCGCTGTGGCAGGTCGTGGCCACGCTGTTGCAGCCGGATCCGGTGGCCCGGTTCCGCACGGCCACGGGGGCGCGCAAGGCGCTTGCCGCTGCGGCGGAGCTGCTGCCGGAGCCCGGGCCGGATGACGAGCAGATCGAGATCTTCGATCAACTCGGGCCGCTGCCATCGGGGTTCGGTCCGGACGGGCCGCTCACGCGGGGTGCCGGGACTCGGGAGGCGGGGTCGGACGAGGCGTCGGGGGGCGGGAGCAGCGGGCCGTCCCTGGCGTCACGGGTCGGGAGAGACGGCGCGGTGTCCGAGGCGTCCCGGGTCGGGGGTGGTGGGGTGCCGCCCGAGGCCTCGCGGGTGGAGGGAGACGGCGCGCTGTCCAAGGCGCCCCGGGTCGGGGGTAATGAGCTGTTGCCCGAGGCCTCGCCGGCAGGGGGCGGTGGGATGTTGCCCGACGCCGCGCGACTGGGAAGCGGCGGGATACCGCCCGAGGACCCGTCAGCAGCGAGCACGGGTTCCGTAGCCGCAGGGCCCGACGCCACGGACGTAACCCCCGATCCACGACATCAGCCCGCCCGGCCCCCGCAGGCGGCCAACATGTCCGACACCGGCAGTTTCCACCTACCGCCACCACAGCCCACGGTCACCACACGGCGCTCCCCCACAGAGCCCCGGCGGCTTTCAGACACTCCACAGCCGCATAAGCCACCTATCTCACAGCACCACCTCAGCCCCCACCACCCCCCGCAACCACACCAACCGTTCCTTGCCACCCCCCGGCCGCAAGCACCGCTCTACCCCACCCCGCCGTCGGCACAGGCGGCCCCGGCGATGCCCCAGCGCGCGGATGCCTCCACTGCTTCGTACACCGCTCAGGACCCGCAAGTTCCACCCTCGCCGCCCCCCATTTCACGGCCACCCGCCGGGCAGCATCGCCGTACCGGCCGACGCTCCACCCACCGACCAGGCCCACCCACCAAGGCAGTCATGCCGCTGCTCCTGCTGGCGCTGGTCTGCTACGCAGTCGGGTTCTGGGCACTGACCCGCATCTGAGCCGCCGCGGGGTCGAAGCCGTGCGCGGGAACCCCTACCCGACGAGCCCGGCCCTCCGCCGCGCCACGGCCGTCCACACACCGAGCCCCACGAGAATCACACTGCCCGCGCCGATCCCGCCCACAGCCACCGCGGTCATCGCCCCGTCGCCCCCGGCCTCCCCCGCACCACCGGCAACCGCCCCCAAGCCTCCACCCAGGCCCCCTCCCCGCACGTGGAAGACGCCCTCCGGCACGGACTCCCCGGCGTAGGCGGGCCCCTCCTGCGCCGCCCCCTTCACCCCCACCCGCAACGTCAGCCCGAACGGCCCGTCGCCGAACTCCTCGGCCACCTCCGCGGAGAGGTGTACGACGAGGTAATAGGACCCGGCGAAGCGCATCCCGCTCACCCGGTCGGTGAAGGAGTGACGGTTGGCGTGGTCGACCGGCGGGAGCGGGGCGAGCGCGGCCGTCCGCTGTTTGCCGTCATAGCCGACGCCCTTGTCCGTGACGAAAGCACGCACGGGGTTGTAGAGGGAGACGTCCAAGGCGCTGCTGGCGTAGCCGGAGCCGGTCGTGGCCGTGCCGAGTTCGGCGGTGGCGGACAGTTGCCGGCCCCAGTCGACCGGGACCTTGTAGAAGAGCGTCTGCCCGGGTGCGATGTCGTCCGTCCAGACGCCCTGCCCCACGGAGGTCGCGCTCGCGAAACCGGCGCCGCCCGGGCGCTGTTCGGGCTCGTCCGTGGGCGGTGCGGGCGTGGCGGAGTCCCAGGCCTCCGGTGCCTTCGTGGCTTCGGCCCGTGTCAGTCCTGGCTCCTCGACCGTGGCCAGCTCCAGTTCCCAGGCGGCCGGCGCGGGGTCCGTCGTACCGGCGCGTTCGACGACGACGTAATACGTGCCCGCGCCCTGGCAGCGGTTCCCGCCCGCCTCGCGCGCGGCCGCTGCCGCGATCGGATGCGGGCTGCGGGCGGCGCCGAAGGTCGTGGTGTCGAACGAGCAGGACCTGCCGTCGGCGTCTTGCACGGACACCTTGATGCCCTCGACCGCGGTGACGGTGGTGTCCGGGTCGGGTACGGCGGTGGCGGAGACGTACCCGTTCGAGGTGGCGTCGAGGAGGAGGCGATAGTACGCCTTTCCACCGGCCGGGAGGGTGCTTCGGTACGTCCGTCCGGGCTCCAGGCGTACGGCGTCGGTGGTACCCGCGGCGGCGGGGATGGGCTGGGCGTCCTCGGCTAAGGCGAAGGAAGAGGAGGACGCCGCCGAAGCCGACACGGGCGCGGCCACGGCAACCCCCGACAGCACCACGGGCCCCGCCAGTACCAAAGCCCCTGGCAACAGCACAGCCACCGCACGCTCCCGCGCCGTACGCCGCCGCCCGATCATGCGTCCCCACCCCCGGGAGTTCCGACCTCGAACCGTCCGTGCCCTGGCTCATCCTGCCCCGCGGGCCCCTCGGCCGGCACCCGCATACACGCAAAACCCCGACCGCGACGCGGCCGGGGTCTGTTCAGATTCGGTTGTCGGTACTCACGAACCCGTGGGCACGGAGTCAGTCGCCTCCGTCCACAGATCCTGCTCGGCGCGATCCGCCTGGATCTGGCGGTACACGAGGAGCCCGCCGATGGCGGCCAGTGCGACCAGGAGAAGCTTCTTCACCGCGCGACCTCGTCTTTCCTTGACGTAGGGGACCTCTGCCGCCCGACTATACACACCGACCGATATCGATCGGTGACCTGCGCGCTGCCCCAACTCCCCACCGGCATCCCGCACTAGAAGCGGCACCGGCAGCGAACCCACAGCGGACGGCACCACTCCGATCCGAGGGTGATCACACCCCTACGGAGGGTGAGATTTGCCAGCCTTCGCCACTCTCCTCCCTCCTTCCGAGGTTTTCGGACTTCTTGCGTCCATCCGGGTGGTGTTCATCTGAAGATCGCCGCGCCATGGGCGTTGGTCCACCACTTCGCGAGCCCCATACACATCATGAGGAAAGTACGCAAATCGCCCAACCCGAAAGTGAGGGGCCATGGCCCGGAACAAGGTCATGAACCTGTGGAACGTCATCGTCACCGCCTTCCTCGCATTGCTCACGGCGCTCGGATTCATCGCCACGTCTGCCTCCGCGGCGGTACCTCAGACCGAGCCGGCCCGCAACAGCACCAGCCCGCGCCTCACGGTGCCGACGATGTCCCCCTGGGCCTGGGCTCACGCCCGGACCCTGCCCCCCACGATGAAACAGCGCATCCGAGCCGAGGCGCACGGAAAGTCCCCGAGCTGCCGGCACCACCCGCTCGCCGAGACCAGCCAGACCGCTGCTGCGCGAACCGACGACTGCGACACGGAGCCGCCCGTCACCGCCGCCGGCCATGTATCACTGCCTCTCCAGCGCTGAATCCCAGCCTTGCGTCTCCTCCCTTTACCTCTCTTCGTCCCTTTACCTCTCTTCGTCCCTCTTCATCCCTGTCGTCACGGCGGACTTGCGTACAACGCCCTCACCTTGAGACCCGGCCACTCCCACAGTGGCCGGGTCTCCGCGTTCCCCGGCCACGGCCACCGTCGCAGGGGCCGGACGGTCGCCCCGGTTCTCTTGTCGCCACGGCGCACATCTCCCACAGTTCCAGCAGGCCACGAACGCGGCCACCAGCTCCGTCCCGGCAGCGCATCCGACGCGAGGGCGTTGGCCAGAGGGCTGCCCGCCAGCGCATCGCCCCGCTGTTCGAGCTCCCGGTACGTGAATCCCCCCGAGGCACCGCAGGGCCGCAGACGTCCGCTACCGTGCCCCGTCCCTGGCCGCCCGCAGCGCCCGTACGTCCCGGACGAGGACCCATACCGCCACCAGCACCAGCCCGACCCCCGCTGCGGCCCAGAGCACCGACCCACCCGCCCGGTACTCCTGCACGCCTCCAACGGCGAGCAACAAGGCAGGCAGGAGCCCCAAGGCCGAAACCCACACACTGATACGTCTACTCAAACGGCTGTCGTCGCGATGTCTGCGCATGCGGCCATCATCACGTGCGTACTGCCACGCCTCAGTGGTGGCCCCAGTAGTCCCGCCGAGGCAGCTCCACCCACGCGGCGACCGGCCCGACGACCGCCCGCGCGTCCGTAAGCCGCAGTCCCGCGTACGCACACGAATACGCCACCGCGTTGGAGCGGTAGAGGTAGGACGCCAGCACCTCCTCCGGCGGGTCCTCCGGGTTCGGCCCACCGCCCGGGTGGAGATCCCAGCCCTCTATGACCCCGTCGCGGGCGATGCTGCCCTGGTTGCCGCTCTTGGGGTTGGCGTACAGGCCGTAGCAGAGGGTCCCGGCGGAGAGCAGCTTCAGCACGCCGGGCATCTGCGGCGCGTACCCCCACGGCTGGGTGACCACGCAGCCGCCCGGCACGGTGGTCACGCCGATGACCTGCAGACTCTCGTCCATGTCGTAGGAGTAGGGGTCCTCCAGCAGCGTGTCCACCTTCGCCCCGTCGACCGGCGTCGCCTCCAGGCGGCGTATCGCCTCCTCGGCGTCGATCCCGGCCACGCAGGCCAGACCCGTGCCGTCGTAGTAGAAGTTCCCCAGCGCCGCGATGAGCCGTCTGCCTTCCTCGGCCGCCGCACGCTCCGTCTCTGTCAGGCCTGGCCCCTCTTCGGGCACGTCGAACAGGTCCGGCGTCGGCCCCGCCAGACTGAGCCGCCCCGGCGACCATCCGCCCATGAACACCCGCCAGGGATCGGCACCGGCGGCGGCCAGCGCGCGGGCATTGTCCGCTCGCCCGGCCAGGACGGCCGCCCACAACGCGCTCACCCCCTCCTCCAACGCGTCCACGTCCGCGACGCGCCGGGCCAGCTCCGCGACGACCTCCGGTGAACCGAACACCGCCGCTTTGTGCAGCGGACGCCCTCCGCCCCACTTTTCGGGATCGGCGCCCTGGTCAAGACGCCGCCGGATGGCGTCATAGTCCCGCCAGTCCTCCCAGCGGACCCTGGCCCACCCCTCACCGACCCGCCCGTCACTCCGACCTGTCACCATGCCCCCTCCAGCACTGACCGTGACGGCTCGCACCGCCTCGTAACCACACCATCGCAGACGCCACTGACAATGCCCCGCTCGCGGCGACGGGCAGGACGGGCGGAGGGCGGCTCGTCGCGATCGAGCGCCATTCCAGGCCATCTCTGATCGAGGGCGCCGTTCCAGGCCATCTCTGAGAAAATCGGAACCCCGCCCCATACGACGCCCCGCTGCGCGGAGAGGCACCCCCGTGGACTTCGACGCTGTCGCCGACGAGCTGTACAGGCTGCGGCCGGAGCACTTCACCACCGCCCGCGACACACACGCGGCGGCAGCTCGCAAGGCCGGCGACCGCGCCCTCGCCGAGAAGATCGGCAAGCTGCGCCGCCCGAGCCTGTCGGCGTGGGCGAGCAACCTCCTGGTCCGCGAACAGCCCGACCAGGTCGAACCACTGCTGAGGCTCGGAGAGGGCCTGCGCCAGGCACACCACGACCTGGACGGCGCTCAACTGCGCGAACTCATCCGTCAGCAACGCGTCCTGATCAGCGCCCTGTCGCGGCAGGCCGGACAACTCGCCGCACAGGCGGGTCGCCCGATCACCCCGGAGGCCCAGCGGGAGGTCGAGAGCACCCTGCAGGCCGTACTCGCCGACCCCGACGCGGCGGAGCACTGGGCAGCGGGGCGGCTGGTCAAGCCGCTCGACGCCGCGGTGGGCTTCCCCGCGATCGCACAGGATGCCGTACGACGCGCTCCTGCCGTATCCGCGGCGCCACCTCCGGCTGCCCGCCGTGAGAGCGCGGCGGACGAGACCCGGCGCGAGCGCCTGGCGAAGGCGCGGGAGGAAGCCGAGAGCGCCGAGAGCGAACTGCGCGCCGCTGAGGAGGAGGCGACGGCGGCCGCCCACGACGCGGAAGGCGCCAAGAAGCAGGCGGACCAGCTGCGACAGCGCGTCGGCAGCCTGGCCGAGGAGCTGGAACGGGCCGAGGAGGAGCACCGCCAGGCCGTCGCCGCCGAACGCCAGGCCCGGGAGCGCGCCCGCTTCGTCGACCGCCGCGTGACCGAGGCCCGCCGCCGGGCGAAAGCGGCGGCCGCCCGCGTGAAACGCCTGACCACAGGAAGCCGCTAGCCCTTGATGTCATCCGTGGATGTCAGGGCCCCAGCGACGCGAAGTCCCCTACGATGCAAAGACCCCCAGCCCTATTGGACTGGGGGTCTTTTCGCTGGTGGGGCTAACAGGATTTGAACCTGTGGCCTCATCCTTATCAGGGATGCGCTCTAACCAACTGAGCTATAGCCCCGCCGCGCTCTGCGGTGCGTGTCCCGCGCGCTGACTCCTGAAGATTAGCGCACGACTGGGGCAGTCCCAAAATCGATAGTCGCTGGATGTTTAAAGGACCCCGTCACTCGTCCTCGGCCAGCGTCAGCTCCACCCCGCCGACGAAGCCCGCGGAGAGGTTGTAGATGAACGCGCCGAGCGTCGCCAGCGCCGTCGCCAGGACGACGTCGATGACCGCGATGATCGCCGTGAACATCAGGACGTTGGGCAGCGACAGGAACGCCTGCAGGTCGAAGCCGTTCGACTCGTTCGAACCGGTCGCCTCGGAGATGGTGCCGCCGACCGTGGAGAAGACGCCCATCGCGTCCATGACCATCCACAGCACCGCCGACGCCACGATCGTGCAGATGCCGAGCGCGATGGAGAGCAGGAAGCTGACCTTCATCACCGACCACGGGTCGGCCTTGGCCACCCGCAGCCGCGCCTTGCGCACCCGCGGCGTGGTGCGCGCCCCGGTGCGCGGCCGGCGTACCGCGCCGCCGGAGGCGGGCGCAGCGGGCGTCTGGTAGGCCTGCGGCGGGTGGTACGGCCCGGAGGGCTGCTGCTCGGGCTGTCGCTCACCGGGCAGCGGGGAAGCCGTCTGCTGCGCCCCCGCCGGCTGCGGCTGGGCGCCCGGAGCGGCCGAGCCCGCTCCAGCCGCGTACTGCTGGGCCTGCGGGCCTCGGGTGTCCGTCACAGTTCCCCCCTGGGATCCATGAGTGTCAGGCGACTTGGAGGACGTCTTGGCGTCCTTCGCGGGTGACTTGATGGCCCGCAGCTGGGTGGTGTGCGGGTCCGGCGCAGGCGCGGCGGAGCCACGGCCGCCGCCGTCCGTCTCCGTGCCGGTCGAAGTACCGGCCGGGGTACCGGTCGATCCGGCGCCCGTGGCTCCGCTCACGCTGACTCACTCCTCGTGCTACTCGGCCGAGGGCGCCTCACCCTCGTCCGTGCCGGTCGTGACGGCACCCTCGGCGGTCTCGTCGGCGGCCAGATCGCCGTCGACCTCCTCCGCCTCGCGTCCCGCCTCGGCGTTTCGAGCGATACCGACCACGGCATCGCGCTTGCCCAGATTGATCAGTTGGACGCCCATGGTGTCACGGCCCGTCTCCCTGACCTCGTTGACTCGCGTACGAATCACACCGCCGGACAGCGTGATGGCGAGGATCTCGTCGGTCTCCTCGACCACCAGCGCGCCGACGAGCGAACCACGGTCCTCGACGATCTTGGCGGCCTTGATGCCGAGGCCGCCGCGACCCTGGACGCGGTACTCGTCGACGGCGGTCCGCTTCGCGTACCCGCCGTCGGTGGCAGTGAACACGAACGTACCGGGTCGAACAACATTCATCGAGAGCAGTTGGTCTCCCTCGCGGAAACTCATGCCCTTCACGCCTGATGTCGCACGTCCCATTGGGCGAAGGGACTCGTCCGTCGCGGTGAACCTGATCGACTGTGCCTTCTTACTGATCAGCAGAAGATCGTCGTCCGGCGATACGAGTTCGGCTCCGATCAGTTCGTCGTCGGAACCGTCCTCCCGCTCCCGCAGGTTGATCGCGATGACACCGCCCGACCGCGGGGAGTCGTAATCCTTCAGCGAGGTCTTCTTCACCAGGCCGCCCTTGGTGGCCAGGACCAGGTACGGCGCCGCCTCGTAGTCGCGGATCGCGAGGATCTCGGCGATCGCCTCGTCCGGCTGGAAGGCCAGCAGGTTCGCCACGTGCTGCCCGCGCGCGTCGCGGCCGGCGTCGGGAAGCTCGTACGCCTTCGCCCGGTAGACACGGCCCTTGTTGGTGAAGAACAGCAGCCAGTGGTGCGTGGTCGACACGAAGAAGTGGTCGACGATGTCGTCTTCCTTCAGCTTCGTACCGCGTACGCCCTTGCCGCCGCGCTTCTGCGCCCGGTAGTCGTCCGTCTTGGTGCGCTTGACGTAACCGCCGCGGGTGACGGTGACGACGATGTCCTCCTCGGCGATGAGGTCCTCGATGGACATGTCACCGTCGTAGGGGATCAGCTGGGTCTTGCGGTCGTCGCCGTACTTCTCGACGAGCGCGGCGAGTTCCTCGCTGACGATGCCGCGCTGGCGGACCGGCGAGGCCAGGATCTCGTTGTACTCGGTGATCTTCGCCTGGAGCTCGTCGTGCTCCTGGACGATCTTCTGGCGCTCCAGGGCGGCCAGGCGCCGCAGCTGCATCTCGAGGATCGCGTTGGCCTGAATCTCGTCGATCTCCAGCAGCTCCATCAGGCCCGTACGCGCGATCTCGACCGTGTCGCTGGCCCGGATCAGCGCGATGACCTCGTCGATGGCGTCCAGCGCCTTCAGCAGGCCGCGCAGGATGTGCGCCCGCTCCTCGGCCTTGCGCAGCCGGAAGCGCGTACGGCGGACGATGACCTCGATCTGGTGCGTCACCCAGTGCCGGATGAACGCGTCGAGCGACAACGTCCTGGGCACACCGTCCACCAGCGCCAGCATGTTGGCGCCGAAGTTCGTCTGCAGATCGGTGTGCTTGTAGAGGTTGTTCAGTACGACCTTGGCGACCGCGTCCCTCTTCAGCACGATGACCAGACGCTGACCGGTGCGGGAGCTGGTCTCGTCCCGGACGTCCGCGATGCCGCCGATCTTGCCGTCCTTCACCAGGTCGGCGATCTTCTGCGCGAGGTTGTCCGGGTTCACCTGGTACGGCAGCTCGGTGACCACCAGGCACTGGCGGCCCTGGATCTCCTCGACCTCGACCACCGCGCGCATGGTGATCGAACCGCGGCCGGTGCGGTACGCCTCCTCGATGCCCTTGCGGCCCACCGCCAGGGCGCCGGTCGGGAAGTCGGGGCCCTTGATGCGCTCGATGAGCGCGTCCAGCAGCTCCTCGTGGCTGGCCTCGGGGTGCTCCAGGTACCACTGGGCGCCGGCCGCGACCTCGCGCAGATTGTGCGGCGGGATGTTGGTCGCCATGCCGACCGCGATCCCGGCCGAGCCGTTGATCAGCAGGTTCGGGAAGCGGGCGGGCAGGACGGTCGGCTCCTGGGAGCGGCCGTCGTAGTTGTCCGTGAAGTCGACGGTCTCCTCGTCGATGTCCCGGACCATCTCCATCGACAGCGGCGCCATCTTGCACTCGGTGTACCGCATGGCCGCCGCCGGGTCGTTGCCCGGGGAGCCGAAGTTGCCGTTGGAGTCGACGAGCGGCATGCGCATCGCCCAGGGCTGGGCGAGGCGGACCAGGGCGTCGTAGATGGAGCTGTCGCCGTGGGGGTGGTAGTTACCCATGACGTCGCCCACGACACGCGCGCACTTGTAGAAGCCGCGCTCGGGGCGGTAGCCGCCGTCGTACATCGCGTACAGGACGCGGCGGTGGACGGGCTTGAGGCCGTCCCGGACGTCCGGCAGCGCGCGGGAGACGATGACGGACATCGCGTAGTCGAGGTACGAGCGCTGCATCTCCGTCTCGAGCCCGACGGGCTCGACGCGGAGGGTCTGGCCCTCGTCCTCAGGCGTGACAGGAGTGTTCTCGTCGGCCATAGCTGGTGAAGATCCTTCCTGGTGCGGTCAGCCGAGACCGACTCAGATGTCGAGGAAGCGGACGTCCTTGGCGTTGCGCTGGATGAACTGGCGGCGGGCCTCGACGTCCTCGCCCATCAGGACCGAGAACAGCTCGTCGGCCTGCGCGGCGTCGTCGAGGGTGACCTGGCCGAGGACGCGGTGCTCCTGGTCCATCGTGGTGATGCGCAGCTCCTCGGCGTTCATCTCACCGAGACCCTTGAAGCGCTGGATCGAGTCCTCCTTGATCCGCTTGCCGCGCTGACGGCCCATCTCGATCAGCGCGTCACGCTCGCGGTCGGAGTACGCGTAGTCGACGTCCTCCCGGCCCCACTTGATCTTGTACAGCGGGGGACGGGACAGGAACACATGGCCCGCCTCGACCAGCGGCCGCATGAAGCGGAACAGGAAGGTCAGCAGCAGGGTGTTGATGTGCTGGCCGTCGACGTCGGCGTCCGCCATCAGGATGATCTTGTGATAGCGGAGCTTCTCGATGTCGAAGTCCTCGTGCACCCCGGTGCCGAAGGCGGAGATCAGCGCCTGGATCTCCTGGTTCTGGAGGATCTTGTCGATCCGCGCCTTCTCGACGTTGAGGATCTTGCCGCGGATCGGGAGGATCGCCTGGTACTCCGGGTTGCGGCCGGACTTGGCCGAGCCACCGGCGGAGTCACCCTCGACGATGAAGATCTCGCACTTGATGGGGTCGTTCGACTGGCAGTCGGACAGCTTGCCCGGCAGCGACGCGCTCTCCAGCAGGCCCTTGCGGCGGGTCAGGTCGCGCGCCTTGCGGGCCGCCACGCGCGCGGTGGCCGCCTGGATGCCCTTGCGGACGATGTCCGCGGCCTCGTTCGGGTTGCGGTCCAGCCAGTCGTTGAGGTGCTCGTAGACCACCTTCTGCACGAAGGTCTTCGCCTCCGTGTTGCCCAGCTTGGTCTTGGTCTGGCCCTCGAACTGCGGCTCGCTCAGCTTGACCGAGATGATCGCCGTCAGGCCCTCACGGATGTCGTCACCCGTGAGGTTGTCGTCCTTCTCACGCAGCAGCTTCTTGTCGCGCGCGTACTTGTTGATCAGCGACGTCAGCGCGGCGCGGAAGCCCTCCTCGTGCGTACCGCCCTCATGGGTGTGGATGATGTTCGCGAAGGAGTAGACACCCTCGGTGTAGCCGTTGTTCCACTGCATGGCGACCTCGAGGGAGAGGTTCTTCTCCTTGTCCTCCGCCTGCAGGTCGATGACCGAGGGGTGCACCACGTCTCCCTTGCGGGAGTTGAGGTACGTCACGAAGTCGACGATGCCGCCCTCGTAGTGGTACGTGACGGTCTTGGGCTCCTGCTTCTCGTCCGCGCCCGCCTCGTCCGCGCCCGCCGTGGCCTTGGCCGACTCGCGCTCGTCAGTGAGTTTGATCGTCAAACCCTTGTTGAGGAACGCCATCTCCTGGAAGCGCCGCGAGAGCGTCTCGAAGGAGTAGTCGGTGGTCTCGAAGATGTCGCCGTCGGCCCAGAAGGTGACCGACGTGCCGGTCTCCTCGGTGGCCTCGTGCTTGGCGAGCGGGGCCGTCGGGACGCCCATCTTGTAGTCCTGCGTCCAGCGGTGGCCGTCGGTCCTGACCTCGACGGCGACCTTGGAGGACAGGGCGTTCACGACGGAGACGCCGACGCCGTGCAGACCGCCGGAGACCGCATAGCCGCCACCGCCGAACTTGCCGCCCGCGTGCAGCACGGTCAGCACGACCTCGAGGGCCGGCTTGTTCTCGGACGGGACGATGCCGACCGGGATGCCTCGGCCGTTGTCCACGACCCGGACCCCGCCGTCGGCGAGGATCGTGACGTCGATGGTGTCCGCGTGCCCGGCCAGCGCCTCGTCGACGGAGTTGTCGACGACCTCGTACACGAGGTGGTGCAGGCCGCGCTCACCGGTCGAGCCGATGTACATGCCGGGTCGCTTGCG
The DNA here is from genome assembly GCF_006539505.1 of Streptomyces spinoverrucosus. Classification (GTDB taxonomy): domain Bacteria; phylum Actinomycetota; class Actinomycetes; order Streptomycetales; family Streptomycetaceae; genus Streptomyces; species Streptomyces spinoverrucosus. The sequence continues at coordinate 78,847 of NZ_BJND01000047.1, forward strand.
GACCGCGTCCAGACCCTCGAGGACGGTAATGGCGCTGGCGTCGTACGAAGCCGTGACCTCGCCGTTCGAGGCGTTGGCCACGGCGTTCACGCCGGCTTCGGTGGACGGGATGTTCTCGTTGGGGTTGCCGGAATCGGCCACGAAGCGCCCTTTCTGGCACAGCACGAGCCGGGCTCGTCGGCGGGTTGCCGGAGCGGCTGCGGCATGTTGCGTTGGTAAGCCTTGTTCAGCGTTGCTCAGCTTTTCCCGGACGGTCCCCACGATCGGGGCGGGATTGTCTCCCAGTCTACCGGTAGCGCCGACAGTGATGGGGGTTTGCCGGTACCTGAGTCCGCATGTGCCGCCCTGAACCATCCTCGGCCGGGTCCCGATATGCGGATGGGGGCTCCAAGAGGCTCACAGAGGCACTCAGCGCTTCCGGGTGTCAACCCATCGCTACTCCGGGGTCAGGTCAGGATTCGCAACCGCGTGCGGTTGTACGACGATCAGTGCGCGCCTGTGGACAACGGCGACCGTCGGCCGCCGCCAAGGTGACGTGAGTCACCCGTGGCATGTGATGCAGCTCACCCTGCACCTGTCGTGGCTCACCCGTAGGTGTCGCCGGGCCCGGTGCTCCCCGGGGCGCGCAGAGGGCCGTAGCGACGGACGGGGCCGCCAGGGCCGTACACCTTGATCGCCTTGACCGCGCCATGGCCGAGGTCCTCGTTGAGGCGGGCCACCAGCGTGGGGGCGAGCAGCCGCAGGTTGGTGGCCCAGGCGGTGGAGTCGCAGCGCACGACGAGCACCCGCTCGTCCTCGTCGTACTTCTCCGGGACGCAGTGCTTGGCCACGTCGTCGCCGACGATCTCCGGCCAGCGGCCCATCACACCGCCCACCGCGGCCGGAGCCTCCCAGCCGCGCTCGCTGATCAGTCGGTTGATGGCGGCGCCGAGCGCCATGGGGTCGCGGCCGTCGGCGCGCGCGCCGGAGCGCAGACCGCCGCGACGCGCCTGCTTCTTCTGCTGCACCGCGTCCCCACGCGCGCGTGCGGCCTCCTTCGCCGCCCGCAGCGCCACACGCGCGAGGTCGACGCCCGAGGGCTGAGGGGTCTTCTTCGGGCCCGGTTCGTCCGTGGTCATGCGCGCTCGACCGTCCCGTCCGCCACGGTGTACCGCGCCCCCACCAGCACATGCGGTACGTCGTCGTCGACCGCGGCCGTCACCAGCACCTGCTCGCCGGGCGCGACCAGCTCGGCGAGCCGCTCCCGGCGACGGGTGTCCAGCTCGGCGAAGACGTCGTCGAGGATCAGCACGGGCTCGTTGCCCTCGGCGCGCAGCAGGTCGTACGAGGCGAGGCGCAGCGCCAACGCGTAGGACCAGGACTCGCCGTGGGAGGCGTATCCCTTGGCGGGCATCTCACCGAGTTTGAGATGCAAATCGTCCCGATGAGGCCCCACAAGGGTGACGCCTCGCTCGATCTCCTGCTTGCGGGCGTCCGCGAGGGCGGCCATGAGCTGCTCGTAGAGGGCCTCGCGCGTATGGGCGTCGCCCGGGGAGGACGGCTTGTACTCCAGGGCGACCGGACCGCCGCCGGGGGCCAGTTGTTCGTACGCCTTGTCGGCGAGCGGCTGAAGCGCGGCGATCAGTTCGAGACGCTGGGCGAGCAGCTCGGCGCCCGCGCGCGCGAGGTGCTGGTCCCAGACGTCGAGTGTGGACAGGTCCATGGTCCGGCCGCCGTGCCGCCGGGCCAGTGCGGCCGTCTTCAGCAGGGTGTTGCGCTGCTTGAGGACCCGGTCGTAGTCGGAGCGCACACCGGCCATGCGCGGGGAGCGGGCGGTGATCAGCTCGTCGAGGAAGCGGCGCCGCTCGCCAGGGTCGCCCTTGACCAGGGCGAGATCCTCGGGGGCGAACAGCACCGTCCGTACGATGCCGAGCACGTCACGGGGCCTGACCTGCGAGGACCGATTGATGCGGGCGCGGTTGGCCCTGCCCGGGTTCAGCTCCAGCTCGACCAGTTGCTGCCGCTCGCCCTGCCGGACCTGGGCACGGATGATCGCCCGCTCGGCGCCCACCCGGACGAGCGGGGCGTCGGAGGAGACGCGGTGGCTGCCGAGGGTGGCGAGGTAGCCGATGGCCTCGACCAGGTTCGTCTTGCCCTGGCCGTTGGGGCCGACGAAGGCGGTGACGCCCGGGTCGAACGGGACTTCGACCCGGGCGTACGAGCGGAAGTCGGCGAGCGACAGATGCGTGACGTGCATGGTGGTGCGCCGACCTCCCCCAACGTGGTCCTGGGTTTCCCCAGGGTGTGGATTACTTCTTCTCGACCGCGTGGCCGCCGAACTGGTTCCGCAGCGCCGCGATCATCTTCATCTGCGGCGAGTCCTCCTGGCGCGAGGCGAACCGCGCGAAGAGGGAGGCCGTGATCGCGGGCAGCGGCACGGCGTTGTCGATGGCGGCTTCCACAGTCCAGCGGCCCTCGCCGGAGTCCTGTGCATAACCGCGCAGCTTCTCCAGGTGCTCGTCCTCGTCGAGGGCGTTGACCGCGAGGTCCAGCAGCCAGGAGCGGATGAC
>NZ_BJND01000048.1 GCF_006539505.1 Streptomyces spinoverrucosus
CCCCCACCGCCCAGGCCAGCCACGCGGCCAGCGCCGCCTTCACCGCCTGCACCGCCAGATCGCGCTCACGGCCCGGACCGGCGCAGGCCCGCCGTACCGCCTCCACGGCGGTGCCGTAGCGGCGCCGGAGCGTGCGCACCGTCGCTCGTATCCCTCGCATAGGTCCTCAGGTGCACGCGGACCGGGCTCTTCAACCGGCCGAAATGCGGACGGTTCGGTCCGGGGGCTTCGGGTACTCAGGGCCTCGCGTGCGGTGTCGCGCGAGCGCGCGGTCGCCCATACGTCGATCCTTCCTTCCCTTGGGAGTGCCATGAGCGACAAGAACCCCATCAAAGCCGTGGCCGACAAGGCCGCTGCCGCCCTGGGCGACGACGGGCCCGCGGAGGGCGTCCCGGGCCGGCCCGGAGCCGAGTCGCCGCCGGTGCACGAGCCCACCGATGTCCGGGGGCCACTGCCGCCCAAGCCGGACCAGGCCGCTCCCGCAACGGTGAGCCCCACCGGCATACCGACCGAGGCGGACCCGACGACGCAGGGGCAGGGCGACCCGTATCTGACCACCGCGCAGGGCAACCGGCTCTACGACACCGATCACTCCCTCAAGGCCGGCGCCCGCGGGCCGGTCCTGCTCCAGGACCACCACCTGCGGGAGAAGATCACCCACTTCGACCACGAGCGCATCCCCGAGCGGGTCGTGCACGCGCGCGGCGCCGCCGCCCACGGCATCTTCCAGGGCTACGGCAGCGCGGCGAGCGTCACCAAGGCGGCCTTCCTGCAGAAGGACGCCGAGACGCCGGTGTTCGTGCGGTTCTCGACGGTGCTCGGCTCGCGCGGCTCGGCCGACACGGTCCGCGACACGCGGGGTTTCGCGACGAAGTTCTACACCAGCGAGGGCACGTTCGACCTGGTGGGCAACAACATTCCGGTGTTCTTCATCCAGGACGCGGTCAAGTTCCCCGACGTCATCCACGCCGGGAAACCGCACCCGGACCGGGAGATCCCGCAGGCCCAGAGCGCGCACGACACGTTCTGGGACTTCGTCACCCTGCACACCGAGGCCACCCACCACACGCTGTGGAACATGTCCGACCGGGGCATCCCCAGGTCGTTCCGCATGATGGAGGGCTTCGGCGTGCACACCTTCCGGCTGGTGAACGCCGAGGGCGCGACCACGCTGGTGAAGTTCCACTGGAAGCCGAAGCTGGGCGTGCACTCCCTGGTGTGGGAGGAGGCCCAGATCGCGGGCGGCGTCGACCCCGACTTCCACCGGCGCGATCTCGCCGACGCGATCGAGGCGGGGGCGTACCCGCAGTGGGAGCTGGGCATCCAGACGTTCCCGGACACTCCCGAGCAGACGTTCGAGGGTATCGACCTGCTCGACCCGACGAACATCGTCCCGGAGGAATTGGCGCCGGTGCAGCCGATCGGGCTGCTGACGCTGAACGCCAATCCGACCAACTTCTTCGCCGAGACCGAGCAGGTGGCCTTCCACCCCGGCCATCTCGTGCCCGGCATAGACATCACCGACGACCCGCTGCTGGCCGGGCGGCTGTTCTCCTACCTGGACACGCAGATCACCCGCCTGGGCGGGCCGAACTTCGCGCAGATCCCGGTCAACCGCCCGCACGCGCCGATCAACGACATGCTGCGCGACGGCATGCACCAGACGGCCGTGCACAGCGGTGCGGCGCCCTACCGGCCGAACTCGCTGGACGGCGGCTGCCCGTTCCTGGCGGGTGCGGACACCCGCGCGTACATCGAGGCGCCGGTGACGGTGCCGCAGGCGCAGAAGGTGCGTGAGGCGCCGACGTCGTTCGCGGACCACTTCAGCCAGCCCCGGCGGTTCTGGCGGAGCATGAGCCCGGTGGAGCGGGAGCACATCGTCGCCGCCTACACCTTCGAGCTGGGCAAGTGCTACGAGCAGGCCATCAAGGAGCGGGGGCTGCGGGTGCTGGCCAACATCGACCCCGAGCTGTGCGAGCCCGTCGCCGCCGGTCTGGGGCTGCCGGCGCCCGAGCCGACGGTGCCGATCGAGACCGTCGAGCCGTCCCCGGCGCTGTCCCAGGTCGGCCGCGCCTGGCCGCTGGACGGCCGGATCGTCGGGATCGTCACCGACGGGGCGGGCGACCTGGACGGCGTGCGCGTGGTGCGCGAGATCGTCCTGAGGGGCGGGATGGTGCCCCTGGTGATCGCCCCCTCGGGCGGCAAGCTCGACTCGGAGGGCGAGCCGATCACCGTGCAGCGGACGTTCGCCACGGCCCGCTCGATCGAGTTCGACGCCCTGCTGCTGGCGGGCGTGCCGGGGCCGGGCGGCGACGCCTACGGCGCCCGGGACGCCAAGGCGGGCAACGGCGAGCCGAACGGCGCGCGCCCCACGGATCCGCGGGTGCTGCTGATGCTGGGCGAGGCGTTCCGGCACGGCAAGGCGATCGGCGGCTGGGCGGGCGCGCAGTCCGCACTGGAGGCCGCGGGCGTGCCCGCCGACGCGCCCGGCGTGGTGACCGGCGAGACCGGCACCGGGGTGCTGGAAGAGGTCACGGGGCTGTTGAAGAACCACCGCGTGTGGGAGCGGTTTGCCGCACGTGTGTGAACGGGCGCGAGGCCCGGTGTGGCGCGGATCACACGGAAAGATCGCAACGCGTCACATCGGGCCTCGCTGCGATTACCGAATATCGGACGCTTGGAAGTCGACATTGGAAGTCCGGTATGGATTCGACGACCAACCTTTCAATCGCAGGACCAATCACCGTTGCGCCGTTGAATGATCGGATTTTGTGCCTCCCGTCAGGCTGACGTCACGTCGCGTCGGCACGGATACCGCAGGATTTAACGTCCTGTTCATGACTCAGCTGGACGTACGGCCCCGGGCCGGAGACACGGGCGCGCCCCCCGTCGGGGGGATGCGCGCCAAGGGCCTGAGCGGGAACTCCGTCGGCCTGCTGGGCAGCGCGGTCATCGGTGTGTCCACCGTGGCCCCGGTGTACTGCCTCACCTCGACGCTCGGTTCCACGGCGGGCGAGGTGGGCGTGCAGATGCCCGCCGTGTTCCTCGCGGGCTTTCTGCCGATGCTGCTGGTCGCCTTCGCGTACCGCGAGCTGAACAAGGCGATGCCGGACTGCGGCACCTCGTTCACCTGGACGGTGAAGGCGTTCGGGCCGCGCGTGGGCTGGATGTGCGGCTGGGGGCTGGTGATCGCCACGATCATCGTGCTGTCCAACCTGGCCGGTGTGGCCACCTCGTACTTCTGGCTGCTCGCGGGCGAGCTCACGGGCAGTGAGTCCGTCGCCGCGCTGGACGGGAACAAGGCCGTCCACATCGTCACCTGTCTGGCCCTGATCGCGGTGGCGACGGTGATCAGCTACCGGGGGATGACCGCGACGAAGGGTGTGCAGTACGCGCTGGTGGCGTTGCAGCTGCTGGTGCTGGCCGTCTTCGTGGCGATGGCCTTCGGGAAGGCGGGGAGCGCCGAGTTCCCGACGTCGGCGGAGTTCTCGTGGTCGTGGCTGAATCCGTTCGCCGTGCAGTCGTTCGCCGCGTTCACCGCCGGTCTGTCGCTGTCGATCTTCATGTACTGGGGCTGGGACGCCTGCCTGACCGCCAACGAGGAGACCAGCGGCAGCAGCCGTACCCCCGGTCGCGCGGCGCTGGTCGCCATGGTGGTGCTGGTCGGCTCGTATCTGGCCACCGGTGTGGCGGCGCAGATGGTCGTCGGCTCCGGTGACCAGGGGCTGGGTCTCGCCAACCCGGAGACCTCCGGCAATGTCTTCGCCGCGCTGGCCGGCCCGGTGATGGGCCCCGCGCTCGGCATCCTGCTCTTCGTCGCGGTGCTCGCCTCGGCCGCGGCCAGTTTGCAGACGACGTTCATCCCGGTGGCCCGTACGGTGCTGGCGATGTCGACGTACGAGGCGCTGCCGCCGTCGTACGCCCGGGTGCACCCGCGCTTCAAGACGCCGGGGCGGGCCACGGTGACCGCGGGTGTCGCGACCGGCGTGTTCTACACGGTGATGACGCTGGTCAGCGAGCACGTGCTGGTCGACACCATCTACGCGCTCGGCCTGATGATCTGCTTCTACTACGCGCTGACGGCGTTCGCCTGCGCCTGGTACTTCCGTGCGGAGCTGCGGCGCTCCGGCCGCGACCTGCTGTTCAAGGGGCTGTTCCCGGTGGTCGGCGGGGTGCTGCTGGCGGCGGTGTTCGCCAAGACGCTGATCGACATGTGGGACCCGGCGTACGGCAGCGGCTCGTCCGTGCTGGGTGTGGGGTCGGTGTTCGTGATCGGCGTGGGGCTGCTGGCCCTGGGCCTGGTGATCATGTCGGTGATGCGCCGACGCAGCCCGGCCTTCTTCCGCGGTGAGGTGCTGACGCCGTCGACACCGGCGCTGGTCGCGGAGGACTGACGAGCCGCGGGCCGACGAGCGGGCGTCCCCGTCCCAGGGGTGGCGGGACGGGGACGACGCCGTGCTACCAGGTGACGGGCAGCCGCTCGGGGATGCGCTTCATGAAGCCGGTACGCCACACGAGCTGTTCCACCGGCACCGCGAGGCTCAGGTCCGGCAGGCGCCGCTGGAGCACCTCCAGGGCGATCCGGGCGTGCGCTCGGCCCAGGGCGGTCGCCGGGCAGTAGTGGGAGCCGCCGCCGAAGGACAGGTGGTCGCCGACGTTCTCGCGGTGCACGTCGAAGCGGTGCGGGTTGGGGAACTTCTCCGGGTCGAGGTTGGCGCCCTCGACGAGGACCAGGACGAGTTCACCCCGCTTGACCTCCACCTCGCCCAGCCGGACGTCGGCGAGGGCCAGCCGGGGCAGGGCGTCGCCGATGGAGAGGTTGACCCGCAGCAGCTCCTCCACTCCGCGGTCGAGCAGTTCCGGGTGGTCCCGGAGCAGATCCCAGGTGGTGCGGTGGATCAGCAGGTGGACCAGCGCCATCGCGAGGAAGCCGGAGGTGGAGATGACGCCCGCGCCGAACATGGTGACGCCGACGGTGGCCAGCATCTCGTCCGTCAGGTGCGCGTAGTCGGGGTTGTCGCGCAGGGCGGCGAGCTCGCCCATCAGGCCCTGGGTCGCGGGATCGTTCAGGAGGGCGCTCATACGGTTGATGTCCCGGTCCCAGTTGATCTTCGCGCCCGTGATGGGGCACGGCGAGTTCATGAACGCGATGTCGAGGCTGCGCAGGAAGTGCGGCGCCTCGCTCTGCGGGATGCCGAGGATCCGGCAGTGCATCCCGGCCGAGTACGGATCGCAGAACGCGGCCCGCAGATCCGCGGTGGGTCCGGCCTCGACGAGTGCGGCGACGAGACGTTCGGCCTCCGCGCGCATCCAGTCGGTCAGGCCCGGCGCCTTGGGGTTGAGCGCCTTCATCACCGCCCGGCGCAGCCCGGCGCCGGTGATGTTGCCCATGTTGTTCACGACCTCGGGCGGGATCGTGAGGGCGTACTGGCGCGGGACGCCGGGGGCGGAGGTCTCCTTCAGGGAGAACCGGTCGTCCTCCAGGACCTGCCGGCACAGGCTGTGCGACGACACCAGCCAGGCCTCGTCACCGGCGATCGTGCGGACCCGCCGGACCGGGGTCGTGGCGCGCAGCTCCGCCACCTCGGCGGGCACCCGCGTCCCTTCCCACGAGAACGGGAAGTCGAGGATGTCCGTGGCGCGGGCGGCGTCAAGGGCGGTGGTCATGCGGCGGCTCCTTCGGCGGTGGCGGGGGTGACGACGGCGTGACCCTGGTTGCGGGAGGCGCGCAGCCCGGCGCCGCGCGCGTAGAGCAGTTCCGCCATCGGCAGGAGCTGGTGGTAGCAGTTGAGCGAGGACGGCACACCGAGGATCGCGGGGGTGTCGAGGAACAGCGGGGCCTCAGCGCACACGTACTCCAGGCACACCGCGCGCTGCCGCTCGCTCGCCGCCTCCCCGCGGGCGGTCAGGAACCGGCTCACGAGGGCCTCGCACACCGCGCGGAAGTCGTCGTCGGTGGCCAGTCGGCTCTTCAGATGCCGGTGGATCTCCTGGTACGACGGGTTGGACCGGAAATCGGACATCGGCTGCCAGCGCAGCCGCGCCCCCTCCGGGTCGGCGCCGGTCACCGCGTCGCGGACCTTCGCGCGGACGCCCCTGAGGTTCTTCACCGCCTTTCTGCGGGCGTCGTCGGGGGCGTAGCCGGAGGCCTCGTACATCTCGGCCAGGAACAGGTCGGTGTAGACGAAGTCGACCTTCTCGAAGTGGTCCAGCCCCCAGCGGGCGAGGTCGTGCAGCCGCCGGGCGGAAAAATAGCTGTTGCCCGGCGATACACCGATGACGGCGTGCGCGCCCTCGGCGTAGATCACCTCGCAGTGGGACGTGTAGGGCTGAACCTGGAAGACGTCGGCCATCAGCACGGATGCTGTGGTCAAAGGGGTAATCCTCCGCCGCGCGCAAGTCCCTGCGGGCCCTGTGCCCCCGGTGTGGCGACGCGGCGGGCTCACGTTATCCGCACGGGACGTGCCCGCCTAGTCACGCTGTGAGTTTGGCCGAAAACGCTCGTATCAATCGTCGAGTGCCGGGATCGTCGATCAGAGAGTCAACTTCTACGGGGGAGGACGAGTTGAGCAAGAAGACAGGGCCCCAGAGGTTCCCGGGTGCGAGCCGGGCCAACTGGTACCAGGACGACTTCGGCGGGACGGCGATGGAGGTCAACGTCGTCGTCCTGCACACCACCGAGGGCCGTTCCCTGCCCGGCTACGGCGGAGGTTCCTCGGCGCCGAACCTGACGGCGGTGCCGGACCTGGGGGCGAAGAAGCTGAAGTGGTACCAGCACTTCGACATCGAGACCTCGTCCAGGGCCCTGCAGAACCTGCGCGGCGGGGTCGAGACCAACACCCTCAACGTGTGCCAGGTCGAGCTGGTCGGCACCTGCGATCCCAAGACGCACGCGAAGTGGAAGTCCGCCGGGCACAGCCACATCTACTGGCCGGACGCGCCGGACTGGGCGCTGCGCGGGGTGGCCCGGTTCCTGGCGTGGATGCACGAGGAGCACGGCCTGCCCCTGTCGGGCCCGAAGCAGTGGCCCGCGTATCCGTCGTCGTACGCCAACGGCGCCGGCCAGCGGATGTCCGGGGCCAAGTGGTCTGACTTCAGGGGCGTGTGCGGGCACATGCACGTGCCGGAGAACTCGCACGGCGACCCGGGCGCGATCGACTTCGCCCGCATCCTGAAGTACGCCAAGGCCGATCTCGACCTGGGGGACGACGACACCGGGGACGCCAAGCCGCCGAAACCGAGCAAGCCGACGGTTCCCGCGTTCCCGGGCCGCAAGTACTTCCGGGACGGGGCGTCGAACGAGTACGTGCTCCAGCTCGGCAAGCAGCTCGTGAAGCGGGGCTTCGGCGACCACTACCGGGTCGGTCCGAGCCGGGCGTGGGGCGAGGCGGACCGGCTGAACGTGCGTGACTTCCAGAAGTCCCGCGCGGAGCTGCGCGGTGACGCCGACGGTTACCCGGGCCCGCTGACCTGGCGGCTGCTGTTCTCCTGACCCGTCGCATGCGCCGCCGTGAAGGGCGCGCCAATGGGTGGTGACCGTCCGGGCAACTGGGCGGTCCCGCCCTTGCGCGCCCACGGCGGCGTGCCCCATCGTTGACGCGCGTCACACAGCCCTGCACGTTCGGCAAAACGTCACGTCTCCCCCGACATGGAGAGCACATGTACAGACGGACCGTTCGACTCCTCGTCGCCCTTGTCATGGTCATGACTGGCGCCTGGGCGGGCACCCTCGCCACGGCCGGCACCGCGCACGCCGACGGCTGCTACACCTGGAACCGCACCCTCTCGCGGGGCTCCTCGGGAGCCGACGTCACCCAGCTGCAGATCCGCCTCGGCGGTTACCCGGGCTACGGCGCCGTGCTGGCGGTCGACGGCGACTTCGGGCCGGCCACCGAGGCCGCCCTGAAGCGCTTCCAGTCGGCGTACGGCCTGGCCGCGGACGGTGTCGCCGGCCCGAACACCTTCAACAAGCTCTACGCCCTGCAGGACGACGACTGCACGCCGATCCACTTCTCGTACAGCGAGTTGAACGACTGCAACACCACCTGGTCCGGCGGCGCGGTCAGCGCCTCGACGGCCAAGGCCAACGCGCTGCGCACCATGTGGAAGCTGGAGGCCATGCGGCACGCGCTCGGCGACCAGCCCATCACGGTGACCAGCGGCTTCCGCTCCTACGCCTGCAACAGCGCGGTGGGCGGCGCCGGCAACAGCCGCCACCTGTACGGGGACGCCGCCGACCTCGGGGCCGGCCCGCACTCCCTGTGCACGCTGGCCAAGCAGGCCCGTAACCACGGCTTCCGGGGCATCCTCGGCCCGGGCTACCCCGGTCACAACGACCACACCCACCTCGACCACCGCGACAGCCAGTTCTGGTCCGCGTCCTCCTGCGGGATCTGAGCCGCCGCACGGACGAGGAGCGGGTTCCCCGGCACACCGTGGGGGACCCGCTCCTCGTACGTCGCCCGGTCAGTGCTTGAACGTGTCCTTGGTCTTCTCCTTCGCCTGGCGAGCGTCGCCCTTGGCTTGTTCCATCTTGCCCTCGGCGGTCATTCGCTCGTTGCCGACCGCGCGGCCGGCCGCCTCTTTGGCCTTGCCCTTGGCCTGTTCCATCTTGGCCTTGGCCTTCTTCTCTCGCGCCACGATCGTTCACTCCAAGCATCGGAGGCGTTCGCTGTCGCTCTCCGAGTGATCCGATCCACAAGGCGCAAACGCCCGTCGCTCACCCCGCCCGGTGGACCACGTGCCCGCCGGTCACCGTCAGGCGCACCGGCGCCTGAGCCAGTTCGTCGGCGGGGGCCTCGACGGGGTCCACGGCGAGCGCGGTGAGGTCGGCGCGGAGGCCGGGGGCGATCCGGCCCGCCGTGCCGGACTCGCCGGCCGCGTACGCCGCGTGCGTCGTGCAGCCTTCCAGGGCCTCCAGGCCGGTGAGGCCGGCGCGGTGCGAGGCGGCGCCCTTCGGCCGGCGGGCCGTGGCGAGCACTGTGCGGGCGTCGTAGTGGGCGATCGGCCAGTCCGAGCCGAGGGCGACCGTCGCGCCCGCGTCACGCAGGTCACGCAGCCGCCAGGCGTGGGCGGCCCGGTCGGCGCCCAGGCGGCGGGACCACTCGTCGGTGCCGTCGGGTCGGGTGTAGGCGGTGTGCGGTGGCTGCATGGACGCCGTCACGCCCAGTGCGGCGAAGCGCGGCAGCAGGTCGTCCGGTGCCGTCTCGATGTGCTCGACGCGGTGCGCCCCGCGGGCGCCGGGGCCGAGGGCGGCCACCACGTCGAGGACGTGGCGTACCGCGGCGTCGCCGATGGCGTGCGTGGCCGTGCGGACTCCGGCCGCGTGCAGGTGCCGTACGGCGGCGGCGTAGGCCTCGGGATCCGGCCAGAACGCCGCCGTGCCCTGGCCGTGGCAGTCCGGGTGCGTCAGCCAGGCGGTGCCGCCCTCGACGGTGCCGTCCATGAAGAACTTCACCCCGCCGACCAGCCAGTGCCGCCCGCCCCGCCCCTGTAGGGCGATCAGCTCGTCCAGGTCGTCCTTGTCGGCGCCGGGCATGCACCAGGGCGCGAACCGCAGCCGCACCGGCAGGACCGTCTCACGGGCCACGGACTCGACGAGGTCCAGGTCCCCGCCGTCCATCACATGCGCGCCGGTCAGACCGGTCGCCGCCATCGCCGACAGCAACTCCACCAGGCGGGCGCGGCGTTCGGCGTAGGTCGGGCGGGGCATCACCCGGGCCACCAGGTCCATCGCCGTGTGCTCGACGAGATGCCCGGTGGGGCGGCCGGTGGCCTCGCAGACGACCTCCGAGCGCTGCGCGAAGGCGCGCGGCCCGGTCACGCCCGCCGCGTCGAGCGCGGCGGCACTGGCGAGGGCGGAATGAGCGTCGTACAGCCGCAGGAAGGCGGGGGCTCCGCCGAGTGCCTCCTCGATGAGGGCGCGGTCGATGGGGCGGCCCTCGAAGGCGTTGTGGTCCAGCCCGAAACCGATCACCCAGCCGTCGATGCGTGCCGCCGACGCGAGCGCGGCGCGCAGTCCCGCCAGGTCGCGCACCGCGGACAGGTCCGTCCCGGTCGCCATGTCCAGGCCCCACACCGGGTGGCTGTGGGCGTCCACCAGACCGGGTACCAGGTAGGCGCCGTCGAGTGGTACGACCTCGGTGCCCGGGCCGCGCCAGTCGCGTACGTCGCTCTCGTCGCCGACCGCCGCCACGAGCCCGTCGCGTACGGCGACGGCGGTGGCCCGGGGGCGGGCGGGGTCGAGGGTGCGGACCTGGGCGCCGGTGAGGACGAGGTCGGCGGTGGGCATGCGGTGAACTCCCTTACTGGGCAAGGCCATTCGACGGGGCGGACGCTGTGGCGTCCTTGCTGGGCGGGGTGCTGTCTGCGGCTTCATCCGGCTCGGCGGCGAAGGACTCGTACACCTCGGGGCGCCTGCGGCGCAGCCACCACGCGAGCGGGAGGCCGGCGGCGAAGGCGACGGGGGCCACGGCGACCAGGAGGGTGTTCACGGTCGGGGACGCGCCCGTGAAGTGGTCGATGTGGGTCACGACCAGGACGATCGCCGTGGCCAGCAGGACGGTGGCGAGGACAGGGGCCACGAGGGTGCGCAGGGTGCCCTCCTGGTGGCGGACGCGGCGGAAGTAGCAGGGGATGGCGATCGCGGCGAGCAGTTGCAGCACCATCAGGCCGATCATGCCGGGGGTGTTGACCCACAGCAGCAGCTGACCGTACGGGTCGGCGCCCGCCGCCCAGAAGGCGAGGACGACAAGGGCGCCGAGGACGGTCTGGGCGATGCCGGATACGTACGGGGAGCGGTGGCGGGGGTGGATGCGGGCCAACGGGCGTGGCAGGACGCCTTCTTCGGCGAGGGCGAGGGCGTAGCGGTTGATGGCGTTGTGGAAGGCGAGGAGCGAGGCGAGGACGCTGGTGACGATGAAGACGTGCATCAGGTCCGCCGCCCAGCCGCCGACGTAGGTGGTGATCGCGGTGAAGAAGAGCGCGCCCGGGTCCTCGCCCGCCGCCCGCACGACCTCCGCGTTGCCGAAGGCCTGGATGACGATCCAGACGGTGAAGGCGTAGAAGACGCCGAGGAAGCCGACGGCAAGGTAGGTGGCGCGCGGGACGGTGCGGTGGGGGTCGCGGGCCTCGCGGCGGTAGATGACGGTTGATTCGAATCCGGTGAACGCCGCGAAGGCGAAGGCGAGCACGGCGGCGGTGCCGGGGACGAGGACGTTGCCGGGGGCGAGGGAGGCGGCGGACAGACCGTGGGCGCCGCCCTTGATCAGGACGCCGGCCGCGAGCAGGACGAGGATGCCGGTCTCGGCGACCAGCAGCACGCCGAGGACCTTGGCGCCGAAGTCGATGGAGCGGTAGCCGCCGTAGCCGATGAGCAGCAGGCCCGCCAGGGAGACCGGAAGCCAGGGAATGTCGGCGCCGAAGAGGGCGTGTGCGGTGTCCTGGGTGGCGGTGCCGAGGAGGCCGTAGACGCCGATCTCCATGCCGTTGTAGCCGACCAGGGCGAGCAGCGCGGCGCCGATGCCGACGCGGCGGCCGAGGCCGCGGGTGATGAAGGCGTAGAAGGCGCCGCCGCCGCGGACATGACGGCTCATCGTGGTGAAGCCGACGGCGAAGACGGCGAGGGTGATACCGGCGAGGAGGTAGCCGACGGGGGCGCCTATGCCGCCGAGCAGGATCGCCAGCGGGGCGACACCGGCCATCACGGTGAGCGGGGCTGCGGCCGAGACGACGAAGAAGGCGATGTCGGCGGTGCCGAGGGAGCCGGAGCGGAGGGTGGCCGTGGGGGCCGGTGCTCTGTCGGCGGGGGCGTCGGGGGTGGTCGGGGTCATGCGCGTCTTGCCCTTCGATCGCCGTGGTGGTTGTTGTGTGCGGGTGTGTGCGGGTTGGGTGGGGCTGGTCGCGCAGTTCCCGCGCTCCTCCCGTAAACCTAAAGGCTTTCGGTTTCCGCAATGTAACCTCCTGTTGGGCATTCGGGAAGACCTCAGGGAGAACGCTGACCATGGGACGGCCGCGCACACCGCTGCTCGATCGTGAGCGCATCACCACGACCGCGCTCCAACTGATCGATGAGCAGGGCGACTTCAGCGTGCCGCAGATCGCCCGGCGGCTCGGGGCGCAGACCGGGTCGGTGTACCACCACGTGGAGGGCCGGGACGGCATCGTGGAGCTGCTGCGCGAGCGGGTGGCGGCCGCGATCGACCCGGGGACGCTGGATCTCACGCCCTGGGACGTGGGGCTGGAGGCTTGGGCGCGGTCCTATCGCGCCGCCTTCGCCGCGCATCCGAGGGCGATTCCGCTGCTGATGACGTCACCGGTGCGGGCACCTCGGGTGCTGGAGCAGTACGAGCGGGCGGTCGGCCTGCTGCTGGACGCTGGTTTCACCGACGCCGAGGTGATGCCGCTGCTGATCGCGCTGGAGAACCTGGTGCTGGGTTCGGCGCTCGACCTCGCGGCGCCGGAGACGATGTGGGAACTGACGGACCAGGCCCCCACGCCCCGGCTCGCCCGGGTGCTCGCGGCGGTGGGCGAGGGGCGGGCGGACCGGGCGTTCGAGGTGGGGCTGGCGGCGTTCATGAGCCATGCGCGGGCTTTGCGGGAGCGGCGGTAGGGGCGTTCATGAGCCCGCGAGGGCCTACGGGGTGCCGCAGAGAGCCGTTCGCCGCCTCAGATGTCCCGCTGTTCCAACGGTCGTACCGCGGGCCCTTGCAGGACCTGACCGTCGGGGGCGAAGCGGGAGCCGTGGCAGGGGCACTCCCAGGCCTGTTCGGCGCGGTTGAACGCCACGAGGCAGCCCAGATGGGTGCAGCGGGCGGACACCGCGTGCAGCCGCCCGTCCTCGTCGCGGTGGACCGCGCAGCGGCTGCCGCCGATGTGCACGACGGCGCCGTCGCCGGGGGCGAGGTCGTCCAGCCCCGGCCGGGTCAGGGCCGGGAGCCGGTCGCCGATGAAGTGGCGGGCGACATTGGCCTGGTGGCGGATGAACTGGCCGCCCTCGCGCAGCACGGGGGTGATGCGGCGCGGGTCGTACAGCTCGCTCCACGGTGCCGCCTCACGCCCGGTGATCTGGTCGCAGAGCAGCCGGCCGGACATGATCCCGCCGGTCATGCCCCAGCCGCCGAAGCCGGTGGCGACGTAGACGTGACGGCTCGCGGGGTGCAGCAGGCCGACGAGCGGTACGTGGTCGGTGGAGTCGTTGTCCTGGGTGGCCCACCGGTGGCTGAGGTGCAGCGTGCCGAAGTGGCGTTCGGCCCAGCTGGTGAGGGTCGCGAACGGCTCCTCGGAGTCCCGGCCGCTGCCCGGGGTGAAGTGCTCGCCGGTCACGATGAGCAGCCGTTTGCCGTCCGCGTACGGCGCCGTGCGCACCGAACGGGTGTGGTGCTCGGGCGTGATGTACATGCCCTCGGGGGCCTTGGCCGCGTCGACGGGGGCCGCCACCACGACCTCCCGGCGGGGTGCCAGGCGGGTGAAGAGCAGGGCGCGGTCGAAGACCGGGTAGTGCGTGGCGACGACGACCGCCCGGGCGGTCACGCGGGTGCCCTCCTCCGTGGTCAGCACGCACGGCTCGCCCTCGGTGAGCCCGAGGACGCGTGTCCCCTCGTACAGCTGCCCTCCCCCGCTGCGGATGGCGTCGGCCAGCGCCAGCAGGTACTTGCGCGGATGGAACTGGGCCTGGTCCGCGACCCGGACCGCGCCCGCGACCGGGAACGGCAGGTCCGTCTCCGTGACGAACTCGGCGGTCAGTCCCGCCTCCTTGGCGGCCTCCGCCTCGGCCCGCAGCTCGGGGATGCGGCGGCGGCCGTGGGCGAAGGTGTAGGCGGCGGTGTCCTCCCAGTCGCACTCGATGCCCAGTTCGTGGACGATCTCGGCGGCGTGGTGGATGGCCTCCGTCTGCGAGCGCGCGTAGAGGCGGGCCCCGTCGGTGCCGCGGGTGCGGCGCAGCCGGTCGTAGATCAGGGTGTGCTGGGCGCTGAGCTTGGCGGTGGTGTGCCCGGTGACGCCGGCGGCGATCCGGTCGGCCTCCAGTACGGCGACCCCGTGCCCGCGCCGGGTCAGTTCCCAGGCCGTGCTCAGCCCGGCGATGCCGCCGCCGATGACAGCGACGTCCACCTGGAAGTCGCCCGCGGGCGGGGGTGCCGGGTCGCCGGGCGGGAGGGTGTCGAGCCAGTAGGACGCGTGGAGTGCTGCCTGCTCGGTCATGGCCGCCGAGTTCCCGGGGCGCGTGCCGGTCACACGGAGCCGTCCGTGTGAGGTGCCGGTGGCCCACGCATGACGTGCCGGTGCTTCCCGGGCGGGCGCTTCGAACGCGGCTTTCAGACGCGCCGGATGCGCCACACGTTGTCCTCGCGGAAGCCCTCCTCCCCGTCGGGTGAGACGCTTGTCCGCCGTACGGTCTCCGCCGTCTCGACGGTCCAGCTCCCGTCGGGCAGCGCGAGTTCGGCCAGGACGCTCTCCAGCGTGGGGAAGACGGCCTCGAAGGGCGGTTCCGTCTGCCAGGACGGCCAGCCGGCGTGCATCACGATCAGGAGCGTGCCGTGCACGGCGACTGCCTCGGCGGCCCGTCGTAGCACCCCCTGCTGGTCGAAGGCCACCGGGGACTGCAGGTACTGGGCGTTCACCAGGTCGTAGGTGCCCTCGGGGAAGGTGCGGCCGAGTTCGTGCCGTTCCCAGGCGGTGCGGTCGCCGACCCCGGCGTCGGCGGCGTGCAGGGCGGCACGTTCCAGGGCGGTGGCCGAGATGTCGGCGCCGGTGACCTGCCAGCCGCGGGACGCCAGCCACACCGCGTCGGCACCCTCGCCGCAGCCCAGGTCGAGGGCGGTGCCGGGTTTCAGGTCGGCCACCTCGCGGACGAGCAGCGCGTTGGGGCGGCCGCTCCAGACGCGGTCGGTGTCGCGGTAGCGGGCCTCCCAGAAGGCGGCGGGCTCGGTGGGTGCGAGTTCGGTCATGGCGTCTCCTCGGGGTTTCGATGCCGGGTCGGCGTGCTGGGACCGAGCCTCGCCCGGCCGTCGCTCCGGGACAAACGCCTTTGCCGATACCGCAAATGGCCGGTTCCGCCCTGTCGTACGGTGGGGGCCGTGCAGAGCAGCGACCAGGAGCCCGAGGCTGCGGCGGCCCGGTTCACGGGGCGGGCGGTGACCGGCGTGCGACCGGTGTCCGGCACGCTCGCCGAGGTCACCCTCGACGACGGGCGGGTGGTGATGGTGAAGAGCCAGGACGCGCCGGGCGGGGTGCGGGCCGAGGCGGCGGGACTGCGGTGGCTCGGCGCGGCGGGCGCGGTGCGGGTTCCGGCCGTGCACGGTCATGACGGGCGGTGGCTGGTGACCGACCGGGTGCCGGACGGGCGGCCCAGCGGGCGGGCGGCCGTGCGGTTCGGGCGTGACCTGGCCGCGCTGCACGCCTCCGGGGCGGAGGCGTTCGGGGCTCCACCGCCGGGCGGCCCGAGGGACGCGTCGATCGGGCTCGCCCCGATGCGCAACGTCCCCGGCACCGACTGGCCCACCTGGTACGCCGAGCACCGTGTGTTGCCGTATCTGCGGCGTGCCGTGGACGACGGGACCGTGCGTGCCGCCGAGGCGAGCGTCGTCGAGCGCGTCTGCGAGCGGCTCACGGAACTCGCAGGGCCCGCCGAGGCGCCCGCGCGGCTGCACGGCGACCTCTGGAACGGCAATGTGCTGTGGGGCGCCGACGGGCACGCCTGGCTCATCGATCCGGCCGCGCACGGCGGGCACCGCGAGACCGACCTCGCCATGCTCCATCTCTTCGGCTGCCCCCACCTCGACGAGGTGCTCGACGGTTACCAGGAGGCCGCCCCACTGGCCGCGGGCTGGCGGGACCGTATCGCGCTGCACCAGCTGTTTCCGCTGCTCGTGCACGCCGTGCTGTTCGGCCGGTCCTACGCCGTGCAGGCGCTGCAGGCGGCCCGGGCCACGCTGGCCCGCTGAGCCACGGGGCCCGCGCGCCGCCCGTGGTGCGCCCGGGATACAGTGCCCGCCTCAACCGAGAGGAGACACCGCGGTGCAGGTCGGGGCGGGGAACGCGTGGCGGGGGCTGGTCCACGTGGCGTTGGTGGCGGGGCTGTTGACGGGCTGCGGGGAGGGGGCGGAGGACGACGCCAAGGCGGGCGCGAGCGCCTCTGCCTCGAACCCGGCGGACGCGGCGGACGCGGCGAATACGGCGCCTGAGGGCGTCGAGAGCGGCGGCACGATCGGGGCGGCGGGATCGCCCTGTGAACTGCCCGTCACCTTCGACATCGCCGTGAAGTGGGAGGCGGAGTCCGCCCCCGGCGCCTCGAAGGAGGTGCCGGAGGAGCTCGCCGACATGGTGCTGCGGCAGGGTCCGGTCACCGCCGCCTGCGAGGTGGACGCCAAGCCCGCCGGGCACATCGGCTTCCTGCGGATCTGGACCGGGGAGCCGGGCGACGCCGACGCGCGGGCCGTACTGGAGGAGTTCCTGGCCGCCGAGAAGGGCGTGAGCGAGGAGAAGTACACGCCATTCGAGGCGGGGGACCTCTCCGGTACCGAGGTGGAGTACCTGTACACGAGCGAGCTGATGGACGAGACCAAGACGGAGCGCGCGCTCGCCGTCGCCACGCCGGACGGCCCGGTCGTCCTGCACCTCGGCGGGCTGGACACCGCGGAGCACGAGGCGATGCTTCCGGCGTACGAGCTCGCGAAGCGGACGTTGCGGGCGTCCTGAGACGCGCGGGCGACTCGGCGAGCCGGGCGAGGCCGTCGAAGGTCCGGCGGGCCCTGCTCGCCCCGCCCGTCGAGCAGGGCGGCTCCCGAAGCCTCACGTAGGCCCTCCGGCCGTCACCTCCCAGAAGGCGCCGTCCGGACCGGTTCCCTCCGCCGATCCATGGCGTACGCTCCGGATTCGCGCCCGCCCGGGTGCGGGCAAGGGGCGTCGAGGCGCATTCTTGCTGTGTCGCCTGCGCAACGGCGCGCATGGACGAGGTAGGGCCGATGACTGGGAGCGCCGAGGGCCGGAACGGGACGCCCGGCGGGCTGGCCACGCTGCTGGCCAACGCCGCGGCGGAGGCGGTCCGCGCCACCAGTGGCCGCGCCGCGGGCGTCTACGTCCCGTCCGGAACCCCCGGCGTCCTGCGGCTCGCCGTCCTGGTGGGGCTGCCCGGGCGGCTGTACCGGCCCTGGTGGCGGCTGCACGTCGACCGCCGGTTCCCGGTCGCCGACGCCTACCGGCTCGGCGTGAAGATCGTGCTGCCCAACGCCACCGAGAGCATGCGCCGCTATCCGCAGTTCGCGGCGGGGCTGCCGTTCCCGGTGGGGTCGATCAACGTGCCCGTCATGGGGATGTCGGCGCCCTTCGGCGTACTGACCGTGCTGCTGCCGCCCGCCTCCGACATCACCGAGGTGCTGGTCGAGCGGGACCGGGTGGCCGAGATCGCCGAGGAGCTGGGCGCCGCCGTGCGGCGGCTGGAGGCGGCGGGGGTGCCGCTGGTCTGGGACGACGAGCCGATGTGCGTACGGCCGCCCGGAGCCTGCCCGACGGCGGGGCGGGTCGGGCGGTTCGCCTGGCAGCCCACGACCGACCTGGTCACGGCGGACGACAGCGCCGGGCTGCTGCTGCCGCTGGCCGCCGAGGACCGGCCCTGGGGCGCGGACGCGCTGGTCCGGGCCGTGGCCGCGGAGGACACGGACCGGCTCGCGGACCTGCTGCGGGAGGCCGCCGCGGGCAAGCAGCCGTCCGGGCCGCTGCGTCTGCGGACCGCGGAGGGCGCGGACCGGCTGGTGGAGCTGTGCTGCCCGGATGCCGCCGTGCACGGCCCGGACCAGCCGGTCGGCGGGATCGTCCTCGACGCGGCCTCGGTGGCCGACGCGGCCGCCGACCAGCTGCCCCAAGGGGTGTTCTGCCTGGACCGGCTGGGGCTGATCGTGTACGCCAATCCGCGCGCCGCCGAACTGCTGGGCGAGCCGCGGGCACGCTTCCTCGGGCGTGCGCTGTGGGAGGGCGTGCCGTGGCTGGCCCAGCCGGCGTGCGAGGACCATCTGCGGGCGGCGCTGCTGTCCCCCGAGCCCGTCCACTTCCATGTCAGACGGCCGCCGCCGGGTGGGCGGGAGAGCAGCGCCCAGCAGTTCGAGCCGTACGACGGTGACTGGCTGTCCGTCTCCGTCCATCCCGGCCCGGACCTTCTGACCTGCACCATCGCCCCCGCTCATCGCGGCGCGCAGGCCCCGGTCGCACCCGAGGTCACGGACGGGGCCGCCGGCACCGGCGTGGCGGCGACCTCGCCGGTGCACCGGCCGATCGTCCTCGCCATCGCGCTGACCGAGGCGACCACCGCGCGGCAGGTCTCCGCCGTGGTCATGCAGGAGCTGCTGCCCGCGTTCGGCGGCCGCCGGCTCGCCATCTACCTGCTCCAGGAGCGGCACCTGTACCTGGCCTGGGAGACCGGCTTCCCGCCCGGATTCCTCGCGCCCTTCGAGGGCGTGAGCCTGGACGCCCGGCTGCCCGGCGTGGAGACGCTGACCACCGGCCGGCCGCTGTTCTTCGACTCGATGCAGCAGCTGGCGGACGCCTACCCGGGTATCCCGCTGGACGCCACCGAGGGAGCCCGCGCCTTCCTGCCGCTGATCGCGTCGGGGCGGCCGGTCGGCTCCTGCATCCTCGGCTTCGAAGGGCCCCGCAGCTTCAGCACCGAGGAACGCACGGTCCTCACCGCGCTCGCCGGGCTGATCGCGCACGCCATGGAGAAGGCGCAGCGCTACGAGACCGAGGCGGCGCTCGCCCGCGGGCTGCAGCGCGCCCTGCTGCCCCGGCGGCTGCCGGTCCATCCCCGGGTGGAGACGGCGGGCCGGTATCTGCCGGGCACGCAGGGCATGGACGTGGGCGGCGACTGGTACGACGTCGTGGAGGCCGGGGACGGGCTCGCCCTCGTGATCGGCGATGTGCAGGGGCACGGGGTGCAGGCGGCGGCGACCATGGGGCAGCTGCGCAGCGCGGTGCGCGCGTTCGCGCTCGACGACCGGCCGCCGGACGAGGTGCTGAGCGGCACCAACCATCTGCTCATCGACCTCGACCCCGGCCAGTTCGCGAGCTGCTGCTACGTCCGTCTCGACCCCGTCACCGGCCGGGCCATGGCGGCCCGCGCGGGACATCCACCGCCGCTGCTGCGCCGGCCGGGCGGCCGGACGCTCGTGCTGGACATTCCCGGCGGTGTGGTGCTCGGGGTGGATCCGCACGCCCAGTACCCGGTGACCGACCTCGTGATGGATCCCGGCGCCGTGCTCGCGCTGTACACGGACGGGCTCGTGGAGCGGGCCGGCTGCGACATCGACGAGGGGATCAGCGCGCTGCGGGTGGCGCTGGCCAAGGCCGGTGCCTCGGCGGGCCGGCCGGGCGGCCGCTCCCTGCTGACCGTCGCGGACCGGCTCACGGCGACCGCCCGGCACGCCACGGACCGGCCGGACGACATCGCGCTGCTGCTCGCCGCCCGCCGGACCGGAAAGGCGGGCTGAGCACCGTACCGGCGACGCCGTCACATGACACACGCGCCTCACCACACTGCGTGACTTCCCTCGCCTCCTCGGGCTCGGGAGTGTAGACAGGGCACATGGTCCGCCCATCGGGCCGATCCCGGACTCGGCCCACCCGTCCCACCGAAGCAGCGCACCACGCACGCATGCCTGCCGCTGTGCTCAGCGAGCGGCTGGCGCGGTCGGCCGCGGACGGCGGGCCGGACGGGCGGCGGCGTGGCACGCGGTCACGGTGGAGTCCCGCCGCGGCCATACGGTCGGCGCTCAGCGGGCGCAGCGTGGCCGGACAGGTGTTCGTCTTCCAGGTCGTGATCGTGCTGCTGCTGGTCGTGGTGGCCGTGGTGGCGCTGGTGCTGCAGAGCCGCCACGACACGACGACGGAGGCCCGCAACCGGTCACTGGCGGTCGCCGAGACCTTCGCCAACGCGCCCGGCACCCGCGAGGCGCTGAGCAGCCCCGACCCCACGGCCATCCTGCAGCCACGGGCCGAGGCGGCCCGCGCAGCGACGAAGGTCGACTTCATCGTCGTGATGAACACCGACGGCGTCCGCTACACACACCCCCTCCCGGACCGGATCGGCAAGCGGTTCGTCGGCACCATTCAGCCCGCGCTGGCCGGTGGGACCGTCGTCGAGGACATCACCGGGACGATAGGTCCGCTGGTGCAGGCCGTGGTGCCGATCAAGGCGCCGGACGGCAGGGTGGTCGGCCTTGTGTCGGCTGGCATCACCACCGCACACGTGGGCGGTGCGGCCAACCGGCAGTTGCCGATGGTGCTGTTCACCGCGGCCGGCGCGCTGGTGATGGCCACGGCGGGCACCGCGCTGGTGAGCCGACGGCTACTGCGGCAGACGCGTGGCCTCGGCCCGCGTGAGATGACCCGGATGTACGAGCATCACGACGCGGTCCTGCACGCGGTCCGGGAGGGCGTACTCATCGTCGACGGCGACGGCGCCCTGCTGCTCGCCAACGACGAGGCCCGCCGGCTGCTCGGCCTGCCCGACGACGCCGAGGGCCGCCGGGTCCGCGACCTCGGCCTGCCCGTGGACACCGCGGAGCTGCTGGCGTCGGGGCGGGTGGCCACGGACGAGGTGCGGCTGGTCAAGGACCGGCTGCTGGCGGTCAACCAGCGGCCCACCCATCTGCGCGGCGGCCCGCACGGCAGCGTCGCGACCCTGCGCGACTCGACCGAGCTGCGGGCCCTGTCGGGCCGGGCCGAGGTGGCGCGGGAGCGTCTCGACATGCTGTACGCGGCCGGTGTGGGCATCGGCACCAGCCTGGACGTCACCCGAACCGCCGAGGAGTTGGCGGAGCTGGCCGTGCCGCGGTTCGCGGACTTCGTGACCGTGGACCTGTTCGGCGCCGTGCTCAGCGGTGAGCAGCCGGAGGTCGGAACCGAGCTGCGCCGGACGGCCCTGGCGGGCGTACACCAGGATCCGCCGCTGTATCCGGTGGGTGAGCGGATCCAGTTCGTCCCCTCCTCGCCGCAGGCCCGCAGTCTGCGGGCCGGGCGGGCGACCATCGAGCCCCGTCTGCGGGATGCGCCGGGCTGGCAGGCGCAGGACCTGGAGCTCACCTCGCAGGCCTTGGAGTACGGGATCCACTCGCTGATCACCGCGCCGCTGCGGGCGGGCTCCCTGATCCTCGGGATGGTCACCTTCTGGCGCTCGGAGAACCCCGAGCCCTTCGACACGGAGGACCTGGCCCTGGCCGAGGAGCTGGTCGCCCGGGCCGCCGTGTCCATCGACAACGCCCGCCGCTACACGCGCGAGCACACCATGGCGGTGACGCTGCAGCGCAGTCTGCTGCCGCGCACGCTGCCCGAGCAGAGCGCCCTGGAGATCGCCTACCGGTACCTTCCGGCCCAGGCCGGGGTCGGCGGCGACTGGTTCGACGTACTGCCGCTGTCCGGGACCCGGGTCGCCCTGGTCGTCGGGGACGTGGTGGGCCACGGGCTGCACGCTGCCGCGACGATGGGCCGGCTGCGCACGGCGGTGCACAACTTCTCCGCCCTTGACCTCGCGCCCGACGAATTGCTCGCGCTGCTCGACGAGCTGGTCGCCCGGATCGACCAGGACGAGGCGGCGGAGGGTGGCAGTGCGCCCATCACGGGAGCGACCTGCCTGTACGCGATCTACGACCCGGTGGCACGGCGCTGCGCCATTGCCCGCGCCGGGCATCCGCCGCCGGCACTGGTCCTGCCCGACGGCAGCGTGGAGTTCCCCGAGGTGCCCGCCGGTCCCCCGCTGGGGCTGGGCGGCCTGCCGTTCGAGACAGCGGAAATGGAGGTGCCGGAGGGCAGTCGGCTGGTGCTGTACACCGACGGGCTGGTCGAGGACCGGGAGCGGGACATCGACGTCGGCCTCGACCTGCTGCGCGCCGCCCTGGAGCAGGCCGGGCCGTCGCCGGAGGACACCTGCCGGGCGGTGCTGGACTCGCGGCCGGAAGCCCGGCCGAGCGACGACATCGCCCTGATCGTCGCCCGCACCCAGGCCCTGGGGCCCGACCGGGTGGCCGCCTGCGA
The DNA here is from genome assembly GCF_006539505.1 of Streptomyces spinoverrucosus. GTDB lineage: Bacteria > Actinomycetota > Actinomycetes > Streptomycetales > Streptomycetaceae > Streptomyces > Streptomyces spinoverrucosus. The sequence goes on from NZ_BJND01000048.1 coordinate 22,018, forward strand.
CGTGCGGTCCGATCCGGCGGCCGTCGGCGAGGTACGCGCCTCGATCACACGGCGTCTGACGGAGTGGGGCCTCGAGGACCTGGCGTTCACCACGGAGCTGATCCTGAGCGAGCTGGTCACCAACGCGATCCGCTACGGCGGCGCGCCGATCCGGGTGCGGGTGCTGCGGGACCGGAGCCTGATCTGCGAGGTGTTCGACAGCAGCAACACCGCCCCGCATCTGCGGTATGCGGCTATGACCGACGAAGGCGGGCGCGGCCTGTTCCTGGTCGCGCAGCTCGCCGAACGCTGGGGCACGCGCTATCTGCCCGGCGGCAAGGTGATCTGGGCCGAACAGCCGCTGCCGTGAGGTGAGCCGGGCGGGCGGACCACGCCGGATCCGATGTCGTCCGAGGGTGTTCTCACCGTGCGCGATATCTGGTAGGAAACCTTCCTATCGATCCGCGCTTCACGGAACGGCCAGTCCACCACCCCCCACCTTCATCGGGAGCCCCCGTGACGTACGACTCCACTGCCCGCGCGAGCGCCTCGCGCCGCGCCCTTCTCGCCCTGCTCGGCGCCTCCCTCGCGGCGGCCCCGCTGCTGGGCGGCCGGCCCGCCTTCGCCGCCGCGAACCCCGCGACGCGGGCGCCGGGGCTGGACGACCCGGCGAAGAAGGAGATCGCCATGAAGCTGGTCTCCAGCGCGGAGAACTCGTCGCTGGACTGGAAGGCCCAGTACCAGTACATCGAGGACATCCGCGACGGCCGCGGCTACACGGCCGGCATCATCGGCTTCTGCTCCGGCACCGGCGACATGCTCGACCTCGTCGAGCTCTACGCCGCCCGCAAGCCGGGCAACGTGCTGGCGCCCTATCTCCCGGCGCTGCGCCGGGTCAACGGCACCGACTCGCACGACGGTCTCGACCCGCACTACCCGCGGGACTGGCGCAGGGCCGCGCAGGACCGGGCCTTCCAGCAGGCGCAGAACGACGAGCGCGACCGGGTGTACTTCAACCCGGCCGTACGGCAGGGCAAGACGGACGGGCTGCGGGTGCTGGGCCAGTTCGCCTACTACGACGCCCTGGTGATGCACGGCGACGGCACCGACCCCCTCAGCTTCCGCAACATCCGCAAGCGGGCCCTGCGCAGCGCGGTGCCCCCGGCACAGGGCGGCGACGAGGTGAGGTACCTGCACGCCTTCCTGGACGCGCGGGTGTGGGCGATGAAGCAGGAGGAGGCGCACAGCGACACCAGCCGGGTCGACACGGCCCAGCGGGTCTTCCTGCGCAACGGCAATCTGGACCTGAACACGCCGCTGGACTGGAAGGTGTACGGGGACAGCTACCACCTCGACTGACGGCGGCCCCGCACAGACGAGGGCCCGGACACCGGCGGCGCGTCGGTGTCCGGGCCCCGGCCGTCCGGCAGGCCCGTTCAGCCGCCGTCGAGCCGGGAGCGCAGGAGGGCCTTGCCCAGTTCGGCGCCCTTGCGGCTGTCCGCCTGGGCCTTGCGGAACAGGTCCACGAGCTCCGTGTCCTTGTCGCGCTCGGCGTCCTGGATGTACGTCTCCAGGCGCAGCGCGTTGTTCAGACACGCCTCCACGTACCAGATGAGGTTGTAGTCCTTGTCCGGCGTGCCGGTCACGCCGCCGGTCTCCGTGCCACTGGTCATCCGGGCCTCCTCCTTCGCCGGTTCACCGGGGTCCTTCGGGCGCGGACCCCTCAGCGCGGCTCGGGTACCCCTCTGACCGCCGGGCACACCGGCAGGTCACCACGTCGCGCGTCGCACGTCGCACGTCGCACGCAGGGCCGAGTCTCGAACGCAACCGCCGCAAACGCCAGCCTGCGCCACCCCTTCCGCCGGATAGAAATATCTACCAGCATGCATATGCCGGATCGGCCTCGACCGGGGTCGAGCGGACACCCCCCGGAGCGGAACATGAGCGATCTCGTCTGGACACGCGGAGTGGAGTGGCTGGCGGCCGCCG
>NZ_BJND01000049.1 GCF_006539505.1 Streptomyces spinoverrucosus
CTGGCGGCCGCCGCACCCGACCCCAGGGTGTGCAAGCGGGACTGGGACCGGGGCGAGGGCGTCGTCCTGCTGGAGGCGGGCCGCTTCTGGGACGTGCTGAGCGTTCCCGACCAGCTGGGCCTGCTCACGCTGGACCTGCTGTGGCGGCCCGCGCTGCCGGTGCCGGGCCCGACGCTGGTCGACACCGCCGCCCACCGGGTCGGCTTCTTCCTGCCGCCGGACCCGGACAGCAAGTGGATCGGCGCCGGGCTGCGGCACGCGGGCCGGGGGTCCTGGGTGGCGGTGCCGCCGCCGTACCGGTCCACCCGGTGCCTGGAGTGGCTGATCCCGCCCGACGGCACGGGCGCACTGCACTCGCCGACCACCTTGGAGCTGGCACTGCGTCAGGCGAACAGCAGCCTCTCGGTGCTGGCGCCACTCTGCGGCACGTAACAACTCACCCAGGACGTCAACTCCACTCGCCTGCACGGCAATTCAGACAGTTGCCACGGAAGCGAACAGAGAGCGGACGGATTCGAAGCCAAGTCTCATCACTCCGTGCGAGATCGGTCGCCGCCGGTTGTACTGTGCTGCGAGTGCCTCGCCACCGGGGCTTCGGATTCCGTCCTGCCCGACCTCTCCTGGAACCGTTTCGATGATCGAATTACCGGACCTGGTTGCCGGCGCGCTCACCGCCGGCACACTGTCCGCGCTCGCCCTCGGTGGCGGGCTGATGCGGTCCCGTCGGCAACAGGCCCAGCAGCGGGCCGAGATCGCCGCCCTGCGCCGCCAACTCGACGGCACCCTGCACGCGTTCACCGCGGAGGTCGGACACCTCGCCGCACAGCGCATGCCGGCCACCGCCCGGCAGCTGGACCGGCCACACATCACGGTGCCCGGCCCACGGCAGCCGCATCTCACCGGCACCCCGCTGGGCGGTGCCCTGGAGGACGTCCTGGCCGCGCTGCGCGTGGAGCTGACCGCGCAGCGCACCCGCATCGACGCGGCCGCGCAGGCCGGGATGCGGGGCGCCACCCGGGAGATCCAGGCAGCCCTGTACCGCTTGCAGGACGCCCTGCGGGCGCTGCAACAGCGCTACGACGACCCCGAGTTGGCGCAGACCCTGTTCGAGCTCGACCACGAGAACGAGCAGTCGCTGCGCCGGGCGCAGGTCGCCGCGGTGGTGTGCGGGGCGTGGGTGGGACTGGCCCGCGAGGAGTCCCACCTCGTGGACGCGGTGACGGGTGGTCAGGCCCGGCTCGCGGGCTACCACCGGGTGCGGGTGCACAACCATCTGAAGCCGGGCACCGCCCTGGTGTCGCACGCCGTCGAACCGGTGGCGATCATCGTCGCCGAGCTGCTGGACAACGCGCTGCGGCACTCCGCGCCCGACACCGACGTGACGGTCAACCTGGAGCATGTGCACCACGGGGTGTGCGTCACGATCGACGACGCCGGGCTCGGCATGACCCAGGACGAACGGGCCCGCGCCCAGCGGCTGGTGGCCGGTTCCGAGCCGATCCTGCTGACCGACCTCGGCGATCCGCCGCGCATGGGCCTCGCCGCGATCGGCCAGCTCACCCGGCAGTTCGACCTGAGCGTGGACCTGTCCTCGCCCTCCCCGTACGGCGGGGTGCGCGCGGTGCTGCTGGTCGACAGCCACCTGCTGAGCCGGATCGACCCCGAGGAGCGGCCACCCGCCGCCGGCGCCCCGCGCTCGACCCGCCGGGCCGAACCGGCCACGTCCTCCCCGGCACACGCGTACGGCACCGAACCGGACGACGCCGCCTCCGGCGCCGTATCCCGGCACGACGGACCGCGGGACGCCGGGGGGCTGCCGCAGCGGCGGCGCCGTACCCGGGCCACCGCCGACAGCGAGCCCGCGCCCCGCCGACCGGCGCGGCGACCCGAGGAGGCCGCGGCCGCGCTGGGCGCGCTGCAGTCCGGTACGGCGGCGGCGCGGGCCGTCGCCCGGGACGGCGTGCCCGAGCGGGCCGACGAAGCGACCAGCGACACCGACCAGACCGACTACGAAGGGGGAGCGGCTCGATGACCAGCCGCGATGCGGGCGACACGGCGTGGGTGCTCGAACCGATCCTGCAGGTACCGCACGTCGTGGCCGCCGTCCTGCTCACCCGGGACGGCCTCGTCACCGGGTACACCGACGCGCTGTCGCAGCCGTCGGCCGAGCGGGTGGCCGCCATCACCAGCACCGTCCAGGGCGCGTGCCGGACGGCCGCGGCGGCGTTCGCCGACCGGGAGCGGGCCGAGGTGCGCCAGGTCGTCATCGAGTCCGACCACGGCTACGTCCTGATCGTGCCGACGGACCACGGCACCGTCGTCGCCGCGTACGGGGACGCCGAGGTGCGCCTGGACCTGCTGGCGCACCGGGTGCACTCGCAGGTGGCGCGGCTCGGTGAGAAGGCGATGGCCGCGGCGCCCCGAGGAGCCGACGGCGGCCCGTCGGCATGACCGGCCGCCCAGGCGGCCGTCCCCTGGTTCCCGCGTATCTGTCGACGGGCGGCGTGGCCCGGCCGAGCCGTGACCGGCTGGAGCGGCTCTCCGTGCTCACCGGCACCGGCGAGGCACCGCCCGCCGATCTGCCGGCCGCTCAACTGGCCCTGCTGGACGAGCTGGCCGACGGTTCGCTGACGGTGGTGGAGGCCGCGGCGCTGCTCCGGCTGCCGGTCTCCGCCGTGCGGGTGCTGGCGGCCGGTCTCGTCGACCGGAACCTGGTGCTCGCCCGCGCGCCCATCCCGCCCGCCGAAGGGTTCGACCCCGACCTGCTGAAGAGAGTGGCCGATGGCCTGCGCGCCCTCAAGCACCCCTAGCGGCATCCACCTCCCCGACAGCGCCCGCGAACTGGTGAAGATCCTGGTCGCGGGACCCTTCGGGGTGGGCAAGACGACCCTGATCGACTCCGTTTCCGAGATCCGTCCCCTGCACACGGAAGAGCACCTCACCGAGGCGTCGGCCACGGTGGACGACCTCGCCGGGGTGCGGGAGAAGTCGACGACCACCGTCGCCATCGACTTCGGCCGGATCAGCCTGCCCGGCGGGATCGTCCTGTATCTGTTCGGCACGCCCGGACAGGAGCGGTTCCGCTCGCTGTGGGACGACATCGCCTACGGGGCGCTCGGTGCGCTCGTGCTGGTGGACAGCCGCCGGATCGACGCCTCGTTCGACGTGCTCGGGCTGGTGGAGGAGAGCGGGCTGCCGTACGCGGTCGCCTTCAACGCCTTCCCGGACGCCCCGCGCCACTACACCGAGGAGCAGCTGCGCACCGCCCTCGACCTGGACGCGGGCACGCCGATGGTGACGTGCGACGCCCGGGAGCGCGACTCCTCCATCGACGCGTTGCTCGCCCTGGTCCAGCATCTGATCGACCGCCACCCCCCGGAGCGCCGGTGACCACCTATCCCCCTGCCCAGCAGGCCTTCTCCCGTTCGGCGCCCGTGCGGCTGTGGGAGGACGGCTTCGCGCTGGATCCGTACCGCTACTACGCCGACCTGCGCGCCCAGGGCCCGATCGGCTGGGCCGAACTGGCGCCGGGCGTACCGGCGTACGTCGTCGTCGACCGGCGGGCCGCGCTGGATCTGCTGCACGACACCGAGACGTTCTCGCACGATCCGCGGCCGTGGGAGGCGACCGTCGCCGACGACTCGCCCGTCCTCGGCATGATGCGGTGGCGGCCCAACGCGCTGTTCACCGACGGCGCCGACCATGTGCGCTACCGCACCACGCTGATCGACACCTTCGACCTGGTCGAACCGCACGATCTGCGGGCGCGGGTGCACCGGGCGGTGCATGTGCTGGTGAGCCGGTTCGGGCCGCGCGGCGAGGCCGATCTGGTGGGCGACTTCGCCCGGCCGCTGATGGCGCTGGTGTTCAACAGCCTGTTCGGGCTGCCGGACAGCCAGAGCGAACGGCTCAACGCCGCCCTCGGCAAGATGATGGAGGGCGGCGCCGATGCCGCCGAGGGCGAGGCGGAGTACAGCGGTTACGTCCTCGAGCTGATCGCGGCGAAGGCCGAGCAGCGCGGCAACGACCTGCCGAGCCGGCTCCTGGACCACCCGGCGGGGCTCACCCCGGAGGAGGTCGCCTGGCAGGTGTTCCTCACCCTCGGCGCCGGACACGAACCGACCGCCAACCTGGTGTCGAACGCGCTGTCGCGGATCCTCGGCAACCCGGACTACTACTCGACGCTCACCAACGGCGCCCGGCCCGTGATGGACGCGGTGGTGGAGGTGCTGCACCACGAGACACCGCTCGCCAACTACGGCATCCACTTCGCCCGCAAGCCCCACTCCTTCCACGGCGTGTGGATCCGGGCGGCGGTGCCGGTGGTCATCTCCTACGGTGCGCTGGCGTACTTCGCCGAGCAGGAGCACGGCGACGCCCGGCATCCTGGGGACGCCTCGCACCTGTCCTGGTCGGCGGGACCGCACGCCTGCCCGGTCAAGCAGCACACGCTGCTCATCGCCACGGAGGCGATCGAGCGGCTCACCCAGTGGCTGCCCGACCTCGAACCCGTTCTGCCCCGGGAGGGCCTGGCCTGGCGGCCGGGTCCGTTCCACCGGTCGCTGACCGCGCTGCCCGTGCGTTTCACCCCTCGCTCCCCCGACCAGCCAGGAGACCGCCTGTGACCGTGCCCGACCACATCGACCGCTTCGCCATCGACCCGTTCGGATCCGACATCCCCGCCGAGAGTGCCCGACTGCGCGCCCTCGGCCCCGTGGTGCCCGTGGAGCTGCCCGGCGGCATTCCCGCCTGGGCGCCCACCGGCTACGACGTGCTCAAGGAACTGATCCTCGACCCACAGGTCAGCAAGGACCCGCGGCTGCACTGGCGGTTGTGGCCCCAGATCGGTGAACACCCCTCCTGGGGCTGGATCCTGGGCTGGGTCGGCGTGGTCAACATGCTCTCCACGTACGGCGCCGACCATGCCAGGCTGCGCAAGCTGGTCTCGCCGAGCTTCACCCACCGGCGCACCGAGGCGATGCGCCCGCGCGTCGAGGCGGTCACCTCCGAACTGCTCGACGCGCTGGAGACGGCCGGGACCGGTGGTGACGTGGTGGACGTGAAGGCCGGGTTCGCCCAGCCGCTGCCGATGCGGATCATCTGCGACCTGTTCGGCGTGCCGGACGAGATGCGGGACGACACCGCGCGGATGATCGCGGCGATCATGGACACGTCCGACCCGAGCCCGGAGCACGCGGCGTTCGTGCAGCAGCAGATCGGTACGGTGCTGCCCGCGCTGATCGCCCACCGCAGCGAGCACCCCGGTGACGATCTGACCACCGAGCTGATCCGGGTGCGGGACGAGGACGGCGACCGGCTCAGCGACGAGGAGCTGCTCTACACGCTGCTGCTGGTGATCGGGGCCGGGTTCGAGACGACCGTCAACCTGATCGGGAACGCGGTGGTCGCCCTGCTGCGGCGGCCCGAGCAGCTGGCGGCGGTGCGGGCCGGGGAGATCGGCTGGGACGCGGTCGTGGACGAGACGCTGCGGGTGCACCCGTCCATCGCCTCACTGCCGCTGCGGTTCGCGGTGACGGACATCAAGGTCGGGGACGTCACCATTCCGGCCGGGGACGCCATCATCACGACGTACGCCGCCGCCGGGGTCGATCCCGCGCACTACGGTCCGGACGCGGACGTCTTCGACGCCACGCGCGGCGCGGACGACCATCTGGCGTTCGGGATCGGTGTGCATCGGTGCATCGGCGCGCCGCTGGCCCGGATGGAGGCGCTGACCGCGCTGCCCGCGCTGTTCGACCGCTTCCCCGAGATCCGGCTCGCCGAGGGTGAGTTGCGGCAGGTGCCGTCGTTCATCGCGTTCGGCTGGCAGGAAGTGCCGGTACGGCTGCAGGGGTGAGACCGGGTGCCGCCCGGGGCGCGACCGGTCCCCCGTTCCGGTCGTGCCCCTGCGGCTCGCGTCGAACCTACGTGCACGGTCGGCTCATTGTGAACCGTGTTCATGCCCGTTCGGGCGCCGGGAGGACTCAACCGTGCACAGGTGCGTCCGGATGGCCCGGTTTCGCCCCGTGCAGCGCGGGCTGGTCAAGGTCGCCGAGCGCCAGATGGGCCAGCACGACCTCGTAGAGGTCACTGCCCCCGGCGAGCAGCTGCCGTTCGAGTACGGGCTCGGCGCTGCGTACGTGCTCACGCACCGTCTGGGCATGGACGCCGAGGAGGTGCGCGGCTCGCTCGGCGTTGCCGCCGGCCGCGATCCAGGTGCGCAGGGTGCGGCGCAGGTTCCGGGTGTCGCTGTCCAGGCGGCGCAGGAGTTCACCGGCCCAGGTGTGCAGGGCGGGCCCGGCCAGCAGGTCGGCCAGCCGGGTGTCCGCGCCGCCGTGGCCGCCGGGCTGCTGGTCGAGGCCGGCCTGGGTGTTCATGGCCAGGTGGACGGCGGCCCGGACGGTGAGGTCGGACAGGTCGGTGCCGAGCAGGCCCTCGACGCGTTCCATGCGGGCGCGGACGGTGTTGCGGCTGACGCCGAGCACCGCGGCCGCGTTGACGGCGGTGAACTCCAGGCCGAGGCGGACGGTGGCGAGGAGTTCGGCGCGGGTGTGGTGCGGCAGCGCGTCGAGGGGACGCAGGACCCGGGCCGCCCAGTCACGGAGGGCGGCCGGGTCCATGAGGCGTTCGGGGTGCGTGCGTTCGGCGTACACCGCCGCCTTGTCCGGGCGGAAGTGCGCGACGGCGAGCGCGCTGACGGCCTGGCCGTAGGCGGTGGCGGTCTGGGCGAGGCTCTGCCGGGCGCTGCCGCCGAGGAAGGTGCCGGGGCGGCCGCCGACCAGCGCGCGCAGTTCCGCGGCGGCGGCCTCGCCGGGCGTCACGACGATCACATGCGAGTCGACGGCGGGGCAGCGCACGACGAGGGCCTGCTCCGACGTGGCGGCGAGGCACTCCTCGGCGAGCCGGTCGCGGTCCTCGGGGCGGCTCTCGGCGACGTAGACGCAGGCCGTGTCGGTGTCGAGGAGGCCGGGCCAGAGTCCGGCGGCGACCCGGCGGGCGGAGACGGTGTCCTCGACCATGAGCAGTTGCAGTATCGCCAGCCGCAGATCCGACGTGGCGCGGCGCAGGCGCTGTCCGGCCGCCGCGCTCTCGCGGGCGCGCAGCAGGAGTTCGAGCACGCCGGCCGTGTGGGTGACGATGTCGGCGGTGCGCCGGTCGAAGGGGGCGGGGCGGGTGACGGCGAGGACGCCCGCCGTCGCGGGGTGCGGGAGGTCGACCCTGACCAGCCTCAGGTGGCGTCCGTGGTCCTGGAGTGCGGCGGAGGCGATCCGGCCGTTGGTGATGTCGGCGACCAGGGCCTCGTCGAGGGGGGTGCGGGTACCGGCGAGGAGGGCGCCGGTGTCGTCCTGGAGCGCCACGTCGGCGTGTGCGGCGTCGGCGAGCCAGGCGACGACCTTGCGGACGTCGCGCCCGGACGGCCGCAGATGGTCGAGCAACTCCTGCGCCCACGTCGCGTCCACGCCGTCGGCTCCGTCCGCGCGACGGCCCTCGCCCTCTCGGCCGGCCACGTCGTCTCCCTCCCTCCTGCGCCGCACTCCGCGCCCGGGTCGGACACGTCGGTCGGGGACGTTACCCCAAGGGCAGCCGGGGTGCGCTGCGACTTTCACGAGGTGGACCGGGCGGTGGGGGTGCGAAACGGGCGGGAAACGGGCAGGTGGCCGCCCCGTCGGCTCGGCCACCCCCGTCCCCAGGCATAAGCTCGGCAGATGGCGAAGTACTACGACGTGCACCCCGACAACCCCCAGCCGCGCACCATCGCCCAGATCGCCGACAGTGTCCGGTCGGGGGCGCTCATCGCATACCCCACCGACTCCTGCTACGCGCTCGGCTGCCGACTGGGCAGCAAGGACGGCATCGACCGGATCCGGTCCATCCGCCGGCTGGACGACCGGCACCACTTCACCCTCGTGTGCCAGGACTTCGCGCAGCTCGGCCAGTTCGTACGGGTCGACAACGACGTGTTCCGCGCGGTCAAGGCGTCGACGCCGGGCAGCTACACGTTCATCCTGCCGGCGACGAAGGAGGTGCCGCGGATGCTCCAGCACCCCAAGAAGAAGACGGTCGGCGTGCGCATCCCCGACCACGTCGTCACCCAGGCGCTGCTCACCGAGCTCGGTGAACCCCTGCTGTCCAGCACGCTGCTCCTGCCCGACGAAGAGGAGCCGATGACGCAGGGCTGGGAGATCAAGGACCGGCTCGACCACGTCCTGGACGGGGTGGTCGACTCCGGGGACTGCGGGACGGAACCGACGACGGTGATCGACTTCTCCGGGGGCGAGGCCGAGATCGTACGGCGCGGGGCGGGTGACACCACGCGGTTCGAGTAGCCGGGTCGGCGGGGCGCGGCGCTCAACAGGGCTCTTACCCGCGCGTGTCACGATGGCCGCCGTCGGGCCCGTCGAGCCGCCGGGCCCCTCGTCGTCGACCACGCAGAGAGGCAGCCCAGCCATGACAGCCGTACAGGGAACGGACGTTGACATCCCCACCGAGGACGGCACCGCCGACGCCTATCTGACCCGCCCGGGCGACGGAGGCCCGCGTCCGGCGGTCCTGTTCTACATGGACGCCTTCGGGCTGCGGCCGCAGCTGAGGTCGATGGCCGACCGGCTGGCCGAGGCGGGGTACACCGTCCTGGTGCCGAACGTCTTCTACCGTCACGGGCCCGCCCCGGTCGTGGAGTTGCCCGAGTTCATCGACGACGAGTCCCGCGGCGGGCTGTTCCAGCAGATCCTCCCGATGGGGCAGGCGCTGACGCCCGAGCTCGCGATGCGCGACGCCGGCGCGTATCTGCGCTGGCTGGCGGAGCGCCCCGAGGTGGCGGACGGCCCGGTCGCGGTGACCGGCTACTGCTTCGGCGCGCGGCTGTCCCTGCTCACCGCAGGGACGTATCCGGAGCGGGTCGCGGCGGCGGCCGGTTTCCACGGCGCGCAGTTGGCGACGGACGCGCCGGACAGTCCGCACCTGGTGGCCGACCGGGTCACCGCGGAACTGTACTTCGGTCACGCCGACCAGGACCCGTCCATGCCGCCCGAGCAGATTCAGCGCCTTGAGGCCGCGCTGTCGGCGGCGGGGGTACGGCACCGCTGCGAGGTCTACCCGGACGCGCCGCACGGTTTCACGCAGGCCGACACCGCGTCGTACGACGCGGAGGGCGACAAGCGGCACTGGGCGGCACTGCTGGATCTCCTTCACCGCACGCTCTGACCAGCCCCTTCCGACACTGCGACGGAGCGCTCCCGCTTCGCCCACTCCTGAGCCGAAAGGCCGAGGAGGCGCTCCGTCTCCTTCTCGTCGGGCAATGGGCCGTGGTCCCTGGTGACTTCGAGGGCGGAGACGGCGGTGATGTGGCCCAGCCGCAGGGCGCGTTCCGTGGTCGCGCCCTTCAGCAGGCCCGCGAGGAACCCCGCCGCGAAGGCGTCACCGGCGCCGACGGCCTCCACCACCGTCGTGCGCAGAGCCGGCACGGTGCACTGGCCGTCGTCGGTAACGGCGGTCGCGGTGCTCGCGCCGTCCTTGACGACGAGGATGCGTGGACGCGGAAGCAGCGCCCGTATGTCCGCTGCCGTCAGGTCCGCGCCCCACAGTCCCTGTGCCTCGTCGAGGCCGACGAAGACGATGTCCGCCTGGTCGGCCAGCTCGCGCAGTACGGCCGGGGCCGTGCCGTCCGGCCACAGGGCCGGGCGGTGGTTGACGTCGAAGCTCACCGCGTACCGCCGTTCACCGTCCGCGGTGGCCAGCGCACGCGTCACCAGCTCCCGGCACGACTGCGACAGGGCCGGGGTGATGCCGGTGAGGTGCACGAGCGCTGCCGTGCGCATGGGCGGGCTGTCCAGCGCGTCGGGGCCGAGGGCGGAGGCGGCCGAGCCGCTGCGGTAGTAGTGGACGCGGGTCCCCGCGGGGCCCGGGTCCTTCACCAGCAGGCCGGTCGGGCGGTGCGGGTCGGTGCGTACGTGTGAGACGTCCACCCCGGCGGCGGCGACGGTCGCTCGGACGCGGCGGCCCAGCGGATCGTCTCCGACGGCGGAGAGCCAGGTGGCGCGGACGCCGTGGTCGGCCAGGTACATGGCGACGTTCGATTCGGCTCCCGCCACCGAGAGCCGCAGATGCGCGGCGTTTTGGAGGGGACTCGGTGGGTCGGGGGCCAGTGCCGCCATCGTCTCGCCGATGCAGACGACCGGGCCCGGAGCGGGGCGCCACGAGGTGGTCATGACGGTTCCCCCGCGGCCGCGGGACGGCGGGGCGCGGTGAGCCGGTACGGGGGTGTCGGTGTGCCCGGCACGTCGACGCGGGCCGTGAACAGGGCCCCGTCGTAGCGGCCTGGCGGTGTGAGGCCGACGTGGGCGGTGGTGATGTGGAGGGTGTCGCCCTCCAGGCACACCCCGGCGGGCCTGCTCGCGGGCAGTCGTACGAGGCGGTCCAGGCGGCCGTCCGGCAGATGGCGGCGTACGGTTCCCGTCCCCCAGACGGCGATCCAGACGGCGCCTTCGACGTCGACCACCATGCCGTCGGGGCTCCCTTCGTCCACGGTGACGAAGGTCTCCGGTGTGCCGAGGACGCCCGTCACCGGGTCGACCGGGTAGCGCCGTACGACGCCTCGCGCGCTGTCGGCCAGGTACATGAGGCGGCCGTCGGCGGTGAACGCGGGCCCGTTGGGCACGGTGATGCCGTCCAGGACACGCACGACCGTGCCGTCGTGGTCGACCCGGTAGAGGGAGCCGGCCGACTCGTCGGCGTCGTAGGCCATGCTGCCTGCCCAGAACCGGCCCGTCGGGTCGGCGACGGCGTCGTTCATGCGCATGGGAAGCGCGGCGTCGTCCTCCGGGCGTGCCAGCCAGTCGAGGGTGCCGTCGGCGCTCAGGAGGCAGATGCCGGTGCCGGCGGCCGCGATCCAGGCGCCGGGGTGGTCGGCCACCGGTGCCACCGCGCCCAAGGGGACGGGGAGTCGGGCCAGTGTCTTCAGGGGTGCCGTCGGATCGTCGGGGGCGGTGAGCAGGCGCCCGGCGAGGAGGTCCACGAGGACCACCTGCGTGCCGGTCCAGCGGATGCCTTCGCCGAGTTCCAGGCGGTCGGGGCGGGTGGGGCGGAGGTCTGCGGTCACGGTGCCGCCTCTCGTACGACGGTGCGGAAGGCGCGGGCGCGCTCCCTGAGGGCGGTGAGGCTCCCTCCGTCGGCGGCATCGCCGACCAGCGGGGTGCCGACACCGACCGCGACGGCTCCAGCCGCGAGGCAGTCCCGGGCGACCGCCTCGTCGACGCCGCCCACCGGGACGAACGGCACGTCGGGAAAGGGGCCGCGCAGGGCCTTCAGATACCCCGCTCCCCCGGCCTGCGCGGCGGGGAAGAGCTTCATTGCCGCCGCACCGAGGGCCCGGGCGGTGATGATGTCCGTCGGCGTCATCACACCGGCGAGCACCGGCAGACCCAGGTCGCGCGCGGCGCCGACTCCGTCGCCCAGCCCGGGGGTGACGGCGAAGGTGGCGCCCGCGCGGTGGGCGGCGCGGGCGTCGTCGGCGGTGAGTACGGTGCCTGCGCCGAGGAACTGCTCGGGGCCGAGCCGTTGCCGGGCTCGCGCGATCACCGTGAGGGCGTCGGCACCGGTGAGCGAGACCTCGATCAGTTCCACGCCCTCCTCCGCCAGGGTGAGCACGGTGCGCAGCGCGGCGTCGGCGTCGCTGCCGCGCACGATGGCGAGCAGCCGGTGGGCTGCCAGGGCGGCGGGGAGATCCATGAACGAGCTCCTTTTACGCGGGGGTTGTGGCAGGAGTTGAGGGGCAGCGGCAGGCCGCGGTGAGGGTGAGTCGCCAGCGGACCTCGCCCGAGGCCGGTACGCGGGCGGCGTCGTCGGGGCCGGCCTCGGCCAGGTCGAAGACGCGGCCGAGCATCGGCTCCACGCCCGTGCTGCGGTAGGGATGCGGCTGGGGGAAGCCGCCGAGGTTGCGCCACAGGGCGATCGACACGGGTTGGCCATCCGCGCGCAGTGCCAGGGCCAGCCGGTCGTGGCCGTCGTGGACACAGCACCCCTCCGTGTCGACGACGGCTCCCACCGCGGTGCCGTCGTCGGGGCCGAGCCGGTCGAGGGGCAGTCCGTGCGGCGTGGGCCAGGGGCCGGTGATCCAGCGCGCCCCGGTGGGCCAGTCCTGGTCGAGGAGGGCGGCGGCCTCCGGGAAGAGGCGGGTGGTCGCGCCGGAGGGCATGCCGAGGGTCGCGTCCGGGGACAGGTCGAGCAGGGCGTGCGCCGCCCAGACGAAGCGGAAGCCGGGCTCGGCCGTCAGGGTGTAGTCGGCCTCGGCTCCGGCGGCCGTGCCGCGTATGGTGCGGCTGAGCGTGAAGCGGTCGCACCGGACCCGCTCGACGGCGCCCTCGCGGGTCCACGCGCGGGCCCAGGCGTCTCCGTGGTCGGGGTGGCCGCGGACGGTGGGGATGCACTCCTCCAGCCCGCCCGCGTCGACGAACGCGTCTCCGAGTCCGGCCTGTTCCCGGTCCGGCGCCGGACGGTGCCAGAGCCATTCGCGGCCGGGTGAGCGCAGGGAGGTCCAGCGTCCGCCATGTGTGGCGTCGGTGACGATGTCCAGCACGCCCGTCACCACTCCGCGAAGGAGCCGTCGGCGTGCCGCCAGACGGGGTTGCGCCAGGCGTGGCCGGTGCGGTCGGCCGCGCGTACGGCGGCCTCGTCGACGGTGACGCCCAGGCCGGGGGCGTCGCCTCGGTGCGCGTGCCCGGCCACGAACCGGAACGGCTCGGGGTCGACGACGTAGGACAGCAGGTCGGCGTCCTTGTTGTAGTGGATGCCGCGGCTCTGTTCCTGGATCAGGAAGTTCGGCGTCGCGAACGCGATCTGCAGGCTGGCCGCCAGGGCGATGGGGCCGAGCGGGCAGTGCGGGGCGAGTTGGGCGCCGTAGGTGTCGGCGAGCGAGGCGATGCGGTGCACCTCGGTGATGCCGCCGGCGTGGGAGAGGTCGGGTTGGGCGACGGCGATGCCGGCGGTGAGCGCGGGCAGGAAGTCGGTGCGGGAGTAGAGGCGTTCGCCGGTGGCCAGGGGTATCGGGCTCGTGGCGACCAGGCCGGGCAGCAGGTGGTCGTGGTCGGGAACGACGGGCTCCTCCACGAACAGCGGGTGCAGCGGGGCGAGTTCGGTGAGGACGCGGCGGGCGCTCGCGACGGTGAGGCGGCCGTGGAAGTCGACGGCGACGTCGCGGTGCGGGCCGAGGACGTCCCGGGCGGCGGCCACGCGGGCGACGATCTGCGCCGTCTCGGCCGGGGTGGTGACCGGTGAGGTGGCGCCGGCGGCGTTCATCTTCACCGCGGTGAAACCGGCCTCCACCTGGGCGGTTATCTGCTCTGTCAGCTCGGTGGGTTCGTCGCCGCCGACCCAGGCGTAGACGCGGACGCGGTCGCGCACGGGGCCGCCCAGCAGGGCGTGCACCGGGGCGCCGTAGGTCTTGCCCGCGATGTCCCACAGGGCCTGGTCGAGGCCGGCGACGGCGCTGGACAGGACGGGGCCGCCGCGGTAGAAGCCGCCCTTGGTCAGCACCTGCCAGTGGTCCTGGATGCGCAGTGGGTCCTGGCCGATCAGGTACTCGGCGAGGACGTCGACGGCGGCGCGGACGACCTCCGCGCGTCCCTCGACGACGGGTTCGCCCCAGCCGGCCACGCCGTCGTCGGTCTCGATCCGGCAGAACAGCCAGCGCGGCGGGACGAGGAAGGTTTCGATGCGGGCGATCTTCACTTGCCGCCTTTCGGGTCGTCGGGGCCCTCGATCCGGTCCAGGTCGCGGCCGGCCTGGTCGAGCAGGGCGCGCATGGCGGCCTCGGCGGCCTGCGGGTCCTGGTCGCGCACGGCGTCCAGGACGGCGCGGTGGGCCGGTACGGGGTCCTCGGGGTGGGGGTGGCTGTGCACGATGCGGTCGCGGTGGGCCAGGCCGGGCTCGATGACCATCTCCATGCGCTGGAGCAGTTCGTTGTGGGTGGCGGCGAGCAGGGCACGGTGGAAGGCGAGGTCGGCCTCCACGGCGTGGGCCGGGTCGGTGCCCTGGTCCCGCATCGCGTCCACGGCACTCTCCAGCGCCGCGAGGTCGGCGTCGGTGCGGCGCTCGGCGGCCAGGCGTACGGCGGCCGGTTCGATGATGGCGCGCACCTCGGCGAGGTTGCGCAGCAGTGCGCGGTCGGTCTCGGTGGTGCGGTCGCCCTCGAACTGCCAGCGCAGCACGTCGGCGTCGAGCAGGTTCCAGTCGGCGCGGGCCCGGACGAAGGTGCCGCGCTTCTGGCGGGCGTCGACCATGCCCTTGGCGGCCAGTACCTTGAGGGACTCGCGCAGGGCGGTGAGGCTGACGTCCAGTTCGCTCTGCAGCGCCACCAGGTCGAGCGTGGTCCCTTCGGGAATCTCGCCGCCGAGGATGCGGCGGGCGAGGGCTTCCACGGTCTGGCCGTGCACGCCGCGGCGGGCGTAGGGCGTCATGTCGTACAGCCTTTCTGGTCGTGAGAGAGCGCGGTGGCGGTCGTGCGGAGGCCGTTACGACACTCCGGCCGCCCTCGCTGGTGAGCGGACGCCGCTGTGGTCATGCAGAGGCCTTTACGACGGTCCAGCCGCCGCCGGTGAGGGGGCGCCGCGCTGGTCATGCGGACGCCTTCACGACGCTCCAGCCGCCGTCGACGAGGAGGCTGGAGCCGGTGATGAAGGAGGCTTCGTCGGCGCTGAGGAACGCGATGGCCGCGGCCACCTCCTCGGGGGTGCCGAAGCGGCGGGCCGCGGTCTCGGCGATGCTGCGCTGCCGCTCCTCGGGCGGCACCCTGTCCCAGGCGGCGGTGAGGATCGGGCCCGGCAGGACGGCGTTGACGCGGACCTCGGGCCCGTACTCGACGGCGAGTTGGCCGCACAGGGACAGCAGGGCTCCTTTGGACGCCGCGTAGGCGGGATGTCCGGGTATGCCCTTGTGGGCGTGGACGGAGGAGGTGAGGACGACCGCTCCGCGGCGGCTGCGCAGGTCGGGCAGTACGGCCCGGAAGCCGAGGAAGCTGCCGGTGACGTTGACGGCGAGCTGCCGCTGCCAGGATTCCAGGGGCATGGCGTGGGCCGGGGTGACGTCGACGGTGTAGGCGTTGCTGACGAGCACGTCCACGGGTCCGAACGCGTGGGCGGCGGCGACGATGCGGCGCCAGTCGTCCTCCGCGGCGACGTCCGCGGTCACGAACGAGGCCCGGCCGCCGTCCTTGGTGATCCGCTCGGCCACCGTCTCGCCGCGGTCCGCGGCGATGTCGGCGAGCACCACGGCGGCTCCCTCCCGCGCGAGACGTTCGGCCGTGGCGGCTCCGATGCCGGAGGCGGCGCCGGTGACCACGGCCGTGCGGCCGGTGAAGCGGGCACCGTACCGTCGTGACTGGTCCATCGTGGCGTTCGGCTCCTTCGTGTGGGTGGCCCGCGGTGCGACGGGCGCGGTATGAACATATGCGGGTCGTGGATCTACTGGCGTGTCAGGACGACCAGTTCGGCGTCGTGGTCGGCGCTCCATGCACACGGCAGCCCGTAGTGGAGCAGGTGGGCGCCGCTGTACGTGGTCGCGGTCGCGGTGTCCCGGTAGGTGGCGGCCGGGTCGAGGCCGCGCAGCCGCAGCCGGACGGCGCGGCCGGGGACGAGCGGAGCGCCGTCCAGGCGTCCGGTGCTGAACGCGGCCACCACGACACGGCGTCCGTCCTCGGCGTCGTACTGCACCGCGCAGGTGGCGTCGTCCGGCGTGCCGAGCAGCCGGACCTCACCGTGGTGGACGACGTCGCGGACCCGTTTGTAGCGGGCGATCCACTCGGCCGCCTCGGTGCGCTGCTCCCCGGTCCAGGCGCGCAGATCGGCGCCGACGCCGAGGACGCCGCACAGCGCGGTGACGAAGCGGAAGGCGAGGCTGCGCGGGCGCGGGTCGAACACGCCGGGGGCGTCGGTGACCCAGGAGCTCATGGTGTGCGGTGCGTGGGCGTGCAGGAAGCCGTACTGGATGCGCAGCCGGTCCAGAGGTGCGGTGTTGTCGCTGGGCCAGACGACGTCGGTGCGGGCGAGGGTGGCGTGGTCGATACGGCCGCCGCCGCCCGCGCAGCCCTCGATGGTGACCGCCGGGTGGGCGTGGCGCAGGTGGTCCAGGACGCGCAGGTATCCGGCGACGTGACCGGCGTCGAGGTCGAGGTGGTCGGCGGGTCCGGCGTCCGGTCGGCCGCGTTCGGTCGGTGGCCGGTTCATGTCCCACTTGAGATAGCCGATGTCGTGGTCGGTGAGAAGCCGGTCGAGCGTGGCGATCACGAACTCCTGCACGTCGGTACGTCCCAGGTCCAGCAGCAGCTGGTTGCGCACCAGGCGCGCGGGGCGGCCGTCGATCCGGTAGATCCAGTCGGGGTGCTCGGCGTGCAGGCGGCTGCCGGGGCTGACGGCTTCGGGTTCGACCCACAGGCCGAAGTCCAGGCCCAGGGCGCGGACGTCCGCGACGAACCGGTCGAAGCCCTGCGGGAATGCCTCCGGGTCGGGATACCAGTCGCCCAGTCCCCCGGTGTCGTCGGCGCGGCCGGTGAACCAGCCGTCGTCGACGACGAACAGCTCGACGCCGAGGTCCGCGGCCGTCTTCGCGAGTTGCAGCTGGTCCGCCGCGTCGACGTCGAATCCGGTGGCCTCCCAGGAGTTGTAGAGGACCTTGCGGGTGCGGTGCAGCCGCTCGCCGGCGAGGTGGCGCTCGTAGTGGTGCCAGACGCGGGACAGCCCGTCGAGTCCGTCCGCGCTGAAGGCGCAGGCGAGGCGGGGGGTGGTCAGGGTGTCGCCGGGTGCCAGGTGGACGGCGCCTTCGTGCGGTACGCGGCCCGCTCTCACGCGCACCGCGGCGCCGGGTTCGGCCTCGGTGGTGATGTGCCAGTTGCCGGGCCACTCCAGGGCCACGCCGTAGGTGGGGGCGGGTGCGTCGGGCGGTGCCGCCGCGTCCTGGACGGCGAGCCAGGGTGCGTACGCGTGCCCGGGCACGCCCTGGGTGCTGCCGATGGTGAAGGTGCCTCTGGTCAGGTGGAGTTGGGTGCGCTGGAACTCCTGCGACCACTGTCCGGACAGGTACGTCAGGCGGGCCCCGGCGGTGACGGGGACGTTCACGGCGGCCGAGTCGAGCCGTTCCAGGCGCAGTTCCTCGTCGCCCGTGCAGGTGAGCTCGGTCCAGCGGTGCAGGACGTCGGTGCCGGGCACGGTGGCGTAGCACAGGGTGGTGCGCAGGCCGAGGAGGTCGTCGGTGAAGGTCAGCTTCAGGCTGTGTTCGTCCGGGTCCGCTTCCTCGAAGGTCCACCAGGTACCGCGTTCGTGGCCCGGGCGGCTCGCGACGAGGTCGGCGCCGGTGAACGGCCGTATTCCGTGCGGGAGATACTCCGCGGGGGCGGCGTCGGCGGGCGTGATGAAGTGGGTGCGGTGCGACCAGTCCAGCGCCGACGGCCCGGTCTCGACGCCGTGCGGTCCCCAGGCGTCCAGTTCCGCCCAGGGGCCGTCCGGGGACAGGCGGACGGTGTAGCTGGTGTGCTGGGTGCGCAGGGTCCAGCGCTGGTGCGACGTCACTTCACTGCTCCGAGGTTGAGGCCCGCCACGAAGTGGCGCTGGAAACGGAGGAACACGGCCACCGTGGGCGCGGCGGCGATGACGGAACCGGCGGCGATCACGTTCCACATCGACACATACTGTCCCTGGAGTCCGATGAGGGCCGCGGTGATCGGCATCTTGGTGTCGCTGCGCAGCACGGTGATCGCCCACAGCAGGTCGTTGAAGACCCAGGTGAGCGACAGTGCGCTGAGCGCGGCGAGGGCGGGCCGGGTGAGCGGGAGGATGATCCGCCAGAAGATCTGCCAGGGCCCCGCTCCGTCGACGACGGCGGCCTGCTGGATCTCGGCGGGGATGGCCCGCATGAAGCCGTGCAGGACGAAGACGTAGAAGCCGACGCCGAAGCCGATCTGCACGCCGATCAGGGCGGGCAGGGTGTCGTGGACGCCCATCAGCTCGCTGAGTTTGGAGACGGGGATGAGCAGGATCTGCGGCGGGAGCAGGTTGCCGCCGAGCATGAGCAGCAGCAGGGAACGCCTGAGGGGCATCTCGTAGCGGCTGAGTGCGAACGCGGCCATGGCGGCCAGCGCGAGGGTCACCAGCACGCACGGAACGGTGACGATCAGGCTGTTGATCAGGGCGCGCTGCTGGCCGCCGTCGACCCAGGCCTGCCGGAAGTTGTCCAGGGTGAAGGATCGCGGCCAACTGCCCAGGCCGTGGGCGGCGATGTCGTTGAAGGAGCGCAGGCTGGTCACCACCACCAGGGCGATGGGCAGCAGCCACAGCAGGGCGAGCGTGCCCGCGCCCAGGTGGAATCCGGCCGTGGCGGCACGTCGGCGCCGCAGCGCGGCGGAGGTACGCAGGGCTGCCATCAGTCGGCCTCCCGGAAGGCGCGCACGAGGTAGGAGGCGATGACGCCGAAGGCCAGCACGAAGATCACGACGGCCAGGGCGGAGCCGTATCCCAGGCGCAGGGACTGGAAGGCGGTGGAGTACATGTAGGTGCTCAGCAGCTCGGACGAGTGGTAGGGGCCACCGCGGGTGAGTGACCACACGACGTCGAAGGAGCGCAGCGAGTCGATGATGATGACCGACACAACAACGGCGTTGACGCTGCGCAGCTGAGGCAGCGTCACATGGCGGAAGCGCTGCCAGGGTCCGGCGCCGTCGACCTTGGCGGCCTCGTACAGGGCCGGGTCGATGCCTTTGAGTCCGGCGAGGTACAGCACCATCACGTAGCCGATCTGCCGCCACAGCGCGGGCACGATCACGGCGTACAGCGCGGTGTCCTGGTCGGCGAGCCAGGCGTGCCGCAGGCTGCCGAGGCCCACCGCTTCCAGGAGGCGGTTGAGGACTCCGTCGGGCTGGTAGATGGCCTGCCAGACGAGGGCGGTGGCGACCAGGGAGAAGACGACGGGCAGGAACAGTGCGGCCCGGTAGAAGCCGACGCCGCGGCGCTCCTGCTGGAGCAGCAGCGCGGTGGCCAGGCCGAGGACCGCGGACAGGCCGCCGAACAGCACCAGCCACAGCACGGTGTCGAGGGCGGCGGTGCGGAAGACGTCGTCGTGCGCCATCTCCCGGAAGTTGTCCAGGCCGATGAACGTGGGCGCCGAGACGCCGTCCCAGCTGGTGAAGGCGAGGTAGAAGCCCTGCAGCGCGGGCCAGAACACCCACAGCGCCTCGACGAGCAGCGGGACGAGGACGAAGGCGAGCACCAGCGCAGGGGTGCGGCGGGGGCCCCGGACCCGCCGGTTGCGGGGCAGTTGCGGGGCGGGGGACTTCTGTGCGGGTTGGGTCAGGACGGCCACGTCAGGCCTTCCAGATCTTCTCGGCCTCGCGCTGCCAGTCGGTGAGGATGCCGGAGATGTTCTTCGGCTCGGCGATGAACTTGATCAGCGCGGTGTCGGCGGTGGGCTGGAGGGCGTCGCTGGAGTCCCGGTTGAAGAACTGGGTGATCTCCACTGCTTCTTCGATGTGCTTGCGGCCCTTTCGCACCAGCGGGGTGCCGGCGTCCTGCGCGTCGGGGTGGCACGGCAGGGCGGTGCCGGAGGAGCCCTTGATGTAGATCTCCTGCGCCTCGGCGGTGGCGAGGTAGCTCAGCAGGTCGTGCACCTGGTCGCGGCGCCCGGTGCGGGCACTGGCGAAGTAGCCGTCCGTGGGGGCTTCCTCGGCGAGCGGGACCTTGGGGTCGATGACCGGGAAGCGGAAGAAGTCGATGTCGTCGAGGGCGTCCTTGGGGGCGGCGTCGGCGAAGAAGGTGCCGATCAGCATCATGCCGCTGCGGCCGTTGAGCAGGGCGGTCGTGGCGTCCTGGAAGGCGACGGCGGTGCCGTCGGGGTCGAAGTACGGCAGCACCTCCTGCCAGCGGTCGAAGACCTTGCGTACCTCGGGGTCGTCGAAGCGGTGCTGCCCGGCGAGCAGTTGGCGGTGGTACTCGGCGCCGTTGATGCGGATGTCGAGGTAGTCGAACCAGGCGGAGGCCACCCAGGCCGTGTTGCCGCCGGCGCCCAGACCGATCGGGGCGACACCCCTGCTCTTGAGTTTGTCGCACAGGTCGAGGAAGTCGTCCCAGCTCTTCGGCTCGCTCACGCCCCACTTGGCGAAGTTCGACTTCCGGTAGAACATGCCCCACCAGTAGTAGGTGGTGGGCACGAAGTCCTTCTTGCCCGAGCCGGCGGTGCACAGGCTCTGCAGGGCCTTGGAGTACCGCTTGAGGTCGGGGGATGTCTGCCAGACCTCGTCGAGGTCGAGCAGCAGGTTCTTCTTCGCGTAGGCCTCGGCCACCGAGCCGGGGTACCAGGTGTACACGTCCGGCGGGTTGGCGGAGGTCAGGTAGGTCGGCAGCTGGGTGCGGAAGGTCTCCGCGGCGATGGTGTTCAGGCTGACGCGTCCGGACCCCTTCTTGGCGTAGGCGGCCACCAGATCCTCCATGGCGGCCTTGGCCTGCGGTGCGGACAGGTTGGACTGGAGGGTGACCGCGCCTGTGGAGGACGAGGTGGACGTGACGCAGCCGCTGAGCAGTGCCGTCGTCCCGGCGGCGCCGAGTCCGGCGAGGAAGCGCCGTCGGCCGGGCTGATGGTTCGTCATGGAGGGCTCCCTGTGGATCCGCGCGGCGGGGCCGGACCGCGTGACGGCCGGGCCCCGCTCGCGGCGGATCCAGGTTCGCGTGGCGCTTCCGCCACGTCAAGATTAATTACTAATTTATTTGAACTGGGTTCGGTGGACGCGCCCGTCGACCCCGCGGTACACCGCGTCGACCGTGCCGTCCGGGCCCGCGACGGCACCGAGAGCGCCCTCGAAGGCGGCGCTGGGGAACTCATGCCGCTTGGTCCACCCCTGCCAGGCACCGGCGGAGTACCGCTGCTGCCAGAGGGTGTAGTCGCCCGCCCGCGCGTACAGCACCACGGCGTCCCCCACGGCGACGAGGGTCGGGCTGCCGCCCACGGTCCCGCCGAGCGATGTCCACTCCGACCACTCCCCGGAGGCGTCGCGGGACCGCGTCCACACGTCGTCCGCCGCGGTGCGCACGGCCACGTGGACGCGCCCCTGGGCGTCGACGGTGGCAGCCGGTCTGCCGTACGTCGTGCGCCCGCCGGGCACGCCGAGCGACGACCAGTTCGCGGAGGGGCCGCGCTGCACGATCCGCCCGTCCGTGCCGCGGGCGACGAGGGTCCAGTGCGCCGGGTCGGTGAACGCCACGGACGGCGCGTCGGTCAACCGCCCGCCCAGGCTCTGCCACTCGCCCCAGCGCCCGCCCGAGAAGACCCGCCGATAGGCCCGGGAGTCGGCGCCGCGTACGAAGACGTCGATGCGGCCGCCGGCGGAGGCGTAGGCGGAAGGCTGGCCGAGGATCCTGCCCTTGGCCGGGCCCCCGAGGTCCTGCTTGCGCGGGGTCCCGCCGCCGTCGGCGACGTGCTGGACCAGGGTCCCGCCCGGTCCGCGGAAGAAGGTGGTCAGCGTGTCGCCGTCGCGCACCACGGCCGGGCTCGCCGTGGCCTTCTGGCCCAGGTTCACGCCGGGCAGGGCGTCCTCGGCGGTGAGCTTGAGGAACGCGGTTCCGTGGGCGGGGACTTCCACGGTGTACGAGCCGGTGTGCGTGCCGCGGTCGGCGCGCGCCCTGAGGTCGCGCACCTTGACCGCTCCGCCCA
Organism: Streptomyces spinoverrucosus; assembly: GCF_006539505.1. Lineage (GTDB taxonomy): Bacteria > Actinomycetota > Actinomycetes > Streptomycetales > Streptomycetaceae > Streptomyces > Streptomyces spinoverrucosus. The sequence goes on from NZ_BJND01000049.1 coordinate 21,682, forward strand.
GCGCCACGTCGGAGAAGTTCACGGTGCGTTGGGCGGGCCGGTCGGAGCGGTTGAGCAGGACGACCGCGCGTCGGCCGTGCCCGGTGAGGACCTTGCTGTAGACGTCACCGACGGAGTCGGTGGCCACGCGTACGCCCTGGACGGCGAGCGGGTCCTGGTTGACGGCGATGATCTCCGGGTTGCGCAGGGTGGCGATCATCGACGCGGACAGGGTGCGGGGGTCCGAGCCGAGGACGAGCGGCGAGGCCATCTCGGCCCACATCACGAACTGGGTGGTGGACTCCTCCTCGGTCAGCTCCAGGGAGCCGTCGGCCATGCGGCGCATGGGGATGAGGTAGTCGGGGTCGTTGTAGTGTCCGGGGCCCTGCGCCTCGGGATGCCAGGCGTTGGCGTCCATGTTGCGCAGCACGTTGGGCCACTGGCCGGGGCTCGGTGTGCCCCAGGCGATGTCGGTGCCGGTGCGCCAGGAGTCCGCGATCGTGGGCGCGTAGGCGTATGTGTTGTGGGCGTCCTGCTCGGGGGTGTGCGGCAGGCCCCAGTCGTCGGTGAGCGGGTTGCACAGGTTCAGCAGCATCCGGCGGCCGGACTTGGCGACGGCATCGCTGAACTCCTTGAACGCGGGCCCCGGATCGAGCTTCGCGCCGATGCCGCACAGGAAGTCGACCTTGATGGCGTCGATCTTCCAGCCGGCGAACTGCCGCGCGTCGTCCTCGTAGTGGCCACGGCTGCCCAGGCCGCAGCTCTTGCCGCCGTCGTAGGTGCCGGCGTCGGTGTAGATCCCGGCGCGCAGTCCGCGCTTGTGGAGGTAGGAGACCAGAGCGGGAATGCCCGACGGGAAGCGGTCCGGGTGGGCCACCAACCGGCCCTGCGCGTCACGGGGGTTGTCGGCCTGCCAGCCGCCGTCGAGCCACACGATGTCGTAGCCGCTGTCGCGCAGACCGCTGCTGACGAGCTTGTCGGCGACCGAGCGGACCTCCTTCTCGGTGGGCGCGCCGAGCCCGTAGTAGGTGTTCCAGCCCATGTACGGCGTCGGTGCGAGGCCGCTGTCGTAGTACGCGGGCGCTCCCTGGTCCACGGCGGTTTCCGCGCTCGCGGCCGGGACGGCCGACGCGGTCAGGACCACGGCGATCGCGGCCGCGAGGGCGAGCCGGGCTGCCTGTCGGTGTCGGATTCCTGGTGCGGGTGGGCGTGAAGTCACGTACCTCTCCCGGAGGTTGGGAAGCAGGAGGAAGTGACGCGTCCGTGCGGGTGCCGGGGGCGACGGCGTCACGGCGAAGACTGTGTCTCGTGGCCGAAACGCTGTCAATATTAATTACTAATTTAAAGGAACATGCGGCTCGGCGGGGCCGAAGACGAATAGGTCGTCGGCGCACACGCATTGACATGCACGCGCCCCGGCGCAACGCTGAGAGCGCTCTCAAAAACAGGTACGGACCAACTCCCCCCACACCGTACGGAGGTGGAGAGTGCTCACCAGCCTCAAACACCGGCTCCTCACGGCCGCCGCGGCGGCCGGCCTGCTCGGCGCCCTGCTCACATTCGGCTCGTCACCGCCCGCGGACGCCGCGGTGCCCGCCACCATCCCCCTGAAGATCACCAACAACTCCGGCCGCGGCGAACCGGTCTACGTCTACACGCTCGGCACCTCGCTGACGACAGGTCAGCAGGGCTGGGCCGATGCGGGCGGCACCTTCCACGCCTGGCCCGCCGGCGGCAACCCACCGACCCCCGCGCCGGACGCGTCGATCCCCGGCCCGGCCGCCGGGCAGTCCAAGACGATCCGGATCCCCAAGCTCTCCGGCCGGATCTACTTCTCCTACGGCCAGAAGCTCGACTTCCGCCTCACCACGGGCGGCCTGGTGCAACCGGCCGTGCAGAACCCGAGCGACCCGAACCGCAACATCCTCTTCAACTGGTCCGAGTACACCCTCAACGACTCCGGTCTGTGGCTCAACAGCACGCAGGTCGACATGTTCTCGGCGCCGTACGCGGTCGGGGTACAGCGCGCCGACGGCAGCGTGAGCAGCACCGGGCGGCTCAAGTCGGGCGGCTACAACGGGGTGTTCAACGCGCTGCGGGCCCAGTCGGGCGGCTGGGGCGGGCTGATCCAGACGCGTCCGGACGGCACCGTGCTGCGCGCGTTGTCACCGCTGTACGGACTGGAGACCGGGGCCCTTCCGGCGTCGGTCATGAACGACTACACCGACCGGGTCTGGCAGAAGTACGCCACGACGACGCTCACCGTCACGCCGTTCGCCGACCAGCCCAACACGAAGTACTACGGGCGTGTCTCCGGCGGCGTCATGAACTTCACCAACGGCTCCGGCGCGGTCGTCACCAGCTTCCAGAAGCCCGACGCCAGCAGCGTCTTCGGCTGCCACCGGCTGCTCGACGCCCCCAACGACCAGGTGCGCGGCCCGATCTCCCGCACCCTGTGCGCGGGTTTCAACCGCTCGACGCTGCTCACCAACCCGAACCAGCCGGACACCTCGTCGGCCAACTTCTACAAGGACGCGGTGACCAACCACTACGCCCGGATCATCCATGACCGGATGGCCGACGGAAAGGCGTACGCGTTCGCCTTCGACGACGTCGGCCACCACGAGTCCCTCGTCCACGACGGCAATCCGCAGCAGGCGTATCTGACGCTGGATCCGTTCAACTGACGCTTCAGCTGAGGTGAGCCAGGGCCGTCACCAGCGTCCGGGCTCGGTGCCGGTGATCGGCTCCGACGGCTTGCCGTCCACGCCGACCGGCACGTCCCCGGCGAGCATCACCCGGTGCATGATCCGGGGGTGGCCGAGGTGGGCGTTGTCGCTGGGGGCCAGGTGGATGGTGGCGCGGTTGTCCCAGAAGGCCACGCTGCCGGGCTCCCAGCGGAAACGGACCGTGTACTCGGGACGGACGGCCTGCTCCAGCAGCATCTCCAGGATCGCCCGGCTCTCGGCCCGGGAGATGTCGGTGATCTGCTCGACGTAGTAGCCGTTGACGTACAGCACCCGCTCGCCCGTCTCCGGGTGGACACGCACGAGCGGGTGCACCGAGGCGACCTGGTGGTCCAGCAGGTGGCGGAGGTAGGCGTCGTCGCCGGGGCGGGGCTGGTAGCCGACGCCTAGCCGGTGCTCGGCCCGCAGTCCGGCCACGAACTCCTTTACGGGCGCGGACAGTCCGGCGTAAGCCGCCGCCAGATTCGACCAGGTGGTGTCGCCGCCGTACGGCGGTACGGTCTCCGCGCGCAGGATGGTCGCGGCCGGCGGGTCGACGCGGGCGCCGTGGTCGCAGTGCCAGCCGCGCAGCAGGGTGTGCCGACGGCGCTGCAACCACTCCTCGTGCTCCATGCCGAACCGCCCGCCCAGCTCCAGCCGGTCGGCGGTCGTCTCGATCTCCGGGAAGTCGGCCGGCGAGGCGCTCCCCCGCCGCGCCGGCACGACCGGCTCACCGAACCGCCGTGCGAACGCCACATGCGCGGCGTGGTCCAGCCGCTGCCCCCGGAAGAACACCACCTTCCAGCGCAGCACCGCCTCCCGAATCGCGGCCACCTGGGCGTCGTCCAGCTCACCGGCCAGGTCGACACCCGTGATCTCGGCTCCGATGTACCCGGCGACGGGGTTCACCTCAAGACCCGAGGTCCGCTCCCCCGCCATCGCCCTGTCCGTCGTCATGCGCGCTCCGATGGTCGTCCTGGTCGCTCCGCCAACTGCTCCATGAAGATCGTGACAGCGATCCGCCGCTGTGGCGACAGCGCCTCGCCCGCACGGAGTCGCTGTGGGCCGACGAGCACTGGCGGGTCGACCCCGATCGGCACCGACTCGGGCCTGCCCGCCGCCGTGCCGCTCCAGCCGCGCGGCCACCACGACCTCGCCGATCTGCCCGCGGAGCGGCCCGCCGAGCCGGGCCCGATGCTCTGCGGGCGGAGCGGGCCGTGCGCGCGGTGAACGGCGTCGCCCGCGTCCACATCAACCGGTGGTGCGACACGAGCGCGCAGCTGCACTTCTGGCTGCTCGCCCGGCCGGCCGGCCGGGCTGCTGCAACTGCGCGGCATTGTCCTGCCGTCGCGGGAAGAGCCCCTACCGCAACAGCGGGAAACACACCGGCGGATCGCGGCCGCACTGGCCGCCGAGTCGGCACGGAACAACCCGACGTGACCGCCTCTCAGATCGCGAACTCCCGGATCACCGTGTCCCGGAACACCGCCCGCCCCCCGATCGTGAACAGCGCGAGCCGGTCGTCGATGAGGTACGGGAACACCTCCGACGAGTGCACGTACCGGCCGTCGTCCACGAACATCTCCACCGACGTCCGGTCGACCAGGATCCGCAGCCGCACGCGCCGCGCGGACGGGTCGAACGGGCTCTTGCTCTCCTGCCACCGGCCCGAGGCGTCCGGGTTCACGGTGGTCCGGCGGTTGAGGAAGGCGTAGTCGCCGTAGACACCGGCGTCGATGTGGCGGACCCCGTCCGGGGACCGGCGCAACTGGAGACCCGCGCCGGTGAGCGCCTCCCAGGTGATCTCGCAGCTGACCTCGTAGGACAGGCCCCGGTAGTCGAGGACGTGGGTCCCGTCGACTTCCAGGTCACCCAGCCGCACCGTCCGGGAGACGTACGAGTCCAGGGCGGCGACGGGCCGTGAGGCGAGGTAGTACGTGCCTGACGTCGCCCGTTTCAGCGTGACCTCGCGGACGATCGAGTCGGTGCCGTTGAAGCCGTCGCTGTCGATCGTGGGCGTGGTGTTGGGATAGTCCCAGTTGTTCAGCCAGCCGATCGCGTACCGCGTCCCCTCGTCGAGCCGTCCGCTGCTGTCCCGCTTCTCGAAGGTCACCGCCCCGTACCAGTCCCAGCCGTGGTCCAGCCACTGCGGCTCGGCCGCGTCCGGCGTGAAGGTGGTGCCGTCGAAGGCGCCGGTCCAGTACGCGTACGTGTTGGGCAGCCCGGAGCCCTTGCCATTGGCGCTCACACCAAGCACCCACTTGACGGTCCCGTCGTCGGCCCTGATGCGGAACAGGTCGGGACACTCCAGCACCCCGATGCCGTCCTTGACGAAACCGCCCACGTACGTCCAGGACTTGAGGTCGGCGGAGTGGTAGAAGCCGACCTTGTTGTTCTCGGCGAGCACCATCACCCACCGGCCGCGTTCCTCGTCGCGGATCACCTTGGGGTCGCGGAAGTCGCGCACACCGGGGTTGGGCAGGACCGGGTCGGTGCCGTGGTGGGTGAAGGTGCGGCCGCCGTCGGTGGAGTAGTACAGGTACTGGGCCTGGGTGTTGGCACCCTCCACCGGCTCCATGGTGGCCAGCACGACGACCGCGCCCCTGCCGAACCCGGCCGTGCCGTCCGTGTCGACCACCGCGCAGCCCGACCAGACGTCACCGTTGGGCGTGGTGTCCTTGGGTACGGCGATCCCCCGGTCCCGGAAGTGGACCAGGTCGGTGCTGGTGGCCAGGCGCCAGGCGGTGCCCGCGGTGGTGCCGCCGGTGAAGTAGTCCGGGTTGTAGAGGTAGTAGTAGTGGTACTCGCCGTCGATCCAGACCGGGCGCTGCGGGTCGTTCTTCCACTGGTCGGGGACCGTGAAGTGGTACGCCGCGCGGTACCGGGCGCAGGCCGCGGCCCGCGCGGAAGCTGCGGCGGGCGGCGCGGGCAGCAGCGCGGCCGTCGCCCCCACGGCCGTACCGGCGAACAGCGCTCTCCTGGACATTCCACGCATCACACATCGTTCCTCTCGCGAGAACGGCGGCTCATGTGGACCAGGACTGTAGACCTAACTCGTTAAAGGTCAAGGCGTCGCGTCTCTTGACAGGGACGTTGGGCGGTTTCCATCATCTGGGGCATCCACCCTGATCTAACACGAGTTAGGCCCATCGATGACCGACTCGCACCTCACCCGCCGCGCGCTGTTGCGGTACGGCGCCTATGGCGCGGGAGCCGCCGCGCTGGCCGGTACCGCCGCGAGCTGGGACCGGCTCACCGGAGCCGACATCCCCGGCCGCGACGACGGCTCCCTCGTCGTCGCCACCCTCGGACCCGCGTACGGCCCCGCCGCCGTGCGCACCCTCACCGAGGGGTTTCAGCGGCTGCACCCCGACATCAAGGTCCGGATCAACGCGGTTCAGGCCGTCGACTGGTCGGACTTCTTCGCGAAGATCCTCACCCAGATCGCGGCGGGCACCGCCCCCGACCTCGTCTATGTGGCCACCGAGGGCGTGCAGTTGTTCGCGCGGCGGCTCGGCGTGCCGCTGGACCGGTGGGTCAAGCGGGACGCGGCCGAGCTGCGCGAGTACTTCGCCGACGTCCACCCGGCGCTGGTGGAGTCGATGATGTACGAGGGGAGCCTGTACCAGCTGCCGGTCGAGTTCAACGCGGCCGACATCTACCTCAACAACCAGGTGCTCGATCGGGCCGGCGCGGGCTTCCCGGCGGCCGACTGGACCCGCGACGACTTCACCACGCTGCTGCGGGACATGAAGAGGTCGAGCGGCTCCCGGTTCACGCCGTACTTCTGGACCAACCGGCTCTGGGGCGGCGTAGTCCCGTGGCTGTTCGCCAACGACACCAACCTGCTCGCCGAGTCCAAGGCCCCCGGCGGCTCCTGGCTGTGGGACACCTTCTACCCGGCGGCCCAGCGGGCCGGACGTGGCGGCGGCTTCCGGTGGACCACCCCGCAGGCCGGCCAGCCCCGCGTGGAGGAGGCGTACGACTATCTCGCCGCCCTCATCGAGGAGGGCCTGTGCACCCGGCCCGAGGGCGGCAACGGGCAGAACCTCATCGGCGTGTTCTCCACCGGCCGAGTCGGCGTCACCCCCGCGGGCGGCTTCTGGGCGGGCGGCCTGCATCTGGCGGGCATGCGGGCCGGGAGCTTCGACGTGCAGTTCTTCCCGCGCTGGCGCACCCAGCGCATGCAGTTCGGCGCGGCGGGCTACGCGCTGCTGCGCACGTCCAGAAGACAGGACGAGGCCTGGGAGTTCATCAAGTACGCCGCCCGCCGGGACACCCTGACCCGGCTGTTCGAGACCAACCAGACGACCCCGGCCCGCCGCTCGATGCTCAACGCCGCCCGCTACGCCGAGTCCGGTCCGGCGCACTGGCGGGTCTTCTACGACACCCTCGACCGGTTCCCCGACACCGCGCCGATCCCGGCGCCGCCGCAGGTCGCCGAGGTCGAGCAGGTGCTGCTCAAGCACACCGGCACCGCGCTGTCCTCGCCGCGCTCGGTGCGCCCCGCGCTGCGCCGGATGCAGGGCGACCTGGAACAGGCCATGGAGCGTGACGTATGACGAACACCCAGATACCCGCCGTACGACCGCGCCCGGCGCCGTCGCCCGTGCCCGCTCCGCGGCCCGCCACCCGCGACCGCGGTACCCGGCTGCTGGCGGCCCTGTTCCTGGCCCCGACCGTCGTCGGCATCGTCGTGTTCACGGTCGTGCCGATCGTCGGGTCGGTGGTGCTGAGCCTGTTCCACTGGAACGTGATCGACTCCCCGCGTTTCGCCGGAGCCGCCAACTACCGCGAGCTGGTGGGCGATTCGACCGTCCTCGTGTCCTTCCGCAACACCCTGGTCTTCATGGTGCTCGCGGTCGCGCTGCAACTGCTCGTCGCCCTGGTGCTGGCGCTCGCGGTGAACGGGCGGATGCCGGTGTGGCTGCGGTCGGTGTTCCGCTCGGCGTTCTTCTTCCCGCTGGTGCTGTCCGCCGCGTCCATCTCGGTGGTGATGAAGTACCTGTTCAACCAGGACTTCGGCGTCGTGAACTGGCTGATCGGCCTGGTCGGCATCGCCCCGGTGCCGTGGCTGACCTCGGAGAACGGGGCCATGGCCACGGTGATCCTGGTCTATGTCTGGCAGCAGTTCGGCTTCTCGTTCCTGCTGTTCGTCGGCGGGCTGAACAACGTCCCCAAGGAGGTCCACGAGGCCGCCGCCCTCGACGGCGCCACCGGCCTGCGCAAGCACCTGCACATCACACTGCCGCTGCTGTCGCCCACCCTGCTGGTGGCGTCGGTGGTCGGCATCATCAACGCGCTCCAGGTGTTCGAGCAGCCGTACGTCCTCACCGACGGCGGCCCCGGCGACTCCACCCGCACGGTCGTGATGGTCATCTACGAGACCGCCTTCGAGCAGCTCCGCTTCGGCACCGCCTCCGCGGTGGGCGTGCTGCTGTTCGTGCTGATCATGGCGGTCACCGCCCTCCAGTTCCGGCTCAGCCGGCGTTTCGTCCACTACCAGTGAGCCGGGAAGTCCCATGAGCCAAGCGACCCTCTCCCCCAGCCGCCTGCGGTACTCCCTGGGACCGTGGGCGCGGATCAGCGCCCTGGCCGTCTGTGCCCTGCTGACCCTCGGCCCGGTCATCTGGACGGTCTCCACCTCGCTGCGCACCCCCGCCGAGTCCTTCGAACTGCCGCCGAGGATCATCCCGACGAACCCGACCGCCGAGGCGTACCGCGGGGTCTTCGACCAGATCGACGTATGGCTGCTCGCACTCAACTCCACGCTGGTGACCGCGCTGATCGCGGTCGGCCAGATGATCACCGCGGGGCTGGCCGGGTACGCCTTCGCGCGCCTGGAGTTCCGGTTCAAGAAGCCCCTGTTCGCGCTCGTCCTGGCAACCATGATGGTGCCGTTGCAGGTCACCATCGTGCCGGTGTTCCTGGTGCTGAAGTCGATGAGCCTCACCGACACCCTGCTCGGCCTGATCATCCCGGCTTTCCCGACCGCGTTCGGCACCTTCCTGATGCGCCAGTACTTCCTCGGCATGCCGAAGGACCTGGGCGAGGCCGCGATGCTGGACGGGGCCGGGCCGTGGCGGATCTTCCGGTCCGTGTACGCCCCGCTGGCCGCGCCCGGGCTCGCGATCGTCGGCGTGCTGGCCTTCAACTACCACTGGAACGAGTTCTTCCGCCCGCTGATCCTGGAGACCTCCGGCCAGAACTACACGCTGCCGCTGGGCCTGGTCTCGCTCCAGGGCAACCTCGGCACCGGCTCCATCTCCGTGGTCCTCGCCGGTGTCGTGCTGTCCATGATCCCCGCCGTCGCCGTGTTCGTCGTCGGCCAGCGCCCTCTCCGCGAGGGCATCACCTCCGCAGGAGTCAACCGTTGAGCCTCGCCGCTCCCGTCCAGGACCCCGACGCCCCCCGCTTCCGGGTCCGCCCGCCCGCCAACTGGATCAACGACCCCAACGGCCCGTTCCGTTGGCGGGGCCGCTACCACCTCTTCTACCAGCACAACCCCGACGCGCCCGTGCACGCCAACGTCCACTGGGGCCATGTCTCCAGCCCCGACCTCGTGCACTGGGAGCACCATCCGATCGTGCTGACGCCGACGCCGGGCGGCCCGGACGAGGCCGGGTGCTGGTCCGGCTGTGTGGTCGACGACGACGGCGTGCCGACCGCCGTCTACACCGGGGTCGACCGCCACCACACCGGCCTCGGCAGCATCTGCCTGGCCAGGGCCACGGACCCCGGCCTGATCGGGTGGCAGCCGCTGCCCACGCCGGTGGTGTCCGGTCCGCCCGCCGGTCTGGACGTGACGATGTTCCGCGACCCGTTCGTCTTCCGGCACGCGGGCCGCCGCTGGGCGCTGGTGGGCGCGGCACACGCCGACGGTACGCCGTCGGTGCTGCTGTACGACTGCCAGGACCTGACCGACTGGCGGTTCACCGGGGTGCTCGTGAACGGCGACGACCCGGTGGCGGCGGACGCGTTCGGTGACAAGGCGGTCGGCTGGGAGTGCCCGCAGCTGTGTGTGACGCCCGGCGGGGAGTGGATGCTGGTGGTGTCGCTGTGGGACGGGGATCCCTGTTCCACGGGGTATCTGACGGGTCGCCTGGTGTCCGTCGACGACGACGGCCTGACCTTCGAGGCCCGCGTCGGCGGTCGACTCGACCACGGCCGTGACTTCTACGCCCCCGCCCTGCTCCAGGAGGCGGACCGCACGCTGATGTGGGGCTGGTCCTGGGAGGCACGCGACCCGCGTCCGGCCGGCTGGGCCGGTGTCCTCACCGCACCGAGGGTCGTCGACGTCCGCCCCGACGGCACCCTGCGCGTCGTACCCGCCCCGGAGCTCGAACTGCTGCGCGCTGCCGAGCCGTTCGTCACCGCACCCGGCCGGACGCGGCTGCCGGAGGCGTACGACCTGCTGGTCACGGCGGCACATGGGCTTACGACCGTGAGCGTGTCCGGCGAGCGGCTGACGATCGGTCTGGACCCGGACGGTCGTACGGCCACCGTGCGTTACGAGGATTCCGACCCGGTCGTGGTGCCGTTGCCGCACGGCGAGGAGCCGACCGTCCGGGTCCTCGTCGACGGCTCGTTGTACGAGGTGTTCGTCGGGGACCGGGCCACGGTGACCCAGCGGGTCTACCGGCGTCCTGGGGACGTTCCGGATCTGATCGTGACGGGCGACGGGGCGCTCGTCACCGGGTGGGAACTGGTCCCACCCACGCGCGGCTGACGACCGCCGTCGGCGACCCGGCCGGTCCACCGGCGTCCGAGGGACGCTACGGAGCTGGACGTGGCAGGCGAAACGCTCGTCACCGGGTGGGAACCGGTCCCACCCACGCGCGCCTGACGACCGCCGTCGGCGACCCGGCCGGTCCACCGGCGCCCGGAGGACACTTCGGAACCGATCGTGACGGACGCCAGGGCCGTCGTCACCGGGTGGGAGCTGGTCCCACCGACGCGCGGCTGACGACCGGGCAGGCCAGGCGCCTGGTGGTCGCCGCAGGGGTGCGGCCGGTGTCGATGGCGTCCAGGAGCAGCCGGGCCGCGGCCTCGCCCATCGCACGGTGCGGCAGGGCGACCGAGGTCAGCGGCGGGGCGAGGAACGCCGCCATGTGCTCCTGGTCGTCGTAGCCGACCACCGACAGGTCGCCGGGTACGGCGATGCCGAGCCGGGTCGCGGCATGCAGGACGCCCGCCGCGACCCGGTCGTTGTAGCAGAAGACCCCGGTGGGGCGGCGGTCCGGGGCGACGCCCTCCAGCAGCCGCAGCGCGCCCTGGTACCCGCCGGAGATCTCGCCCCCCACGCGCACCACCCACTCCTTGGGCACGGTGATCCCCTCGGCGCGCAGCGCGTCGCGGAAGCCGCGCAGCCGTTCGACCGACGCGATGTCGGTCATGCCGCCGATGTGCGCGACCCGGCGGTGCCCCTGATCGAGGAGCAACCGGGCCGCCGTACGGCCGCCCGCGCGCTCGGCGGGGATGACGGCGGGCAGGGAGTCGTCCTCGGGCAGGCAGTTGGCGAGGACGGAGTGGGTGCGGTGCAGGCCCTCGGGGACGCGGACGCGGCGCAGGGACATGGCCGCGTAGATGATGCCGTCGACACGCCGGTCGAGGAGTTCGGCGACGGCCGCGTCCTCCTTGGCCGGGTCGCCGCCGGAGTCGACGGTGAGGACGAGGTGCTCCTGGTCCCAGGCGGTCTCCATGGCGCCGCGCAGCAGCCGGCCCGCGAACGGCGAGGAGGCGATCTCGTCCGTGACCAGGCCGATGACGGCGGTACGGCGGCGGCGCAGGCCGCGGGCGACGGGGTCGGGCCGGTAGCCGAGCTGGGCGGCGGCCTGGCGGATGCGTTCCTGGGTGGCGGGCGAGAGGTTGCCCTCGGCGCGTCCGTTGAAGACGAAGGAGACGGCGGTGTGCGACACACCGGCGAGCCGGGCGACGTCCCGCGACGTGGGTCGTCCCGTCGTGTGCTGGTCCTCGGCCCTGGCCATGGCGTCCGCTGCCCTCTTCCCCCGCCGGTCCGGTTGATCACTCCTCAGCCTATCCGCGGCGGCGGGCATGACCGGGCCCGCCCATACTGTCGGTACGGCACAGACGAGCGGAAGGGTGGACCGTGAGCGGCATTCCGGCGCACACGCTCAACGACGGCACGACGCTCCCCGCCATTGGCCTCGGCACCTGGCCGCTGGACGACGCGCACGCGGAGCGGGCGGTGCTCACCGCCCTGGATCTGGGCTATCGACTGATCGACACAGCGACGAACTACCGCAACGAGACGGGCGTGGGCCGCGCGATCGCCCGCAGCGGCGTGCCGCGCGAGGAGATCGTGGTGACGACGAAGCTGCCGGGCCGGCACCACGGCTACGAGGAGACCCTCGCCTCCTTCGAGGAGTCCCGGCGCCGACTGGGGCTGGAGCAGGTGGACCTGTATCTGATCCACTGGCCGCTCCCCCGCGTCGACAAGTACGTCGACTCCTGGCGGGCCATGATCAAACTCCGCGAGGAGGGCCTGGTCCGGTCGATCGGGGTCTCCAACTTCACGGTCGAGCACATCGAGCGGCTGGGGACGGAGACGGGCGTGCTGCCCGCCGTGAACCAGATCGAGATGCACCCGTACCTCCCGCAGGAGGAGCTGCGGGCCTTCCACGCCGAGAAGAACATCGTCACCGAGAGCTGGACGCCGCTCGGCCGTGGCACGGGGCTGCTCCAGGACCCGGTCGTCGTCACCATCGCCGAGGCCCACGGTGTGACGCCCGGTCAGGTCGTGCTGCGCTGGCACACCCAGCTGGGCGCGCTGCCCATTCCCAAGTCGGCCGACGCCGAGCGGCAGCGGCAGAACCTCGACATCTTCGGGTTCACCCTCGGCTCCGCGCAGATGATGGCCATCGCCGACCGTGTCCCCCAGCGCACCGGCGGTGACCCCGAGGTCCACGAGGAGTTCTGACCCCGGCGGCCCGGGGTACCCGGAGCGCCGGGCGCACGGAAGGAGTCGCGGGGTGGGTGACGACGACCGGCTGCGGACCTACCGCGGCAAACGCGATTTCGGGCGGACCGGCGAACCCGAGGGGCGTGCGGGCACCTCGGGCGACCAACCCCGGTTCGTGGTGCAGATCCATGACGCGAGCACCCTGCACTTCGACTTCCGGCTGCAGGTCGACGACGTACTGAAGTCCTGGTCGGTCCCGAAGGGGCCGTCCGCCGACCCGAAGGACAAGCGGCTCGCCGTGCCGACGGAGGACCATCCGCTGGAGTACGAGGAGTTCGAGGGCGTCATCCCGGCGGGCGAGTACGGCGGCGGCACGGTGATCGTCTGGGATCACGGCACGTACGAGCCGCTCAGCCATGACCGCAAGGGGCGGCCGGTCGACTTCGGGGAGTCGCTGGAGCGGGGGCACGCCACGTTCCGGCTCAACGGGTCGAAGCTGCACGGCGAGTACGCGCTCACCCGGTTCCGCGGTGGTCAGGGCGAGGCAGAGGCGTGGCTGCTGGTGAAGGCCGGGCACCGGCGGGCCGGCCGGGGTACGCCGGATCCGCGACGGGCCCGCTCGGTGCGCAGCGGCCGTACGCTCGCCCAGGTCGCGGCGGACGGCCCGGACTGACCCGCGAGGGTGGGCGTCAGCGCAGGTGGCGGTCGAAGAAGTCCATGGTGGTGTCCATGGAGGTCCGCCACCGGGCGTAGAACGTGTGGCCCTCCCCCGGCTGCTTCACGAGCCGGACGTCCTTGCCCGCCGCCTCGAACGCGGCCGTGGTCTGCTCGGACCACTTCAGGGGGCAGGTGTCGTCGGCGGTGCCGTGCTGGATGAGGAGCGGCTCGGTCACGCGGTCGACGTAGGTGATCGGTGAGACGTCCCGCCAGAAGGCGGGGTTGTCCTCGGGGGTGCCGTGCTCGGCCTCGATCTCGGCGACGATGGGGTCGCGTTCGGGGCGCTGGAACTGGTCGATGTTCTCCTCGGGACGTGAGCTGACCGGGGCGTAGACCACGGCCGCGTCCACCAGGCCCGGCGCGACCACCAGCGTGTTGTACACGACGCCGCCGCCCATCGAGCGGCCCAGCAGGCCGATCCGGTCGCCGTCGATCTCCGGGCGGCCGGAGGCACGCAGGGCCTTGACGGCGGCGATGACGTCCTCGGTGTAGCCGAGGCGGAGGTTGACGTCGTTGTCGGGGTCGTCGTCGGAACCGGCGTGGTTGCGGTAGTCGGTGTGCAGGACGACGTAGCCGCTCCGGGCGAGGAGGTCCTGCTCGCGGGCGAGGCCACGGCCGGTGGTGTAGACGGCAGGGTCGATGTAGCCGTGCGCGAGCACCAGCGCCGGGAAGGGGCCCTTGCCCTCGGGCACGTTCATGAGGCCGGAGATGGTCAGGCCGTTGGCCTCGTAGGTGACGGCGTACTGGGTGTAGGCGTCGGTCCGGGTCCGTACGGCGCCCAGGCGGAGGTCGGAGCCGCGGTGCTCGCGGGCGATGAGGCCCGGGAGGGACACGGGGTGGGGTGGCTTCGACGTCGGCGCACTGGGGCTCGGCCGCTCGGTGCGGGCCGGGGCCGAAGTGGGCGGGTCGGTACGGGTGGCGTCGCCGTCGCCGTTCGTGCAGCCGACGGCGGCCGCCAGTACCAGACAGACGGTGACACAGGCCTTGCCTCGCAGCCGCATGGGCTCAGTATCGCGGACGCGGCCGGCGTCAGTCAGCGGCTTCCGCGCCCCCGTGTGCGCGCAGGGCGGCCAGGGCCCGGTCGGCGTGGGTGTTCATGCGCAGTTCGCTGCGCACGACCTCCAGGACCGTGCGGTCCTGGGCGATGACGAAGGTGACCCGCTTGGTGGGGGCCATCTGGAAACCCCGCTTCACCCCGAACAGTTCACGGATCGCGCCGTCCACGTCCGACAGCAGCGGCATGCCCAGCGTGTGCCGTCCGACGAACTCCGCCTGCCGCTCGACCGGGTCACCGCTGATACCGACGGGCCGTGCCCCGACCGCGGCGAACTCAGCGGCCAGATCACGGAAGTGGCAGGCCTCGGCGGTGCAGCCGGGGGTGAGGGCGGCGGGGTAGAAGAACAGCACGACCGGTCCGTCGGCGAGCAGTTCGGACAACCGGCGGGGTGTTCCCGTCTCGTCCGGCAGCTCGAAGTCCTCGATTTTGTCGCCGACCAGCGGCTGGGACGGGGCCACGGTTCCTCCTCGGGTCGCCTGCCCGCGCGATCCTACTCGGCGGCGCATCGGGGGCTGCACCCGGTGCCTTCAGGAGGTGCCCGCCTGGGCGGTGGCCCGCTGTTCGGAGTCGTCGTCGATCGCCATCGCGAGGAAGTCGTCGACCATACGGTGGAACAGCGTCGCGAGCTGAACCAGCTCCTCGGGCGACCAGTCGGCCAGGGCCAGCTGCATGCCGCGCGCCCCGACGTCGCGGATCCGCTCGATGGCCTTGCGCCCGGCCTCGGTGAGCTCGATGCGCTGGGCGCGCCGGTCGTCGGGGTCGGGAACGCGCGTGACGTACCCGGCGCGCTGCAACTGCTGCACCGTACGCGTGACGTGGGAGGCCTCCACGCCGAGGCGGTGGGCGAGCTCGCCCGGGCGCAGCGGCTCGGAGTCCGCGACCTGCCGCAGCAGCGCCACGGCGGCGCGGTCCAGGGGCACCTCGGCCAGGGCCATCAGGCGGTCGTGCTGCCGGGCGCGGGTGTTGAGGTAGGTGATACGGGTCAGGGCCCGCTCGATCTCGACGATCTCGGGGGACACGGGGCCCGTGGGGAGCGGCGGTGTGGGCATGCACCCACTTTACCATCTTGTTGCCTAACTCAAGTAATTTGCTGCGCGCGCTTCCTCGTCGAGGGCGATGGCCGCGGCCGGGCACACGGCCGCCGCCTCGCGGACCGCCGGGAGCAGGTCGTCCGGGGGTGCGGCGTCGAGCAGGAGGACGATCCCGTCGTCCTCCCGCTGGTCGAACACCTCGGGCGCGAGCAGGACGCACTGGCCGGCTCCGCAGCACTTGTTCTCGTGGACGGTGACCTTCACGGTCGTTCTCCTGGCAGTTCGAGAGTGACGGGGGCCACCCACATGGCGACGATCGCGTCGATCAGACCGGTCGCCGCGTCGTGCCAACTGGCCCTTGGTGTGGGGGCGTTCTCGGCGAGGGCACGCTCCCGTTCGGCGCAGGTGTGCACGATCAGGTGGCGCGCCATGGCGGCGCGCTCGGCGCCCACGTCGGCGGGCAGTTCGGGCAGGCAGCGGTTCAGCCCGTCGCGGATCTCCCGCACCGACGGCGAGGCCAGCGACTCCTCGACCATGATCCGGTACAGCGCGGGGTCGGTCATCACCTGGGCGCAGAACCGCGCGAACCAGGTGGGGCTGCGCAGCGCCGCCAGATGCCCGGTGACCGGCCGCACCAGACAGGCCACCCAGTCGCGTACGTCGGTGGACTCGCCCGCCTCGGCGAGCATCCGGGCGCGGTCCGCCTCGATCTGCGCGGTGTGCTTGGCGGCGATGGCGCGGACCAGGTCGGCCTTGGTGCCGAAGTGGTAGCCGACGGCGGCGTTGTTGCCCTGGCCCGCGGCCTCGCTGACCTGACGGTTGGACACGGCGTAGACCCCGCGCTCGGCGAAGAGCCGCTCGGCCGCGGTGAGGATCAGCTCCCGCGTCGCGCCGGCCTGCTGTGCCCGTACCGTCCTGCCGGTCATGATCACCACCGTACCGGGACTTCGCTCAGCCCTCCGACGGCCAGCCCCTGAAGCCGCCGCAGGTCCGCCGCCGGGACGGCGAGTTCCAGGGTCGGAAGCCTACGCAACAGCACGTCGAGGACCGTGGTCAGCTCGGTGCGGGCCAGTGCCTGGCCGAGGCAGGAGTGGGGTCCGGCGCCGAAGGCGAGATGCGGGTTGGGGCTTCGGTCGAGGGCCATCTCGTCGGCCGCCTCGAAGGCGCTCTCGTCGCGGTTGGCGGCGGCCATGCTGCACACCACGGTGGTGCCGGGCGGCAGTACGGTGCCGCCGACCTCGGCGGGTTCGTCGATGTAGCGGGGCATGCCGATGCCGGCGTTGGCGTCGAAGCGGAGCGCCTCCTCGACGGCGGAGCGCACCAGCGCCGGTTCGGCGAGCAGGCGTTCCCAGCGCCGCCGGTCGGCGAGCAGCATCGCCACCATCTTGCCGATCATGTTGGCGGTGGTCTCGTGCCCGGCGACCAGCAGCGCCTGGCCGGTGTAGACGAGCTCCCGTTCGGACATCCGGTGGCCGTCGGCGTCCTCGGCGGTGATCAGCTCGCCCAGCAGGTCGTCGCCGGGGTGTTTCCGCTTCTCGGCGATGTGCGCGGTCATGTACGCGGTGAACTCGGTCTGCGCGGTGTCGATCTCGTCCTGCGTGTACCGGGTCAGGTTGAGCAGGGTGTCGGACCAGTGGGCGAAGCGGTCGCGGTCGGCGTCGGGGACGCCGAGCAGTGTGCAGATCACCCGGACCGGGAGGGGGAAGGCGAGGTGCGCCTTCAGGTCGGCGGGGTGGCCGTGCTCGCGCATCTCGTCGACGAGCCGCCCCGTCATCGCCTCGATGCCGGGGCGCAGCGCGGCCATGCGCCGGGCGGTGAACCACCGGCCCACCATCCGCCGCCACCGCTGGTGGGGTTCGCCCTGTTGCGGGATGGCCGTCGCCATCTCGCTGTTGAAGACGCCGCCGGACTCGTTCTCGGCGATCCGGGCGGCATCGTCCGCGGTCAGCTGCCGACCGAACCGGGGGTCGGCGAGGACCTGGCGGACGTCGTCGTAGCGGGTGAGCAGGGCGGCCTCGTCCCCGCTGGGCAGGGTGACGCGGGCGACGGGGCACTGCTGCCGGAGCCGTTCCCACTCCTCGGGGGCGGCCAGGGCCGTACGGCCGTGCATCGGGTAGGTCAGCGGCTGCTCGGGGTCACTGGGGCTCATGGGCCCTCCTGGGGTCAGGCGTTCGCTGCACTGCCAGTGCAAACCCGGACGGCGTACTAAGTCAAGCGACTGACTTAACGCCCGGCGTGTTCAGGCCATGCCGCCCGGGCGAGCAGGGTGCGGCCGCCGTCGCGTGACACGGGCCGCCACCGCCGGTCTTTCCCGGTGGAGATCGCCCACCATGGGACCAGGCCCCCACCGGGGACTCCGACCACCCGACGATCACCGTAAGAGGTCACCACCCGACTGCCGCCGTACCCCACCTGCCAGGCAAGGGAAGAACGCACCTCATGACCATCCGCGTGCTGCTCGCCGACGACCAGGCCCTGCTACGGGCCGCCTTCCGGATCCTGATCGAATCCTGCGACGACATGGAGGTGGCGGGCGAGGCCCCCGACGGCGCCAAGGCGATCGAGCTCGCCCGGGCCCACCGGCCCGACCTCGTCCTGATGGACATCCGCCTGCCCGGCGGCGACGGACTGGCCGCGACGTCCGCCATCTGCGCGGACCCGGAGCTGTCCGCGACGCGCGTGCTGGTCCTCGCCACCTCCGAGATCGACGAGGACGTCGCCGAGGCGCTGCGGGCCGGGGCGAGCGGGTTTCTCGGCAAGGAGGTCACCGCCGATGTGCTGCTCGACGGCATCCGGACCGTGGCGGCCGGCGAGGCCCTGCTCTCCCCGCTCGCCACCCGCGCCCTGATCACGCGCTTCCTGGTCACGCCCGCCGAGGACTCCCGGCTCGCGGCGCCCGAGGACCTCGCCGCGCTGACCGCGCAGGAGCGCGAGGTGCTGGGCCGGGTGGCCGAGGGTCACTCCAACGAGGAGATCGCGGAGAAGCTCGGCGTCAGCCCGCCGGACGTCCGCGCCCACGTGCACCGGGCGATGACGAAGCTGGGCGCCCGGGACCGGGCCCAACTGGTCGTCATCGCCTACCAGTCCGGGCTGGTACGGGCCGTGCCGCCGCCGTCCGGGGTGCTGTGACCCCGCTCTCCGTTGCCGCCGCCGTCCAGGGCACCGAGACCCAACCCTCCGTTGCCACCACCGTCCAGGGCGCTGCGACCCCACCCTCCGTTCAGGGGAAACCTGCGGGCGGGGCGCGTGGCGCCTCCCCGCACCGTCGACATCTCAAGCCGTGACCCTGCCGCTGATCGCCCCCATGCTCGCCACGCCCGGCACCCTGCCGCCCGCCTCCCAGGACGCGCGGTGGGCGTACGAGACCAAGCAGGACGGGCAGCGCGCGGTGGTGTATCTCCCCGGGGACGGCAGCGTGGTGCTGCGCGCCAGGTCCGGTGAGGAGATCACCGCCGCCTACCCCGAACTGCGGCCCCTCGGCGGCGCCCTCGGCACCACGCCCGCCGTGCTGGACGGCGAGGTGCTGGCCCTGGACGAACAGGGGCGCGCCAACTTCCAGTTGCTCCAGTCGCGCATGGGCCTCGCCCACGCGCCGGTGCGGGCGGCGCGCCGGGCGGCGGAGGTCCCGGTGCACCTGGTGCTGTTCGACGTGATGCATCTGGCGGGGCGCTCCCTGATCGAGCAGTCCTACGCCCGCCGGCGCGCCCAGCTGGAGGAGCTGGGCCTCGCCGGGCCCTTCTGGTCCACGCCGGGCGCGCTGGTTGGCCATGGCGCCCGGGCCCTGCAGGCCACCCTCGACCACGGTCTGGAGGGCCTGGTCTGCAAGCGGCTGGACTCGGTGTACGAGCCGGGTGTGCGCTCGCGCGCCTGGATCAAGATCCGCAACATGCGCGGCGAGGACGTGGTGGTGGGCGGCTGGCAGCCCGGCAAGGGCCGGCTGACCGGCCTGCCCGGCGCGGTGCTGGTCGGCCAGCGCGACGCCGCCGGGCGGCTGCGCTACGTCGGCAGCGTCGGCACCGGCTGGAGCGAGGCCGAACGCACGGACCTCGCGGCGCTGCTGCGGGAGCACGCGAGTGACGTCTGTCCCTTCGATCCGGTGCCGCCGGCGCCGGGCGCGCGCTGGGTGCTGCCCCGGCTGGTCGGCGAGGTCCGCTACAGCACCCGTACCAGGGCCGGACTGCTGCGCCAGCCGTCCTGGCTGCGGCTGCGGCCCGACCTCACGCCCGAGGAGTCCACGGCCGACCTGCCGGACCACCTCGCCTGACGGTATTTCAGGAGACAACTATTGGGCTGTCCTTCACCAACGGGACGCCTGTGACCTCTTGGCCTGGACGCAGATCCCGGGGAAGCTGAACTGCCTTTCCCCCCACAGCCGTTGGGCTGCGCCCGGACCAGGAGGAGGACGCAGTGTCGTCGCAGAAGTCCGCCCTACACCGCAGGAGATGGCTCACCGTCGTCGGTGGAGCCGTCGCGCTCGTCGTCGCCTTCCCCGCCACCGCCTTCGCCGCCCCGCCGCCGGCGCTGCCCGCCAACGCCGACAGCCTGGAGCGGACCTACCAGCCGGCCTTCGACTACGACACGGACGGCTGCTACTCGACGCCCGCCATCAGCGCCGACGGCACCGTCAATGGCGGCCTCAACCCGACCGGGGCGCTCAACGGCAACTGCCGGGACGCCTCGGACCTGGACAACACCAATAGCTACTCGCGCTACAAGTGCAACAACGGCTGGTGCGGCATCGTGTACGGCCTGTACTTCGAGAAGGACCAGGCCCTGCCGGGCAGCAGCATCGGCGGGCACCGCCACGACTGGGAGCACGTCGTGGTGTGGGTGCAGGACAACCAGGTCAAGTACGTCTCGACGTCGAACCACGGCTCGTTCACGGTGCACAACGCCTCGGCGATCCGCTTCGAGGGCACGCACGCGAAGATCGTGTACCACAAGGACGGCATCAGCACGCACTGCTTCCGCGCGGCGAACTCGAACGACGAGCCGCCGGAGAACCACAAGGGGACCTGGCAGTACCCGCCGCTGGTCGGCTGGAACGGCTACCCGGCGGGCGTGCGGGACAAGCTGACGTCGTACAACTTCGGCAGCGCCAACTTCGGCCTGAAGGACGGCAGCTTCAACTCCCACCTGGCCTCGGCGAAGCCGTCGGGGATCGCGTTCGACCCGAACGCCTGACCGGCGCTGTCGGGAACAGCGGGGGCCGGCGACGGTCTATCGTGTCCGCATGCCGGTCCCCGAACTGATCCGCATCGTCTCCCGTGACTCGCCCATGGCGCTCGCCCAAGTGGCGCGGGTGCAGGCCGAGTTGGCCGCACGGTATCCCGAGCTGAGAACCGAGGTCGTGCCGGTGAAGACCACCGGCGACAAGTGGCTGGGCGATCTCGCCAAGGTCGAGGGCAAGGGCGCGTTCACCAAGGAGGTCGACGCGGCGCTGCTGGCCGGGGAGGCCGATCTCGCGGTGCACTGCGTCAAGGACGTGCCCGCCGACCGGCCGCTCCCGGCGGGCACGGTGTTCGCGGCGTTCCTGAAGCGGGACGACATCCGCGACGCCCTGGTCCACCCGGGCGGGCTCACCCTGGACGCCCTTCCGGCCGGGACCCGGATCGGCACCTCGTCGGTGCGCCGGGTCGCCCAGCTGGCCGCCACCCACCCGCATCTGGAGTGTGTGCCGTTCCGCGGGAACGCCAACCGTCGGCTGGCGAAGCTCGCCGCCGGTGAGGCGGACGCGCTGCTGCTGGCGGTCTCCGGCCTGGAGCGCATCGGACGCCGGGACGTGATCAGCGACGTCCTCTCCCCCGAGGTGATGATGCCGCCCATCGGCGCAGGCATCCTCGCCCTGCAGTGCCGTGAGGGCGACACCGACCTCATCGACGCCGTCAGCGCGCTCGGCGACCCGGACACGCACCGCGAGGCGACGGCGGAGCGGATGTTCCTGCATGTGCTGCAGGGCCACTGCAACAGCCCGATCGCCGGGTTCGCGCGCTTCAACCACGGCGAACTCTCCCTGCGGGCCTGCGTATTCACCCCGGACGGCAAGACCCGTCTCAACGCCCACGAGTGGGCGGGCCGCCTCGATCCGGCCACGCTGGGCACGTCGGTCGCCGTGGCGCTGCTGCGGCAGGGCGCCCGCGAGATCATCGACGGCATCCCGCACTGACCCTCCGGGTCAGGCGGTGCCCTCCTCGGCCTGGTCGCGCAGGAAGTTGCTCACCTGGTGGGCCAGGCTCTCCCGGCCGGCTCCGGCGGGGGCGCAGGAGGGGCCCTCGTGCAGTCCGATGCCGCCCGCCCACAGCCGGCGGTCGGTCCAGTCGTCGTCCACCCGCAACTGGATCTGGACGGCCACCTGGCCCAGGGCGACCTCCGGTCCGGCCGCGTACAGCACGGCGGTGGCCCGGCGCAGCGGGTAGACGTCGTAGCCCTCGATGAACTGCGAATTGCGCCAGTCCAGGAACGCGCTCTCGCCGTCGGGGCCGATCCGCACGTCGATCTGGCCGTCCTCCAGGTGGATGCCGAAGCGCCGGTCACCGCGGTTCTCGACGGTCACCCGCAACCGGAAGTACGTCAGCCCCTCGGCGGCGTCGTCACGTCCGCGCGGGGGCTCGGCCCGTTCGAGGCAGTGGACGCGAACGCGCAGACCGGCATGCTCGTCGTACTCCTGCCAGTCCCCGACCACGTTCGGCTCGTACACGCTCCACCTCTCGACCTCTCGAAGGTGCTTCCTATCCGTGGCCCGAGCGCAGTGTCAAATGAGCGGAATGGGCTGTGGCCAGGGATTTCCCCGACTTGATCGGTGATCAAGCCGTGCGCAGGGAGAATCCGCGCCGACGGCTTCGCGGGCGTGCCGCACATCACGTCCGGGCCCGTGATCAGCGGGCCAGCCGGCCCAGCAGTGAGGAGGCGGCGGCGATGCCGAGTGCGGCGGCCACGGCCAGCACCGCGAAGTCCGTCGCGAGCTGGGCGGGCGTGCCGAGCAGCAGCCCGCGCAGCGCGTCGACCTGGTAGCTGAGGGGGTTCACCTTGCTGACCGCCTGGAGCCAGCCCGGCATGACCGACAGCGGGTAGAGGGCGTTGGAGCCGAAGAACAGCGGCATGGTGATCGCCTGGCCGAAGCCCATCAGCCGGTCCCGGCTGAGCACGATGCCCGCGATGGTCATCGACAGACAGGAGAAGAACGCGGAGCCGAGGACGACGGCGGCCGCGACGCCGAGCAGCCGCAGCGGGTTCCAGGTCAGCGCAACGCCCAGCACGGCGGCGATGACGATCACGACCACGGCCTGGATCAGCGCCTTCACTCCGGACGCGAACGCCTTGCCGGTGATCAGGGCGGAGCGTGGCGTGGGGGTGACGAGCAGCTTGTTGAGGACGCCGGCGTCGCGTTCCCAGATGATCTGGATGCCGTAGAAGATCGCGATGAACATCGCCGACTGGGCGATGATGCCGGGCGCCAGATAGTCGACGTAGGGGGTGCCACCGGTCGGGATCGCCTTGATGCGGGTGAAGGTCTGGCCGAAGATCAGCAGCCAGAGGGCGGGCTGGACCGCGCGGGTGTACAGCTCGGTGCGGTCGTGGCTGAGCTTTTGCAGTTCGACCGCGCACAGCGCCGCGATCCGGGCGGGCAGCAGCCGCCAGCCGGGCCTCGCTCCAGGCGGGCGCAGCAGCAGCCCGAGGTCGTGGTCGCGGTCAGCCGACGCGGCGGGCGGTGCGGCGGGTGCTTCGGACATCGCGGAATTCTCCTGACTTCTCGTCGAGGCCGCTGCCGGCCACGGCACGGAAGACGTCCTCCAGCGTGGGCAGCGCGTCGGCCCCCAGCCGCTCGCGCAGGCCCTGGCGCAGCTCGGCCGGAGTGCCGAGGGCCCTGACCCGCCCTCGGTGCATCAGGCCGACCCGGTCGCAGTACTGGTCGGCCTCGTCCATGTAGTGCGTGGTGACCAGCACCGTCATGCCGGTGGCCGCGCGGACCGCGTTGATGTGCTCCCAGACCCCCGTTCGGGCGATCGGGTCGAGACCGATCGTCGGCTCGTCGAGGATCAGCAGCCGTGGGGCGCTGACCAGCGCCTGGGCGAGTTCCAGCCGGCGCACCATGCCGCCGGAGTAGGTGCCGGCCAGCCGGTCGGCGGCGTCCGCGAGGCCGACGGCGGCCAGTGCCTGCCGGACGCGTTCGGCGCGTTCGCGGCGGGGCACGTCGAAGACGCGGGCGAACAGGGCGACGTTCTGCCGTCCGGTGAGGGCGGCGTCGGCGGACAGCTGCTGCGGGACGTAGCCGAGCAGCCGCCGTACCGCCATCTGGTCCCTCGCCGCGTCATGGCCGAAGACTCGGACCATCCCGGCGGGCACCGGCAGCAGGGTGGTGACGCACCGGATCGCGGTGGTCTTTCCGGCGCCGTTGGGACCGAGCAGGCCGAAGACCTCGCCCTGCCGGACCGTGAGGTCGAGTCCGTCGACGGCGTTCGTGGCACCGAACGCATAGGCCAGCCCGGTGCAGGTGAGGGCATCGGCAGCATCGCCGGTCATGACTGATCGGCCTCCTCTCGCAGGGTGGCGGCCAGCTTCCGCAGGGCCGGGACGGCGGCGTACAGCGCGGCGCGGTCCGCCTCGTCGAGCAGGGCGAGCTGCCTGCGTACGAGGTCGGCGCGGCGTCGCCGCCATGCGCCGAGCCGGGCCTCGGCCGCCGGGGTGGGCAGCAGGCGGGCGGCCCGGCGGTCGGCGGGGTCGGTCTCGCGGACCAGGTAGCCCTGCCGGACCAGCTGGTTGACCAGCGTCGACACCGAGTTGCTCGCCAGGTACAGCTCCCTGGCCGCGTCGGAGATGCCGATGCCGGGGCGGGCCGCGACCAGGCCCAGCAGTTCCACCTCGGCGCCA
The DNA here is from genome assembly GCF_006539505.1 of Streptomyces spinoverrucosus. Lineage (GTDB taxonomy): Bacteria > Actinomycetota > Actinomycetes > Streptomycetales > Streptomycetaceae > Streptomyces > Streptomyces spinoverrucosus. The sequence goes on from NZ_BJND01000049.1 coordinate 45,982, forward strand.
CGCAAGGGCGGGAGGGGCATCTCGGCGCGCACCCGCCGCCGGATCAGCCGCTGGACTCCGACGAGCGCGTCGGCCAGCTCTTCCGGGAAGGTCTCCTGGTCCACACGGGCGAGATTACCTCTGTGTCAGAGCTAAATGACCCAAGGGAGGGTCAAGCCCGTCGGAGGACGGCACGGGAGACCTGAAGAGTGTTTCGTACCTATTTGTTCAGGGAATCCCCATTTAAGTGCTTCGGACAGGAGGCACGTCCGTGGGTCAAGGCACGCCGGGCCCGCCTGACTCCTCCGAGCGGTCCGGGCGCGCCGCCCACGGTGTCTGTCCAACCGGCACCTGCTGAGGGAGGCGCGCCTCATGCGTACCGCCAGCAGAACGAAGCAACACCCCCACGACGACGCCCCCGACACGGCCGCGGATTTCGAACGCCTCCGGCAGCTCCCCGACGGCCCGGAACGCAAGGCCCTGCGCGACGAGCTGGTGCGGGTCTGGCTGCCCATGGCGGAGCGGATCGCCGTGCGGTTCCGGGGCCGCGGCGAGGCCCTGGAGGACCTCTATCAGGTGGCCGCCCTCGGCCTGGTCAAGGCCGTCGACCACTACGACCCGGCACGCGGCCGCGCCTTCGAGGCGTACGCCGTGCCGACCGTCACCGGCGAGATCAAGCGCCACTTCCGTGACCACATGTGGACGCTGCACGTCCCGCGCCGCGTCCAGGACCTGCGCAACCGGGTGCGGCGCGCCGCGAAGGAACTCGCGCAGACGACACCCGGGCGGCCCCCCACCGTCGCCGAGATCGCCGCGTACGCCGAGCTCAGCGAGAGCGAGGTGCGCACCGGGATGGAGGCCCTGGAGTGCTTCACCGCGCTGTCCCTGGAGGCGGAGATGCCGGGGACCGACGGTTACGCCCTCGCGGACGCGATCGGCGGGCTCGACCCGAGCTACGACGTGGTCGTCGACCGGGTGGCCGTGGCGCCCTGTCTCCAGGCCCTGCCCGAGCGCGAGCGGACCATCCTCTACCTGCGCTTCTTCCGGGGCATGACGCAGAGCTGCATCGCGCAGCAGCTCGGCATCTCGCAGATGCACGTCTCCCGGCTCCTCAGCGCCTGCTTCGCCCGGCTGCGCGAGGAACTGCTGGCCGGCACGCCCCGCTGAGGACGGCCCCGAGTCACTCCACAGGTGCACCGGGGATCTGCGTCGGACCGTACCGGTCGAGGGCGTCCTCCAGTTCGGCGCGGATCTCCGGGGGCATCTCCCCGTCGCGGCCCCAGATCAGAATCAGCTCCGCGATCGTGCGAAGCTTGATGTTCGTGTGCTGGGAGACCTCCTTCAGCACCGCCCACCCCTGATCCGGCGTCACCCTGCCGAGCGCCACGACCATGCCGATGGCCTGGTCGACCACGGCATGCGAACTGATGGCCTCCTTGAGCTGGGCGACCTCGTCCTCCAGCGCGCGGAGGCGGTCCGTGTCGCCCGCGGGCTCGTGCGGTACTCGTGCCACCCTTACATCCTCCCACCGCGACTGACGCGTGCCACCGGGGTACTCGGCAGGCGCCATGACCGGTTCCGGTTGGACACTGGTGTCGAACCGGTGGCTGCCGGTCGACGAGACCAGGACGACTGCCATGCAACACGACACGACACCCACGACCCGTACGACGGACGTCGTCTCCACGCACACCGTCTTCGGTGCGCCCTGCTGGGTGAGCCTCACCAGCCGCGATCTGCGGGCCACCGAGGAGTTCTACACCGCCGTACTGGGCTGGGAGTGGCGGAAGGCCAAGCTCGGCGAGCACTTCCGGATCGCCCTGGCGAACGGCGCGCCGGTCGCCGGGATCGCCGCGGTCGCCGCCATGTGGCACATGGCGGTCGCCTGGACGCCGTACTTCGCCGTGCGCAGCGCGGACGAGGCGGTGGGCCGGGCGCAGGAGCGCGGCGGTACGGCGGCGGTCGGGCCGATCGCCCTGCCGCCCGGCCGGGCGGCACTGCTCGCCGACCGGGACGGAGCCACCTTCGGCATCTGGGAGGGCGAGCTGGTCACCGACTGGGAGACCTGGCGCCGTGCCTCGCCGGCCTTCATCCGGCTGCACACCAGAGACGCCTTCGACGCGGCGATCTTCTACGGCGAGGTCCTGGAGTGGGCGTCGGCGAGCCCCGGCTGCTGCGAGGTCAACTACGAGGGCGAGGAGGTCGTCCTGCGCAGTGGCGGCGATGTGGTGGCCCGCATCGAGTCAGGCGCCCTGGGGGCGGCGCCCGACCCGACCATCCGGCCGCACTGGCAGATCCACTTCGCCGTCGGCGATGTGGCGGCCTGCGCGCGGGCGGCGGAGCACCACGGCGGCAGCGTGCTGCGTCTGGACGCCGACGAGGCGGTGCTGCGGGATCCCGACGGCGCGCAGTTCACGGTGACGGCGCGCCGGAAGCGGTGAGGGGCGTCCCGGGCGGCGGCCCTCACCGGCGTTCCCGCGCCCAGCCCCTCTTGCGTGCGGGCGGCTGGTTCCGCGACGGGCGCGACAGCAGGACGAGGCTGCGTGCCTCAACCGTGAGGCCGGTGCCCGCCTTGTGCTCGGTCTCGTCCGGCGGGCCCTGCGGGTCGGCGGTGTCGATGAGGGTGGTCCAGCGTTCCCCGTACGTCCGGTCCGGCAGCCAGAAGTCCACCGGCTCCCAGTAGCTGTTGAGCAGCAGCAGGAAGGAGTCGTCGGTCACGGGTCGGCCGTAGGCGTCGGGTTCGGCGATGGCGTCGCCGTTGAGGAAGACGCCGACGGAGTGCGCGTCGGAGCGCTGCCAGTCCTCGTCGGACATCTCGGTCGCGTCCGGCTGCAGCCAGACCAGGTCGGGCAGCGGCTGCCCGGCGTGTGTGACGGTCTCGCCGCGGAAGAAGCGCCGGCGGCGCAGTACCGGGTGGGCGGCGCGCAGCGCGATGACGTACCGCGTGAAGTCCCTCAGGTCCCGCTGCTCCTCGGTGAGCCGCCAGTCGATCCAGGAGACCTCGTTGTCCTGGCAGTAGGCGTTGTTGTTGCCGCCCTGGGTGCGCCCGAGTTCGTCGCCGTGGCAGAGCATCGGGATGCCCTGGGACAGCAGCAGGGTGGCGAGGAAGTTGCGCTGCTGGCGGGCGCGCAGGTCGAGCACGTCCGGGTCGTCGGTGTCGCCCTCGGCGCCGCAGTTCCAGGACCGGTTGTCGCTCTCGCCGTCGCGGTTGCCCTCGCCGTTGGCGTCGTTGTGCTTGTCGTTGTACGACACGAGGTCGCGCAGGGTGAATCCGTCGTGCGCGGTGACGAAGTTGACGCTGGCGCGCGGCCGGCGCCGGCTGTGCTGGTACAGGTCGGAGGAGCCGGTCAGCCGGGACGCGAACTCGCCGAGCGTGTGCTCCTCACCGCGCCAGAAGTCCCGTACGGCGTCGCGGTACTTGCCGTTCCACTCCGACCACAGCGGGGGGAAGTTGCCCACCTGGTAGCCGCCCTCGCCGACGTCCCACGGCTCGGCGATCAGCTTGACCCTGCTGATGACCGGGTCCTGCTGGATCAGGTCGAAGAACGCCGACAGCCGGTCCACCTCGTGGAACTGCCGGGCCAGCGTGGCCGCGAGGTCGAAGCGGAAGCCGTCGACATGCATCTCGGTGACCCAGTACCGCAGCGAGTCCATGATCAGCTGCAGGACGTAGGGGTGCCGCATGAGCAGGCTGTTGCCGGTGCCGGTGGTGTCGTAGTAGTGCCTGAAGTCGCCGTCGACCAGGCGGTAGTACGAGGAGTTGTCGATGCCCCGGAAGGAGAGCGTGGGGCCCTTCTCGTTGCCCTCGGCGGTGTGGTTGTAGACCACGTCGAGGATCACTTCGAGCCCGGCGGCGTGCAGCGCCTTGACCATCGACTTGAACTCGGCGACCTGCCGGCCGCGGGTGCCGTGCGCGGCGTAGGCGTTGTGCGGTGCGAAGTAGCCGATCGTGTTGTAGCCCCAGTAGTTGGACAGGCCGCGGTCCTGGAGCACGCCGTCCTGCACGAACTGGTGCACCGGCATCAGCTCGACGGCGGTCACGCCGAGCGACGTGAGGTGGTCGGCGACCGCGGGGTGGGCGAGTCCGGCGTAGGTGCCGCGCAGTTCGGGCGGCACGTCCGGGTGCGTACGGCTGAGTCCGCGGACGTGCGCCTCGTAGATCACGGTGTCGGCGTACGGCCGTCGGATCGGGCGGTCGTCGCCCCAGTCGAACGCCGGGTCGGTGACCACGCCCAGCATGGTGTGCCCGGCGCTGTCGGCCGGGTCGGGGCCGGACGCCGAGCGTTCGTACAGCGAGGGGTGGTTGTCGATCTGCCCGTCCACGGCGGTGGCGTACGGGTCGAGCAGCAGCTTCGCGGGGTTGCAGCGCTGGCCGGCGGCCGGGTGCCAGGGTCCGTGCACCCGGTAGCCGTAGCGCTGGCCGGGACCGACGTCGGGGAGATAGCCGTGCCAGACGAAGCCGTCGACCTCGGTCAGGGGGACGTCACGGTGGCGGCCCCCGTCGTCGACCAGGACGAGATCGACGCGTTCGGCGACCTCGCTGAACAGCGCGAAGTTCGTGCCCTTGCCGTCGTAGGCGGCGCCCAAGGGGTAGGGGTGCCCGCTCCACGCGGGCACCCCGTCCTTGCGGTTCGGCTGTTTCGTCACCGCGCGTCCTCCAGGGCGCCGTCGGCCGGCTTCGGCGGGGCGGCCAGGGCGGCGACCGGGATCTCGCGGGGCACCTGCAGCCCCTCGCGCAGGCTGGGCGCGGGCGCCTTCGGCACCAGCGGGACGCGCTGGCCGGCGCGGGCCCGCTGCGAGAACCAGATGACCTTGCTGCCGGTGTCAGTGGCGCAGCAGCCCCAACCGTCGCTCACCGCGGCAATGTGCTCCAGGCACGCCCGCAGATCCTGGTCGGGGCGGAGGTCCTGGTCGTTGTCACCGACGGCGGTGATCAGGTGCTGGCCGTTCCACCACATCTCGATCGACGTGTGCTTGTCCGTCGCGTGCTCGTCGATGGCGTTCAGCAGCAGCTCGGCGCTGCGGCAGACGGGCGTGACGAGCGTTTCCAGGTCCCAGTACTTCAGGTGGGCCGCGAGGATGCGGCTGACCTGTCCCACGCGTTCCGCGCTGACTTCCACGTCGAGGTGGTAGTAGCAGGGCACTGCGGTCTTCATCGTCGTGGCTCCTCACCGACGAGGCGCTTGCTCCCTCGCCCTAGCGGGCCGACCCCCCGAACACGAAGCGTGAATGCCTATCGCTTCTGAGTCACATCAACAGTGCGGGCGCTAGCCCATTCGTGCAACACGAGCGAACGGGTGAGGTGATTGAAGCTCTAACAAGACGCTGGGTCGTCGTGCGTGCACCATGAGTGAAGGCCTCGATCGCCGTAACGGATCCGTGCTCCCTCGCGGGCACGGCCGCCGGCCCGACCGTCGGGAACGTGCCCATCGAGCGCCCGGAAGGTGAACGGCGCCATGCTGCTACCCGCCAGAGCCGAAGTCACCCGGCAGCTGCGGCGGTACCGGGCCTGGGAGCGCGCGATGCTCGCGGCCCCCGCCGACAGTGCGGTGCGGACCGGCTTCGAGGACTCGGGCTACACCCTCTGCGTGCTGATGGGGAAGCGCTGCGCACGGGAGGCCGCCGAGGCGGCCGAGCGCTATTTGCGCACCACGCTGGCCACCTACCTGCGGGACGAGACCTGCCGTCCACGTCCGGGCCGCGTCCCCCGCCGGGGACCCCCGGCGGGCCGGCGTTCCCGGGCGGGGCGCTAGCCCCCTTCAGGTGCAGGATCCCGAGCCGGGCCGAGGGGCCCGGCTTTGAGTACGACGGAGGTGAGACCCATGAGTACGACTGAGGCCATCGGCCGCATTCCGGTCCGGGACGTCCATCCCGCGGTGGACTGCGGCAGGCGTCCGGCGAAGGCCGTCCCTGGAGAGACGTTCCAGGTCACGGCCACTGTGTTCCGTGAGGGCCATGACGCGGTCGCCGCCAATGTCGTGCTGAGGGATCCCCAGGGCCGCCCCGGCCCCTGGACGCCGATGCGCGAACTCGCCCCCGGTACCGATCGCTGGGGCGCCGATGTCACGCCGGACGCCGTGGGCCTGTGGACGTACTCCGTCGAGGCGTGGAGCGACCCGATCACCACCTGGCGCCGTGTCGCCGGGATCAAGGTTCCGGCGGGCATCGACACCGGACTGGTCCTCGAAGAGGGCGCCGGGCTGTACGAGCGGGCCGCCGACGACGTCCCCGAACGGGCGGCCCGCCAGGTCGTGCTGGCCGCCGCGCGGACCCTCCGGGACGACTCACTGCCGGTCGCCACCCGCCTCGCGGCGGCGTTGACGCCGGAGGTCGATGCCGTGCTCGCGGCGTACCCGCTGCGGGAGTTGGTGACCGTC
>NZ_BJND01000050.1 GCF_006539505.1 Streptomyces spinoverrucosus
ATTGCTCCCGATCAGCTTTCACTGACCGGTGCGAGCACCAGCCTACCTGATCCACAAGAGTGGTTGGTACGACGATGCTGGAGCGGGTGACAGGAATCGCACACTGCGCCTTCCCCCTGGAAGGGGGATGTTCTACTACTGAACTACACCCGCATGACTCCGTGAGCTGGGCTTTTCCGGCCCCGCCCCTCGGCGTGCTCCAGACTCTAGCTGATCACCGGGGGTGCTGTGCAAGTCGGTTGCTCCGAGGGACGCATGAGCGACCGTCGACCGAGGCTCACTGGGCCGCGGCGAACGCCTCGTAGACCTTCTTGGGGATGCGGCCCCGCGCGGGCACATCCATCTTGTTGGCCTGCGCCCAGGCCCGTACGGCCGCCGGATCGGGGGCGACCTCCGTCTGCCGGTAGGCCTTGCCCGACTTCGACCGCTTGCGGCCGGCCTCCACGTACGGCGCGAGCGCCTTACGCAGTTTCTTGGCATTGGCTTCATTCAGGTCGATCTCGTACGACTTGCCGTCGAGTCCGAAGGCGATCGTTTCCGCCGCTTCCGAGCCGTCGATGTCGTCAAAGAGAGTGACCACGACCTTCTGCGCCACGAATATCGGTCCCTTCGTACGGCCGTCTATCCAGCTCAGCTGCGATGACGTGCCGAGTGTCGGCTATTGCCAATTCATTTGTACAGTGCCCGGCAAAGCATTGTGAAGCCCGACTAAATCTCTCCGCGTGTCCGGGGGCAATAGCTCCCGCGGGTGGATCTCGGATCTTTCCTGGAACTTTTCGTGAACACGCCCCGTCGATGCCTGACCGTGACCATCGATCCGTAGCTTCCTACAACTCTACCCGCGTAGAAATTTTGTGCGGGTAGTCTGAAGGAACCTGCTCAGCACCACACACCGGGAGTGCCAGTGGCACGCGTCGTAGTCGACGTCATGCTCAAGCCGGAGATCCTCGACCCCCAGGGCCAGGCGGTGCAGCGCGCACTGCCGCGCCTCGGTTTCGACGGCATCTCCGACGTACGTCAGGGAAAGCGATTCGAACTGGAAGTGGACGGACCGGTCGACGAGGCCGCGCTCACCCGCATCCATGAGCTCGCGGAATCCTTCCTCGCCAACACCGTGATCGAGGACTTCACCGTCAAGGTGGAGGAAGTCACGGAGGCCGCGAAGTGACCGCTCGTATTGGCGTCGTCACTTTCCCGGGCAGCCTCGACGACCGGGACACGCAGCGCGCGATCCGTATCGCCGGCGCCGAACCCGTCGCCCTGTGGCACAAGGACAAGGACCTCAAGCAGGTCGACGCCGTGGTGCTGTGCGGAGGCTTCTCCTACGGCGACTATCTGCGCGCCGGTGCCATCGCCCGCTTCTCGCCGGTGATGGAGCCGCTGATCGAGCAGGCGAAGGCCGGACTGCCGGTCCTCGGCATCTGCAACGGCTTCCAGATCCTCACCGAGGCCCATCTGCTGCCCGGCGCGATGCTCGGCAACGACCACCTGCACTTCATCTGCCGCGACCAAAAGCTCCGGGTGGAGAGCGCCAACACCGCCTTCACCAGCGACTTCGTCGCCGGTCAGGAGATCCACATCCCGCTGAAGAACATGGACGGGCGGTACGTCGCCGACGCGCGCACCCTGGACATGCTGGAGGCGGAGGGCCGGGTCGTCTTCCGCTACCTGGACTTCAACCCGAACGGCTCGCTGCGGGACATCGCCGGCATCACCAACGAGGCCGGCAACGTCGTAGGCCTGATGCCGCACCCGGAGCACGCCGTGGAGCCGCTGATCGGCACCGGCCGCACCGACGGCCTCCCCTTCTTCACCTCGATCCTCAAGAAGCTGGTCAACGCATGAGCAGGACGCCTCTGGACACGGTCGAGCACGCGGCCGCGACCCCCGACGTCGCGCTGCCCTGGGCCGAACTCGGCCTGAAGAAGGACGAGTACGAGCGGATCGTCGAGATCCTCGGCCGCCGGCCGACCGGCGCCGAGCTCGCCATGTACTCGGTCATGTGGTCCGAGCACTGCAGCTACAAGTCCTCCAAGGTCCACCTCCGCCAGTTCGGCGAGAAGGCACCCCAGTCCGACGCCCTGCTCGTCGGCATCGGCGAGAACGCCGGTGTCGTGGACGTCGGCCAGGGCTACGCGGTCACCTTCAAGGTCGAGTCGCACAACCACCCGTCGTACGTCGAGCCCTACCAGGGCGCGGCCACGGGTGTCGGCGGCATCGTCCGCGACATCATCGCGATGGGCGCCCGCCCGGTCGCGGTGGTCGACCCGCTACGCTTCGGCGCCCCCGACCACCCCGACACCAAGCGCGTCCTGCCCGGCGTCGTCGCCGGTATCGGCGGCTACGGCAACTGCCTGGGCCTGCCCAACATCGGCGGCGAGGTCGTCTTCGACGCCTGCTACCAGGGCAACCCGCTGGTCAACGCCGGTTGCGTGGGCGTGATGCGGCACGAGGACATCCACCTCGCGAAGGCGTCCGGCGCGGGCAACAAGGTCATCCTGTACGGCGCCCGGACCGGCGGCGACGGCATCGGCGGCGCGTCGATCCTCGCGTCGGAGACCTTCGACGACGCAAAGCCCTCGAAGCGCCCCGCCGTCCAAGTCGGCGACCCCTTCCAGGAGAAGCTCCTCATCGAGTGCACCCTGGAGGCGTTCGCCGAGAAGCTGGTCGTCGGCATCCAGGACCTGGGCGCGGCGGGCCTGTCCTGCGCGACGTCCGAGCTGGCCTCCAACGGCTCCGGCGGCATGACCGTCGTCCTCGACGACGTACCCCTGCGCGACTCCACTCTCTCCCCCGAGGAGATCCTGATGAGTGAGTCGCAGGAACGGATGTGCGCGGTCGTCGAGCCGGGCAAGGTCGACCGCTTCCTTCAGATCTGCGAGAAGTGGGACGTCATCGCCACGGTCATCGGTGAGGTGACCGACGGCGACCGCCTGGAGATCTTCTGGCACGGCGAGAAGATCGTCGACGTCGACCCGCGCACCGTCGCCCACGAGGGCCCGACGTACGAGCGCCCGTACGCCCGCCCGTCCTGGCAGGACGCCCTCCAGGCCGACGACGCGGGCAAGCTGCCGCGCCCGGAGACCGCCAAGGAGCTGAAGGAGCAGGTCCTGCAGCTGGTGGCGTCCCCGAACCAGGCGTCGAAGAAGTGGATCACCTCGCAGTACGACCACTTCGTGCAGGGCAACACCGTCCTCGCCCAGCCCGAGGACTCCGGCATGATCCGGATCGACGAGAAGACCGGCCTGGGCGTCGCCATCGCGACGGACGGCAACGGCCGGTACGCCAAGCTCGACCCGTACAAGGGCGCGCAGCTGGCCCTCGCGGAGGCCTACCGGAACGTGGCCACGACCGGCGCGAAGCCGCTCGCGGTCTCCGACTGCCTGAACTTCGGCTCGCCCGAGGACCCGGCGGTGATGTGGCAGTTCGCGGAGGCCGTGCGCGGTCTGGCGGACGCCTGCCAGCAGCTCGGCACGCCGGTGACCGGCGGCAACGTCTCGCTCTACAACCAGACGGGCGAGGCCGCGATCCACCCGACGCCGGTCGTCGCGGTCCTCGGCGTGATCGACGACGTGGCGCGCCGCACGCCGGTCGGCTTCCAGGAGGACGGGCAGCTGCTCTACCTCCTCGGCGACACCCGCGAGGAGTTCGGCGGCTCGGCCTGGTCCCAGGTCGTCCACGACCACCTCGGCGGCCTGCCGCCCGAGGTCGACCTGGAGCGCGAGCGCCTGCTGGCCGAGATCCTGATCTCCGCCTCCCGCGACGGCATGATCGACTCCGCGCACGACCTGTCGGACGGCGGCCTCATCCAGGCGGTCGTCGAGTCGGCCCTGCTCGGCGACAAGGGCGCCCGCCTGGTGGTCCCCGACGGCCTGGACGCGTTCACCTTCCTCTTCTCCGAGTCGGCCGGCCGCGCGATCGTCGCCGTCCCGCGCTCGGAGGAGGTCCGCTTCAACGACATGTGCGGTGCCCGCGGCCTCCCGGCCACCCGCATCGGCGTCGTCGACGGCGACTCGGTGGACGTACAGGGCGAGTTCGCACTCTCCCTGCAGGAACTGCGCGAGGCACACGAGGGCACGATTCCGGCTCTGCTCGCCTGAATCCCTTCGACACGACCGTGAAGGCCCCGCCCGCTGTCAGGGCGGGGCCTTCACGTCGACTCCCGCGTACCACCCGCGTTGTCCTCGGATACGACCGCTTGATGATCGCCGAGATGGAGAAGGCGGCGTCCAGCACCTTCCGTGCCGATTAGGCTCACCGCCATGCCCCCGGCCAAGAAGCGCGCCCGCAGCTATGACCCCGTCAAGACCCGCGCTGCCGTGCTGGCCCAGTTCGGCAATGTGCGACAGGCCGTCCGCGTCCTCACGCCCGAGCAGCTCGCCCTGCCCACCCGCCTGGGCGACTGGACCGTACGGGATCTCGTCGCGCACACCGGGATGGCCCTCGCGGCCGTGAGCAGGTTGCTCGGTGAGCCCGAGCCCGTGCGGCAGGACGCCCAGCTGCTCGACTGGCCCTCCGCCATCGCAGCCGACGCCCCCGCCATCGCCGACACCGCCCGCCACCTGGCCGACCAGCACCCCGACCTCGACGCGCACCTCGCCGACATCGAGCGGCGTTTCCTCGCCGACCTCGACGCCCACCCGGGCACCCGGCTGCTCCCCACCAGCGCCGGCGCGCTTCCCCTGGCCGACTACGTCGTCACCCGCACCGTCGAGCTGGTCGTCCACACCGACGACCTGAACGCCGCCGTGCCGGGGCTGGAGATCCCGTACGACCGGCAGGCCCTCGCCGCGGCGACCCGGCTGCTCGCCGACGCGCTCGCCGCCAAGGCCCCCGGCGGTTCGACCGAGGTGCGGATCCCGCCGTACGCCGTGGTGCAGTGCGTCGAGGGGCCGAGGCACACCCGGGGTACCCCGCCCAACGTCGTCGAGACCGACCCGCTGACCTGGCTGCGGCTCGCGACCGGCCGCCTTGCCTGGACGGACGCCGTCGCCCAGGCCAAGGTGAGCGCCAGCGGGGAGCGGGCCGATCTGGACAATCTCCTTCCACTCATGGCCTGAGGGGGGAACCAACCACCCCACCTGCCCCGTCGAATCGGCATGTACAGGCAGAAGCAGCGCATCACCCTCACCGCGGCCCTCGCGCTCGTCCCTCTCGCCGCCGCCTGCGGCAGCGAGCAGGCGGGCAGTACGACGGCCGACGTCAGCAAGCCCGTCACGGGCGTCCACTGGACCGTCGACAGCGTCACCGTCGACGGCACGCAGCACGCCGCCCCCACCGACGCGCACGTCACGATCGACGACAGCGGCAAGGCCCAGGGCAACTACGGCTGCAACCACTTCAGCGCGCAGGCCTCCTTCGACGGCGACCGCGTCCGGCTCGGCGACGCGACGGTGACCGAGATGGCCTGCGAGGAGAAGCCCATGGCGTTCGAGGAGAACCTCGCCCGCACCCTCGCCGACGGCCCGCTGAAGACCCAGGTCAGCGGCGACCGCCTGACCCTCACCACCGACGCGGGCGACACCGTCCGCCTGACGGAGGAGCAGCCGGCCCCGCTGTACGGGACGAAGTGGACGGTCACCACCCTCGGCAAGGGCGGCCCGGACGGCGTCGCCGAGCCCCTCCCCAAGGGCGCCGAGGGCAAGGCGCACCTCACCTTCGACAAGGCCACGGGCACCGTCGCAGGCCGCCTCACCTGCAACAAGTTCAACGCCGAGGCGACCGTCCGCGACGACCGCATCACCCTCGGCCCCGCGTCCACCACGCGCATGATGTGCGAAGCCTCACTCATGACAGCCGAAAGGCGTCTCCTGAGCCTCTTCGACGGCACCGTGAGCTACCGCCTGGAGCACCGCACCCTCACGCTGACCAGCGAAAACGGCGACACGGTGACCGCGACCGCCGAGCAGTGATCCCTTACCACCAGCCATCCCCAATTCGGACCAGTGGTCGACCTCGCCTACACTCGGTGGCGTGCCACGTGGTGACGGTCGACTCAATCACGATCTGCTTCCCGGCGAAAAAGGCCCCCAGGACGCGTGTGGCGTCTTCGGTGTCTGGGCTCCGGGCGAAGAGGTCGCAAAGCTCACGTACTTCGGGCTCTACGCCCTCCAGCATCGGGGCCAGGAATCCGCGGGAATCGCGGTCAGCAACGGCTCCCAGATCCTCGTCTTCAAGGACATGGGCCTGGTCTCGCAGGTCTTCGACGAGACCTCGCTCGGCTCCCTGCAGGGACACATCGCGGTCGGTCACGCCCGCTACTCCACCACCGGTGCCTCGGTGTGGGAGAACGCCCAGCCGACGTTCCGCGCCACCGCGCACGGTTCCATCGCGCTCGGCCACAACGGCAACCTGGTCAACACGGCCCAGCTCGCCGAGATGGTCGCCGACCTGCCCAAGCAGGACGGCCGTAGCACCCGGGTCGCCGCCACCAACGACACCGACCTGCTGACGGCCCTGCTGGCCGCCCAGGTCGACGCCGACGGCAAGCCGCTGACCGTCGAGGAAGCCGCCCCGGTCGTGCTGCCGCAGGTCAGGGGAGCTTTCAGCCTCGCCTTCATGGACGAGCACACCCTGTACGCCGCCCGCGACCCGCAGGGCATCCGCCCGCTGGTCCTGGGCCGCCTGGAGCGCGGCTGGGTCGTCGCCTCCGAGACCGCCGCCCTCGACATCGTCGGCGCCAGCTTCGTGCGCGAGGTGGAGCCGGGCGAGTTCCTCGCCATCGACGAGAACGGCCTGCGTACCTCCCGATTCGCGGACGCGAAGCCCAAGGGCTGTGTCTTCGAGTACGTGTACCTGGCCCGCCCCGACACCGACATCGCCGGCCGGAACGTCTACCTCTCCCGCGTCGAGATGGGCCGCCGCCTCGCCAAGGAGGCCCCCGTCGAGGCCGACCTGGTGATACCGACCCCGGAATCCGGCACCCCGGCCGCCATCGGCTACGCCGAGGCCTCCGGTATCCCGTTCGGTGCGGGTCTGGTGAAGAACGCCTACGTCGGCCGTACGTTCATCCAGCCCTCCCAGACCATCCGCCAGCTCGGCATCCGCCTGAAGCTGAACCCGCTGAAGGAAGTCATCAAGGGCAAGCGGCTGGTCGTCGTCGACGACTCGATCGTCCGCGGCAACACCCAGCGCGCCCTGGTACGCATGCTCCGCGAGGCGGGAGCGGCGGAGGTCCACATCCGGATTTCCTCTCCCCCGGTGAAGTGGCCCTGCTTCTTCGGCATCGACTTCGCCACCCGCGCCGAGCTCATCGCCAACGGCATGACCATCGACGAGATCGGCACCTCGCTCGGCGCCGACTCCCTGGCGTACATCTCCATCGACGGCATGATCGAGGCGACCACCATCGCCAAGCCGAACCTGTGCCGCGCCTGCTTCGACGGGGAGTACCCGATGGAGCTCCCGGACCCCGAGCTGCTGGGCAAGCAGCTCCTGGAGACCGAGCTGGCGGCCGGTCCCGCCGCCACGGCTGCCACGGACGCGATCCGCCGCCCGTAGGCGCCCGTCACACCTGCCGTACGACACGAAGGTTCTCATCGCCATGTCTGAGACAACTGGTGCCAGCTACGCAGCTGCGGGCGTCGACATCGAAGCGGGCGACCGCGCGGTCGAGCTGATGAAGGAGTGGGTGAAGAAGACGCAGCGCCCCGAGGTCCTCGGCGGCCTCGGCGGCTTCGCCGGCCTCTTCGACGCCTCCGCCCTCAAGCGCTACGAGCGTCCCCTGCTCGCCTCCGCCACGGACGGCGTCGGCACCAAGGTCGACATCGCCCGCCAGATGGGTGTGTACGACACCATCGGCCACGACCTGGTCGCGATGGTCATGGACGACATCGTGGTGTGCGGCGCCGAGCCGCTGTTCATGACCGACTACATCTGCGTCGGCAAGGTCCACCCCGAGCGGGTCGCCGCCATCGTCAAGGGCATCGCCGAGGGCTGTGTACTGGCCGGCTGCGCCCTGGTGGGCGGTGAGACCGCCGAGCACCCCGGGCTGCTGGGCGAGGACGACTTCGACGTCGCCGGCGCCGGTACGGGCGTGGTGGAGGCCGACCGGCTGCTCGGCGCGAATCGCATCCGAACGGGTGACGCGGTCATCGCCATGGCGTCCTCCGGTCTTCACTCGAACGGGTACTCGCTGGTCCGGCACGTCCTGCTGAACCAGGCGGGCCTGTCCCTCGACGCCCACATCGAGGACCTCGGCCGCACCCTCGGCGAGGAACTGCTGGAGCCGACGAAGATCTACTCGCTGGACTGCCTCGCGCTCACCCGCACCACCGAGGTGCACGCCTTCAGCCACATCACCGGTGGTGGACTCGCGGCCAACCTGGCCCGCGTCATCCCGGACGACCTGCACGCGATCGTCGACCGCTCCACCTGGACCCCGGCGCCGGTCTTCGACCTCGTCGGCAGGACGGGTGACGTCGAACGCCTGGAGCTGGAGAAGACCCTCAACATGGGCGTCGGCATGATCGCGATCGTCCCCGGGGAGTCCACCGAGGTGGCCCTGGCGACACTCGCTGACCGCGGGGTCGACGCATGGGTCGCCGGTGAGATCACCGACCGGGGCGAGCACACGACGGGCGCGGCCCTGGTGGGTGACTACAGCAGCTGACGCCCTGCGGGCAGCACAGAACCCGGTCGGTGACCGAGGTCACCGACCGGGTTGCTGTTCAGTGCAAGGTCAAGCGCCGCGACGGTGGCGCGAGGAGTCGTCGTCCTCGTCCTCGTCGTCGTCCTCATAGAGGTCGGCGTACCGTGCGTACAGGTCGTCGTCGTGCTCATCGTCCTCGAATCGGTCACCGTTCGTGTTCGGTGACGTGTTCGACGTCGATGCGCCCAGCTCCTCGGCCAGGCGTGAGAGGTCCGTCCCACCGCTGTTGTACTTCAGCTGGCGGGCGACCTTCGTCTGCTTGGCCTTGGCCCGGCCGCGCCCCATGGCTCGACCCCCTCAACGACGGGGCTCGACGGCCCCAGAGTCTTGACACGCGTTCATGATCCGGAACGGGCTCTCCGTGGAGAGACCGGTCCGTAGGGCTTCCACGGTACCTGAGCCCGCGCCCATACGGTACGTCGCCCGCAGCACGCGCGTGTGCCCAGAACCTTTGAGGCGCCCCGTCCTCGCTGGTCAGTGGCGATTTTAACCACTTATTGGCGGACGACCCGCCGGTCGAAGTGAGAGTTCTCTCCAACCGTCCACCGGCAGGTACCGCTCATACCCACGGATGAGCCACGCGGAACGTCACCATCCGCGCGCCGCGCGAGCCTCCGCCATCCGCTGCTCGGCGATCCGGTCGGCCGCGGCGGCCGGCGGAATCCCATCGTCCTTCGCACGTGCGAATATGGCCAGCGTGGTGTCGTAGATCTTGGCCGCCTTCGCCTTGCACCGGTCGAAGTCGAAACCGTGCAGTTCGTCGGCCACCTGGATGACGCCGCCGGCGTTCACCACGTAGTCGGGCGCGTAGAGGATCCCACGGTCGGCGAGGTCCTTCTCGACACCCGGATGGGCGAGCTGGTTGTTGGCCGCGCCGCACACCACCCGCGCGGTCAGCACCGGAACGGAGTAGTCGTTCAGCGCCCCGCCGAGCGCGCACGGCGCGTAGATGTCGAGGCCCTCGACGCGGATCAGCGCGTCGGTGTCGGCGACCGCCGTGACGCTCGGGTGCTGGTCGGTGACCCGGCGTACGGCTTCCTCGCGGACATCCGTGACGAACACCTCGGCGCCCTCCGCCATCAGGTGCTCCACCAGGTGGTGACCGACCTTGCCGACGCCGGCGATGCCGACCCGGCGGCCACGCAGCGACGGGTCGCCCCACAGGTGCTGGGCGGAGGCGCGCATGCCCTGGTAGACGCCGAAGGCGGTGAGCACGGAGGAGTCACCGGCGCCGCCGTTCTCGGGGGACCGCCCGGTGGTCCAGCGGCACTCGCGGGCCACGACGTCCATGTCGGCGACGTACGTACCGACGTCGCAGGCGGTGACGTACCGGCCGCCGAGCGAGGCCACGAACCGGCCGTAGGCCAGCAGCAGCTCCTCCGTCTTGATCCGCTCGGGGTCGCCGATGATCACGGCCTTGCCGCCGCCGTGGTCCAGCCCGGCCATGGCGTTCTTGTACGACATCCCGCGCGCGAGGTTGAGCGCGTCGGCGAGGGCCTCGGCCTCGTTGGCGTACGGGTAGAAGCGC
Source organism: Streptomyces spinoverrucosus (assembly GCF_006539505.1). GTDB lineage: Bacteria > Actinomycetota > Actinomycetes > Streptomycetales > Streptomycetaceae > Streptomyces > Streptomyces spinoverrucosus. The sequence continues at coordinate 10,179 of NZ_BJND01000050.1, forward strand.
GTGCCGCCGAGCGCGGGGCCGAGGGCGGTGGAGTGGATGGCGATCACGGCCTTCAGGCCGCTCGCGCGGTCCTGGCAGAGCACGACCTGCTCATGACCGCCCTGGTCCGAGTGGAACAGGGTGTGCAGTACATCAGCAGGTGCGCCGGTTACGTCGGTCACGGTGGTGACTCCTGAGGTAAGAAACGGCGATGGACGAGGCTCCGTGCGGGTGGCGGGGCCTGTGAGCATGAGATTAGAGCCTCCGGAGCCCCGCGGACGGGCAGTGCTCAGGATCACCTCCGCACGGAGTACGTCCGTGCGACGATTTGCATAGTTTTCCCGCGCGTTTGTGGGCGGGTTCCGCAGGTTTCCCCGGCAGGCGGCGGGGGAGGGAGCAGGCGTGCCCAAGGTGTCCTCGGTGATCGTTCCGTATGCGGCGTATCTGCGCGTGTACGAGCCGCTGGCCGCCTTCCCCGAGCGGGAGCGCGACCACTGGGCGCGCTACGCGCGCCGCCCGGACCGCCCTTCGTATCAGGACGAACTCCGCCGCTCCCTGGCCGACTTGCTGCCCACGCCGCCCGTGCCGGTGCCGGTGCACGAGAGCCGTGACGCCTTTGTGCTGGAGGCCCACGGGGTGGTCCACATCTGCCCCTGGCGGACCCGGCTGCGCGGCTGGCAGGCGCTCGGCGACCTCGCCGAGGAACTCCCGCCGCCGCTCCTGGACGCCGTGCTGCCCCCGCTGGTGCGCCACCAGGCGACCCAGGACTACGAGCGCTGGCTGGCCGGCAACCCCGACGCCCGCCCCTGGATCCGCACGGCGACCTGGCAGGTGCCGCTGAACTGGTTCGTCCTGGTCTCCGACGAGGAGCGGGAGTACGACAAGGGCTCCGGCGCCCCCGACGACGCCGCGCCGGTGCTGCGCTACCGCACGCCCATGGTGCAGGCCCGGCGCCGGGTGGCCCGCGCCCTGCGCACGCTCAGGAACGCGATGGACGAGGGGCCGCTGATCGACGGGCTGGTGGACGTCGGGCGGTGGCTGGAGGAGTTCCATCCGCGCTCGCAGGTGGAGCTGGACTACGGCGGGCTGGTGCACGCCCTGTCGGCCGGTGACCTGGAGGGCGACCACTCGGCGGCCGACGTGGCCGAGGGGATCGAGGCGCTGCGCATCGGCGACGGGGTCGCGGCGGGCGAGGCGTACGGGCGGCTGGTGGAGCGCTGGCGGTCGGTGCGGGACCTGCGTTCGGCGAACTGACGTACTGTTCTGTGACGTACCTTACGAACCTTACGGGGCGTCAACAACGGACCTAGAGCCCGATCTGGGCGTATGTGTCAAGTGTGTGACGCATGCGACATGCGTGATGGAGCGCACGTACACGTCTCTTGCGGTCCTTGCCCGTCCTCATGCCAAAATAGGACAAGGAGTCCGGGGAGGACTCCGTCCGTCCCTATGTGCTCAACTATGGGCGGATTCTCCGCATTGCACGCTTTGGGGGGTCTCGTGGCTCCTGATTGCCCTGTGACTGATCGTCACAGTGGCGTGACTGTCCGCTATGGCATGGTCCATCGGCATCCGTCGCTGATGAACACCTGGGAGGGCAATTCCATCGGTTTGGCCGACGCGGCTGGACAGATGGTGTAGTTGTAGTGCCGAGGACAAGCCGTTCGTCCTATAACCGACTCGACTCGCGTCCGCCATTTCGGGCAACGCGGGTCAAGGTGCAGAATTTAGAGGAAAGAACCGAGAAGGTTCGGTTCTCCCGAGGAGGCCGCTCATGACCGCTCGCACCCCTGATGCCGAGCCGCTGCTGACCCCGGCTGAGGTCGCCACGATGTTCCGCGTCGACCCGAAGACGGTCACGCGGTGGGCGAAGGCCGGCAAGCTCACTTCCATCCGCACGCTCGGCGGGCACCGCCGCTACCGCGAGGCCGAGGTCCGCGCTCTGCTCGCGGGCATCCCGCAGCAGCGCAGCGAGGCCTGAACAACTGAATAACCGGACAAACCGGCTGGTCCCCCAACTGGCCGAGGCGTCCGAAACCAAGCTCCACCGACGCGGGTTCTGCCCCAACAGGGCCCTCGCCCGAGCTCTACAGGCAACTGACAGGGTGCGTCGTCGATCGCGCTGGACTCCGCCGGGTCCAGCGCGATCTTTTTTGTGCGCAGGATGGCCGGGCTGTGGGCGGGCTTGTCGGAGTCTGGGGAGGGATGCCGGAGCTGCTGTGAGGGGCTCCCCGGGGTGGTGCAATTGCACATATTAAATTGACCGGTTGTAGGGGATGGGTAAGTACCGCCGTTTCAGAAACTCATGCGGTGACTCCCGTCACATGCCAGGGTGCTTGTTGCCTCTGGCGTATGTGCGGTAAGGGAGTTGGGGCCATGGGGTCACGGCTGGGGGTATGCGCCGGAGGGGGGACGCTCCTCCTTGACGCCCTCCTCGGGGGCGTCCAGGGCGAGCCGCAGCAGGCGATGGCAGACCGGGCAGTGCCGGGTGAGATGCCGGTAAGACGACGCGGCCGACAGATGCGCACGCAGCAACGCCCGCGTCTCATGCCTCGCCGATGCCGCCATACGCCACCTCCGGGGGCCCTCCGGGCGGGTTGCCCTGGTTTCTGAGTACCGACCGAATGTGACGCCGTCAAGGCGGCGTAGAGCGCACACGACAGAGCCCGGGGTGGATCGCATACGAAAGAGCCCGGGTTCCGAAGAACCCGGGCTCCTTACTGATGCGGTCCTGACGGGATTTGCTGTGTTCGATTGCGGCTGCGCCGCGGGCGCGGCCTCCGCCTTGACAGGCTGGCGCGCGGTGTGGGGTGTGGTCATGAGTGAGGCCCGCGTTCCCTGACGGGTGCGGGCCTCACTCGATCTGTGCGGTCCTGACGGGATTTGAACCCGCGGCCTCCACCTTGACAGGGTGGCGAGCACTCCAAACTGCTCCACAGGACCAGGTTTCGCGGCGCCATTCGTGCGTTGCGCTGCGAGAAGAGACTGTACAGGAGCGTGGGCGCCGGGTCGAACTCACTTAGTGTGCAGGAGCCGTTACGGGACAGCCGCGTCGATCGCCTTCACGATCCGCTTGTCCGACACCGGGTACGCCGTGCCCAGCGCGTGCGCGAAGTAGCTGACCCGGAGCTCCTCGATCATCCAGCGGATGTCCAGGACGGCGGCCGGGATCGGGCGGCCCTTGGGCATCTGCTCCAGCAGCCACGCGTACTCGTCCTGCATCTCGTGGACCTTCTCCATGCGCGTGGTGTCCCGCTGCACGCTCGTCGGCATCTGCTGCAGGCGCCGGTCCGCGGCCACCAGGTAGCGCATCAGATGCGGCACACGGCTCAGACCCGTCTCCGTGACGAAGCCCGGCTTCACAAGGGCGTCCAGCTGCTTGCGCACGTCCTGGAGGTTCGGCAGCAGCGCAGGGCTGCGTACGGCCTTCAGACGGCGCTCACAGGCCTGCCAGGCCGCGAGGACCTGCTGCACCTGGCCCACCGTACGCACCGTCGTGTCGACGATCTCGGCGCGCACCTTGTCGTAGAGCTTGCGGTACGACTCCTCGTCCCACGCCGGCCCCCCGAAGTCCGCGATCAGCTTGTCCGCCGCCGCCGTCGCACAGTCGTCGAACAGGGCCTGGATCGAGCCGTGCGGGTTGGCCGAGAGTGCGAGCTTCTGGGGGTTCGTGAGCTTCTCGGACGCGAACTTCGCCGGATTGACCGGGATGTTGCGCAGGATGAGGCGACGCGTGCCCTTCCACATGGCCTCCGCCTGCTCCGCCTCCGTGTCGAAGAGGCGCACGGAGACCGTGTCGCCGTCGTCGACGAGCGCCGGGTACGCCTTCACCGGCTGGCCGGCGCGGCGGGTCTCGAAGACGCGGGTGAGGGTGCCGATGGTCCAGTCGGTCAGGCCCTTGCGCTCGACGGACTCGCCACCCCTGCGCTCCGCGGTGGCGGCTGCGGCCTGCGAGAGGGCCTTGCGGGCCTTCGGCTTCAGCTGGAGTTTCAGCGCCTCCAGATCCTTGTCCTCGGCCAGCTTGCGGCGCCGCTCGTCGACGATCCGGAAGGTGATCCGCAGGTGGTCGGGGACCTTCGACCAGTCGAAGTCGTCGGCGGTGAAGGGCACGCCCACCATCCGCTTCAGCTCACGGGCCATGGTGGAGGTGAGGGGCTCCTGGAGGGGAACGGCCGTGTCCAGGAAGCGCTTCGCGAAGTTCGGCGCGGGTACGTAGTTGCGGCGAATCGGCTTCGGGAGGGAGCGGATGAGCTCCGTGACCAGTTCCTCCCGCAGACCCGGGATCTGCCAGTCGAAGCCCTCCTCCGTGACCTGGTTCAGGACCTGGAGCGGGATATGGACGGTCACGCCGTCGGCGTCCGCGCCCGGCTCGAACTGGTACGTCACCCTGAACTTGAGCGCACCCTGCCGCCACGAGTCCGGATAGTCCGCCTTCGTGACGGCCTCCGCCGACTCGCGGATCAGCATCTCCCGCTCGAAGTCGAGGAAGTCGGGCTGCTCTTGCCGCTTGCGCTTCCACCAGGAGTCGAAGTGGGCCCCGGAGACCACATGTTCGGGGACCCGCTGCTCGTAGAAGTCGAACAGGGTCTCGTCGTCGACCAGGATGTCCCGGCGCCGGGCCCGGTGCTCCAACTCCTCGACCTCGGTGAGGAGTTTGCGGTTGTCGGCGAAGAACTTGTGGTGCGTGCGCCAGTCACCCTCGACCAGCGCGTTGCGAATGAAAAGCTCCCGGGAGACTTCCGGGTCGATCCGGCCGTAGTTCACCTTCCGCTGGGCGACGATCGGCACGCCGTACAGCGTGACCTTCTCGTACGCCATCACCGCGGCCTGGTCCTTCTCCCAGTGCGGCTCGCTGTACGTCCGCTTGATCAGGTGCTCGGCGAGGGGTTCGACCCACTCGGGCTCGATCTTGGCGTTGACACGGGCCCACAGACGGGACGTCTCGACCAGCTCGGCGGACATCACGAAACGCGGCTGCTTCTTGAACAGCGCCGAGCCGGGGAAGATCGCGAACTTGGCGTTGCGCGCGCCCAGGTACTCGTTCTTGTTGCCGTCCTTCACATCCTTCATGCCGATGTGCGAGAGCAGACCGGCGAGGAGGGAGACATGGACGCGGTCCGTGGGGGCATCGTCCTCGTTGAGGTGGATGCCCATCTGCTTGGCGACCGTGCGCAGCTGGGAGTAGATGTCCTGCCATTCGCGGATGCGCAGGAAGTTCAGGTACTCCTGCTTGCACATCCGGCGGAAGGACGACGATCCGCGTTCGCGTTGCTGCTCGCGGATGTAGCGCCAGAGGTTCAGATAGGCGAGGAAGTCGCTGGTCTCGTCCTTGAAGCGGGCGTGCTGCTGGTCGGCCTGGGTCTGCTTGTCGGCGGGGCGTTCGCGCGGGTCCTGGATGGAGAGCGCGGCGGCTATCACCATCACCTCGCGGACACAGCCGTTCCGGTCGGCCTCCAGCACCATACGGGCCAGGCGCGGGTCGACCGGGAGCTGGGCGAGCTTGCGGCCGGTGTCCGTGAGGCGCCCCCGCGGATCCTTCTGAGCGGGGTCCAGCGCACCCAGCTCCTGGAGGAGTTGGACGCCGTCGCGGATGTTGCGGTGGTCCGGCGGATCGATGAAGGGGAACTTCTCGATGTCGCCCAGGCCGGCGGCGGTCATCTGCAGGATGACAGAGGCGAGGTTCGTACGGAGGATCTCCGCGTCCGTGAACTCCGGGCGGGCGAGGAAGTCGTCCTCGCTGTACAGGCGGATGCAGACACCGTCGCTGGTACGGCCGCAGCGGCCCTTGCGCTGATTGGCGCTGGCCTGCGAGATCGGCTCGATGGGCAGCCGCTGGACCTTGGTGCGGTGGCTGTACCTGGAAATCCGGGCGAAGCCGGGGTCGATGACGTACTTGATGCCCGGGACCGTGAGGGACGTCTCGGCGACGTTGGTCGCCAGAACGATCCTGCGTCCCGTGTGCGGCTGGAAGACGCGGTGCTGCTCGGCATGGGACAGGCGGGCGTACAGCGGGAGGATCTCCGTGAACCGGTACTGCTTCTTGGTGAGCGCGTCCGCGGTGTCCCGGATCTCCCGCTCACCGGAGAGGAAGACCAGGATGTCGCCCTTGCCCTCCTGCTGGAGCTCCTCCACGGCGTCGATGATCGCGGTGATCTGGTCGCGGTCGGCGTCGTCGGTGTCCTCCTCGAGGAGCGGCCGATAGCGGACCTCGACGGGGTAGGTGCGGCCGCTGACCTCGATGATCGGGGCGTCACCGAAGTGCCGGGAGAAGCGCTCGGGGTCGATGGTGGCCGAGGTGATGACGACCTTGAGGTCCGGGCGCTTGGGGAGGAGCTGGGCGAGGTAGCCGAGCAGGAAGTCGATGTTGAGGGAGCGCTCGTGGGCCTCGTCGATGATGATCGTGTCGTAGGCGCGCAGCTCGCGGTCGGTCTGGATCTCGGCGAGCAGGATGCCGTCGGTCATCAGCTTGATGAAGGTGGCGTCCGGATTCACCTGATCGGTGAAGCGGACCTTCCAGCCGACGGCCTCACCGAGGGGGGTGTCCAGCTCCTCCGCCACCCGCTCGGCGACAGTACGGGCGGCGATACGGCGCGGCTGGGTGTGCCCGATCATGCCGCGGACACCACGCCCGAGCTCCAGGCAGATCTTCGGGATCTGCGTCGTCTTACCCGACCCGGTCTCACCGGCGACGATCACGACCTGGTGATCGCGGATGGCGTCGGCGATCTCGTCCCTCTTCTGGCTGACAGGCAGCTGGGGCGGGTACGTGACCGCGGGTACATGGCCCCGGCGGTCGGCCATGCGGGCCTCGGCCTTCGCGATCTCCGCCTCGATCTCGGCGAGTACCGCGGCGCGAGCCTCCGGCTTACGGATCTTCCGCGCACCTTCGAGCCTGCGCCCGAGCCGGTGCGCGTCGCGCAGGGAGAGGTCGGTGAGGCGGGGGGCGAGGGCAGGCAGCGTAGACATACGGGTTCCAGGATCTCATCCTCGGGAAATCCGGCGCGAATGATTTCGTTGCGGCGGCGCGGGGGCTGAGACGGGGTGCCTGCGGCGGCCTGTGGTTGTCCGGTGGGGGTTGCTGTAGCGCCTACGGTGCGGGTTGTGGTCGGGGCCGTGGGCGGGTGCGGGTGTGTGGCGCTCTCTCGGGGATGCGAAAACCCCCGTCGATGATCTCGACGGGGGTTTCTGTGGTGGCTGGGGCCGGGGTCGAACCGGCGACCTTCCGCTTTTCAGGCGGACGCTCGTACCAACTGAGCTACCCAGCCACGGGGTTTGTGTGACCCCGAGCGGTCCTGACGGGATTTGAACCCGCGGCCTCCACCTTGACAGGGTGGCGAGCACTCCAAACTGCTCCACAGGACCAGGCTGTTGCGTACGACAGTGTCGCACACGGCGAGGTGGGTCTCCAAAACGAGTGGAAGAAAGCTGCCCGGGAATTGGTTTCCCCTTGGCTGACCTGCACTTTCTTGGTGCCCGATGTCGCTGGATCAGCATATCAGAGGGTGGATGGTGCCCCGTACCGGTTAATTCCGGCTCAGGGGCCCGTGTGGACGTAGGCCGCCCACCAGAGGGGATCCCTGTTCTCGTGGCGCAGGCGTTCGACTGCGGTGTGGAGGGCCTGGGCCGCTCGGTCGGGGGTGATGCGGTGGTCGGGGGAGGTCAGGCCTGCGTAGAAGGTGTCCGCCACTTTCAGGGCGCAGGCGTCGTCCACTGCCCACTGGGCGGCGACCACGTGGGTGAAGCCCGCCAGCTGGAGGGTGCCGGCGAGGTGGGCGGCCTCGTCGGGGACCGCTGCGGCGCCCCGTGCGGTTTCGCAGGCCGAGAGGTAGGCCAGCTGGGCGTCGGTCAGGCGGAGGCGGGAGATGTCCGTGATCGTGAGGGGGCCCGCCTGTTCGTGGTCGTGGAGGTAGAGGGCGCCGCCGGACGAGTCGGTGGGGTCCTGGGTGCCGTGGCCGGAGAAGTGCAGGTAGGGGTGGGTGGGGAGGGTGGTCAGGAGTTTCTCGCGGGTTGCTTCCTGGCCCGTGAGGACTGTGGTGTGGGGGATGCGGTGCGCTAGTTGTCGTACTTCGGCTGCTGCTTGCGGGAGGGGTGGTAGGCCGGGGGTGGCGGACTGGTCCACGGCCAGCATGCGGGGGGTGGGGGGAGGGGTGGGGTGGGATTGGGCGGCTGCCAGGGCTCGGAGGGTTGTCGTGTACGAGCAGATGTAGTGGTCGGGGAGGGAGGGGCCCTTTCCGTTTGTGTAGTGGCCTGCCGCGTGTAGGGGGAGGAGGGTGAGTAGGCCTGTGGGGCACCACCAGAGGCGGCGGGGGGTGGGGGTGTCGGTTGGTAGGGCGGTCAGGATCGGGGCCGCCACTGTGTCCCAGAGCCAGGCCAGGGTGCGGGTGAGGATGCGTTGGGCGCGCCAGGCGTCGGCCGGGGAGCGGCCGAGGGTGGACAAGGCGTCCAGGAGGGTCTCGGTGCGGTCGATCAGGCCGTCGTCCTCGGTGAGGTGGAGGTCGGGGAGGGGGACGGTGTGGACGTCGGTGCGGGTGACGATGAGGGCGTCGCAGCGGACGGTGCTGGTGTTGACGACGATCACGGGGCCGTGTGTGGCGGCGGACTGGAGGCGTTCGAGGGAGGGGAGGCGGAGGAAGTCCTCCAGGCCGGGCAGCTCGCGGACGCGGGTCACCAAGTCGTCCATTTCCTGGGCGAGTTCTCGGCGTTTTTCCGCCGCCGCTCGCTGGGTGCGGGCGTCCGGGGTTTCCGCGGCCGGTTGGTCCAGTAGGGCGCGGATCTCTCGTATGCGGTCGGCGAGGTGTGGGGCCTGTTCTCGCAGGTCGGTCATGTCGTCGCGCGCGTCCAGGGCCTGCGTGAGGAGGACGCCGCGGCCCTGTTCCAGCAGGCGTAGGGCTTCGTGGGGGCGGCAGGTGTTGAGGGCGACGGCGGCTGCTTCGCCGGCCACGCCCGCCGCGCGGCCGAGGGCGTCGACGCGGTCGCGGCGGTCGAGGCCGTGCCAGGCCAGCAGGGGGAGCTCGGCGATGGCGGCGCGGTAGGCGTCGAGGGCTTCTTGCCACTCGCCGGCGGTGGTGGCGGCCATGGCCCAGGCGCGGGCGGCGCGGAAGCGGACCGCGGCGGGGGCGGTGGCGATGGTGGTGGACTGGCGGAACAGGTCGAACGCGGTGGCCAGGTCGTCCGGGTCGCCCTCCAGGCGGGCGCGGGCGACCAGGGCCCGGCCGAGGGTGGACAGGCTCGACGCGCGTCCGGGGTGATCCTCGGGGGTGGCCCGTAGGGCTGTGCGGGCCGCGCTCGCCGCCTCGGCCACGGCGGCCGGTTCGTCGCGGTCGCGGGCCAGGAGCGCCGTGCAGAGGTTGGTGAGCAGGAGGGGGCGCTGCGGGTGCGCGGTGGGGCAGAGGCGGATGGCGTGCCGGATGCGGTCGATCGCCTCGTCGGCGTCGGCCGACCGGTCCCGGCCGTCGGAGCGGGCGCGTAGGGCGAGTGCCAGGTTGGACAGGTGGGTGGCGCGTTGTGGGTGGTCGTCGGGGACGCTGTCGGCCGCCGCGCGGGCCACGTCGACGGCCTCGTCGGCGTCGGCGGGCACGCCGGTGCGCCCGTACCGGGAGATGAGGGCGACGGCGAGGTTGCTGCGGTGCAGGGGCTCGTCGACGTGCCCGGGGGGCAGTGCGCGTACGGCGGTGCGGCACACCTCGATCGACTCGTCCAGGTCGTCGAGGGCGCCCGACCACTCGTAGCGGCGGCGCAGGGCGATGCTCAGGTTGGTCAGGTGGACGACGAGGGCGGTGGTGTCCGAGGGCGCTGTCGCCTCGACGGACTCCCGGCCGGCCCGCACCGCGTCGGCCAGGTCCTGCTGGGCGCCGTACGAGCCGTAGCGGGCCTGCAGGGTCGTCGCCAGGTTGGACAGGTAGATGGCGCGTTCCGGGTGGTCAGTGGGGAGGGCCGCGACCGCCTGGCGGCTCAGGTCGACGGCGCGGTCGAGGTCGGTGCGGCCGCCGAGCCGCTCGGCGCGGACCCGGAGGGCGGCTCCCAAGTTGGACAGTACCTTGGCGTGTTCCGCGGGGCCGCGGTGCCGGGCGCGCAGGGCTTCCTCCAGGCGCCGTACCGCCTCGTCGAGGGCGGTGAGGTCGTCGTTCTGCTGGTACACGGCTTGGAGGGTGCGGCCGAGGTTGAACAGCACTTGGCCCGCGCGCTCGTGACCGACGTCCGTGATCCGGTCGGCGGCGCGGCGGTTCCAGGCGAGTGCCTCGGCGAGGTCGTCGGGGGACTTGGTGCGGCTGTGGCGCAGCAGCAGCGAGCTGCCGAGGTGGGACTCGTCGACGACCCGGTCCGGATGGTCGGGGCTGTGCCGGATGGCCTCCTGGAAGATCTCGATAGCCCGGTCGAGGTCGGCCGGGTCCGCCGTGGTGTCGAAGCGGCGGGTGTGGGCGAGGCCCAGCTCGGACAGGCAGACGCTGATGGCGGTGGGGTGGTAGCCGTCGAGGAGGGTGCGGGCCCTGGTCAGGACGGTGAGCGCTTCCTCGGTGTCGGAGCGGGAGTTCGTGCGGGCCGACCGGGCGAGCAGGGCCTCGCCGAGGAGGGTGAGCGGCACGCCCTGTTCGTGGCTGCCGGCGGCGGCGTCGGCGCTGCGTCGGGCGGCGGTGATGGCGGCGTCGACGTCGGCGCGGTCGTCGGTCTGCCGGAACCGGGCGAGCTGCACCCGGGCCAGGTTGTAGAGGTGGTGGGTGCCGTTGTCGTCGTGGGAGGTGTGCCGCAGGAGCGTCACGGCCTCGTCGATGTCCGCCTGTCGCTGCCGCCGGTTGTATCTGAGCCGCAGGGCCAGGCTGAGGTTCGAGATGGTGTCGCCCCGGCCGGGGCTGGCGTCGGGTACGGCCGACACCGCCTGCCGTGCGGTGTCCACGGCGGCGTCGAGGTCGGCGTCGGCTCCGGTGTTCTGGGCCTTGGTCCGCAGGGTCTGGCTGAGGGCCAGCAGGAAGCCGTGGCGGCCCGGATGCGCGGGCGGGCAGTCCGCCACGGCCTGCCGTGCCGCTGTGAGGGCGGACTCCAGGTCCGCGGGCTGCCGGAAGCGGACGTACCGCTTCTCCAGGGCGCGTCCGAGGTTGGCCAGGTACATCGGCCGCTGTGGATCGTCCGGCAGTGCATGCCGTACGGCGGCCCGGCATTCCTCGGTCGCGGCGTCCAGGTCTGCGGTCGCCGCGTGGCGCTCGTAGCGCCCCAGCAGTGCGAGGCCCGCGTTGGAGTGGAACAGGGCGTGCGGTTCGGGTGCGACGCGCACCGCCTGCCGTCCGGTGTCGACGGCGGCCTCCAGGTCGGCCGGGTCCTGGCGGAGCGCGTAGCGCAGGATCAGGGTTCCGGACAGGTTGGTGTAGTACATCCCCCGGTTCGGGTCGTCGGGGGTGGCCCGGCGTACGGCCTTGAAGCCCATGTCGGCGGACTCCTCGACGTCCGCTGCGTTGCCGTGCAGCGTGTACCGGAAGCGCAGGCCCGCGCACAGGTTGGACAGCAGCATGGCGCGGCCGGGGTGGGATGCGGGCAGCACCTCCCCGAGCCGCTGCCACCGGGTGATCGCCTCCTCCAGCGCGGCCCCGTCCGACGCGCTCTGCCAGCGGCCGAGCAGCTCCAGGGCGCGCTCGGCGCTCTCCTCCACGTCCTCCGCCTCGAACGCCGGGAGCGTGGCGACCGTCGGCCGCAGCTCCTCCGGCACCTCGTCCGGCGTGAACCGGGCGACCACCGCGAACAGCATCAGCGTCAGCTGTACCTCAGGCCCGGCCTCCGCGCTGTCCGGGCCCATGACCAGGCATCGGGCGTAGTGCAGATGCGCGATCGCGGCCACGACCGACCGGTCGAGGACGTACAGCGGCCCGCCGCCATCCGCGTCCCTGGTCCGCAGCACGTACGTGCGCAGCTCGTCCGCCTCGGCAACCGCCTCCGGAGCCGTCACCGCCTCCCGGACGCCCTGGGCCCAGAAGGACTCCAGCCGCTGCCCGAGCCGTTCGACGAGCAGCTCCGCCCGCGCCCAGCCGATGTCCCCGCCGGTGTCGTCGCCGATGCCCTCGCCGGTGTCCTCCCGCATGGTCCGCCCCCGTCGGCCGCCGCTGTCGGTGTGCGTTCAGGGCATCATGATGGTCCATCAACTCTCTGGGGGAGGAGAGCCTTTCGTGGAGACGGCGGAGCTGCTCGGCGCGCTGTGCCGGGAACTTCCCGCGCTGCGCACGGTCGCCGCGGGGACCGGCGACAGTCAGGCGCTGGAGGAGACCCTGGCGGCGGCCCGGCGCGGTGAACCGGTCACCGACCGGCTGCGGGACCTGGGCCTGCTGGACCTGCTGGAGTCCTGGACGGCCCGCACGGTGCCCCCCGAGGCGCCTGGTGCGGGAGCCCCTGGCGGCCTGGTCGACCTGCCCGGCGTCGACCACTCCGGGCATGTCGCGCACGGCCGCTACCGCTGCCCGCTCGGCACCTGCCGCCGCGCCGAGCTGCCTCGCCCCGGCGACGATCTGCCGGTGTGCGCGCTGCACGACAGCCCGCTGCGGTTCGGCTGACGCGATGAACGCGGTACTGGTGGAGTTGGGGCGCAGGTACGTCGAGCGCTGGATGGCGCTGCTCGTGCTGCCGGGGCTGCTGTACGTGGCGGGCGCGGCGGCGGCGTACCGGCTGGGGCATGTGCACTGGGCGGACCTGGGCCGGCTCACCGGCCTGCTGGAGCCGGGCGGTCCGCTGATCGGCCGGGGCGTGTCGTCGGTGTGGCTGTTCGTGATCGTGGTGCTGCCGCTGCTGTCGGCCGCCGCCGGGCTGGCCGCCCGAGGGATGGCGGCGGTGCTGGAGCGGCTGTGGTTCGAGCCCTGGCCGCGCGGACTCGACCGGCTGGCGCGGCAGCGTACGGCTGCCCGTGCCGCGCGGTGGACGGCGGCTGACGAGGTGTACCGGGAGGAGCTGGACCGGGTCGGTGCACGGCCGTCGGCCGCCGACAGTGCCCGGCTGGACGTGCTCGCGGCCCGCCGCAACGCTGTCGCCCTGCGGCCGCCCGCCCATCCCGTCTGGGCCGGGGACCGGCTGGGCGCGGTCGACGCCCGGGTCTGGGGCTGGTACCGGCTGGACGTGGTCTTCGCCTGGCCCCGGCTGTGGCTGGTGCTGACCGACGCCGAGCAGAACGCCCTGCGCACCGCCCGCACGGAACTCGACGCGGCCGTCGCGCTGGCCGGCTGGGGTGTGCTGATCGTGCCGGTGGCCGTGTGGTGGTGGCCGGCGCTGCCGGTCGCGGCCGCCGTCTTCGTCACCGGCCTGCGCCGCACCCGCGCCGCCGTGGACACGCTGGCGCATCTCACCGAGGCCGCGTTCGACCTGCGGGGCGCGACGCTCGCCCGGGAGCTGGGCTTCGACGTACCGCCCGGGCGGCTGTCGCCGGCGGTGGGCATGCAGGTGACGGCGCATCTGCGCAAGCACGCGTGAGACAGCGGGGTTCATGCAAAAAACCCACTCCGGTGAGGAGTGGGTCTTTGTACGTCTTCGCTGGTGCCCCCAACGGGATTCGAACCCGTGCTACCGCCTTGAAAGGGCGGCGTCCTAGGCCGCTAGACGATGAGGGCTATCGGCCCGCCTGGGCGCTTCTCAGCGCGTCGGGGACGTGAGAAGCATATGGGATGGCGGGAGGGTTCGCCAAAACGGTTTACGGACTGGGCTCCCGGGACGGGGTGGGGGACGGCGACGGGGACCGGGTGGCTCCCGGCTGGTTCTCCTCCACCAGATGGCGGCTGACCTCCGCCGTCGTGAGGCCGAGACCGCCCAGGCGGATCGCGTCCCAGGCCTGGAGGCGGCGGGTGTCGCGGTCGAAGTAGAGGATCGACGCCTCGATCGGGTCGGGGTGTTCGCCCTCCACCGCGCGCAGTCCGCTGCCGCCGGTCGAGCCCTCGATGCGTAGCCGGGTGCCGTAGGGCAGCACCTCCATCTCCTGGTGGTGCAGATGGCCCGAGAGGACCAGGGGGACCTCGCCGTCCGTCTGCCGGGCGGCCTCGGGTTCGTGGGCGACGGCCACGTCCACCGGGGTGCCGACGGCGCGCTGGTCGCGCAGGGAGCTGGCGAGACGGGCGCCGGCCAGCTCCTGGGAGGCCTCGGCGCCGGGCGTGTTGGTGCGGTCGGGGGTGAACTGGGGGTCGCCGATGCCCGCGAAGCGCAGGCCCGCGACGGACACCGCGCGGCCGTCGTCGAGGACGTGCACGTTCTTCAGGCCTTCCAGGTAGCGCTGCGTGGTCCGGGAGTCGTGGTTGCCGCGCACCCAGACGTAGGGGGCGCCCAGGTCCTCGATCGGGTCGAGGAAGCCGTTCTCCGCCGACGTGCCGTGGTCCATGGTGTCGCCGGAGTCGACGATCACGTTCACCTTGTACTGCTCCACCAGTGAGGCGATGATCTTCCAGCTCGCCGGGTTGAGGTGGATGTCGGAGACGTGCAGGACGCGGATGGTGGTCGGGTCCGGGCGGTACGCGGGGAGCGTGGACGTGGCGTCGTACAGCTTCGTCACGTTTGTCACCAGCCGCGCCAACTCCTTCTGGTAGACGTCGAATTCGGTGACGATGCTGCGGGCGTCGCCGACCAGGGAGGGGGCGGAGGAGAGCAGGCCGGAGAACCTCGGCTCCAGGACCGACTTGGGGTTCCAGGTGGCGTACGCCGTCGCTCCCGAGGCCGCCAGGAGGGTGAGCGCGAGGCCGCCGGCCGCGAGGGCGCGGCGCGGGCGGCGGTAGACGGCGAGGCCGAGGGCGGTCGCGCCGGCGACGACGGCAACGCAGGAGCGCAACGCCAGGTCGAGGGCGCCGTGGCCGACGTCCCGGGCGACCTCCTCCTGGAGGCCGGAGAGGCGTTCGGGGTGGTCGACCAAGGCCTGGGAGCGGTCAGGGTCGAGCTGGTCGACGTTCACGTCCAGGCGGACCGGGGCGATGTGGCTGTCCAGGTGCAGGGCGCCCAGCGGGGAGACGTTGATCTTCGTGCCGCCGGTGACGGACGGGCGCAGGGTCATCGTCGTGTCCATCGGGCCGACCGGGACCCGGACATTTCCCACCACCAGCAGCCCCAGCCAGGCGCCCAGCAGGACGACGGCCAGGAGACCCAGGGCTCGGGTCCAGCGGTTGGCGGGTGGGGGAGCGAGTTCGAGTTCGGGGGTGTCGGTGGTGGGGCGGGGGCGGCGGATGCTTCGAAGACGGCTCATCGTGTTCCGGACGGCGGCTGGGACGCGGGCCATTGGTCCCGTATGCCCATATGCGCGGGTGGATATGCGGGCACCGAGTGGGTCGAACGGGGTGGTGGCAGGGGTCTCGTACAGGGGTGTCGTACCGGACAATGGGGCCTGTGCTGGAGATGACGCGCGAGGAGTTCGAGGAACTGGTCGCCGAGGCGCTGGACCGGATCCCGCCGGAGCTGACGCGGCTGATGGACAACGTCGCGGTGTTCGTCGAGGACGAACCGCCCGCCGACGATCCCGAGCTGCTCGGGCTGTACGAGGGGACGCCGCTGACCGATCGAGGGGAGTGGTACGCCGGGGTGCTGCCGGACCGGATCACCATCTACCGGGGGCCGACGCTGCGGATGTGCGAGACGCGTGAGGACGTCGTCGTGGAGACCGAGATCACGGTCGTGCACGAGATCGCCCATCACTTCGGAATCGACGACGCGCGGCTGCACGCGCTGGGATACGGGTAACGGGGCGCGTGTCCTCTTGTGGGCGGCGGGAGTTGGGCAAGTTGACTCCATCACCCCGCCTCGGAGGTGGCTCCCGTGCGCCCCTTGTACGTACCCGTTCGCCTGGCCGCCACCGTGGTGGCCGTCGCCGCTGCCGCCGGCTGTATGAGCGTGGGTGACGGCGACGGCGATCGGGCCAGGCCGTCGCACTCGGCGGGACCGCGGGGTGGCGAGGCGCCCGACGGAGGGAGCGCGCTGTCGGGCGGTGGTGTCGCGGGCGGCGGGGCAGCGGGCGGCGCGGAGCCGGCGCGCGGCAAGGACGGGAAGGGCGGTCGCTCGGCGTCGCCGGGTGAGACGCCCGAGCCGTCGGGGTCGGCGAAGGCGCCGGGGGCGAGTACGTCGGCCTCGGCACCGGCGAGGCCCGGCCCCACCGCCAAGCCGGGCGACCCACCGCCGCCCCCACCCGAGCCGACGCCCACCCGCACGACCCCGGACCCGGAACCGCCCCCACCGTCACCGGATCCGCCAACCTCTCCCGACCCGACGGCGGCGGAGCCGTCTTCGTCGGCACATGAGGAGACGGGACCGCAGTTGGCACATCGGGAGCCGGCGCCGGAGGCGGGGGCGCCGGTTTAGGGGTGGGGTTGGCTGGGGGTGCCGGGCTGGCTAGGGGGTGGCGGTGTCGGGCTGGGGCGGGGGCCGTCGGCTGGGTGCGGGTTGTCGGGCTGGGGCGGGGGCCGTCGGCTGGGTGCGGGCTGTCCGGCTGGGGGCAGGGGCCGATAGCTGGGTGCGGGCTGTTGGGCTGTGGGTGGGGGTGCCTGGCTGTGGGTACGACTGTCGGGCTGTCGGCGCGGGCGTCTGGCACGCCGTCGCGCTGATCGGCAGCGGCGACGCGGGCGTGTACGCCATGGCGTCCCCGGCCCTCGCCGAAGCCTCCGATGACATCGACGTGGTCGGCGCCCCAGGCGTTACCGCCTGCGGGTACGGCTGTCAGGCTGGGGGCGGGGGCATCCGGCCGGGGTGCCGGTCGGCCGTCAGGGTGTGGGCGGTGTGGCTCGTCTCACCGCGCCGTCCGGCTTGGGCTGCCGACTGCCGTTCGGGTCGCCCGGATGCCGGTCGGGGCGCCTCATAAAGCCGCCGGTAGGGCTGCCGACTGCCTGTTGGGGTGCCTCGTCAAGCCGCCGGTAGGGCCGCCGACTGCCGGTCGGGGCGTCCTCGTCAAGCCGCCGGTAGGGGCCGCCGACCTGCCGTAACGGGCTCGGTTTGCGTTTCGGGGTGGTGGGTGCGTATCTTGGTAGATCGTTTGATCCCATTTGCCCGGCGCCACCGCAGAGCGCGCCGTGTGGCGCGTACTCTCCCTTGCCGTGGCGGACCGCATTGAGGCGGTCGTGTGCGAATCACGGAGTTGACGGGCGCGTGCCGACGAGACTCCGGAAGGTTTCGCAGACGTATGTCTATCGCCAGTACTGATCACGCCGTCCTGCCCGCAGAAGGCGACGACCAGTCCCCCGACCTCACCTTCGCCGACCTCGGCCTGCCCGAGGGCGTCGTGCGCAAGCTCGCGCAGAACGGTGTGACCACCCCCTTCCCCATCCAGGCCGCGACCATTCCGGACGCCCTGGCCGGCAAGGACATCCTGGGCCGCGGCCGTACCGGCTCCGGCAAGACGCTGTCCTTCGGTCTGCCGGCGCTGGCCCAGCTCGCCGGCGGCCGCACCGAGAAGAAGCGGCCCCGGGCCGTCATCCTCACGCCGACGCGTGAGCTCGCCATGCAGGTGGCGGACGCGCTCCAGCCGTACGGGGACGTCCTCGGGCTGAAGATGAAGGTGGTCTGCGGCGGTACGTCGATGGGCAACCAGATCTACGCCCTGGAGCGCGGCGTCGACGTGCTGGTCGCCACCCCCGGCCGCCTCCGCGACATCATCAACCGCGGCGCCTGCTCGCTCGACGACGTGCAGATCGCCGTACTCGACGAGGCCGACCAGATGTCCGACCTCGGCTTTCTGCCCGAGGTGACCGAGCTGCTCGACCAGGTCCCGGCGGGCGGTCAGCGGATGCTGTTCTCCGCGACGATGGAGAACGAGATCCAGACCCTCGTCGACCGCTACCTGAACGCCCCGGTCTCCCACGAGGTCGACGCGGCCCAGGGCGCGGTGACGACCATGTCGCACCACATCCTGATCGTGAAGCCCAAGGACAAGGCGCCGGTCACGGCGGCCATCGCGTCCCGCAAGGGGCGGACCATCATCTTCGTGCGGACCCAGCTGGGCGCCGACCGCGTCGCCGAGCAGCTGCGCGACGCCGGTGCCAAGGCCGAGGCGCTGCACGGCGGTATGACGCAGGGCGCCCGGACCCGGACGCTGGCGGACTTCAAGGACGGGTACGTCAACGTCCTCGTCGCCACCGATGTCGCGGCACGCGGCATCCACGTCGACGGCATCGACCTGGTGCTGAACGTCGACCCCGCCGGTGACCACAAGGACTACCTGCACCGGGCTGGCCGTACCGCGCGCGCCGGGCGTACCGGCACGGTCGTGTCGCTCGCCCTGCCGCACCAGCGCCGCCAAATCTTCCGCCTGATGGAGGACGCGGGCGTCGACGCCTCGCGCCACATCATCCAGGGCGCCGGCGCGTTCGACCCCGAGGTCGCCGAGATCACCGGCGCCCGGTCGATGACCGAGGTGCAGGCCGAGTCCGCGGGCAACGCCGCGCAGCAGGCCGAGCGCGAGGTCGCCCAGCTCACCAAGCAGCTGGAGCGGGCGCAGCGGCGCGCCGCCGAGCTGCGCGAGGAGGCCGACCGGCTGGTCGCCCGGGTCGCCCGCGAGCGGGGCGAGGACCCGCAGGCGGCGGTGGCCGAGGCGCAGGCCGTGGTGGCCGAGGCGGCTGAGGCGACCGAGGTGCCGGACGTTATCGAGGTGTCGGTGCCGGAGCAGGCGGGGGCGCGGGACACGGAGCGGTTCGAGCGGACCGAGCGGTCGGAGCGTACGGGGGCTTCGGCGTCGTACGAGCGTCGGGACCGCCGGGACGGCCGGGACCGCCGGGACGGTGACCGTGGTGGTCGCTCCTTCGACCGTGACCGTGGTGGGCGTTCCTTCGACCGCCGGGACGGTGACCGTGGCGGCCGTTCCTTCGAGCGTCGGGACGACCGTGGTGGCTTCCGCCGCGACGACCGCGACGACCGCGGTGGCCGTTCCTTCGACCGCCGTGACGGCGACCGTGGCGGCTTCCGCCGGGACGAGCGCCGGGACAACGACCGTGGTGGGCGTTCCTTCGACCGCCGTGACGGTGACCGTGGCGGCCGTTCCTTCGAGCGTCGCGACGACCGCGGCGGCTTCCGGCGCGACGACCGTCCGGCCCGTTCCTTCGACCGGCGTGACGAGCGCGGCGGCCACCGTGGCAGCGACCGTCCGTTCAACCGCGACCGCCAGGGCGACCGCCCCGGCTTCCGCACCGGCGGTCACGAGCGCCCGTACGGCCGCCGTGACGACCACCGCGGCGGCGGTTCCTTCGGGCGCCGCGAGGACAAGCCGCGCTGGAAGCGCAACGGCTGACCTCCGCAGCACGTGAGCCACCGCAGCATGTGAGCCATGAGCGCCGTGGCCCCACCCTTCGCCGGGTGGGGCCACGGCGCTTTTCACATCTCGAAAGGCTGTGCGACGGCTGTATGATCAGCCGACTTCTGAGGGGGATGTGACACCCGGGGCGGGGGGAACCGACGCGGGGCACAGCTCGCCTCTCATCCGCAGGGGAGGGTGTTTCCTTGGCTCGTCATGCCTTCGTACGACTCGTCACCGCGTCCGCCGCGCTCGCGGCCGGTCTGAGCCCGCTGCTGCCGACCACGGCGGTGGCGGACACGCCGCAGGAGACGGTCGTACCGGCCGCGTTGCGCGACAGCGAAACCGTGGCCGTGCTGCAGCACCCGGACACCCAGACGGGTACCGACGGTGCCGGGACCGAGGGCGTGTACCACCGGCTGGAGGGCCACACCGGGCTGCTGTGGACCCGGTACTCCGACGGCAGGAGCTTCGAGGCACCGCCCGCTGCACGCACCGTGGCCCTCAGCGGCACCGGCAGCGACATCCTGGCGTACCGCCACCCCGAGGGCCGTATCGACCTGTGGAACCCGGTGGACGGCAGCACCCGCACCGTTCAACTGCCCGTCGGCCAGGGTCTGCTCGGGGTGTACGGGACCACCGTCGTCACCGCCCAGTCCGTGACCGACCCGGACGGCACGACCAGGCGCGTCCTGCACCTGCTGACCGTGGGCGCGGACGGCACCGTCGTCGACACCGAGGTCGGCGGGCTGCCCGCCGGTATGCGGCTGGGCCATGCGCGGGGCGCGGACGCGTCGAGCGTGTTCTTCAACGCGGACCTGGACGGCACCGCCCGCATGGTGGCCGTCGACCGCACGACCGGCCAGGTCCAGGGCTGGACCCAGGCGCTGCCCGGCACGACGTACGCCCTGGTCAAGATCTCGCCCGAGTACGTCGCCATGTACCGGGTGGGCCCGGATGCCAAGGTGCTGGTGGTGCCCCGCTCGGACCTGTCGGCCACCCCCGTAGAGGCGGCCGTGAACGGAAGCGTCGACGACCTGGCCGTGGTCGGCGACTGGCTGGTGCACCAGCCCAGCGGCTCCGACGACGTGAAGGCCCGGCCCATCGCGGGCGGCCCGGAGGTGACGCTGCTGACCGCCACGCGCCTGGCGGTGTCCGCGGTGTCGGACGGCTCCGCCGTCACGGTCGGCCGTACCGGCGCCGACGACTGGGGCATCCAGCGCATCCACGCCGGCCCGGACGGCAAGCCGGTGGTCACGCGGGTCAAGCCGCTGCCGAGGCCGCCGGCCCCGGTCCAGGGCATCTCCCTGGAGCAGGGCCGCCTGGTCGTCACCGACACCAGTGCGGCCGGGCAGCGTGACGACTACGTACGGACCGTCGCCACCCACGGCACGCCCACGTTCGGCGCGCGCACGTCGTTCACGCCCGGCACGGGCTCGCGGATGACGGCGTGCCCGGCGACCGACGTCGCCTGCTCCCAGCTGTTCGGCACGGCCGACGGCCGGATCGCCTGGCTGGAGCGCGGTTCGGCGCAGGAGGACGTGATCCGCGTCGACGGCCCGACGGGGGTGTGGCAGCGCACGGTCCCCGGGGGCGGCCGGATCACCGACGTCTCGGGCCGGTACGTGCTGCACACGACCGCGGACAAGCAGTACGTGTACCGGATCGACGACTACGCCACCCCGACCGTCACCCGCACCCCCGGCGCCGCCGCGCTCGCCGGTGGGGTGCTGTGGACGGCGGGTACGGCCGCCGGGGCGGTCTCGGCGTACGACCTGGCTGCGAAGAAGACCACCGAGACCCTCACCACCGACGCCGGCTGCACGCCGGACGAACTCCAGGCGCTGGGCCGTTACCTGTACTGGAGCTGCGACGACCGCGCCGGGGTCTACGACCGTACGGCGAAGAAGTCCGTGCCCGTCCCCACGGGCGAGGCCAAGCTCGGCGACGGGTACGTCGTCACGCACGACAAGGCCGCCGGGAAGCTGACGCTCACCACGGTCGTCGGCGGCACGCCCGCGAGCCGGGTCATCGGCGACCTGCCCGACACCGGGGTCTCGCAGCGGGACGTGCGCTGGACGGTGGACGAGTCCGGCGCCAACGCCGCCTACGTCGACGGGCAGGAGCGCGTGCACCTCGTACCGTCCGGCGTGGCACAGCAGCCGCTGCGGCTGCTCGGGCCCGCGCAGAACGCGGCGTACGTCCAGGCCCGTGAGATCGACGCGGTGCCGGACACGCTGACCACCGTGCTGCTGTCCAAGCCGTCGGCGAGCTGGGAACTGACCGTGCGGGACAAGGCGACGGGCAAGGTCGTCGCCGTCCGCAGGGGCGGCGCCGCGCGAGGAGCACTGAGCGTCGGCTGGGACGGCAGGGGCACCGGGGGCACCCTCCTGCCCAACGGCACCTACGACTGGACCCTCCAGGCCACTGCGGCGGACGGCGTCGGCGCCCCGCTGCAGACGCGCGGCACGGTGCGGCTGCACAAGGGCGCGCCGGTGCGCCACGACCATGTGGGCCCGTCGGGAAGACCGGACGGCATCGGTGACCTGCTCACCCTCGACTCCTCCGGCGGCCTGACCTTCCAGCAGGGCACGGGCAAGGGCGCTTTCTCCGGAAAGGTCACCGGCAGTGGCTGGTCCACCGGCGTGAAGGCGGTGCCGGTCGGTGATCTGAGCGGGGACCGCTGCAACGACGTGCTCGTGAAGTTCAGCAGCGGGACGACACGGCTGTACAAGCCGGCCTGCGGCGCCGCGCTGAAGCCGTCGACGCCGTACACCACGATCGGCACGGGCACCGGCTGGAACCAGTACGACATTCTCACCTCGCCCGGCGACGTCACGAAGGACGGCCGGCCCGACCTGCTCGCCCGCACGGCCGCCACCGGCACGGTGTACCTCTACAAGGGCACCACCACGGGCAAGTTCGCCGCGCGCGTGAAGCTGTACGACAACTGGAAGACGTACAAGAAGGTCGTCGGCGCCGGTGACCTGAACGGGGACGGCATCGGGGACCTGGTCGCACAGGACAAGGCGAACGTGCTGTACCGGTACTACGGCACCGGCAAGGGCACCTTCACGTCGCGGGTGAAGCTGGCGTCGAACTGGGGCGGGTCGTACAACGTGGTCGTCGGGGTGGGCGACATCACCGGGGACGGGACGGCCGATCTGGTCGCGCGGGACACGGCCGGTGTGTTGTACCGGGTGCCCGGGACGGGGAAGGGCTCGTTCGGGGCACGGGTGCGGATCGGGACGGGCTGGCAGGGCTACAGGGGCCTGTCCTAATCAGCAAGGGCCTGTTCTGGTCAATCCGTGACGTGTGTCACGCCCCCGGCGAGGGAATTGCTGGGGGCATGACAGATGACGCGTTGCGTGGCGGGCCGACGGACGAGGAACGTCTGGCCCAGCTCGGCTACACCCAGGTCCTCGCCCGCCGTATGTCGGCGTTCTCCAACTACGCGGTCTCCTTCACGATCATCTCGGTCCTCTCCGGCTGCCTGACCCTCTACCTGTTCGGCATGAACACCGGTGGCCCGGCGGTGATCACCTGGGGCTGGGTGGCGGTCGGCCTGATGACCCTGTTCGTCGGCCTGGCCATGGCCGAGATCTGCTCGGCGTACCCGACGTCGGCGGGTCTGTACTTCTGGGCGCATCGACTGGCGCCGTCGCGGACGGCGGCCGCCTGGGCGTGGTTCACGGGCTGGTTCAACGTACTGGGCCAGGTGGCGGTGACGGCGGGCATCGACTTCGGCGCCGCGTCCTTCCTCGGCGCGTACCTGAACCTGCAGTTCGGCTGGGAGGTCACCCCGGCCCGGACGATCCTCCTCTTCGCGGGGATCCTCCTGCTCCACGGCCTGCTTAACACCTTCGGCGTCCGGGTGGTCGGCCTGCTGAACAGCATCAGCGTGTGGTGGCACGTGCTGGGCGTGGCGGTGATCGTCGGAGCACTGACCTTCGTACCCGACCAGCACCAGTCCGCATCCTTCGTCTTCGGCGAGTTCGTGAACAACACGGGTTGGGGGAGCGGGGTGTACGTCGTCCTCTTGGGCCTGTTGATGGCCCAGTACACCTTCACCGGCTACGACGCCTCGGCCCACATGACGGAGGAGACGCGGGACGCGTCGACGGCGGGCCCGAAGGGGATCGTCCGCTCGATCTGGACGTCCTGGATAGCAGGCTTCGTCCTGCTGCTCGGCTTCACCTTCGCCATCCAGTCGTACGAGGGCGCGCGCACGTCCCCGACGGGCGCACCGCCCGCGCAGATCCTGCTCGACGCGCTGGGCGCCACGGCGGGCAAACTGCTGTTGCTGGTCGTGATCGGCGCGCAGCTGTTCTGCGGGATGGCGTCGGTGACGGCCAACAGCCGCATGATCTATGCCTTCTCGCGCGACGGCGCGCTGCCGTTCTCGCGCGTCTGGCACACGGTGAGCCCGCGCACCCGGACGCCGGTGGCGGCGGTCTGGTTGGCCGCACTGGGCGCCCTGGCCCTGGGCCTGCCCTACCTGATCAATGTCACGGCGTACGCGGCGGTGACGTCGATCGCGGTGATCGGCCTGTACATCGCGTACGTCATCCCGACGCTGCTGCGCCTGCGCAAGGGCGAGGCCTTCGAACGGGGCCCGTGGCATCTGGGCCGCTGGTCGCGTCCGGTGGGTGTGGTGGCGGTCGGCTGGGTCGCCGTCATCACGATCCTCTTCATGCTCCCGCAGGTCTCCCCGGTCACCTGGGAAACCTTCAACTACGCCCCCATCGCCGTCCTGGTCGTCCTCGGCTTCGCGGCGAGCTGGTGGGTGGCGTCGGCTCGGCACTGGTTCCTGAACCCGGGGCATGAGCGGACGGTGGGGAGGGAGGCGGCGCGGGAGTCGGCAGCTCGCGAACCGGTAGATCCCTAGCACTTCGGGCCCCTTCCGGCCCCTTCCGGCACCTTTCGCCCCGCGTCCGGCCCCGTCTCTCGGATACCCGATCGGCGACGCGGCCTCCTCGGGCTATGCTCGGGGAGGCAACATCGCCTGGGCCCTTAGCTCAATTGGCAGAGCAGTGGACTTTTAATCCATTGGTTGTGGGTTCGAGTCCCACAGGGCCTACCGGTCGACCCCAGCTCAGAGCGCATCTGAACTGGGGTCGTTGGCGTTTTCGGGGCCTCAGTGATCGTTGGCTCCACCGAAGCTCCACCGACGTGCAGGCGATCAAGACATGAAGCGGCCCCGGCCGACGCCGAGCCGGCGGCGTTGTCCGAGTGCGAGACGGGTGAGCGGCTGCCGGCGACGAACGCCTCCTGCACAGCCGCGGTGAGGCTCTGACCAGTGGTGGCACGTTTCTGTGTGGCGGCGGCACGTTTCCGCAGTGATAAGCGGTTGGCCAACCTGTTGGGAAAACGGGCCGTCGGTGCTTCGGTTCTCGATTTTTAGCATGAAGTTGGGTCCTGTGTGGGGGCGTTCGATGGGGTTCATGCGGATGAGTGGACGTCCAATGCGCCTGTTTGTCCCCGGGGTCGGCCGGACAGTTTTCGGGTGATGGGCGGAGGGGATTTCGTGAATTGCTCCAGAGAATTTCACCGGTCACCTGGTTTTTCGGTGTCCGAGGATGAGGGCAAGGGCAAGGACGACGGCCGGGAATTGTCCTGGGTCGAGATCGCCGGCCACCGGGAACGGCTCCTGCGGCTGGTCCGGCGCCGGCTGCCGAATGCGCAGGACGCCGAGGACTGTGTCCAGGAGGCCATGGTGCGGGCCGCCGCGCACGGCAACCTGGACCGCGACCGGATCGGGCCGTTTCTCACCGCGGTCGCGCTGCGGCTGTGCGCCGACCACTACCGCGAGCAGGAACGGCGCCATCGGCTGCTGCGCCGGGCCGTACAGGTGGGGGTGCCCGAGCTGCCCGACGAGGGCGTGTGCGACAAGGACTTCGGGCGCTGGCTGCTCGGGCAGGTGGACCTGCTGCGCGGGCGGGAGCGGCAGGTGGTGCTCGCCCGGGCGCAGGGCATCTCCACCCTGGAATTCGCGCGTATGCATCGAATTTCGGTCAAGGCGGCCGAGGGTGCGTTTACTCGGGGCCGGGCGCGGTTGCGGCTGGTGTGTGCGCGTGCGCTGGACGGGGCGGTGGCCTAGCGGATTTGGGGATTCCTGCTCGGAGTTCCGTGAGTTCCATGAGTTCCGAAAGTTCCGCGAGGGCTGTCTCGAATTGGTTGGCAGACTGGCGAAAACGAAAGGCAATGGGCGTGGGGAAGAATAATACGCAGGACACCATCAAGGACCTTATCGGCGACATCGCCGACAGCACCAAGAAGGCCTTCGACGAAATTCTCGACCGGAAGAGCGACAACCGGGACGGGCTGGAATGGCTCGGCCCGGCGCAGTCCATGCAGGCGCTGACCGGGCTGCCCGGTGACGTGCTGCGCACCGTCAGCGCGCTGTCCGCCCTGGGCGGGGTCGCCAACCCGGTGGCCGCCCTCGCCAACGCCGCGAACGCCGCCGCGCTCGGCGGCGCCGGCAATCCGCTGGCCGCACTGACCGGCGCCGCGGGCAACCCGCTCGCGGCGGTCACCGGAGCGGCCGGGGCCGTGAATCCGCTCGCCGCGCTCACCGGGGCAGCCGGGGCCGGTAACCCGCTCGCCGCGCTCACCGGCGCCGCGGGTGCCGCGAACCCGGTGGCCGCCCTCGCCGGCGGGGGTCCGCTCGGGGCGCTCGGGCAGGTGGCCGGGGGTGCCGCCTCGGCCGTGTCGGGGGCGGCGGACATGGCCGAGGGCCTGGCCCAACTGCCCCGCCAGCTCTCCCAGCTCACCGAGCTGGTCGCCAACCTGGCGCAGGTGCTGGAGAACGTCCAGCAGGTCACCGGCGCCGTCACCGGCGGTGGCCGAGCACCTGCGGCGCGCAAGGCGACGTAGCCGCGCCGTACGTCCCATCCCATAGGCCCCGTACACCCCCGTACACCCTGTACATCCCGCGGCCGCCGTGACGGGTGGCGGCCGCGGGACAACCAGCCGGTGCCGTTCGCCCGGTGGTCGGCTCGATCGGGTCGGCTGGTGCCGTCTGCCCGGTGGTCGGCTCGATCGGGTCGGCTGGTGCCGTCTGCCCGGTGGTCGGCTCGTCCCGACCGGCCGGTGCCCGTCCGCCCGGTGGCCGACCCGGCACGACCAGCCGGTGCCGTCCGCCGGTGGCGCACTCGCCCCGCGAATCGGGACCGACCCGATCGGGCGCCGACCCGTCGGTCCGGGTGGGTGGGCAGCCGCGCAGCTGTCCGGGCGGGCGGTGTCGTCCATGGGGGATGGCCCCCGGGGGTCCCGTTAGACCGACCACACGACGTCACGATTCAGGAGGTCGCCGTACATGAGTGCGCCGCTCGGGAACCGGCTGCGGCTGGTGGTCAAGGTGCTGGGTGGCCTCGTCGCGGACGAGGTCGGGCATGTGGCGCGGGTTCGTCGGCGGGCCGGGCGGGATCCTGCGTCCCCGACGAACCCTTCCCCCGGGGACGGGGTCCGGCGGGCGCGGGCCGTGCGGAAGGCGTTGGAGAGTCTTGGCCCGTTCTATGTGAAGCTCGGGCAGATCCTGTCCACCCGGCCCGACATGGTGCCGCCGGTGATGATCGCCGAGCTGCAGAATCTGCACGACCGGGTCGATGTCCAGCCGTTCTCCGTGTTCGAGCCGGTGCTGGCGCAGGAGCTCGGCCCGGACTGGAAGCTGTGCTTCGACGACGTCGACACCACCAGCCCGCTCGGCGCCGCCTCCCTCGCCCAGGTCTACCGGGTCCAGCTGCCCGGCGGACGCCCCGCCGTGGTGAAGGTGCAGCGGCCCGGCATCCGTGACACCGTCCGCGCCGACATGGCGCTGATGCGCAAGGCGTCCCGGATCGTCGCCCGCACCGCACCCCGCTTCAACGAGGTCATCGACGTCGAGGCCATGCTCGACTCGATCTTCGACGCGATGGAGCCCGAGCTGGACTTCACCGGCGAGGCCCGCAACATGGACGAGGCCCGCGAGAACATCCGCCGCTATCCCACCCTCGACGTGCCCCGCGTGGTGCACGCCACCCCCAAGGTACTGGTGCAGTCGCTGGCCCCCGGCGCCTCCGTACGCCACCTCGACCGCCGCGCGTTCAGTGACCGTGAGCGCACGGAGATCGGCAAGGACCTGCTGCGGTTCATGTACCGGGGCTACTTCGTCGACCGGATGTTCCACGCCGACCCGCACGCCGGCAACGTCTTCGCGCTGCCCGGCGGCCCCGCCACCCTCATCGACTGGGGCATGGTCGGCCGGCTCGACCGCCGCACCAGCCTGCGCCTGCTGCCCCTGCTGATGTCCATCGCGCAGAACGACGGCCATGGACTGGCCTGGGCGTGGGCCGAGATGGGCCGGGTCACGGCCTGGTCCAATCTGCCCGCGTTCGCCTCCGACATGGCCGCACTCGTGCCCAAGGTCGCCACGGCCTCCCTGGAGGACATCAACTTCGGGGTGTCGCTGACCACCGTCCTGGAGAAGGCCACCCGCCGCGGCATCGGCTCCGCGCCGTCGATCTCCCTGCTCGGCAAGTCCTTCGCGAACCTGGAGGGTTCGGTGCGCTGCCTGGCCCCGGACATCGCCCTCGCGGAGGTCTTCAAGGCGGAGGCCCGCGGCATCATCGTCGCCCTGCTGCGCGAGTACTTCTCCGTCGACCAGGCCGCCCGCAACACGATGGACCTGCTGGCGGCCGTGACGACGGGACCCGAGCAGTGGCGCGGGCTGCTCGCCGACGCCGCGAACCGCCGTTTCGCCCTCCAGGTCCAGGAGCCGTACACCCCGGCCGCGATGGGCGGTCAGCGCGCCTGGAAGCCGTCGCCCGTGCTGATGGCGCTGGGGGCGGCGGCCCTGCTGTTCGACCGACGCCGGCCGCCACGCTGATCAGCGGCTGCGCAACAGCCACGACCTCGCCGGTCCGGATCGGGATCCGTCACAGCCGACCTCGCCACATCCGGGTCGGGATCCGCAACAACCAACCTCGCCGGGTCCGAATCCCCGTTCCGCCCGTTTTCACCTCCACGTTTCCGAAGGGCCTCACCCATGCCCCAACCCCTCCCGTACGACGACGACACCCCCACCGGCCTGCCCGGCGTCTCCGCCACCGCGCTCTGGACCGTCCGGATGCGGGCCCAGGAGTCCGAGCGGCCCGACGCGCTGTTCCACGATCCGCTGGCCGCCGAGTTCCTGACCCGGGCGCGGGACGCCGGGGCCCCGCCGGGCACCGGGCTGCTTCAGCAGGTGCTGCCGGACTGGCTCGCCGTACGCACCCGCTTCTTCGACGACCACCTCCTCGACGCGACCCGCGCCTCCGGCATCCGCCAGGTCGTGCTGCTCGGCGCCGGACTGGACACCCGCGCGTACCGGCTGAAGTGGCCCGACGGCGTGCAGGTCTTCGAGGTCGACCTGCCGGCCGTGCACGCGTTCAAGGAGGAGGTGCTTCAGGGCCGTACTCCCACCGCCGCGCGGCGCGCGCCCGTCGCCGCCGATCTGCTCGCCGACTGGGGCGGCGCCCTGCGCGCCGCCGGGTTCGACCCCGGGCAGCCCACCGCCTGGCTGTGCGAGGGGCTGCTGTTCTATCTGCCGTCCGAGGCCGTGGACCGGCTCGTCGCCGTCGCGGGTGAGCTGTCCGCGCCCGGCAGCACCCTCGGCGCGGAGTGCCTGAACGCCGACGCCGCCGACTCGCCCTTCGTACGGCCCTGGCTGGAGGCCCTGTCCGGGTCCGGCACGCCCTGGGTGTGGCACCTGGCCGACGCCGAGAAGTGGTGGGGCGAGCGGGACTGGCAGGCGCGGGTCGCCGACCTGCTCGGACTGCCGTACGCCGTGGCCCGCTTCGCGCCCCATCTCGCCGCCCACCCCGGCCTGGAGACCCGGAGCATGATCCTGGTGACCGCGACCCGGCCGGCCGGCGGGCGGTGAGCGGCGTGGACGGACAGAACCTCTGCCAGACGCCGACCACCTACCGGCTGCTGCGCCTTGAGTACCTGTTCGGGCTGCTCGTGGCCGCCGGGTTCTTCCTGGCACATCTGCACGAGGTGCGCTGGTGGGTCGCCGCCCTGCTCTTTCTGTACGTCGACGTCATCGGCTACCTGCCCGGCGCCCTCGCCTACCACCGCAGCCCCGACCGGCGCATCTCCCGCGTCTACTACGTGCTGTACAACACCATGCACAGCCTGGCCGTGCAGGGCGCCGTGCTCGGCGCGTGGGTGCTGGTGAGCGGCTGGGAGTGGGCGCTGCTGGTGCTGCCGATCCATCTGTTCGGCGACCGCGCCCTGTTCGGCAACTTCGTCAAACCCTTCACGGTGTCCTTCGAGCCCCGCCCGCATCCTGCCGTCCAGTCCGCGTTGCGGGACTTCGCGACGGTGCCCTGGTACCGGGCGGCGGCCCGGTGAGCGGCGTCCGCGAGGCCGCCCCGTCCCTCACCGACGAGCAGGCGTACGAGCTGCTGCGCCGCCACGCCGGGCACAGCAGCGCCTTCCTCGCCCTGAACGCGGGCAACCACCGCTTCCGCGCGGACGGCGTCGACGGCTTCGTGCCCTACCGGGAGGGCGGCCGCCGGCATCTGTTCGAGCTGGGCGGGCCCGTGTGCGCGGCCGCCGACCGGGAGCGGCTGCTGGGCGCGCTGCTGGCGCGGGCCGCGGACGAGGGGCGCCGGGTGGCCGGGGTCCAGCTGCCGCGTGCCGCCGCCGAACTGCACGCCGGGCACGGGTTCACCGTCAACCAGTTCGGCGCCTCCTTCAGCATCCACCTGGACGGCTACGGCCTCGGCGGGCAGCGCATGGTCAAGGTCCGCAACATGGTCAACCGGGCCCGCCGCGAGGGCGTGACCGTCAGCGAGGTGGCGCCCGCGGAGCGGGGCAGCCCGCTGGTCACCGCGGCCCTGGACGGCGTGGACCAGGCGTGGCTGCGCGACAAGGGCCGCCATGTGAAGGAGCTGGACTTCCTCATCGGCGAGCGGGGCGGCCCCGGTGCCCCGCACCGGCGGCTGTTCACCGCCCGGCACGCCGGACGGACCGTCGCCTACGTGTCGTACTCGCCCGTCTTCGGGGAGCGTTCGGGCTGGCTGTACGACCTGACCCGGCGTCGGCCCGACGCCCCGCCCGGCACGGTGGAGCTGGTCTTCGCCACCGCCCTGCGCCGGTTCCAGGACGAGGGGTGCGGCTGGCTCCACCTGGGGTTCACGCCGTTCGTCCAACTGCGGCCGGACGACTGCGACTTCGCCGGCGCGGGCAGCAGCGGGGCGCTGCGGCGGTGTCTGGAGCTGGTCGCCGCCAAGGGGCGGGCGATCTATCCGGCGGCCTCGCAGGAGTCCTTCAAGCTCAAGTGGCGGCCCCAGCTGATCGAACCCGAGTACCTCGCCTTCCAGGGCGGGGTGACGCCCCGCGCCGTGTGGCGGCTGATGCGGCTGACCAGGGCCGTGTGAGCGCTGCCGGGACTCCCGTACCGATCGTGATCAGAAAGGCAGAGATGACCACATCCGTCGACCGTACGTCCGTTCCCGCCGCGATCCCCGAGGTCCCCGCGATCCCCGCGGAGGCCGACCGGCACCGGGCCCCGAGCCTGCTCGACGGCGCGCTGCACGCCGAGCTGACGCCGGAGGGCTGCGACCTCGGCTACTGGTTCCGCGCCGTGCCCGAGGGCACCCTCGGCGGGCACCCGATGGGCCGCAGCCCGGACGTGGTCGTACCCGATCACATGCTGCGCGAGGGCCCGCTGCGGCAGGCGGTCATGCAGGAGCTGGCCTTCCGATCCATGGCCGAGGAGAAGGCGGCCCGCGCGATCTCCCACCTGGTCGCGTACGCCCCCGACCTGGCCGGGATGGACTTCTACACCACCCAGCTGATGGACGAGGCCCGCCATGCCTACGCCTTCCGCGGCCATCTCCTCGAACTCGGCGTCCTTGAGGCCGACGTGGAGGGCACCATGGAGGACCTGGCGGGCGCCGACCGGGACGCCGTACTCACTCCGCTGGAGGAGTTCGGGCTGGAGGTGCTGCGCGACGGGCGGGACTACATCGGCGGGGTCATCACGCTCACCGTCCTGGTCGAGGGAGTCCTCGCCCCCACGGCGGAGCTGAGCGAGCGCAAGTGGCGGCCCTTCGATCCGGCCGCCGCCGAGATCGAACGCGCCGCCGGCATCGACGAGATCCGCCACCTGTCGGTCGGCACCACCATCGTCCGCCGTCATCTGCGCCGGTACCCGCGCGAACGCGACCGTATCGCCGCACTCATCGAGCGCGGCACCCGGCTGTGGGCCCAACTGCCCGTCCAGGAACTGACCTTCCGGCGTGAACAGCTCTACCAGCAGGGCCTCGAACAGCACCGGGACCTCGCGGGCGACTACGAGGTGTGGCCCGGCCGTCGGCTCGTCGACACCACGGCGGAGGAACGGATGCGCACCGCCGCGGAATGGGCGCACACCACGCAGCAGGCCCGGCTCGCCGACATGGGGCTGGCGCCGTGAGCCCCTCCCACGCCTGCGTTCCCCATGGCTCCGAGTGTGAAAGGGCACCGCGATGACCGACCTGTCGGCTGTCGGCTCCGCCCCGCGTGAACCTGGCGCGGCGGAGGAGGATTTCCGCGAACTGACCCGGCGCGTCACCGACGCCGGGCTGATGCGGCCCCGCAAGGGTCAGTACGCCGCCGCGATCGTGGTGGTGTGGTTGATGAACGCAGTCGGCTGGGCGGGGCTGGTGCTGTCCGGCGGTGCGTGGTGGCAGGTGCTGCTCGCGGCCGTCTGGCTCGCGATCTGGCACGAGCAGCTCGCCTTCCTGCTGCACGACGCCGGGCACCGCCAGATCAGCCGCTCGCAGCAGACCATCCGCGCGCTCGGCCTGATCCACGGCAACCTGATGCTCGGCGTCTGCTTCGGCTGGTGGGTCCAGCACCACAACCGGCACCACAACCACCCCAACCACCTCGAACTGGACCCCGACATCCTGCGCCGCGTGGCCGTCTTCGCCCCCGAACAGGCCCAGCAGCGCAAGGGACTCGCCCGCTTCATCGCCGCGCACCAGCGCCATCTCTTCTTCCCGCTGCTGGGCCTGGAGGCGGTCGTGCTGCGGATCGCCGGGATCATCGCGCTGCGTCGGCGGGCGGTGCGCCGACCGTGGCTGGAGGGCGGTCTGATGGCCGGGCACGCGGTGCTGTTCTTCGGCGCGCTGCTGTGGCTGCTGCCCTGGACGAGCGTGCTGCTGTTCCTCGCCGTGCACCAGGGCCTGCTCGGCTATCTGCTCGGGCTCGCCTTCGCCGTCAACCACAAGGGGCTGCCCACCCGGGTCGGCGGCGAGTGGAGCTGGCTGGAGCGCCAGGTCCTCACCTCGCGCACGCTGCCCACCGGGCTGGTCGGCGACTTCTTCTACGGCGGCCTCAACTACCAGATCGAGCACCACCTGTTCCCGGGTATGCCGCGCTCCGCGCTGCGCCATGCCTATCCGATCGTCAAGGCGTTCTGCGCCGAGCGCGGCGTCCCGTACACCGAGACCGGAGTCCTGGAGTCCTACCGCGACCTCGCCCGCCACCTCGGTACGGCGAGCGAGGTACTGCGCCAGGGCACCGTCACCGCCTGAGCCCGGGCAGTCGATCCGGCAGAAGGGAATCCCCCCCATGAAGACACCCATGAAGACACCCATGAAGACACCGCTGAAGCGCCGTGCCCTGCTCTCCGCCACCACCGTGCTCGCCGCCCTCGCCCTGCTCGCCCCCGCGCAGAGCGCCCACGCCGCCCCGGTGCCCGACCTGGTGTGTCGCCTCGACGCCGAGGTGAACTTCACCCCGCCGCTCAGCGTTCTGGTCCGCCAGGCGGCGGTCGACGGCCACATCGGCTACCACGACTGCCGCTCCCCGAACGGCGCGGCACCGCACCTGACCGGCATCGTCTTCCACGTCACGGGCGTCGGCCGGTTCGGCGCCGTGCCGGTGCCGACGTTCTCCGTGGAGGGCACCGGCACCGGCACCTGGAACACCGGCGAGACCGGCGGCCTGTACTTCAACGGCGAGCTGAAGAAGGGCAGCCCGGTGCCGGACCGTGAGGTGACCTCCGGCCCGCTCGCCGGGGACGGCATCAACGGCCTGCAGATCCCCCTGCCGCGCTTCGACAAGATCGACCCCAACGGCGTCGCCGGCTTCGACGTGACCGGCCAGGTGTGCTTCTGGAACGGCGAGAAGGGCAGGTGCACGGCGTACTGACCGACGCCACGGACCGGTGGTCCCCGGCTACGGGACGGCGGTGGGGCGAGACCTCGAACGGGTCTCGCCCCACCGCCGTTTCGTGCCGTGCCGTGTCCGGGGCTCAGTGCTCGAGCGCCCGGAGGACCTCCCGCAGTACGACGGGGTCGTACGGCATCGCCAGATGCGTGGTCCGGTTGGCCGGGTCGAGGTCCTGGAGGCACAGGTTGGTCACCTCGTGACCGGGCTCCGCGGGGGTGAGCTGCTGGGAGGCGGGCGGCTGCACCACCTCGTCCCGGGTGGACCACAGGACGGTGTGACGCACGCCGGCGACCGTGTCGCCGCCGGCGGTCAGTTCGCGGATGAACTCGGAGTCGCGCAGCAGCTGCGTGAACGCCGGGCTGATCCGGAAGAGCACCTCGGCCTCCACGGTGTCCCGCACCCCGGGCAGCCCCCGGACCAGCGCGGTCAGGCCCGCGACGGTGACGCCGTGGTTGCTGGGCGCGATCCCGACGACGTGGTGCAGCTTCGCCGCGGCGCCGAGGTACTTCGCGCAGTAGTGCGGCAGCATGCCGCCCTGCGAGTGCCCGACGACGTTCACGCGCGCGGCTCCGGTGTCGGCCAGCACCCGGTCGATGAAATCGGCCAGTTCGCGGGCGGAGGCCCTGATGTCGGCGAGTCCGTAGTGCCCGGGCAGGGTGCGCAGTGCGCCGTAGTTGAGGCGGAAGACGCGGTGGCCGGCCGCCCGCAGCGCCGGTACCGCCTGCCGCCAGACGGAGTCCCGGTCGCCGAGTGTGCCGTGCGCGAGGACGACCGGGTACGGGTGTTCGGGGTCCGGCGGCTTGCCCCAGTCGTCCTCGGCGGGGGCCGGATCGATGGCGGCGGCGAAACGGTGGCCCGCGGCCGCACTGTGACCGGCCAGCCGTTCGGGGATGCGGGTGATCTCCGTCCGCGCGTCGTCGTCGTTCACTCCGGGCAGTGGGGGCAGGGACATACGGCCTCCTCGGGGTTCGTGGGACACGGGGATGCGGCAGAACGCCCGGCCGAGTGCTGGGGGCCGGGCGTCCTGCGGGAGGGGTATCGGTCGCGTCAGTCGTGGTCGAGGGTGTGGAAGGAACGGTCGTGCCACACCAGTGGCCTGCCGCCGCCGAGGCCGACGGCGCGGAGGCGGCCGACGACGGTGTGGTGGTCGCCGTACCGGCGGACGTCCTCGACCAGGCACACCGTCCAGCCGAGCGCCTCGTCCAGCACCGGCAGGCCGAGCACCTGCCGCAGCGGTACGCCGGTACAGCGCGCGGCGGGCGGCAGGGCAGGGTCGGCGAACCGCTCGGCCACCGCGCGCTGGTGCTCCGCCAGCAGACTGACGGCGAAGGCGCCGCGCCACCGCAGCGCGGCCAGGGTGCGCGAGCTGCCGCGCAGGCAGGCCAGCAGCAGGGGCGGCCGGGCGGAGAGGGAGGTCAGGGCCGAGACGGTCATCCCGGTCGGCCCGCCGTGCGCGTCAAGCGCGGTGACCACGGCGACACCGCCCGCCAGCTTGGCGTACAGCCCGAGACAGCGCGAGGTGTCGGGGCCGGGTTCGTCGCGCAGGGCGTCCCAGGCGAGCGCGAGCGGATCGCTCGGTGACGGGGGTGTGGTGGCTGGCTGGGGCTTGGGTGGGGGTGTGGTGAGTGGCTCGGCGATGCGCGTGGGCGCGGTGACCGGCTGGGTCTTGGGCGGGGGTGTGATTACCGGCTCGGCGATGCGCCTGGGCCCGGTGACCGGCTTGGTGTTGGGCAGGGGTGTGGTGGCTGGCTCGGCCTTGGGTGGGGGTGCGGTCGCTGGCTCGGTCTTGGTCGGGAGTGTGGTCACCGGCTCGGTCATGGACGAGGAAGCGGTGACCGGCTGGGTCTTGGTCGCGGGAGTGGTGGCTGGCTGGGTCTTGGGCGGAGGTGTGGTGACCGGCTCGGCGATGCGCGCGGGCGTTGTGACCGGCTCGGCCTTGGACGGGAGCGTGGTCACCGGCTCGGTCATGGACGCGGGCGCGGTGACCGGCTCGGTCACGGGCGCGAGCCCGGTCACCGGCCGCCCCACCGACGGAGCCGCCGCCACCGGCCGCCCCACGGACGGGGGCGTCGCCACTGGCTCGGCCATGTCTACGGGCCGCCCCACGGACGGGGCCGCCGCCACAGGCTCAGCCATGTCCACCGGCCGCCCCACGGACGGAGCCGCCGCCACAGGCTCGGCCATGTCCACCGGCCCCACCACGGACGAGGCCGCCACCACCCGCTCAGCCATGTCTACCGGCAGCCCCACGGCCAGGGCCGCCGCCACAGGCTCGGCCATGTCCACCGGCCCCACCACGGACGGGGTCGCCGCCACCCGCTCAGCCATGGACGGGCGCGGCGGTCGGCAGGGCGGTGACTCGGCCGAGCAAGCCGCGGGTGATCAGCTCGATGTTGCCGCGCAGCGTCGACTCGGCCACCGGGTCGAGCAGTTCGGCCAGCGTGGGGATGCCGAGGTCGAACACGGCGTCGAAGGTGACGGCCGTACCGCGTTCGCCCGGCGCGCACCGCCACGTGCCCTCGAACACCTCGAAGTCGCCCCGGAGTTGGGTGAAGCCGAGGGTGAGGGTCTCGGGGTGGAAGGCGTCCCGTTCCGACCAGCGCATCAGGCCGTTGCGGAATCGGACAGTCCAGTCGGACACCACCGTGCCGTCGGCGCCGGGCGGGTGCACCACCACCTCGCGGACGGTCTCGGTGACGTCCGGGTAGCGCCGGAAGTCCCGGATCCGCTCGTAGGCGGTCTCGGGCTCGACGTCGTGGGCGGTCATCGTGACGGTCACATGACGCATAGGGGGTTACCTTTCCGCCGTCGCCGGGACGGCTCATACGCTCGTATAAGGGGGAGTGGTCAGGCGAGCCGGTCGGCCACCGCCCGCAGCGACTCGGACAGAGCCGTGCGGAACAGCCCCAGTTCCGCGTCGGTGACGACGGCCGGCGGGGTCAGGCGCAGCACTCGGCCCGCGTTGAGGGAGTGGTTCACCAGGACGCCGCGACCGACCAGCTCCAGGATCAGCTCACCCACCGCCTGCTCGGCGCCCAGCTCCAGCCCGATCAGCAGGCCGCGTCCGCGCACGTCCCGTACCAGGCCGCCGGTGTACGGCGTGCAGGCGGCGCGAACGCCGTGCAGCAGCCGCAGTCCCAGCGCCCGGGCCCGCGTGACGACGTCCTCCCGGTCCAGGGTCTGCACGGCGGCCAACGCGGCGGCGCAGGCCAGCGGCGAGGCGGCGAAGGTCGAGGTGTGCAGGTAGGGATCGCGGGAGAAGGGGGCGTACGCCCGCTCGGTGGCCACCATCGCGGCGACGGGCACCACCCCGCCGCTCAGGCCCTTGCCGACGAGCAGGACGTCGGGGCTGACCCGCTCGGTGTCCACGCCCCACCAGGAGCCGAGCCGGCCGAGCCCGGTCTGGATCTCGTCGACGATCAGGAAGGCGCCGTGGGTGCGGCACAGCCGGCCCGCGTCGGCGAGATAGCCGGGCGGCGGGATCCGCACCCCGCCCTCGCCCTGCACCGGTTCGACGATCAGGCAGGCGCGCGGCCCGAACCGGGCGAGGGCCTGAGCCAACGCCTCGGTGTCGCCGTACGGCACGGACACGGAGTCGGGCAGCAGCGGCCGGAACGGGTCCTGGTAGAGGGGGTTGGCGGTGGCACTGAGCGCGCCGAGCGTCTTGCCGTGGTAGCCGCCGGTGGTGCTGATCAGCGCGGTGTGCCCGTGGACGCGGGCCAGTTTGAGCGCGGCCTCGGTGGCCTCCGCCCCGGAGTTGACGAAGTGCACCCGGTCCAGGCCCACCGGGGTGTGCGCGGCCAGCGCCTCGGCGGCGCGGGCCGCGACCGGCTCCAGGAAGACCCGGGTGGCCAGCGGATGCGCGTCGATCTGCCGGTGCACCGCTGCGGTGACGGCCGGATGACGGTGGCCGAGGATGAACACGCCGTAGCCACCGAAGTCGAGGTAGCGGCGGCCGTCGGAGGTGTGCACCCAGACGCCCTCGGACGACGTCTCCACCATGCCGCCCAGCACCTCACCGAGCACGGCACGGCCCGCGGCCAGATGCTCGCGATAGACCCGGGCGACGTACGACGGGTCCGCCACGGCCGCTTCTGTGGCCGGGGAGACGGTCATGACGCCAACCTCCGCGCGGCGGCGGCCCCGTACGACACGTGCGGCGCCCGGCGTGGCCCGCCCGGGCCCGCCGACCAGGCGGCGAGGTTGCGTACGAGCGCCCGGCGCAGGTCGTCCCGGGACACCGCCGTACCGCAGTGCGCGTCGCCCAGCGAGGAGTCGAACGGCAGGGCCCGCTGGAACACCAGCAGTAACTCGGCGTACGTGTGGAAGCGGCGGCGCAGCGACTCCGGGAACGACGGGCCCTCGATCAGCGGCAGCAGCAGCCGGTGCACCGACTCCAGCGGGATCAGCCGGGGCGGATGCGGCCGGGGCCCGTACCGCTCGGCGAACTCCAGGCAGACGTCGACGACTTCGCCCTGCGACAGCGCCTGGTCGCCGGCCGTCAGCCAGTACTCGCCGCCGGTCACCCCGGCACGCAGCAGCTCGCCCACGGCACGCGCCACGACGTCCTGCGGCACCATGTCGATCCGGGCGTCCGGCGCCCCCGGCAGTACGGGCACCTGGCCCTTGACGATCGCGCCCAGTGCCCGGGTCAGTCCCTGGGCGCCGGCGATCCGGCCGGTGCGGGAGTCGCCCATGACCACCGACGGGCGCAGGATCGTCGTCGGCACCGCGGCCTCGCGCACCGCCTGCTCGGCCGCCGATTTGGAGGCCAGGTAGGCGGCGGCGCCGGGGAAGCGCCGCCGCTCCTCCGGGGCCAGCGGGTTGGCCACGAAGGCGGTGCTGATGTGGTGGACGGGCGCGTCGGCGCGGGCGGCGAGGTCGAGCACGGCGGTGGTGCCGTTCAGGTTGGCCCGCCAGATCGCCTCGGGCGCCGCCTTCCAGTTGGTGGCGGCGGCCGAGTGCACGACGACGTCCACGTCCGCCGTCAGCCGCGCCAGGTCGGACGGGAGCAGGCCGAGGCCCGGCTGCGTCAGGTCGGCGCGGACCTCCTCGACGCGCGGGTCGGCAACGCGGGAACGGTGGCGCAGGCAGACGATGCGGTAGCGGGGCGCCAGCTCCTCGATCAGGGCCCGGCCCAGGACGCCGGAGGCGCCGGTGAGGAGGAGGGTGGGGCGGTTGGGTGCGTCGGGTGCGTGCAATGCGTCGACTGCGTCGGATGCGGGCATGCGAAGGATCCCCTCGGTCGGATGAGTGGGGGGTGAAGGGGCGAAGGGAACAGGGCCGTATCAGGCTGTCGGTGGCGGGTCAGGCGACAGTCAGTGGGTCGCCCGCCAGGTACGCGGCCAGCGGGCCGGTCATCCGGGAGCGGGACGGCGGGTGCAGGGCCAGGCCGTGAGTGCAGGTGGCGAGGTGGCCGATCTCGTCGGAACTCATGAAGTTCAGCCCGCCGAGCAGCTCGACCGCCCGCGGCACGATCCGGGCGAGGGCGTCCTGGACGCCGTAGCGGACGAAGAGGGACTCGGCGAGGGCGGAGTCGTCGAGGGGGGTGTGCTCAGGCATGGAGCTGCCGGACGCAGAACGGTCGGACGAGACCCCGTCTGCCGAGGCCCCGTCGGACGGGAAACCGTCGGACGAAGACCTGTCGGCCGAGGCCCTATCGGACGGGAAACCGTCGGCCGAGGCCCCGTCCGCCGAGGCCCCACCCGACACGCCCTGGTCCACCCTGCGGGCCAGCCCCTCCACCGACGCCGCAGCCGACTCGACGGCGACCAGCAGCGCGACCCGCTCGCTCTCGGGCACCCGATCGTTCAGCAGCACCCGCTCCACGAGCGCGCTCGCGGCGCCCAGATAGCTCCCGGTCATCAGCAGCTCGAACCACACCAGACCGAGCCTCTGCACCGCGTCGAGCCGTTCGCCGGGCGGGCACGCGGTCCGCACCAGCAGGTCCGGCGGCACGAGGACGCCGTCCAGGGTCACCTGCTCGCTCTCGGCGCCGGCCAGGAAGCGGCTGGACCAGAAGCCGCTCACCGTCAGGCCCTCGCTGTCGGCGGGGATCAGCGCCACGGCCAGCTCGTCCCCCGCGCCGTCCGCGCGCGGTACCAGGACGCTGGCCGTGAGCAGGTCCATGGAACGGGCCAGGCTGCAGGGCCGTTTCACCCCGCTGACGCGCAGGCCCTCCGGGGTCGGTGTCGCGGTCATCGTCGGCGACAGGATGCCGTGCCCACTGCGCCCCTCCGCGAATCCGGACGCCATCAGCAGGTCGTCGCTGGCGACGGCCTGTACGAGCATCCACTCCAGGCCCTCCCCGGCGCCGCTCAGCCCCACCAGGGTGGCCATCGAGAAGTGGTGCATGGTCGTCGCCACGGCGAGCGAGGGAGAGCGGCTGCCGAGCGCCCGCTGTACCCGTACGGCCTCCAGCGCCGAGGCCCCCCGGCCCTGGAGCGACGCCGGCGCCAGCAGCCCGGGACCTCCGCTCTTGCGGAACAGCCCGATTCCGGGGCTGTCGGGCCCTTCGAGGGTCATCAGCGGCACGGCGCGCAGACTGTCGTCGAGCCCCGGCAGCAGCCTGGTGAGGGCCGCGCGCTCACGGTCCAGGAATCTCATGTCGTCCCTGCTCCTTGCTCCTCGGACGCTGCCTGCGGCGACGGCTGCGTCGCGGGGTCGCTGAGGTGGCAGCGTCGCTTGTTTTACGCACGGAGGACAGGGACCCCTCGCGGGGAACTCGGGGGCGCCCGGCGGGAGTTCGGGCTCATTCGGGGGCGCGCGCGAAGGTCCGACCGCACATACGGTGCGACGTTGCGGCGATGGCCGAATCGTCCGGGAGCGGCGCCCCCACTTCCGGCAGCGGCGCCCCCACTCACCCCACCAAGTGCCGATTCGGCCCCTTGGCCGCCCCCTCGTACTCCGGCATCACCACCACATCCACCCCGGCCCCCGCCAACACCCCACTCCCGTCGGCCCCCGCCACGAACGTGTCCGGTTCGCGCCAGGCCGTCACCACCCGTCCCACCCCGGCGTCGAGGATCAGCCGCGCGCAGGGCCGGGGCCGGGAGGCACGCCGGGTGCACGGTTCCAGGCTGGTGTAGACCGTGGCGCCGGGGAGGCGTGGGTCCTCGGGGTCGATCTTCGCGAGGGCGGCCTCTTCCGCGTGGACGACCGGGTCGCCGCCCTCCCGCGAGTGGCCCCGCGCCAGCTCCGTACCGTCCTGCGCCACGACCACCGCGCCCACGCTGAACGCCGTCTCCGACGGCGGGCACAGCGCCGCCAGCTCGCACGCCAGTGCCAGCCAGCGGCGGTCGGCCGCCGAGGCCAGACCTCCGACGCCGGGGGCGGTGGGCTCGTAGCGCATGAGGACGACGTCTTCGATGGGCCGTGTCTCGACCAGGCGCAGGCGCCCGGACTGGTAGTGGCCCGGGCCGAAGAGGCGGGGCGCGGACGGGTCGCCGACGAAGAGGGGGGCGAGGACGAGTTGGAGTTCGTCGGCCAAGCCCTCCAGGAGGAGTTGGGTGTGGATCGTGCCGCCGCCCTCCACCATCAGGCGGTCGACGCCGCGTACGTCGTGCAGGTGCGCGAGCAGCGCCCGCCAATCCAGGCTGTCACCGAGCGCGACGACGTCCGCCGCGACGGGCGTCTCCTTGAGGCGCAGGGCGCCCTCCGTCGTCGTATAGACGACCTTTTCGCCGCCCGTGTGCCAGAAGTTGGCGGTCGGGTCCAGTTCGCCGGAGCCGCTCACCGTGACCTTCAAGGGGTACTCCGGCTTCCCCGCCGCCACCCGGGCCGCCCGTCGCTCGGGGGAGTTGACCAGCAGCCGGGGGTTGTCGGCGCGGATCGTGCCCGCGCCGATGAGGATCGCGTCGACGGACGCGCGTACCTCGTCGACCCGGTCGAAGTCGGCCGGGCTGGAGAGGAGGAGGCGTTCGGGGCCGGTGTCGTCCAGGTAGCCGTCGAGGGAGACGGCGGCGGACAGGAGGACGTAGGGGTAGGGCATGGGCGCACTCCACCTCGGGGGCCGGCGGACCGGGGACGGACCGGCGGGCTTGGTTCAAGTTTTAAGCAAACCTACACTGGCGGTATGACGACTCGCTGGCTCACCCCGGAGGAGCAGCGCGCCTGGCGCGCGTACATGGGTGCCACCCTCCTCCTGGAGGACGCGCTCGACCGGCAGCTCCAGCAGGAGGCCGGCATGCCGCACCTGTACTACTCCATCCTCGCCAACCTCTCCGAGACCCCGGAACGCCGCCTGCGGATGACCGATCTCGCGGAGAAGCTGAAGATCACCCGCAGCCGACTGACGTACGCCGTCACCCGGCTGGAGAAGGACGGGCTGCTACGACGCGAGGAGTGCCGTTGGGACAAGCGGGGCAGCGTCGCCGCGCTGACGGACGAGGGAATGGCCGTGGTGGAGCGGCTGGCGCCGGGGCATGTGGAGACGGTTCGCGCGACGTTGTTCGATCATCTGAGTCCACAGCAGGTGGGGCAGTTGGAGGAGATCTTCACCCGCGTCGCCCAGGCCCTGCAAGAGGAGGCCGGGCGGGGCGCGGCGGGGGATGTGCCGTGGCGGCGCCGGTCGTCGTCGTGCTCGTGAGGCCTCAATGGCCCAGTGAGGTGGATCACAAACAAGTTGCTTCAACTTTAAAGCAGGGAGTAGGGTCTCCGATCGAAGGGCTGCTTCAAAACTGAAGCACCTAACCGGAGACCCGTATGCCCGACTTCCCCGCCGTCACACCGCGCGCCCGCGTCCGGGTACCGCTGCGCTTCCACGACGGCTACAGCGTCGACGCCGACCTGGTCACCTTCCACGGCCTGACCGACGGCCAGGAACACGTGGCCGTCGTCCTCGGCGACCCCGGCCCCCGCCCCCTCGTACGCCTGCACTCCGAATGCCTCACCGGCGACGTCTTCGGCTCCGCCCGCTGCGACTGCGGCCCCCAGCTGCGCGAGGCGGTCGAGCGCATCGCGGCCCGCGGCGGCGTGCTGCTGTACCTCCGCCAGGAGGGGCGCGGCATCGGTCTCTACAACAAGCTCGACGCGTACGCCCTTCAGGACCAGGGCCTCGACACATACGAGGCGAATGCCGCGCTCGGCCTCCCGGAGGACGCCCGCGACTACACGGCGGCCGCCCAGATGCTCCGCGCCCTGTCCATCACGGACCTGGACCTGCTGTCCAACAACCCCGACAAGGCCGACCAGCTCCGCGGCCTCGGCATCACCGTCCACGACCGCGTACCCACCGGCGTCTTCAGGACCGCCCACAATGTCCGCTACCTGCGCGCCAAGGTCCTCCAGACCCAGCACACCCTGCCGCTGGCGGAGCTGAACGCGGGGTGAGCGGGGGGTCCTCGGGCCCCGGGACTACTCAGCCCCAGCATCGAAGTCCTCCACGAAGTAGCTGTCGTGCCGGACACGGAACTGCTTGAGTTCCTCGCCACCGCGCTGCGCCATCTCGGCGACCCGCTCGAAGTACTCCTCGCGGGGGGCGCCCGGGGAGAAGAGCATCAGCATGGACATGGGCTCGTCGGTCACGTTTCTGAAGGCGTGCAGGCCACCGACTGGTACGTACAGGAAGTCGCCCGCGCGGCCCGTGACCCACTTCTCGCCGTTGTAGAGCTCCAGTTCGCCCGACAGGATGTAGAAGGACTCCGACATCGCCCTGTGGAAGTGGGTCTTGGCCCCGGCGGACCGTGCACCCAACTCCACCTTGTACAGACCGAATTCGCCGCCGGTCGACTCATGGGTGGCGAGGTAGTGCGTCGAGCCGCCGGGTGAGGAGATGTCCGGCGGGGTGCCGGCCGGGCGGAAAAGCGCGTTCACTTCACCCTTGTCGCCGTGGTAGCGGGGCTCCGGGTACGCGAGGTGTTCCGGGTACGACATGATGCGCTCCTTTTCGGCAGGCCTCCACCGACATGGTGGCGCCCAGCTCTGAACGGCCACATCGGCCCATTGGATGATCTTGACGGGGCCCTGGAACGAGGGCCGGGGACCTAGGGCCTCTCGTTTGGATCATGCCGGCGTCGCGGGCCCTGGCACGCGCATCTGCCGCGTTGTCGTCACTCGCCGACGCTCCGCGTCGACTCCCTCCTCCGCCTTGCAACTGCACGCACCAGACCCCGCTCGGCTCGGGCCGAAGGGCGCAGTCTCTCTCAGCCGACCTGATCCAAACGAAAGGCCCTAGCAGCGGGGGCCTAGGGCCGCATCAGGACGCATCGCAGAAGGCCCGTGCGGCTTCACCGAGGGTGGAGGCGGGGGAGAGGTCCAGCGCCGCGTCGGGCAGTACGACGCCGAACTCGTCCTCGGCGGCCACGACGAGTTCCCTCAGGGCCAGCGAGTCCATGCCGAGACTCTCGAAGGTGGCCTCGGGCGTCACCCGGCTCCGGCTCACCGGCATGTCGAGGTGGTGGACGAGCAGCGCGACCAGCGGCTCGGGCAACTCGGTCCGTCCTGTGGCCTGGATCATACGGAGGGCTCCTGTTCGGTCTCCGAGTCGTTCTTAATGCCCTACTTGATGCCGTTCTTGATAAGGAACGCGCGACCCGGGCGACCGGCTACGGCTCGATCGGGTGGTCCCCGAGCGGCTGGAAAACGCTGGTCAGCGGGGCGGGCGGAAACCGTGGCGCGTCCGGCCCCGCGCATGGCGTACACTGGTGACACAACGACGCGGGGTGGAGCAGCTCGGTAGCTCGCTGGGCTCATAACCCAGAGGTCGCAGGTTCAAATCCTGTCCCCGCTACTGAAGGCCCGGGGCCGGAATCCAGATCATGGATTCCGGCCCCGAGTCGTTTCCCCGTCGGCGACCATCCCCGTCGGCGACCGTCACCAGGGGTGAGCGAGCAAACGCCCTCCGCATAACAACTGACACACAGTCAGATGTGGCTACGGTCCTGAGCGCCGGTCAACTCGCCCGATTTTCGCCGTTCATGGCCTGTACGTCCTGGCAGAAAACGTTAATGATCAAGTGGAACGGCTTGGAAATCAGGCCCCGGTTCTATTAACGTCCGATAACGCAGCGCGGTCGTCCCAGCCGTCACAAGAGGCGGCTCCGTGCGCACGCGCCGAATCCCGC
The DNA here is from genome assembly GCF_006539505.1 of Streptomyces spinoverrucosus. GTDB lineage: Bacteria > Actinomycetota > Actinomycetes > Streptomycetales > Streptomycetaceae > Streptomyces > Streptomyces spinoverrucosus. The sequence continues at coordinate 54,617 of NZ_BJND01000050.1, forward strand.
GCGCGGCCCTCACCGGCCACACAAGGGAACCGGGGAACCACCACCTTGGGGTGAATCGGGCGTATGCCGCCGTAGCAGTACGGCTGGTTTACGCGCGTAGGAGACCTTCCTGCTCCGAACCCGTCAGCTAACCCGGTAGGCGAGAAGGAAGGAAAGGAGTACGCCCACGTGGCGTCAAACCGGCCTGCCCCACAAGCCCCGTTCGTGCCGGACCAGCGCACCGCCGACAGCACTGACACGTTCGTGTACGGCGCACCGCGCACCGACGAGGGCCCGTGGGAGGAGTGGAACCCCACCGCGGAGTCCATCCGTCCCGTACGCGGCCGGCATCGCGTCAGCAAGCAGCGCGGCGGCGGACTCGCCCGCAGCTCCACCGTGCTCGGCGTCGGCGTCATAGCCGCGGTCGGCGCGGGCGGCATGGCCAGCGCGAACACCGGCAAGCCGCCGGTGTCGATCTCCCTGCCCGACCTGCCCTCCGTCGGCGCGCTGATCTCCGACGACGACTCCGACTCCGACTCCGCCGACACCAAGACCGCGAGCGCCCCGCTCAGCACCCTCGGCACGACCGCGGCGGACACCGCGGAGGGCACCACCGACGCCGGTGAGGCACTGCGCGCCCGCATCATCGCGCAGGCCGAGCAGCAGCAGGAGCAGGTCGAGAGCAAGGCCGCCGCCGAGGCCGCGGCCGCCGCCGAGAAGGCCGCCGCCGAGGCCGCCGCCAAGGCGGAGAAGGAGGCCGAGGAGAAGGCCGCCGCCGCGAAGGCGAAGGCCGAGGAGGAGGCCCGGAAGAAGGCCGAGGCCGAGCGGCTCGCCGCGCTGGCCAAGCAGTACGCGCTGCCGACCTCCTCGTACACCATCACCTCCACCTTCGGCCAGGCCGGCGCCCTGTGGTCGTCCGGCTACCACACCGGCCTCGACTTCGCCGCGCCGAGCGGCACGCCCATCAAGGCCGTCCACAGCGGCACCATCACCGAGGCGGGCTGGAGCGGGTCGTACGGCTACAAGACCGTGCTCACCCTCGACGACGGCACCGAGATCTGGTACGCCCACCAGTCCTCGATCGGCGTCAGCGTCGGCCAGAAGGTCACCACCGGCGATGTGATCGGCCGCGTGGGCGCGACGGGCAATGTGACCGGCGCGCACCTGCACCTGGAGGTGCACACCGGCGGCTCCGGCGGCATCGACCCGCTGGCCTGGCTGCGCAGCAAGGGCCTCAACCCCTGAGACGCGCTTCTCCCGAACCCCGGCGGTCCTGACGGCAACCCCCCCGACGTCAGGGCTGCCGGTTTCGGCTGTCCGCCGCCTCTTCGTGCCCTACGACCGATACGGGTTGTACGCCGGGTAGGGCGCCGTCGGCCCGTGCACCGGTGCCCAGCCGTACACCGGCGGCATCATCACCGGCAGCGGCGGCGCGGTCACCCGTGCCGCGTACTCCAGCGCCGGGCGGGCGATCTCGCGGCGGTTCCACAGCTCCTGGAGCAACTCGCGTTCCCGTACGACGAAGTCCGCCCGGGCGCGGCCCCGGCGGCCCCGATGCCGTAGGAAGGCCAGCGACGTGGCGTACGCCTCGTACTGCGCGACCGCCCGGGCGGCCGGCTTGCCGAGGTGGTGGCCGGCGTACTCGCGGGCCAGCCGGCGGGCCCGCATCGAGCCCAGGGCGAACGGTTCGGCGGGCGAGAGCCAGCCGGCGACGACGTAGGCCGGGAGCTCCTCGCGGACGGTGCGCAGCTCCCGCTGCCGCGTCCAGATCACCAGCCAGGTCAGCAGCCCGAACGCGGGCACCATGAAACCGCCGTACACCGCGAAGAAGCCGTAGTCGCCGAAGGTCGCCGAGCCGTTCCAGAAGGCGTGCATGCCCATCGCGAGCAGCAGTCCGGCCGGGGGCAGCAGGAAGCGGCGTAGCCGCTGGCGCTCCCCGGCGAGCGCGGCGAATCCGAAGCCGATGCCGGTGAGCACCGTGAACAGGGGGTGCGCGAACGGCGACATGATGACCCGCACGAAGAAGGTCGCGGCGGTCACCGACGCGATTCCGCTGTGGCCGGCCAGCTGGTCGGTGCCGAAGGCGGTACCGAGGTAGAGGATGTTCTCGGTGAAGGCGAAGCCGGTGGCGGTGACGCCGGCTATGACGACGCCGTCGAGGATGCCGGTGAAGTCGCGGCGCCGGAAGAGGAAGAGCAGCAGGATCGCGGCCGCCTTGGCGGACTCCTCCACGATCGGGGCTATGACCGTGGCGCCCCAGGTGTCGGCGCTGGTCGGGTCGGCGGTCGCGGTGGCTATCCATCTGGTCGCGAAGCTGTTGGCGATGATCGCGATCAGCGCGGCCGCGCAGGCGCCCCAGGAGAAGGCGAACAGCAGATTCCGCCAGGGGCCGGGCTCGACCCGGTCCAGCCAGCGGAAGGCGGCTACGAGCAGCGGCACGGGCAGGATCGCCAGGCCCAGGCCGACCAGAAAGCCCTCGGTGCCGGTCTGTTCCCGGACCAGGGCGAGGATCACCAGGCCGGACAGCGTCAGCAGCGTGATCAGCGCGCCGTACCGCACCCACCGCTTGTGCCACCAGTGCGCGTGCCGCAGGGGGCCACCGGTGGGGATGCCGGGGTTCGTCGGGTACGGGGAACTGGTCGCCACGGCAAGACCCTAACGAGGGAAGGTTCGAACGAGGGAAGGAATTACGGCTGACCTTCGCGCCGGTCTTACTGTCGGCCTTCGCGCTGGTCGTCGTGCGGTACGCGGCGGAAGAGCAGGTCGTTCACCACATGACCCTTGTCCAGCCCCTGGCCCTCGAAACGGGTGAGCGGGCGGAATTCGGGGCGCGGCGCGAAACCTCCGTCGGGCCGGGTGTTCTCGAAGGCGGGGTGCGCGGTGAGCACCTCCAGCATCTGCTCGGCGTACGGCTCCCAGTCGGTCGCGCAGTGCAGGATCGCGCCCGGCTTCAGGCGGCTCGCGGCGATGGTGAGGAAGTCCGGCTGGATCAGCCGGCGCTTGTGGTGCCGCTTCTTGGGCCAGGGGTCGGGGAAGAAGACGCGCAGCCCGTCGAGGGAGTCGGGGGTGAGCATCTCGCGCAGCAGGATGATGGCGTCGCCGTTGGCCACCCGGATGTTGCTGAGGCCGCCCTGATCGGCGAGGTTGAGCAGATTGCCCTGGCCGGGGGTGTGTACGTCCACGGCGAGGATGTTGGTGTCCGGGTCGGCGGCGGCCATCTGTGCGGTGGCCTCGCCCATGCCGAAGCCGATCTCCAGCACGACGGGGCTGCCGTTGCCGAACAGCTCGGCGAGGTCGAGGGTCCGCCGCCCGTCGATGTCCAGCCCCCACTTGGGCCACAGCCGCTGCAACGCGTCCGCCTGCCCCGCCGTGACCCGGCTCCGCCTCGGCTGGAAACTGCGGATCCGCCGCTCGAAGTGCGAACCGGCGGGATCCGCCTTGGGCCCGTCCGGGAAGCGCGGCTCACCCTTGGCCCGGGTGTGGCGGATGCCGCCGTCGGGGGCGTGGTGGGGGGCTTCGGGGGTGTTGAGGGAGTCAGACACAGTGGATTCGATTTTACGGGGTTCGGGTTCGGGGGATTCGCGGGCGGGGGCGAGGGCGTGGGTGCGGAGGCGGCTGTGGGTGGGTCCCCTCGCGTCTGCCTGGTTGAGGTCGTGCCGGGGGTGCGGGCCGGTGGGGGTTGCTCGCGCCCACGCGGCGGAGCCGCATATCAATACAGCCCCGCGCCCCTGGGGCCTGCGGCCCCGATAGGGGCTCATGCCCGGCCCAGTGCGATCAGTGCCCGCCGGGCCACCTCCCGGCCGATCGGCAGGGAGGCCGTCGCCGCGGGGGACGGGGCGTTCAGGACGTGCACGGCCCGCGCACCCTCGTGGATCAGGAAGTCGTCCACCAGCGTGCCGTCCCGGAGCACCGCCTGCGCCCGTACCCCGGCCGCCGCCGGGACCAGGTCCTCCTCCGTCACCGCGGGCAGCAGCCGCCGCACCGCCTCGGTGAACGCCGCCTTCGACACCGACCGCCACAGCTCCCCGCCCCCGTACCGCCAGTGCCGGCCCGCTATCCGCCACGCGCCGGGCCAGGTCAGCGTCCGGGCCAGCTCCCGGGGCCGGACCACGCCCCAGCCGTAGCCCTCGCGGGCGAGCGCCGGTACGGCGTTGGGGCCGACGTGGACGCCGCCGTCGATGCCGCGCGTGAGGTGCACGCCGAGGAACGGGAACGCCGGGTCGGGGACCGGATAGACCAGGCCGCGCACCAGCTCGGGCCGCGCCAGCTCGTAGTACTCCCCCCGGAACGGGATGATCCGCATGCCGGGGTCGTCCCCGGTCATCCGGGCGACCTCGTCGCAGTACAGCCCGGCGCAGTTCACCAGCACCCGCCCGCGCACCACGGCCCCGTCCGCCGTCCGCACAGCGACCCCAAGCTCCGGGCGCCGGTCGACTTGCAGCACCTGCGCGCCGTACCGGATCTCGGCCCCGGACGCCTCGGCCAGCTGCCGCGCGACCGCGACGAAGTCGCACACCCCGGTCGTCCCGACGTGTATCGCCGCCAGGCCCCGCACCTCAGGCTCGTACTCCGCGATCTGGGCCGCGACCAGCTCCCGAACCGGAATGCCGTTCTCCCGGCCGCGCTGCACGAGCGCGTGCAGCCGGGGCAGCTCCGAGCGCTCGGTGGCGACGATCAGCTTGCCGGTGACGGCGTGCGCGATGTCGTACTCCGCGCAGAACTTCACCATCTCCGCGGCACCCCGCACCGCGTACCGCGCCTTGAGCGAGCCGGGGCGGTAGTAGACCCCGCTGTGGATGACCCCGCTGTTGCGCCCCGTCTGGTGCCGGGCGGGCCCCGCCTCCTTCTCCAGCACGGTCACCCGCGTCCCCGGCGCGGCACGCGTGATCGCATACGCCACCGACAGCCCGACGATCCCGCCGCCGACCACCAGCACGTCACAGTCGTAGGCGCCCGCCCGCACCCGCACCACCTCCCGCCTTCGATAGTGCACTGCGCCACTGACAACGCCTTGAAACCCGGGATCACACCGGCGCCGGTTCAGGGGCGCGGGGCTGTATTGATATGCGGCTCCGCCGCGTGGGCGCGACCAGCCACGCACGGCCCGCACCCCCGCGACGGCACAAGCCAGGCAGACGCGTAGGGACCCTGCGGCTTAGGCGGGAGCCATGAGCAGAGGCCGAGCCCGCTCCCGCAACTCCACCACCCGCGGCTCATCCCCATACGGCTCCAGCCGATGCAGCAGATCCCGCACATACTCCGTGGTCCGCGCGGACGATATCCGCCCCGCGACCTCCACCGCCCGCACCCCCTGCTCGCACGCCGCGTCCAGGTTCCCGGACTCCAGTTCGGCAACCGCGGACACGACAAGCCGCAGCCCGTGCGAGCGGACGAACTCCTCCGTGGGCTTCGACAACGCCTGCTCGGTGAACCTCCGCACCTGCCGCGGCGCCTTCAGATCCCGATAGCACTCCGCCGCGTCGGCGGCGAAACGGTCGTAGGAGTAGAAACCGAGCCAGGACGGGTCATGGTCGCCGTCGCGGGATCGTTCCAGCCAGCCCTCGGCCGCCTTCAGCGCCGCCCCGGCGGCCTGGGCGTCACCCGCGCGCGCGTGTGCGCGTGCCTCGACGAGGCGGAAGAAGCTCATGGTGCGGGCGGTGGCCAGCCCCCGGTTGCGCTCCAGCGCGGCCTGGGCGAGGTCGACGCCCTCGTCGCCGAAGCCGCGGTAGGTCGCCTGGAGCGACATCGACGCCAGTACGTAGCCCCCAAGGGGTACGTCAGCCGCCGCGCGAGCCAGCCGCAGCGCCTGGATGTAGTACCGCTGCGCGGCCTCCTGCTGGCCGGTGTCGAACGCCATCCACCCGGCAAGACGCGTCAGTTCGGCACTCGCCCCGAACAGCGCCCGCCCCACCTCGTCGGAGTACGAGCCGAGCAGCAGCGGTGCTGCCTCCACTCGTAAGCACTCGGGCACCATCGATGAACGCCAGTCGCCGCCCCCGTACTTGGAGTCCCAGCGCCTGGCGTCCTCCGCGGCCTCCCGCAGCTTCTGCACATCGCTGTGGCCGACTTTGATCGGTGCGCCGGAACCTTCCGCCGGGTTCACCTCGCGCGCGACCGAGCTGTCGGCCGGGGTTATCAGCCACCGCGAGGCGGGCGTTGCGTATGCGCTCACTGCGAACGACCCGGCGAGCGACTGCCAGATGCCGCCGGAGCCGGCTCGGCGGCCGGCGAAGTCGAGGCGGTACAGCTCAGTCGCCGACCGGACCGCCTGTCCGACGTCCCGGGGGAAGGCGAGGCCGACCTCCGGCGCCGGATCCGCGTCCGCCAGGCCGATCTCGTGGAGTGGCACCGGACGGCCCAGCTTCTGGCCGATCGCGGCCGCGATGAGGTGCGGCGCGGCACCCTGCGGCACCATGCCCTTCGACACCCAGCGCGCCACCGACGTCTTGTCGTAGCGAAGCGTCAACCCGCGTTGGGCGCCAAGGTCGTTGACGCGTCGTGCGAGTCCCGCGTTGCTGATTCCCGCGAGGGCGAGAACGGCGCCGAGTTTTTCGTTCGGCCCGCGTTGCTCCCTGGACATGCGCCACCCCTCGACACAGACGGCTGCCGCGCTGGCATAACCACGCGGCATTCGTAAACCCAGCGTAGTTCGCCGCATCCCAAGCGTTAAGGGGCATTCTTCCGGATGGCGGGATTGTGGTCCGTACGGAAGTACGGTCCCGGTACGCACAGTTGTGGCGTGCTCCCGGTGTGTGGCCGTGCGCCCGTCCGTGCGCTCTTCTCCGGCCATCTCGGGAGCGGTTCCATGGCTGTGCGTGGGTCGGCCCGCTGTACTGGGACCAGTGGGCTGGGGGATACCGCCGCCTCAATCCCCGCGGGCGGCGGACCGGTCCGGGAGGCGAACTCCGCCTCCCGGACCGTGCGTAGACGGAGCGGTGCGCAGAGCCTGTACGGAGCGTGCACGAAACGTATGCACGTGCACCTGCCCGGAATCGATTTGGCCGAAAACCGACCCCGCCCTCTACGGGTGATTACCGCGTCCACCATGGACTTTGAGGGCGCGTAGGGGGTTTTCAGGGGGCGTATCGGGGGCGCATTCGCGTCGCAGTCGCCTTGTGGCAAGCCGCTGTTGGGGCGGACCGCGGGGCGTCATGCGGCGCCTTCCGGGGTATCTCCGGGGTATCTCCGGGTGGTTCGGGGTTGCGCGAGGCGGTGCGCGGGGCGCATTCGAGGGATCACAAGCGGCACCGCCGCCGCTCTGCGGCGCGTTCTTCGTGGCAGCATGGTGAACCGGTTCGTACGGTGCACTGGTTGTCCACAGCCTGTGGAGGCGTCGATGCGGTGGTTGGTGGGTTGGAGCAGCACCGCCACGGGGTCCGCCGAGATCGGCTCGGCGGGGGCGACCGGCTACGACGGCGAGACCCTGCACCCGGTCGGCTCCCAACTCCTGTGGGGCGACCCGGATCCGCTGTGGGCGGTCGGCGACTGGCGGCCCGACGAGGTCCGCCTCGTCACGGCCGACGCCCGGACCCGGATCGCGGTCCTCGGCACCTGCGGCGCCACCGACGAGGAGCTGCGCCTGGGACTCCTCGCCGCGCGCGGAGGGGCACTTCGGCATCTGACGGCCTGGCCCGGCAGCTACACGGCGGTCGTCCAGGTCGGCCGGCGCATCACCGTCTGCGGCGATCTGGCGGGCGCCAGGCCCGTCTTCCACACCCCCTGGGCGGGCGGCACCGCCTATGCGACCGCCGCGCTGCCGCTGGCCGACCTCATCGAGGCCAACCTCGACTTCGGGCACCTCGCCGCCTTGCTGGCCGCCCCCGACGTCCCCGCCGCGCTGCACGACTCCACCCCGTACGACGGCGTACGTCGCATTCCGCCGGGGCATGCACTCATCCTGCGCGCCGGGGCGCGCGAGGTCGCCGGGTACGAACCGGTCGCCTCCCTCGCCGTCGCCGCACCGCCCGCCGACCCCGACCGCGCGGTCGACGCCGTCCGCGACGCCCTCGTCGAGGCCGTCCGCACCCGCCTCGCCGCCCCGCGGCACGTCCCCGGCGCCGGCATCGACCCCGGGCCGGTCCCCGGGATGGGCCCCGCCGAACGGCGTGCCGCGCGCGGGATGCCGGTGCCCGGCATCGGAGCGGACCTGTCGGGCGGGTCCGCCTCGGGCACGCTGGCGCTGCTGGCGGCGGGGCTGCCGGGCATGCCGGGCACCGTGCTGGGCCACGGCACGGGCGCCGGCGAGCGGCTGCTGGCGGTCACGTTCAACGATCTGGCGGTGGGCGGCCGTGAGGCCGAACTGGAGCGGGCGGGAGCGCTGGCCGCCAACCCGCGCTTCCACCACGTCGTCGTGGCGGGCGGCGAGGAGACCCTGCCGTACGCCGACCTCGACGGCCCCCTGACCGACGAACCCGGCCCCAGCCTGGTCACCGCCGTCCGGCACCGCGCCCGGCTCGCCTCCGGCAGCGCGGACCACCTCACCGGCTACGGCGCCCGCCAGGTGCTGGACGCCCATCCGGCCCGCCTCGCCGACCTGCTGATGGACCGGCAAAGGCGCCACCTCGTCCGGCCCGTGGCGGCCCTCGCCAAGGCCGACGGGTCCGTCCTGGTCCCCGCGCGCGTGTACGCGGCGGCACGACGGCTCGCCCGCACGCCCTACGGGTCCGGTCTGGAGAACCTCGCCGAGCGGCTGCTGCAGAAGCGCTTCGAGGAACCCGGGGGCGCGGCCGGTGCCTCGCTCGCCGCGCTCACCTGGGCCAGACCCGGCCCGGCGGCGCGCTGGCTGACAGGAGAGGCACTGGCTGAAGTATCGATTCGCTTGCAGGGGGCCACACACCGCTCCGGCGCCGGGCTCGGACCCGGTCAGCGACCGGGCGACTTCCGCGCGCGGGCGGCACTCGCCCGCACGGCGGCGGACATCCGGGTGCTGGAACAGGCCGCCGAGATCCGCTTCCAGCGCCTGCACGCGCCGTTCCTCGACAACCAGGTCGTACGGGCCTGCCGCGCCCTCCCGGAGGCCCTGCGCGTCCAGCCCGGAGCACGCGCGGCCATTCTGCGTACGGTCCTGAAAGGGGCCGGCATCACCGACCTCCCGCCCGGCTGGGGCACCCCCTCCCACGCACCGTCGGCCGCCGCCGCGCGGGCCGGCCTCCGGGTGGCGGTCGACTCCCTGATGGTGCTGTTCGACACGCCCCTGCTGGCGGAGGCGGGCCTGGTCGAGGCCCGGGTCGTACGCAAGGCACTGCGCGCGGCGACCCAGGGCGAACCGCTGCCCCTGGACGGCCTGGCGGACCTGGTGTCCCTGGAGCTGTGGCTACGACGGCTGCTGGCCAGGCGGGGCACCTGCTGGACCGGGACACCCGCACGCGCGCGTGCGGTGCCCGCGGGGATCACGCCGAGGCGGGGAGCACTGGCGTCCGGCGCGTGAGGGTCACCCACAGGTGAACTTGGACTCCGCCCAGTCCGCCACCGCCACGTGGTCGACATGGTCGTGCGGCTCCACGACCAGGCGAACCGTCCTGCGCCCGGTGAGGTCCACATGCACCGGTGTCGCCGCGTCGCCGCCCCTGATCAGAGCGGACTTCCAGAGCCGGGTGCCGTCGGCGTAGATCGAGAAGTAGACCTTGCCCAGGCCCAGCGTCGAGTCGTCGACGCCGACCAGGGCTTCGTACGACGTGCAGGCGCGGTTGAGGTCGACGATGACGGAGGACCGGGCGTGGACGCTGACCCCGCGCGCGTACGTCGTCCCGCCGATCGACAGGCCGTAGCGCTGCCAGACCCAGCTGCTCTCGCTCAGCCGCAGTTCGGGCTTGGTGCCGTCGCCTGTGAGGTCGTAGGAGAGCTCGTTGAGCTGGTAGGAGGCGGGGGGCGGGGGAGTCGGGGTCGGTGTCGGGGGTGGAGTGGGGGTTGGCGTGAGGGTTGGTGTCGGGGTCGGCTTCGGGGTGGGTGTGGGGGTGGGGGTCGGTGTCGGGGAGGGGGACGGGGTGGGCGTCGGGGTCGGGTTGGCCGCCGGGATGACGGGGGGTGCTGCGGGGGGTTCCGGGGCGGGTTCCGACGGGGTGGGGGTTGGCGGTTCCGGCCGGGTGGCCGGGGCCGACGCGGGGGGCTTGGCCGCGGGCTTCTTCTCGGCCGGAGCGTAGTTTCCGGCCAGGGCGATGGCCACGACCGCGATCGCCGTGGCGACCACACCGGCCGCGATCCCGGCCTTCACGGGCGCGGCCAGGCCCTCCGACGCCACCGCACCGCCCCCGCCGCTCGCCCCGCCGGACGAGCCGCCCGCCGCCGAGGCGGCCCCTGCCGCGCCCGCCGCACCGGCTCCGGCACCGCCAGCGACGATCCCGGCCGTCTTGGCGTACCCGGCGGCCCCGAACCAGCCGATGACGGCGACCGGCACGATGGCGGGGATGCTGCTCGCGAGGTCCTCGATCTGGCTCGCGGCCAGCCGGCACTTGGGGCACTCCTCCAGGTGCTGGCGCAGTCCCCGCTCTGCGCGGGTGCGCAGCCTGCGGCGGGCGTACGTGCCGAGCTGGTCGGCGTAGCGGGCGCACTCCTCGTCGCTGGTGAGCGTGGCGCTGACGTGGGCCTGGAGGTAGGCCTGCTTGAGGCCCTCGCGGGCGCGGCTGGCGAGTACGCGCGTGCCGTTGGCGTCGAGCCCGAAGAGCGTGGCGACCTCGCTCGGCGACTCGTCCTCGACCTCGGTGTGCCACAGCACGGCCTGCCAGCGCTCCGGCAGCGAGCGGAACGCCCGCATCGCCAGGGACTGCTCGGCCGCGTGCATGGCGCGCACATCCGCGCCGAGGTCCAGGGTGTCGCTGTCGGACACCTCGGCGGCGCGGGCGGACTGGGCGGCGAACACCGCGAAGTCGTCGACGAGTTGCTCGCGTTTGGCGGAGTTCGTCCAGTTCGCGGCAACGCGCCGGACGGTGGTGAGCAGATAGGCCCGTACGGCGTGCTCGGGGCCGTGCCCGCCGCGTACTGCCTGGAGCGTGCGGGCGAAGACCTCGGCGGTGAGGTCGTCGGCGGTGTGCGGGTCGCGGCAGCACGTGCGCGCGTACCGGCGTACGGCCTCCGCGTGGCGGCGGTACAGCTCCTCGTAGGCCGTGTCGTCGCCCGCGCGCATGCGGCCGATCAGCTCGGCGTCGGACGGCGGCAGCTCGATCGGTGGTGGCAGGACACTGTCCTCCCGCCCGTCGCGCTGCGCCGGCACCTGGGGTGCGGTCAGGCCGTCGGTCTCACCGCCCTCGTCACCGAGTGACTCGTCCCGCCCGTCAACGCTCATCGCGGAAAGCCCCCGCCGCCTGCTCAACCCGTCCCGAACAGGGGCCAGGTTGCCATATTGGCTGTTGTTCGGCGGCGGTCGCGGAGAGCATCCACCCGTCCGTGGGGGCCTGTCGTGAGCCATTGCTAGTGCTCAGCCGTTCGGAGCAGCCGACAAAGGGCCTCCGAGGGACATGGTTTGGGCAGGTGCCGGGCGAGGCGTGGGTGGGACGGCACCCACGCCCACCGTCATACCGGCCGCAGCCCCAGCCTCACACCGGCCGCGACCGCAGCCCCTCCAGGAGGATGTCCAGCAGCCGCGCCGAGGCCGCCGCCTGATGTGCCGCGTCCGGCAGCGAGGGTGCCGCCGTCGCGATCACCAGCAGGACGTCCGAGACCGACACGTCCGGCCGCAACTCGCCCGCCGCGCGCGCCCGCTCCACGAGCTGGCCCACCACGTCGAGCAGCGCCGCCGCACCGGCGTCGTCCCCGGCCGCCGCGGGTGTCTGAGACACCAGCCGCAGCTCACCGCCGCCCGGCTGCGTCCGCTGCTGCGGCACGCGTGCCTCGTCGGGCTCGCCCTCCTCGGCGACGCCGACCCGCAGCACCTGCGGCGGCAGCAGCCGCCCGGCACCGGACGCCACCGACGTGCGCAGGAAGCGCGACAGGGCCGACCACGGCTCGTCCTCCTGGCCGAGCGCCGCCCGGGCCTGGTCGGTCAGCCGGGACGTCTCCTCCTCGGCTATTCGCCGCACCAGGACGTCCTTGCTCGGGAAGCGCCGGTACACCGTGCCGACACCGACCCGCGCGCGGCGTGCCACGTCTTCCATCGGCGCGCCGTAGCCCAGCTCGCCGAAGACCTCGCGAGCGGCCCGCAGTACGTGTTCGAGGTTGCGCTGTGCGTCCACCCGCAGCGGCGCGGTCCGCGGGCCGTCCCCGCGTCCGTTGCCCGCCACCGCGCCGACCGCGCCACCAGGTGCGATGGCAGATGCGGAAGACCAACGAGAGTCCTGAATGTGCATACGAATTCCCCCGGTAATGACGTCTCCCCCCGGAGACGCTCCCCGCCGTTGGTTGCCGGAGCGCGGGCCGCCGGACCGCCCGTCGCGAACCCGGAGAACCGACGAGTGCATCCCCCTACACCCCGTCGACACATGAACATAGTTGAGAGACAGTCAATTCAGAAGGGGCAGGTTCCGCACAGTGCGCCCCCCGATCGGAGTACGGGTCGTATACGTCCCGATTGCGCCCCCCTGCCCCACCCGGCTTACAGCGCCTGACCTGCGCGGCTCCCTGCCGCCCGGCCATTTCGGCCAACCATGGGCACGCTCCCAGTCCGGTCACACAAATTGCCGGGGCTGTGGACAAACGCAAGCGACGGGTGCGTCATGGGATGGTGAAGGAACGTGCACGCATTCTCGTTGTCGGCGGCGGCTACGTCGGGATGTACACGGCCCTGCGCCTGCAGCGGAAGCTGAGGCGGGAACTCAGGCGGGGCCAGGTCGAGATCACCGTCGTCACACCCGACCCCTACATGACGTACCAGCCGTTCCTTCCCGAGGCGGCCGCCGGTTCCATCTCCCCGCGCCATGTGGTCGTACCGCTGCGCCGCGTCCTGCCCGACTGCCGCGTGATAGTCGGCGAGGTCCGCTCCGTACGGCACGCCGAACGCCTCGCGACCCTCACCACCCTCGCCACCGAGGAGGAGGGCACGGGCGCCGAGCAGCTGTCGTACGACGAACTGGTCCTCGCCCCCGGCTCGATCGCGCGCACCCTGCCCGTCCCCGGTCTCGCCGACCACGGCATCGGCTTCAAGACCGTCGAGGAGGCCATCGGCCTGCGCAACCACGTCATCGAGCAGATGGACATCGCCTCCTCCACCCGCGACCCCGCGATCCGCGACGCGGCCCTCACGTTCGTCTTCGTCGGTGGCGGCTACGCCGGCGTCGAGGCGCTCGGCGAGCTGGAGGACATGGCCCGCTACACCACGCGCTACTACCACAACATCCGCCCCGAGGACCTGAAGTGGATCCTCGTCGAGGCCTCCGGCCGCATCCTCCCCGAGGTCGGCGAGGAACTCGGCCGCTACACGGTCACCGAGCTGCGCCGCCGCAACATCCAGGTCCTCCTGGAGACCCGCCTGGAGTCCTGCGCCGACCGGGTGGCGGTCCTCAGCGACGGACAGCGCTTCCCCACGCGTACGGTCGTCTGGACGGCCGGCGTCAAACCCCACCCGCTGCTCGCCGCCACCGACCTGCCGCGCACCGACCGGGGCCGCCTGAAGTGCACCCCGGAGCTGGCGATCGAGGGGCACGCGCACGCGTGGGCCGCGGGTGACGCCGCCGCCGTACCCGATGTCACGGCCGACGCACCCGACTCGCCCGGCGCATCCGCCGCCGAGTGCGCCCCCAACGCGCAGCATGCACTCCGCCAGGCGAAGGTCCTCGGCGACAACATCGTCCACTCCCTGCGCGGCGAGCCCCTCCAGACGTACGCCCACAAGTACGTCGGCTCGGTCGCCTGCCTCGGACTGCACAAAGGCGTCGCCCACGTCTACGGGCGCAAACTGAAGGGCTACCCCGCGTGGTTCATGCACCGGGCCTACCACCTGAGCAGGGTGCCGACCTTCAACCGCAAGGCGCGCGTACTCGCCGAATGGACCCTTTCGGGCCTCTTCAAACGGGAGATCGTCTCCCTCGGTTCACTCGAACATCCCCGAGCGGAGTTCGAACTCGCGGCCGGTGGAAAGCCTCCTTACGACCCGAAGGGGTCGACCTGACCATCCCGAGGAACTCCAACGGCCACCCCGGCGTCTGACGGATGTCGGCCCGGTCGGCCACACTGCCAGACTGGTCCACGCGTCAGGGTGGACCCCCACCCACCCTGCCCACCGAACCCACGAGGCTCTTCCCAAGTGCTGCACTTCCCAGGGGTCGTGACAAGGCACGGCCACCGCCGCGCCACCCCCGGGGGACCGGGCCGGGTCCGGAGCCGGTCGACCACGACTACACGAGGCAAGGATTCGTGAACTTCACGCGCTGGAGCGCCCGGCTCCCCGGAACGCAGCGCCGCGCCGCAGCGCGGACCGACCAGACGGTCACGACGGACCGTCGCGGGGACGGCTCCGTCCCGGCCGCCCGCGTCGAACAACTGACCGACGACCCACCGTCGGCCCCCGCCGTCGACGAACTGCCGGTACGCGAGGTGCTCGAACGCGTCCCCGCGCTCGTCGCCCTCGTCCACGGCCCCGACCACCGCCTCGCCTACGTCAACGACGCCTACGCCACGGCCTTCGGCGGCCGCCCGCCGGGCGAACCGGCCGGCGAGGCCCTCCCCGAACTCCGCGACCTGGGCCTGCTGCCCCTCCTCGACCAGGTCCTGCGCAGCGGCAAGCCCCGCACGGTCAAGTCCCGCAAGGCCCCCGACGGCCGCTCCTACACCTTCACCTGCACCCCCGTGGCCGACGGCACCGGCGACGGCGTCCTGATCTTCGCCACCGACGTCACCGACCACGCCGAGGCCGCCGAACGCCTGCGCGCCAGCGAACGCCGCCAGCGCGAGACGGCCGTCACCCTGCAGAGGTCGCTGCTCCCCCAGGAGCTCGAACAACCGGACGACCTGCGCATCGCCGTCGCCTACCAGCCGGGTGGCACGGAGGCCGCCGTCGGCGGCGACTGGTACGACGTGATCACCCTCGGCGGCGGCCGCACGGCCCTGGTCATCGGCGACGTCATGGGCCGAGGCGTCCGCGCGGCAGCCGTCATGGGCCAGCTCCGTACGGCGGTCCGCGCCTACGCCCGTCTGGACCTCCCCCCGCACGAGGTGCTGCAACTGCTGGACGGCCTCGCCACGGAGATCGACGCCAACCAGATCGCCACCTGCGTGTACGCCGTCCACGACCCGAACGAGGGCCGGCTGGTGTACGCATCCGCAGGCCACCTCCCCATCCTCGTCCGCGACGAGAACGGCACGGTCCTGCGCGCCGACGAACCCACCGGCCCACCCCTCGGCACCGGCGGCTGGATGCACACCTCGGGCTCGGTCCCGCTCGCCCCCGGCTCCATGGCCGTCCTCTACACCGACGGCCTGGTCGAGCGCAGGGACGCCGACCTCGACGAGGGTATCGAGGCCCTCCGGCACGCCCTCGCCGGCGCCACCGGCACACCCCAGGTGATCTGCGACCGCCTGCTCCGCTCGGCCGGCGTCACCGCCGACCACGACGACGACGTGGCCGTCCTGGTCCTCCACCATCCGGCCCGCACCGGCGCCGACAGCGACCTCTTCCGCAACGCCGCCCTGGAACTCCTCGGCGGCGTGGAAGCGGCCCCACGCGCGCGTGCCTTCGCCTCCGGCGTCCTCACCAGCTGGCGCTTCCCGACCGACCTGCACGACCTGGGCGTCCTGGCCGCCAGCGAACTGGTCGCCAACTCCCTCCAGCACGGCACCCCACCCATGCGCCTGCGCCTCCGCCGCACCGACCGCCGCCTGATCATCGAGGTCACCGACGGCGACGACCACCTCCCCCGCCGCCGCCGAGCGGATCCCGGCGACGAGTCGGGCCGGGGCATCGCGATCGTGGCAACGATCGCCTCGTCCTGGGGCTGCCGGAGAACACCGGGCGGCGGCAAGGCGGTGTGGTGCGAGTTCGCGCTGCCGAACAAGCCGTCGTAACGGCGTAGCCGCGGACCGTACGGCTACGCCTCCGCCGGCACCGGCTCCGCGGCCCCGCCCCGCGTCACCACCCGGCTGCGCGCAAGCCACGGCTGGTCCTGCGCCTCGGTCAGCTGCCGCCCCAGCCGCACGGCGAGGACGGTGATCCCCAACGAGAACAGCAGGAACGTCACGATGTACGGCGCGTGCAGCGAGGCCCCCATCGGCCCACCCACCGCCGGCCCGACGGCCAGCGCAAGCTGCTTCACCAGGGCGAAGGCGGAGTTGTACTGCCCCGCCATCCCGCTGGGCGCAAGATCGGCGACCAGCGGGGCCACCGTCGGCGACAACATCGCCTCCCCCAGCCCGAACAGCGCGTACGTCGAGATGAAGGCGGCCGTCGCCATCTCCTGACTGCCATGCCCCAGCCCGGCGTACCCCGCCGCGACCCAGGCCACGGCCCAGATCAGCCCTACGGCGGCGATCACCCGCGACCGCCGACGCCGCTCGACGAACTTCAGCACCAGGAACTGCGCCACGACGATCATCGCGGTGTTGGCAGCCAGCGCCGTCCCCAGCGCGGACGTGGAGATCCCGGCGGCCTCGACCCCGTACGCACTGAGCCCCGACTCGAACTGCCCGTAGCAGGCGAAGAACAGCACGAACCCGAGCACACACAGCTGCACCATCGCCCGGTTCCCCAGCAGCTGCCGCCAGCTGCCCTTGGCGGACGCCGCCGGCGCCGCCCCGATCCGCGGCGAGTGCGGCATCCGCACGGTCACCATCACCACGACCAGCAGCAGGAACATCGCCGCCTCGATCGCGAACAGCAGCGTGAACGACGACACCCGCGTCGCGTCCACGAGATGGCCCCCGATCAGCCCACCGACGCCGAGCCCGAGGTTCTGCAGAAAGAACTGCATGGCGAACGCCCGCGACCGCGTCTCCGCCGACGAGCAATCCACGATCATCGTCGCCAGCGCCGGCTGCATCACGGCCTGCCCGGCGCCCAGCGCAGCCGCCGACAGCAGTACGGCGGCCGCACTGCCCGCGAGCCCCAGGCTCAGCGCGCCGATCGCGGCGGTGACCAGGGCGACGAGCAGCACCGGCAGCGGGCCGCGCCGGACGATGGCCCGCCCGGCGAACGGCAGCACGATCAGCGCGGCCACGGCGAAGACAGCGAGGACGAGCCCCGCCGTCACGGCCCCCAGCCCCCGCACCTGCGCCACATAGACGTACAGGTAGGGGACGGTGAAGCCGAGCCCGAAGGCGCTGAGTGCGTTACCCACGTGGATCCGGCGCATCGCTGCGCCCATCGCCCTGGTCACGTTCACCTCTCTCAAGATCGCGAAGCTTCAGAGGTTAGACCTGAAGACTTCGAAGCTAAACTTCGAAGGTAAAGAGTACATACAGAAGGACTTCAACGCCAACGAACCCCGTGCGATACTGCGACCATGGGCGACAACCCCGGCGTCACTGAGCCGACCCTCGAAGAACAGATCGCCGCCTACCAGCGCGAGTTCCAGGACCTCGATCCGCAGGTCGAGAAGATCGTCTCGGCGCTGTCCCGGCTGAACCGCCGCATGAACGTCGCCTACGGCCGCCAGACCGCCGCGCTCGGCATCAGCAACGCCGAGTGGGAGGTCCTCAAGGCCCTCGTTCTGTCCGGCGCCCCCTACCGAATGGGCCCCAGCGACCTCGCCAAGCGCCTCGGCCTCACGCCGGCCGCGATGACCCACCGGATCGACCGCATGGTCGCCGAGGGACTGGTGACCCGGGAGCGGGACGAGAACAACCGCGTACGGGTCATCGTGGAGCTGACGTCGGAGGGCCGCGAGAAGTGGCTGGAGGCGATGCGCCTCGCGACGGTCTTCGAGGAGGACCTCCTCCAGGACCTCTCCCCGGACGAGCGCACGGCCCTCGGTGAGGTCCTGACCAGGCTCCTGCGCAGGGTGGAACACGCCCAGCCGGACGCCGGCGGCCGCCTCAGCGACTTGGACTGACACTGACCACGGCTGACCTGGGCCGATGGGGACGGAAAAGATCTTGACAGAGGATGCTTGACAGCCCCCTCCCCGATCCGTAAAGTTCTTCGGGTTGCCGCGGAGCCGTAACGGTTCTTCGGCAGCACCTCCCGCCGCGAAAGCGGCAACCAAACCACAGCACGATCTCCCGACGGGGTCGATTTCGGCATGCCCGAATTCAATTCCGAATGGGACTCGGCGACCCCGATCGACTCGAGATCGACCCGATTGGGAATCGCCGAGAGAATCCGCTAAGGTTTGAGA
>NZ_BJND01000051.1 GCF_006539505.1 Streptomyces spinoverrucosus
GGTTGGCATGACACGCGATGTGTCATGCCAACCCGCCTCTCAGAATCCGCCGGCATGGGCCCGCACAGCACAGGACCCCGGAACCGGCGCAGGGGTCCCGGGGCCCGGTCAGGGGAGGGCGGTGGCGACAGGGCCGCCCGCGGCGGGCATCACACCCGCCGCAGAACAGCGACCACCTTGCCGAGGATCGTCGCGTCGTCGCCCGGAATCGGCTCGTACGCCGAGTTGTGCGGCAGCAGCCAGACGTGGCCGTCCTCGCGCTTGAAACGCTTGACGGTTGCCTCGCCGTCGAGCATTGCGGCCACGATGTCACCGTTCTCGGCGACCGGCTGGCGGCGGACGGTGACCCAGTCGCCGTCGCAGATCGCGGCCTCGATCATCGAGTCACCGACGACCTTCAGCACGAACAGCTCACCGTCACCGACGAGCTGCCGGGGGAGCGGAAAGACGTCCTCGACCGACTCCTCGGCGAGGATAGGGCCACCGGCGGCGATGCGGCCGACCAGCGGGACGTACGACGCGGCGGGCTTGCCGGCGGTGTCCGTGGGCTGCACGGATGCGGCCTGGTCGGAGCCGCGTACCTCGTACGCGCGCGGGCGGTGCGGGTCGCGGCGCAGGAAGCCCTTGCGCTCCAGTGCCATCAGCTGGTGCGCCACGGAGGACGTGCTGGACAGACCGACTGCCTGGCCGATCTCCCGCATCGACGGCGGGTAGCCGCGCCGCTGCACCGAGTCCCTGATGACCTCGATCACCCGGCGCTGCCGGTCGGTCAGCCCGGAGCTGTCCGCCCGGATGCCTGGAGGTCGGCCCGGCAGGGAGCGCTTGGGCCCCTCTGGATTCGTGGCTTCGTTCATCGCATGCACCGGCTCGAGTCGGCCCTGGGAGCGGTCCTGGGCAGTGATGGTGGCACTGTCTGCGGTGGTGGTCACGTCGGCCCCTCTCGATGGTCTCCCTGCTGGACAACGGTAGTTGCTTTCGAAAGGTTGCGCCAAACACACGTTCGAGTGAAAAGTTGCGAATCACCGGGCGTGATCGTGTGTCTGGGTGTATGGCCGACGCGGTGTCCCGCGGGCGAAAGCGCCCATTGTTGTACTCTTCACCGCCGGGGTGAGCCCCCGTGGGGTGCCGCCCAGTCTGCCACCCTGCGCCCCGTCAACCGGGAACCGGGCCCCGTCTGCGCGGGAGTCCTACGTCTTCTCCCTGTGGCGCCCACGGTATCTCCCCACGTGCCGCCGCGATACGGCTGCGCGCCGACGAGTCCGCCGTGCCGCACGCGCGCGTGGCGTGCGCATGTGTCCGGCGCGCCGCACGCGCGCGTGGCGTGCGCTGATGCGCCCGCCGACACGCGAGGCTGGCTGTATGTATGAGCCAATCCCCACATCTAGTGGTTGGATGGCTACAGCAGCCCAGAAGTTGTGGTCCCCCCGGTCTTCGGCCGCGCGATCATCGCCTATGCTTGTGGTCGCTTCGAGGGGCCCACGGGTCTGTTGAGGCTATTGAGTCTGCTGTGAGGAGGGTTGGGAATTCATGCACTGCCCCTTCTGCAGGCACCCCGACAGCCGCGTGGTCGACAGTCGTACGACCGACGACGGCACGTCGATCCGCAGGCGCCGCCAGTGTCCTGACTGCTCCCGTCGTTTCACGACCGTGGAGACGTGCTCGCTCATGGTGGTCAAGCGGTCCGGAGTCACGGAGCCATTCAGTCGTACCAAGGTCATCAACGGCGTGCGCAAGGCATGCCAGGGACGGCCTGTCACCGAGGACGCACTCGCCCAGCTCGGCCAGCGGGTCGAGGAGGCGGTGCGGGCCACCGGGAGCGCCGAGCTGACCACCCATGACGTGGGGCTGGCCATACTCGGCCCGCTGCAGGAGCTCGACCTCGTCGCCTACTTGCGATTCGCGTCCGTCTACCGGGCGTTCGAGTCGCTGGAGGACTTCGAGGCGGCGATCGCGGAACTCAGGGAACAGCCGGGACACCCCGCCGCGGACGACGAAGACGGCGGCACGGGGAGCCAGGAGGACGACCGCGGGTCCGGAGGGGCTGGCCGGCTCCCCGAGCCCGCCCGCGCCGCCGACTGATCGGCGGGCCGGATCCGGGGGCGGCATCCGGAGCCGGCGCGCTCGGCGGCGATCGAAGACCTGTTGCGGGCGGCAGCGAGAGGGTCCCGCAACACAAGACACAACACCGTGCCACGGGAACATCGTGGCACTTCAGGGCGTTTTAGCCCGTACAGGGAGGCGGCATGACAGAGACGGCGAGCGGCCCGGCACGAGGTTCCCGAGCAAAGGGGACCAAGGCCACCAAGGGGCTGCGTATCGAGCGCATCCACACCACCCCGGGCGTACACCCGTACGACGAGGTGGCCTGGGAGCGCCGTGACGTCGTCATGACCAACTGGCGCGACGGCTCGGTCAATTTCGAGCAGCGTGGCGTCGAGTTCCCCGACTTCTGGTCGGTGAACGCGGTCAACATCGTCACCAGCAAGTACTTCCGCGGTGCCGTCGGCACCCCGCAGCGCGAGACCAGCCTCAAGCAGCTGATCGACCGCATCGTGAAGACGTACCGGAAGGCCGGCGAGGACTACAAGTACTTCGCCTCGCCCGCCGACGCCGAGATCTTCGAGCACGAGCTGGCGCACGCCCTCCTGCACCAGATCTTCAGCTTCAACAGCCCCGTCTGGTTCAACGTCGGAACCCCGCAGCCCCAGCAGGTCTCCGCCTGCTTCATCCTGTCCGTCGACGACTCCATGGAGTCGATCCTCGACTGGTACAAGGAAGAGGGCATGATCTTCAAGGGCGGCTCCGGTGCCGGCCTGAACCTCTCCCGCATCCGCTCCTCCAAGGAGCTGCTGTCCTCCGGTGGCAACGCCTCCGGCCCGGTCTCCTTCATGCGGGGCGCCGATGCCTCCGCAGGAACAATCAAGTCGGGTGGCGCCACCCGCCGCGCGGCCAAGATGGTCATCCTCGATGTCGACCACCCCGACATCGAGGACTTCATCGAGACCAAGGTGAAGGAAGAGGAGAAGATCCGCGCCCTGCGCGACGCGGGCTTCGACATGGACCTGGGCGGCGAGGACATCACCTCGGTCCAGTACCAGAACGCCAACAACTCGGTCCGTGTCAACGACGAGTTCATGAAGGCCGTCGAGCAGGGCGGCAAGTTCGGCCTGCGCGCGCGGATGACCGGCGAGGTCATCGAAGAGGTCGACGCCAAGGCCCTGTTCCGCAAGATGGCCGAGGCCGCCTGGGCCTGCGCCGACCCGGGCATCCAGTACGACGACACCATCAACCACTGGCACACGTGCCCGGAGTCCGGCCGTATCAACGGCTCGAACCCCTGCAGCGAGTACATGCACCTGGACAACACGTCCTGCAACCTCGCCTCGCTGAACCTGATGAAGTTCCTCAAGGACGACAGCAAGGGCAACCAGTCCTTCGAGGTCGAGCGCTTCGCCAAGGTCGTCGAGCTGGTCATCACCGCGATGGACATCTCCATCTGCTTCGCGGACTTCCCGACCCAGAAGATCGGCGAGAACACGCGCGCGTTCCGCCAGCTCGGCATCGGCTACGCCAACCTCGGCGCCCTGCTGATGGCGACCGGCCACGCGTACGACTCCGACGGCGGCCGCGCCCTCGCCGGTGCCGTCACCTCCCTGATGACCGGTACGGCCTACCGCCGCTCCGCCGAACTCGCCGCGGTCGTCGGTGCGTACGACGGCTACGCCCGCAACGCCGACGCCCACAAGCGCGTCATGAAGCAGCACGCCGACGCCAACGGCAAGGCCGTCCGCATGGACGACCTGGACACGCCGGTCTGGGCCGCCGCCACGGAGGCCTGGCAGGACGTGCTGCGCATCGGTGAGAAGAACGGTTTCCGTAACTCCCAGGCGTCCGTCATCGCCCCGACCGGCACCATCGGTCTGGCGATGTCCTGCGACACCACCGGCCTCGAGCCCGACCTCGCCCTGGTCAAGTTCAAGAAGCTGGTCGGCGGCGGCTCGATGCAGATCGTCAACGGCACCGTCCCACAGGCCCTGCGCCGCCTGGGCTACCAGGAGGAGCAGATCGAGGCGATCGTCGCCCACATCGCCGAGCACGGCAACGTGATCGACGCCCCCGGCCTCAAGCCCGAGCACTACGAGGTGTTCGACTGCGCCATGGGCGAGCGTGCCATCTCCCCGATGGGCCACGTCCGCATGATGGCCGCGATCCAGCCGTGGATCTCCGGCGCCCTGTCCAAGACGGTCAACATGCCGGAGTCGGCGACCGTCGAGGAGGTCGAGGAGATCTACTTCGAGGCCTGGAAGATGGGCATCAAGGCGCTCGCCATCTACCGCGACAACTGCAAGGTCGGCCAGCCGCTCTCCGCCAAGACCAAGGAGAAGGAGAAGGCCGAGATCACGGAGAAGGCCGAGGCCACGATCCGTGAGACGGTCGAGAAGGTCGTCGAGTACCGCCCGGTCCGCAAGCGCCTCCCGAAGGGACGTCCCGGCATCACCACGTCCTTCACCGTCGGCGGCGCCGAGGGCTACATGACCGCCAACTCCTACCCGGACGACGGTCTGGGCGAGGTCTTCCTGAAGATGTCCAAGCAGGGCTCGACCCTCGCGGGCATGATGGACGCCTTCTCCATCGCGGTCTCCGTCGGCCTGCAGTACGGCGTGCCGCTTGAGACATACGTCTCGAAGTTCACCAACATGCGCTTCGAGCCGGCGGGTATGACCGACGACCCGGACGTCCGCATGGCCCAGTCGATCGTCGACTACATCTTCCGCCGACTGGCGCTGGACTTCCTGCCCTTCGAGACGCGCTCGGCACTCGGCATCCACTCCGCCGAGGAGCGTCAGCGTCACCTGGAGACCGGTTCGTACGAGCCGCTGGAGGAGGACGTCGACGTCGAGGGCCTGGCCCAGTCGGCGCCGCGCGCCCAGGAGCTCAAGGCCGTCGCCACCCCGAAGGCCGACATCGAGGCGGCCAAGCCCGCCCCGAAGCAGGCCCACACCAGCGCCGAGCTGGTGGAGATGCAGCTGGGCATCCAGGCCGACGCCCCGCTGTGCTTCTCCTGCGGCACGAAGATGCAGCGCGCCGGCTCCTGCTACATCTGCGAGGGCTGCGGCTCGACGAGCGGTTGCAGCTGAAAATAGGCGGAATCGCGTCGGATGCAACATTCGGCGCGACCCGCGAAGGTAGCTGACCTGCGGTTTTTGAGGGGGGCCGGCCATCGGCCGGTCCCCCTCGGCGTGCCGTGGGAGCTCTCAGCCCTAATGGGCGGTGACACGAGCTCTTGCGGTGTCGGGCCCCTCCTGACATGCTCCTGGCCATGATCAAGAGAAATGAGCCTTGCGTCCGCCGATGAGCGAGACGACCGGGATGGAATCTCCCGGATCACAGGTATCACTGTTCGCCTACGCGCTGGAGCTGCACAGGTCTGCTCCGGACGGGCCCCTCCCACGTGACGGGGAGCCATACCCTGACGACAGGTCGCACCGTCGTCAACCGAGACCAGAACTCCCCGAAGATCCCAGCCAAGGCGGCGTGGATGCGGCATCCCGCCTGGCCGCACACTTCGCGCAGGCTTCGGCCAGTCCCAGCGACTTGAGCGATGCCTTCCATGACGTCTACGTCCCGATCCACCCAAATGAGCACATCACCGCAGCGGCGGAGCGCGCAGATAGGGATCGCGTTCTTGATACAGGACGCTGGCTGATCCGGAACGGGACCGACAGGTGCTCGGTCACCGTGGGCCTTGCTCTGGTTGCTGCCGTGGGAACGGTCGACGACATCCCGCTGATTCAAACGATCGGATTGCTGTCGAACCGCTTCGGGCCACTTTCGGCACATGCCTTGGAGAGATTGCCCGGAGGCACCGAGAACCTACTCTGGCTCGCTGACCGAGTCACCGGCTGGGGACGGGTCTACGTCGTGGAAGCCCTCTGCCGACTCGACGATCCCATTGCTCGGCCTTGGCTCCTCCGTAGGGCATGCGATGGCGACTTCCTCAACGGCTATTTCGCCGGCGGCGTCGCCCAGACCGCCGGCCTTCACGAAGCCATCACCGGGCCCTGCGTGGATACCGAGATCATCGACCACACCGGCCGGTTGCTCCTGGTGATGACCTACAGCCAAGGCATGGGCATGACCCTCTCGTGCTATCCCCACGCCGACGCGGTATTGGCTGCGCATTTGCATCACCTTGAGCGCTTGGGGCCGTCCCCTGCCCGGTTCTGCACCGCTGCGTGGCTCGCAACGAGCCTGGGCGAGCACGGCGACGCAGGTTCGATCGGGCCTGTCGAGCGATGGCAGCCCTACCGGGACAGCTATCTGGCGCTGCTCGACCGTGATGATTGGTGCAAAACGGCGAGGAATGCCCTCGCGGCCAAGGACCCTGAGATCGTCCGGCTCGTAGAGACAGCCTCAGGCCGCCAGCTTCGAGCGTTCGCTGAGCAGTGACGACACGAGGGGCGTCAGCCTGTGGCTGATGCCCCTCGTGTCGCCGACCACCGGCCGCGCACTCGTCGGCATCTGTCGCCGCAGACTTCAGTCGGCGGTGAGCAACGTTCGGGCCAGAGTACGGAGTTCTTCGTCCTCATGGCCCTGCCCCGAGAAGGGCGAGTCACTGAGCAGGCGGAGCGGGGAGAAGGCGAAGGAGCGAAGGGTGGGGCGGAGCTCCTCCGGCACCGGTCTGGTGGCGGCGAGAGCCTTGAGAGCGCGGAGGCCGACCGGGGTCGGGCCGACCAACTCGACGAGCACGGGGACGGCGCGGTCCGTGGATCCGGTGATCCAGTGGTGGGCCTCGGCGGCCGCCATCCGAGTCCACTCGTACCCCGCCTCCAGCAGAGGCTCGATGAACGGCAGCAGCGGAGCGGCGGCGCTGCCCAGCGGCTGCAGGCTGCTCAGGTACCAGTGGGGCTGGCCCCGGGCCGAAAGCAGCCGCTCGAAGACGTCGAGCGCCTGACCGGCGTCACCTGTCAACTGGTAGTGGGCCACGGCTGCCGCCGCACTCAGCGAGGAGTCGTTGCTGTTCGCGGCGTTGCGCAACAGGTCGGTGACCTCCTGCGTCTGTATGCCGTTGAGCCCGATTTGGCGGGCGGCGACGATGGCCGCGCGGCCGGTCCGGAGGCAGTCGACCAGTTCGGGTTGGGCCTGTCGGGCGGCGGCACCGAACGGCGTCAGAGCCCCGACAAGGGCGATGCCCGCGTTCCCGGTGGCGCCTGATGCCAGCTCTCGGCGGATGACGGGTATCAGCCGGTCGGCTGCCTCGGGGAAGTGCCGCGCCGCCGCTTCGAGCAACTTGGCACAGGGCCGGCGCAGCACCAGCTCCAGGGCGCGGGGGTCGCGGGAGCGCACCAGGGCGAGGAGCGCCGGCTCGGCGGTCTCGTCGTCCGCACTCGTGTGCCGGTACAACGCGTCCCGGAGGCCGGCGCCCGGCTCGGGCAGATACTCGATCCAGTGGCCGATGGTGCGAAGGCGGCCGGCGAGGCCGCGGGTGTCCTTCTGGTGGGGCAGGGCGGACTGCAGCAGGTCCAGGACCTCGGGCTCCCGGTCGCGCCAGGTCTCGGCGATTTGCTCGGCCAGCCAGGAGCCGCGCGAGCCGATGTCTCCGGCCGCGATCCAGCGGGCGGCCACGGCGAGCCCGGCGTCCGCATCCCGAGTGAGCAGGCGGGTGAGCTGCTCGTCCGAGGTGGTAGTGCCCGACCACGGGAAGTCGTCGTCCCCCGGGTCCGGTTCGGCACCGTCCTCGGCGATGACCTTCACAAGCTCAGCAGGGTACGGCGGCCCGGACCGCTCGGCGACGAGCATGGCCGCGGCCAGCCTGACTTCGGGCAGTGGGCTGTCCAGTGCCGCTGCCGCCGTCTCCCGGTCGAACCGGGCCAGGACGACCATCGCGTCCGCCCGCACCGCTGGGACGGGATCGGTGGCGTAGAGCTCCTCGATCCGATGCTCGACGGAGGTCCGCAGTTCAGCCGGGAGGAGCTCGGCCACGGCCGCGACTACCCGGAGCGCTGCCCGGCGCACCACTCGCTCACCGTCCTCCAGACAGGGCAGCAGCTCCGGGAGCACCCGGCAGAGCTCCGCGCAGACGCCGGCGACCGAACTGACGGGCCAGTGCGGAGATTCGATGTCGGCCGGGTCGTGGTCGGCGAGGACGGCGAGCAGCATCAGCAACTGGTCGCGCTTGCCCGGGGCGTGCCGGACGGCGTGCGCGAGGAAGGGGACGGCGGGTGCCGAAGCCGGGTAGACCGTGCCTTGGTGGTGGATGTTGCCGAAGAGCTCGTAGATCGCCTCGTCGGCCGTCTCCTCGTCGCCCTCATAGAGCGCCCTGATCAGCTCGGGCACGTCCTCTGCGGAGCCGTAGGCATGGGTCAGGGTGTGCCATTGGACGGCGTCCAGCTCGGCCGGAGACTTCATGGTCAGCACTCCTCATCTGATCAGGTGCGCCGACCATATCGATCACCACTGACAATGCCGCGGCGAGACGAACGACCGCCGGACGCGGAGGGGGTCAGGGCAGCGAGCCGCTTCCATGGATACCCCGAGGTGGTACGCCGGCCGTGAATGACCGGCGTGCCGGAACCCGTCGTAAGTGCTCAGCGGAATCGAAATTGACGAATGGTCACGGCGCCGGTGGAAGCCCCATCGTCCTGGTAAAGGTGGCGGGGTCGTCCTCGAAGCCGTGGATACCGGCGTGGAAGTCCCACACCCCGGAGTCGCCGCGCACGAACTCCGCTACCTTCGCCGCCGTGGAGCTGAGGACGCTGCCGAAGTCGTCCGTGGTGAGGTCGGTGTAGTCCTCGCGGATCCGCAGGGTCGGCTTGATCACGCTGACGAAGGTGCGGCGGGCGGGGCGCTGCTGGATGATGACGCCGACCACCACGCGCGCGTAGCGCGGGTCCAGCCGGTCGAGTTCGACTGTCAGGACCTCGTCCCAGCCGAAGCCCTTGCCGTCCTTGCTGTCCCGGTTGAGGGTGATGGTCCCGTCCGGTGAGCGGCGGTCGAAGTGGACCACGTAGGCCGGATCGCCGTAGGGATCGCTCCCCAGGTAGGTCGCGGCGACTATGTCCAGATCGGTGGGCGGCTGACCCGCCGCACTAGGGTCCCACTTCACCGCGATCTCGACCTTGCGGATCCCCTTGGTGATGTCGCTCATCGGACGTCCCCCTTCCCGTGTGACCGCAGCCCTAACTGCCGGGCGGCCCAAGCCGGTTGTCCATCCTGCCACGCGCGCGGGCGGGTGTGCGCGAGTGCGCCGCGTCCAGACGTGACCGGCGCCACGCCCGTGGCCTTACGATGGCGCGGTGCTGGTCAAGTGGATTCGCTGCACCGTGGTGGACCGCCGCGGCTTCGAGCGGGGGCAGCGAAAGTGGGCGGGGCTTCTGGGGGAGCCGGGATTTCGGGGACAGGGCGGAGGCTGGAGCCGGGGGCGGACCTCGGTGGCGCACATCTTCGCTTTCTGGGAAAGCCGTGCCTTCTACGACTCCTTCATGGCCCGCTCCCACGACCGGTTGGCGTCGGCCCAGTCCGGCACCTTCAAGGACGCCCAGGTCAGGCTGTTCGACTACCGCTTCGACGTGAAGACGGGCTTCGAACCGCGCTTCACGGATGCCGACCTCATCAGGGTTGCCCTCTGTCGCGTCCGTGAGGAGCGCGTCGAGAACTTCACGCTGATGCAGGAGAAGGTCTGGAACCCCGCGATGGCCGGCTCGCCCGGGATGATCCGCGGCCTGTTCGCCGAGGCCCCGGGGCACGAGTTCATGGTCCTGTCGATGTGGCGGTCGGCCGCCGAGCACGGCAAGTACCGCACCGAGCGCGTGGAGCGGCTCGCCCTGCGGGCCCAGACGGAGGCGGACATCGCGGCACTCACGGGCGACATCGTGGAGCTGGAGCCCACCTGGACCGTTTGAAATCCGGACCCGCAAAAGGTGTGCCCCGTGTGGCGCATGGTGCGGGAAGTGTGTGACCTACGCCGTAAGGAGCTCGTACGAGTGCTCGACATGCCGTCGCCCGATCTAGGGTTTTGGCATGGCACGACCACGGCGCATCGTCCTTGTCCGGCACGGCGAGTCAACGGGCAATGTTGATGACTCCGTGTACGAGCGCGAACCCGACCACGCACTGGCACTGACCGAACGCGGTTGGCAACAGGCCGAGGAGACCGGCAAACAGCTCCGCGAAATCTTCGGCCGGGAACGCGTCAGTGTGTACGTCTCCCCCTACCGCCGTACCCACGAGACGCTCCGCGCCTTTCACCTCGACCCCGACCTCATACGCGTCCGCGAGGAGCCTCGGCTGCGGGAGCAGGACTGGGGCAACTGGCAGGACTGTGACGACGTACGGCTGCAGAAGGCCTACCGCGACGCGTACGGGCACTTCTTCTACCGCTTCGCGCAGGGCGAGAGCGGCGCCGATGTTTACGACCGGGTCGGCGGCTTCCTGGAGAGCCTGTACCGCAGCTTCGAGGCGCCGGACCACCCACCGAACGTGCTGCTGGTGACGCACGGTCTGGCCATGCGGTTGTTCTGCATGCGCTGGTTCCACTGGACGGTCGCCGAGTTCGAGTCGCTGTCGAACCCGGGGAACGGGGAGATACGGATGCTCGTTCTGGGGGACAACGGCAAGTACACGCTTGACCGGCCGTTCGAGCGCTGGCGAGATCCGGAACCGTACGGGATCACTGGATAGAGTGGCAGGGCAATGACTGACTCCTCTTCCGGCGGGCGCGTGGACCGCGCCCTGGCCAGCCTGCGCGGACTCGCGGTGGGGGACGCGCTGGGCTCCCAGTTCTTCGTGCCGGTGAACTACCCGCTGCTCAAACGCCGCGAGCTGCCGCCTGGGCCCTGGCAGTGGACCGACGACACGGAAATGGCCTGCTCCGTGGTCGCCGTCCTCGTCGCCCACCAGCGCATCGACCAGGACGCCCTCGCCCGCTCCTTCGCCGAGCACCACGACTTCGACCGTGGCTACGGGCCCGCGGTCAACCGGCTGCTCCGGCTGATCCGGGAAGGCGGCGACTGGCGCGAGCTGTCCGCCGCGCTCTTCAACGGCCAGGGCTCCTGGGGCAACGGCGCCGCGATGCGTATCGCCCCGCTGGGCGCCTGGTACGCGAACGACCCCGAGCAGGCCACGCACCAGGCGGAGATCTCCGCATATCCCACCCATCAGCACCGCGAGGCCGTGGTCGGCGCCATGGCCGTCGCCGCGGCCGCCGCGCTGGTCGCGGCCCCCGGCGGACCGTCCAGCCCCGAGTCGCTGCTCGACGACGTCGTCGCGCTCATCCCGAAGAGCGCGGTCGGTGCCGGTTTGCGCAGGGCCCGGGACATGCTCGACTACGGCGACCCGGCCACGGTCGCGGCGGTACTGGGCTGCGGTCGGCGTACGACCGCCCATGACACCGTGCCCTTCGCCCTCTGGTCGGCCGCGCGCTCCCTCGGCGACTACGAGCAGGCGTTCTGGACGACCGCGCAGGTCGGCGGCGACGTGGACACCACCTGCGCCATCGTGGGCGGAGTGCTTGCCGCGGGGAAGGCGGGGACGCCGCCCGCGCAGTGGGTGGGGCGGACGGAGGCACTGCCGGACTGGGTGAGGGTGTCGGCTTAGCGCGTTGCTGTGATGTGGCGGCTTCGGGCAGCTGTGGCTTGGCGGGCCTCTGCCGTTGTGGCTGCGCGTGAATTCGCGCCCTGGCTCCTTGTCCTGTCGCTCCGCGGTCTGTGGCTTGGTCAGCCGTGGCTTCGTGACCTGAGTGACCTGCGGCGATCGACAATTCGAAACTCTCTGTGCACGCCGGGAACTCTCCGTGACCGCCCGCTCGTTGTCCCGGCAACTGCTGTGCGAGGTGCGCACATGCAGCAGACACGAGCGTCGTAGGGGGTGGTCATGGAAGCGTTGCAAGTCGTGTTCCTCGTGCTTGCGGTCGCCGCCGTGGCGTGGCGCGTCCGTCGGCCGGTCCGCGCCGGTGCGAGCCGGTGGGCGTCCGAATCGGTGCGGATGGCCGGGCGGCCGTCCTCCATGTCGCGCGTCCCGTGGCGGAGCCCCGGCCGTCCGCTGCCCTTCGCGGGTCGGCCAGGCCGTCGCGGACGTACCCCCGTCACGTCCGTCGACGCCCCACCGAGGCCGACCCGCGCCCTCCGCCCGTCAGCCGACCACCGGGCCAGACGTGCCGGCCAGTGCGTCCAGGTCGGTCTTGCGCACCCGTATCACCAGCCACGCGGTGACCATGGCGAGAACGGCCATGGCCGCGGCCGGTATGAAGGCCGTCGATATGCCCTGCGCGAGCACTTCGTGGCCCCAGGGCGCGGGCAGCTGATGCGTCTGGGCGAACTCGGACTTTTGTTCCGCCGATCCGTCGGCGAGGAAGTGCGGCAGCTGTTTCTCCGCCTCGTCTTTGCTGGCCGTGCCGAACACGGTGGTGAGGATGGACAGGCCCAGCGAACCGCCCACCTGCTGTGTGGCGTTGAGCAGGCCGGACGCCGCGCCCGCCTCGTGCTGGGCGACACCGGAGACGGCGGTCACTGTCGCCGTGACGAAGTTGAGGCCCATGCCGAAGCCGAACACCAGCATCGGACCGAGCACTCCGCCGGCGTACGAGCTGTCGGGGCTGATGAAGGCCTGCCACACGAGGCCGACCACGACCAGCGCCGAGCCGACGAGCATGAACGGCTTGGGGCCGAGCACTGGCAGGAACCGCTGCGACAGACCCGCGCCGACCACGATCGCGACCGTGACGGGCAGGAAGGCCAGACCCGCCCTGATCGGGCTGTATCCCAGCACGTTCTGCACGAACAGAACGATGTAGAAGAACATGCCGAACATGGCGGCGGCCAGGCTCAGCATGATCACGTACGTGCCCGAGCGGTTGCGGTCGGCGAACATCTTCAGCGGGGTGATCGGCTCCTTGGCCCGCGTCTCGATGAACACGAAGGCCAGCAGCAGCACCAGCGCGACACCGAACGACACGAGGGTCAGGTCGTCCCGCCAGCCCTCTTCGGCGGCCCGGATGAAGCCGTACACCAGGGACGCCATACCTATGGTCGAGGTCAGTGCGCCCGCTATGTCGAAGCGGCCGGGGTGGCGTTCGGACTCGTTGATGTAGAGCGGCGTCAGGACGGCGATCAGCACACCGATCGGCACGTTGACGAAGAGCACCCAGCGCCAGTCGAGCCACTCCGTGAGCATTCCGCCGGCCAGCAGGCCGATGGCGCCGCCACCGGCGGAGACGGCGGCGAAGACGCCGAACGCCCGGTTGCGTTCCGGTCCCTCGGCGAACGTGGTGGTGATCAGCGCCAGCGAGGTCGGCGACGCGATGGCGCCGCCCACACCCTGCAGGGCACGTGCGGCCAGCAACTGCCAGGGCTCCTGGGCGATGCCGCCCAGCAGCGAAGCGAAGGTGAACAGCAGGATGCCGGCCATGAAGACCCGGCGGCGGCCGAGGATGTCACCGGCGCGGGCGCCGAGCAGCAGCAGTCCGCCGAAGGTCAGCGTGTAGGCGCTGACCACCCAGGTGAGGTCGGTGGTGCTGAACGCAAGCGCTTCCTGAATCTGGGGAAGAGCGATGTTCACAATGGTGGCGTCGAGGACCACCATGAGTTGGCAGGCCGCGATGACGGTGAGCGCGATGCCCGGTCGCCCCTGGCGGCGGGCGGCAGTACTCGGTTTCTGGTCCTGGAGCTTCGGAGAGGTCGTCACTATGGGTCCCCCATGAATGGCTTAGTGAACGCTCGCGTTCACTGTCGTGCCAACCGTAGTGAGTCCCAAGTAGTGAACGCAACCGTTCACTTAGATGGTTGTGGTGCCACGCGTCCCCCGCGGTCGCCACATGGCACGTCCCCGTTCCCCCCAACACCCGCTTCCCTGTTCGTTGGAGACACTCGGATGGTTACTTCGCGCTGGACGGCCGCCCCCGCTCAGGCGGCCTCCTCCCGTCGGCGCGGTGCCGTGCTCGAACGCGCGATCCTCGAAGCCGCGCTGGAGCAACTCAGTACGGTCGGCTGGCACGGCCTCACGATGGAGGGCGTGGCCACGCGTGCGCAGACCGGCAAGGCCGCGATCTACCGTCGTTGGCCGTCCAAGGAGGACCTCGTTGCCGATGCGCTGCGTGCCGGACTGCCGCGGATAGAGGCCGCACCCGACCTCGGGAGTGTGCGCGAAGATCTGGTGGCCCTGTGCCGCGTGGCGCGTGACGCGATGTACTCGCGCCCAGGCTCCGCGCTCCGCTCAGTGATTCACGAATGCGACAGCGTCCAGGCGGAGCGCTTCCACGACGTCATCGTGCAAGGGGTGGTGGAGCCCACGGTCAAGGTGCTGCGCGAGGTGATCGACCGCGGAATCGAGCGGGGGGAGGTGCGGCCCGACGCGGCGAACGGATACGTCTGCGACGCCATGCCGGCGATGATGATGTACCGGTCGAAGATATGCGGGAGCGAATGGTCGGACCAGGACATCGAGGAGATGGTCGACCAGTTGATGGTCCCGCTGCTGCGCACGACCGGGGGGTGAGTCCGGGATGGTGCGGTCCCGGTGGTGGCTTGGGCGAACCAGGGTGTCGCAGGGGGTTGCGGGCGGCGTAGTCTAAGGGCGCCATGCCGTACGAACCGCCTACTCACACCGTCGAGCGCTCCCTTCGCGCAACGACTGGAGCGAAGATCATTGCCGGTGTCGACGAGGTGGGGCGCGGCGCTTGGGCCGGGCCCGTCACCGTCTGTGCGGCGATCACCGGACTGCGTCGGCCTCCCATGGGCCTCACCGACTCCAAGCTGCTCACCGTGAAACGGCGGACCGAGCTCGCCGAGGAGTTGCGGACCTGGGTGACGTCGTACGCCCTGGGGCACGCGTCCCCGGAGGAGATCGACGATCTCGGGATGACGGCGGCGCTGCGGATCGCGGCGGTACGTGCCCTGGAGGGCCTGCCGGTCCGCCCCGACGCGGTGATCCTCGACGGCAAGCACGACTATCTCGGGACGCCGTGGCGGGTCCGTACGGTGATCAAGGGCGATCAGTCGTGCGTGGCCGTGGCGGCGGCCTCGGTGATCGCGAAGGTTCAGCGCGACAAAATGATGGCCGAACTGGGTATCGACCATGCAGACTTCGGTTTTGCGGACAACGCCGGGTATCCCTCACCCGTGCACAAGGCCGCACTGGCGGAGCGGGGCCCCACACCCCACCACCGGTTGTCGTGGGCGTATCTTGATGCGCTGCCCCAGTGGCGGCACCTCAAGAAGGCCCGCAGCTGGGCGGACGGAAGCGTTCCGGAGATCGAGGGTCAGCTCGGCTTCGATTTCTGACGGTTCCGGTCGCACGTATGTGCCACCCACCGGCGCGAGCCGTACCAACGTTTGATAGACATCAACTCATGCCTCTCATCCCCGAGGAGCCTCAGATTCACGAGAGTGCCCAGGGTCCCCGCGCTACTCCGGCCAGCGGCCGTACCGCGCCGACCCCCCGTCCCGTACCCGGCCCCCGCCCCGCGGCCCCGCCGCGTCCTGGTCGTCCTGGCCCTCTCCGGCCCGCGCCGCCGGCGCAGCGTACGGGCGTGGCCGGGGCCAAGCCCGGGCCCGCGGGCCCGGCCCCAACTGCCGCTGCTGCGTCGTCCGCTCCGGCTTCGGCTCCGGCGACTCCGCAGATCCAGCTGATCCCCGCCCCGGTCGAGGGTGCGCTGGACGCTGCTGAGGAAGCCGTGGACCTGCTGCTGGAGTCCGGCCGCGCCCCCAGTGACGTGCTGGTGATCACCACCGGCGAGCCGCACCCCTGGGCCGCTCACGAGCTGTCCTTCGGCGAGGCTTCCTACTGGGCGCAGCACGATGCCCGCGACGACGTCTTCTATGCCGACGCCGCCGTGGCCGACCGTGCCGCGTCCCGACCCGTGGTCGTGGTCGCCGTCAACGGCGGTTCCGACGCCGCTGCCGCCACCGCACTGCCCCTGGCTCTCACCCGGGCCGGCGCCCTGCTGATCGTCTGCGGCGACCCGCAGCAGATCAACTCGGTGCTGGGTGCGGGCGTCTAGCCGGTTCCAGCAGATCGGGGGCGTTGGGCCGGCGAATGCGCCGTCCCGGCGGCAACTGCCCGGCGTGGCCTTTGGCATGCGCGGACGACGGGTGTGCGGGTGCCCTCCGGCCGGTGTTCGGAGAAGTGCTGTGCCGACCGTGCGTTCGTACGCTGTTGGTCTGCCGCGTTGGTCCGGTCTCGTCGTTCGTGGCTCTCAGCGGGCTGCCACGCGGCTCAGCACCTCGGAGGTGGCACCCCCGGTGCGCGGCGGTGGGGGCGGTGTCTCGGACGTCGCGAACGGCTCGGGCGCCGATGTGGAGTTGGGCCGGCGGCCGCCTCGGCCCTCGCCGAGGACCTGCCAGCCGTCGCGGGTCAGCGTGATGTATGCCCCGCAGCGCAGCCCGTGCAGTGTGCAGGCGTCGCGCAGGCCCCACATCCACGCGCCGTCCTCCTCCGTCCAACGCGCGTCGCCGTCACGGCAGTAGAGCAGCACGGCTGTGCGCACTGGCGTGCGGCGGCGCAGGTCGTGCGGGATGACGCGGCGCAGCTGGTCGAGCAGCGCGTTGCGGAACATCCAGCCGTCGGCGGGCGCCGGGCGCCTGGTGAACGAGGCACTCGCGCACAGTCGTTCGTCCACGTCGAGTACGGCCACGATCGCCGTCGACGGCTTGGGGCGGTGTCGCGCGTGCAGTCCGCTGACGACTTCCCGGGGGTTGCGCAGCAACGGGATTCCCGCGGCGGCCCACTCCGCGGGCTCCAGCACTCGGGCCACGGCGTTGGCGGATGCGGCGGAGGTCGACGTGGCTGCCGCGGAGGACGGAGCGAATCCGAAGGTCACGTTCCTCCCTTCGGCTACGCGCCCACACTGCGGGCGGGGTCTGGATCGGGGGAGCGCACACCGCAGCGGTGCCCTACCTGGTCGCGGGACGAGCCGTGCGGGGAGCGGACTTCAATTCTTCCTGTCGAACTTGGATGCGGCAACGAGCAATTGGGGCGACCAACCCTTATTGACTGGTCTGTGGCTTATATCCATACCCGGTGGGGCGTTGCCTGATGCCGGGCATGGGGCGCAGGCGGGAGCATGCGGCTGCTTACCGTTCGTGAATAGTCGGTCACCCTAAGTGAGGTGGCTGATTGTCCTTGCGATCGGGTTGCATGGGGAGCATGGACGATCTGGAGCTCCGCGCTGAAGCCGATGCCATCCTTGCCGAGCTTGTCGGTGTCCCGGCGGGGACGGCGCGGTTGCGCGAGGACCAGTGGCAGGCGGTGGCGGCGCTGGTGGAGGAGCGTCGGCGCGCGCTGGTGGTGCAGCGCACCGGCTGGGGCAAGTCGGCGGTGTATTTCGTTGCCACCGCGCTGCTGCGCCGACGTGGTGCAGGCCCGACGGTGATCGTCTCGCCGTTGCTGGCGCTGATGCGCAACCAGGTCGAGTCGGCGGCGCGGGCCGGTATCCGGGCGCGCACCATCAACTCGGCCAATCCGGAGGAGTGGGACACCATCCATGAGGAGGTCGAGCGCGGCGAGACCGACGTTCTCCTGGTAAGCCCGGAGCGTCTCAACTCCGTGGATTTTCGCGAGCAGATGCTGCCCAGGCTTGCGGCTACGACCGGTCTGCTGGTGGTCGACGAGGCGCACTGCATCTCCGACTGGGGGCATGACTTCCGTCCTGATTACCGCCGGTTGCGGGCGATGCTCGCCGACCTTGCGCCGGGGGTGCCGGTGCTGGCCACCACCGCCACCGCGAATGCGCGGGTGACGGCGGATGTGGCCGAGCAGTTGGGTACCGGTGTCGGCGACGCCCTGGTGCTGCGCGGCCCGCTCGACAGGGAGAGCCTGCGGCTGGGGGTGGTGCGGCTGCCGGATGCCGCGCATCGCCTCGCCTGGCTGGCCGAGCACCTGGACGAGCTGCCGGGCTCAGGGATCATTTACACGCTGACGGTGGCCGCCGCGGAGGAGGCCACCGCCTATCTGCGGCAGCGTGGCTTCCGGGTGGCCTCCTACACGGGGCGCACGGAGAACGCCGATCGGCTGCAGGGCGAAGCCGACCTGCTGGAGAACCGGGTGAAGGCGCTGGTCGCGACCTCGGCGCTGGGCATGGGCTTCGACAAGCCGGACCTGGGCTTCGTGGTCCATCTCGGTTCGCCGTCCTCACCGATCGCCTACTACCAGCAGGTGGGGCGTGCGGGTCGCGGGGTGGAGCACGCGGACGTACTGCTGCTGCCGGGCAAGGAGGACGAGGCCATCTGGCGCTACTTCGCCGACACCGCTTTCCCGCCCGAGGCGCAGGTCCGCCAGACCCTCTCGGCTCTCGCCGATGCGGGACGGCCGCTGTCCGTGCCCGCTCTGGAGGCCCTGGTGGACCTCCGGCGGACCCGTTTGGAGACCATGCTGAAGGTGCTCGACGTGGATGGCGCGGTCAAGCGGGTGAAGGGCGGCTGGATCTCCACCGGCGAGCCGTGGGCGTACGACGCCGAGCGTTACGCCTGGGTCGCGCGGCAGCGGTCCGCCGAGCAGCAGGCCATGCGCGATTACGTGAGTACGTCCCAGTGCCGGATGGAGTTCCTGCGCCAGCAACTGGACGACGAGGGAGCGGCCCCGTGCGGCCGCTGCGACAACTGCGCGGGAGCCTGGGCCGACCCTTCCGTCTCGGCGGAGGCGCTGGCGGGAGCCGCGAAGGAACTGGACCGCCCGGGGGTGGAGGTCGAGCCGC
Source organism: Streptomyces spinoverrucosus (assembly GCF_006539505.1). GTDB lineage: Bacteria > Actinomycetota > Actinomycetes > Streptomycetales > Streptomycetaceae > Streptomyces > Streptomyces spinoverrucosus. Next base: position 18,686 of record NZ_BJND01000051.1, read on the forward strand.
GCCGGATGTGGCCGACGGGCATGCCCGCACTCGGCATCGACCTAAAGGGACGTATTCCGGCCAAGGAGCAGTGCTCCACCGGGCGCGCCCTGGGACGGCTCTCGGACATCGGCTGGGGCAACCGGCTGCGCCCCCTGCTGGCCGAGAACGCGCCCGACGGTCCGGTCCCCGACGATGTGCTGCAGGCCGCGGTGGCCGTCCTCGCCGACTGGGCGCGCTCTCCAGGAGGCTGGGCGTCGAATACCGCCGACGCTGCTGCCCGGCCGGTGGGAGTCGTCGCTGTGCCGTCCCTCACCCGTCCCCAACTGGTCGATTCACTCGCCCGGGAGATCGCGGCCATCGGCCGCCTCCCCTTCCTGGGCACCCTGACGTACACCGGATCGAACGGCGCGCACGCGGCACGACGCAGCAACTCCGCCCAACGCCTCAGGGCCCTGTCCGGCGCCTTCACCGTCTCCGAGGACCTGGCCAGTGCCCTCGCCCGCACTCCCGGACCCGTCCTGCTCGTCGACGACTACACGGACTCTGGCTGGACCCTCGCGGTCGCTGCCCGCATCCTCCGCCTGGCAGGCAGCACACAGGTTCTTCCGCTGGTTCTCGCTGCGACAGGTTAAGAGGACAGCGGTTGCAGGGTGTTCGCGCGTGGCGCGGGCTGGGCGGTCATGAGCCGCTGTCCGTCACCGACTCCGGTTCCTTGCCGGGCCGAATGGTGGTGACCATCGGCCAGATCAAGCTGTAGACGAGGACCTTGGTGAGCGGGTTGAGCCAGACGAGCAACGGGGCGCCCTGTCGAGTCCGCCATCCCGGATGCTGAGGACGGTGGCCGTCAGCAGTACGACGTCGATCAGCGGAACGCACAGCATCAGCGCGCCGCCCAGGGTCCGCCGGGTGTCGTGTCCCTGATCGGAGTTATCCACAGGCGCAAGCGGAACTTTGAGTTCCGCGAGATCGTCGACGCATGACGAATCACGGGGAAACGACTGGATCCTTCGAAAGCGACGACGTGACCGGATCGGGCAGGGCGCACCGACCCAACGGTCACGACCGCTACGACGATCGGCTCGCGCAAGACGGGCACGCACTACGCGGCGGCAACGCCCACAACGCCGACTCCACCAACTGCGACGGGCCCGACGCCACCCACCGGGTCACCCTGCGCACCCCGGCCGAACTGGCTGACGCCCTGCCGTATCTGCTCGGGTACCGCCCCGAGGACAGCATCGTCCTCGTCGCCCTCCATGACAGGGGAGGGCGCGGACGGTTCGGTGGCCGGGCGCGGCTCGGCATTCCGGCGAATCCGGACGACTGGGAGTCCGTAGCAGGGCAGTTGGCGCACGGGCTGGTGCGGGGAAGCGAGCGCAGAGGAGCCCGGCCGGAACAGATCGTGGCGTACGTCTGCCAGGAGCCGGGCCAGGGTGAAACCGGCCGGCAGGTCATGGAGCGACTCCGCCCGCTGGCCCACAAACTGCGTCTCCAGTGCGGTCTGCTCGACGTTCCGGTGATCGAGGCCCTGTGCATCTCGGACGGCCGCTTCTGGTCGTACTGCTGCGACATCCAGGAATGTTGCCCCGCCGAGGGCCTGCCCATGGGGCTGCCGGGCACCTCGGTCCTGGCCGCCGCGGCCACCTACGCCGGGATTCAGGTGCGCGGGACCCTGCGCGAGCTGAGGGCGAGGCTCCAACCCTGGGAGACCGCCGCGGCCCTGGAGCAGGAGGCCGCGCTGGACGCCGGCAGCATGGCCCTCGTCCCCAGGATGCTCGACGACACCAGTCGGGCGGGCGTCGCCGAGGAGACGATGGAGCTGGCCAGGCAGATCATGACTCGGCTGGCCGATGCGGCGCCCGCGTCCGGCGCCTTCATGGCAGACCTGCGCGACGACGGCCTGCTGCGCAACGACGAAGCCGCGACCCTGATCCTCGGCCTGCAGGACCGCGCCACCCGCGACCGGGCGGCCGAGTGGATGGAGGGCGCCGAGGCAGCTCCCGCGCTAAGGCTCTGGCGAGCCCTGGCCCGCCGCTGCGTCGGCTCCTACGGCGAGCATGCCGCTGCACCGCTCACCCTCGCCGGCTGGGTCGCCTGGTCGACCGGCGACGAGCTGGAAGCCCGGGAGGCGCTGGCGATGGCACTGGGAGCCGACCCCGACTACCTCTTCGCCCGCCTGCTGCACCAGGCCGTCAACGAAGGCCTGGATCCGGAGTCGATCCGCCGCTGCCTGCGCGCGGAACGGGACGACCGTGCCCGGACCCCGGCGGAGCGGATCGACGAGGCGCGGGGACCCAAGGGCCTCGACACGACACAGGGCACTGAAGGCGGCGGCGGCGACGCCGACGGATCCGAGTCGGTGGCGGCTGTGCAGCGACGCCACCGCGGGTTGCCCGCCGGTGACGCCGAAAACTCCCACTCGCTGACGGCACAAGAGGCGCGGAAGAGCGCGCCGCCGTCCCGCAGGGTGCCAGCAGCCCGCACTGGCCCGGGCACCGGGCGGACCGGCGGTACGCATCCGCCCGCGGCCGCGAAGGGCGGCGTACGGCGTCGTGGCACAACCCGGCGAGGCGTTGCCTCTGGCGGCGGCGAAACGAAGGGGGACGCGTGAGGGGCGGCCGGGAGAACGGCGTGGGGGACGGCCGAGTCGGGTCGGCCGGGCAGGGGCGTGACCTGGAGGAGCCCCGTTCCGTTCACCTGAGTGGCGGAACGCCTGGACGGGTGGCGCCGCCGCAACGCCACGTCCCCACGGAGCCTCCCGCCAGGTCCCGAACAAGCCATAGGCGCACAGAGCACAGAGGAAGCAGCCCGATGCACCAGCAGATTCCGCCTGCCGCCGCCGACGACTGCACGCGCCGACCGGTTCCGCGTGCCGCCGCCGACGACTGCACGCGCGGGCCGATTCCGCCTGCCGCCGACGACTGCATGCCCCGGCTGACTCCGCCCGCCGCCGACGACCGCATGCCCCGGCCGACTCCGCCTGCCGCCGCCGACAACCGCACGCCCCGGCCGACTCCGCCCTCAGCCGACGATCGCCCCACCCGAGGCCAGCACACCCCCCGCCCCGGCCTGCCCACCGCCCCGCCGCAGTGGACCGACGGACGGGGGTACCACGAGCCACCCGCCTACGGCGCAGGACCGCTGCCTCGGCCAACAGGCCAGACCTTGCTAGCTCCGCCCCCGCCAAGGGGCCAGACCTCGGGACCCCCGCCCCTCCCGACCGCACCTACGCCCACCCCAATGGACCAGGACTCAGCAACCGTGGCCAGGCGGCACAACCCGGCACCGACCCCCGCCACAGGCCCGGGCCGCCATCACCCCCCGCCCCCGATCCGCACGCCTCCTCCCAGGCCAACCCCCACAGCGCCACCACCAGCCCAGCCATCACCCTCACCGTCACCGTCAGGCCCACCCCCGCGCCCCTCCGGCCAACTGCCGCCCACTCACACCGCCATGATCTGCGTCGCCCTGCCAGGCCTCGCCGTTTCCACGGATCAGGGACAGTTGACCGGCCAGGGACTGGAAGGCTTCTACCGCGCGGGCCGGCGTCTGCTCTCCCGTTGCCAAGTGCGCGTGGCCGGCCGTGAACCGCTCGCTGTGCAGGCCCGGATGACCGGTGCCGATCGCGCCCGCTTCGTGGGCACCCTGCGCGCCTCGCCGCCCGCCGGACCGGACCCGGACGTGGTCGTCGAACGCACCCGCCACGCGGACGGCACCGAGCGGATCACGCTGCGCAGCGCGGCGACACGCCCTCTGCGCCTCCCCGTCGAGGTCGCCCTCGGCACAGACCTGGCGGCGCTGGGCGCGATCGCGTCCGGCACCGCGGGGCCGGAGGTGCCCGCCAGCGTCCATGACGCCGGACTGCGCTGGTCGCACGGCACAGAGGCCTCGTCGGTCACAGCAGACCCACCGCCCGCCGACGCGCTGGCCTCAGCGGGCCTGCTGCGCTGGGAGTTCGACCTGCCCCCGGGCGGCAGCGCGAGCGTGGAGCTGAGGGTGCGCCCGGACAGCGCGGGACCCGTTCGAGCGGTCGGTCGCGTGGCGGCGAGTCCGCTCGCCCAGGCCGCCGCGTCGGGCGACGACCCCGGCGCGCAGGCGCTCCTGCGGACCAGCGTTGAGGACCTCCAAGCGCTGCTGCTGCGCGATCCCGCACACCCGGCCGACGTGTATCTCGCCGCCGGGGCACCGTGGCGTTGCGGCCTCGCCCCGGCCGACGCACTCGCGGCCGCCCGGATGGCGCTGCCGCTCGGCACCCGGCTTGCCACGGGCACGCTGCGTGCCCTCGCCCGAACCCAACTCGCCGGGCCCGGACGGCAGTCCGGCATGATCCCCGGGCCGCACCGGGACGCGGGCGGTCATCTGCCGCCCGGCTGCACCGGCACTGAGGCCACGCTGCTCTTCCCCGCGCTCCTCGCGGAGGCCCGCCGTTGGGGGATGCCGGAGCAGGAGACGGAGGAGTTGCTGCCGGCCGCCGAGCGTTGTCTGACCTGGCTGCGGACCACCGTGGGCGACGGCACGTACCTGTGCGACCCGCAGCCCGGCGGCCCCGTCCGCTGCGAGACACAGGCACACGCCCACCGCGCGGCGTTGCTCGGCGCCGATCTGCTCGACGCCTGCGGCAGGCCGGGCGGGGCCGGGCTGCGGGAGTGGGCCCAGTCGTTGCGCTCGGCGTTCCGGACCGACTTCTGGGGCGATGACCTCGGAGGTGGCCGGCCGATGGCGGCCCGTGCCCCCGACGGCCGCCCCGTGCCGCATCTCGGGGCGACCGCCGTCCATCTCCTCGACACCGGCCTGCTGGGCGGGGGCGAGTTGGCGACGGGGCTGCTCGACCGGGTACAGACCGAGCAACTCGCCCGGCTGCTCGGCAGCCCGGCGATGGATTCGGGCTGGGGTCTGCGCGGCCTGGGCGTCAAGGAGGCGGGATACAACCCGTTCGGCCACCGCAGCGGCGCCGTACGCGTCCAGGAGACGGCGATCGCGGTCGCGGGGCTGGCCGCCGCCGGGTACGAGAAGGAGGCGAGTGCGCTGCTGCGGGGCGTCCTGGTGGCGGCCGGGGGGTTCGGTCATCGGCTGCCCGAGATGTACGCGGGGGAGCAGCGCACCGACGGGAGCGCCCCCCTTCCCCACCCGGCCGCCTGCCGCCCGGCCGCCACCGCGGCGGCCGCCGGAATCCTGCTGCTCACCACCCTCGTCGGCATCCGCCCCGACGCGCCCGCCGGCACGGTCACACTGCGTCCCGTCCGCAGCGCACCCCTGGGCGAGATCACCCTGAACGGATTACGGGTCGCGGGCTCCCCCTTCTCCGTACGAGTCAGCCGCCTCGGTCTCGCCATGGTCGAGGAGGCGGCCGAGGGACTGCAGCTCGGGATGTGATGTGGACGGCACCTCGGGAGGTTGGTCCAGCAGACCGAACGACGATCGAGAGACAGGAGACGCTGATCGCATGCGGCAACCAGGACAGTGACCACGGATGACGGGACGACACGCACGGGCCGGGAGCCGCAGGTGAGACCCATACCGCTCGCACACCGACCGGCCACCGAAGCGGCCGGCGAAGGGAGTGTTTATCGTCAGGCAGACGACTATGATCGCGACATGCCCTACGACCCGTCAGCCTTTCCGCCCTTCGCCGTGACCGTGGACCTGGTCGTGCTGACCGTGCGTCGCCATGCCCTGTGTGCGCTGGCGGTACGCAGGGGCGAGCCGCCGTTCCAGGGGCGCTGGGCGCTCCCGGGAGGCTTCGTGCGGGCCGACGAGGATCTGGCACAGGCCGCCGCACGCGAACTGGCCGAGGAGACCGGACTGCGTGTCCACGATCCCTCGGTCCCCGCCCAGGACAACGGCGCCCACCTGGAGCAGCTCGCGACCTACGGCGACCCCAAGCGGGATCCCCGGATGCGCGTGGTCAGTGTCGCCCACCTCGCCCTCGCCCCCGACCTGCCCGCACCGCGTGCGGGCGGCGACGCCAGCAACGCACGCTGGGCACCGGTCGAGGAACTGCTGCAACAGGGCGGCTACGGCCGTGACGGCGAACCCGTGGCGCCGCTCGCCTTCGACCACGCTCAGATCCTCGCGGACGGGGTGGAGCGCGCCCGCTCCAAGATCGAGTACTCGTCGTTGGCGACGGCGTTCTGCCCGCCCGAGTTCACCGTCGGCGAGCTGCGTCGCGTCTATGAGGCGGTCTGGGGGGTGGCGCTCGACCCGCGCAACTTCCACCGCAAGGTGACGGGCACGCCGGGCTTCCTGGTGCCCACAGGCGGTACGACCACACGGCAGGGCGGCCGCCCAGCACAGCTGTTCCGCGCGGGCGGGGCCACGCTCCTGAACCCGCCGATGCTGCGGCCCGAGGTGTAACGCCGGGCTGCGTCACCCGCCTCCGCCCCGAGCTCAGGCACGAAGACCGACCAGAAAAGGGAAAAGACAGACCGGCCCGGCGACGAGACACGCGATCACACCCTGCGGAGCAAGGCGTTCAGGTACCCGAAAAAACGGACATAACGCGCTATCTTGCTACAGGTGATCCAGGCCTTCGGACTGACCAGCAACTCCCGCAAGGACCTTGCGCCCGCCGTCGACGACGTCTCCTTCGAAGCACCAGCGGGGCGCGTCACCGCGCTGCTCGGAGATCCGGGTGCCGGCAAGACGACGGCCCTCAGGTTGATGCTCGAACTCCAACAGGGCCGCGGCATCACCTACTTCAGAGGCCGCCCACTGCACCGCATCGGCCACCCCTCGCGCGAAGTCGGTGTCCTGCTGGGCGACGTGCCGGGGCACCCCGGCCGGACCGTCCGCGGCCACCTCCGCATGCTGTGCGCCGCGGCCGGGGTCTCCGCCCGCCGAGCCGACGAGATCCTCGAGGTGGTCGGCCTCGTCAGTCTCTGCGACGAACGCCTCGGCACGCTCTCCCGCGGCATGGACCGCCGCCTGGGCCTCGCCTGCGCCCTGCTGCCCGACCCGCACACACTCGTCCTCGACGAACCAGCCCACGGACTCTCGGCCCGCGAGAGCAACTGGCTGTACGGGATGCTGCGCGCCCACGCGGCCCAGGGCGGCACGGTCCTGGTCACCACGCCGGACCCCAAGGAGGCCGCGCGCACCGCCGACCGCGTCGTCACCCTGGAACGAGGCAACGTCGTCGCCGACCAGGAGGCCGCGGAGTTCGCCCGCACCCGGCTGCGGCCACGCGTCGCCGTCCGCAGCCCGCACGCCGCCCGCCTCGCCGCCGTCCTCACCAAGGAGGCCCGCACCGCGCACCGCTCCGTCGAGGTCGTACTGGAGAGCGGCAACCGCCTCTCCGTGTACGGCAGTACCTGTGCCGACGTCGGCGAGACGGCGTTCCGCCACGGCGTGCTCGTACTGAAACTCGCCGACGAGGTCGGTGACATGGGGCCGGGCGCGGGAACAACGCCGCCGCAGGAGCCGCAGCCCGAGCGCCCCGACAGCGGGCCACAAGACGCCACCACCACCTCCCCGGAGACAGTCAACGAGGCGACCCCTGATGCGGCCACCACCGACGAAGCCACCGACGACAAGTCCGCCACCCAACCGATGCCGACCCCGCCCGACACCACGCCACCCGCCACCGACTCAGAAGCATCCACCGACCACAAGCCCACCGACAGCCACAACAGACCCGCGGAAGCCCCCACGGATCAGCCCCGCCCTCCCAGCCGCTCCCTGGAAACCCTCCCCTCCCTCCCACCCCCCATCTCCGTCCACCCCGCCCCCAGCCCCCTCCGCCCCCTCCGCTACGAGCTCCGCCGCGCCACCGGCATCGGCACCGGATTCGTCACCTGCGCCATCGTGCTCGTCGTGTCCGCGCTCACCGCTGTCGTCCTCGCGCGGATCGGGCACACCCCGCAGGCGCGCCTGTTCGCCGCGTGGCCGCAGCAGCTGCCGCTGCCGCCCGCGGCGCTCGGCGCGGGGCTGCTGGGGGCACTGGCCTTCGGGGACGAGTTCCGCTACCCCGCCCTGGCGGCGGACCGCGGCACCGTCCCCCGTCGGCTGGGGCTGCTCACGGCCAAGCTCCTCGTCGCCGCGGCCACCGCGCTCGCCCTGGCCGTCCTCACCGTGGGCTGCGACATCGAAGTGCTCTATCTCATCTACGGACGGGAACTCGCGCAGGTTCCCGGTGACTGGCTTTCGCTGAGCGCGAGTTGGCTCGGCCTGATGGTCGGGTGCGCCTGGGCCGGGGTATTGGCCGCCGGGGTCTTCCGGTCCACCACAGCGGGGCTCGCCGCGGTTCTCGCCGTACCGATTGTCGTCGTACCCCTCGTACAGACGGTCGTGGAGGGATCGTCCGTGCGAACCGCGGCGGGACTGCCGATGCGGATGAGGCAGGTGTTCCTGCTGCAGTGGCCCTTCGGCGGAGAACGCTATCTGGAGGCCGTGGCGCGGGTCGTCGCCCAACCCGTCGGCAGCGCGCTGACGTTGTCGCTCAGCGCGCTGCTCTGCGCGTATCTGTTCACGAATCTGCGGAGCAGGGTCCGATGACAAGCTTCTGACAACCCTCCGCGCCCTTCCGTTCTGGTCTGCGCACAACTCCCTCGGGAAAGCCCATTTCTTTCCGATAAGGCGTCAATTGCGACGGGGTGAGCGATCACCCTTTCGTGTGCTTTTCACCAAAGACCTCAAGGGAGTTGGAGACAGCGCCGACAAAGGATCCGTGAGTACCCTTGCGCACACCATGATGACCTCCGCCCGCTCCACCGACTCCGGTCTCGTCGGCCCGGGCGAACTCGACCACTACCCCTACGCCGAGGCCCCCGGCCCCGACCGTGTGGGCGCACCCGCCTGGGAGGGCGCGGACCCCGAGCTGGGCCGTGTGGGCCGACGTGCCGCGGGCAGCCGCGGACGCGGACTGCACGGCCAACTCGTACAGCAGTTGGGACAGATGATCGTCTCCGGCGACCTGGGCGCCGACCGCCCTCTGGTGCCCGAGGAGATCGGCCAGCGCTTCGAGGTCTCCCGCACCGTCGTCCGTGAGTCGCTCCGCGTCCTGGAGGCCAAGGGCCTGGTCAGCGCCCGCCCGAACGTCGGCACGCGCGTGCGTCCCGTCAGCGACTGGAACCTGCTCGACCCCGACATCATCGAATGGCGGGCCTTCGGTCCGCAGCGCGACGACCAGCGCCGCGAACTGAGCGAGCTGCGCTGGACCATCGAACCGCTCGCCGCCCGCCTGGCCGCCGGGCACGGCCGCGAGGACGTCCAGCAGCGGCTGTCCGACATGGTCGAGATCATGGGCCACGCCATGGGGCAGGGTGACGCGATCACCTTCTCCCGCGCCGACGCGGAGTTCCACTCGCTGCTCATCCAGATCGCCGGCAACCGCATGCTGGAGCACCTCTCCGGGATCGTCTCCGCCGCCCTCCAGGTCTCCGGCGGCCCGGTCACCGGCTGTGACCGGCCGAACGAGACGACCCTGGCGCACCACGTCAGGATCGTCGACGCCCTGGCGACCGGCGACGGCGGGGCCGCCGAGTCGGCCATGCGCCAACTGCTCACCGTCCACCCCGAGGTGGAGCGCGTGGTACCGGCGCCGCGCGAGCACTGACCGCACACCGCGGTTGTGTCGCGGCCGGGAGGTGTCCGAGGTGCCTCCTTCCCCGGCACCGCTCGGCCGGCCGGCCGTCCTCCGTCGGGCCCCGCAGGTTTCTTCGCGATCTGCGGGGTCCGACGGTGCGACGGACCGCTGGGACGTTCGGAACGGTGCGGCTCGGAAGCCCTGGGTGACCTCCTCTGCCCGTGTCTGACCGTTTTTGAACGCTTACGGGGTGTGACTCGGGCCACGCAGATTGGGCGTAACGCTCGTGGAAACTGCGCGATGACCTAAGAGGTGACAGCCGAGAAGGGAACACGGACGCCATGCAAGGCGTTGTGCTACTTCCCGGCCCCCGCCCGCGCCGTCGGCCCATCCCCAAGCCGGCGGTCGGCTCCTGTCCGCCGTGGACGGGGCCGGAAGTCGTTTTCCAACGTTCCGAGAGGTTGTTCGTGTCGGCCAGCACATCCCGTACGCTCCCGCCGGAGATCGCCGAGTCCGTCTCTGTCATGGCGCTCATTGAGCGGGGAAAGGCTGAGGGGCAGATCGCCGGCGATGACGTGCGTCGGGCCTTCGAAGCTGACCAGATTCCGGCCACTCAGTGGAAGAACGTACTGCGCAGCCTCAACCAGATCCTCGAGGAAGAGGGTGTGACGCTGATGGTCAGTGCCGCAGAACCCAAGCGCACCCGCAAGAGCGTCGCAGCGAAGAGTCCGGCCAAGCGCACCGCCACCAAGACGGTCGCGGCAAAGACGGTGGCCACCCGTAAGGCCTCCGCCACCACGGCCGCCCCGGCCGCGCCCGCCGTCGACGATCCGGCCGAGGAAGCCGCACCCGCGAAGAAGGCCGCTGCCAAGAAGACGGCCGCCAAGAAGGCGACCGCGAAGAAGACCGTCGCGGCCAAGAAGACGGCCGCACCCAAGAAGACCGCCACCGCCAAGAAGGACGACGTCGAGCTGCTCGACGAGGAGGCGCTGGAGGAGCCCAAGGGCGCCACCGAGGAGCCCGAGGGTGCCGAGAGCGCCGGCTTCGTGCTCTCCGACGAGGACGAGGACGACGCGCCCGCCCAGCAGGTCGCCGCGGCCGGTGCCACCGCCGACCCGGTCAAGGACTACCTGAAGCAGATCGGCAAGGTCCCCCTGCTCAACGCCGAGCAGGAGGTCGAGCTGGCCAAGCGCATCGAGGCGGGTCTGTTCGCCGAGGACAAGCTGGCCAACTCGGACAAGCTGGCGCCCAAGCTCAAGCGCGAGCTGGAGATCATCGCCGAGGACGGCCGCCGCGCCAAGAACCACCTGCTGGAGGCCAACCTCCGTCTGGTGGTCTCCCTGGCCAAGCGCTACACCGGCCGCGGCATGCTCTTCCTGGACCTGATCCAGGAGGGCAACCTCGGTCTGATCCGCGCGGTCGAGAAGTTCGACTACACCAAGGGCTACAAGTTCTCCACGTACGCCACCTGGTGGATCCGTCAGGCGATCACCCGCGCGATGGCCGACCAGGCCCGCACCATCCGTATCCCGGTGCACATGGTCGAGGTCATCAACAAGCTCGCGCGCGTGCAGCGCCAGATGCTCCAGGACCTGGGCCGCGAGCCCACCCCGGAGGAGCTGGCCAAGGAGCTCGACATGACCCCGGAGAAGGTCATCGAGGTCCAGAAGTACGGCCGCGAGCCCATCTCCCTGCACACCCCGCTGGGCGAGGACGGCGACAGCGAGTTCGGTGACCTCATCGAGGACTCCGAGGCCGTCGTCCCGGCCGACGCGGTCAGCTTCACGCTCCTGCAGGAGCAGCTGCACTCCGTCCTGGACACCCTGTCCGAGCGCGAGGCGGGCGTCGTCTCCATGCGCTTCGGTCTCACCGACGGTCAGCCGAAGACCCTCGACGAGATCGGCAAGGTGTACGGCGTCACGCGCGAGCGCATCCGCCAGATCGAGTCCAAGACCATGTCGAAGCTGCGCCACCCGTCCCGTTCGCAGGTGCTGCGCGACTACCTCGACTAGGTCGTCCGTACGACGACGAAGGCCCGGTCACCCGAAGGGGTGCCGGGCCTTCGCGCTGGGCGGAGCGGGGTTGGCCTGCGGGTGCGGGCCGCAGCCGCCTGAATCACCCTGGGTGTCTCACAAACCCCCCAGAGTGAGGAGCACCCATGCGTCGTCCCTTTGTGCGGGCGCTGGCCCGGCCGCTGGTCCTGGCGGCCGCCGCGGCCGCGATACCGCTGGTCTCAGCCGCCCCCGCTGCCCCCGCCGTCGCAGACGGCATAGTCGTGGGCGGCTTCCCGATCGAAGCCGCCGACAGTCCCTGGACGGTGGCGCTGTCCAGCCGTGACCGGTTCGGGGGTATGCGGTCGGGGCAGTTCTGCGGTGCGGTCGCGGTGGGCCGGACCACGGTCCTCACCGCGGCGCACTGTGTGGGCGAGGACGTCCTGGGGTCGCCGCCGGGCGAGGTGGGCGACCTCAAAGTCATCGCGGGCCGTACGGACCTGCGCTCGGCCGAGGGCCAGGAGATACCCGTCCGTGAGACCTGGGTGAATCCCGAGTACGACGGGATCAGCAATGCCGGGGACTTCGCGGTGCTCACCCTCGCCGAGAAGCTTCCGGAGAATGCGGTGATCGGCATGGCCGCGGCGGGCGATCCCGCGTACGCGGCGGACACGAGGGCCACGGTCTACGGCTGGGGCGATGTCACCGGTGCCGGCGACTACCCGTACAGCCTGCGCGCGGCACGCATGCGCGTGCTGTCGGACGCGCTGTGCGAGGAAGCGTATCCGGGCGGTGCCGACGGCACGTATCGCGCGGACGTCATGCTGTGCGCGGGGGAGCGGGTGGGTGGCCGGGACGCCTGTCAGGGCGACAGCGGAGGCCCACTGGTCGCCCAGGGGCGGCTGATCGGCCTGGTGTCATGGGGGAGCGGCTGCGGGCGGCCGGGCAGCCCCGGCGTCTACACGCGTGTGTCCGACGTCATTCAGAAGCTGGGCTGGGAGCGCGCCACCTGAGGGCCCCAAGCATGCCCGAGCGGGAACAGTGACGAGGACGGGCGGCCGGCCCTGAGAGCAGGGCGGCCGCCCGTACACCGGTCTGGACCGGGCTCGTCGTGGACGCGAGGCGTCAGCGCTCTTCTTCGGAAGCGTTGTTGGGAACGGCCGTCAGCCGCTCCGTCTCGTCCTGTATCTCAGCGGCGATCTTCTTGAGTTCCGGCTCGAACTTGCGGCCATGGTGCGCGCAGAAGAGCAGCTCTCCGCCGCTGAGCAGGACGACGCGCAGGTATGCCTGGGCGCCGCAGCGGTCGCAGCGATCAGCGGCCGTCAGCGGGCTCGCGGGGGTCAGAACAGTAGTCACGTCGCCTCTTCTCTAGCTCGACGAGCTGTCGTACCAGGGTCAACATCCAACCAGCCCGAAAACGTTCCCGCTCGTGGCGTTTCCTCGAAAAAAATCTTCGAGGTGGCTGTCTGCTGCCGGTTGGCGGCGAATGTGCCGTAGTACGTGTCTGTGTGTCTTACGGGTTCGCGCAGTCTGTCGGTGTCAGTCCTCCCCGGCCGGGTTGCCGGTTGTTCATGAGGACGTGCCCGGAGCCTAAATGGTTCATGCCTCGAAGGGAACGTGATATGTGCTTCACTCCAACGAGGGATCGAACACGCATGCGACCCTGGACTAGTCTGAGTTCCGGAAGAGGGTGGCGTTACAACGGCTCTACCAGGCCTCGGTACCCTCTGAGCGGCTACCGGAGCCGCGCCCTTACCCAGATGGGCCCCACATGAAATTCAGCGAGGAGCGAACCGCGTGACCGCCGAGACGTCCGTGCCGTCCACAGCGCTGCTGGCAGGAGCAGACCGGGACGGTTCCAACTACACCGCGCGGCACCTGCTCGTCCTGGAGGGGCTGGAGGCCGTCCGCAAGCGCCCCGGCATGTACATCGGCTCGACGGACAGTCGCGGCCTGATGCACTGCCTGTGGGAGATCATCGACAACTCCGTGGACGAGGCCCTCGGCGGGTACTGCGACCACATCGAGGTGATCCTGCACGACGACGGCTCGGTGGAGGTGCGTGACAACGGCCGGGGCATCCCCGTCGACGTCGAGCCCAAGACCGGCCTGTCCGGCGTCGAGGTCGTCATGACCAAGCTGCACGCCGGCGGCAAGTTCGGCGGCGGCTCGTACGCCGCCTCCGGCGGTCTGCACGGCGTGGGCGCCTCCGTGGTGAACGCCCTGTCCGCCCGGCTGGACGTAGAGGTCGACCGCAGCGGCCACACCCACGCCATCAGCTTCCGCCGCGGCGCCCCCGGTGCCTTCGCCGCGCTGGGACCCGACGCGAAGTTCGAGGCCAAGGGCGGCCTGCGCAAGGCCAAGAAGATCCCCAAGACCCGCACCGGCACGCGCGTGCGGTACTGGGCCGACCGCCAGATCTTCCTCAAGGACGCCAAGCTCTCCCTGGAGAACCTGCACCAGCGCGCCCGCCAGACCGCGTTCCTCGTCCCCGGCCTGACCATCGTCGTCCGCGACGAGTACGGCCTCGGCGAGGGCGGCAGCAAGGGCGAGGAGTCCTTCCGCTTCGACGGCGGCATCAGCGAGTTCTGCGAGTTTCTCGCCACCGACAAGCCGGTCTGCGACGTCCTGAGGCTCTCCGGTCAGGGCACCTTCAAGGAGACCGTCCCCGTCCTGGACGAGCACGGGCAGATGACCCCCACCCAGGTGACCCGTGAGCTCGACGTCGATGTCGCGCTGCGGTGGGGCACGGGATACGACACGACCCTGAAGTCGTTCGTGAACATCATCGCCACCCCCAAGGGCGGTACCCATGTCGCGGGCTTCGAGCAGGCCGTGACCAGCACGGTCAACGAGGTGCTGCGCGCCAAGAAGCTGCTGCGCGTCGCCGAGGACGACATCGTCAAGGACGACGCCCTTGAGGGCCTCACGGCGGTCGTCACCGTGCGTCTCGCCGAGCCGCAGTTCGAGGGCCAGACCAAGGAGGTCCTCGGCACCTCGGCGGCCCGTCGTATCGTGAACACGGTCGTGGCCAAGGAACTGAAGGCGTTCCTGACCTCGACCAAGCGCGACGCCGCTCAGCAGGCGCGGGTCGTCCTGGAGAAGGCCGTCGCCGCGGCCCGTACGCGCATCGCCGCCCGTCAGCACAAGGACGCGCAGCGCCGGAAGACCGCGCTGGAGTCCTCGTCGCTGCCGGCCAAGCTCGCCGACTGCCGCAGCGACGACGTGGACCGCAGCGAGCTGTTCATCGTCGAGGGAGACTCCGCGCTCGGCACCGCCAAGCTCGCCCGGAACTCCGAGTTCCAGGCGCTGCTGCCGATCCGCGGCAAGATCCTCAACGTCCAGAAGTCGTCCGTGACGGACATGCTCAAGAACGCCGAGTGCGGCGCGATCATCCAGGTCATAGGGGCGGGCTCGGGCCGGACCTTCGACCTCGACGCGGCCCGCTACGGCAAGATCATCATGATGACCGACGCCGATGTGGACGGTTCCCACATCCGCTGTCTGCTCCTGACGCTGTTCCAGCGCTACATGCGTCCCATGGTCGAGGCCGGCCGGGTGTTCGCCGCGGTGCCGCCGCTGCACCGGATCGAGATCATCCAGCCCAAGAAGGGCCAGGACAAGTACGTCTACACGTACTCCGACCGGGAACTGCGCGACAAGCTCCTGGAGTTCCAGAGCAAGGGCATCCGCTACAAGGACTCGATCCAGCGCTACAAGGGCCTCGGCGAGATGGACGCCGACCAGCTGGCCGAGACGACCATGGACCCGCGCCACCGCACCCTGCGCCGCATCAACCTCGCCGACCTGGAGGCCGCGGAGCAGGTCTTCGACCTCCTGATGGGCAACGACGTCGCCCCGCGCAAGGAGTTCATCTCCAACTCGGCGGCGACCCTGGACCGCTCGCGCATCGACGCATAGGCGCGGGGCTCGGGCCACGGGCGCGGCCACCAGCGGTTCCGGTCACCTGATGGGGTGAAGAGCGGGAAGAAGAAGAGTCCGGATCTTCCCGCTCTGTCCATCCTTGGGCATGCACTCAAGCAACGGTCGCCCCGTGCAGTACGACGACCCTTGGTACGACGCCGTGGCCTCCGGCTGGGGCGAGCCGGCCGGCCCGAAGGCGCCCGTGAGCCCCGCTCGCAACGAGGCCGGCGAGGTCTACCTCGCAGTGCAGCGCAGCGCGGCCTTCCAGGAGGTGCGCAGCCGGTACCTGCGGTTCGTGGTGCCGGCGGTGATCGGCTTCTTCGTCTGGTACGTGGCGTACGTCGTCGCCGCCACGACCGCGCCCGGGCTGATGGCGCGGCCCGTGCTGGGCGCGGTGAACGTGGCGATACTGGCCGGGCTCGGGCAGTTCCTCACCACCTTCGTCCTCACCTGGGCGTACGCGCGGCACGCACGGCTGCGCCGCGACCGGGCGGCACTCGAACTGCGTTGGGACACCCAGGAAATGACGCGGGGCGCCCGCGGCGGTGCCTCGTGAGCGGCGACCACCAGACGCCGGCGCTGCTGCTGTTCAGTGCGTTCGTCGCCGTCACCCTCGGGATCACGACATGGGTGAGCCGCAACCGGCAGGGTTCGGCGGAGGAGTTCTACACGGGCGGACGGCTCTTCTCGCCCATGGAGAATGGTTTTGCCATCGCGGGCGACTACATGTCGGCGGCCTCCTTCCTCGGCATCTCCGGGCTCATCGCACTGTTCGGCTACGACGGGATGCTGTACGCGGTGGGCTTCCTGGTGGCCTGGCTCGTCGTTCTGCTGCTGGTCGCCGAACTGGTCCGCAACTGCGGCAGGTTCACGCTGGCCGACATCGTGGCCGCGCGAATGCGGCAGCGGCCGGTGCGGATCGCGGCGGGAACTTCCTCGGTCACCGTGTCCGTTCTGTATTTGGTGGCGCAGATGGTGGGTGCGGGCAGCCTCGTCGCGCTGCTGCTGGGCGGGACGAGCGGGGCGGCGCGGTCCTGGACGGTCATCGGCGTCGGGGCGCTGATGGTGATCTATGTGTCGTTGGGAGGGATGCGGGCCACCACGTGGATTCAGATCGTGAAGGCAGTCCTGCTGATGGGCGGGGCGATCGCCCTGACCGTGCTCGTCCTGGTGCGGTTCCACGGGGACTTCGACCAACTGCTGCGCACCGCGGCCGCACGCAGTGGCCACGGTGAGGCATTCCTCGCACCGGGACTGACGTACGGCGGGGACTGGACCGCCCGATTCGACTTCATCAGCCTCGGGCTCGCCCTGGTGCTGGGGACGGCCGGGCTGCCGCACATCCTGTCCCGGTTCTACACCGTGCCGACCGCGCGGGCGGCGCGGCGTTCGGTGGTGTGGGCGATCGGGCTGATCGGCGGCTTCTACCTGATGACGATCGTCCTCGGGTTCGGCGCGGCCGCCATTGTCGGCCCGGGTGCGGTACGTGCGTCGAATGCGGCCGGGAACACGGCGGTTCCGCTGCTGGCGCTCGACCTGGGCGGCGGGGCGGGTTCCACGGGAGGAACGGTTCTCTTCGCCATCGTCGCCGCCATCGCCTTCGCCACCATCCTCGCGGTGGTCGCCGGCATCACCCTGGCCTCCTCGGCGTCCGTGGCGCACGACCTGTACGCGTCACTGCGGCGCCGGACGTCCGAGCCGCGCAGCGAGGTGACCGTGGCCCGCGCCGCCGCAGTCGGCATCGGCGTCGTCGCCATCGCCCTCGGCCTGCTCGCGCGCGACCTCAACGTCGCCTTCCTGGTGGGCCTGGCCTTCGCCGTCGCCGCGTCGGCGAATCTGCCCGTGCTGCTCTACTCACTGTTCTGGCGCGGCTTCACCACCCGCGGCGCCGTGTGGGCCGTCTACGGAGGGCTGCTCCCGGCCGTGGCGCTCGTCGCGCTGTCGCCCGTCGTGTCGGGCAGCCCCGAATCGCTCTTCCCCGGCGTCGACTTCCAGTACTTCCCGCTGCAGAACCCCGGCCTCGTCTCGATCCCCCTGGGCTTCCTGGCGGGCTGGCTCGGCACGGTCACCTCCGCGGAGACACCGGACACCGCCAAGCACGCCGAGACACAGGTGCGGGCGCTGACGGGGGCGGGAGCCGTGTAGCGGCGCCGCGGCTCAGGCGCGGGTCGCCCATACGTAACGGTGTTCCGGGCGGCCCGCGTCACCGTACTTGAGGGTCAGCGTGGCCCGTCCCGTGCGCTCCAGGAGCTTCAGATAGCGCTGGGCGGTCTGGCGGCTCACCCCGGTCCGTTCGGCGATCTCCTGGGCCGACAGGGGGCCTTCCGCGTTCATCAGGGACTGCCGTACGAGCTCGGCGGTCGTGGGCGAGTGCCCTTTGGGCAGGTCCGGCTCCGACGTCGCGGACAGCGCGCCGAAGATGCGGTCCACCTCCGCCTGCTCCGCCTCGCCGCCGCCGTCGAGGGTGCGACGCAGCTCGGCGTACGCCTCCAGCTTGGCGCGCAGCCCCGCGAAGGCGAACGGCTTGACCAGGTACTGCAGCGCGCCCTGCCGCATCGCCGCCTGCACCGTCGAGATGTCGCGTGCCGCCGTGACCATGATCACATCGGTCTGGTGGCCGCGGCTGCGCATCTCCTGCACCACCGCGAGGCCGGTCTCGTCGGGCAGGTAGTGGTCCATGAGCACCAGGTCCACATGCGGCAGCACCTCCAGCTGACGCAGCGCCTCGGCCGCGCTGTGCGCCTCCCCGGCGACATGGAAGCCCTGCACCTTCTCGACGTAGGCGGCGTTCACGCGCGCGACCCTGGTGTCGTCGTCCACGACCAGGACCTCGATCATCGCGACTCCTCCTCGGCTGCCTGCTGAGCCGACGGCACGGTGAGGACCGGTTCCACGCCCGGTTCGGCCAGGGCGTCGGGGAGGACGACGGTGAACTCCGCGCCGCCACCGGCGGCTTCGCCGACCGTCGCGGTCCCGCCCTGCCGTTCCGCCAGCCGGCGCACCATCGCGAGCCCTATGCCGCGCTCCCGGTGTGCGGGCGGCTTCTTGGTGGACCACCCGTCGGTGAAGATCAACTCCCGTAGCTCCACGGGGATTCCGGGACCGGTGTCCCGTACCGCGAGCACGGCGGTACGACCCTTGGTGTACAACTCGACCTCCACGCGCGCGTGCGGTGTGCCCGCGGCGGCGTCCAGCGCGTTGTCCACCAGGTTGCCCACGATGGTGACGAGCCCCCGGGCGTCGACCAGGCGGTCCGGGAGGCTCGTGCGGCCCGACAGGCGCAGGGCGACGCCCCGCTCGGCCGCGACGGTCGCCTTGCCGACCAGTAGCGCGGCGAGCAGCGGGTCCTGGATCTTCTCGGTGACCTGTTCCGCGGTGGCCCGGTGATCGCCGACCACCTCGCCCACGAACTCCACCGCGTCGTCGTACATCTCCAGCTCCAGCAGCCCCAGGAGCGTGTGTATCCGGTTGGCGTGCTCGTGGTCCTGGGCGCGCAGGGCGTCGATCAGGCCGCGGGTCGAGTCCAGCTCCCGGCCGAGCTGCTCCAGCTCGGTGCGGTCGCGCAGGGTGGCGACGGCGCCGCCGTCGTCGGTGGGCATGCGGTTGGCGACCAGGACGCGCTGGCCGCGGACCGTGAGCAGGTCGGTGCCGGTCACGCGGCCGGCCAGGACGTCGGCCGTACGTCCCTCGCCGAGTGCCTCGTCGGGGGAGCGGCCCACGGCCTCGTGCCCGATGCCCAGCAGGCGCTGCGCCTCGTCGTTGAGCAGCCGGACCCGGCCCGTGCGGTCCAGCGCGACGACGCCCTCCCGGATGCCGTGCAGCATCGCCTCGCGCTCGGCGAGCAGGCCCGCGATGTCGGAGAACGCCAGGTCCCGGGTCTGCCGCTGCACCCGCCGGGAGATCAGCCAGGCGGCCAGCGCACCGACGGCCAGGGCGCCGCCGGCGTAGGCCAGCAGCTCCGGGATCGCGTGGATCAGCAGGGCGCGGACACTGTCGTACGCGATCCCGACCGAGACCGCCCCGACGATCTCCCCGTCGGCGTCCCGCAGCGGCACCTTCCCGCGCGCGGAGCGGCCCAGGGTGCCCTCGTCGATCTCCATGACCTCCTGGCCGGAGAGCGCGTCGCTGGGGTCCGTCGAGACGTGCTTTCCGATCTGCGACGGCTCGGTGTGCGACCAGCGCACGCCCCGGCGGTCCATCACCACGACGTACTCGGCCTGCGTGGCCTGCCGGATCCGCTCCGCCTCCCGCTGGACGGGGCCGTCGGCTGTGGCGGGCGTGGTGCGGAGTTCCTCGGCGAGCTGCGGCTGCGCCGCGGTGGTCTGCGCGATGGCGAGCGCGCGCCGCATCGCCTGGTCGTCCAGCTGATCGCTCAAAGGTGCGAGGAACAGCCCGGTCGCGAGCACCGCGACTCCCGCGGCGATCGCCACCTGCATCATCAGCACCTGCGAGAACACCCGGCGTGGCAGACCGAGGCGCAGGCGGCGTGCGGGGGGAGTGGAGCTCATACCCACGAAGGTACGTGGGGGAGCGGGGTGTGCCGTAGAGGGGTGGGCTGGATCTCCTGGCGGGAGCCGGTGCCCCACGCCGGGCGGCGTCAGCTCGCGAGTGACGCCGGCCTGAGTTCGCGTACCGCCACGACGTCCATCCGTGCCGGGGCGCCCAGGATCGACGTGCCGCAGCTCTCCGCGCGCGGGGGCAGCGACGCACCCTGGGCGACGATCACGCGCCAATGGCGGCCGTCCGCATGGGCGACGATCACCTCCCAGCGCGGTGCGGCGCCGTCCGTCCGTACGGCGATCTCGGTCCGTACGACGCTCAGCGCGTCCGCCGCGTACTCGCCGACCGCCGTGCGCACGGCCAGCTCGGCCGCCTGACCGGGTCGCTCCCAGGCCGAGCGGCCGCGGCACCCCTCCAGGACGATCCGGCCCTCCTGGACGCCGTGCAGGACGTCCTTGATGGTGTGGGCCTCGGCGCGGCCGTACGCGTAGCCGTGCGGCAGCACGAGCACCGTCGGCGAGAAGCGATGACCCCCCAAATGGGTGACCTCCCAGATGCCTCCCAGCCCGGATGCGGCGAGCTCGGTCGCCAGTGGGCGGCCGAGGAGGGCGCAGCAGCGGTCGCGCTTGCCGTTGGTGCAGACGAGGGCGAGCGGAGCACCGGTGTGGGGGCGGCCCTGCATCGTGGCGTCGAAGGTGTGGTGGTCACCCATGCCGAGGGCCGTGAAGTCGAGGCCGAGCAGCTGCGACGGGTCGTCGGTCGTGGCGGCGTGGACCCACGCGTTGCCGGGCATGGTGTGCGCCGCGTACACCTGGCGTACCGCGGGCCTGCCGCAGTCGGCGTGGCGCCCGGGGCGGCGGATGAGCGCGACGCGTACGCCCGTGCCCTTCGCGGCCGCTTCCAGGGCCCGGCCCAGCGCGGGGTCCAGATGGCTCGAAGTGAGCGCCTTGGCGCCCCACGGACCCGGCTGTTCCACCAGGAGCCAGGTCCTGGCGTTCGCAGCGGTTCCGGAAACGGGCTCGTCAAGGTCCCGCGAGACGGTTGCACACCTACTCACAGAGGTGAGCCTAACCTGACTTCGTCCACGGTGACTTCCGGACGTCCCCGTGTCCTACCCCGGCAGGGGCTGCGGCGGCCGCGGGCCCACGTACTGGCCGCTGGGGCGCATCCGCAGGGGCCGCTCGCCGTACTCCTCCAGGGCGTGGGCGATCCAGCCCGCCGTACGGGCCACCGCGAAGATCGTCTCGCCTGCAGTGGCGGGCATCCCGCAGGACGCGGTGAGCACGGCGAGCGCCAGGTCGACGTTGGCGTGGAGCGGGGTGTGCCGGGCGGCCGTGGCCACGACGTCCCGGGCGGCGGCCAGGGCGGGCTCGGCGTCGGGCACCTCCTCCAGGAGGGCGAACAAGGCACGCGCGCGTGGGTCCTCACCGGCGTACAGCTGGTGGCCGAGGCCCGGGATACGGCGGCCGGCCCGCAGCTCCGCCGCGATCACGGGCGCCGCGTCGCCCTGCTCCAGTACCTCCATGAGCATCCGGTGGGCGAGCCCGCTGGCCGCGCCGTGCAGCGGGCCCTCGATCACGCCGAGCCCGGCCGAGACGGCCGCGTAGGCGTGCGCCCGGGCGGAGGCCGCGACGCGCACCGCGAGCGTCGAGGCGGCCAGGTCGTGGTCGACGAGCAGGCCGAGCGCCGTGTCCAGGGCGCGCAGCGAGGCCTCGTCGGGATCGCGCCCGCTGAGCCGCCCCCAGAGGCGCTGGGCCAGGGGGCCCTCGTCGCGGTGGGTGTACCGCACCGGGGGCAGGGCGGCGACGAGGGTGGGGATGAGCACGCGCGCGGTGCCCAGGACGGCCTCCTCGGAGAGGTCGAAACGCAGCGGGTCCGCGCTGGCGGCGGCGACCGCGGCGACGCGCAGCCGGTCGGTGGGGGCGCTGTGCTCGGGCAGGGCGTCGACCGCGCGCCGGGCGACGGCGACGGAGTCCTTGGGCGCTGTGAAAGTGATCCCGGGGCGCAGTTGACCGGTCCACAGCCACTCGGCGATCTCCTCGTAGCTGTGACGCGCGGCCAGGTCGGTCGCGTCGACGCCCCGGAAGTAGTACCGGTCCTTGTCGATCAACGTGATGCGGGTGCGTACGGCCATGTCGGTGCCCGGGGCCGAACTGCCGCCGCTTTCCCGCCTGTTGCGCCGCGCGAGCGCCTCAACCTCCTCGGCGTCGAAGGTGCTGCCCCGGCCGCCGGGCGTGCGGTGGCTGCTGAGCTGGCCCCGGCTCACGTAGGCGTACACGGTCTCCGCCTTCACGCCGAGCAGCTCGGCGGCCTCCTTGGTGCTCAGCCGCCGCCCCGGTGGGACGGGGCCGGGTTCTTGATCGCGCATGGGGGTCACCGTAACGGCCTGGACGACACATTGACTCAATCAATATTGACAGAGATCTAGTCAACCATGGACAGTCAAATCAAGTCCAGGGAGGAAATCATGTCCGTCAATAGGTCCGCATCAACTCCTGTCGACGTGCCGCGGGGACTCGCGGGCGTCGTCGTGACCGACACCGAGATCGGTGATGTACGGGGTCTTGAGGGCTTCTACCACTACCGTCAGTACTCGGCCGTCGAACTCGCCCAGACCCGCACCTTCGAGGACGTCTGGCATCTCCTGGTCCACGGCGAACTGCCGGACACCGCGAGCGCGGCCGCCTTCGCCGCCGAGACCGCGGCACTGCGGCGGCTGCCCGACCAGGTGTCGGCGGCGCTGCCCGCCATCGCGGCGGCCGGCGGCCGCTCCGGCCCGCTCGCCGGGCTGCGCACGGCGCTGTCGCTGCTGGGTGCCGCGCAAGGCTTCCGCCCGCTGTACGACATCGACGCGGACCGGCGGCGCGAGGACACGCTCGTGGCGACCGCGGCCGTACCGACCGTGCTCACCTCGCTGCACCGGCTGGGGAAGGGGTTGGCTCCGGTGCCGCCGCGCGAGGACCTGTCGTACGCGGCGAACTATCTGTACATGTTGACGGGCGAGGAGCCGGATCCGCGGCGTGCCCGTGCCGTCGAGCAATACCTGATCTCAACCATTGATCACGGATTCAATGCATCAACGTTCACGGCGCGGGTCATCGCGTCCACCGGCGCCGACGTGGCCGCGTGCCTCGTAGGTGCGGTCGGTGCGCTCTCGGGGCCGCTGCACGGGGGCGCCCCGAGCCGGGCCCTGGACACCCTGGACGCGATCGGCACGGTGGACCGCATCGACCCCTGGATCCGGGAACGCGTCCTCGCCGGCGACCGCATCATGGGCTTCGGCCACCCCGTCTACCGCACGGAGGACCCGCGCTCCCGCATGCTGCGCGGCATCGCCCAGGAGTTCGGCGGGCCGCTGGTCGACTTCGCGATGGAGGTCGAGCGCCGGGTGGAGGCGATCCTCGCCGAGCTCAAGCCCGGCCGCGAACTGCACACCAACGTCGAGTTCTACGCCGGCGTGGTCATGGAACTGTGCGGCCTGCCCCGCGAGATGTTCACCCCGACCTTCGCCGCGGCCCGGGTGGTCGGCTGGAGCGCCAACATCCTGGAGCAGTCCCTGGACTCGAAGATCATCCGCCCGGCGGCGCGGTATGTGGGGCCGGAGCCGCGGAGGGCGGTGCCGGAGATGGCCTGACGTCAGGACGCGCCTGCAGGGCCGCCGTACGACGACCGTTCCGGCAATGGCAGCTGGCAGCCGCCTCTCTTGGCGCAGTTGGCAATTGACCACTTGGTCATGCGCCCGGTGGCTCGCAGCTCGTTCACTTCGCGGAGATTCCGCGTGCTCGTATCCTGGCCCGGCATGCAAGTTCCGTAGGTGCGCCGGGTTGTGAACCGGTGTGCGCGTCGGTGTGAGAGAGGTCGCACGGTGGGCCAGAGCCCGAGTCCCCAGCAGATACCGGTCGTCGTGCTCGCCGGGTTCCTGGGCTCCGGCAAGACGACCTTGCTCAACCACCTCCTGCACCGCAGCGCAGGCAGCCGTATCGGCGCCATCGTGAACGACTTCGGGGCCATCGAGATCGACGCCATGGCTGTGGCGGGGGCGCTGGGGGACTCCACCGTCTCCCTCGGCAACGGCTGCCTCTGCTGTGCCGTCGACGCCAGTGAGCTGGACGGCTACCTCGAACGGCTGGCCCGCCCCGGCACCGGTATCGACGTCATCGTCATCGAGGCCAGCGGACTCGCCGAGCCTCAGGAACTGGTGCGGATGGTGCTGGCCAGCGAGCATCCGGGCATCGTGTACGGCGGGCTCGTCGAGGTCGTCGACGCCGCGGAGTTCGACGGCACGCGCGCGAAGCATCCCGAGATCGACCGGCACCTCGCCCTCGCCGACCTCGTCGTGGTCAACAAGATCGACCGGGCGGCGGACGCCGAGCGCGTCCTCGCCCTCGTCCGCTCCCTCACCGACCGCGCCGCCGTCGTCCCGGCGACATACGGCCGTATCGACCCCGAGTTCCTCTTCGACTGCCGGCCCTCCCGGGAGCGCATCGGGCAGTTGTCCTTCGACGACCTGCACGATGATCACGGTGATCATGAGGGGCACGACCACGGCGGTCATCTGCACACCGCCTACGACAGCCTCTCCTTCGTCTCCGAAGTGCCGCTCGATCCGCGCCGGTTGATGGCGTTTCTCGATAGTCGGCCCGAGGGGCTGTACCGGATCAAGGGGTACGTCGACTTCGGGCCGCACGATCCGCGCAACCGGTATGCCGTGCACGCCGTCGGGCGGTTCCTCCGCTTCTACCCGGAGCCCTGGGGCCTGGACGGCGAACGCCTCACCCAGCTCGTCCTCATTGGCTCCGGCATCGACGCCCCCGCCCTCGACAAGGAACTCGCGGCGTGCAAGAGCGACACCCCACACGCCGATGAGCACGGCATGTGGGGCGTCCTGCGTTACGTACCGGATGTACCGGACGTACGGGATCCGGACCAGCCGGATCCCGAGGAGCCTCCGGCCTAGACCGGGCCCGCCACCGCCGCCACCGGCTTCGCCAGGGACACGCCCGAGCCGTCACGGCGCGGGTCCATCTCGGGCAGGGCGGTCGGCGAGCCGTTCTTCTGCGCGGCCCGGGCCGGAGCGGGGCCCGCCCAGGCGAAGGACAGGCAGTCCTCGCCCTTCAGGAACCGCTGGCAGCGCACCCCGCCGGTCGCGCGGCCCTTGCGCGGGTACTGGTCGAACGGGGTCAGCTTGGCGGTCGTCTGCACGGAGTCGTCCAGCGTGCCGCGCGAGCCCGCGACCGTGAACACGACCGCGTCCGCCGCCGGGTCCACCGCCGTGAAGGAGATGACCTTGGCGCCCTCGGTGAGCTTGACGCCCGCCATACCGCCCGCCGGGCGGCCCTGGGGGCGGACCTGCGAGGCCTGGTAGCGCAGCAGCTGCGCGTCGTCCGTGATGAAGACCAGGTCCTCCTCACCCGTGCGCAGCTCGACCGCGCCGATGATCCGGTCGCCCTCCTTGAGGGTGATGACCTCCAGCTCGTCCTTGTTGGCCGGGTAGTCGGGCACCACGCGCTTGACGACGCCCTGCTCAGTGCCCAGCGCGAGTCCCGGGGAGGACTCGTCGAGCGTGGCCAGGCAGACCACCGTCTCGTCGTCCTCCAGGGAGACGAACTCGGCGAGCGGCGCGCCCCCCGAGAGGTTCGGCGCCGACGTCGTCTCCGGGAGCTGCGGGAGGTCGATGACATTGATCCTCAGCAGTCGGCCCGCCGAGGTCACCGCTCCGACCTCGCCGCGGGCCGTGGCCGGCACCGCCGAGACGATCACGTCGTGCTTGGTGCGCTTGGCGGCGGCGTCCTCCGGGAACGGCTCGCCGTTCGCCGTACGGGCCAGCAGTCCCGTCGACGACAGCAGCACCCGGCACGGGTCGTCGGCCACCTGGAGCGGAACGGTGGCCACCGTAGCGGCTGCCGACTCCAGCAGGACCGTACGCCGCTCGGTGCCGAACTTCTTGGCCACCGCCGCCAGTTCGGAGGAGACCAGCTTGCGCAGCTCGGCGTCCGACTCCAGGATCCGGGTCAGCTCCGCGATCTCCGAGGTGAGCCGGTCCTTCTCGGCCTCCAGCTCGATGCGGTCGTACTTGGTCAGGCGGCGCAGCGGCGTGTCCAGGATGTACTGCGTCTGGACCTCGCTCAGCCCGAAGCGCTCCATCAGGCGCTCCTTGGCCTGCGCGGAGTTGTCGCTGGAGCGGATCAGGCGGATCACCTCGTCGATGTCCACCAGCGCCGTGAGCAGGCCCTCGACCAGGTGCAGGCGGTCGCGCCTCTTGCCGCGGCGGTATTCCGAGCGGCGGCGCACGACCTCGAAGCGGTGGTCGAGGTAGACCTCCAGGAGTTCCTTCAGGCCCAGGGTGAGGGGCTGGCCGTCGACCAGGGCGACGTTGTTGATGCCGAAGGACTCCTCCATCGGCGTCAGCTTGTAGAGCTGCTCCAGGACCGCCTCCGGCACGAAGCCGTTCTTGATCTCGATGACCAGGCGCAGCCCGTGCTCACGGTCCGTGAGGTCCTTGACGTCGGCGATGCCCTGCAGCTTCTTCGAACCGACCAGGTCCTTGATCTTGGCGATCACCTTCTCCGGGCCGACCGCGAAGGGCAGCTCGGTGACGACCAGGCCCTTGCGGCGCGCCGTCACGTCCTCCACGGACACCGTCGCCCGCATCTTGAACGTGCCGCGGCCCGTCTCGTACGCGTCGCGGATCCCGGAGAGGCCGACGACCCGGCCGCCGGTGGGCAGGTCGGGGCCCGGGACGTGCCGCATCAGGGCGTCGAGATCGGCGTTCGGGTGCTTGATCAGGTGGCGGGCGGCCGCGATCACCTCGCGCAGGTTGTGCGGCGGCATGTTCGTGGCCATGCCGACCGCGATCCCGGACGAGCCGTTGACCAGCAGGTTCGGGAAGGCGGCGGGCAGGGCCACCGGCTCCTGCTCCTGGCCGTCGTAGTTGGGCGCGAAATCGACCGTGTCCTCGTCGATCGACTCCGTCATCAGGCTCGTGGCCTCGGCCATCCGGCACTCGGTGTACCGCATGGCGGCGGGCGGGTCGTCGTTGCCCAGCGAGCCGAAGTTGCCGTGGCCGTCGACCAGGGGCACGCGCATGGAGAACGGCTGGGCCATGCGCACCAGGGCGTCGTAGATCGACGCGTCGCCGTGCGGGTGCAACTTACCCATGACCTCGCCGACCACGCGGGCGCACTTCACATAGCCGCGATCGGGGCGCACGCCCATCTCGTTCATCTGGTAGACGATGCGGCGGTGCACCGGCTTGAGACCGTCACGGGCGTCCGGCAGGGCTCGGGAGTAGATGACCGAGTACGCGTACTCGAGGAAGGAGCCCTGCATCTCGTCCACGACGTCGATGTCGAGGATCCGCTCCTCGTACGAGTCGTCGGGCGGCGGGGTCTTCGTGCTGCGGCGGGCCATCGCTGCCGGCTCCTCCTGTTTTCTGATCGTTCGCCCACGGGGCGCTCAGGTCCTGCGGCTCACTCTCGCTGAAGCGTGAACCACATCTGACGCGCACCATTGTGGACCGAGCCACTGACAACGCGGACCCTGGACCCGACGTCGGCCGCCCGGCCCCGCGCTGCCCCGCAGGCTACGCCCTCACGGCGGGCCGCCCGGATCTCGCTCTGGGCGGACGCGGTCCGGGAACTTCACACCAGGTCCGCACGCTTGCATACAGTGGCAGGACTGGCAGGAAATCCGCGGTTTGACGACCGCACCGCGATCGAAGGGACGTACATGCCCATGGGTCACACGGCCACAGCCGAGGCAGGCTCCGGCGGCCTGACAGCGACCGAGCACCGCCTGGAAAACGGCCTGCGCGTGGTGCTCTCCGAGGACCACCTGACCCCGGTCGCGGCGGTGTGCCTCTGGTACGACGTCGGCTCGCGGCACGAGGTCAAGGGACGTACCGGCCTGGCTCACCTTTTCGAGCACTTGATGTTCCAGGGCTCCGCCCAGGTCAAGGGCAACGGTCACTTCGAGCTGGTGCAGGGCGCGGGCGGCTCCCTCAACGGCACCACCAGCTTCGAGCGCACCAACTACTTCGAGACCATGCCCACCCACCAGCTGGAGCTCGCCCTCTGGCTGGAGGCCGACCGCATGGGCTCTCTCCTCGCGGCCCTGGACGACGAGTCCATGGAGAACCAGCGGGACGTCGTCAAGAACGAGCGCCGGCAGCGCTACGACAACGTCCCCTACGGGACCGCTTTCGAAAAGCTCACCGCCCTCGTCTACCCCGAGGGCCATCCCTACCACCACACGCCGATCGGCTCGATGGCCGACCTGGACGCGGCGACCCTGGAGGACGCGCGCGCGTTCTTCCGGACCTACTACGCGCCCAACAACGCCGTGCTGTCGGTCGTCGGCGACATCGACCCGGAGCAGACGCTCGCCTGGATCGAGAAGTACTTCGGCTCCATCGCCTCGCACGACGGCAAGCCCGCCCCGCGCGACGGCTCGCTGCCCGAGGTCATCGGCGGGCAGGTGCGCGAGATCGTCGAGGAGGAGGTCCCGGCGCGCGCCCTGATGGCCGCCTACCGGCTCCCGCACGACGGCACGCGCGCGTGCGACGCGGCCGACCTCGCGCTGACCATCCTCGGCGGCGGCGAGTCGTCCCGCCTGTACAACCGGCTCGTACGACGGGACCGTACGGCGGTCGCGGCCGGGTTCGGCCTGCTGCGGCTGGCCGGAGCGCCCTCCCTGGGGTGGCTGGACGTGAAGACGTCCGGGGACGTCGAGGTGCCGGTCATCGAGACCGCCATCGACGAGGAACTCGCCCGGTTCGCCGAGGAGGGCCCGACGGCCGAGGAAATGGAGCGCGCCCAGGCCCAGTTGGAGCGTGAGTGGCTGGACCGGCTCGGCACGGTCGCCGGCCGCGCCGACGAACTGTGCCGGTACGCTGTGCTGTTCGGCGACCCGAAGCTCGCCCTCAGCGCCGTCCAGCGCGTCCTCGAAGTGACGGCCGAGGAGGTCCAGGAGGTCGCCAAGGCCCGCCTGCGACCCGACAACCGCGCGGTGCTGGTCTACGAGCCGACCGCCCCCCAAGCCACCGACGACACCGACGGCGCGGAAGCCGCCGCCGCCGACGACACCGAGGAGGCGGCCCAGTGACCGAGCTCGCCACGATGAACTTCCACCCCCAGCCGCAGGCCGGCGAGGCCCGCCCCTGGGCGTTCCCGGCCCCCACGCGCGGGACGCTGGACAACGGCCTGACGGTGCTGCGCTGCCACCGCCCCGGCCAGCAGGTCGTCGCCGTCGAGGTGCTCCTGGGCGCGCCGCTGGACGCCGAGCCGGCCGGCCTCGACGGCGTCGCCACGATCATGGCGCGGGCCTTCTCCGAGGGCACCGACAAGCACTCCGCCGAGGAGTTCGCCGCCGAGCTGGAGCGCTGCGGCGCCACCCTCGACTCGCACGCCGACCACCCCGGCGTCCGGCTGAGCCTGGAGGTCCCGGTCTCCCGGCTGCCCAAGGCCCTCGGTCTGCTCGCCGACGCCCTCAGGGCGCCCGCGTTCGCCGACAGCGAGGTCGAGCGGCTGGTCCGCAACCGCCTCGACGAGATCCCGCACGAGCTGGCCAACCCCGCACGGCGGGCCGCCAAGGAGCTCTCCAAGGAGCTGTTCCCGGCGTCCTCGCGCATGTCGCGCCCGCGCCAGGGCACCGAGGACACGGTCGCGAAGATCGACTCCGCTGCCGTACGCGCCTTCTACGACCGGCACGTCCGCCCCGCCACGGCCACCGCCGTGGTCGTCGGCGACCTCACCGGCGTCGACCTCGACGCGCTGCTCGGCGACACCCTGGGCGGCTGGACCGGCTCCCCGGCGCAGCCGCGGCCCGTGCCGCCGGTGACCGGCGACGACACCGGCCGCGTGGTCATCGTGGACCGCCCCGGCGCCGTTCAGACCCAGCTGCTGATCGGCCGGGTCGGCCCCGACCGGCACGACCGCGTGTGGCCCGCCCAGGTGCTCGGTACGTACTGCCTGGGCGGCACCCTCACCTCCCGCCTGGACCGCGTGCTGCGCGAGGAGAAGGGCTACACCTACGGGGTGCGCGCGTTCGGCCAGGTGCTGCGCTCCGCTCCCGACGGCAGCGGCGCCTCGCTGCTCGCCATCAGCGGTTCCGTCGACACGCCGAACACCGGCCCCGCGCT
Source organism: Streptomyces spinoverrucosus (assembly GCF_006539505.1). Taxonomy (GTDB): domain Bacteria; phylum Actinomycetota; class Actinomycetes; order Streptomycetales; family Streptomycetaceae; genus Streptomyces; species Streptomyces spinoverrucosus. The sequence goes on from NZ_BJND01000051.1 coordinate 48,744, forward strand.
TCAGGACCTCTGGACGGTGCTGCGCACGCTCGCCGGGGAGGGCCTCACGGACGCCGAGCGGGACGTCGCCGTGCAGAACCTCGTCGGTGTGGCGCCGCTGAAGTACGAGACCGCGGCGGCCGTGGCGGGCACCCTGGCCGACCAGGTCGAGCAGCACCTGCCCGACGACTACCAGGCGACGCTGTATCAGCAGCTCGCCGCGACCGGGACGGTGGAGGCCACCGCGGCGGCCGTGAGCGCCTTCCCGGTGGACCGTCTGGTGACGGTGCTCGTCGGTGACGCGGCGCAGATCAAGGCACCCGTGGAGGCCCTCGGCATCGGCGAAGTCACCGTCGTGGCGGCCGAGTAGAGGCCGCCGGACGGCACGCGCGCGTAGGGGCCCTGGTGACGGATCCGTCACCAGGGCCCCTTTATGTCCCAATTGGGGGAGAGGTTGCCTGTCTGCCCTGTGGGATGCGCTACAAACGCCCAGTTGCGTTTGGGGATTGAAAGATGTCCCGCTTAGCGTCATCCGGGCTGTCCGTCAGGCAGTGCGCCGCATCCGCGGCACCGGACAGTCATCGCCGAGTCCCCGTACGGCGCGAGCCAGGGGAGCCGGGGACCCAACCATGCAGTCCCTGGGGTGAATCGGACGCCCGCGCCCAGCGAGGGAGTCCGTAGGAGACCTTCCTGCTCCGAACCCGTCAGCTAACCCGGTAGGCGAGAGGGAAGGAAAGGACCAGCCACCACATGGCGTTCACGCGCGCCACCGGGAAGCATCGTCGTCCCAGCCGGATGAAGCGCACCGCCGCCCACGCGACGGGCGTCGCGGCGCTCACCACCACCGGAGTCATCGGCACCCTGGCCGCTCCCGCGCTCGCCGCCGAGCCCGCGGCCGAGCAGACCGGCCTGCTCCCGGTCATCACCATCGGCGACTCGGTCGCCGAGCAGATAGACGCCCAGGCCGCCGCCCAGGAGCAGGCCGCCGCGGAGGCCGCCGCCGAGAAGAAGGCCGAGGCCGCCGCCAAGAAGCGCGCGGAGGAACGGGCCAAGGAGGCACGGGAGGCCAAGGAGCGCGCCGCCCGCGAGGCCGAGCGCAAGCGCCTCAACACCTACGTGCCGCCGATCAGCGGCTCCTACGTCTCCACCGGCTACCAGGCCGGCGGCTCCCTGTGGTCCTCCGGCAGCCACACCGGTGTCGACTTCCACGCCGCGAGCGGCACGCCCGTGCACGCGGTCGGCTCCGGCACCGTGGTCGAGGCCGGCTGGGGTGGGGCGTACGGCAATCAAGTCGTGATCAGGATGAACGATGGTACGTACACCCAGTACGGTCACCTGTCGTCCATCGGGGTCTCGGTGGGCCAGACGGTCGCCCCGGGGCAGCAGATCGCCCTGTCCGGCGCCACCGGCAACGTCACCGGAGCGCATCTGCACTTCGAGGCCCGGACGACCGCCGAGTACGGTTCGGACATCGACCCGGTCGCCTACCTCCGCTCGCACGGCGTCACCATCTGACAGCGCACACCCCCGCGGCCCCGGCTTCCCGAGCCGGGGCTTTCGGCGTGTCGTACGCCTGCTTGTCCAAAAAATATCCATGGATTCCGACCCGCCATCGGAAATTCCGGCTCATTGCAATAGAGTCACGGAACACACGTCAATCGTCGACGTTTCACGGGGATTAAGGCGGAGGTCGGTCATGCGTATTCCGGCACATTCGGTGTGCACGGCGATCCGGGACGACATCGTCGCGGGTGTCTACGAGCGTGGCGGCCGGCTCACCGAGGAACTCCTCGCGCGCCGCTACGGCGTCTCGCGCGTCCCCGTCCGGGAGGCCCTGCGCACGCTGGAGGCGGAGGGCTTCGTGGTGACCCGGCGGCACGCGGGCGCGTGCGTGGCGGAACCGACCGAGCAGGAGGCCGCCGACCTGCTGGAGATGCGCATGCTGCTGGAGCCGCTCGGCGCCTCCCGGGCCGCCCAGCGGCGCACCGAGGCCCATCTGAAGGTGCTGCGCGGCCTGGTCCGGCTGGGCCAGGAGCGGGCCAGGCGGGGCAACAGCGAGGACCTGCGCTCCCTGGGCGGCTGGTTCCACGAGACGCTCGCCCAGGCCTCCGGCAGTCCCGCCCTGATCGCGATGCTGACCCAGTTGCGGCACAAGATCGCCTGGATGTACGCCGTGGAGGCGCCCGTCAGCCCCGTGGAGTCCTGGACGGAGCACGGCGCGATCGTGGACGCGGTGGCGCGCGGCGACAGCGAGCGCGCGCGGGCCATCACGGCGCTGCACACCGAGCGCGCGACCGGCGCGCACCGGCTCCGTTTTTCCGGCAATGGCGACCGCGCGGACCGTGTGAGGACTTCGCAACAAGCCGTAAACATGTCGGGCCTGCGGCATTAACACGAGCACCGTATACAAAGAAGAGATATTCGGCGGCGGTGTATTTCCGCTGCCCTTTTTCGGTGTGTCCCGAATTCCCGCGACCCCGGCCGTGAAAAAGCGGCCGAGGGCTCCGGAAAAAACGGCTAAGCCGCGCCGCCCGGAAAGGGCGACGCGGCCTCAGATGTGCCTGGCGCGCGCTCAGACGGTCTCGGGGAGCTCCTCGAGGCCCTCGGCGACCAGCTTGGCCAGACGGTCGAGCGCGGCGTCGGCGCCCTCGGCGTCGGAGGCCAGGACGATCTCCTCGCCACCCTGGGCGCCCAGACCCAGGACGGCCAGCATGGATGCCGCGTTGACGGGGTTGCCGCCCGCCTTGGCGATCGTCACCGGGACGCCTGCGGCCGTGGCGGCTCGGACGAAGATGGAGGCGGGGCGGGCGTGGAGGCCCTCGGCCCAGCCGACGTTGACGCGGCGCTCAGCCATGTGATGCTGCCCTTCAGGTGTTCAGGGTTGTCTAGACCAGTTTCCCATATCGTGAAGCACGTCCCGACGGGTCCTGTGTCCCGTCCGGAGGTGGCACCGGACCGCGGCCTCGGTCCGGCGTTCGTCCTTCCACAGACTGCCTCGCGCCGTTGTCGGACGCGAGCCGTACTCTGGGCCCCATGCAGAGCTCGTCGGACCGGCACGAGTACCCCGCCCACTGGGAAGCCGACGTGGTGCTGCGCGACGGCGGCACCGCGCGCATCCGCCCCATCACCGTTGACGACGCAGACCGCCTGGTCAGCTTCTACGAGCAGGTCTCGGACGAGTCGAAGTACTACCGCTTCTTCGCGCCCTACCCGCGCCTGTCCGCCAAGGACGTCCACCGCTTCACGCACCACGACTTTGTGGACCGGGTGGGACTCGCGGCCACGATCGGCGGCGAGTTCATCGCCACCGTACGCTATGACCGCATCGGCATCGACGGGCTGCCCGCGTCCGCGCCCGCCGACGAGGCCGAGGTCGCCTTCCTGGTGCAGGACGCCCACCAAGGGCGCGGTGTCGCCTCCGCCCTGCTGGAGCACATCGCCGCCGTCGCCCGCGAGCGCGGCATCCGCCGCTTCGCCGCCGAGGTGCTGCCCGCCAACACCAAGATGATCAAGGTGTTCACGGACGCCGGATACACCCAGAAGCGCAGCTTCGAGGACGGTGTCGTACGCCTGGAGTTCGACCTCGAACCCACCGACCGCTCGCTCGCGGTGCAACACGCGCGCGAGCAGCGCGCCGAGGCCAGGTCGGTACGGCGGCTGCTGGTCCCCGGCTCGATCGCCGTCGTCGGCGCGGGGCGCTCGCCAGGGGGCGTGGGCCGGAGCGTGCTCGGCAACATCCTGGAGGCCGGCTTCACCGGCCGTCTCCACGCCGTGAACAGGGCGCTCCCCGAGGGACAGCGGGAACTCGGCGGGGTGCCGGCGTACCGGTCGGTGCGCGACATCGACGGGCCCGTCGACCTCGCGGTCGTGGCGGTGCCCGCAGAGCACGTGCCCGAGGTGGTCACCGAGTGCGGGGAGCACGGGGTGCAGGGGCTCGTGGTGCTCTCCGCCGGGTACGCCGAGAGCGGGCCCGAGGGGCGCGAGCGCCAGCGTGAACTCGTGCGGCACGCACGCGCGTACGGCATGCGGATCATCGGGCCCAACGCCTTCGGGATCATCAACACCTCCCCGGAGGTGCGGCTCAACGCCTCACTGGCCCCTCAGATGCCGCGTCCCGGGCGGATCGGGCTGTTCGCGCAGTCCGGGGCCATCGGCATCGCGCTGCTGTCCCGGCTGCACCGTCGCGGCGGCGGGGTCACCGGCGTCACGGGCGTGTCGACGTTCGTCTCGTCCGGCAACCGCGCGGACGTCTCCGGCAACGACGTAATCCAGTACTGGTACGACGATCCGGACACCGACGTCGTCCTGATGTACCTGGAGTCCATCGGCAACCCGCGCAAGTTCACCCGCCTCGCCCGGCGGACCGCGGCGGCGAAGCCGCTGGTCGTGGTGCAGGGCGCACGCCATGGAGGCGCCGCACCGCAGGGACATGCCGTACGGGCGACGCGGCTGCCGCACGCCACGGTGTCCGCGCTGCTGCGGCAGGCCGGGGTGATCAGGGTGGACACGATCACCGAGCTGGTGGACGCCGGGCTGCTGCTCGCGCGCCAACCGCTGCCGGACGGGCCGCGCGTGGCGATCCTCGGGAACTCCGAGTCGCTGGGACTGCTGACGTACGACGCCTGTCTGGCCGAGGGCTTGCGGCCGCAGCCTCCGCTGGACCTCACGACGGCCGCTTCACCGGAGGACTTCCGGGAGGCGCTCGCGCGGGCGCTGGCCGACGAGACGTGTGACGCCGTCGTGGTGACCGCGATACCGGTGGTGGGGGAGGGATCGGCGGGGGACGCGGCGCTGGCGGAGGCCCTGAGGTCGGCCGCGGCGGCGGTTCCCGCCAAGCCGGTGCTGGTGGTGCATGTGGAGCTGGGCGGGCTCGCGGACGCGCTGTCCGTCGCGGCGAGCACCGCACCACAGGCCGGTCCGAGAGTGAGACCGGCCCCCGAATCGGAAGTGCGCACGGCCCCCGAGCCGCCCCCCGCCGGCTTGCACCTCATCCCCGCCTACCCCGCCGCCGAACGCGCCGTCCGTGCCCTCGCCGAAGCCGTCAAGTACGCGCAGTGGCGGCGTGAGGCCGCCGACCCCGGGAAGGTGCCCGAGTACGACGACATCGACGAGAAGGGCGCCGCGCAGCTGATCGGCGGGCTGCTCGCGCGCGGGCAGGGCCTCACGCTCGGCACCGAGGAGACCTGCGAGCTGCTGGGCCGCTACGGCATCCACGTCCACCGCGCCCTGCCCGCCCCGACCCCCGACGACGCCGCGAAAGCCGCCCGCACCCTCGGCTACCCCGTCGCCCTCAAGGCCACCGCCCCGCACCTGCGCCACCGCGCCGACCTCGGCGGCGTACGGCTCGACCTCGCGGACGAGGAGCAACTGCGGCGGGCGTTCACCGAGTTGACGGAGCTGTTCGGCAAGCCCGAGGAGCTGAGGCCGGTCGTGCAGCGGATGGCCCCGCGCGGGGTGGACACCGTCGTACGGGCCGTGATCGACCCGGCCGCCGGAGCGGTGCTCTCCTTCGGGCTCGCCGGAGCCGCCTCCCAGCTGCTCGGCGACACCGCGCACCGGCTGATCCCGGTCACCGACCGCGAGGCGACCTCGCTGATCCGGTCGATCCGGACCTCGCCGCTCCTGTTCGGCTGGCGCGGCTCCACACCCGTCGACACACCCGCCCTCGAACAACTGCTCCTGCGCGTGTCCCGCCTCGTCGACGACCACCCGGAGGTGGTCGCGGTCACCCTGGAGCCGGTCGTCGTCGCCCCCCACGGCCTGAGCGTTCTCGGCGCCTCCGTCCGCCTGGCCCCGCCCCCCGTCCGCGACGACCTGGGCCCACGGACGCTTCCGACGTACTGACCCCGGGCCCGGACCGCCTGAGCGGTGCCTCGCAGTCAGTGGGCCCCCGTAGGATGGACGGCATGGCCAAGACCAGTACGACGACCCAGGGGCTGCGTGCGGCGATCGAGCGCAGCGGCTACTACCCGGCCCTCGTGGCCGAGGCGGTGGAGGCCGCTGTGGGCGGCGAGCCCATCCAGTCGTACCTGGTCCACCAAGAGACGACGTTCGACCAGAACGAGGTGCGGCGGCACGTGACCGTGCTCGTCCTCACCGACCACCGCTTCATCGTCAGCCACACCGACGAGCAGGCCGCCGACAGCACCTCCCCGACGCCGTACGCCACGACGTCCACGGAGTCGGTGAAGCTGGACCGGGTCTCCTCGGTCGTGGTCAGCCGGGTGGTCGCCAACCCGGAGTCGTACACGCCGGGCACCCTCCCGCGCGAGGTCGTGCTGACCATCGGCTGGGGTGCCGTCTCCCGTATCGACCTGGAGCCGGCCGCCTGCGGCGACCCCAACTGCGAGGCCGACCACGGCTATACGGGCAGCTCGACGGCCGACGACCTCAGCCTGCGTGTCAGCGAGGCCGGGGACGGCCCGGAGACGGTCCGCCAGGCGCTCGCCTTCGCGCAGGCCATCTCCGAGGCGACCGCGGACCCCGCACGCTGATGGCCCAGCCCGCCCACGCCTGGGCCGACCACCCCGAGCCCCTCGCCGTCGACTCCGCCCCCTGCCCCGAGTACGGCACGGGCTCGCTCGCCGACCTGCTGCCCACGCTGGCCGCGGGCATGGGCGTACCCGGCATGCCCGCCGCGATCACCGAGCTGACCCCCGCCGACCGGGTCTGCGTGTTCCTGATCGACGGGCTCGGCTGGGAGCAGCTGAGGGCGCACCCCGAGGAAGCGCCCTTCATGACCTCGCTCCTCGCCACCTCACGCGGCGGCACGGGCCGCCCCCTCACCGCCGGCTACCCGGCGACCACCGCGACCTCCCTCGCCTCCGTCGGCACCGGCCTCCCGCCGGGCGCGCACGGCCTGCCGGGCTACACCGTGCGCAACCCGGCCACCGGCGAGCTGATGAACCAGCTGCGCTGGCAGCCGTGGTCCGAGCCGCGCACCTGGCAGCCGTACCCCACGGTCTTCGAGCTGGCCGACCGCGCCGGGGTGCACGCCGCCCAGGTCTCGTCGCCCGCCTTCCAGCACACCCCGCTGACGAAGGTCGCGCTCAGCGGTGGAGCGTTCCACGGGCGGCTGACTGGCGAGGAGCGCATGGACTTCGCCGCCGAGCAGCTCGCCGCCGGGGACCGCAGCCTCGTCTACACGTACTACGCCGAACTCGACGGCGCCGGGCACCGCTTCGGCCTCGCCTCCGACACCTGGGTCGGCCAGCTCATGTACGTCGACCGCCTGGTCCAGCGGCTGGCCGAACAACTGCCGCCGCGCAGCGCGCTCTACGTCACCGCCGACCACGGCATGGTCGACGTGCCCTTCGACGAACAGCACCGCATCGACTTCGACGAGGACTGGGAGCTGCGCGCGGGCGTCGCCCTGCTGGGCGGCGAGGGCCGCGCACGGCACGTGTACGCGGTGCCGGGCGCCGAGGACGACGTACTGACCTGCTGGCGCGAGGTGCTCGGCGAGCAGTTCTGGGTGGCCTCGCGGGACGAGGCGATCGCGGCGGGCTGGTTCGGCCCGCAGATCGACGAGCGGGTGTACGCGCGCATCGGCGACGTGGTCGCGGCCGCGTGTGACGACGTCCTGCTCATCGCCTCGGAGCGGGAGCCGAAGGAGTCGTCGATGGTCGGCAACCACGGCTCGATGACCCCTGCCGAGCAGCTGGTCCCGCTGCTCGAAGTACGCTCCTGACACCCGCCCCCCGTGATCCTTCGCCGAAAGGTGCTCAACTTCCCATGTCCGAGCTGGTGTTCTTCTGCGGAACGATGGACTGCGGGAAGTCGACGCTGGCTCTCCAGATCGAGCACAACCGCTCCGCGCGCGGGCTGCAGGGCATGATCTTCACCCGCGACGACCGCGCCGGCGAGGGCAAGCTGTCCTCCCGGCTCGGCCTGGTGACGGACGCGGTGGAGGTCACCGACGGCATGGACCTGTACGCGTACCTCGTCGAACATCTCTCGCAGGGCGGGCGCGCGGACTATGTGATCGCGGACGAGGCGCAGTTCCTGGCGCCGGAGCAGATAGACCAACTCGCGCGCGTGGTCGACGATCTGGGCCTGGACGTCTACGCCTTCGGCATCACGACCGACTTCCGCACCAAGCTCTTCCCCGGCTCCCAGCGGCTGGTGGAGCTGGCCGACCGGGTCGAGGTGCTCCAGGTGGAGGCCCTGTGCTGGTGCGGGGCGCGGGCCACGCACAACGCCCGTACGGTTGGCGGCCAGATGGTCGTCGAGGGCGCGCAGGTGGTCGTCGGCGACGTCAACCAGGCGGACACCGTCGGGTACGAGGTGCTGTGTCGGCGGCATCACCGGCGCCGTATGACGGCCGCTTCGGCGCACGCGGCGGCACTGTCGCCGGACGTGCTACCGGTGTCACCTGCCTGAGCGGTCAGCGCCGGTCCGTCTGAATCAGTCGGTCTGTCTGAATCAGGCAGAAGCGCGCGCCCTCGGGGTCGGCCACTGTGGCCACGCGCCCGTGTGCGCTGTCGTGCGCCGGTTTGAGGACATGTCCGCCCAGGTCGACGACATGGTCCAGCGCCTCATCCGTGTCGGCGACTTCGAAGTACGTGAGCCAGTGCGGGCCCCGGTCGCGGGGCAGCGACGTGCCCACGCCGTGCAGGCCGGCGACCGGGCGGCCGTCGAGGTGCAGGGTGAGGTAGTCGATGTCGGCGGAGACGACGGGCTCCTCCTCGTAGCCGAAGACGGTCCCGTAGAACTTGGCGACGCTCTCCGACTCGAAGGTGAGGAGTTCGTGCCAGGCCGGTGTCCCGGGCACCCCGGCGATGCCGGTGCCACGGTGGGCCGCGGCCTGCCAGACGCCGAAGACGGCGCCGGAGGGGTCCGAGCAGATGGCGAGGCGCCCGGCCTCCTCCGCGTCGAGCGGGCCCACGCCGACCGTGCCGCCGCACAGGCGGATCGTCTCTGCGGTCCGGCCGACGTCGTCGGAGGCCAGGTACGGCGTCCAGGCGATGGGGAGATGCCGGTCCGGGGGCAGCCGGCCGATGCCCGCCACCTCGCGGCCGTCGAGCAGGGCCCGCACATAGGGGCCGAGCTGCTGAGGGCCGGGGCGGAACTCCCAACCGAACAGGGTCCCGTAGAACTCCTGGGTCGCGGCCAGGCCGTGCACCATCAGGCTCACCCAGCAGGGTGTGCCGGTCGCGTACCGGGCGTGCCCTTCGCCGTTGCGGCCTGCCGACCCCCGTGCCTCGGTCATCGTCACTCTCTCCTCGGCCCCTCGCGGTGGCCGCGTCGATTCCGCTCTCGAACCCCCGTGCCGATGCTCGCACCACCCTCATGGTCCCGCCGTCCGGGCGCGCCGCCGCATTCCGCTCCGCGCCCGGCAGTTGCCCGATCTGCGGTTTCCTGCCCGTTTCGCGGCGATTGCTCTCGGGTGTCGATCGGCTCTACAGCATGTGCCCGATCCCGTACGCCTGGTGATCGAGGCTGTACGGCCGAGCAGAGTAGCCGGACCTGGACGAAGCGGCCACCCCGTACGCAAGGATGGTGGCCATGAACGCCATCATCACCGCATCCGAACTCGCGAGCGACCTGGCAGGGCCCCATCCGCCCGTACTGCTCGACGTCCGCTGGCAGCTGACTGTGGCCAAGGCGGCCGGTGAGCCGCCGTTCGACGGCCGGGCCGAGTACGCGACCGGGCACATCCCCGGCGCGGTCTTCGTCGACCTGGACCGCGAACTGGCCTCCGCGCCGGGCGAGAACGGGCGCCATCCGCTGCCGGACCTGGCGGAGTTCGGCGCCGCGATGCGCCGGGCGGGCGTGTCGTCAGGGCGGCGGGTCGTTGTGTACGACGGCGGCCAGGGCTGGGCCGCGGCCCGCGCCTGGTGGCTGTTGCGCTGGACGGGTCACCCGGATGTGCGGGTGCTCGACGGGGGACTGCCGGCGTGGGACGGCGCGCTGTCGGTGGAGGAGCCGACGCCCGAGGAGGGCGACTTCCGGCCGGTGGCCGGCGCCGAGGGGCTCCTGGACGCGGATGCGGCCGCGGCGCTGGCCCGTTCGGGGGTACTGCTCGACGCGCGAGCGGCGGAGCGGTACCGGGGGGACGTGGAGCCGATCGACCGGGTGGGCGGGCACATCCCCGGGGCGGTGTCGGCGCCGACGAACGAGAACGTGGGGGCGGACGGGCGCTTGCTGCCCGCCGAGGAGCTCCGGGCACGCTTCAACGCGCTGGGGGCGCACGACGGGGCGAAGGTGGGCGTGTACTGCGGTTCCGGGGTCTCCGCGGCGCATGAGGCGCTGGCGCTGGCGGTCGCGGGGATTCCGGCGGCGCTGTATGTGGGCTCGTGGTCGGAGTGGTCGTCGGACCCGTCGCGGCCGGTCGCGGTCGGGCCGGATCCGCAGTAACCCCCGTGCCGCCACGGCCGAGGGGCCCGCACCTGGTCAGCTGGTCAGGTGCGGGCCCCTCGTTCTCGTACCGTCGCTCGGGAACTACTCCTGCTTCTTCCGCCGCGTCCCGAACACGATTTCGTCCCAGCTCGGGACCGCCGCTCTGCGGCCGGGGCGGACGCCGTCGGCCTCGGCCTGGCGGTCGGTGGCGCCGATGAGGCGGTCGCGGTGGCTGCCGACGGAGCGCGGCATGAGGACGTCCGCGTAGGCGGAACCGGCCGAGGCCGCGGGCGCCGGGGGCTCCTCGGCCTCGGGCTCGGCGGCGGGCTCCTCCACCGGCTCGGGCGCGGGACGCTCCGGGACCACCAGGTCGCCCCGGAAGCTCGGCACCGCCTCCAGCAGGCTGGTCAGCGAGTCCCGCTCACCCGCGCTCTCCTCGGCAGGCTCGGCCGGGGGCGCCGGCAGGCTCGGCCGCTCCCGGTCGGCGGCACGGTCCAGCGTGCGTTCGCGCGGCAGTCGGGCGATGCGTGGGACGAAGGGGAAGCTGGGCTCGGGCGCGCCGAGGTCGTCGGCCTCGCCGATCAGCGAGCGGGCCTCGTCGTCGACGGCCTGGACGAGCCGCCGGGGCGGGTCGTACGTCCAGCTCGCCGAGTGCGGCTCGCCCGCGACGCGGTAGACCAGCAGCACCTCCCAGGTGCCGTCGTCGCGGCGCCAGGAGTCCCACTGCACGGTGTCCTTCTCGGCGCCGCGCAGCACCAGCCGCTCCTGCACGGCCTCGCCGAGCAGCGGCCCGGAGTTCTCGCCGGGGCGGCGGACCGGGGTCTTGCGGGCCCGCTCGGCCATGAAGGCGCGCTCGGCCAGCACGGGACCCTCGAAGCGGCGTACGCGGTCGACGGGGATGCCCGCCATTTGGGCGACCTCTTCCGCGGTCGCGCCCGCGCGTATGCGCGCCTGGATGTCTCGGGGGCGGAGATGGCTCTCCACCTCGATCTCGATCTGGCCGAGGCGGGGACGGTCGCCGCGCACGGCGGCGCGGAGCCGTTCGTCGATCGGAAGCGTGTACTCCGTGCTGTCCGCAGCCTTCAGCACCAGCCGTGTGCCGTCATTGGAGACGGCCACGACACGCAGTTCGGGCATGGGGACCTCCCGGGTGGTGCCTGCCGACGTCACGTGCGTCGCTGCTTCCGCTAGTCGAGTGTGGCCTGCCCGGGTGCAGCCTGCCACAACCTTGCCGAGTTGCCCGGCGTGTCGGGCACGGGCCCTGGATCGCCGTTATGGCACGGTTACCTATTCGCAACGCTAAGTGACCAACTCCGTCACCCTGTGCAACAAGCCCCCTCCCGGCGGTCCTTCATGGCTCCGGACAGCCTGGCGGGAGACCGGACCCAGGGCTCGCAACAGTACTCCATTTGGGCCACGTGCGTGGATTGGCACGCCGCTGAACTTCTCCCGGGGGACGGTACTTGGCCGCCGCTGACGGGTTTTCCGGCCCGCACAGGTGGCGTACTTCACGGAATCAACAGCCGCTACGACCCCAGCACCCTCCGCAAGTAGTCGTTCTGGAACCGCCGTTCGGGATCCAGCCGATCCCGCAGCGCCGTGAACTCCCCGAAGCGCGGATAGACCCCGGCGAAGTACTCCGCGTCCCGCGTGTGCACCTTGCCCCAGTGCGGCCGCCCCTCGTGCGCGGTGAAGATCCGCTCGGCGGCGGTGAAGTACGCCTGATAGGGGGTGCCTTGGAACATGTGGACGGCGATGTACGCGGTGTCCCGGCCGGATGCCGTGGACAGCGTGATGTCGTCGGCCGGGGCGGTGCGCACCTCGACGGGGAAGCTGATCCGCAGCGGGGACTGGTCGACCGTCGCCTTCAGCTCGCGCAGCGTCGCCACGACGGCCTCGCGCGGGACGGCGTACTCCATCTCCACGAAACGCACCCGGCGCGGAGACGTGAAGACCTTGTACGGGATGTCCGTGTACGTGCGCGCGGAGAGGGCCTTGCTGGAGATCTGGGCGATCGTCGGGATGGCGGCGGGTACCGCGCGGCCGACCCAGTTGGCCACCTGGAAGACGCCGTTGGAGAGGAACTCGTCCTCGAACCAGCCCTTGAGCTGCCCCACCGGCCGCTCCGGGCCGGCGCTGCGGTTGTTGCGCTTGGTGTTGGTGTTCCCGGTGTGCGGGAACCAGTAGAACTCGAAGTGCTCGTTCTCGGCCCAGAGTTCGTCGAAGGAGCTGGTGACCCGATCGAAGGTCATCGGCTCTTCGCGCGCAGTGAGCAGGAAGATCGGCTCGACCGCGAAGGTGATCGCCGTGACGATGCCCAGGGCTCCGAGGCCGATCCGGGCGGCCGCGAAGACATCCGGGTTCTCCTTCTCGGAGCAGGTGAGCACCGAGCCGTCGGCGGTGACCAGCTCCAGGCCCCGGATCTGGGCGGCGATCGAGGCCGAGTCGCGGCCCGTGCCGTGGGTGCCGGTGCTGGTGGCGCCGGAGACGGTCTGCTCCATGATGTCGCCCATGTTGGTCAGCGACAGCCCCTCGCGCGCGAGGGCCATGTTGAGTCTCTTGAGCGGGGTGCCTGCCTCGACCGTGACGGTGCCGGCCTCGCGGTCAATGTTGCGTATGCCCGTCAACAGTTGAGGGCGGATCAACACACCGTCGGTCGCCGCTATGGACGTGAAGGAGTGCCCGGAGCCGACGGCCTTCACCTTCAAGCCGTCCTCCGCCGCCCGCCGTACCGCCTCGGTCAGCTCCTCCACGGAGGCGGGCGTGACCTCCCGCGCCGGGCGGGCGGCGACATTGCCGCCCCAGTTACGCCACGTGCCGTTCTTCCCGCTCGCTGTGCTGCTCAACGGTGCCTCCCCGACCCGGAGCCGGCCGCTTGAGCCGGCGGTACCCGAGGAAACCGACCGCGACCGCGACGGCCCCGGACACTGCCGGAACCCCGTACGCGGCGCGCGCACCGGCGGCGTCGATCACCCAGCCGGCCACGGAGGAGCCGAGTGCGACCCCCACCGCGAGCCCGGTGCTCACCCAGGTCATGCCCTCGGTCAGTTGCGCGCGTGGTACGTGCTCTTCGATCAGGGACATCGTCGTGATCATCGTGGGAGCGATGGACAGGCCCGCGACGAAGAGCGCCACGGCCAGAAACGGCAAGTTTCCGACCAGTAGGAGGGGGATCATACTCACGGCCATCGCGCATACACCCAGCAGCCACCGAGGTTCGGGCGCTCCCTTGAAGTGCAGCAGCCCGAAGACGGCCCCCGCCACGCAGGAGCCCAGCGCGTACACCGCGAGGACGATGCTCGCCGCTCCCTTGTGGCCCTGCTCGTCGGCGAAGGCCACGGTGACCACGTCCACCGCCCCGAAGATCGCGCCGGTGGCCACGAAGGTGGTCACCAGGACCTGCAGGCCGGGGGAGCGCATGGCGGAGCCGCCGCCGTGCCGCTCGCGCGGGTGCGGGGCGGGCTCGGTGGACCGCTGCGCGGTCAGCCAGAAGACGCCGACCGCGAGGAAGCAGGCGGCCAGCAGCGGGCCGGCCTCCGGGAACCAGGCGGTGGACAGGCCGATGGAGATGATCGGCCCGAAGATGAAGCAGATCTCGTCCACCACGGACTCGAAGGAGTACGCGGTGTGCAGTTGCGGGGTGCCCCGGTACAGGGCCGCCCAGCGGGCCCGGATCATCGCGCCGACGCTCGGCACACACCCGATGCCCACACAGGCCGCGAACAGCACCCAGTCCGGCCACCCGTAGTGCGCGGCGACCAGCAGCAGGGCCGCCGCGGCCAGCGCCAGCAGGGTCGCCGGGCGCAGCACCCGCCGCTGCCCGTACTGGTCGACCAGCCGCGAGACCTGCGGACCCGCCACCGCCGCCGACAGCGCGATGGTGGCCGACAGCGCGCCCGCCAGCCCGTACCGCCCGGTGAGCTGGGAGACCATCGTGACCACGCCGATGCCCATCATCGACAGCGGCATCCGGCCGAGGAGTCCCGCGGCGGAGAAGCCCTTGGAGCCGGGGGCGGCGAACAGGGCGCGGTAGGGGCTGGGCACTGGGTCTCCGGGCGGCTCGGAAGGGACAGCGGGGGGCCGATGGCGCGGCGGTCGGGGCGCGGCACGGCTCTGTACGGATCAGCTACGGATCAGTTACGCATCAGTAAGGCGCGTAGGTGGCTGATACAGCTTACGAGTTAGGTGACCCTAATGCACCCGGGATATAGCGGCGAACGGGTTATGGCGGTGAACACGTGCGGCACCCCACCGTTACCTCGCTGTCAGTGCCGGGTGGCAGGATCGGAGTCATGCCAGACGCGCTCGAAGCCACCCCCTACGACGCCCTGCTCCTGCTCTCGTTCGGCGGCCCGGAGGGGCCGGACGACGTCGTCCCGTTCCTGGAGAACGTGACGCGCGGGCGCGGCATCCCCAAGGAACGCCTCAAAGAGGTCGGCCAGCACTACTTCCTGTTCGGCGGGGTCAGCCCGATCAACGACCAGAACCGCGCCCTGCTGGACGCCCTGCGCAAGGACTTCGCCGACCACGGCCTCGACCTGCCGGTCTACTGGGGCAACCGCAACTGGGCGCCCTATCTCACGGACACCCTGCGCGACATGGTCCGCGACGGGCGCCGCCGCATCCTGGTCCTCGCCACCAGCGCCTACGCCTCGTACTCGGGCTGCCGCCAGTACCGCGAGAACCTGGCCGACTCGCTCGCCGCTCTGGAGGCCGAGGGCCTGGACCTGCCGAAGATCGACAAGCTGCGGCACTACTTCAACCACCCCGGCTTCCTGGAGCCCATGATCGAGGGCGTGCTCCAGTCCCTCGCCTCCCTCCCCGAGGACGTCCGGGACGGCGCGCACATCGCGTTCACGACCCACTCGATCCCGAACTCCGCGGCGGACACCTCCGGCCCGGTCGAGGAGCACGGGGACGGCGGGGCGTACGTCAGGCAGCACCTGGACGTGGCGCAGCTGATCGCGGACGCCGTCCGCGAGCGCACTGGCGTCGACCACTCCTGGCAGCTCGTCTACCAGTCGCGCTCCGGCGCCCCGCACATCCCGTGGCTGGAGCCCGACATCTGCGATCACCTGGAGGAGCGGCACGCCGCCGGGGTCCCGGCCGTGGTGATGGCCCCCATCGGGTTCGTCTCCGACCACATGGAGGTCCTCTACGACCTCGACACGGAGGCCAAGGCCAAGGCCGAGGAGCTGGGTCTGCCGGTGCGCCGCTCGGCCACCGTGGGCGCCGACCCGAGGTTCACCGCCGCGATCCGCGACCTCGTCCTGGAGCGGGCCGCCGTGGAGCGTGGCCAGGGGGTCACGCCGTGCGCCCTGGGCGCGCTGGGTCCGAGCCACCACCTCTGCCCGGTGGGCTGCTGCCCGGCCCGCGCCCCGCGTCCCGCCGCCGCGGGCGCCGACAGCCCCTACGCATGAGGAGCGCCGTGACCGACGCCCACCACCTGGACCTGCTGCGCCTCGCCCAGGAGGCCGCCCGCCGCGCCGGTGAGCGGCTGCGGGACGGCCGCCCGGCCGACCTCGCGGTGGCCGCCACCAAGTCCAGCCCTATCGACGTGGTGACCGAGATGGACATCGCGGCGGAGAAGCTGATCACCGACCTGATCTCCGAGCACCGCCCCGACGACGGCTTCCTCGGCGAGGAGGGCGCCTCCAGCGAGGGCAGCAGCGGCGTCCGCTGGGTGATCGACCCGCTCGACGGCACCGTGAACTACCTCTACGGGCTGCCCACCTGGGCCGTGTCCATCGCCGCCGAGCAGGACGGCGAGACCGTCGTCGGGGTCGTCGCGGCACCGATGCGCGGCGAGACGTACCACGCGGTGCTCGGCGGCGGGGCCTGGGCGACCGGAGCCTGGGAGGGCGAGCGCAGGCTGGCCTGCCGGCCGTCCGCGCCGCTGGACCAGGCCCTGGTTTCCACCGGCTTCAACTACGTCACCGAGGTCCGCACGCACCAGGCCGAGATCGCCCGCGAGCTGATCCCGCTCGTCCGCGACATCCGGCGCGGCGGCTCCGCCGCCATCGACCTGTGCGACGTCGCGGCCGGCCGCCTCGACGGCTACTACGAGCGCGGACTCAACGCCTGGGACTACGCCGCCGGCGACCTGATCGCCCGGGAGGCGGGCGCCCTGACCGGCGGACGCCCCTCAGAGCGCCCGTCACGCGATCTGACGGTCGCGGGTACCCCCGGCGTCTTCGAGCCCCTCCAGCGGCTCCTGGAGGACTTCGGCGCCTGGCACGACTGAGTCGGTCGGCCCAGGAGCCGGTACGCACGAACGGGCCCCCGGCGCTGGACTCGCCGGGGGCCCGCTGTCGTACAGGTCAGACGCTTGACGCGCCGACTTCCACACCGTGTTCGGCGGCGAGCCGGCGCAGGTCGTCGAGCTCGCCCTGCTCCACCTCGACGAGGAAGTCGTCGCCCTCGTCCCGGGCCCGCGTCAGGTCGGACTCGGTCGCCCTTATGCGCTGCAGAAGTCCTGCGGTGAATGCGTCCATGCTGCGCCCCCTCGTCCTGGGTCGTGGGTCGATGGCACGGGGGTGTGCCGTTCGGAAGGGGCGATCACGTCTCCCATGGGTGCCCAGCGCTGCCCTGCTGGGCGGCGACGGTGCCGGACACCCACGCCCACTCTGCGGAAGCGGACCGCGGCGTACCGCATGGTGCTGCGGCACAAGCAGAGCGTGATCGCGGGGTGTAAACGGTCCTCCCCCCGCTCCCTCCCGCAGAAACCTCAACCGGAGGAGAAAATCTCGCATTCCCGGATCCGGCGCCCGGTTCGCGCGGTGCCGCCACGAGGCTCACCGCGAAGATCGCCGAGGTCCGGCCCCGGTCCCGCTGCTGCTGCCGTTCCACCGCCTTACTGCCGACTTATGGCCGAAAAGGGCAGGATGGAGGTCAACACACCCCCGAAGATCCCTGCTCGCGTGCGCCCCGAGGCGCTGTGCGGGTGGACACAGGAAGGACAAGACGTGCGCGTACTCGTCGTCGAGGACGAGCAGCTGCTCGCCGATGCGGTGGCCACCGGACTGCGCCGGGAGGCCATGGCCGTCGACGTCGTGTACGACGGTGCGGCCGCCCTGGAGCGCATCGGCGTCAACGACTACGACGTGGTCGTCCTCGACCGCGACCTCCCCCTGGTGCACGGCGACGACGTCTGCCGCAAGATCGTCGAACTCGGCATGCCCACACGCGTGCTGATGCTCACGGCGTCCGGCGACGTCAGTGACCGGGTCGAGGGCCTGGAGATCGGCGCCGACGACTATCTGCCCAAGCCCTTCGCGTTCAGCGAGCTGACCGCACGCGTGCGTGCCCTCGGCCGCCGCACGAGCGTGCCGCTGCCGCCCGTCCTGGAGCGGGCCGGCATCAAGCTGGACCCGAACCGCCGCGAGGTCTTCCGGGACGGCAAGGAGGTGCAGCTCGCGCCGAAGGAGTTCGCCGTCCTGGAGGTCCTGATGCGCAGCGAGGGCGCCGTCGTCTCCGCCGAGCAGCTCCTGGAGAAGGCCTGGGACGAGAACACCGACCCGTTCACGAACGTAGTGCGCGTGACCGTCATGACCTTGCGCCGCAAGCTGGGCGAGCCGCCCGTCATCGTGACCGTGCCCGGCTCCGGTTACCGGATCTGATCGGCGGTGGCCGCTCACCCCGCGCCTCCCCAGGCGCCCCCGAAGCCCACCTGGGACCCCAGGAAGGCAGCCCCTCCGTTCCCGCTCCTGCGGCCGACCATCCGGATACGGCTCACGCTGCTGTACGGCGGCATGTTCCTGATCGCCGGCATCATGCTGCTGTCGATCATCTACCTGCTCGCCGCGAACGCCATGAACGTGGGCAGTGACCTGCCCTTCAAGATCCTCTCCGGCCAGGTGGCCAGCGAGACCTGCAACTTCCCGGGCTCGCCGACCGCGGACGAGCTCAACCGGGCCATGAACGCCTGCGTCAACGAGCAGCGTCAGCACGCCCTGGACAACCTGCTCAGCCGCTCCCTGCTGGCCCTGCTCGGCCTCGCCGTGATCGCCTTCGCGTTCGGCTACGCCATGGCCGGCCGGGTGCTCTCGCCGCTCGGGCGGATCACCCGCACCGCGCGCGCGGTCGCCGGGTCGGACCTGTCCCGGCGGATCGAGCTGGACGGTCCGGACGACGAGCTCAAGGAGCTGGCGGACACCTTCGACGACATGCTGGAGCGCCTGCAGCGGGCCTTCACCGCCCAGCAGCGCTTCGTCGGCAACGCCTCCCACGAGCTCAGAACCCCGCTCGCGATCAACCGCACGCTCCTCGAAGTGCACCTGTCCGACCCGGACGCGCCCGTGGAGCTCCAGCAGCTCGGCAAGACGCTGCTGGCCACCAACGAGCGCAGCGAGCAGCTCGTGGAGGGCCTGCTGCTGCTCGCCCGCAGCGACAACCAGATCGTCGAGCGGGGTCCCGTGGACCTCGCCGAGGTCGCCTCGCAGGCCATCGACCAGGTGCACGCCGAAGCGGACGCCAAGGGCGTGCAGATCCGCGGCAAGCGCGAGCCCGCGGTCGTCCAGGGCAACGGCGTCCTGCTGGAGCGGATCGCGCTGAACCTGGTGCAGAACGCCGTGCGGTACAACGTGCCCGAGGGCGGCTGGGTCGAGGTCACCACCGAGATCCAGCACGGCCAGGCCGTCCTGGTCGTCGCGAACACCGGGCCGGTGGTGCCGGCGTACGAGATCGACAACCTCTTCGAGCCGTTCCGCAGGCTGCGCACGGAGCGCACCGGCAGCGACAAGGGGGTCGGCCTCGGCCTGTCCATCGTCCGGTCCGTGGCCCGGGCGCACGGCGGGCACATCGCGGCGCGACCGCGGGAAGGAGGCGGGCTCGTGATGCGGGTCACCTTCCCGATCTGAGAGCCTGGCGACGACACAGGCTGAAGTCCTGGCGACACACCCGGGGATGTTCGCTTTGCGCTGAATTCTCCGGGCACCCGTCCGGTCGTTCCCTGTGTGATCGATCACAAAGGCGATTTTCTGGCCATCTACTCTCCGTGATCATGTGAGCTGCCGGAAAGCCCGGAAAATCCGGGTTTTCCGGGGGCTTGATCACGGGAAGTACACGGTGAGACGCCTTTGAAGTGCGACATTCGGACCGTGTACGGTCCCGATCGCCATCCAAGCCGATCACTCGTGAGGAGTCCGGTTGGGTGTCGATTGAGTAACAGACCTTGATGTGAGGCAAAATCTCCGCCTCGGGTCGGGCACAAGTCCGGCCTCTCACGCGTTACGTGCGCTGGAGACACCGCAGACACCCGGAGGGGGAGAGCGACATGGCAACCGACTACGACACCCCACGCAAGACCGACGACGACGTCGACTCGGACAGCCTTGAAGAACTGAAGGCCCGGCGGAACGACAAGTCCGCCTCGGCCGTGGACGTCGACGAGTTCGAGGCCGCCGAGGGCCTGGAGCTGCCCGGCGCCGACCTCTCGAACGAGGAGCTGGCAGTCCGCGTGCTGCCGAAGCAGCAGGACGAGTTCACCTGCATGAGCTGCTTCCTGGTCCACCACCGCAGCCAGCTGGCCCGGGAGAAGAACGGTCAGCCGATCTGCCGCGACTGCGACTGAGGCGGGGTCGGCCGTGACTGGCTCGACCCCACCTCGGAAGCGCCGCTTCCCCTGGGGAGCGGACAAGGGGCCGTCCGACGGCCCTCACGGCGTGCGTGACGACGAGCGGGGCTCCCCCGGTACGGGACTTGTCCCTACGGGGTCGGCCTCGCTCGAACCGGCCGGTGACCGGGCTGACCTCCCGGTGCCTGCTGAGGGTCCCGCCCCCGTCGCCAGGCGCCGGGCGGCGGTGATCCGGGACAGGGGCAGGGAGCTGGCGAGGGAAGGCGCCCGCAAGGGCGGCCAACACGCCAGGGCGGGCCTCGGCTACCTCGCCGACCGGCTGATCGACATCGCCCCGCGGATCCCCGTACGAGACCTGGCGACGCTGCGCAAGCAGTTCCCGGGCCTCGGTCCCGAACAGCTCGCGGACAAGCTGGTCGCGGGCGCGGCGAAGGCGTCGGCGACGGTCGGAGCGGGCGTGGGAGCGGCGGCGATGCTGCCCGTGCCGCCCGCGATGCCCACGGAGCTGGCCGCGGAGATCACCGGGGTCGCGGCGATAGAGCTGAAGCTGATCGCCGAGCTCCACGAGGTCTACGGCGTGCGGCCGCCGGGCAATCTGAAGGACCGCAGCAGCGCGTATCTGAGGTCCTGGTCGGAGGAGCGCGGGATCGATCCGCTGAAGCCCTCGACGGTGAACTCCGCCCTCGGCGGTCACATGAAACGGCAGCTGCGCCAGCAGATCATGAAGCGCATGGTGCGCAACCTGCCCAACCTGATGCCGTTCATGGTCGGGGCCGCGGTCGGCGCGGTCATGAACCGGCGCGACACCAAGAAGCTCGCGGGGCGGATCCGGGCGGACCTGCGCAAGATGCAGGTGCCCTGGGACCAGCTGACGGAACTGCCGCCGCTGGAGCGGCCCGCGGACGCGCTGCCGATGGGCAACGGGCAGCAGAACGAGCTCGGGCGCTGAGCGGCGTCGCCGTTACGCCGCGGCCGCTTCCCTCGCCGTCCTGATCGCCTCCGCCAGCCGCTGCGGCTCACGCGTCGACAGGTACAGGTACGGCGTCGGGTCCGCGGGGTCGGTGATCTCGACCCGCAGGGCCGTGGGGATGTAGGCGCGGAGCAGCATGAACGCGCGGGTGTCCGCCTTGTGCGTGCGCCAGGCCCGGGCCTCCTCCGGGTCCAGGATCTCCGCCTCGCCCAGCGCCGTGACCGGGACCTTCGCCTCGCCCGCGATCAGGGCGCCGCCCACCACGCGGATGCGGACCGAGCCGTACGAACTCGCCGCCACCGCCGCGGCGGCCGTGCCGCCGACCAGGCCGCCCAGCATCGGCAGCGTGCCGAAGGGCAGCAGGATCAGGGCGAGCGAGACCCCGGCCAGGAAGCTGATCAGCCACCAGGAGCGGGGCGCGGTGAGGCGTTCTTCGTACGGGGCGGCGGAAAGCTGCATGACGTCAAGCTTGGCACGATGTCCGCGCGCCTTCGGCGCGCGGGTAAGGTCTGCGGCTGTGAGTGGTACATCCCCAGCTCTGACGCCGCCCGCCGACGCGACGCAGCCGGTGCGGCACGCCGACGCTCCCGCGCCCGGTGAGCTCCTCGGCGCGCACTACGGCCAGTGCTTCGGCTGCGGCGGCGAGCAGCCGCACGGGCTGCACCTGGCGGCGCGGGCCGGCGAAGGGCTGTCGATCACCGCCGAGTTCACCGTACGGCCCGAACACCAGGGCGCCCCCGGCCTCGCGCACGGCGGAGTGCTCGCCACCGCCCTCGACGAGACGCTCGGCTCGCTGAACTGGCTGCTGCGCACCATCGCCGTGACCGGCCGGCTGGAGACCGACTTCGTCCGGCCCGTGCCGGTGGGCACCACCCTGCACCTCGCGGCCGAGGTGACCGCGGTGGCCGGACGGAAGATCTACTCGACCGCCACCGGACGCATCGGCGCCCCCGACGGCCCCGTCGCCGTCCGCGCCGACGCCCTCTTCATCGAGGTCAAGGTCGACCACTTCATCGACCACGGCCGCGAGGAGGAGATCCAGGCCGCCATGAACGACCCCGACCAGATCCGGCGCGCCCGCGCCTTCGAGGTGAACCCGTGAGCCGCGACCCCGTGAACGTGCTGATCCGGCGCGTCGATGCGGACGTACCGCTTCCGACGTATGCGCACCCCGGTGACGCGGGAGCCGATCTGCGCACCACCGAGGCGTGTGAACTGGCGCCGGGCGAGCGGGCCGTACTGCCCACGGGGGTGTCTGTCGCGCTGCCCGAGGGGTACGCGGCCTTCGTGCACCCTCGTTCCGGTCTCGCCGCCCGCTGCGGTGTCGCCCTCGTGAATGCCCCGGGGACGGTTGATGCCGGGTACCGTGGGGAGATCAAGGTGATCGTGGTGAATCTGGACCCGCGCGAGACCGTGCGGTTCGAGCGCTTCGACCGGATTGCCCAACTGGTCGTCCAGCAGGTCGAGAAGGTCCGCTTCCAGGAGGTGGCGGAACTTCCCGGCTCGGCGCGGGCCGAAGGGGGCTTCGGGTCCACCGGCGGCCATGCCGCGGTGGGCGACGGGGGCGGCACAAGCGGCCTTGCCGCCGTGGGCGGCAAGGCGGGTGGGAATCGATACGCTTCGGTCGTATCCGACCGGGAAGGACAGTGACGTGTTCGGACGTCGCAAGAAGAAGGGTGCCGCCGAGGACGCGGCCGGCGAGGCCGAGCAGGTCGTCGACAGCGTCGACACTGAGGCGGACGACGAGGTCGAGCGCGAGCGGGTGCGGCTGGAGCCGGAACCGCGGCCCGACGGACCCTGGGACAGCACCGAGGTGCGGGACCCGGCCGAGGGCCGGGTCGACCTGGGCGGGCTGTTCGTGCCGGGAGTCGACGGCATGGAGCTTCGGGTGGAGGTCGCGGGCGACGCGATCGTCGCGGCGACCGTCGTGCTCCGGGACAGCGCCATCCAGCTGCAGGCCTTCGCCGCGCCCAAACGCGAGGGCATCTGGGGCGAGGTGCGCGAGGAGATCGCCGCCGGCATCACACAGCAGGGCGGCATCGTCGACGAGGTCGAGGGCCCGCTCGGCTGGGAGCTGCGGGCCCAGGTGCCGGTGCAGCTGCCGGACGGCACGGGCGGCTTCCAGGTCGTCCGGTTCGTCGGTGTGGACGGGCCCCGCTGGTTCCTGCGCGGTGTGATCTCGGGCCAGGGCGCGGTGCAGCCGCAGGCGGCCGGGCTGCTGGAGAACATCTTCCGGGACACGGTCGTGGTCCGCGGCGAGGGCCCGATGGCGCCCCGCGACCCGATCGTCCTCAAGCTGCCGAACGACGCGCAGATGGTCCCCGAGGGCGTCCAGCAGGACGACCAGGGCAGCTCGCGCTTCTCCGGCGGCATGGGCCAGCTCCAGCGCGGCCCGGAGATCACCGAGGTCCGCTGAGACAGAGACGGACACGACAGGGCCGTAGCCACTGGGGTGCGGCCCTTTCGCGTGTGCCCGGCGCGTCAGGGTTCTGTCAAAGACGTCCCCCCGCCCCCTCGTCGCCCGCTTTGCCCGGAACGCTGGCCGTAAGGTCGACGCTGCGTACGCAGCAGTTTGCGGAAGACGGACAATGAGGCCATGGCACGCGGCAAGCTTCGGATCTACCTCGGTGCGGCACCGGGCGTGGGCAAGACGTACGCCATGCTGTCCGAGGCGCACCGGCGTATCGAGCGCGGCACGGACTGCGTGGTGGCCTTCGTGGAACACTACGACCGCCCGCGCACCGAGGTGATGCTGCACGGCCTGGAGCAGGTCCCGCGCAAGCGGCTGGAGTACCGCGGCGGGACCTTCACCGAGATGGACGTGGACGCCGTCCTGGCCCGCCGCCCGCAGGTCGCCCTGGTGGACGAACTCGCCCACACCAACATCCCCGGCTCGCGCAACGCCAAGCGCTGGCAGGACGTCGAGGAACTGCTCGCGGCCGGCATCGACGTGATCTCCACCGTCAACATCCAGCACCTGGAATCCCTCGGGGACGTGGTCGAGTCGATCACGGGGGTCCGGCAGCGGGAGACCGTGCCGGACGAGGTGGTGCGGCGGGCGGACCAGATCGAGCTTGTCGACATGTCGCCGCAGGCGCTGCGCCGCCGTATGGCGCACGGGAACATCTACAAGCCCGACAAGGTGGATGCGGCCCTGTC
>NZ_BJND01000052.1 GCF_006539505.1 Streptomyces spinoverrucosus
TAAGAGTCGGAGCCGCCCGTGAGGGGCAGGAACTTCCTCGCCGCCACGGTGCTCCGGCTCCGCAGCGGCCTGGATACCTGATGGTCCTGGGCGACACCAGAGGAGGTCACGAAGGCTGGCCCGGTACCTTGCGGGATTAGGCTAGGACCCCATTGTGGAGATTGCGGTCTGGAACTCCTACGCCATGCTCGCCCACCAGCGAGGGGAGCACACGGAGGCCGTCGACTCGGGCCTGGCTGCCCAGTCCACCGCCATCACCAAGCGTGACCCCTCTTCGCCTCCCTGGACCACGCCCGCACGGCCATCGGCCACTTGAACCTCGGCGACTGACAGGCCGCCATCCGTTTCCTGGGGGTACACCCAGGAGGCCCTGGGGCTTCCGAAAGGTCGGCGAACGCCAGCCCTTCCCGGACTCCCCGCTGTACGCCGTGATGCTGGCCGAAACTGCCGCTGAAGTAGCGGAAAAGGCGAGCCAGTTGCTCTCCGTAGGGTGCGGATTCTGATCACGCGGAAGGGGAGAGCTGTTCGCGCACCCATTCGGGATCAGGGTTGGTGTGTGGCCGGCCCGCCACGATGACGGTCGGCACGGTCTCGTTGCCGTCGTTGGCTGCCCTCACCGCTGCTGCTCCTGCCGGGTCACGCCAGATGTTGACCCAAAGCAACTGGCGGGCGCTGCGGCCCAGCCGGATGCGCAGTCGTATGCAGTACTTGCAGCCCGGACGCCAGAAGACGACCGGCCGACCGTCGACCACGCTGCGGCGTTGTGCCTCCCGGGCATCGATCGACCTCGGGAAGATCAGGGGCGAGTTCACGCCTGCGAGCGAAAGGAACGCCAGTAGGAGTGCTGCGGCTGTGCCGGGGTTCCCTTTGAAGATCAGCCCAGTCGCGACGGCTGAGCCGCAGAGCACAAGCAGCATCGGCAGGATCCAATCGCGCATCATGGGGACGCAGGCTATCGATGAGTGGAAATGCTCCTCGAAACCAGGGGCTGTCCGGCGATCATGCAGTCAGTGGCCGTGTTTCCGTGACGCTGCCGTAGCCTCCGTGGTCATGTTCAAGTGGTGGCATGTGGTGGCGGATGACGAACGGCAGCGATGGACTCTCGATCCGTTCGTGAGCGTGGGGCCGCTGGCGTTCGGTGTGGGCCCCGGTGAGGTATCGGAGGCACTGCGCGGTGTCACAAAGGAAGCTCAGCGGCACAGGCTTCGCCGTCGTGCGAACGAGACTGTCGACGTCATTGAGGAGGGCGAGTACCGAGAGTTCGGTCTGAAGCTCTACTACCGGGAGGAACGGCTGGCCGGCATCGTGGTCGATGCACTGCGAGGGCCTCAGGTCTACGTGGAGGGTGTGGCCTTGGTGGGCCAGGTCCCTTCCGTTCTGGAGCAGTGGATGCTCGACCGTGCCGAAGCCCGTGAGCCGGATTCGGAGCTCTCTTACATGGATGCTGGCGTCCCTGGGTCGGACTCACTGGGCGTCGTTCTGGATGTGCAGCGCGCAGGCGATCACCTCCTGACGCGGCCGGTGTTCGTCCCCCGTGAGGCCCTGGATGACCTCCCCCACTTCCTGCCACGGGAAGCTTGGTCGCGTTGCTGAGCACGCCTGCCAGGCAGACTGGGACGGGGCCGTGGGTCTTTCCGTGACGGACGCGGTCGCAGTCACCGGCCAACGTCCATACAGATTGGCGGACTTGAGCGCGGGACGCGGTAGTGCGGTCAGCGCACCATCCCGCGGCCACCGCCCTCGACGGACTCGCGGGTCCTGGTCGGAGCAGTGGGCGCAGGACTTCGGTTGTGGTCGGCAGGGCGGTCAGGGAGAGGGGTCCTGCCCCTGTTCCTGACCGCCCCGGTGGTGGACGGGTGGGTGGACTTCTTCATGCGCGGTTGTGCGGTTTGAGGGCAGGAACTGCCTTTGGTTGTCCGTCAGTTGCAGAAGTTGAGGATGGGGAGGAGGCCGTTGCCGCACTGGAAGTGCTCCCCGTCCCCGCCGCCGCCACCGTAGGCTGGGGTGGCCTTTGTGGCGACGTGCGTGGCTGGCGTCGCGGCCGCGGCGGATGTGGCAGTTGCCACCCCCGCCGCACATGCGATGCCCACGGCGGCACTCACCGCGAGTGCTCGCGGAATCCGGGAAACGGCCTTCTTGGGGTGAGGTGTAGTGTTCATGGACTCACCATGCACACCCTCGCGATCAGTTGCTCGCCGAGCGCATCCGAGCGGGTGAGCCACCCCACAGGGCCGGATCAGAATTCGCTTTCAGGGATACGCCGGCCTCGGCTGACCTCGATACGCGGCACATCGCTCAGTTGGCCTCGGCATTTCATGACGGCTCGCCAGATCAACTCGCAAGCAGTTGTGGCTTGTTGGGCCGTTTGGTGGGCAGGTCGAGGGTCCGGCTGTCACGCCTGGTGGGCGCCGGGTTCCACGGCTCCGGCGGGCCGGTGCGGGTTTGGAGGGACGGGGCACGCTGCTGGTCAGCCTGGCTTCGGCAGGGCGGTGAGCCGGGCCAGGGCGTCGGTGATCACGTCGGTCCAGGCCGGCAGCTCCAGCACGATCTGGACGATCTCCAGCCAGATCTGGTTCTGCGCGCCCTCGTGGAGGGGCAGGTGGTCGCTCGCGGCGTTGGAGCCGGCGTTGCCAGGTCCCACATCCGGAGCCGGCGTGTCGGCCAACTTCCACACACGGTCGCGGACTTCAGCGCTTGCCGTCCTGATCACATCAGGGGCCTTCGGCCCGGCCGAGGCTAGGGCGTCGACGAGGCGGGAGACCGTCGGGTCGGAGGCCACCGGCAACCCGACGCGCTCATGGCCCCGTTGGACGAGGAGCACCGAGCGCTCCGACATTCGAGGCGCAGGAGGCACGTGCGGAGGCCTTCGGTATGCGGGCGCTCAACGAGTTCAAGGCAAGCATGTGGGAAAGAGCCCGGAGCAAGCTCGTTCAGCGCCTGCGTGATCAGGGCGCCCCAATGGGGAGGTCGCGGGTTGCAGTGTCACGAAGCAGCCGTACGGCCGGTCCGACAAAGAACCTCCGGTTGGGGAGCCGGCGAAGAGCCGCCCCTCCTTTCCCTTCGGGGCCACCCGGACCGAGGAGGAGACACGGGGAGGCATCCTGGCCCTCCAGGCCCGAGCCCGTCGACGTGCGGGCCGCGCGAGTGATCCTCGGACGGGACGCATCCCGTCCTCACGGATTCGTTTGACCGTGGACACGGCGAGCTGGACCAAGTGATCCGTGCCTACGCCGGACAGCCGGCCAGCGACACACCGGAGCGAACCGAGCCGGGCGTCGATCGCCTACCTGCGGCACACCTGGCACACCCGCCCATGGGCGCCGGTACGCGGAGCCCCCGCCCGGACGACTCGGCCGGCCCCGTACAGCCCCAGCGGCTGGCTCGCCTTCGTCGCCGCCCGGCTCGTGGATGGACCGCGGCGACGCAGATGCCGTCGCCCGGCGCGTGGTGGCCCGCGGTGTGGCCACCAGGGCAATGAAAGAGGCCGGTGACCCCTTCCTACGAAGGTCACCGGCCTCTTCGAACAGGGTGAGTGACGGGACTCGAACCCGCGGCATCCTGGACCACAACCAGGTGCTCTACCAGCTGAGCTACACCCACCATGACCGGCGGTTCTACTGTCGTTTCCCCGACCGGCCGAGAAAAAGTGTACAGGGTCCGAAGGGGTGCTCGCGCCCGGCTTTCGCCGGGGCGGTCACTGTGCGGGCAGGACGTGCTTCGCGGCGATCGCTCGGGCGGTGTCCGAGTCAGGGCCGGGCTGCGGTACGAAGATGGCCTCGCGGTAGTAGCGCAGTTCCGCGATGGACTCGCGGATGTCGGCCAGGGCGCGGTGGTTGCCGTTCTTCTCGGGGCTGTTGAAGTACGCGCGCGGGTACCAGCGGCGGGCCAGCTCCTTGATGCTGGAGACGTCGACGATGCGGTAGTGGAGGTAGTCCTCCAGCGTGGGCATGTCGCGCAGCAGGAAGCCCCGGTCGGTGCCGACCGAGTTGCCGCACAGCGGGGCCTTGCCGGGCTCCTTGATGT
Source organism: Streptomyces spinoverrucosus (assembly GCF_006539505.1). GTDB lineage: Bacteria > Actinomycetota > Actinomycetes > Streptomycetales > Streptomycetaceae > Streptomyces > Streptomyces spinoverrucosus. The sequence goes on from NZ_BJND01000052.1 coordinate 4,024, forward strand.
GTTCACGTACATAGGTGAGGACCTGGTCCTCGGCGTCCGCGAGGGTCGTGCCGTTCGGCAGCTCCGCGAGCAGGCCGGACGCGGTGTGCATCTGACGTACCACCTCCGGCATCGTCTCCAGCGCCCGGTCCGGCGGGCGGATGACGATGTCCACCCCCTCGCCGAGTACGTTCAGCTCGGAGTCGGTGACGAGGGCGGCCACCTCGATGAGAGCGTCGTCGGACAGCGAGAGGCCGGTCATCTCGCAGTCGATCCACACCATGCGATCGTTCATGCGTCCACCCTACGGCCGACATGCGCATATGAGGGGTGCCGCGTACGTGCGGGAACGGGAGCAGGGCCCACAGGGGCTGCCTGCTCCCTGTGGACCCCGTCACACCGTCACGGCCGGGTCACGGCCCTTACGACCCGCTGCGCTGCCCCGGCAGGCTCGCACGCGCGTACGTCTCCCGCGCGTGATCCCCCGGCAGCGCCGAGGAGCCGACCGCGCTCGCCGCCGCCGTACGGCGTGCCTGCATCGGCACCGGGCTCTCCGGGTGCAGCGGGGCGGACGGCGGGCCTGCCTGCGGCGGCGGGCCGGTCATCGGCGCGGGCGCGCTCGCCGTGCCGTCGCCGTCCGACGTGCGGTCGGACTGCGGGCGGCGTGCTCGGTACGCCGCCCGGTACGCGGCCGGGGACGAGCCCAGCTGGCGGCGGAAGTGGCCGCGCAGGGCGACCGGCGAGCGGAAGCCGCAGCGGCCCGCCACCTCGTCGACCGAGTAGTCCGATGTCTCCAGCAGGCGCTGCGCCTGCAGCACCCGCTGGGTGATCAGCCACTGCAGGGGCGCGCTGCCCGTCAGCGAGCGGAAGCGGCGGTCGAACGTGCGGCGCGACATGTACGCCCTCGCCGCCAGCGTCTCGACGTCGAACTGCTCGTGCAGATGCTCCAACGCCCAGGCGACGACCTCCGCCAGCGGGTCGGCGCCGATCTCCTCCGGTAAAGATCGGTCCAGGTAGCGTTCCTGGCCTCCGCTCCGGCGTGGGGGCACCACCAGGCGGCGGGCCAGCGCGCCGGCCGCCTCGTTGCCGTGGTCCGTCCGCACGATGTGCAGACAGAGATCGATTCCGGCCGCGGTGCCCGCCGACGTCAGCACGTCACCGTCGTCGACGAACAGCTCCCGCGGGTCCACATGGACCGACGGGTAGCGCTTCGCCAGCGTCGGCGCGTACATCCAGTGCGTGGTGGCCGGGCGGCCGTCCAGCAGGCCCGCCGCCGCGAGGACGAACGCCCCCGTGCACAGGCCCACGATCCGGGCGCCCTCCTCGTGCGCCCGGCGCAGCGCGTCGAGCGCCTCCTCCGGCGGTGGCGAGGTGATCGATCGCCAGGCGGGCACGACCACCGTGCCCGCGCGGGAGATCGCTTCCAGGCCATGCGGCGCGGTCAGTTCCAGGCCCCCTGTGGTCCGCAGCGGGCCTTCCTCGCCCCCGCACACCAGCAGTCGGTAGCGCGGTACGCCGGCGTCCTGGCGGTCGATTCCGAACACCGACAGCGGTATGGAACTCTCGAAGATGGGGCCGCCGCTGAACAGCAGCACCGCGACGATCTCCTTGCGGCGGCGCCCGGACAGCTTCCGGGCCCCGGCATCCGGCGCGGCAGTGGAGTCGTGGCTCATACTGCTAAGCCCCCCTCGGTGGTCGCGGCTCCTCGGTTGTGTCGCTCCTGCACGTTTCCCCTCGGTCCTGCACGAGTCCCCCGCCGTAGACAGTCAAGATCGAATCTACTGTGTCCCGCCGTGCCGGTGTGCCAGTTCATCACCCGGCACATTGTCGACTTGGCAACTTGGCGTGAAGCATTCGATCACGAAGCGTTGCACTAGCGGGCCGCGCAGGGAAGTGCGCCTTGTCGCAGTGGCCAATCCACGTAGGGTGCGCGAGCCCCCTGGGACCCTTTCCGTGCAGGTCGAACGGGGGTTGGGGGGTGCTCGGGGGTGCTGATGCACACAGTTCAGAAGTTGGCTGAAAAGATACGGGCGCGTGCGCGGAAACCGGTCAGCCGACCGGTGTATGTCCGCCCGGGCGCCGTCCGCCCCTGTGCGCCCCCGAACCGCTGCGCTGATGCCGGCCCCGGTGCGGCGCGCCCTCCGTGGCCCGCAGCCGGGCCGCGCCGCGCTCGGACGCGCGCAGCAGCGCCCGGCAGACCGCAGTGACGGCGGCGAGGCCCAGGGCGGTGCCCATGGCGCCCGCGAGGGAGCTGCCGCACCACACGAGGATCACCGGGACGAGCAGACAGCTGAAGGCGGCCCACCGGACCACGTCGGTCACCGCGTCCGGGCCGGACGCGGTCCCGGGGCGCGTCTCGGGGGTCGGGCGGGGTGCGGACATCACATACTCCCTGTAGCGGCGGCTCACGCTCCCTGCGGCGGTGGCTCACGTGGATCAACGCCGGTTCGACCGCTCGGTCACTGCCGGACCGGGGGTGCGCCGGCGGCGTAAGTGAATCCTGTGCAAACCGCCTGTACGGGGCAGCAACCATTGCGTTACGGGCGCCCCCTCGTGCATGCTCCCTGGAACCCGCCGCGGACGTGAGCGGGATCTGGGCTAAGGAGGCGTGCCGCCGTACCCTTGGGGGTATGGGGTTGGGAAGATGATTCCCGGACACAGCTCCGCCGCACACTGTCGTCCCACCCGATCAAGGATCACAACGCCGAGACAGCCATGGCCGGTCACGAATTCTTCGAACCCGCGGACCGCAAGCGGCCGGTCGCCGACCCGACGGCGGCCGATCCCCTGGCGGCGGAAGAGCCACGCCAATCGTGCGACCCCGCCTTCAAGCACGGTGTCGTCGTCGGCTTCGACGGCTCGACGTCCTCCGAGCGTGCCCTCGCGTACGCGATCGGCATGGCCCAGCGCTCCGGTTCGGGCCTGATCATCGTCCATGTGGCCAACCGGCTGCCCACCACGGTGTGGGCCGGCTGTGAGCCACCCGTCTTCGTCGACGTGCCGGACCACCGCACCGAGGTGCTCGGTCTGGAACTCGCGTGCGCGGAGTACCTCGCCGAGGTGCCCTGGATCCTGGTCGAGCGCGGCGGTGACATCTGCCACGAACTCGAGGAGGTCGGGCGGGAGTACGAGGCGGACGCCATCGTCGTCGGCTCCACGCACGGCATCGTGGGGCGCATTTTCGGCTCTGTCGCGGGGCGGCTCGCCAAGCGCGCCAAGCGCCCTGTCGTTGTCATTCCGTAACTCGCCGTTGGCCCAGGTGAGATGCCTGGTGGGCACGGCCGACTCCCTTTGTGCACACGCCAAATCTACTCACGCGTAGATGTGTTTGTGCCCTTGTGAAGGGCATATACCGGTCACCGCACAACTGCACAGGCATGAAGGGAGCCCGCCGTGGACAACGGAGTCTCTGCGGGAAGCACCACCACGATCGTCGGCCGACTCGCGCTCGGTATCACCCTGTTGGCCGTCGGCCTCGGGTACACCGGGCTGATCGACGGAGTGACGGCGGCGGACGCCGTGACACTGGCTCACTACGTAGGCGGCGTCGTGCTGTTCGTCGCCGGACTGTTCGCGTTCCGGGAGGGCGACGGCGGGACGGGGACCGCGTTCGCCGCGCTCGGCGCGCTCTGGTTCACGTGGGCGGTCTCGCCCGACGTCTCCGACAACGCCGCGGGGTTGTTCCTGCTGCTGTTCGCCCTCGTCGCGCTCTCCCTCACGCTCGCCGGGGGCGAGACGCTCGGGCAGGCCACGTACGGGCTGTTCTTCGTCGCGCTGCTGCTGCTCGCCATCGGGCAGTTCGCGGACAGTGGGGCGCTGGACAAGGCGGGTGGCTGGTTCGCCGTCGCCTCCGGCGCGGTGGCCTGGTACGCCGCCACGGCGGCGCTGGCGCACTGGCCGACGGCACTTCCGCGACGCGGTGCCGCGAGCCGCGGTGTGACGGCTGCGGGTTAGCTGCGCCGGCTGGGGAGTTGGGCGGCTTCCCGGCGAATGAGACGGACCCCCGCGTGGAGGTGGCACACGTGGGGGTCCGTCCTGTTGTCTTGCCGGTGCGGGTGCGTTGTGGTTTCTCGCGCAGTTCCCCGCGCCCCTAGGGCAACTATTCGACCGTTACCGACTTTGCGAGGTTCCTGGGCTTGTCGATGTCCCTGCCCAGGGCCAGGGCCGTGTGGTACGCGAGGAGTTGGAGGGGGATGCCCATCAGGATCGGGTCCAGCTCGTCCTCGTTCTTGGGGACCACGATCGTCTGGTCGGCCTTCTCCTGCTCCTGGTGGGCCACCGCCAGGATCTTGCCGCTGCGGGCCTTGATCTCCTCCATCGCGGCGCGGTTCTTCTCCAGCAGGTCGTCGTCGGGGACGATGGCGACCGTCGGGAGGGCGGGCTCGATCAGGGCCAGCGGGCCGTGCTTCAGCTCGGAGGCGGGGTAGGCCTCGGCGTGGATGTACGAGACCTCCTTGAGCTTGAGGGAGGCCTCGCGGGCGACCGGGTAGCCACGGACGCGGCCGATGAAGAGCATCGAGCGGGCGTCGGCGTACCCCTTGGCCAGCTGCTCGATCTCCTCCTCCTGCTTCATGATCTCGGCGATCTGCGTGGGCAGCTTGCGCAGGCCCTCGATGATCCGCTTGCCGTCGCGGACGGAGAGGTCACGGGTGCGGCCGAGGTGCAGGGCGAGCAGGGCGAAGGCCACGCAGGTGTTGGTGAAGCACTTCGTGGAGACCACGCAGACCTCGGGGCCCGCGTGCACATAGATGCCGCCGTCGGCCTCGCGGGCGATCGCCGAGCCGACGACGTTCACGATGCCCAGCACCCGGGCGCCCTTGCGCTTCAGCTCCTGGACGGCCGCCAGGACGTCGTACGTCTCACCGGACTGCGATACGGCGATGTAGAGCGTGTCGGGGTCGACGACCGCGTTGCGGTAGCGGAACTCGGAGGCGGGCTCGGCGTCGGCGGGGATGCGGGCCAGCTCCTCGATCATCTGGGCGCCGATCATGCCCGCGTGGTACGAGGTGCCGCAGCCGAGGATCTTCACCCGGCGGATCCGGCGCGCCTCGCGCGCGTCGAGGTTCAGGCCGCCGAGGTGCACGGTGGAGAAGCGGTCGTCGATCCGGCCGCGCAGGACGCGGTCCACGGCCTCGGCCTGCTCGTGGATCTCCTTGTGCATGTAGGTGTCGTGGCCGCCCATGTCGTACGACGCCGCCTCCCACTCCACGGTGGTGGGCTCCGCCGTGGTGCGGGTGCCCTCCGTCGTGTAGGTGCGGAAGTCGTCGGCCTTCAGGGTGGCCATCTCGCCGTCGTCCAGCGTCACTATCTGACGCGTGTGGGTGACCAGCGCGGCGATGTCCGAGGCGACGAACATCTCCTTCTCGCCGACGCCGAGGACGACCGGGGAGCCATTGCGGGCGACGACGATGCGGTCCGGGAAGTCGGCGTGCAGCACGGCGATGCCGTACGTGCCCTCGATCAGGCGCAGGGTCTCACGGACCTTGTCCTCCAGCTTCTCGGCCTGCGAGCGGGCGATCAGGTGGACGAGGACCTCGGTGTCGGTCTCGGAGAGGAACTCGACGCCGTCCGCCTCCAGCTTGCGGCGCAGGTCGGAGGCGTTGTCGATGATGCCGTTGTGGACGACGGCGACCTTGCCCTCGGCGTCCAGATGCGGGTGGGCGTTGACGTCGGAGGGGGCGCCGTGGGTGGCCCAGCGGGTGTGGGCAATACCGGTGGTGCCCTTGAAGCGCGCCGGGACCTTGGTCTCCAGGTCACGGACCCGGCCCTTGGCCTTGACCATCTTCAGACCGGCGGCCTTGGGGGAGGTGACGACGATGCCGGCCGAGTCGTAGCCGCGGTACTCCAGACGCTGGAGGCCCTCCAGGAGCAGGGGGGCGACGTCACGCTTCCCGATGTATCCGACGATTCCGCACATATATACGTATTCCTCAGCCGTAGACGATGCGGCGCAGCTGCCTGAGCGTGAGCTCGGGTGGTGCCACCGCCCGGTATTTCAGGTCCGCCGCGATCTGTTCGAAGATCGTCGCGTTGACCAGGCCCTGGGCCTGAAGTTCGCGGTGGCGGCGACGGACGAACTCCTCGGTCGTCTCGTCGAAGTAGGCGAGCACGTCCTGGATCACACGCAGCGCCTCACCCCGGTTGAGGGGGGTGGAGCGCGTCAGATGATCAACGAGTTCGTCGTGCACCCGGTAGATCCTGGGGTACGGGCGACACTTTCGCAACATCCCTGCCCGATTTCGGGCAGGGATGTGGGGTGGATGGGCTGTGATGCCCGTTGTATCCGGTTACATCCGTTTCAGGATCGCCTGCTTGGCCAGGCTGAACTCCTCGTCGGTCAGTACGCCGCCGCGGTGCAGTTCGCCGAGCTCGCGCAGGCGCCGGAGCAGTGCGTCGTGGTCGTCCTCGCGGGCGGACGCGGCGGGCTCCGACTGCTGCGCGGAGGCCTCCAGGGCGGCAGCCGGGGCCGGGGCCGCCGGGTGCGGGAGGCGGGCCTGGACGGCGGCCGCGACCAGGGCCATCAGCGGGTCCTTCTTGAAGCCCCACAGCTCGACCGAGTTCGGGTCGTACTTGGGCGGGGCCTTGGTCGGGGCGTTCTTCACGGTGAAACGCAGATAACCGTTCTCCAGGCCCGCCGCCGGATGCCACTCCACCGCCACGATGTCGATGACGGCCAGCGTGCGGGTGCCGGCGGCGGCCTTGGCGTCCTCCGTCTTCCAGTTCCACTCCAGGCGCACCTGCTCGCCGTCGAAGCTCGCGGTGCCGTCCCCGGCGGCGGCCGACAGCGGGACTGCGGGGCCCGGCAGCAGGTACTCGGAGACCGGCTCGGAGGGCACCTGGTCCAGCATCAGGGCGTTGCGCACCTCGTCCACGAAGTACTCGGCGACGCCGTAGCGGTCGGACTCGACGACCAGTTGGTAGGGGTCGTGGGGTTCGCCGAGCCGGCCGCCGGTCGCATGAAGCAGCGGGTCGGCGCCGTCCCGCAGCCGCAGCCTCAGCCGCCCGGACTTGCGGCCCTGCTCGAACGATATGCCCGCCAACGCCCCCAGTGGCACGACCAGTTCACCCAGCGTCTTGCGCAGCAGGCTGACGTTCTTGTCCCGTCCGGGAGTCAGGCGCAGCGCGTCGCCGTCGAAGACCCACGTCCCGTCCTTCTGGATGATTTCCGCCATGAGAGGGATTGTTTCACCGGTCTCGCGAGAGAGTGGTCCATACCTGTTGGAGCTCCAGGAAGGGACCGTTTGTGAGACAGCACCGCTCCCTGCACCACAGAACCCTTCGCCTTCTGGCTTCCCTGCTGCTCGTCACGGCGGTGGGCGCCTCCCTCACCGCGGCGGCACCGGCGCCCACAACCACGACCGCGCTCGACGACGTGATACCGGCCCCCGCCTCCGTCGACCCGGGCGGATCGCCGTACCGCATCACCGAGTGCACCCGCATCCGCGTCGACAACTCCCTTGAGGCCCGCCGTATCGGCGGCTATCTCGCGGACGTGCTGCGCCCCTCGACCGGCTACCGCCTCCCCGTCACCACCCACGGCGACGGCGGCATCCGGCTGCGGCTCGCCAAGGGCCCGTACGGCGACGAGGGTTACCGCCTCGACAGCCGCCGCACCGGCGTCACCATCACCGCCGCCCGCCCCGCCGGACTGTTCCACGGCGTGCAGACCCTGCGCCAGCTCCTCCCGGCCGCCGTCGAGCGGGACTCCGTACAGCCCGGCCCCTGGCTGGTCGCGGGCGGCAGCATCAAGGACACCCCGCGCTACGGCTGGCGCGGCGCCATGCTCGACGTCTCCCGGCACTTCTTCACCGTCGGCGAAGTCAAGCGCTACATCGACCAGTTGGCGCTGTACAAGTTCAACAAGCTGCACCTGCACCTCAGCGACGACCAGGGCTGGCGCATCGCCATCGACTCCTGGCCGCGCCTCGCGACCTACGGCGGCTCCACCGAAGTCGGCGGCGGCCCCGGTGGCTACTACACCAAGGCCGACTACAAGGAGATCGTCCGCTACGCGGCCTCCCGGCACCTGGAGGTCGTCCCAGAGATCGATATGCCCGGCCACACCAACGCGGCCCTCGCCTCGTACGCCGAACTGAACTGCGACGGCGTCGCGCCCCCGCTCTACACCGGCACCGCCGTCGGCTTCAGCTCGCTGTGCGTGCCGAAGGAGGTCACGTACGACTTCGTGGACGACGTCATCAGGGAGCTCGCCGCGCTCACGCCGGGGCGTTATCTGCACATCGGCGGTGACGAGGCGCACTCCACCAGCCACGAGGACTACGTGAAGTTCATGGACCGGGTGCAGCCGATCGTCGCCCGGTACGGCAAGACGGTCATCGGCTGGCACCAGCTCACCGGCGCGAGTGCGGCGAAGGGTGCGCTCGCGCAGTACTGGGGGCTGGACGGCACGAGCCCGGCGGAGAAGGAGCAGGTCGCGGCGGCGGCGCGGAACGGGACCGGGCTGATCCTCTCCCCGGCCGACCGGATCTACCTCGACATGAAGTACAACGCCCAGACCCCGCTCGGACTGTCCTGGGCCGGATACGTCGAGGTGCAGCGGTCCTACGACTGGGATCCGGGCGCCTATCTGCCGGGTGCGCCCGCGTCGGCGATCCGGGGGGTCGAGGCGCCGCTGTGGACAGAGACCATCGAGAACTCGGCCCACATCGAGTACATGGCGTTCCCGAGGCTGCCGGGTGTGGCCGAGCTGGGGTGGTCGCCCGCGTCCACGCACGACTGGGCGGACTACCGGGAGCGGCTTGCGACGCAGGGGCCTCGGTGGGATGCGCTGGGGATCGGGTATTACCGGTCGCCGCAGGTTCCCTGGCCCTCTGAGTAAGAGATCCCCTCTGAGTAAAAAGAGGACGGGCACCTCGGAGGACCGTACTCCGGGGTGCCCGCCTGTCTTTGGGTGTCAGAGCCCCGCTATGGGGTTCTTCAAGGTGCCGACCAGTTGGAGTGCGCCCGCCGGGTCCGCCAGGTCCACCATCTGCTTGTTGTTGCGCAGCTGGAGACGGTTCAGGCAGGACAGCGCGAACTCGGGGGCGAACATGTCGTACTGCCGGAACTTGTCGGCGAGTTCGGGCATCGACTCCTGGTACTCACGGGTGACCTCGGCGACCGTCCGCCAGAAGTCGTCCTCCTCCAGGATTCCCTCGGTGGCGAGGTTTGCGGCGAGGAAGCGGAAGAAGCAGTCGAAGACGTCCGTGAAGATGGACAGGAGTTTTGTGTCCTCGGGGACGTCGACGCGCAGCCGCTCCACCGTCGGGGGCAGGACCGCGTCCGGGTCCATGACGGCGATCTCCTCGGCGATGTCCTTGTAGATCGCGCGTTCGACGACGCCGTCCTTCAGGACCAGGATGACGTTCTCGCCGTGCGGCATGAACACCAGGTCGTAGGCGTAGAAGCTGTGCAGCAGCGGGGTGAAGTAGGCCCGCAGATAGCGGCGCAGCCACTCCTTCGGGGCCAGGCCCGACTGCTCGATCAGCGCAGCCGCGAAACCTCGGCCCTCGTGGTCGACGTGCAGCAGGGAGGCCATGGTGGCGAGCGACTCGCCCTGCTGGAGCGAGGCGACCGGGCTCTCCCGCCACAGTGCGGCCAGCATCTTGCGGTACGGCGAGTAGCGGTCCGTCGCCTTCTCGTACTCCAGATGCCGGTAGCCGACCGCCGCCCTCTCGCGGATGATCGACAGGCCCGTCGACTTCAGCACCGGGTCGTTCTCGATCAGCTGGGCGAGCCAGTCGTTGATCGCCGGGGTGGCCTCCATGTAGGCGGCCGAGAGCCCCCGCATGAAGCCCATGTTGAGGACGGACAGGGCCGTCTTCACGTAGTGCTTCTCGGGGTGGGTGGTGTTGAAGAAGGTACGGATGGACTGCTGGGCCAGGTACTCGTCGTCGCCCTCGCCCAGGCAGACGAGGTGGTTGCGGGCGACCTCGGCGGCGAAGGTGACGGTGAGCTTGTTCCACCACTGCCAGGGGTGGACGGGGATGAGCAGGTAGTCGGCTGGGTCGAGGCCCCGGTCCGTGAGCTGCTGGTGGAACCGCTCGACCGTCTCCGCGCCCAGCTCGTCCCGCAGGAACGACTCGTACTCGATGCCGACGCCGGCTGTGAAGGCGGCGCGCGAGCGGTGCGCGGCCAGCCACACCAGCCGGACCGGGCTCGCGGTCTCGGGGGCGTACGAGAGGTACTCGTGGATGCCGAAGCCCAGCCGGCCGTTGTTGGCGACGAAGCAGGGGTGGCCCTCGGTCATACCGGTCTCGATGGCCTGGAAACCGCCTTTCACCAGCTCGGCGACCGGGATCTGCGGCTTGGTGAGCTTGTAGCAGGTGCCGGAGAGGGTGGAGGAGATCTCCTCCAGGTAGACCGGGAGGATCTCGTCGCTCAGGCCGAGCGCCTGCTTCAGCTCGATGAAGAAGTCCAGCGCGGCCAGAGGGAGTTCATTGCCGTCGCGGTGCCGGGTGATGGAGTCGGCGTCGATCTGCCAGTGGTCCAGGGCGCGGATCATGGCCGTGAAGGTGTACCGCGTCAGACCGTCGTCGCTGCGGACGACGAACTGATCGCCGTCCTTCTCGGGCGTGATCAGCCGCTCGTGGGCGAACTCGGCGAGCGCCTTGCGGATCAGGAGGCGGTTGGCCCGCGCCCAGCGGTGGGGGGCGAGATGCGCTACGGCGTCGGACAGGGTCATACGGCTACTCCTCGGGCGGCCACGAACTGTTCGCGCGTGCAGAAGCTCAGCAGCGCGCGTTTCTCCGGCTTGTCGATCTCACGTACGGGTTCAAAGCCGACGGCCTCGTTGAGCGCGTGCACCGCCTTGTTGCTCACGTCCGGCTCGACCACGACCCGCCGGGTGCCCGGGTCGGCGAACAGCTCGTCCATCACGGCGGTGATGACGGCCCGGGTGAAGCCGTGGACCGGCCGGTCGGTGGGGGCGACCAGGAAGTGCATGCCGACATCGCCGGGCTCGGGGTCGTACAGGCCGACCAGCTCGACGTACCGGGGGTCGTACTTCTCCATCAGGAAGGCAGGAGCGCCGTCGTGCAGGCCGAGGTAGGCGTGGTGGTGCTCGTGGGCCGCGATCCGCATGTACTCGCGCTCGACGTCCTGGAGTTTGGCGTCCTGCATCATCCAGAAGGCCGCCTTGGGGTGGGTGACCCAGGCGTGCAGCAGCTCGGCGTCCTTCAGGGGGTCGAGGGGGCGGATGGTGAACGTACCGATGCCCGTACGTGTCGTGCTCATACGGCGAACTCCTGGAACGCGATGGTCTTCTCGACCGGGTAGTACTCGCTGCCGAGCAGCTCACGGATGATGTACGCGTTCCGGTACGCGCCCATGCCGAGGTCGGGGGACGTGATGCTGTGGGTGTGGACACCGGCGTTCTGGAGGAAGACGCCTCTGCCGGTGACGTCGATGGCGTAGTTGCGGGCGACGTCGAAGCTGCCCTGGGAGTCGTACACCAGCCGGTCGCGGACCGGCTTCAGGAACTCCGGCTCGACGTACCGGTAACCGGTGGCGAGCACCAGGCCCTGGGAGTTGATCTCGAAGTCCTTCTCCTGCTCCTCCTGACGGAAGCCCAGCGTGTACGTGCCGTTCTCGTACCGGGCGCTGGTGAGCGCGGAGTTGGTGAGCAGCCGGGTGGGGACCGGCCCGCCGAGGTTCTTCTGGTAGAGCAGGTCGAAGATCTCGTTGATGAGATCGCCGTCGATGCCCTTGAACAGGCCCTTCTGCTGGGCGGTGAGCCGGTAGCGGGTGGCCTCCGGCAGCTCGCGGAAGTAGTCGATGTACTCCGGGGAGGTCATCTCCAGCGTGAGCTTGGTGTACTCCAGCGGGAAGAAGCGCGGGGAGCGCGTCACCCAGTTCAGCTGGTAGCCGTGTACGTCGATCTCGCTGAGCAGGTCGTAGTAGATCTCGGCGGCCGACTGACCGCTGCCGACCAGCGTGATCGACTCCTTGCGCTGGAGCTCCGCCTTGTGCTGGAGGTAGCGGGAGTTGTGCAGGAAGTCACCGCCGAGACCCTGGCAGGCGTCCGGGATGTAGGGCGGGGTGCCGGTGCCGAGGACCAGGCGACGGGCGCGGAAGACGTCGCCGCCTTCGGTGCGGACGACGTACAGCTCGTCCTCGTACGTCACCTCGGTGACCGTTGTGCTGAAGCGGATGCTGCTCAGCTTGTTCGCGGCCCAGCGGCAGTAGTCGTCGTACTCGACCCGCAGCGGGTAGAAGTTCTCGCGGATGTAGAACGAGTACAGCCGGCCCTTCTCCTTCAGGTAGTTGAGGAAGGAGTACGGGGAGGTCGGGTCGGCCAGCGTGACCAGGTCCGACATGAACGGGGTCTGCAGGTGGGCGCCGTCCAGGAACATGCCCGCGTGCCATTCGAAGTCCGGCTTGGACTCCAGGAAGAGGCCGTCGAGTTCGGCGATGGGCTCGGTCAGGCAGGCCAGGCCGAGGTTGAAGGGGCCGAGCCCGATTCCCACGAAGTCGTACGTCTCTTTCGTGGCACCAGTGGCTTCAGGAAGCGCGGTCAAGGGATTCTCCCAGGTACTGCTCGGCATGGCCGGCGATCAGGTCGAGGACGGCGGCGATGTCTTCGGTCGTCGTCTCGGGGTTGAGCAGGGTGAACTTCAGGTAGTGGCGGCCGGCCACCTTGGTGCCCGCGACGATGGCCTCACCGGAGGCGAACAGGGCCTTGCGGGCGTAGAGGTTGGCGCGGTCGATCTGGGCCGGGTCGGTGACGGCCGCCGGGATGTAACGGAAGACCAGGGTGGACAGGGAGGGCTCGACCACGACGTCGTAGCGCGGGTCGGCGGCGAGCAGCTGCCAGCCCTCCTGAGCCAGGTCGCACACCTCGTCGAAGAGCTGTCCGATGCCGTCGGCGCCCATCACGCGCAGGGTCATCCAGAGCTTGAGGGCGTCGAAGCGGCGGGTGGTCTGGAGGGACTTGTCCACCTGGTTGGGGATACGTTCCTGCACCATCCGGCGGGGGTTGAGGTACTCCGCGTGGTAGGTGGCGTGGCGCAGGGTCGAGGCGTCCCGCACCAGCACGGCCGAGGAACTAACCGGCTGGAAGAAGGACTTGTGGTAGTCGACGGTGACCGAGTCGGCGCGCTCGATGCCGCTGAGCAGGGCGCGGCGCTTCGGTGAGGCGAGCAGTCCGCAGCCGTAGGCGGCGTCGACGTGCATCCAGGTGCCGTACTGGGCGCACAGCTCGGCGATCTCGGGCAGCGGGTCGATGGAGCCGAAGTCTGTGGTGCCTGCGGTGGCGACCACGGCCATGGGTGTCAGGCCGTCCTGCGCGCAGCGCTCCAGCTCACGGGCGAGCGCGACCGTCTGCATCCGCTTGTCGTGGTCGACGGGGATCGCCACGACCGACTCGGCGTCCAGCCCGAGGAGTTTGGCGGACTTCTTCACGCTGAAGTGGCTGACCTCGGAGGCGAAGATACGCAGTTTCGCGAGGTCGTCGCTCTTCGCCTCCTCCCGGGCCAGCAATAGCGCCTGGAGGTTGGACTGCGTGCCGCCCGAGGTGAAGACGCCGTCGGCGTTCTCGCCGAGGCCGATGCGCTCGGTGGTCCAGTCGATGAGCTTGCGCTCGATCAGGGTGCCGCCGGCCGACTGGTCCCAGGTGTCGAGGGAGGAGTTGACGGCGGAGAGGATCGCCTCGCCGAGCACGGCCGGGATGACGACCGGGCAGTTGAGGTGGGCGAGGTAGCGGGGGTGGTGGAAGTAGATCGCGTCCCGGAGGTAGACATCCTCCAGTTCGTCCAGCACCGCGGCGGTGTCGCCCAGCGGCTGGTCGAGGTCGATCTGCTCGATGCGGGGGGCGAGGGCATCGACGGTGACGCCCGTGAACGGACGGTCGGTGGTGGCGAGTTTCGCCGCCACCCGCTCTACTCCATCGGTCACGGAGCGGCGGTACTGCTCCGCGGTCGTGTCATTGAGCAGGTGCGAGCGCATGTGGGGGTCCTCCGGTGGGGACGGTCCGTTGCGGGACGGGGGAAGGCCGCGTCTAACTTAGGTTAGCCTAACCTAATTAACTCTGGTGAAACGCAGCCCCAGCCGTGACAGCCGTCACCTTGAACGGCTGCCCTTCGGACAGCAGTTACTCGCCCCGCTCGCGCAACTGCTCTTCGGTGAGGCCCTGTCGCCAGTAGCCGAGAAGGTGACACGGCGCCGGTCGACACCGCGCTCGCCGACGAAGTGCCGACGCAGTTCCTTCACGCAGGACGACTCGCCCGCGATCCAGACGTACGGGTGTTCGGCGGGCGGCAGTTGGGCGGCACGCAGGGCGCCGAGAGCCATGGGGGAGCTCTCGGCGCGGCCTGCGTCCTGCACCAGCCAGGTGACCTCGGCGTCGGCCTCGGTCACCAGGTCCTGGATGTCCCCGGCGTCGTTCACCTCCAGCCAGACGTGGACCCGCTGACCGGCGGGCAGCGACTCCAGAATGGCCGCGACGGCAGGCAGGGCGGTCTCGTCGCCCCAGAGGACCACCAGGTCGGTGTCCTCCGGCGGCCGGAACCGGATCGCCCGGTTGTCCGCGACCGCCGGCCCGAGCAACAGCACCCGATCACCGGCGGCGGCCCGGGAGGCCCAGGCGGAGGCGGGCCCGGCGGGGGTGTGCAGCACGAAGTCGATGTCGATCTCATCGGGATCGCGACGGAGCGCCCGCAGCGTGTAGGACCGCATCACGGCCCGTACGTCATCGGGGAGTTCACGCCACCCCTGCCACCACCCGTCACCGAGCTCAATGGGAACCTGCGGCTCCCGCTGGCCGGGGTGGGGCAGGAACAGCGACAGGGACTGGTCACGCCCCTCGGAGAAGAAGTACCGCAGGTCGTCCCCGGCAAAGGTGACCCGAACAAGAGACGGCCCGAGCCGCTCCGTCCGTACGACTTGCAGAGAGAAGAAACGGAATGGGGCGGCTACGGCCGTAGTCATGGAGTAACTCCTGAATGGACGTCAGGGATGCCGACCTCTCAGGGGCGCGGGGCTGTATTGATTTGCGGCTCCGCCGCGCGGGCGCGACCAACCACAACGGACCCGCAGCCGCCCCACAACCTCAAGTGGCTCTCTCTCAGGCGACCTTCTTCGCCTTCTCGATCGCCTCGGCAAGACTGGTCAGCAACGGCGTGCACTTGTCGTACGACAGAATCGGCTCCGGCGAACGCGGAATGACCTGCCCCGCCTCGACCGCGGGCAGCTTCTTCCACGTGCCCTCGGTGATGTCCGCCGGCTGAATCGTCGACGACCGGTCGTCCATCATGATGATGTCCGCCGGGTACTTGTCGACGTTCTCCCAGCTCAGCGACTCGAACCAGCCCCCACCCTGCGCCTTCGCCTTCTCCGGCGGCTCGACGAAGTTCACGCCGAGCGCCTTGAAGTACTCCAGGTCGATGGAGAGGTTGGTGCCGGAGACGTAGAAGATCTCCTGGCTCGCGGAACCGGCCATCACCTTGATCTCGGGCCGGGCCTTGGCCGCCTTGCGCAGCCGCTCGGCCGCGGCCTCGAACTCCTGCTTGGCCTTGACGACCTTGTCGGCCTTCATGTCCGCGCCGAGCGACTCGGCCAGCGCCCACATGCGCTGCAGCGGCTCGGTCATCTGGCGGTCGTAGACGGAGATGGCGACGCTCGGGGCGAGCTTGGCGATCTTGTCCTTGGACGCCTCGGGGACGTACCAGAGGGTGCCCGCGCTGTCGAAGGTGGTGGAGATCAGGACGTCCGGCTGGAAGGCGGCGTACTGCTCGACGTTGAACTGGTCCCAGACGTTGCCGAAGACGGTCAGCTTGGTGACGTCCATGTCCCCGGCCTGGACGTCGGCCTTGCCGTCCTGCGTCTTGGTCGGGCCGAAGACGCCCTTGACCTCGATGCCGTAGTCGTAGAGGGCGGCGGCGACGCCGACGAAGGCGACAATGTTCGTGGGGACCTGGTCCAGCTTCACCGTCTCGCCGCGGTCGTCCTTGAAGCTCCAGGGGCCGGAGGCCTTGGCGGATGCGGATGCCTTCGCGTCCGAGCCGCCGCTGCTCGTGTCTTCGTCGCCGCAGGCTGCGAGCACGGCACCGAGGCCGAGGGCACCGCCGGCGGCGAGGAGGCCGCGGCGGGTGAGGTGGGTGGCACGGGCGTTGGACATGAGTGTGGCTGCTTTCGAACAGGGCGGAGGGCCCGCCGGACAATTCGAAGGTAGGTTAGCCTAACCTCAGATCTTGTCCAGGGGGCGGGCCCCCGGGCGTACGCACCTGTGCGCGGCCTGTGCGGCCGGTCGCTCAGCCCGCGAGCCCCAACTCCCGTGCGATCAGCATCCGTTGCACCTCGCTCGTGCCCTCCCCGATCTCCAGGATCTTCGAGTCCCGCCACATACGCGCGACCGGATACTCGTTCATGAAGCCGTAGCCGCCGTGGATCTGGGTGGCGTCGCGGGCGTTGTCCACGGCGATCGTCGACGAGTACAGCTTTGCCAGCGCCGCCTCCTTCTTGAAGGGTTCGCCCGCCAGCAGCCGGGACGCCGCGTCACGCCACGCCAGGCGGGCCGTGTGGGCCTTCATCTCCATGTCCGCGATCTTGAATTGGATGGCCTGGTTGGCGCCGATCGGCCGGCCGAAGGCGTGACGTTCCTTCGCGTACTTCAGCGACTCGTCGACACAGCCCTGCGCCAGGCCGGTGGCGAGCGCCGCGATGGCGATGCGGCCCTCGTCGAGGATGCGCAGGAACTGGGCGTACCCCCTGCCCTCCTCGCCGAGCAGGTTCGCCGCCGGGACCCGGACGTCGTCGAAGGACAGCTCCCGGGTGTCGGAGGCGTTCCAGCCGACCTTGGAGTACGGGGCCGCGACCGTGAAGCCCGGCGTGCCGGACGGGACGATGATCGCGGAGATCCGCGGCCCGCCGTCCGGTTTACGGCCCGTCACCGCGGTGACCGTGACCAGACCGGTGATGTCCGTGCCGGAGTTGGTGATGAAGCACTTGGTGCCGTTGATGACCCACTCGTCGGTCTCCGGGTCGAGCCGGGCCGTGGTGCGGGTCGCGCCCGCGTCCGAGCCGCCGCCGGGCTCGGTCAGGCCGAAGGCGCCGAGGATCTCGCCGGTGCACAGGCGGGGGAGCCATGCGCGCTTCTGCTCCTCGGTGCCGAACAGGTGGATCGGCATCGCGCCCAGCGAGACGCCCGCCTCCAGGGTGATGGCCACCGAGGAGTCGACACGGGCCAGTTCCTCCAGGGCGACGCCCAGGGCGAGATAGTCGCCGCCCATACCGCCGTACTCCTCCGGGAACGGCAGCCCGAACAGGCCCATCTTGCCCATCTCGCGGACGATCTCGTACGGGAACTCGTGCCGCTCGTAGTAGTCGCCGATCTTGGGGGCGACGACCTCGTGTGCGAACTCCTCGACCGTGCGGCGGAGTTCTTCCAACTCGGGGCTGAGGCGGTGGTCCATGGTGCGTCACTGCTCCTGGTGGTCCTTGTGGGACAGGGCTCTTACGGTGCGGGACGGGCTGGGTCGGCCCAGGTGACCGGCCATCCACACGCTGGTGGCGGTGAGACGGCCGAGATCGACGCCGGTGTCGATGCCGAGGCCGTGCAGCATCCACACGAGGTCCTCGGTGGCGAGATTGCCGGTGGCGCTCTTCGCGTACGGGCAGCCGCCGAGGCCGCCCGCCGAGGCGTCGACCGTCGTGACGCCGTGCTGAAGCGCGGCCAGGGTGTTGGCCAGGGCCTGGCCGTAGGTGTCGTGGAAGTGCACGCCTAGGGCGGTGGTGGGGATGTGGTCGGCGTTGAGGGCGGTGAGGAGTTCGGCGACGTGACCGGGGGTGGCCACGCCGATCGTGTCGCCCAGGCTCAGTTCGTCGCAGCCCATGTCCAGCAGGGCCTTGCAGACCCGGACGACCTGGTGGACCGGGACGGGGCCCTCCCACGGGTCGCCGAAACACATGGACAGATAGCCGCGGACGTGGACGCCGTCGGCTTTCGCCCGTGCCACCACCGGGTCGAACATGGCCAGCGCCTCGTCGACCGTGCGGTTGAGGTTGGCCTTCGCGAAGGACTCGGTGGCGCTGGCGAAGACGGCGACGCGGGTGGCGCCCAGGGCCAGCGCACGGTCGAGGCCACGGGTGTTGGGGACGAGGACCGGGAGGGCGACGGGGAGATCACTGACGAGTGGGAACAGCTCCTCGGCGTCGGCCAGTTGGGGCACCCACTTGGGGTGTACGAAGCTGGTGGCCTCGATCGTGGTCAGGCCTGCGTCGGCCAGCCGGCGGATGAACTCCGCCTTGACCTCGGTCGGGACCTGCGCCTTCTCGTTCTGCAGGCCGTCGCGGGGGCCGACCTCGTGGATGCGGACGCGTGAGGGCAGATCATCGGCCGGTACGACCATGGGAAGGCCGTTGGTTGTCATTCCGCCACCTCCTCCGCGGGGGCGATGACCGCCAGGACCTGGTCCATGGCGACCGTCGTGCCGGGGCTGACGTCCAGCTCGGTGACAGTTCCGGCGTGCGGGGCGGAGATGACGTGCTCCATCTTCATCGCCTCCACCACCAGCAGGCTCTGACCGGCGCTCACCTCGTCGCCGACCGCCACCTTCACGACCGTGACCGTGCCCGGCATGGGCGCGGTGAGCGAGTCGGCACCGGAGTGGGCGGCGCGGGAGAGGGACGCCTCGACCGGGTCGTGGTCGCGCACGTGCCAGGCGTCACCGTCGCGGCCGAGCCAGGTGCCGTCCGGCAGGGCGGCGAAGGTGTGGGCGATGCCGTCGAGCCGGAAGGTGAACCGCGAGTCCGCTCCGGCCGGGGCCGGACCCGGCGTCACTCGGACCGGGGCCGACCCCGCGGCCCCCCGCACCGGGACCTCCGCCCCGTCGAGCAGTAGCTCGAAACCGCCGTCCGGCGTGGCGCGCAGGCGTACGGTCACCGGGTCGTGCCCCGGTACCCGGAGGTGGTGCGCCGTCCAGGATCGCTCGCCGCCCAGGCGCCAGCCCTCCGGGACGGAGAACGGGTCGACCCAGCCGGAGCCCCGGGCGGGGGCCAGCGCGGCCTGGCGCAGGAGAGCCGCCGCCGCGTAGACCTCTGTCGGGACCGCGTCCGGCACGAGGCGCGCCACGTCCCGCTCGACCAGCCCGGTGTCCAGGTCGCCCTCGACGACCGCCGGATGGGCGAGCAGCCTCCGCAGGAACCCGGCGTTCGTCGGCACGCCCAGGACGACCGTCTCGGCGAGGGCGGCGCGCAGCTTGCGCAGGGCGGTGGCGCGGTCGGGGCCGTACGCGATGACCTTCGACAGCATCGGGTCGTACAGGCTGCCGACCTCGCTGCCCTCGCTGAGCCCGGAGTCGGTGCGCACGCCGTCGCCCTGCGGCTCGCGCAGCCTGAGCACCGTGCCGCCGGAGGGCAGAAAGCCTCGCGTCGGGTCCTCGGCGCAGATGCGGGCCTCTATCGCGTGCCCGGTGAGGGCGATGTCGTCCTGTGCGAAGGCGAGGCGCTCGCCCGCCGCGACCCGCAACTGCCACTCCACCAGGTCGAGGCCGGTAATGAGTTCGGTGACCGGGTGCTCCACCTGGAGGCGGGTGTTCATCTCCATGAAGTAGTACGCGCTCGGATCCCCGCCCGGGACGATGAACTCGACCGTGCCCGCCCCGACGTACCCGCACGAGCGGGCCGCTTCCACGGCGGCCCGGCCCATCGCCGACCGCGTCTCCTCGCTGAGGAGCACACTCGGCGCCTCCTCGATGATCTTCTGGTGGCGACGCTGGAGGGAGCACTCGCGCTCGCCCAGGTGGACCACGCCCCCGTGCCCGTCGGCCAGGACCTGGATCTCGATGTGGCGGGGCCGGTCGATCCACCGCTCCACGAGGAGGGTGTCGTCGCCGAAGGAGGCGGCGGCCTCGCGCCGGGCCGCCGCGATCTCCTCGTCCAGCCCGCTCAGGTCCCGCACCAGCCGCATGCCCTTGCCGCCGCCGCCCGCACTCGGCTTCAGCAGCACCGGGGCGCCCAGTTCCCGGGCGGCCTTCGCGAGTTCGGGGTCGCGGCCGCCGGGGACGACGGGCACTCCGGCCGCCGCCACGGTCTCCTTGGCGCGGATCTTGTCGCCCATGAGGGCAATGGCGTCGGCGGGCGGTCCGATGAAGACGAGCCCGGCGTCGGCGCACGCGCGCGCGAAACCGGCGTTCTCGGCGAGGAAGCCGTAGCCCGGGTGGACCGCCTGGGCGCCCGCCGCGGCCGCCGCCCGAAGGATCCGCTCCACGGACAGATAGCTCTCGACAGCCGGCGCCGGTCCGATCCGTACCGCCGTGTCGGCCTCGCGCACATGCCGGGCGTCGGCGTCGGCGTCGGAGAAGACGGCCACCGAGCGGACGCCCAGCGAGCGGAGCGTACGGATGACGCGGACGGCGATCTCGCCTCGGTTGGCCACAAGAACGGTGTCGAACATCGGTCCCCTCACATCCGGAAGACGCCGAACTGGGGGTCACCCAGGGGCGCGTTGGCGCACGCGGTCAGGGCCAGGCCGACCACCTGACGGGTCTCCAGGGGGTCGATCACCCCGTCGTCCCAGAGGCGGGCGGTCGCGTAGTAGGCATTCCCCTGACGCTCGTACTGCGCACGGATCGGCGCCTTGAACGCCTCTTCCTCCTCGGCGGGCCAGGACTCGCCGCGGCCCTCGATCTGGTCCCGCTTGACGGTGGCGAGGACGGAGGCGGCCTGCTCGCCGCCCATGACGGAGATCTTGGCGTTGGGCCACATCCACAGGAAGCGCGGCGAGTACGCCCGGCCGCACATGGAGTAGTTCCCGGCGCCGTACGAACCGCCGACCACGACCGTCAGCTTCGGTACGCGCGTGGTGGCGACGGCGGTGACCATCTTCGCCCCGTGCTTGGCGATGCCGCCGGCCTCGTAGTCCCTGCCGACCATGAACCCGGAGATGTTCTGCAGGAACAGCAGCGGGATGCCGCGCTGGTCGCACAGCTCGATGAAGTGGGCGCCCTTCTGGGCGGACTCGGAGAAGAGGATGCCGTTGTTGGCGACGACGCCGACCGGGTGGCCGTGGATCCGGGCGAAGCCGGTGACCAGGGTCTGCCCGAACTCGGCCTTGAACTCCGCGAACCGGGAGCCGTCGACCACGCGCGCGATGATCTCGCGTACGTCGTAGGGGGTACGGGAGTCGACCGGCACCGCCCCGTACAGCCCGTACGGGTCGACCTTCGGCTCCACCGCGGGCCGCACCTCCCAAGGCAGCGCCCCGCGCGCGGGGAGGGTGTCGACGATGTTCCGCACGATCCGCAGGGCGTGGGCGTCGTCCTCCGCGAGGTGGTCGGTGACGCCGGACACGCGCGCGTGCACCTCGCCGCCGCCGAGCTCCTCGGCGGTGACGACCTCGCCGGTGGCGGCCTTCACCAATGGGGGGCCGCCGAGGAAGATCGTCCCTTGGTTCCGCACGATGACGGCCTCGTCGCTCATCGCCGGGACATACGCCCCACCGGCCGTGCAGGAGCCGAGGACGGCCGCGATCTGGGGGATCCGGGCGGCGGACATCCGGGCCTGGTTGTAGAAGATCCGCCCGAAGTGCTCACGGTCCGGGAAGACCTCGTCCTGCATGGGCAGGAAGGCGCCGCCGGAGTCGACGAGGTAGAGACAGGGCAGCCGGTTCTCCAGGGCGACTTCCTGCGCGCGCAGATGCTTCTTCACCGTCATCGGGTAGTACGTCCCACCCTTGACGGTCGCGTCATTGGCGACGACGACGCACTCCCGCCCGCTCACCCGCCCGATACCGGCGATGACACCGGCGGCCGGGGCCTGGCCGTCGTACATCCCGTCGGCCGCGAGCGGGGCCAGCTCCAGGAAGGGTGAGCCCGGGTCGAGCAGGGTGTCGACGCGGTCGCGCGGCAGCAGCTTGCCGCGCGCGGTGTGCCGGGCGCGCGCCTTCTCACCCCCGCCGAGCCGGGCGGCGGCGAGCTTGGCGCGCAGCTCCTCCACGAGCGCGAGGTGCGCTGCCTCGTTGGCCCGCCAGGCCTCCGACGCGGGGTCCGCCGCGCCGTGCAGCTCCGGTGCCTGGTCCATCCTGCGGTCCCCTCACCTTGTTAATGAGCGTTAACGCATTTCCTCCAGGTTAACGACCGCTAACCTCGCTGTCTAGAATTGCTTTCATGGCCATGCGAACCGACGCCCCCACCCGCCGCGAACAGATCCTCAAGGAGGCCGCGCGACTCTTCGCCGAGCGCGGCTTCCACGGTGTCGGGGTGGACGAGATAGGGGCGGCGGTGGGCATCAGCGGCCCCGGCCTCTACCGCCACTTCCCGGGCAAGGACGCGATGCTCGCCGAGCTGCTGGTGGGCATCAGCGGACAGCTCCTGACCGGCGGGAAGCGCCGGGTGGCGGAGGCGGACGGGGACGCCGAGGCGGTCCTCGACTCGCTCATCGAGGGCCATATCGACTTCGCGCTCGACGACCGCCCGCTCATCACCCTGCACGACCGCGAGCTGGACCGCCTCCGGGACAGCGACCGCAAGCTGGTGCGCCAGCTCCAGCGCCAGTACGTCGAGCTGTGGGTGGAGGTGGTCCGTCAGGTCTACCCGGGCCTCCCCGAGCCGACGGCCCGCTCGGCCGTCCACTCGGTCTTCGGCCTGCTGAACTCGACCCCGCACCTGGGGCGGCCGGGGTCCCTGCCGGGGCGGGGGGCGACGGCGGAGCTGCTGCACCGGATGGCGAAGGGGGCGTTCGCGGCGGCGGGCTCGTAGACGGGCCGGGATGCCGGAGGCAGGATGCGGATCGTCTGTGTCGTCGCCGTCCTGGTCGCCGCGAACCTGATCAACAACTGGCTCGTGCGCGGCCCTGTCGCGTACGTCCTCACCTGTGTCGCCGCGACGGCCGTCCTGCTGCTGATCGCCCGCTGGGACGGTCTGACCCGGGCCGATCTGGGGATCGACGCGGCGGGGGTGCGCCGGGGGTTGCGGTGGGCGCCGGTCCTTGTCGGTGCCGTTGTCGCCGTCTGCCTGCTTCTCCTCGCCTTCCCGGCGGGCCGCGAGGTGTTTCGGGACGCCAGGGCTGCCGGCCTGTCCGCCGGTCAGTTGCTGTGGGCGGTGCTGGTGCGGGTGCCGCTCGGCACCGTGCTGCTGGAGGAGACTGCCTTCCGCGGTGTGCTGTGGGCCATGATCCGGCGTCGGTGCGGCACGGCGTGGGCGACCGTGGGCTCGTCGCTGCTCTTCGGCCTGTGGCATGTGCTGCCCTCCCGCGGCCTGGGCCGCGCCAACGCCGCCGTGGGGACGGCCTTCGGGGGTGGCTCGGCGGGTATGGCGGCGACCGTGGCGGTGGCCGTCGTGGCCATGGTGGCCGCCGGGGCGGTCCTGTGCGAGCTGCGCCGCCGCAGCGGAAGCCTGCTGGCGCCTGCGGCGCTGCACTGGGCGATCAACGGCTTCGGTTACGCCTTGGCCTGGGCGGTGTCCCGGGGTGGGGCTTCCGCCTGAGCGCTGGAAGTGCCGCGATTGCCAGTCGATCGTCTGCGGCGCCGTTGTGGTTGGTCGCGCAGTTCCCCGCGCCCCTTCGGGCCGCTGCGCTACCGGCGTGACGAGGGTTACTCATGGATCGGTCTGGACGTCGGTTCCTACTCGCCGGTACGGTAAGTGAGCAAGCGCTTAGACATGTACCCGTGGAGGTGGCGGCGTGCGCCGTACGGTGTTCAACGAGGATCACGAGGCGTTCCGGGAGACCCTGCGCGCCTTCATCGAGGCCGAGGTCGTACCGGTGTACGACGAGTGGTTCGCCGCGGGGCAGGCGCCGCGCGAGTTCTACTACAAGCTCGCCGAGCTGGGTGTCTTCGGCATCCGTGTGGACGAGGAGTACGGCGGCGCCGGCATCGACTCGTACAAGTTCGAGGCCGTGCTCTACGAGGAGACCGCCCGCGCGGGTGTGACCTTCGGTGGCTCCGGCGTGCACGTGCTGCTCGGTCTGCCGTACATCAAGATGCTCGCCACCGACGAGCAGAAGAAGCGGTACCTGCCGAAGTTCGTCTCCGGTGAGGAGATGTGGGCGATCGCGATGACCGAGCCGGGCACCGGGTCCGACCTCGCGGGCATGAAGACCACCGCCAAGCTGAGCGAGGACGGCACGCACTACGTCCTCAACGGCGCCAAGACCTTCATCACCGGTGGCGTCCACGCCGACCGCATGATCGTCTGCGCCCGCACCGCCGCGCCCACCGCCGAGGACCGCCGCCACGGCATCTCCCTCTTCGTCGTGGACACCAAGGCCGAGGGTTACTCCGTCGGCCGCAAGCTCGACAAGCTCGGGCTCAGGACCTCCGACACCGCCGAGCTGGCGTTCGTCGACGTCAAGGTGCCCGTCGAGGACTTGCTCGGCGAGGAGAACAAGGGCTTCTACTACCTCGGCCACAACCTCGCCTCCGAGCGCTGGGGCATCGCCTACGGCGCGTACGCGCAGGCCAAGGCCGCCGTCCGGTTCGCCAAGCAGTACGTGCAGGAGCGCACCGTCTTCGGCCAGCCGGTCGCCCACTTCCAGAACACCAAGTTCGAGCTGGCCGCCTGCCAGGCCGAGGTGGACGCGGCCGAGGCCGTCGCCGACCGCGCCACGGAGGCCCTCGACGCCGGTGAACTGACCCCGGCCGAGGCCGCCAGCGCCAAGCTGTTCTGCACCGAGGTGGCGCACCGTGTCATCGACCGCTGCCTCCAGCTCCACGGTGGCTACGGCTTCATGAACGAGTACCCGATCGCCCGCCTGTACGCGGACAACCGTGTGAACAGGATCTACGGCGGGACCAGCGAAATCATGAAGACGATCATCGCGAAGGACATGGGCCTGTAAGGTCCACGAAATTACTGGCCAGTAGAAAAGTGGCCATGAGCCAGGCACTACAGGATCTCCTCGATCTGCTCGACCTGGAGCAGATCGAGGAGAACATCTTCCGCGGCCAGTCCCGGTCCGCCGTCGTCCCACGCGTCTTCGGCGGACAGGTCGCGGCCCAGGCGCTCGTCGCCGCCGGGCGCACGGTCCCCGAGGACCGGCCCCCGCACTCCCTGCACGCGTACTTCCTGCGCATCGGCGACCCCGGCGCGCCCATCGTCTACACGGTCGACCGGCTGCGCGACGGCCGCTCGTTCACCACCCGCCGGGTCGTCGCGGTCCAGCACGGCCAGCCGATCTTCGGCATGTCCGTCTCCTTCCAGACGTACGAGGAAGGGATGGACCACCAGACGCCGATGCCGCCCGCGCCCGACCCGGTCACCCTGCCGACCTCCGAGGAACGGCTGAGCGGCTACGGCCACCTCGACGCGCGGGTCGTCGAGAAGTTCCTGGAGGCGCGTGCCGCCGTCGACCTGCGCTACGTCGACGAGCCGCCGTACGGCAGGTTCGGCGAGCCCCGCGCACCGCACTCGCAGGTGTGGTTCCGCACCAACGGCAAGCTCGCCGACGACCCCCTCCAGCACATCGCCCTCGCGACGTACGTCTCCGACATGACCCTGCTCGACTCGGTCCTGCTCGCGCACGGCCGGGGCGGCTGGGCCGTCGGTGATGTCGTCGGGGCCTCGCTGGACCACGCGATGTGGTTCCACCGCCCGTTCCGCGCCGACGAGTGGCTCCTGTACGACCAGGAGTCCCCGTCGGCGTACGGCGGCCGGGGTCTGGGCCAGGCCCGCATCTACACGCAGGACGGCCGCCTCGCCATCACGGTGATCCAGGAAGGGGTCGTCCGGATACCCAGGGGTTAGATGAGCCCCGCCTCGGAGAGCAGATACGCCGTCATCGGGTCGTAGTACCGGGGGCTGACCACATGGTCGTCGAGCGGGACCGTCACCTGGACGGTCCCTTCGGCCTCCGCGATGAACAGGGCCGGGTCGTTGCAGTCGGCGTAGCCGACGGAGTCGACGCCGTGCTGGCCCGCGTAGCCCGCCCAGCCGTGGTCGGCGACGACCAGGTCGGGCAGCGGGCGGCCCTCCCGCTCCATGGCGGTGAGGATGGCCTTCATCGGCTCGCCCGAGTGGGTGTGCCACAGGGTGGCGCCGTGCTCCAGCATCGCCACGTCCGCGAACTGCATGACGTACCCCTCGTCGGTCTGCAGCCCGTCCGGGATCACGACGATCTCGCAGCCTGCGCTGCGCAGCGCCGCCGCCGTCGCCCGGTGCACGTCGAGGAGCCCGCCCGGGTGGCCGGTCGCGAACAGCACCCGCTGCTCGCTGTCGGCCGCCTTGCGCAGCCGGGCCGCGAGGCGCTCCAGGGCGGCGACCGTCAGCTCGGGGTCGATGGTGTCCTGGCCGTGCCGGTACTCGGGGTCGTCGTTCACGCCGACCCGCTCCGCCATCACCGCGAGCACGTCCTGCTCGTCGGTCCAGCGGTCGCCGAGCTCCAGGCCGAGCCAGAAGTTGCGGACGCCGTTGGAGAGTTGGCGGTAGTGGGAGAGGTTGTTCTCACGCGGGGTGGCGACGTCGCCCGCGATACGGGTCTTCACGAGGTGCTCGACGAGCTCGGCGCGGCTGGGTGTCCCGGATATCGGCATGGCTCTTATTGTGCGGTACGCGCCCGGACCCGTCCCGGACGTCCCGCACGCTGGGACGTGGGTCACTCACGCGCGGTCACCCGCGGTCACAGCTGCCGCAGCGCGAACCACAGCTCCATCCGTACGTCCGGATCGTCCAGGTCGCTGCCGAGGAGCGCCGCGCACCGGGCGATCCGTTGCCGCACGGTGTTGCGATGGACGGACAGGGCAACGGCGGTGCGGTCCCAACTGCCGTGCAGGGAGAGCCAGGTGCGCAGGGTTTCGGTGAGGGCGGGGGTCCCGATGATGGGGGCGAGGAGGGTGGTGGCGTGGGCCTGCGCCTCGACCGCCGGGACCAGGTCGGTGAGGCCGGGGCGGTCGGTGCCGTAGTGGGCCAGGGGAGTGCGGGTGGCCCGGGCGCGGGCCAGCGCGCGGGCCGCCTGGGTGTCGGCGGCCGGCCACTCCCGGGGCCCGGACGGGGCGCTGACGCCCAGGGTCCAGCCGGGTTGCGGGGCCGGTTCACGATCGGCGGGCAGCAGGACGCGTACGACGTCCTTGGCGAGGTCCACCAGCGGCGAACCCAGCGCCGCGCCGAGCGCCGAGGCGGCGACCGGGTCGGGGGCGGTCGTGTCGGGCCGCGCGTGCACGACCAGCCACCGCCCGGCACCGAGCAGCGGGGCCACGGCCTCCGGCTCGTCCCCCAAGAGCAGCCGGACCAGCGCGGAGGACCGGGCCGCGCCGGTACCGCTCTGGTGCTCGCCGGTGAGGAGAGAGAGGAGCACGGCGGCGACGGATGCAATGGCGTGATCGGCGGGGTCGCGCTGCGGGGCGGCGACACCAAGCACAAAGCCCTGTCCGGCACCGAGGGCGTAGGCGGAGAGGTGGGTGCCGGTGATGGTGTCGGTGGCGGAGGTGGGGGAGGGCTCCCCGCCCGACCCGCGCGCACCGCCCCGCCCGCGCCCACCCCCCGGCCGTACCACCCCCGCCAGCTCCCCCAACCCCCCGCGCACCTCGTCCCCCGGCGACCTGCCCGCCATGGCGATCGCGGCGCCGTCGGGGCCGTACAGCACCGCCCATCCCCCCACCCGCTGGGCCAGCTGCCGTAGTACGGACGGCACCGGGTCCGGGCGGGCGGCTGCTGCTGCCAGGCTCTGGTGGGCCTCCGTCACCCGGCGGAGTTCGGCGTGCCGGGCCTGTGCCATCAGCTGCCAGACCGCGCGGGCCACGCCGGAGAAGGTGGTCTGCGGCGGGACCTCCAGCAGCGGCAGGTCGTACGCCTCGCAGGCCGCGACCAGCGCCCGCGGCACCGTGTCGTGCACCGGCGCCAGGCCGAATCCGAGCGCCGCACCGCCCGCCGCCACGATCCGGGAGACGTAGTCGTCGAAGTAGGTCCCCGAGCCCGCCGCCTCCGGGATGTGCACCCCGGCCGTCAGCAGGAGTTCGCCGCCCAGCAGATAGGGATACGGGTCCGACATCTCCGAGGTGTGCGCCCAGTGGATCACGACCTCCGGATCGGTGGGCCCGGCGACTTGCCGCAGCGCCAGGTCCTCGCGGGCCAGCAGGGACGAGAGGGGCACGGGTGGCGTGGGTGGAACGGCGGGATCGGGCATGGTGTGCGTTTCCTCCATCCCGTACGGCTCGAATGGATGAAACGTACACTTCGCAGTCGCTTTCCGGCCACCTAGTCTCAGGCTTCGTCCCCCGCTCGTCCCCCCCCTCGTCCCCGCCACCGAGAGTGCGCGAAGGAGGCCCCACACATGGCCGTCGACTACCTCGTGATCGTCGTCTATCTGGCCGGCATGCTGGCCATGGGCTGGTGGGGCATGCGCCGCGCCAGGTCGAAGAGCGAGTTCCTGGTCGCGGGCCGCCGCCTCGGCCCCGCCATGTACTCCGGCACCATGGCGGCGATCGTCCTCGGCGGCGCGTCCACCATCGGCGGCGTCGGCCTCGGCTACCAGTACGGCCTGTCCGGCGCCTGGATGGTCTTCACCATCGGCCTCGGCCTGCTCGCCCTGTCGATCTTCTTCTCCGCCCGCATCGCCCGCCTGAAGGTCTACACCGTCTCCGAGATGCTGGACCTCAGGTACGGCGGCCGGGCGGGCGTGATCTCGGGCGTGGTCATGTGGGCGTACACCCTCATGCTCGCGGTGACGTCGACCATCGCGTACGCCACGATCTTCGACGTCCTCTTCGACATCAACCGCACCCTCGCGATCGTCCTCGGCGGCTCGATCGTCGTCGCCTACTCGACGCTCGGCGGCATGTGGTCGATCACGCTGACCGACATGGTGCAGTTCGTGGTGAAGACCATCGGCGTGCTGCTCCTGCTCCTGCCCATCGCGGTCGTCAAGGCGGGCGGCTTCAGCGAGATGAAGGCGCAGCTGCCGACCGAGTACTTCGACCCGCTGGGCATCGGCGGCGAGACGATCTTCACCTACGTCCTGATCTACACCTTCGGCATGCTGATCGGTCAGGACATCTGGCAGCGCGTCTTCACCGCCCGCAGCGACCGCACGGCCAAGTGGGGCGGCACGGTCGCCGGCACCTACTGCCTGGCGTACGCCCTCGCCGGTGCCGTCATCGGTACGGCGGCCAAGGTGCTCTACCCCAACCTGGCCAGCGCGGACGACGCCTTCGCGACCATCGTCAAGGACGAACTGCCGGTCGGCGTACGGGGGCTGGTGCTGGCCGCCGCGCTCGCCGCCGTGATGTCGACGTCGTCCGGCGCGCTGATCGCCTGCGCGACGGTCGCCAACAACGACATCTGGGCGCGGCTGCGGGGCGTCGTACGGCCCGGCGGCGGCGAGCACGACGAGGTCAAGGGCAACCGGACCTTCATCCTGATCATGGGCCTGGCCGTGATCGGTACGGCGATCGCGCTCAACGACGTCGTCGAGGCGCTGACGGTGGCGTACAACCTGCTGGTCGGCGGGCTGCTCGTGCCGATCCTCGGCGGGCTGCTGTGGAAGCGCGGCACCGCGCAGGGCGCCCTGGCCGCCGTCGCCGTCGGTGGCGTCGCGGTGATCGCGCTCATGGCGACGTACGGCATCCTCGCCAACGAGCCCGTCTACTACGGCCTGCTGTCCTCGCTGGCCGCCTATGTGATCGTCTCGCTGGCCACGCCCGCCACCGACGCCGCCGTCCTCGCCGCCTGGCGCGAGCGCCTCGCCGGGCGGGCACCCGAACCGGTGTCCGAGCAGGTCCCGGCGCCCCAGTAGAGTCGTAGCACAAGCAGTACATACGCGATGAAGCGTAGGAAAGAAGGCATTTCATCATGAGCAGCAACGAGACGCCGACCCCCCGCGGCCCCGTCGACTCCTCCCGCGTCCCGCGCTACGCCGGTCCCGCGACCTTCGCCCGGCTGCCCCGCCTGGACGAGGTCGGCACCGCCGATGTCGCCGTCGTGGGTGTGCCGTTCGACTCCGGCGTCTCGTACCGGCCGGGCGCCCGCTTCGGCGGCAACGCGATCCGTGAGGCGTCCCGGCTGCTGCGCCCGTACAACCCGGCGCAGGACGCGTCCCCCTTCGCGCTCGCCCAGGTCGCGGACGGCGGCGACATCGCCGTGAACCCGTTCAACATCAACGAGGCCGTGGAGACCGTCGAGGCGGCCGCCGACGACCTGCTCGGCACCGGCGCCCGCCTGATGACGCTGGGCGGCGACCACACCATCGCGCTGCCGCTGCTGCGCTCGGTGGCCAAGAAGCACGGCCCGGTCGCCCTGCTCCACTTCGACGCCCACCTCGACACCTGGGACACCTACTTCGGCGCCGAGTACACGCACGGCACCCCGTTCCGGCGGGCGGTGGAGGAGGGCATCCTCGACACCTCGGCGCTCTCCCACGTCGGTACGCGCGGCCCGCTGTACGGCAAGCAGGACCTGGACGACGACGCCAAGATGGGCTTCGGCATCGTGACGTCGGCGGACGTCATGCGGCGCGGCGTGGACGAGGTGGCCGACCAGCTGCGCCAGCGCATCGGCGACCGCCCGCTGTACATCTCCATCGACATCGACTGCCTCGACCCGGCGCACGCGCCCGGCACCGGCACCCCCGAGGCCGGCGGCATGACCTCCCGCGAGCTGCTGGAGATCCTGCGCGGCCTGGCATCCTGCAACCTGGTGTCGGCGGACGTCGTCGAGGTGGCCCCCGCGTACGACCACGCGGAGATCACGTCGGTGGCGGCCTCCCACACGGCGTACGAACTGACCACGATCATGTCCCGACAGATTGCCGAGGCGCGCGCGAAGTGACTCACGACCACGACCTGGTACTCCGCCCGACGGCCGCGCAGACGGAGGCCGCACTGAATCCTCCCCCCGGCCGCAACGGCGGAGACCTGGTCGTGGAGACGCTGGCCGGGCTCGGTGCGACGACGGTCTTCGGCCTGCCCGGTCAGCACGCGCTCGGCATGTTCGACGCGCTGCGCCGCTCGGACCTGCGGTATGTGGGCCTGCGGGTGGAGAACAACGCCGGTTTCGCGGCGGACGCGTACGGCCGGATCACGGGTGAGGCGGCGCCGCTGCTGCTGTCGACGGGGCCGGGGGCGCTTACGTCGCTCGCCGCGCTCCAGGAGGCACGGGCGGCCTCGGCTCCCGTGCTGGCGATCAGCAGCCAGATTCCGACGGCCGGGTTGGGCGGCGGCCGCCACGGCTACCTCCACGAACTCCCGGACCAGGCGGCCTCATTCAGGGGCGTGGTCAAGTCCGTCCACATGGTCCGTACGCAGTCCCAGATCCCGTCGGCGATCGCGGAGGCGTGGCAGTCGGCGCTGACGGCTCCGCACGGGCCGGTGTGGGTGGAGATCCCGCAGGACGTACTGCTGGACCCGACGTCGCTGCCGATGGTGACCGGGCTGGACGCGACGCCGGAGGAACTGGTGCCGCGCCCCGAACTGACGGCGGTAGCCGCTGATCTGCTCTCCAAGGCGTCCCGCCCGGCGATCATCGCGGGCGGGGGAGTCGTACGCGCGGACGCGTCGAAGAAGCTTCGCCGGCTGGCGGAACGGCTCCAGGCACCCGTCGTCACGACCTTCGGCGGCAAGGGGGCGTTCCCCTGGGAGCACCCGCTGTCGCTCCAGTCCTGGCTGGAGGACCGTCACATGACGGACTTCCTGGAGGACGCGGACGTCTTGCTCGTGGTCGGCTCGGGCCTCGGCGAACTCTCCTCGAACTACCACACGTTCAAGCCGCGCGGCCGGGTCATCCAGATCGAGGCGGACCTCGGCAAGCTGGAGTCCAACCACCCGGCACTCGGCATCCACGCGGACGCGCGTCTGGCGCTGCAGGCGCTGCTGGAGACGGTGGCGGACCGCGAGGACACGGGGGCGCGGGAGCGCGTACGCGAGGTGCTCGGGCGGATCGCCGACCGGATCGCCGCCCAGGAACTCACCCTGGAACAGCAGGTGCTGGCGTCGGTCCGCCGGGCCCTGCCCTCCGACTCCCCGTCCTTCTGGGACATGACGATCCTGGCGTACTGGGCCTGGTCGGCCTTCGACCCGAAGGCCCCCAACACCATGCACTCGGCCCAGGGCGCGGGCGGCCTCGGCTACGGCTTCCCGGCGGCGCTGGGTGCGGCGGCCGCCGACCCGACCCGCCCGGTGCTGGCGGTGTCGGGGGACGGCGGCGCGCTGTACTCGATCGCGGAGCTGGCGACGGCGAGGCAGTACGACCTGCCGGTGACCTGGCTGATCGTCGACGACGGCGGTTACGGCATCCTGCGCGAGTACATGACCGACGCCTTCGGCCAGGCCACGGCGACGGAACTGACGCGCCCCGACTATGTGGCGCTGGCCGAGTCCTTCGGCGTCCCGGGGGTCCGGACGACCCCCGAGACGCTGGAACAGGACCTGGCGAAGGCGCTGGCGTCACCCGGGCCGTCGGTGGTCGTACTCCCGGCGGTCCTACGGATGTTCGCGCCCACGCATCTGGGCTGAGCCGGCCTCAGCAGCCGCCCGGGCCGACCCCGTCGATCCGGCCGCCGAAGTCGCCGAGGTAGCGGGAGCGCCAGTCGCCGTTGAAGGCGTCGCGCTTCTCGACCGGGCTCCAGTTGATGAAGCAGGCGCGGGTGCTCGCGACGAACGAGCCGACGTGGTCGTGCAGGTGGGGCGGCATGTCGCGGTAGCCGCTGCGTGCCGTCCACTCCCAGTAGTCGCCGTCGAAGCCCTCACCGCTCCAGAAGCACACCGACCCGTCCGGACAGGCGGGCGGCGCGGCGGCCTCGGCGGCGACCGCGCCGTGCGACGGCAGGACGAGGGCGGACAGGGCGAGGGCGGCGGCGACGGACCAGGAACGAAGCTTCATGAATCTCCTCCGTTGACTGCGGTACGCCCCGGCGGAGTTGCCGGGGCGCCCTGCCATGGTCCCGAGGGGGTACGGCGGCATGCCCGGCTGCCAGGGCCGCACACCACCTCATGGAGGGAACCGGAAGCACACCGCAGAAAACGTGTACCTACCAGATCGCCTCGACCCACTCCGGGTGGTCGATGAACGGGTTGCGGTTGCGCTGGTAGGAGTTGTAGATGACGTCGTTGCGGCGTTCCTCGAAGGTGCTCGGCGGGTCCTGTTCGTGCCACTGCTTCAGGACCGAGAGGCGGCCGTGGTAGGGGGCGCTGCCGTTGGTGGTGGAGTCGTTGGGCTCCAGGTCGGGCCAGCTGTCGTCGCCCTCGTAGCGGACGGCCATGTAGAGGATCATGCGGGCCACGTCGCCCTTGACGGCGTCGCGGGGCTCGAAGGAGTTGGAGTCGGTGAGGCTGCCGCCGCTGTTGGTGAAGCTGCTGCCGCCGTTGTCGAAGTCCTTGTTGCCGCGGATGGAGTTGACCTGGACGTCCTCGGGGCGCAGGTGGTGCAGGTCGGTGCCGGGGCCGGTGGAGGTGCCGAAGTCGCCGTGCGACTTGGCCCAGACGTGCTCGCGGTTCCAGTCGCCGACATCGCCGCCGTTGAGGGACTTGCTGCGGGAGATGCCCGAGTACAGCAGGATGACGTTGTTGCTGTTGTTCGGGTCCTGGTCGGTGACCTTCAGGGCGTTCCAGACGGCGGAGTAGGACAGCTTCGTCTGGTTGCTGATGATCGTGTGCAGCGAGGACTTGAGGCTCGTACCCGTCTTGCCGACCGCGTTCTTGTAGTACGTCGAGTCGTACGCGGTCGTCGTGGCTGCCGCCGGGGTCGCGGTCAGCGTCGGTGTGGTGAGGCCGACCAGGACGGCGGCCGTCGTCAGCGCCACTGACTTCCAGCGGCGGCGTATGCGTGTCGCCAGCATGTGGGGTGTCCCATCTACGCGGGTTGAATGGAGGCGGCAAACGGGAGAGTGGCATGCACATGCAGTGGTGTCGAGGGCTTGCGCGTGTCTATTGGGTGACGGGAAACGGCAAATCGGGTTTTGTCTACGCGAGTTGAGATGCCGAAACGGCCCGACCGGAAAGCCGGGGCCTTTGTGCGGCGGGGATCACCGTGTGCGGGGACGTCGGGCAGCACCGTGTGACAACGCAAAGGGAACCGCGAAACGCGCAGGCCGTCGCGGCACCGCCCGCCCGGCTCGAAGGCCCACCGCCGCGCGCGTACGGTGGACGTACGACCTCCCCTGCAGGAGGGAAAGGCGCGATGCCCGAGCACAAGGTCGGCACACAGGAAGAGTTCGACGCGGCCCGAGCGGAGCTGCTCGCGGAGGAGAAGGAGCTCACCCGTCGGAACGACGAGCTCGCGCGGAAGCGGCGGGAGCTTCCCTGGGTGCCGGTCGAGAAGGACTACCGCTTCGAGACCGAGGACGGGACGAAGTCACTCGCGGATCTCTTCGACGGGCGCTCGCAGTTGCTCGTCTACCACTTCATGTTCGGCCCGCCCTACGACGCCGGATGCACGGTCTGCTCCTCGATCGCGGACACCCTCGATCCCAACGTGGTCCATCTCAAGGCCCGCGACGTGACGCTGATCTGCTCCTCACGGGCGCCGCTCGACAAGCTCCTCGCGTACCGGGCGCGGATGGGCTGGAGCTTCGACTGGGTCTCCAGCGGCGGCAGCGACTTCCACCGCGACCTCGGCTTCCAGTACACCGAGGACGAGCTGAGGCCGTTCCTGGAGGGCGAAATCCCGTCCACCGTGAGGCAGATGGCGGAGCTGTCCGGCACGGACGTACGCGGATACGTCACCGAGGGCCCCGGGCTGAGCGCCTACGCGCTCTCCGACGGCACCGTGTACCGGACGTACGTCACCACCGCGCGTGGCCTCGAACCCGCTATGGCCTACTACGGCCTGCTGGACCGGACGCCGATGGGCCGCCACGAGGAGGGTGAGCAGATGTTCTGGCTGCGCCGCCATGACGAGTACGGGGCCAAGACAGCCGCCACCCCGCGGTGAGACCCGGAGTACGAGTGGCGATTGAGCGGGTCCCGGCGGAGCCTGGGCTGCGCGGCGGGCGCTCCGGTCTCCAGTCGCACCGAGGAAGGGGCGGGGCGACAATGGGAAGACGGGCCTCGCTCGATTCGGCCCCTGTCCCCTGTGAGGAGACGGCCTCGCGCTCGCGGCGCGCGGCCAGGGACGTCAGTGTCGGACGGTGTCGGCGGCCGACCCGGCCTGCCGGGGCCCCGGGCGTGCAACCCGCGACTTCACGAATCCTCCCAGTAAGGAAGACTCATGAACCGGCACACACGCCTCCTCGCCCTCAGCGCCCTCGTGGCCGCCCCACTCGTCGCTGCCCCGACCGCCCTCGCTGCGGTCCCCCAGTCTCCGCCGGCCGCCGTCCCGGCCGCGACCTGTTCAGTCTCCGGCGTCCTCGAGAACGAGAAGGTGCACCTGTCCGGCGGCGGCTTCACCCCGGGCACGGCCCATGTGTTCGGGGCGGACGGCTTCGGCGGGACGGTCGAGATCGGCGAGAACGGCGGCTTCCAGATCATGAACGTGCCGCCCGCCCAGTACAGCGTCCGGCAGGGCGGCGAATTGACACAGTGCAGCGGCTTCAGCGGCTAGTACTGCAACCGAGCAGTCGTCGGCGATCCTCGTCCTGCGGCCCCCGATAGATCTGCAGCTTCCATTCCGCATCGCCGCGAACGCGGCCAGACCGAAGTGCCTGCTTGGAAGGAGGAGCACAACACCTCCCACCGCAAGGTCCGGGCCCGCGTGGAGCACGTCTTCGCGCGGGAGATGGCCCCCGCCTCGCCGTTTCGGAGAATGCTCAGTCGAGACAGAACTCGTTGCCCTCGATGTCCTGCATCACGATGCACGAGTCGTTGCCGTCATACAGGAGTCGCACGCGTACCGCGCCGAGCGGGAGCAGTCGTGCGCATTCGGCCTCGAGCGCGGCCAGGCGCTCTTCCCCCACGAGTCCGGTACCGACTCTCACATCAAGATGCACCCGATTCTTGGCGACCTTGCCTTCGGGGACGCGCTGAAAGTACAGTCGCGGGCCGACACCTGAGGGATCACTGCAGGCGAACCATGAACCCTGGTCCTCGGGAGCCTGGGAGCGGTTGAAATCGTCCCAAGTGGCGAACCCCGCCGGTGGCGGCGGTACGACGTACCCCAGCACCTCGCACCAGAAGCGAGCGAGACGCTCAGGTTCCGCGCAGTCGAAGGTGACTTGGAACTGCCTGATCGATGACATCGGCGCACCATATCAAGGGGGAGAAGTGCCATTGTCGTCAACCGGTCGAAGGTTCCTGGAGTTCGTCCCACCGCTCTTCCACGGTGACGCGGGAGGGGAGCAGCCGCACGAGCGCTTCGCCCAGCGTGGGATCGTGACTGCAGTCGAATGATCTGCTTTCATCGCGCCAGTCCAGCCTCAGCGACGTTGACACGTAGCCGTCCACCGTGGTGCCGGTGTGTTCAACCCCCACCGCCCTCAGGTCGGCGATGGGCACCGTCCGCACGCCCGCGCGGCTTTCCAGCCGGACCTGCGCCTTGGTGAACTCGACCGCGCGCACGACGGACCGCCTCCTGAGCAGGCCGATGCAGACCGTCAGCGTCAACAGCCCGCCGACGAGGAGGAACTCCCCGGGATGCGTCGGATCGTGGCGCAGCCACCGGAACCCCAGTACCACCAGCCCGCCGAGCCACACCAGGCTGAATCCCACCACGACGGGTGCGTAGTAGGGGACTTTGCACCGCACCGACTGCTCCGTGCCCATGCCCCCTCCACATTTTCTTGATGCGGCACTAGTACAACCTTTCCCTCGAACTCATGAGTCAAAAGGACATGACTCACGGGATATCGAGCGACAAGTCAAGAGCTTTTTCCAGACGCGCAAGAGCGCTCGGCGCGGCAGGAGTGGGCGCCGGTGTGCTCATAGCGTGCGTCGCGGCCGCCTCGCCCGCCGCCGCGGCGCCCGCACCCACCGTCAGCTGTACGTCCGCCAAGGCGGGCCTCGCCGCCAAGCTGAAGAAGGACATCACCGCCGCCCTCGCCAACCGCAAGGGCACCATCGCCGTCGGCCTCTACGACCGCACCACCAACACGACCTGCACCCTGCGGCCCTCCACCGCCTACGACTCGGCCAGCGTCGTCAAGGTCACCGTCCTGGCCACGCTGCTGTGGGACGCGAAGAAGCACAACCGGTACCTCACCGACCGCGAGGCCTCCCTCGCCAAGGCAATGATCACCAAGTCGGACAACGCCGCCACCTCCACCCTGTGGAGACAGCTCGGCATGACGAAGATCAAGGGCTTCCTGACCGCCGCCGGCATGACCCAGACCAAGCCCGGCGCGAACGGCTACTGGGGCCTGACCCGGATCACCGTCACCGACGAGCAGAAGCTGCTGAAGCTCATCACCGCCAAGAACCGGGTGCTCAGCGACAACTCACGCGCCTACATCCTGAAGCTGATGGGTCAGGTCGTCTCCTCGCAGCGCTGGGGCACGCCGTACGGGGTGCCGTCCGGGGTCTCCGTCGCCGTCAAGAACGGCTGGCTGCAGCGGGCCACGTACGGCTGGCGGGTGCACAGCGTCGGCGCCTTCAAGGGCCGTGGCCACGACTACGTGATCACCGTGCTCACTCACGGCAACAGCACCATGAACTACGGCATCGCGACCATCCAGGGCGTGGCCAAGGTCGTCCACCGGGACCTCGCCGCCTCCTGATGACGCTTCACGCGGCGGTCCCCCGCCCGTCACCGTCCCGTCCTACGGTGACGCCCATGCACCTGAGATCCGTACGCACCGTACTCGCCACCGTCACCGCCGGCCTGGCGGCGGCCACCTGCCTGACCGCCGCCGGGCCCGCCCAAGCCGGGGCCAAGCACCCGTCCGGCCACGCCTGTTCGCCCACCGTCTCCATCGACCGCTTCTCCGACGCGCTCGACAAGACGACGTACGACGGCACCTACGTCGGCAACATCTCCGCCCTCGCCGTCGACCGGAACGGCACGCTCGCCGCGCTTTCCGACCGCTCCTCCCTGTTCGGCCTGAACGCGAAGACGCTCGCGCCCCAGCGCGTCGTCCAGCTCGCCGACGAGAACGGCACCGACCTCGATTCCGAGGGCCTGGTCGTCGACCGGGACGGCACCTACCTCGTCTCCTCCGAGACCGAGCCCTCCATACGCCGCTACTCCCGCGACGGCCGCATCCTCGACCGCCTCCCCGTACCGGACGCGCTCAAGGTCGCCCCGGCCGGCCGCGCGGTCGGCAACGGCACCTTCGAGGGCCTCACCTTCCTCCCCGGCCGCCGCACCCTGCTCGCCTCCATGGAGTACTCCCTCTCCGGCGACACCGCGGGCATCGTCCGCTTCCAGACCTGGCAGCGGCACGGCAAGGACGGCTTCCGCCTCGGCGCCCAGTACGCCTACCGCGCCGACACCGGCCTCGGCGTCCCCGAGGTCACCGCGACCCCCGACGGCCGCCTCCTCGTCCTGGAACGCGGCTGGACCTCGGGCGTCGGCAACACGGTCCGCCTCTACCTGGCCGACCCACGCCGCGCCACGAACACGGCCGGCATCGACACACTGACCGGCCAGGACGACGTACGCCTGATCAAGAAGACCCTCCTCGCGGACCTGGTGAACTGCCCGTCACTGGGAGCGACGGCCAAGCAGCCCCAGCCGAACCCGCTCCTCGACAACATCGAGGCCATGACAATCACCGGCCACACCAAGGGCCGCCTCAAGCTCCTCCTGGCCAGCGACGACAACCAGAACCCCGTGCAGACGACCCGCTTTTACCACCTGCGCGTCCGCGTCTGACGCGCGGACGTCAGATCCGCCAGCCCAGCAGCGGGACGCGCATCCCCGTGAGCAGGGCCAGGAACATCACCGCGGACAGCAGCAGCACGGCCACGAGGCGCAGGGCGACGAGCGCGTCCGTGGCCGTGCGCACCGGGGACCAGGGAACGAGGCGCAGCAGCCAGGTCAGCGGAACCGAGGCCGCGAAGAGCAGGGCCAGGTCCTCGATCTGCTCGTCGCCGGACATCTGGACCGGTGCACTGGGGTCGAGGTCGTAGCCCTCGGCGTACATCGCGAACGCGAGCACCTTCCAGCACAGGGCGACGAAGAGCGTGACGACGGTTTCGACAAGCGGCAGACGCGGGTGCTGCCGCCCCGGGACGAGTGACACATGCATGGTCCGCCGAGCCTAGGCCGGAGACGCGGGACCCCGGTACGGGATCTGCGGCGGAGGGATGAAATCCGCTTCCATGCGCGTTGGTGCCTTCCGGTAGAGCAGGACAACCGGAAGGCACAGGCGTGGAACCGCAACGGGGATGGGCACGACGACTGTGGGGCTACGCCTGGCGGCATCCGACGGACGTCATACTCGCCCTCGGCTCCTCCCTCGCCGGCATGGCCCTCCTCGCCCTCGTCCCCCTGATCACCAAGGTGATCATCGACGACGTGATCGGCGACAAGACCCGCACCATGGCCCCCTGGGCCACCCTCCTCATCGTCGCCGCCCTCCTCGTCTACGCTCTCACCTACATCCGCCGCTACTACGGCGGCCGCCTCGCCCTCGACGTCCAGCACGACCTGCGGACGGAGATGTACGAGACGATCACCCGGCTCGACGGCCGCCGGCAGGACGAACTGTCCACCGGCCAGGTCATCGGCCGCGCCACCAGCGACCTCCAGCTGATCCAGAGCCTGCTCTTCATGCTCCCGATGACCATCGGGAACTTCCTGCTCTTCCTGATCTCCCTGGTGATCATGGCGTGGCTGTCGATTCCGCTCACACTGGTCGCCCTGGCGGTCGCCCCCGCCCTCTGGTGGATCGCGAAGCGCTCCCGCACCAAGCTCCACCCCGCCACCTGGTACGCCCAGGCCCAGGCCGCCGCCGTCGCGGGCGTGGTCGACGGCGCCGTCAGCGGCGTACGCGTGGTGAA
This sequence comes from Streptomyces spinoverrucosus, assembly GCF_006539505.1. Lineage (GTDB taxonomy): Bacteria > Actinomycetota > Actinomycetes > Streptomycetales > Streptomycetaceae > Streptomyces > Streptomyces spinoverrucosus. The sequence goes on from NZ_BJND01000052.1 coordinate 43,733, forward strand.
GGGTTTCGGGCAGGAGGAGCAGGAGACCGGCAAGCTCAGGGAAGTCGGCAGAAAGCTCTACGCCGGGCGCCTGCGCACCATCCGGCTGAACAGCAAGTACACCCCCGCCCTCCAGGCCGTCCCCGCCCTCGGCCAGGTCGCGATGCTCGCGCTCGGCGGCTGGCTGGCCGTCCGCGGCCACATCACGCTCGGCACGTTCGTCGCCTTCTCCACCTACCTCGCCCAGCTCGTCGGCCCGGTCCGCATGCTCGCCATGGTCCTCACCGTCGGCCAGCAGGCCCGCGCCGGCACCGAGCGGGTCCTGGAGCTGATCGACACCGAGCCCTCGATGCGGGACGGGCACAAGGACCTCCCGGCCGAGGCGCCCGCCACCGTCGAGTTCGACGACGTCTCCTTCGGTTACGACGACAGCAGGCCCGTGCTGAAGGGGCTCACCTTCGAGATCCGCCCCGGCGAGACCCTGGCCGTCGTCGGCTCCTCCGGCTCCGGGAAGTCGACGGTCTCCCTGCTCCTGCCGCGTTTCTACGACGTCGCGCACGGCGCCGTCCTCGTCGGCGGCCACGACGTCCGCGAGCTCACCCTCGACTCGCTGCGGGCCGCGATCGGCCTGGTTCCCGAGGACTCGTTCCTCTTCTCGGACACGGTCCGCAACAACATCGCCTACGGCCACCCCGACGCCACCGACGAGCAGATCGAGGCCGCCGCCCGCGCCGCCCAGGCCGACCGTTTCGTCCGGGACCTCCCCGACGGCTACGACACCAAGGTCGGCGAGCACGGCCTCACCCTGTCCGGCGGCCAGCGCCAGCGCGTCGCCCTCGCCCGCGCCCTGCTCACCGACCCGCGTCTGCTCGTCCTGGACGACGCCACCTCCGCCGTGGACGCCCGCGTCGAGCACGAGATCCACGAGGCCCTCAAGCACGTCATGCAGGGCCGCACCACGCTGCTCATCGCCCACCGCCGCTCCACCCTCAACCTCGCCGACCGCATCGCCGTCCTGGACGCCGGCCGGCTCGCCGACCTCGGCACCCACGAGGAGCTCCAGGAACGCTCCGCCCTCTACCGCCGCCTGCTCACCGACCCCGACGAACTCGGCGCCGTCTCCCCGGGCCACGCCCTCCCCGCCGCGCCCCAGGAGGACACCTCCGTCCGCGACGAGCTGGAGGCCGAGTTCGACGCCGAACGCGGGGTCACGCCCCGCCTGTGGACGGGTGACCGCGAGCCCAAGGACGCCGCCCTCGCCGGCACCCCGGCCACGCCGGAACTGCTCGCCCAGGTCGACGCCCTGCCCCCGGCCACCGGCACCCCCGGCGTCGACGAGGCCCGCGCGGTCCAGCCGGAGGAGTCGTACGGGCTGAAGCGGCTGCTGCGAGGTTTCGGCCTGCCCCTGCTGATCAGCCTCGGCCTCGTCGCCGTGGACGCGGGCATGGGACTGCTGCTGCCCGTGCTGATCCGGCACGGCATCGACAGCGGTGTCACCCAGCTCGCCCTCGGCGCCGTCTGGGCGGCCTCGCTGCTCGCCCTGCTCGCCGTCCTCGCCCAGTGGGCGGCGCAGATCGGCGAGACCCGGATGACCGGCCGGACCGGCGAACGCGTGCTGTACGCCCTGCGGCTGAAGATCTTCGCCCAGCTCCAGCGGCTCGGACTCGACTACTACGAGCGTGAGTTGACGGGCCGCATCATGACCCGGATGACGACCGACGTCGACGCGCTGTCGACGTTCCTGCAGACGGGTCTGGTCACCGCCTTCGTCTCCGTGGTCACCTTCTTCGGCATCATGGCCGCCCTGCTGGTGATCGACCTCCAGCTCGCCCTCGTCGTGTTCGCCACGCTGCCGCCGCTGATCATCGCCACGTACTTCTTCCGCAAGGCCAGCGTGAAGGCGTACGAACTCGCCCGTGAGCGGGTGTCGACGGTCAACGCCGACCTTCAGGAGACGGTGTCCGGGCTGCGGATCGTGCAGGCGTTCCGGCGCGAGCGGGACGGCGGGCGGCGGTTCGCGGAGCGCAGCGACAGCTACCGGCAGGCCCGTATCCACGGTCAGTGGCTGATCTCCATCTACTTCCCCTTCGTGCAGTTCCTGTCGTCCGCCGCCGCGGCGGCCGTGCTGATCGCGGGCGCCGGGCGGGTGGAGGCGGCCACGCTCACCGCGGGTGCGCTGGTCGCGTACCTGCTCTACATCGACCTCTTCTTCGCCCCCGTCCAGCAGCTCTCCCAGGTCTTCGACGGCTACCAGCAGGCGTCCGTCTCACTCGGCCGGATCCAGGAACTGCTCCAGGAACCGACGTCGACGAAATCCGCGGACGAACCGCGGGGAGTCGTTTCGTTGCGCGGCGAGATCACTTTCGACGACGTCCACTTCTCCTACGGCGACGACGAGGAGGCCCTCAGCGGCATCGACCTCACCGTCCCCGCCGGGCAGACCGTCGCGTTCGTCGGCGAGACCGGCGCGGGCAAGTCGACGCTGGTGAAGCTGGTGGCGCGGTTCTACGACCCGACCGGCGGCCGGGTCACCGTCGACGGCGCCGATCTGCGCGACCTCGACCTCACCTCGTACCGGCACCGCCTGGGCGTCGTACCGCAGGAGGCGTACCTCTTCCCCGGCGCCGTCCGCGACGCCATCGCCTACGGCCGCCCCGACGCCACCGACGCCGAGGTGGAGGCGGCGGCTCGCGCGGTGGGCGCGCACGAGATGATCGCGACGCTGGACGGCGGCTACCTCCACGAGGTCGCCGAGCGCGGCCGCAACCTCTCCGCCGGGCAACGGCAGCTGATCGCGCTGGCCCGAGCCGAACTCGTCGACCCCGACATCCTGCTCCTCGACGAGGCGACGGCCGCCCTGGACCTGGCCACCGAGGCACAGGTCAACCAGGCGACGGACCGCCTGACCGGCCGCCGTACCACCCTCGTGGTCGCCCACCGCCTGACAACGGCGGCCCGCGCGGACCGGGTCGTGGTGATGGACCACGGGCGGGTCGTGGAGGACGGCACCCACGAGGAGTTGCTGGCCCGGGACGGGCGGTATGCGCGGCTGTGGCGGACGTTCGTCGGGGCGGCGGAGCCGGAGGAGAGCGTAGGGGTCTGAGACCCGCGCAACCGTCGGGCATACGTCGTGCGTCCGTACATCCGTACGTCGATCCGAGGGGTGCGGAGGGGACTGTGGACACCGGTGCGATACGACGTCGGATGGCGCTCGGCGTGGCCGTGCTGACCGCGTCGGGACTGCTGGCGCTCGCCGCGCCGGCGGACGCGCACGCGGCGGCGTCGAGCTGCGCCGGACGCAAGGTCAGGACGCTGTCCTTCGCCACCGGCGTGGTGCAGGTCTACAAGCGCGGTGGTTACGTCTGCGCCGTCACGCTCGCGAAGAACCCCGGCCCGAAGCGGTCGATGTCGGTCAGCGTGCAGGCGCGCGGCAGCCGTCCGGTCGTCGACAAGGGCAGGTACGGGTACCGCGCGGGTCCGGTGACCGTGCACGCCGGGCAGCGGTGCGTGTGGGTGAAGGGCTCGGTGGGGCGGCGGTCGGTCAGCTCGGGCTGGATCCTGTGCTGACAGCCGAGCCGACCTGCTGATTTATCAACCACCCTGGTGCACAGGTGTGTTGCTCCGATAGCTTCCGGCGCACATCTGTTCTCACAGGGAGGGTGCATGCGCAAGGCGCTCAGATGGCTGCTCGCGCTCACCGTGCTCATAGGCACGCTGAGCACGGCGGGGGCGGCCACAGCCGCCCAGCCGGAGGCCACCGACATCAAGGATCGGCTGCTCTCCATACCCGGCATGAGCCTCATCGAGGAGAAGCCATACCCCGGGTACCGCTTCTTCGTCCTCAACTACACGCAGCCGGTTGACCACCGCAGGCCCTCCAAGGGCACGTTCCAGCAGCGGATCACGGTGCTGCACAAGGACGACTCGCGGCCCACGGTGTTCTACACCGGTGGCTACAACGTCTCCACCAACCCCAGCCGCCGCGAGCCGACCCAGATCGTGGACGGCAACCAGGTCTCCATGGAGTACCGCTTCTTCACGCCGTCCCGGCCCAGCCCGGCCGACTGGACCAAGCTGGACATCTGGCAGGCCGCCAGCGACCAGCACCGCATCTTCAAGGCGCTGAAGCCGATCTACTCCAAGAAGTGGATTTCCACCGGCGGTTCGAAGGGCGGCATGACCGCCACGTACTACGAGCGTTTCTACCCCCGCGACATGGACGGCGTCGTCGCGTACGTCGCCCCCAACGACGTGGTGAACAAGGAGGACTCGGCGTACGACGAGTTCTTCGCGAACGTCGGCACCAAGGAGTGCCGGGACCGGCTGAACGGCGTGCAGCGCGAGGCGCTGGTGCGCCGGGAGCCGCTGGAGGAGCGGTACCAGGCGTACGCGGCCGAGAACGGCTACACCTTCAACACCGTCGGCAGCCTCGACAAGGCGTACGAGGCGACCGTCCTCGACTACGTCTGGGGCTTCTGGCAGTACAGCCTGCTGTCCGACTGCGACACCATCCCGGCCGACGCGAAGAACGCGACCGACGACGAGATCTGGAACTCCATCGACACGGTCGCCGGGTTCTCCTTCTACACCGACCAGGGCCTGGCGCCGTACACGCCGTACTACTACCAGGCCGGCACGCAGCTGGGCGCGCCGACGATCGTCTTCCCGCACATCGAGAAGAAGTACATCCGCTACGGCTACCTCCCGCCGCGCTACTTCGTCCCGCGTGACATCGAGATGAAGTTCCAGCCGCGGGCGATGCGGGACGTCGACAGCTGGGTGCGCCACAACGCGCGGCAGATGCTCTTCGTCTACGGCGAGAACGACCCGTGGGGCGCCGAGCCGTTCCGCCTCGGCAAGGGCGCGAAGGACTCCTACGTCTTCACCGCCCCCGGCGCCAACCACGGCGCCAACGTGGCCGGTCTCCCGGAGAAGCAGAAGGCGCTGGCCACGGCCAGGATCCTGAAGTGGGCGGGCGTCGCGTCCGCCGGCGTCGAGGCCAACCCGGCGGCGGCCAAGCCGCTGGCCAAGTACGACTCCCGGCTCGACAAGCGGGGCGCGGAGCGCACCCTGCGTCCGTAACACCGCTGCTGCGCCCGTCCGTCGGTCACACCGGGCGGGCGCAGCCCACCGGCGTGGCGCCGCCCAGCTGCACGTAGAGGGCCGTGGTCGCCGGGCAGTCAGTGCGGGCGGCAACCACTTCCGTCACCTTGTACTCCGGCTTCTCCCGGCCCCCGCCGTCGCAAGCCGTCTCGCGGACCTTTCCGCCCCCGGCGCCGTACACACAGTCCCCCACGATCGTGCGGGGCCCGCCCCCGCCACCCGGGTCGCCGGGGTGCGGAGGCTGGAGTTTGCGCATACAGGCATAGCCCTGGGGGACGGCGCCGTCCCCGTCCTCGTCGCGGGAGGGGCGCTGCTCGCTGATGTGCAGCACGAAGTCCGTGGTCCCCGGGCACGGCGGACCGTCATCCACCCGGCCGTCGTACCGCGCCACGACCCGCGCGGCCGCCCGCTCGCCGGAGCAGGGCACCTCGGTGAAGCTCGTCGTACCGAACGAACTGCACTCGTCGACCGCCAGGAACACCGCCCCGAACCCCGAGGCCCTGGTCGGCTCCCGTGACGGGCCGTCTTCCATCACCTGTTGCTGACAGCCCATCAGCAATAGTGCCGCCAGCGCAGCCCCCGCACACCGTCTCCCACGCATGGTCATTCCCCCCACCCCCGTCCAGCGTGACCCGCCACGGCGGGCACACGCCAGACATGCAGGGCGCTTTGCGCCCGTTTGGGGGTGGTGCGCCGGGAGCGCGGCGTACCGCACCCTACGTCCGATCGATGCCTAGTACGACAACCCGTGCCCGAGCGGATACAGCACCCGCGTCGGATCGTCCGCCCGCTGCACCGGCACCGGCAGCTTTCCGCGCGGTCGTACCGTCCCGGCGATGACCCGGGCCGCCGCCCGCAGCTCAACGTCCGTCCAGGAGTAGGACGCCAGGTAGCCGCGTACACCCGGCAGTTGGGCCACGTCGTACGGATTGCGGATGGCCACCGCGACCACCGGCTTCCCGGTCGCCAGCAACCGCTCGACCAGCGTCTTCTGCGAGCTGGTCGCCGTGACGTTGTACGTGCCGACGACCACCGCGTCCGCGTCGTCGGCCGCCGCGAGGGCCCGGTCGATGGTCGCCTGGGACGGTGCCGTGCCGGTCGACAACGCCGTTGCGGTGAAGCCGAGTTCGGTCAGCGCGGCCGCGAGGACGCCGGTGGGCGGGCCCGTCGTACCGGACGGCGAGGCCGGGTCGGCGCCGACCACGAGCAGCTTGGGGTGCTCACGCCGGGACAACGGCAGCAGCCCGCCCTCGTTGACGAGCAGGGTCGTCGTCCGCTCGGCGATCCGGTCGGCCGCGGCGAGGTGCGGCTTGGCGCCGACGGTGCGGTCGACGCCCCGCGCGCTGACGTAGGGCTCCTCGAACAGCCCCAGTCCGGCCTTGAGCCGCAGTACCCGGAGGATCGATTCGTCGAGCCGTTCCTCGGTGAGCTCGCCGTCCTGTACGGCCTTCAGGACCGCGTTCCAGGCGACGTCCAGCTTGGGCGGGTTCAGCAGCTGGTCCACGCCCGCCTTCAGCGCCAGCACCGGCACCCGGTCGTCGCCGTACTTGGTGCGGACGCCCTGCATGCCGAGGGAGTCGGTGACCACGACGCCGTCGTAGCCCAGCTCCTCGCGCAGGATGCCGGTGAGGATCGGGTGGGACAGGGTGGCCGGGTCGCCGGACGGGTCCAGCGCCGGGACCATGATGTGCGCGGTCATGATCGAGTCGATACCGGCCCTGACCGCCGCCCGGAACGGGGGAGCGTCGAGCGTGCCCCACTGCTCCCGGGTGTGCTCGATGACCGGGAAGCCGTAGTGGCTGTCGACCTCGGTGTCGCCGTGGCCGGGGAAGTGCTTGGCGGTCGCGGCGACCCTCGCCCGCTGGTACCCGGCGACCTCAGCGGCGACCAGCCCGGCCACCGCGTCCGGGTCGGCGCCGAAGGACCGTACGCCGATGACCGGGTTGGCCGGGTTGACGTTGACGTCGGCGACGGGGGAGTAGTCCTGCCGGATGCCCATCGCGCGCAGTTCCTCGCCGGCGATCCGGCCGAGGGTGCGGGCGTCGGCGTGCGAGCCGCCGGCGCCGACGGCCATCGCGCCGGGGAACAGCGTCGCGGGTCTGCCCACGCGGGCGACTATGCCGTGCTCCTGGTCCGTGGAGATCAGCACGGGCAGTCCGCGCGGGAGGCCGAGGGAGGCCTTCTGGATGCCGTTCGACAGGTCCGCGATCTGGCGCGGGGTGCGGGTGTTGTGCGCCCAGGTGAAGTAGATGATGCCGCCGAGGCGGTACTTGGCGATCAGTTCGGCGGCCGTGCGCACGCCGAGTTCCTTGAGGTTGGCGTCGATGTCGGCCTGGTCGGGGGCGGTGGCGGAGTGGCCGTAGACCCGGGAGACGAAGAGCTGGCCGACCTTCTCCTCCAGGGTCATCCGGGAGATGAGTTTCCGGAGGCTTTTGTCGTCGTCGGCGTGGGCCGTGGTCTGTCCGATCGTCAGGGCCGCGGTGACGCCCGCGGTGGCGGCGAGGACCGTACGTCTGGTGGGGGCGGCAGCGGTGTTTCCTGCGCTTTTCGTGCCGGCGTGGTGCACGTGCGCTCCTTCCGGAGGAGATCGCTGAAGGAAACTTCCAAGGAGTCACCAATATCCGGGAAGTTTCTGCCGGTCAAGGGGGCACACAGCCCCTCCGGGTGAGGGGCCGCCATCGGCGCATGGGAGGGGGGCGCGCCGATGGCGGCGGGCTGCCGGCCGTGGTGCGGCGGAGAGGGTGGTCGGCGCTCGCGGCCAGTGGCGAGGGCCGACACCGCATCGCGGAGACTCATCCGGCAACTGTGCGCATTGGACGAGCCGCACCCGGCTCGGGTTCCCGTCGCCGTGGTCACGGAAAGGGCCTCCGGGGGGTTTCCCCGGAGGCCCGATTCCTTTCCTTGTTCCTATGTATTCGTTCGGTGTCAGCCCAGTTGTTTCACCGTGCTGTAACCGCTTGAGCGGAGTGTCCTCGACTGGCCGAGCGACGTGGCGCCGCCCTCGAACAGCAGGAGGGCTCCGGCGCTGTTGGTGGCCCAGACGTCGGGGATGCCGTCACCCGTGGCGTCCGGGGTGCCGTAGAGCAGCGGGTAGGCGGCGGTGGTCATGGTGCCGGAGGCGTAGACCTTGTCGCCGTCCAGGCTCCAGCCGGACTGGCCGAGGCTCTTCAGCTCGGTGCCCGTGCCGGACGGGTCGGGCTTGCCCTTGCGGAGCTGGATGTTGCCGGCGGCCGTGCGGTACGTCATGTCGGCTTCGCCGTCGCCGTTGTAGTCGGCGATCGCCACGAAGTCCCGGTCCGCCCAGGCCGTCGTCGTCATCTGCGTCGCGGTCTCGAAGTAGCCTCCGCTGTAGCCACTGAAGACCCACAACTCCGCGCCTCCGACGCCGCCCGCGACGAACAGCTCCGGCTGCCCGTCGCCGGTGAGGTCACCGGCCGACTTGATCTCCGAGAAGGTCGACGGGGACGGCGCGTTCGCCGGGAGGCGGACCTCCACCCTGCGGGTCACGTCGATCCCCCCGTACCCGTCGCCCGGGTAGACGAACAGGCGGCCGTCGGGGGTGCGGATCACCCAGTCCGTCACGCCGTCCGCGGGCGCGAAGTCGCCGTTGTGGGTGACCAGGGCGTAGGTGTCGGTGCCGTTCCAGATGTGCGGCGCGGTGTTCCCGTCCTTGATCAGGCTGCCCTTGCGGTGCGTGCCGAAGCTGCTGGACATCCAGCCGCCGTCCTTGGAGACCGTGCCGATCCAGAGGTTGCCGGCCGCGGTGACCCAGCCGAGGTCGGCGCTGCCGTCGCCGTTCAGGTCGCCGGGACCGTCCGGGGTCTTGCGCGGAGTGACGTAGAAGAAGTGCTTTCTGGGGTTCGGGGAGATGTTGCCCGCCGTGTCCACCGCCTTGACGTACAGCGTGTTCGGGCCCGCCGCGGGCGGCTTGACCCCGGTGGCCGTGACCGACGTGACCGGGGTGGTGCACGAGACGGTGAGGCCGCCGCTCAGGCCCTGCTTGCCGTTCGCGCAGACGTAGGAGTCGTACGTCGTGGAGTTGATGGAGTAGACGAACTTCACGATGTCCGTCTCCCCGGAGGACATCTTGAAGGTGAGGTTGCCGCCTGTGCCGAAGGGGTACTTCGACCACACGTCACCGGTGCTGCTGTCGTCGGTGTCCGCGGGGAAGTCCGTGGATTCGACCGGAGCCGGCGTGTCGGGAAGATTCGAGTCGTAGACGAAGCGGCAGAAGGTCGAGGAGCTCGGTGCCCAGCCGCTGTACGTGGTCGCGTCCCAGGTGCGCACCCGCCACTGGTAGGTGACGCCGTTCGTCAGGGCGGGGAGTAGGACCGAGTCCGTCTCACCGTGGGCGATCGCGCGGTTGTACACCGTCTTCGTGGTGGCCCAGGTGCCGTTGTCCCAGTCGCTCTTCTTGCCGAACTCGAACTCCAGCTTGGACGTGACACCGTCCGGGTCCGTGCCCTTGGCGAGTATGGACAGCGTGCTGGTCTTGCCGATCTTGATGTACGGGGAGCTCGTGTCGCAGGAGCCCGGGGACATGGTGTAGCCGGTCGGGGTGTTGGGCCTGCGGTTGTAGGTGATGGCGATCTGGGGCGAGCCCGCGCCCTCCGCCTTGAACTTCTTCCAGGAGTACGTGTCCGTCTCCAGCGCGGTCGCGGTCGTCGTCGGCGCCGAGGTGGAGGTGGAGGCGACCATGCCGAAGTTGAAGCTTTGCCAGCCGTTGTCCGCGGCCTCCTGGGCCAGCGAGGTGACCGTGAAGTTGACGTACGCGTCCGGGCAGGAGCTGGACGACTTCCAGCCGTACGCGAAGGACTTCGAAGTGATCTTCCGCTTCCAGGTGGGCTGGACGTTCCACGTGGTGTAGGTGCCGAAGGGGTCGGTGCGCCAGATCTGCACCGTGCGCTTGCTGCACGACCAGGAGTGGGTCTCCAGGATCTTCAGGGTGGCGCTGGAGACCTCGGCGCCCTTGATGGAGTCGCGCAGCTTCATCTTGAAGAAGGAGCGGGCCGTGCCCCAGGTGTCCCGCTCGAAGCCGACGCGGGCCTCCTTGGTGTCCTCGTTGTAGTTGGCGCCGTCGTAGAAGTTCGAGCGCGGGTACTTCTTGTAGACCGTCGTCCAGTTGGCGCGGATGCCCGTCGTGGACGGGTCGACGAACAGGGGGAACGTCAGGTCCTCGGTGTCCTGGAGGTAACTGGACGGAGGAATGACCTTGAGCACGTCGCCGCCGAAGGAGGCGTTGGCCGTGGTGGCGTGGGCGCCCTCGCCGGGACCGTGCAGGGCGGGCAGGGCGAGGGTCGTCTCGGCTCCGGTCGCCGCGCGGTAGGCGACGGGGTCGGCGCCCCCGGGAGGCTCCTCTCCGGGATCCGTGCTGCCGAAGTTCTCCTCGTCGCTCCGCTCGTCGTCCGCTTCGGGCGTCTCGGTCGGCCGCTCCGGCCCCGGGTCCACCTTCTCCGGGTCCTCGTTGGTGCCGGTGCCGGCCGCCTCGTCCGGCAGCTCCGTGTCGTGGTCGCCCGCCGAGTCCCACAGGAACGGCGTCGGGGCGACGGTGACCTCGTTGCCCTCGCTGTCCTTGCCTATCAGCGCCTTGGTGGTGGGGTTCAGGACGAAGGAGAGCGTGGGCGAGGTGATGCGGTAGGCAGGGGGCTTCTCTGCCAGCCGGGCCGCGGCCTCGGGCGTGTGGACCACCAGGACGTGCGTGTACCCGGTGTTCCGCGCGGTGAGCAGCAGGTCGACGCCGGGCAGGACGCCCTCGTACAGCGCCCTGTTGTCCTGCACCACCGGCTGGGGCAGCGGGCCGGGCCACTCGACCCGCATCTCGTGCTGGTCGGCGGCCATCGTCAGCAGCGGGGTCCAGGTGTCCGTGTCGGCCACCGGGCGGACGCCGGCGCGGCCGGCGCGGTACACGGCCCGGTTCACCTCGGTGCCCGAGTCGTCCGCGTCACCCGGCGAAAACGTCACTGGGTACGGGCTGTTGACGGTCCGCCAGCCGTTCTTCGCCTTGCGCAGAGTCGTGTCGATCGCCGCCCATTCGCCCTTTTCGTTCCGGGCGCGCACGGGATCGACCGAGGAAACATAGGTGAACGATCCGTTGGGATTGGCGAACGTCGTGGAGAACTCGTCGGAAAGCGCGGTGACTTCGACCTTCTTGTCGGTCTCGCGCGCCCGGCGCTGGGCCTCGTCCTCGTCGATCGGCCGGGTGGCCTGGTCGCGGACCTCGGGGGAGGCGTCCGGGGAGTCGTCCCGCAGCGCCAGCACGGCGCCGCCGCCGGCCAGCACCGCGAGCGCCACCGCGGCGGCGATCGCGCGCCGGACCCGCGATCTCGCAGGCGGAAGTGGTTCGCTGTCGATCTCGCTCACAGGGGCAAGCCCTTCTCTTCTCGGGGATGCCCTCGGCCCTGAGGACACAGGCCGTGCGAGCGCGCGACGCGCCGGATTGGGCGGATGGAGTATGAGCAAGGCCGGGCATTGAGATCAACACTCTGGATTTCCGTAGAAGTTGATGATGGCCGGATCATGCCCCCCTGGTGCACTTTTTTGCCGCTTTTTATGATCCTTTGGAATGTGACGTAGCTAACACAAGATTTTCAAAGCTTGACGGAACCTTTTGCCAAGCCTCAACGTCATGCCGTCGTTGATCACTCATGTGCCATCGCTCCACGTTCATGTGCCGTCAGGCCGGGCGACTTTGATGGTTTGTGACTCGGGAAGGGTCGATTGGCCGTGCGTGGAGTGCTGTCGTGGTGTGGCAGGGGGTCACTGTCCGGGAGATCTCCGCGTGAGCGCCTGATCAGGCGCAGAACACGGGTCGGCGTCATCGCCGGCCTCGTCCTGGCTCTCAACGTCACGCTCCTGCCCAGCGCGATGGCGTTCGGCCCCGACGACGACGCGCGTACGACCGTCGACCTGGACGAGCTGCAGAAGACCGACGTCGTCCCGCTCGACGAGGCGAAAACCGGCCAGGTCGACCAGCTCTCCGGTCTGACCTCCACCGAGTCGGAGGAGTTCCTTCCCGCGGCCACCGCCCCGGTTCCGTCGGCCACCGGCACCATGCCGGTCGACAACATGACCCCCGGCACCACCACCCAGGTCGCCGCCTCCGCGGACGGCACGCTGAAGGTCGCCGTCGGTGCGCCCGCGGAAGCCACGGCCGCGGAGGCCGACGCCCTTGAAGGCTCGTGGAGCGTCGACGTCCGCCCCGAGAGCCAGGCCGTGACGGCCGGTTCGCCGGGCCTCGTGCTCGCCGTCGACGCACCCGACACCGCCACCGGCACAGCGGTCGTCTCCATCGACGCCACCCGCGTCGCCGAGTCCTACAGCGCCCAGTGGCTGGACCGGCTCTCCTTCACGCTGATGCCCGCCTGCTACGAGACCACCCCCGAGCTGGAGGAGTGCTCGACGGGCCTCCCGGTGGACACCGAGCTCAAGCGGACCGGCAACACCGTCACCGTGCCCGTCGACGCGGGCGACACCTCGGGCTCCGAGCCGGACCCCGGCGAGGACACCGCCACCGACGAGCTCAACGGCAGCACGAACACCACCGAACAGGTCCCGGAGACCCTGCTCAACCTGAAGGTGGACACCGCCGACCTCAAGGCCGTCGCGACCACGAGCACGACCACCACGACCACCGCCGCGAGCACCGACGGCGGCAGTGTGAACCAGGCCGTCTGGCGGGGCTCCACCAAGTCGGGGGTCCAGCAGACCGCCACCGGCTCCGGCGATGGTGTCCTCGTCGGCACTTCCTACGGCGCCGGCGCCGGCGGCGACTTCGCCGCGTCCCCGGTGAGCTCGGCCGGCGCCTGGTCCCAGGGCGGCTCCACCGGCGCCTTCACCTACTCGTACACGATGGCCGCCCCGCAGGTCGCCGCCGGTCCCGCCCCGAACGTCACCCTCAGCTACAACTCGCAGTCCTCGGACGGCCGTACGTCCGCCACGAACAACCAGGTCTCATGGGTCGGCGAGGGTTGGGACTACAACCCCGGCTCCATCACCCGCACCTTCATCGGCTGCGCCGCCGACACCGCGAACGCCAACAACGACAAGCACTTCACCGGCGACCAGTGCTGGGGCACCTACAACGCGGTGCTGTCGCTGAACGGCACCACCACCGAGCTGGTGCGGGACGACCTCACCAAGGAGTGGAAGAGCGCCCGCGGCGACAACATGCGCATCGAGCTGCTCGGCAGGGCCAAGTACACGGAAATCACCGGTATCGCCGATTCCAACAACGGCGACGACGACGGCGAGTTCTGGCGGGTCACCACCAGCGACGGCACCCAGTACTACTTCGGCCTCAACCGCCTCCCGGGCTGGACGTCTGGCAAGTCGGAGACCAAGTCGGTGCTCACCGTGCCGGTCGCCGGCAACCACAGCACCGACCCCTGCCACGCCGCCACGTTCGCGGCCTCCTTCTGCGACCAGGGCTGGCGCTTCCAGCTCGACTACGTCGTCGACACCAACGGCAACGCGATGACGCTGTGGTGGGACAAGGAGGAGAACGCCTACGCGCGCAATATGAAGGAGACCAACGCCGTCCGCTACGACCGGGCCGGCTACCTCCAGCGCATCGACTACGGGCAGCGCGCCGGGAAGCTGTTCACCGAGGAGCCCCTCGGCCGAGTGGCGTTCACCGCGCAGGAGCGCTGCTTCTGGGACAACGTCCTCAAAGTGGCCTGCACGGAGAGCAACTTCAAGTCCAAGCAGTCCCACCTCACCCGGCCCTGGTTCGACACCCCCGCCGACCTCGCCTGCGCCACCGGCGGGAAGTGCTCGACGTACGCCCCGACCTTCTGGTCCCGCAAGCGCCTGGCCACGGTCACCGCGTGCACCCAGCGCCAGCAGGGGGTGCGGCTGACCGAGCACAACACGGCCGACGACACCGGCTCCCGCCACTCCTGCGGCGTCGAGGACGACGCGGACACCTCGACCCTGCTGTCGAAGGTCGACTCCTGGGCCCTGGAACAGGAATTCCCCTGGAACCTGACGGGCGAGTACACCGCGCTGTGGCTGGAGTCCATCACCCGCACCGGGTGGGCGGTCGACGGCACCACGGAGACCCTCAACCCCGTCTTCTTCGGCCACAACAAGGAAGCGCTGCCCAACCGGGTCCGGCAGGGCTCGTCCGACACCTGGCCCCTCTTCGCCCGGCCGCGCATCCAGAACGTGATCTCCGAGTACGGCGGTCGCACGGAGGTCAAGTACTCCACCCCCAGCGGGCCGTGCGCCACCGGCACGAACTTCCCCCCGCCGGACAAGAACCAGGAGCTGTGCTACCCGGTCTACTGGCACGCCGACGACGAGCTCGCCGACAACCGCATCTCCTGGTTCCACAAGTACGTCGTCGACGAGATCGTCGAGCACCCGCAGCTGGTCGGCAGCCTGGACCTGACGACGAAGTTCAGGTACGAGACGTTCTCCGACCCGGTCAACGGCGCGCTGTGGGCGAAGAACACCGCCGAGTTCTCCCGCAAGAAGACCCGCACCTGGGACCAGTGGCGCGGCTACCCCATCGTCATCACCGAGACCCCCGTCCCGGAAGGAACCCTGGACACCAAGGCCTCCAAGTCGGTCACCCGCTACTTCCGCGGCATGAGCGACGACGTCCTCGACGACGCCACGCCGAACGACGAGTCCGACAACCCCAAGCGCTCGTACTCGATGACCGACATCACGGGCGCCGTGCTCAAGGCGGACCGGCAGGCCTACGCCGGCATGGTCGCCGAGTCGCTGACGTATCCGGACGCCGCCGCCGACACCACCACCGGGTGGATATCCCGCAGCCGTAACTTCCCCGATGACCCCGTGCGCCAGGCCACCCGCAACCGTCCCGCCAAGGACGGCCCGGACGTGGTCGCCGAGCGGGTCACCCTGGGCAAGACGGAGACCATCACCAAGGCCTCGGGGTCGACCCTGCGCACGGTCCGCACGGAGACCGAGTACGACTCCCTCGGCCTGCCGACCGTCACCCGCGAGTACGGCGACATCGACGACACCCGCGACGACGCGTGCACCCGCACCTCCTACGTGCAGAACACGACGGGCGACAACTACCTCGTCGGCCTGGTCTCCCAGACGGTCACCACCACCGGCACCACCGCCTGCTCCGCCGAACTGTCCACGGCGACGCAGACGACGCTGGTCTCCGCCTCCCGGATGTTCTACGACGGTGCCACCAGCCACACTGCCGCGCCCACCAAGGGCCAGGTGACGAGGACCGAGGCGCCCCTCGGCAACGGCACGGACTGGCAGCGGACCCACCCCGAGTCGCGGACCGTCTACGACGAGTACGGCCGTGTCACGCGGGTCACCGGCCCGACCGGGCTGGCCAACGTCACCGAATACCTGCCGTCCGACACGACCGCCAGCCGCCAGGTCTACTCGATCAGGACGATCCAGGGCCAGCAGACCGATGCCAACGGCAACGAGACCGGCTTCGTCGGCACGGTCACCGTGGAGCCCGGCCGCGGCACCACCCTGACCGCGACGGACGCCAACAACCGCGTCACCCGGTACGTCTACGACCCGCTCGGACGCGCCTCGGCCGGCTGGGACGCCGCCCAGCCCGCCGACGACGACCCGACCGTGCGCTTCACCTACAACACCGACCTGAAGGAGCCGGTGTCGATCGAAACGGAGTCGCTCCAGGACAACCCGACCTCCTCCGCCGACGGCGACAAGGCGGTCTACACGAAGTCCACCACCATCTACGACGGCCTCGGCCGGGAGCGACAGAGCCAGACCCCGGCGGTCGGCGGCGGCCGTCTGGTCACGGACACGTTCCACAACGCGTCCGGCCAGGTGAGCCTCACCCGCAACGCCTACTACATGGAGGGCGAGCCGAACACCAAGATCGCCGTTCCGGTGTCCGATTCGCTCGTCCCCAACGCCACGACCTACACGTACGACGGCCTGGGCCGCGTCCTGACGGTCACCCCCGTCCACTCCTCCTTCGCACAGACGGGCCAGCCGTACTACGAGCCCGACGGGACGACGCTGGAGCACCAGAGCGTCGACCGCCGCACCCGCTACGAGTACGGCCTCGACCACACGATCGTCCGCCAGCCGGAGGGCACCCCCGCCTCCCGGGTGTGGACGGACGCGCTGGGCCGCACCGTGCGCCAGGACACCTTCAGCGACACCGCGCTCAGCGAGGCCGGCGCGATCACCACGACGTACGCCTACGACCTGCGCGGCGACATGGTGACCAGCACCGACGAGGCCGGTCACACCCGCACCTGGAAGTACGACGCACTCGGCCGGGTCACCGACACCACCGACCCGGACACCGGCGCCACGCACACCGAGTACGACGACTACGGCCGCGTCCTGTCGGCGCGCGACGGCCGCGGCACGACGCTCACCTACGCCTACGAGCGCTTCAACCGGGTGGAGGAGATCAAGGCCACCCCGGCGAACTCCACCACCGCCACGGTCGTCCAGCGGTACGCCTACGACGGCGCGACCGGCGGCAAGGGACAGCTCTACTCCGCCACCCGTTACACCGACGGCAAGCCGTACACCACGACCATCGGCGGCTACACGGCCGACTACCAGCCCACGTCGATGACGCTGGCGCTGCCGCCGGGCACGACGCCGGGCGTGACGCAGGACGGCTTCTCCACCCAGTACCCGTACAACTACTCGTACAACTCCGACGGCCAGCTGGAGTCGTACACCACCCCGGCGGCGGGCGGAATGGACGCCGAGTCCGTGATCACCCGGTACAACGAGGCCGGCCTGCCGATCACCGTCTCGGGCAGGGACTGGTACGTCGCCGAGACCGCCTACTCGCCGCACGGCCAGGTGCTGCGCTCGACCGTCGGCGAGCAGGGCCGCCGGCTGTGGCAGGAGAACACCTTCCACGAGTCCACCGGCGAGCTGCTCACCAGCAAGCTCAAGCGGGAGAGCGCGACGGACACCACCGTGGTGCCCGGCACCACGGTCAACACCCGCTCCTACGGCTACGACCCCTCCGGCAACGTCCTCACCGCCGCCGACACCTACGGCACCGGGGTCATCGACCGGCAGTGCTTCACGTACGACACGCTCGGCCAGCTCCGGCAGGCCTGGACCACGCCCGGCGGCCGGGCCTGTGCCGCCCCCGGCAAGTCCACCGCCGCGCCGGTGTACTCGGACGGCACGGTCAACGTCTCGTCCAACAACTCCGGTTACTGGCAGTCGTACGACTACGACGTCCTCGGCAACCGCACCAAGAAGACCAACCACAAGGCCGACCCGTCCTTCGACACGACCGGCGCGCTCGTCACCTCGCTCGACACCGTCACCGACTACAAGTACGGCACGAGCGACACCGCGCTCAACGACCAGCCGCACACGCTGACGTCGTACACGACCAGGTCGAAGGCGGGCGTGGACAGCCCGACGGTCACGACCGGCTCCACCCAGACCTACGACGCAGGCGGCAACCTGGAGACCCGCTCCACCGGCGGCGACACGGCCCAGGCCCTGACCTGGACCTGGGACGGCAAGGCCGAGACCGTCACCGGCTTCGGCCCCGACGGCGACGGGCCCTGGGTGGGCGCGGACGGCAAGTGCATCGACCTGACCAGCTCCTACACGGGCCCCGGTACGGCCCTGCAGGTCTGGACGTGCAACGGCAGCAAGGCGCAGAACCTCCGCTTGCGCGCCCTGGACACCGACGACAACGGCACCGTGAACGACACGTCAGTCGGACAGTTCGTCGTCGGCACGCGGTGCGCGCAGCCGAACGGCACGGCGATCGGATCGGCCGTCCTGATCCAGGTCTGCGACAAGGCGACCATCGCCCAGCGCTGGAAGACCCTGGACACCGGCCAGCTCCAGCACGTCGACACCGGGCTGTGCCTGTCCACGCCGAACAGCCTCTCGGGCTCCGACCTGACCGTGGAGACCTGCAACCAGACGCTGGCCACCCAGCTGTGGAAGCCCGCCTCGAAGACGACGTACATCTACGACGGCATGGGCAACCGCGTGCTGGAGCGCACCAGCGCGGGCGCGGTGCTGCACCTGCCCGACACCAAGGTCTCCCTCAACCCCACCGGCGGTGTGCGCTACGCCGAGCGCAGCTACGGCCACGGTGGTGCTCCGACGGTGACGCGCTTCCGCGAGGGGTCCTCCACGGGCGGCACCGCTGAGCAGTTGTTCGCGCAGGCGACCGACATCAACGGCACCCCGATCGCCGAGGTCCGCCTCGACAGCACCACGATGTCGGTCCGCCTGACGAAGCGGGACCCGTGGGGCGTCGACCGCTACACCAACATGCAGGCTCGCTCCCACACCACCTTCCACTCCGGCGACGACGACGCCGGCACGGGCCTGGTGCACATGGGCGCACGCGAATACGACCCGATGACCGGCCGGTTCATCTCTGCCGACCCGGTCCTCGACCAGAGCGACCCGCTCCAGGCGAACGGCTACTCCTACGCCAACAACAACCCGGTCACCCACGCCGACCCGAGCGGTCTGACGTCGACGGCGTCCAGCTTCGACGCGTCCATCGCGGCGCTGGAGAAGAAGATCGCCGAGTACCAGCGGACCCTGTCCCGTTCGCTCGGAGATGTGATCCTCTCCGTCGGCTGGGCGGTGTTCAAGCAGTTCGTCGGCTGGGACGACGTGATGGGCTGCTTCTCCCAGGGTGACCTGTGGGCCTGCGGCAGCCTGCTGATGGACGCCATTCCGTGGACCAGCGTCTTCTCCAAGGGCAAGCGGATGTGGGGCGCCTTCAAGGCCACGAGGGCGGCCGTGCAGGCGTGGCGTGCGGCGAAGGCGGCCGCCGAGGTCGGCCTTAAGGCGGCGAAGGCCGCGAAGGCGGCGCTGATCAAGGCGAAGAAGGCGGCGGAGGCCGCCGCGGCCGAGGCCAAGCGCAAGGCGAGAGAGGCAGCGAAGAAGGCGGCGGAGGCCGCGAAGAGAAAGTCCCATACCGGCTCGAAGGGCGCCCGGGGCAATCCGGTTCAGGTCAAGGCCCGCACGTCGGCCCAGTCGAAGGGTTCGTCGGGCGGCGGCCGGGCGGAGAACAAGTCCGGCGGCTCGCGGGGCGGTTCGGGCCGGGAGGACTCGGGCGGCGGCTCGGACTCCGGTGGCGGCGGGGGCGAAGGCTGCCCGACTGACAACAGCTTCACGCCGGACACCAAGGTCCTCATGGCCGACGGCTCCACCAAGGCGATCAAGGACGTCAAGGTCGGCGACAAGGTCGTGGCGACCGACCCCGAGACCGGCGAGACCCGGGTGGAGACCGTCACTGCCGAGATCCTCGGCAAGGGCGTCAAGCACCTGGTCAAGGTCACCGTCGACGTCGACGGCACGAAGGGTACGAAGACCGCCGAGGTCACCGCGACCGACGGCCACCCCTTCTGGGTCCAGGAACTGGGCGAGTGGATCGACGCGACCGACCTCAAGTCGGGCGAGTGGCTGCGCACCAGCGCCGGCACGTACGTCCAGATCACGGCCGTCGAGCGCTGGACGGCGCCGGACGCCACGGTCCACAACCTCACCGTCAGCAGCCTGCACACGTACTATGTGCTGGCAGGGGCCACGCCGGTCCTGGTTCACAACTGCGGCTGGAGTGAACTTGCGGCTTATCGCGCTCGTGAAGGAATGCCTGCTCGTGGCAGCGCAGATGACACCTTCACGGCCGCTCGCCTCCAAATCGACGGACAGGTCTTCTTCGGGAGGAATGCGCATGGTCGGCCGGTCGATATTCGGGTGAATGCCCAGACGAAGACCCATGCTGAAGCAGATGTTTTCCAGCAGGCGAAGGATGCCGGGGTGACTGGCACCAGGGCCGTCCTGCACGTGGACCGTGACTTCTGTCGGTCGTGTGGCGCGACAGGCGGTGTTGGGTCATTGATGCGTGGCCTAGGTGTCGAAGAACTGCTGGTACACACACCTTCCGGAATCTTCACAATCAACGCGGTTCGAAGACCATCCACACCGAGGCGGTTGGGGTAGAACATCGTGATTACGCTGGCAGGAGACGAAAGGCATGGTTCCAAGACTCGGGACTGGGAAATTGAGAATCCTGGGCTGGAAAGGATCGCTCGCTCAATTGCGGACCTTGACGGGCAGCGGCTCACAGAGATTTCCGTAACGGAAGACGAGCCCTTCCGATACCTGTCGATCGCAGGCGGTCCGGATCTCTATCTGGTTACGGGAGAGTCAGCCGATGGGGAGATTCTTCAGCTGAGGGATCCTGAGGCTGGCTCGGAGCAAGTTCAGCTCGTTTGCGGTGGCCAGATGGGGGTGTTTGAGCGATCCGCACTCGTTACTCAGGCCCAAGCCATTGATGCTGTCTCGGATTTCCTGAGCGGTTTCCCTGAAGGCTTCGGGGACGCCTGGTCTGTCGAATAGAGAACGTCGCCACGCCTCTGTGGAGTCTGGTGCAGGGCGAGTTCGAACACAGTGTCCAGCCAGTGGCCTTGTGCGGTGGTGAGAACTGGCGGGCTTCGTCGGCGGTGAGGGATTCGAGGCGTCGGGGCCGTGAGGTGACGGTGGGACGTAGCGGGCGAGGTTGCGCGGCATCTCCTCCTCGCGTACGGCGTGCTCCAGGGCGGACTTGAGTACAGAGTGGACGTAGGTCAGCGTCAGCGGAGAGGGCAGCTTGCGGCAGCACCGGCCCAGCCCACTGCCCAGCATCGAGGCCGGTCGTGCCGGCGTCGATGCCGCGCGAGCACCACTGACGGGAAGTGCGCAACTGGTTGAGCCAGGTGCGCGGGGTGTTCTCGCGAAGCTGATGGACGGCGCGTTCTCCGGCCAGTGCGCCAGGTATGTAGCCTCGTTGCCCTGCGCGGAGGGCAGGGGAGGCCGCGGTTGCTGGCGGTGATCTTCTCGGTCGGCTTTGCCAGAGCTGGTCGACCACGCCCACCGGGCCCGGCCTTTGGCTTGGCGGCCGCTTCCGAGAGGTCATCCGGCGGGCTCTGTGCGCGCGTCGGCACCCGGGGCCGAGCTGCCGTCCCGGACGCCTGGGCCTGGTGCCTGGCGGGGGCCGTGACGATGGCAACAACTGGGCTGGTGCCGGTGCGGGGTTGAGGGGCCCGTCCCTGCCGGGGCTGACGATGATGGGAGCCTCGATCGGTCATGTCCGGCAGGGGCGGGAGTCGGTAGGTCAGTGTGGTGCGGCGCCTGGCGGCGGGGCCTGTCACGTCTGGCGCCAGGTCCGCCAGGGCCGGGTGATGATCTCCCGGTAGGTGTGGTGGGACGGGTTCTGGCCGCAGTGCCGCAGCACCCAGTCCTGCGGTTCGGCGAAGTCCTCGCTCGTCGGTGAGGTCTCTCCGTCCACGGCGCACTGCATCGCGTACAGCACCGGCTCCGCGTCCGGCTCGCGGTCGGGTTGGAGAGTCCAGGTCTCGTAGCGCAGGACCGAGCGAGGGGTCACCGTCCCCACCTCCGGTTGGCCACGGCCACCTTGGCGCTCAACTCCTCGGCCGGCGTCGGCGCACGTACTCCTCGGGCGGCACGTCCCACTCCCTGCCACCGCGCGGCGGCCGAAGCTGCACGTGCGGCCCCACATGGCCCATCACCACGCCCACCTTCCCGTTTCGCCGGTCGACCACCACGGCGCCCACACCAGGCGAGGCGGCGTGACGGCCCGCGTCACGATTGCGGGCCGTCATCCTGACCATCCCGACAAGGCGGTCGTCCGCGACCGGGCATCCAGTCGCAGGGCGGGAACATATGGGGCGGCGCTCTTTTGCACGTTGACGCTCCTCGGCGGCGTGAATCCGTGCCCCGGGCGTATCGGTGCCGCAGGGTCGGCACCGATCGTCACGCCGGTCACCGGGACGGAGGAACCTCCACCAAACCCCGCTTCGGGACGTCCTGCACCGTATAGAACGTCCCTGGTGCCGTCCTGAGACGAAGGGGGAGACTCGTGCCGAACGAGAGACTACGAGCCGTCATGGCGGCGGGAGGCTGGACGTACGCCACCCTCGCCCAGGAGGTCGAGGTCGACCCCAAGTCGGTCGAGCGCTGGGTGAATCTTGGGCGTATCCCACGCCGTGTCACCAGCCCTGCAGGCGGCCAAGGCCCTGGGAGAAGACGTGCACGCACTCTGGCCGGCACTCCGTCAGGCCCGCCCCGCCCGCGCTGTCAGCCCCGAACTGGTGGCGCTCTACGAGCAGCGGGCCGACATCCCCGTCTCGACGTTCACCGACCTGATGGCCCAGGCCCGGGAACGGATCGACATCCTCGTCTACGCGGCCGTCTTCCTCCACGAGGCTTACCCGCGGCTGAACGAACTCCTCACCGAACGCGCCGCCGAAGGCTGCACCGTCCGCATCGCGATCGGGGACGCCGACAGCGACACCGTCCAAGCCCGCGGCCAGGAAGAGCGGTTCGGCCATGGCATCGAATCTCGCTGCCGCCTGGCGCTCATGCACTACCGGCCGCTCGCTGGCACCCCTGGCATCGAAGTCCGCACCCACAGCACCACGCTGTACAACTCCCTCTACCGGGCCGACGACCAGCAACTCGTCAACGCCCACGTCTGGGGCGTCAACGCCTACGCCGCCCCCGTGTGGCATCTTCGCCGACAGGAGGAGGGCGGGATGTTCGACACCTACGCCGAGAGCTTCGACGCCGTGTGGGCGACGGCGACGCCCGTACAACAGGAAGGCTGACCGTGGCCCGCACCGAGTACTACGACGACCCCAGCGCGCCCAAGCCGAACAGCATGGTCGTCGCCGCCTCCGCCGTCGTCACCGACGACCACGGCCGTATCCTCCTTCAGCGCCGCCGCGACAACGACCTGTGGGCCCTGCCCGGCGGTGGCATGGACCTCACCGACTCCCTGCCGGGCACGGCCGTCCGCGAAGTGAAGGAAGAGACCGGCCTCGACGTCGAAATCACCGGCCTGGTCGGCACCTACACCGACCCGAAACACATCATCGCCTACACCGACGGCGAGGTCCGCCGCCAGTTCAACGTCTGCTTCACCGCCCGCATCACCGGCGGCCGACTGGCAATCTCCGACGAGTCCACCGAACTCCGGTTCGTGCCGCCCGAAGAGATCGAGCAGTTGCCGATGCACCACACCCAACGGCTCAGGCTCCAGCACTTCCTGGAACAGCGCGAGAAGCCGTACCTGGGCTGAACCGGCTGACGGCAGTAGCTGACGGCAACAACCCCGCACAACCACGGACACCCACGCACCAGCTCAGGCGCCCGCGCCGCGCCCGCGTCGCTTCGCATCACGCGGGTAGGTGACGGCAGCTGGGGAGCGTGCTTGGCGACGGCGCGGGTGGTGATGGCCTTCGACGCGCGGGCGGAGGCGGCGGCCAGTTCGTCGGCGCCCGGTTCGAGGTACCAGGGGCGCAGGTCGAGCATGGCGGCGCGCATGCCGGTGGCGAAGCACAGTACGGTGCCCTTGGGCAGGGCTCGGATCGCGTCGGCCGGCAGGATCCGCTCCTGCCGCATCGACACGGAGGTCGACTTGCCGGATTCGGACATCGAGGTGGAGGTGGTCTCCACGTCGTGGTCGCCGATCAGCCGGGACAGCTTGTCGGCGAAGTCCGGGTCGTCGATGCCGGAGCCGATGACCTTCACCGTGGAGGCGGACCACATGGCGTCCATGCCGGCATCTCCCCAGACCTTCTGGCCCTGGCGGTAGGACTGGAGGATCGTGATGGGGATGATGCCGCGGGAGCCGAGGTGGGAGTACAGGTCGGGAAGGTCGCTGATTTTGCAGACGTTGGCGGCCTCGTCGAGGATCGCCAGCATAGGCGGGTCAAGCCGACCGCCGGCGCGCTCGGCCTGGGCGGTCGCGGCCCGCATCACCGAGTCCGCACATGCGGCGATCAACGCTGACGCTCCGCCGCCGCCGTCCTTCTACAGCAGGTAGAGGGTGTCGGAGGAGCGGACGAACTCCGACGGCCGGAACTCGGGGACATCCTTCTGCGGGGTCACCCAGGCGGCGATCTCGGAGTTGAGCAGGGCGGCGGCGTACTGGCGGGCGGTTTCGTAGATGCCGTCGCGGGTTTCGGGCGGGCCTTCGACGGTGCCCTTGAGCTGGGCGGCGACTGCGGTGAAGCCGTGGTCGCGGGGGATGTCCAGCGGGGTACGGTCGGCAGGGAAGGCCAGCCACTGCATGACGTCAGTGATGGGCCGCTCGTCGAGCACGGCGGCCAGGAGCAACTGGCTGAGGATGTTGCTTCCGGCCTTGGACCAGAAGTCGCCCTGCTGCGAGGCGTCGACGCTCGCGGCGAGGAAGTGACCGGCCAACCGGCCAGCGCCTTCAAGGGTCTTGGCGTCAGCGAGGGGGTTCCACCACATCTCGCGGGCGGCGTGCGCGATCTGCTGCGGGTCCATCGACCACGTTCGGCCGACCTTCGCGCGGGCGTCCAGGGTGGCGGTGTAGGCGTCGCCTGCCGCCTTGTTTGAGGTCAGCAGCACCGGGCCCGGTGCGTTGAGGATCGAGGGGATCGCGAGGGAGGTGGTCTTACCGGATCGGGGGCCATGATGGCGACGGCGACGTCCTCATACCCCATGCGGACTTCGTGCTTGGTGCCCTGGAGGTTGCCGAGGAGGATGCCGGTGTCACGGGCGTCGATGTGCTTGGCCGTCTTCAGACTCGGGCGCAGGCTGCGGGCCTTTTCGATGATCGCCTTGGCCATCAGCGGCTCGATGTCCTTCGGCTTGGCCATCCCGGTGATCTTCTTCTTCCGGCCGCCGCTGCTGCCCTTGTGGCGGGCCCACAAAACACCGGCCACGCTGCCCAGCGCCACCAGGACGGCGTCCGGCTTCCGCGGTCTGCCTTATCGGCCCCTGGCGGTTGTGGTCCGGGCAGTGGCCGGGGTCGGCGGTGCCGCCGGTGGGGCGGCGGTGGGCGCGATCCGGCCCGAGGGGTGCTGGAGCGCGACGTCGATGCCCTGGGCGGTGAGCTGCCGACCCGCTTCGCGTACGGCGCGGGCCTGCTCGAAGGTGTCGTTGCCCGTCAGGCGGTAGATGCCGGTCGGTTCGTCGTGGCCGAAGCCGGTGCGGATCAGAACGGCCGAGGCGGTGTCGCTGACGTCTATGGCGGCGAGGCTGCCGTCGGACTGCCAGGTCAGGACGATCCGGTCCGGCTGGGAGGGATGGACGGTTGCGGCTGCGTTGTAGCGGGCCTGGGCGAGCGCTGCGTCGTAGCGTGCCAGCAGGTCGCCGACGATCAGTTCGGCGCTGAGGAAGGGGTCGTCGCTCAGGGTGATGCCGTTCGGTTCCGGTACGCCGCAGTACGCCTCGTCGGGGAGGCTGCTGGGGGCGACGGCGGCGATGAGGAAGCCGTCCCGTTCGTCGTGCCGGTCGAGGATGGCGAGCTGGGCGCCGTCCTTGCGGGTCAGGACGGCCGCGTTAAGCAGCGGGTGCGCGGCGAGAGACTCGGCGACGAGGTCCATGTCCCAGACGCGGTCGGTGAGTTCGGTGAGGTCGTCCTTGTGCTCAGGTGAGTGGTAGGCGCTGGCCCAGGTGTCGGGCAGTTCGCCGGCGAGGACGTCGGCGAAGGAGGCAAGGCGCTCTCTGTCAACGTGGTCGTGCATGGTTTCCTTGGGTGGGATCAAGGGGAGCGGTGGAGCCGGGCAACGGCCGGGGCGGTATCGGCACTGTGCGCGCCGGCGGTGGGCAGGGGCAGATGGCCGACCCTTCCCGTTCGGTGGTGGGGACTTCTTGGTTGCAGGTGCTGCGGCTGGGGTGCGGGGTGTGCCGGTCGGCGAGCGCGTCCTGGGTGTGGGCGAGGTCGGTCTGGATGATGTGGAGACGCTCGTCGGCGAGGTAGCACAGACGGCGGGCGATGTGCGGTCGGCCGCGCCGCCGAGGCCGTCCTGGACCTCGGTTCTCGCGACGAGTACCTCCCTGATGGCGGGGAGGATGAGTGCGTTCGTTGACGCGGGGGATCACCGGTCGCTCCGGGCGTCGGAGCTGTGCACAAGCTGGTTCAAGCCGGTGGTGGTGTACCAGCCGCAGTCGGTCACTTCTTCCGTGGCGGGGAACTTCGGCAGCAGGTAGTCGCTCAGCGCCCGCATGTAGATGATGCAGTCCGGGCAGCGGCGGGAGAGGTGGACCAGGTACCGGGGGTGGGCTGTGATGTAGGTCTGCTGGCCGCCGTCCGGGTCCCGCAGGCGCCAGCCGTCCTCGTCGGTCGGGGTGTGCCAGGAGGGGGCTACCACGTGCATGGCATCGCCCCACAGGTCGCCGCCGGCCACACCCTTGAGAACGACGACCTGATCGCCGGGCTGGAAGTGCTGGTGGGTGATGTCCCGGTCGGGTGTGAGCGGGTCGGGTGTCGGCTTGAGCGCCGGGGTGTTCGGAGGGGTCCAGGACGGCGGGAGCATGTGGGTCCTTCCACGCGGACGGGGTGGCGGTGGGAGGAACAATGGTCCGGAGGACTGCCGGTTTGGCTAACCGGCGATCGTCGCCTATATTCCGCCGGTCTCAGCGGAAGGGGTTCTCCGTCCCGCGGTCCGCCTCGGTGGCTGCGTCGAGGAGTTCGAGCAGGTCAGCGCCGTCTGCATCTGGCTGGTCGATCCACCATCCGGCCCGGGTGATAGTGCGGGCCTTCTCCTCCAGCTGGGCCCAGTCCGCCTCGTCCCAGGTGCCTTCGACGACGAGCGCGGTGTGCGCGTCCGTCATCAGCTGGTGACGGCAGCGCTCACCCCAGTCCAGGGCCCGCTGCGGGCCCTCCAGCGGCGGCATGTCGAACTGGGCAGCCCACTCGGCCGCCGCCTGCTGCTCCGGTAGCTGTCAGTGGCCCGGTTGACCGCGATGCCGGGGATGTAGAGGAGTTCCTGGCCATGACCGACCAGCAACTCGATCAACAGGGCAGGTTCACCGCCCGTCATGTCCATCGCCCACGTCACGCGGTCTCCGCCAGCGATGTCCAGGACATCCCGGATCAGTTCCAGCAACTCGGGCTCATCGTTGGCCACCCGCCGCGACAGCAGCGTGCCGCCCTCAGCATCCAGGACCAGACAGTGGTGGTGGCTCTTGCCGCAGTCGGTCCCCGCCCATATCCGGCTCATCCTGCTCCATCAGGTCGTACTTGCCTGGCGTACCACGGACGACCTCGCCGACATGGCTCTACGCAGCGACCTTCTCGCACTTCCCAATCGGCGGCCGAGTCGTCGTGGGGAGACAGGCGGCCAAGCAATCTGAGCCACAAGCGGCAGCCCACTACAAGCCACACCCGCCTTCCCTGGGTGCCCCCACCTTACGAACGGGAGGACCAACCCGGAGAAAAGGTAGAGCCTGCTACCTCGCCTACGCACCGCTCGGCACCACGGTCGAGCGCCTGGTCCGCGTCGCCGGAACACGTTGGGCCATCGAGGAAGTCTTCCAGGCCGCCAAGAACGAGTGCGGCCTTGACCAGTACGAAGTCCGCCGCTACACCGGTTGGATGCGGCACGTCACCCTGGCCATGCTGGCGCACGCCTTCCTGGCGGTCATGGCCGCCGACGCTGCAGCAAAAGGGGCAGCAGAAACGGTTCCTGCCTCGCGCCCCTCACCGTGGCAGAAGTTCGGCGGCTCCTGGCAACTGGCCTCCCACCCGCCACACGCGCTCATCAGTCCCTCACCAGGGCACGCGCACTGAGATGGTCAAACTGGCGCAGACAACGCCAAGCCATCTCCCGCCGCTGTCACTATCAGCGGCGGCTGCACACGATCGAGGGGCGGTCCGGGAAAGAGAACACGGGCCAGAACACAGCCCACTACACTCACCCAGACCGCCCCTGAACAGGGAAAACGTCAAAGTGCTGCTGGAGTAC
>NZ_BJND01000053.1 GCF_006539505.1 Streptomyces spinoverrucosus
CCGCGCGTACGCGAGTGCGGCCATCGCCGTGGTGGCTGCCACAGTCTGCGGAACACCGAAAGGGTCAGCTGCGCGTCGTTCTGCGGAGGTGGTGGCGGACCGCTCGTTGGGCTACCGGGCCCAGGGCCTCCAGGGCTGCTACCAGGGCACCCAGTTGCTCCAGGGCGTCCAGCGCCGCTGTGGCGCCCTCTGCGTCCACGCCCTCGTACAGTTCGATGCCTACGAAGGACGCCGCCACCGCCCTCGCCAAGCCCCTGGGGTCCGTGAAGTCGCCGAAGGGTGTTTCGGAGAGGACTCGGGTCAGGGCCTTTTCGATCTCCGTGATCCATAGGGCGAGGCCCGCGGCGGTGGCGGGGGCGAGGGTGGGGTGGGTCTGGGCGCCGGCCAGGAGTTGGCCCAGGAGGGCGACGTGGCCGTCCTGGCGTTCCTGGTCGTGGATTTCGCGGCCTACGGCCAGGAGTTCGGAGAGTGTCCTTACCGAGGCGATGCGGAGGCGGTAGCGGGCGACCGACTGTTCCGCGCCGTAGTGGCAGGCCGCTACCAGGAGTTCGTCCACCGAGCCGAAGTGGTAGAAGACCAGCGCCTGGTTGACCCCTGCTGTTGCCGCGATCGTGCGGGCCGAGGTTTTCGCGATGCCCTGTTCCGTGAGGGTGCGGAGTGCGCCTTCGAGGAGTTTGGCTTTTGTGTCGGCGGACTTCGCCGTTTCCGGGCTCATGCTCGGGGCTCTTCGCGGACCGGGCGGAGGCCGGGGCGGGTGCCGCAGGTGCGGATGTCCGTGTAGGTCGCCTTGAACCATCCCTCGTAGCCGAAGAGAGGGCCGAAGTGTTTGTTGATGACTTTGACCTGGATGCGGAAGCGGGCCGTCGAGTCGTCGTAGGACTCGCGTACCTCTGCCGTGGCGCCGATCAGGTCGGGGACCCGTACGTCCACCGGGCCCTCCCGGAAGCGGTGTTCGCCCGAGCGGATCAGGAGGGAGCCGTCGGGTTCGGCGCTGAAGCGGAGGTCGGTGGCGAGGTGCTGGTGGGTGCCCAGGTAGTCGAGGATGCGGTCGCCCTTGGGGCTGAGCACCATCTGGGCGTCGAAGCGGCGCCGGCGTCCGGGTAGGTCGAAAGTACGCACGAACGTCACCGTCTCACGGCCGAAGCTGTCGGCGTACGGCACGTTCTCGATGATGAAGGGGACGTTCCGGCCGGTGCGCGGGACGAGGATGTTGCGGGTCGCGCCGAGGGCCAGGAACGGCTTGACGTGGGGGCCGCCGTGCCAGATGCGGTGCATGACACCTCTGCCTGTGCAGGCCTCTCCGGTGGTGAGGCCGACCGAGAAGCGGCGCCGGAGCTGGGGGTGGAGGCGGTCGAAGTCGGCGCCCATGGCCGTGGCGAAGATCGAGGTCATCGCGGGGTCTCCAGAGTGCGCAGCAGGCGGGGGGCACGCGCGCGTATGGGTGGGGTGCGTAGGCAGCGGCGGGCCGCCGGTGTGCAGGGGAGGGGGGATTTGAAGATCGCCAGGCAGGCTGTCACGACCAGGAGGAGGGGATAGAGGTATGCCATGGGTGCCGCAAGCGGGCCGAGGTGGTTGAGGACGGATTCGGTGGCCAGGCCTGTGCAGGCGAGGGCGAGCAGGGTGGCGCGTGCGGACAGTTCCGCCAGCCAGTTGCGCAGTGCGCGTTCCGGTGTGATGCCGCGCTCCAGCCAGAGGCGGAGGCGGTCGAAGGACCACGCCGTCGCCCAGCCCATCAGCGGGCGGAAGAGGGCGCGGTCGGCCAGCGCGCCGAAGGCGCCCCAGCGGGGGCGGTAGTCGTAGCCGGTCAGGAAGCGGACGCCGCCGCCGTCGGGGACGTAGCGCCAGTAGCCGCTGCCCTCCGCCAGGAGGGAGAGGGGGTGGGGGGACGCGAAGCGCAGGGCCGAGGTGCGGGTGCCGTCGGGGCGTTCCTTCTCGCCCGCCGAGATCCCGGTGCCGGCGATGGTGAGGAAGGGCAGCACCCGCGTGGCGTAGCGGAAGTGCTGGGGCTCGCCCTCCGCGCGCGGGAGGTAGTCGATCTCGGTGAAGCGCAGGTCCCAGCGCTGGTGCTGGGAGGGGTGCTGGGTGTGTGTCCAGAGCGTGTCGAGGTCCGCGCAGATGCGTGTCTCTATGTAGAGGCTGCCATGGCCCATTGCTTGTTCCCCCAGTTCAGGCAGCTGTTTGAGCGAGTGCTCAAGTGGTGTGAGCATGACCGTACACCTATTTGAGCGGTCGCTCAAAGAGGCGGCAGAAGAAAACCCCGGCCCATTGGGCCGGGGTTTGTCGTGAGTGCGGGTTACTGCGTCAGGTGGCGTTCCACCGTCTCGACCTTGGACGTGAGGCCGTCCGTCACTCCGGGGCGGATGTCCGCCTTGAGGACCAGGGAGACGCGCGGCGCCCTCTGCTCCACGGCGGCCACCGCGCGCTTGACGACGTCCAGGACCTCGTCCCACTCGCCCTCGATGGACGTGAACATCGCGTCCGTGCGGTTGGGCAGGCCCGATGCGCGGACCACGCGGACGGCGTCGGCGACGTACTCCCCCACGTCCTCGCCGACGCCCAGCGGCGTCACGGAGAAGGCGACGATCACGCGTTCACGATCCCTTCCTTGCGGGCGCGCTCCGCGATCACCGCGTTCTCGGCCTCGCGGCGGAGCTTGCGCTCGGCGAAGAAGCCGCCGGTGGGGAGCACGGAGAGGATGAAGTAGAGGGCGGCCGTGCCGAAGCTCCACTTGGTGCGGTTCCAGGCGTCCGCCCAGAAGATCACGTACAGGATGAACAGGACGCCGTGGATCGCGCCCATCACGGGGACCGCGTTGAAGTCCGTGGTCCGCTTCAGCACCGAGCAGACGAGCAGGATCAGGAAGGACACGGCCTCCGGGGCCGAGACCAGGCGGAGGCGGCGGATGGCGGTGGCGGTCTTGAGATCCACGGGTCACCTTCGGTGGAGAGTCGACGACGGTTTGTGAACGGAAGCACAAACGCTCGGCCATTGTGGCAAACGGTGGGTGGAGGGGAGGGCTCGGGGTCCGGGTGCGGCGCCCCCTAGGGGCGCGCTCCGGGGTCGTCTCGGGTCTCGGGCCCTGTCGGCGGAGCCAATCGGCCGATACCTTCACATCCGTGGCGATGTTCCGACTTCAAGGCAGCAAGGTGCTTGCCGTCGACATGACCGGGGATGCCGTGAAGGCGAAGAACGGGTCGATGGTCGCGTACGACGGGCAGATGGCGTTCAAGAAGCTGAGCGGCGGCGGTGAGGGCATACGGGGGATGGTGACCCGGCGCATCACCGGTGAGCAGATGACCGTGATGGAGGTGAAGGGCCACGGGACGTGCTGGTTCGCGGACCGGGCCTCGGAGATCAACCTGGTCGGTCTCCAGGGGGACAAGCTGTACGTGGAGTCGAGCAATCTGCTGGCGACCGACGGCGGGCTGCGGACGGGCACGTCCTTCACGGGGCTGCGCGGCGCCTCGCAGGGCAACGGGCTGTTCACGACGACCGTCGAGGGCCACGGGCAGGTGGCGATCATGTCGGACGGGCCGGCGGTGGTGCTGCGGGTGAGCGCGCAGTATCCGCTGACCGTTGATCCGGGGGCGTATGTGGCGCATCAGGGGAATCTGCGGCAGTCGTTCCAGTCCGGTGTGACCTTTCGCACATTGATCGGGGAGGGCGGGGGCGAGGCCTTCCAGATGCGGTTCGAGGGGGACGGGCTGGTGTACGTCCAGCCCAGTGAGCGGAACACGATCGCGGGGGATGTGTGACATGGGCTTCCGCGAGGTCAATTCGAAGATGGTCGAGGCGACCGTCATGCCCGGGCAGCGGCTGTTCAGTCAGCGCGGCGCCATGCTCGCCTACAAGGGCGAGGTGGGTTTCACGCCCAACATGAGCGGTGGTCAGGGCGGGATCATGTCGATGATCGGGCGGCGGGTCGCGAACGAGGACACGCCCCTGATGACCGTCGAGGGCAGCGGCACCGTGCTGTTCGGGCACGGTGGGCACCACGTGCAGGTGATCAACCTCGCCGGGGACACGCTGTACGTCGAGGCGGACCGGCTGCTCGCCTTCGAGGGCAGTCTGCAGCAGGGGACGATGTTCATGGGCGCGCAGGGCGGGGTCATGGGGATGGTGCGGGGGCAGGTCACCGGGCAGGGGCTGTTCACGACCACGCTGAAGGGACATGGGGCGGTGGCCGTGATGGCCCACGGGGGTGTTTTCGAGATCCCGATCAGTCCGCAGCGGCCGGTGCATGTCGACCCGCAGGCCTACGTGGCCCACCACGGCGACGTGCGCAACAAGCTGTCGACCGCGCTGGGCTGGCGGGACATGGTGGGGCGCGGCTCCGGGGAGGCGTTCCAGCTGGAGCTGAGCGGCAGCGGTGCGGTGTACGTCCAGGCCTCGGAGGAGAAGCTGTGAGCTACGGAACTCCGGGCGCCGGGCCGGTCGTGCACGACCCGATGACGCTGCCCGCCGACGACAACGTGAACGCGTACACCTTCTGTGTGGAGCTGAAGGGGACCCAGTGGTTCCTGCAGAAGGGGAAGATGATCGCCTACTACGGCTCGATCGAGTTCAACGGCGTGGGGCACGGCCGATTGGACCGACTTGTCCGTACGTCGTTCCATTCGCCACTGCACGCCGCGGACTGGGTCGTGGCGGCGGGCTCGGGCAAGATGCTCCTCGCCGACCGGGCCTTCGACGTGAATTCGTACGACTTGGACGAAGGCAATCTGACCATTCGCTCGGGCAACCTGCTCGCTTTTCAGCCAACTCTTGCACTCAAGCAGTCGATCGTGCCGGGCTTTCTGACACTCATCGGAACCGGAAAGTTCGTGGCTGCCTCTAACGGTCCGGTGGTGTTCATGGAGCCGCCGATCCGGGTGGACCCGCAAGCGCTTGTCGGATGGGCCGACTGCCCCTCGCCGTGCCACCACTACGACCATGGCTACATGACGGGTGTAATGGGCGGTCTACGTGCGATGACGGGCCTCGGCGGGGCCTCCGGGGAGGAGCATCAGTTCGAGTTCGCGGGGGCCGGTACGGTGCTGCTCCAGTCGACCGAGACCCTGATGGCCGAGCAGGCCACGGGGGCGACCCCGCACCAGGCCGGCGTGCCGGGCGGTGGTGGGGTACCCGGAGGGCACGGAACGCAAGGCGGCGCACCGCGTCTTCCCGGACAGCTGGGGGACCTCCAGCGTCGCTTCGGGCTGTGAGCGGTAGTCTGCGGAGTGTGACGTCGAACGCGTGCGCACTGTCACACCACCCTCAGTAGTTCACCTTTCAACTTCTTAGGTAGACTTCATTTATGGAGACCGAGACGGCCACGCGCTGGCTGACCGATGCGGAGCAGTGCGCTTGGCGCACCCACCTGGAGGTCAACAGGCTGTTGACGTACCAGCTCGAAAGGGACCTGCAGCCGTTCGGCCTGACGATGAACGACTACGAGATCCTGGTGAATCTCTCCGAGTCGGAGGATTTGCGGATGCGGATGAGCGACCTCGCGTCCGCCACCTTGCAGTCCAAGAGCCGCCTCTCGCACCAGATCACGCGCATGGAGAACGCCAACCTGGTGCGGCGGGAGAACTGCGAGTCCGACCGCCGCGGACTGTACGCGGTGCTCACCGACCACGGCATGGAGACGATGCAGAAGGTCGCTCCCCACCATGTGGCGTCCGTGCGGCGGCACTTCATCGATCTGCTGGCCCCGGAGTCCCTCACTGACCTCGAAAAAGCCCTGAAGCCCATCGCGGAGCATCTGCGCGGCCAGCGCGGGCGCCCCTGACCAAGAGACCCCCGACCCTGGACCCGACAGGGCCCTAGGCGAGCGGCAGGCGGAGTTCGAACAGGGCTCCGCCTGTCGGCGCGTCATGGACCGTGAGGGTGCCGCCGTGGCGGGCGGCCACGTCGCGGGCGATGGCGAGGCCAAGACCGGCTCCGCCCTCGTCCCGGCTGCGGGCCGCGTCCAGCCGTACGAACCGCTCGAAGATCCGCTCCCGGTCACCCTCGGGTACGCCGTCCCCGTCGTCCGCGACCCGGACGACCGCCCGGTCACCCTCCCGGCGTACGGCCACGGTGACCGCCGAGCGGGCGTGCCGCTGGGCGTTGTCCAGCAGATTGGCCAGCACCCGCCCCAGTTGCCCGCGCGATCCGGCCACTTCGAGGGACTCGGCCTCGACCGACACCCCCTTGCGGCCCGCGGCCTGCTCGCGCGCCAGCTCGGCCAGGTCGACCCGCGTGTCGGTGGGCCGCTCCCCCGCGTCCAGCCGGGCGAGCAGCAGCAGATCGGCGGCGAGCCTTTGCAGTCGTACGGTGTCCTCGACCGCGCCGTCCAGATCCAGCAACTCCGGGTGCGCGGCGGCTACTTCGAGCTGGGTGCGCAAGGACGCGATGGGGCTGCGCAGCTCGTGCGAGGCGTCGGCGACGAAACGCCGCTGGCGTTCCACCGAGGTCTCCAGGGCGGCCAGCGTCTCATTGGTGGTGCGGGCGAGGCGGGCGACCTCGTCGTGGGTGCCCGGTTCGGGGACCCGTCGGGAGAGGTCCTCGGAGGCGGTGATCTCCGCCATCTCACGCCGGATGCCCTCGACCGGGTGCAGCGCACGCCCGGTGACCAGCCAGGTCACGCCGGCGACGACGCCCAGCAGCAGCGGGAAGCCGATCAGCATGACGGTCTGCGCGGTGCTCACGGCGTTCTGCTCGGCGGCCAGCGGACCGCCCGCGTACACGGTGAACGTACCCTGGCCCGGGACCTCGACGGCCACCCCGGCGAAGCGGTAGTCCGCGGCCTCGCCGTCGATCGTCGCGGAGCCGTCCGTGATGGACGCGTTCTCGGCGATCTCGCCCGGCTGGAGAGCGGCGCCGGAGGAGTCGTCGGAATCGTCGCCTGAGTCGTCCGAGTCATCCGAGTCGTCTGCATCGGCGTCGCCCGAACCGGTCCCCGGCTCGCGCACCGGCGGCGTCCGCTTCTGGGGCCGTACGGCGTCCGTCCCCGTGCCGCTGATCCGCTCAAGGCCCTCACTGGCCGCGACCAGCCTGCCGTCCTCGTCGACGACCTGGACGGGTCGGTCGTCGTCGTCCAGGGACAGCTGGTCGTACCGCTTGCCGCCGGCCAGGTCGGCCGCGACGGCGCGCGCCGAGCGTTCCGCCTGGGCATCGGCCTGCTGGGTCAGGTTGGAGTACAGGGACAGCAGTACGGCGGCCCCCGCGGCGACCAGTGCCACGGCGACGACGAGGGTGGCGCCGAGCGTGGCCCGGGCCCGCACGGAACCGAACAGGCGTCTCATCTCGGCGCCTCCAGCCCGTACCCGGCGCCGCGCACCGTCCGGATCAGCGCCGCGCCCAGCTTGCGGCGCAGCGCGCTGACGTACACCTCGACGATGTTCGGATCGCCCTCGTACGCGAAGTCCCAGACGTGCTCCAGGATCTCCGCCTTGGACACCACCTCGCCGGCCCGCACGGCGAGCTGCTCCAGCACGGCGAACTCCTTGGCGGTCAGGGCGATCTCGTCGCCGTCCCGGGAGACCCGGCGGGCGGCGGTGTCGACACGGAGGGGGCCGACCGTGAGGATCGGCGAGGCGCCGTGCTGGCCGCGGCGGCGCAGCAGGGCCCTGATGCGGGCGACCAGGACGACGTACGAGAACGGCTTGGTCAGATAGTCGTCGGCGCCCGTGTCCAGGCCCTCCGCCTCGTCGTACTCGCCGTCCTTGGCGGTGAGCATCAGGATCGGTACGTCGTTGCCGGCGGCGCGGAGGGTGGAGCAGACCCGGTAGCCGTTCATGCCGGGGAGCATGATGTCGAGGACGATCAGGTCGTACGGCGACTCGGTCGCCCGGTGCAGGCCCTCCAGGCCGTCGTGGACGACGTCCACGGCGTAGCCCTCCGCCGTCAGGCCCTTGGCCAGGGACAGCGCGAGGCGTTTCTCGTCCTCCACGATCAGCAGCCGCATGCGCCAAGGGTCCCAGACCGAACCTGAAGCGATCTTCAGGTGGCTTCAGCCTGGCTTCAGGCGGCGGACGGCAGCGTGGTGGACGTCGAAACGACAAGCCCAATTCGGGGAGGAACCATGAAGCGCAACATCGTCATCGCCGCCGTGGTCGCGACCGCCGTGATCGGCGGTGGTACGACGCTGGCGTTCGCGGGGGGTGGCGGCGAATCGTCGGGTACGTCGTCGGCGTCGTCGGCCGCCGACGCGGTGAACGCCGACGACCGGGACGACGACGGCGCCGACGACCGGGGCGACGACGGTTCCGAGGTGCGCGGCGCGAAGGTGACGGCCGCGGAGGCGATCGAGGCGGCGCTGAAGGCGCGGCCCGGGACCGTGGTGTCGGTGGACCTGGACGGGGACGACGACGGCGACGACCGGCGGGGCTGGGAGGTCGAGGTGCTCGGCCAGGGCACCACCTCGTACACGGTGCACGTGGACCCGTCGTCGGGGAAGGTGCTCGGGACGGAGACCGACCGGGACGATGACGACGGCCGCGACGACGACGGTCGGGGCAAGCAGCAGGTTCCGGACGACGACAATGGCACCGGCGACGACCAGGGTGACGACCGCGGGGACGACTGACCGTTCCTAGGAGCGGGGCTCCTGGGGGCTGCCGCCCCCCAGACCCCCGCTTCGGCCCTGAACGGGCCTCGTCCTCAAACGCCGGACGGGCTGGGATGCCTGGACCGGCACCCAGTCATGCCCCGTCCGTCACGCCCGCCACCAGCTCATCGGCCGCCCGATAAGGATCCAGCTCCCCGGCGACTATCCGCTCCGCCAGTGCGCTCAGGCGGCGGTCGCCGTGGAGGTCGGCGATGCGTTCCCGCAGGGTCGTCACCGCGATGGTCTCGACCTCGCGGGAGGCCCGGGCCAGGCGGCGTTCCGTCAGGACGCCCCGTTCCTCCATCCAGGCGCGGTGCTTCTCCAGCGCCTCCAGGACCTCGTCGATGCCCTCACCGCGGGACGCGACCGTCTTGACGATCGGTGGGCGCCAGTCGCCGGGGGTGCGGGATTCGCCGAGGCCGAGCATGTGGTTCAGTTCGCGGGCCGTGGCGTCGGCGCCGTCGCGGTCGGCCTTGTTGACGACGTAGACGTCGCCGATCTCCAGGATTCCGGCCTTGGCCGCCTGGATGCCGTCGCCCATGCCGGGGGCCAGCAGGACCACCGAGGTGTCGGCCTGGGAGGCGATTTCCACCTCCGACTGGCCGACGCCGACCGTCTCCACCAGGATCACGTCGCAGCCCGCCGCGTCCAGGACGCGGATCGCCTGCGGGGCGGCCCAGGCGAGGCCGCCGAGGTGGCCCCGGGTGGCCATGGAGCGGATGTAGACGCCGGGGTCGGAGGCGTGCTCCGACATGCGGACCCGGTCGCCCAGCAGGGCTCCGCCGGAGAAGGGGGACGACGGGTCGACCGCCAGGACGCCGACCCGTTTGCCCTGCTTGCGGTACGCCGTCACCAGCGCCGACGTCGACGTGGACTTGCCGACGCCCGGAGAGCCCGTCAACCCCACGACGTACGCCCCGCCCGTCAAGGGCGCGAGCGTCCGCATGACCTCCCTGAGCTGCGGGGACGCCCCCTCGACCAGGGAGATCAGCCGGGCCACGGCACGCGGCCGGCCCTCCCTCGCCTGGGCCACCAGTGTGGAGACGTCCTGCATCACAGCTCCGTTCAGATCACCGACGTAACAGACCGACGCCTGCTCAGGACTTCGGTACCCGCACGATCAGGGCGTCACCCTGGCCGCCGCCACCGCACAGCGCCGCCGCGCCGACCCCGCCGCCGCGCCGCTTCAGCTCCAGCGCCAGGTGGAGGACGAGACGGGCGCCGGACATCCCGATCGGGTGACCCAGGGCGATGGCACCGCCGTTGACATTCACCTTTTCGGTGGACACCCCGAGGTCCTTCATTGACTGCACGGCCACGGCGGCGAAGGCCTCGTTGATCTCGATCAGGTCGAGGTCCGAGATCTCCAGGCCCTCCTTCTTCAGGGCGTGCCGGATGGCGTTGGACGGCTGGGACTGGAGGGAGTTGTCGGGGCCCGCGACATTGCCGTGCGCGCCGATCTCCGCGATCCACTCCAGGCCGAGCTCCTCGGCCTTGGCCTTGCTCATCACCACGACGGCAGCAGCGCCGTCCGAGATCTGCGAGGACGAGCCCGCGGTGATCGTGCCGTCCTTGCTGAACGCCGGGCGCAGCTTGGCCAGCGACTCGGCCGTGGTGTCGCCGCGGATGCCCTCGTCCTTGCTGAAGACGACCGGCTCGCCCTTGCGCTGCGGGATCTCCACCGGGGTGATCTCGGCCTCGAAGATGCCGTTCTTCTGCGCGGCGGCCGCACGCTGGTGGGACTGGGCGGCGATCTCGTCCTGCGGCTCGCGGGCGATGCCGAGGCGCGTGTTGTGCTTCTCCGTCGACTCGCCCATGGCGATGTTCTCGAAGGAGTCGGTCAGGCCGTCGTAGGCCATCGCGTCGAGCATCTGGACCGCGCCGTACTTGTAGCCCTCGCGGGACTTCGGCAGCAGGTGCGGGGCGTTCGTCATGGATTCCTGGCCGCCGGCCACGATCACGTCGAACTCGCCGGCACGGATCAGCTGGTCGGCGAGGGCGATGGCGTCGAGGCCGGAGAGGCACACCTTGTTGATGGTGAGCGCCGGGACACTCATCGGGATGCCGGCCTTGACCGCGGCCTGGCGAGCCGGGATCTGGCCCGCCCCGGCCTGGAGCACCTGGCCCATGATCACGTACTGCACCTGGTCGCCGCCGATCCCCGCACGGTCGAGGGCGGCCTTGATCGCGAAGCCGCCGAGGTCGGCTCCGGAGAAGGACTTCAGCGAGCCGAGCAGCCGTCCCATCGGGGTACGGGCACCCGCGACGATGACGGAGGTCGAGCCGTTCGTTGCAGAAGACATGAGCTGCGATCCCCTATCCGGCCTGCACTGGCCGAGGAGTGAACGAGGGTTTACTTCGAATGTACTGACCGGTACTCCACCCCGTCATCGGGCTGTCGGTGTGATCGCGCGCACGTTGCGTAACCACCTCCCAAGCGCTGCACTGAATCCATGCTGACGCGAATCGACCACATCGGGATCGCCTGCCACGACCTCGACGCGACTGTCGAGTTCTACAAGGCCACCTACGGCTTCGAGGTGTTCCACACCGAGGTCAACGAGGAGCAGGGCGTGCGCGAGGCCATGCTCAAGATCAACGATACGTCCGACGGCGGATCGTCGTACCTGCAGCTGCTCGAACCCATTCGCGAGGACTCCACCGTCGCGAAGTGGCTCGCCA
This sequence comes from Streptomyces spinoverrucosus, assembly GCF_006539505.1. Taxonomy (GTDB): domain Bacteria; phylum Actinomycetota; class Actinomycetes; order Streptomycetales; family Streptomycetaceae; genus Streptomyces; species Streptomyces spinoverrucosus. The sequence goes on from NZ_BJND01000053.1 coordinate 11,258, forward strand.
AGAACGGCGAGGGCGTCCACCACATCGCCTTCGGCACGGCGGACGTCGACGGGGACGCGGCCGCGATCAGGGACAAGGGCGTGCGCGTGCTGTACGAGGAGCCCCGCCGCGGCTCCATGGGGTCACGGATCACCTTCCTGCACCCCAAGGATTGTCATGGCGTACTGACAGAACTGGTCACTTCGGCGCCCGTTGAGTCACCTGAGCACTGATGCTCGTACATATGGGCCGGTAGGGTTGGGGGCGGTCGCCGCTCAGCCTAGGGCGATCGCATTCCGGGGTCCGGGTTTCGGGGGACGAGCGTCGGGGCAGCAGCCCATGCTCCGTCGTTGATCTGACACCATTCCCCGGGGGCCCCGTTCGGCGGATGGACGGAGCTCGTTTGGAGAGACTTGCGACCAGGGGACGGATGGGACCGCGCAGTGCGGGGCTACGAGAGCCAGGAGCGAGAGCCGGCGGCTGACGTCGACCACCTCACTCGGTTCGAAGCCGAGATGAAGCGGCTGAGGACCGAGCGGGAAAAGGCCATCCAGCACGCCGAGGACCTCGGCTACCAGGTCGAGGTGCTGCGCGCCAAGCTGCACGAGGCGCGGCGCACCCTCATGACCCGGCCTGCCTATGACAGCGCCGACATCGGCTATCAGGCCGAGCAGTTGCTGCGCAACGCCCAGATGCAGGCGGACCAGATCCGTGCCGACGCGGACCGCGAGCTGAGCCAGGCCCGGGCGCAGACCCAGCGGATCCTCCAGGAGCACGCCGAGCAGGCGGCCCGCCTGCAGGCCGAGCTGCACGCCGAGGCCGTGGCCCGCCGTCAGCAGCTCGACCAGGAGCTCGCCGAGCGCCGGCAGACCGTCGAGTCGCACGTCAACGAGAACGTGGCCTGGGCCGAGCAGCTGCGCTCCCGCACCGAGCAGCAGGCCCGGCGTCTGCTGGAGGAGTCGCGGGCCGAGGCCGAGCAGGCCATGTCGGCGGCGCGTGCGGAGGCCGAGCGGCTGACCGCCGAGGCCCGGCAGCGCCTCCAGAGCGAGGCCGAGGCCGCCCGCGCCGAGGCCGAGCAGCTGCTGCGCCGCGCCCGTACGGACGCCGAGCGGCTGCTGAACGCCGCCTCCACGCAGGCCCAGGAGGCCACCGAGCACGCCGAGCAGCTGCGCACGTCCACGGTCTCGGAGTCCGACGCCGCCCGCCGCCAGGCCGCCGAGCTGAGCCGGGCCGCGGAAGCGCGGATGACCGAGGCCGAGGAGGCCCTGCGCAAGGCGCAGTCCGAGGCGGAGAAGCTGGTCACCGAGGCCAAGGAGGCCGCGGCCAAGACCATCGCCGGCGCCGAGGCGGCCAACGAGACCCGCACGCGCACCGCCAAGGAGCAGGTCGCCCGCCTCGTCAGCGAGGCCACGAAGGAGGCCGAGGCCACCAAGGAGGAGGCCGAGCAGGTCGTCGCCGACGCTCGCGCCGAGGCCGAGAAGATCGTCGCGGAGGCCGCCGAGAAGGCCCGTTCGATCACCGCCGAGGAGACCGCGAGCCAGCTGTCCAAGGCGGCCAGGACCGCCGAGGACGTGCTCAACAAGGCGTCGGAGGACGCCAAGAAGACCACCAAGGCGGCCACCGAGGAGGCCGAGCGGATCCGCCGTGAGGCGGAGACCGAGGCGGACCGGCTGCGCGCCGAGGCGCACGACATCGCCGAGCAGCTCAAGGGCGCGGCGAAGGACGACACCAAGGAGTACCGCGCCAAGACCGTCGAACTCCAGGAGGAGGCACGACGGCTGCGCGGCGAGGCCGAGCAGCTGCGCGCCGACGCGGTCGCCGAGGGCGAGAAGATCCGCGCGGAGGCCCGCAAGCAGGCCGTGGCGCAGATCGAGGAGGCGGCCAAGACCGCCGAGGAGCTGCTCGCCAAGGCGAAGGCCGACGCCGACGAGCTGCGGCAGAGCGCGACCACCGACAGCGAGAAGGTCCGTACCGAGGCCATCGAGCGGGCGACCACGCTGCGCCGGCAGGCCGAGGAGACGCTGGAGCGCACCCGCAAGGAGGCCGAGCGGCACCGCGCGGAGGTCCTGGAGCAGTCCGAGGGCATCCGTGCCGACGCCGAGCGGGCCGCGCGGGAGCTGCGCGAGGACACCGAGCGGGCCGTGGAGGCCCGCCGCGCGGAGGCCGCCGAGGAGCTGACGCGGCTGCACACGGAGGCGGAGTCCCGGCTCGCCGCCGCCGAGCAGGCACTGACCGACGCGCGCGAGGAGGCGGCGCGGATCCGCCGAGAGACCGCCGAGGAGACCGAGCGGCTGCGCGCGGAGTCCGCCGAGCGGATCCGTAGTCTCCAGGCGCAGGCCGAGGCGGAGGCCGAACGGCTGCGCGACGAGGCCGCGTCGGACGCGTCCGCCTCCCGGGCGGAGGGCGAGGCCATCGCCGTACGCCTGCGGTCGGAGGCGGCGGCGGAGGCCGAGCGGCTGAAGTCGGAGGCGCAGGACACCGCGGACCGGGTACGGGCCGAGGCGCAGGCCGCCGCCGAGCGGCTGGCCCAGGAGGCGTCCGAGACGCTGGCCGCCGCGCAGGAGGAGGCCGCCCGGCGCCGCCGCGAGGCCGAGGAACTGCTCGGCGCGGCCCGCCACGAGGCCGACCAGGAGCGCGAGCGGGCCCGCGAGCAGAGCGAGGAGCTGCTGGCGTCCGCCCGCAAGCGCGTGGAGGAGGCGCAGGCCGAGGCCGTACGTCTGGTGGAGGAGGCCGACCGGCGCGCCACCGAGATGGTGTCGGCGGCCGAGCAGCACGCCCAGCAGGTACGGGACTCGGTCGCCGGGCTGCACGAGCAGGCGCAGGACGAGATCGCCGGGCTGCGCAACGCCGCCGAGCACGCGGCGGACCGCACCCGGCGGGAGGCGCAGGAGGAGGCGGACCGGGTCCGCGCCGACGCCTACGCCGAGCGGGAGCGGGCCGCCGAGGACGCGGGCCGCGTCCGGCGGGAGGCGAGTGAGGAGTCCCAGGCCGCCAAGGCGCTGGCCGAGCGCACCATGGCGGAGGCGATCGCCGAGGCCGAGCGGCTGCGCACCGACGCGGCCGAGCACGCCCAGCGGGTGCGCACCGAGGCGTCGGACGCCATCGCCGAGGCCGACCAGGCGGCGGCACGCACGCGTGCGGACGCCCGCGAGGACGCCAACCGGATCCGGTCGGACGCGGCGACGCAGGCGGACACCCTCATCACCGAGGCGCGCAACGAGGCCGAGCGGCTGCAGTCGGAGACCGCCGCCGAGGCCGAGCGGGTGCGCACCGATGCGCTCGCCAAGGCCGAGAAGCTGGTCGGGGACGCGAGCGGCGAGGCGGAGCGGCTGCGTGCCGAGGCCGCGGAGACGGTCGGGTCGGCGCAGCAGCACGCGGAGCGGGTCCGCACCGAGGCCGAGCGGGTCAAGGCGCAGGCCGCCCAGGAGGCGGAACGGGTCACCACGGCGGCGCGCGAGGAGGCCGAGCGGACGCTGGACGAGGCCCGCAAGAACGCCAACAAGCGGCGTTCCGAGGCGGCCGAGCAGGTCGACAAGCTCATCACGGAGACCACCGCCGAGGCCGACAAGCTGCTCAGCGAGGCGCAACAGCAGGCACTGAAGACGACCGCGGACGCCGAGGCGCAGGCCGACACCATGGTGGGCGCGGCCCGCAAGGAGGCCGACCGGCTGGTGTCCGAGGCGACGGTCGAGGGCAACGCGCAGGTGGAGAAGGCCCGTACGGACGCGGACGAACTCCTCGTCGGCGCGCGCCGGGACGCGACCGCGATCCGGGAGCGGGCGGAGGAGCTGCGGGCCCGGATCACCGCGGAGATCGAGGAGTTGCACGAGCGGGCCCGCCGTGAGGCCGCCGAGACCATGAAGGCGACCGGCGACCGCTGCGACGGGCTCATCAAGGCCGCCGAGGAGCAGCTGGCCAAGGCCCAGGCGAAGGCCAAGGAGCTGGTGTCGGAGGCCAACTCCGAGGCCGGCAAGGTGCGTATCGCCGCCGTGAAGAAGGCGGAGGGTCTGCTGAAGGAGGCCGAGCAGAAGAAGGCGGCGCTCGTCAAGGAGGCCGAGGAGCTCAAGGCCGAGGCCATCCAGGAGGCCAGGCGCACGGTCGAGGAGGGCAAGCGCGAACTGGAGATCCTGGTGCGCCGCCGCGAGGACATCAACGCCGAGATCTCCCGCGTGCAGGACGTCCTGGAGGCGCTGGAGTCCTTTGAGGCCCCGTCAGCCGGCAAGGACAACACGGTCAAGGCGGGCGCGACGATCGGCGCCCCTCGATCGGGTGGCAAGTCGTCCGAAAGCTAGCGCCGAGGGTCGATTCGGGTGTCTTCTGGGGCCTTTGACCAAATCTTTGGCATGGTCCTTGGCAAGTGGTCCTGCGGTTAGCCACTCAAAAGAGGTGTCATTCTCCAGATCAAACACGCATCCGCTCGATGACACACCGCTTCGGCCCCTAGGATTCCACCTATCACCTCACCGGTCTCATTCGACAGGAACCCCATGAGCGACACTTCCCCCTACGGCTTCGAGCTTGTGCGGCGTGGGTACGACCGCGCTCAGGTGGACGAACGTATCTCCAAGCTCGTCTCCGACCGTGACAGCGCTCTCGCCCGCATCACCGCTCTGGAAAAGCGCATCGAGGAGCTCCACCTCGAAACGCAGAACGCCCAGGCCCAGGTCAGCGACGCCGAGCCGTCGTACGCCGGTCTTGGCGCACGCGTCGAGAAGATCCTGCGGCTCGCCGAGGAAGAGGCCAAGGACCTGCGCGACGAGGCCCGGCGCGCGGCCGAGCAGCACCGCGAACTCGCCGAGTCGGCGGCCCAGCAGGTGCGCAACGACGCCGAGGCGTTCGCGGCGGAGCGCAAGTCCAAGGCCGAGGACGAGGGCGTCCGGATCGTCGAGAAGGCCAAGAGTGACGCCTCCCAGCTGCGCGGCGAGGCGCAGAAGGACGCGCAGTCCAAGCGGGAGGAGGCGGACGCGCTCTTCGAGGAGACCCGCGCCAAGGCCGCGCAGGCCGCCGCCGACTTCGAGACGAACCTCGCCAAGCGCCGCGAGCAGTCCGAGCGCGACCTGGCGTCCCGTCAGGCCAAGGCCGAAAAGCGCCTGGCCGAGATCGAGCACCGCGCCGAGCAGCTGCGCCTGGAGGCCGAGAAGCTGCGCACCGACGCCGAGCGCCGCGCCCGCCAGACGGTGGAGACGGCCCAGCGCCAGGCCGAGGACATCGTGGCCGACGCCAACGCCAAGGCCGACCGGATCCGTTCGGAATCCGAGCGCGAGCTGGCCGCCCTCACCAACCGCCGCGACTCCATCAACGCCCAGCTGACGAACGTGCGCGAGATGCTCGCCACGCTCACCGGCGCCGCGGTGGCCGCGGCCGGTACGCCGGCCGAGGACGAGCCGATCTCCCGCGGGGTGCCCGCGCAGCAGTCCCGGTAACCACCCGGCGTACAGCTGCTGAACACCTGCGAAGCCCTCTGCCACTCAGGTGGCAGAGGGCTTTGTGCCGTTTTAGCGTTGCCGCATGATCGAGCTGGCGGGGCTGACCAAGCGGTACGGCGAGAAGGTCGCGGTGAACCACCTGACGTTCACCGTCAGACCGGGCGTCGTCACGGGCTTCCTCGGTCCCAACGGCGCCGGCAAGTCGACCACCATGCGCATGATCCTGGGCCTCGACCACCCCACCGCCGGGGACGTCCGGATCGACGGCAAGCACTACGACCAGCTCAAGGACCCGATGAAGTACATCGGGGCCCTGCTGGAGGCGAAGGCCTGGCACGGTGGGCGCAGCGCCTTCAACCATCTGCTGTGCCTGGCCCAGGCCAACGGCATTCCCAAGCAGCGGGTGCACGAGGTCCTCGACACCGTGGGCCTCACGGCGGTGGCGAGGAAGAAGGCCAAGGGCTTCTCCCTCGGCATGGGTCAGCGGCTCGGCATCGCGGGCGCGCTGCTCGGCGATCCACGGATCCTGATGTTCGACGAGCCGGTCAACGGCCTCGACCCCGAGGGCATCCACTGGATCCGCAACCTGATGAAGACGCTGGCCGCGCAGGGCCGTACGGTCTTCGTCTCGTCCCATCTGATGAGCGAGATGGCGCTCACGGCCGAGCACCTGGTCGTCATCGGCCAGGGCCGGCTGCTCGCGGACACCTCCATGGCGGACTTCATCGCGCAGAACTCGCGCAGCTCCGTGCGGATCCGAACCCCGCAGCGCGAGCGGCTGCTCGATGTGCTGCACGGGGCCGGGATCACGGTGGTGGAGGCCGGCAGCGGGGCGTTCGAGGTGGACGGGGGCAAGCCGGAGCGGATCGGGGAGCTGGCGGCGCAGCATCAGATCGTGCTGCACGAGCTGAGTACCCAGCAGGCCTCCCTGGAGGAGGCGTTCATGCGGCTGACGGCGGAGTCGGTGGAGTACCACGCGCACTCCGATCCTGCGGCCGAGCGGCAGCTGGGGGTGCCCCCGGACGAAGTCTGGGGGAGGGGCAACGGCTGGAGGAAGGGCTGACATGGCGGCGACGCAGGTCATCCGGTCCGAGTGGACGAAGATCCGCTCCGTCGCGTCCACGCTGTGGACGCTGTCCCTCGCCGTGGTCGTCACCATCGCGCTGGGCATGCTGATCTCGGCGCTGTCGAAGAACGAGTTCGACAACCTGGACGAGGCCGGCCGGCTCTCCTTCGACCCGACGTTCATCAGCTTCGCCGGCATGAGCCTCGGTCAGCTGGCGATGATCGTGTTCGGGGTGCTCGTCGTCTCGAACGAGTACAGCACCGGCATGATCCGCACCTCGCTGGCCGCCGTACCGCAGCGCGCCACGTTCCTGTTCAGCAAGATCGCCGTCGCCGCGCTGCTCGCCCTGGTCGTCGGCCTGGCCACCAGCTTCGCCGCCTTCTTCCTCGGGCAGGCCATGCTGGGCGACCTGAGGGCGGACCTCGGCGACCCGGGTGTGCTGCGCGCGGTGATCGGCGGCGGGCTCTACATGACCCTGATCGCGATGTTCTCGATGGGCGTCGCCGCGATGCTGCGCTCGCCGATGCTGTCGCTGGGCATCCTGATGCCGTTCTTCTTCCTGATCTCCAACATCCTCGGCAATGTCTCGGCGACGAAGAAAGTCGGCCAGTACCTGCCCGACCAGGCCGGCAGCAAGATCATGCAGGTGGTGACCCCGATCGACGACGACACCCCCTACGGCCCCTGGGGCGGGCTGGGGATCATGGCACTGTGGGTGATCGCGGCGCTCGTCGGCGGTTACGTCACGCTCAAGCGGCGGGACGCCTAGGACAGGCCCCGGCCGTCTGCGTTTTTACCCGGTCTTGGAGGGAACCGTCAGCGCCTCGGTATCCTCCTAACCCTTACGGGGGGCGTGTGCCCCGCTGTCCTGAACCTTTCGATGGGTGCGGAGCATGATCGAGGCAGTCGGCCTGACCAAGCGCTACGGCGACAAGACCGCTGTGTACAACCTTTCCTTCCAGGTGCGGCCCGGGGCCGTCACCGGCTTCCTCGGGCCGAACGGCTCGGGAAAGTCGACGACGATGCGGATGATCCTCGGGCTGGACAATCCGACGGCGGGACGGGTGACCATCGGCGGCTACCCCTACCGCAAACTGCCGAACGCGCCCCGCCAGGTCGGCGCCCTGCTGGACGCCAAGGCGGTGCACGGCGGCCGGGCCGCCCGCAACCACCTGCTGTCCCTGGCCCAGCTGTCCGGCATCCCGGCCCGGCGGGTCGACGAGGTGCTCGGCGTGGTGGGCCTGCAGGACGTGGCCAAGCGGCGCTCCAAGGGCTTCTCCCTCGGTATGGGCCAGCGGCTCGGCATCGCCGCCGCGCTGCTCGGCGACCCGCAGGTGCTGCTGTTCGACGAGCCGGTCAACGGCCTCGACCCCGAGGGCATCCTCTGGGTGCGCAACCTGATGAAGGCGCTCGCGGCGGAGGGCCGTACCGTCTTCGTCTCCTCGCACCTGATGAGCGAGATGGCGCTGACCGCCGACCACCTGATCGTCATCGGGCGCGGGCAGCTGCTCGCCGACATGAGCGTCAAGGACTTCATCGCCGCGAACTCCGCCGGTTTCGCGCGCGTGCGCACGCCCGACACCGAGCCGCAGCTGCGCGAGAAGCTGGCGTCCGCGCTCGCCGAGGCGGGCGGTCACGTACTGCCCGAGCAGGACGGCGCGCTGCGGGTGACCGGGCTGCCGCTGCCGCGTATCAGCGACATCGCGCACGAAACGGACGTACGGCTGTGGGAGCTGTCCCCGCATCAGGCCTCGCTGGAGGAGGCCTACATGCGGATGACGCAGGCCGCCGTCGACTACCGCTCGACCGTCGACCAGAAGGCCGGGCTGCAGCAGCCGCTGCCGCCGGGCGCGCAGCCGCCGCTGCCGGTGCCGGGTCAGGGCCAGCCGGGCTGGTACGCCCCGCCGCCGCCCCAGCAGGGCGGGCAGCCGTTCGCGATGCCGCAGGGGCAGCCGGGGGCGGTGCCTCCGGGGCCGTACGGCGCTCCCTCCGCGCCCGGCGCGCCCGAGGCGGCCCAGGCCAATCCGTACGCCCAGCCGGGCCCGCAGACGGCCGCCCAGGCCGCCCCGCAGGCGCCCGCCGCCCAGCCCGCGCCCGCCGCCCCGGCCGCCGCCCCGCAGGCGCAGCCCCCGGCCGCCGCGCCCACTGCCCAGTCCCCCGCCTCCTCCCCCGACGAGACCAAGCCCGAGGACGCCCGATGAGCACGCCCCAGCCCCCCATGCAGCAGGCCGCGCCCGGCGCGCCGTACGCCGGTTACAGCTCGCCGATCCCCGTCGTCCGCACGCACCTCGGGCACGCGCTCGCCTCGGAGTGGACGAAGATCAAGTCGGTGCGCTCCACGATGTGGACGCTGGGCGTGTTCGTCCTGCTCGTCGTCGGCATCGGACTGCTCGCCGGCGCGCTGGTCGCGAACTCCTCGGAGGCGGAGCTCGGCGGCGAGAACCCGCTGTCCCTCGGCTTCTTCGGGCTGCTGCTCGGCAGCATGTGCATCATCACGCTGGGCGTGCTGACCACGGCGTCCGAGTACGGCACCGGGATGATCCGGACGACGATGACCGCCTGCCCCACGCGCGGGCGGGTGCTCGTGGCGAAGGCGATCGTGTTCTTCTCGGTCGCGTTCGTGGTCACGCTGGTCTCCGCCGGCTTCGTCGCCTTCGCCCAGGTCGGCATGCTCAGCGACGCGCGGGAGCCGTCGGGCGGGGAGTGGCTGAAGGGGACCGTCGGCATCTCGCTCTACATCGCGCTGCTCGGGCTGCTCTCGCTCGTCGTCGGCTCCATCGTCCGGCACTCGGCGGGCGCCATCACCATCATGATCGCCGCGGTGCTCGCCCCGCTGGTCATCGCGATGTTCATGTTCGCGTCCTCGCTGGAGGACCTGCGCCAGGCGCTGTTCGAGTACTCGATCCCGAACCAGCTGAGCATCTTCTACGCCAACTCGCTGTCCGAGTCCGGCCCGTCCGGCTGGGACCCGCTGTGGATCATGCTCGGTGTCACGGCCGCCGCGTTCGCCGGCGCCTACGCCCTGCTGGAGAAGCGGGACGTGTAGCACACAGGACCGAATGTCCTAGAACTTCGGCGAGTTACGGGACCGCTGCACCCGCGTGGTGCGGCGGTCCCGTGCGTTCCAGCACGCCTTGTGCCAGTGCCGGCGGTCGTCGACGCCCGCGTGCGCGGGCCAGGCCACCACGTGCGGTACGGCGGACGGAATCAGCTGGTCGCAGCCGGGGCAGCGGTACGTCTTGCCCTCGGAACTGGCCCCGGCCACATGGCGCACACTCCAGTCCTCGCCCTGCCAGTCCTCCGTGGACTGCCAGCCCCCGTAGCGGCCCGAACGGTCGTCCTCGGCGCTCCGGCCTGACGAGCCTGTGGCCTTCGGGCCCTTCGGACGGTTGCGACGCGGGGACACGGGACACCTCACGGAGCTATACAGGAACCGGGTCGCATCCAGCCTACGCGGCCCGGAGAGGGGTACGCGGAAAGCGGCGAACCTCACAAGTCCCCCTCTCGGACCGTTCATTCTGCCGACAATCCGCAAATCCCTTCGCCAGGCCGTGTCCTCGGCACGTGTCAGACGGTTATGCCGAGTGGGGGAGCTCCGTGTCGGAGCCAAGGAAGCAGGAAGAGCAATGCGCGTAGGAACGTTCGTGTTGGCGGCCCAGTTCCCGGGTCAGGGCCAGGGGGAGGCGCTGTACCGCGCGGTCCGCTCGGCGGAGGTCACCGAGGAGGCGGGGCTCGACTCGGTGTGGCTGGCCGAGCACCACTTCGTGCCGTACGGCACCTGCCCGTCGGCGATCACACTGGCCGCCTTAGTGCTCGGCCGCACCCGCCGCATCCGGGTCGGTACGGCGGTCAGCGTGCTGCCCACCACCCACCCGGTCGCGCTCGGCGAGCAGGCCGCGCTACTGCATGTGACGAGCGGCGGCCGCCTCACGCTGGGCGTCGGCCGCGGCGGCCCGTGGGTGGACCTGGAGGTGTTCGGCGCCGGGCTGGAGGCGTACGAGAAGGAGTACCCCGAATCACTCGATCTGCTCATGCGCTGGCTGCGCGAACCGGCGGTGGCGGGCCCCGGCGGCCGCTTCGCCTTCCGTGAAGTCCCCGTCGTACCAAGGCCGTCGGAGAGTCTGACGGAGGCCGAGGGGCCTGAGGTGCTCGTCGCATGCACGTCCCCGGCGAGTGTGCGGATGGCCGCCGAGCGCGGGCTGTCCATGCTGCTCGGCATGCACGTCGGGGACGAGGAAAAGGCCGAGATGGTCGCCCTGTGGCGGCAGCACGCGCGCGCGGTGGGGCGGTCGGCGGAGGAGATCCGCGGCGCTGCCCATGTGTCGGCCGGCGTCTGCCAGATCGCGGACCGGCGCACCGACGCGGCGGAGACGCTGCTGAAGGCGATGCCGGGATGGCTGAAGCAGGGGCTCGACGCCCATGTCACGGTGGACGGCCGGGAGCGCCGGATGCGCGATCCGCTGGCGTACACCGAACTGCTCTGCGGGCTGCACCCGGTGGGCACCCCGCGGCTGTGCGCCGACCGGCTGGCGGCGACCAGCGAACGCACGGGAGTCTCCCGCTTCGCCCTGCTCGTCGAGGGCTCCGGCGATCTGGTGGCGACGGAGGAGAACGTACGGCGGCTGGGCGCCGAGGTGCTGCCCCAGCTGACGTGAACGGCCCCACCGCGCGGGAGGCTTGCCGCTCCGGTACAGATCGCACCTCCCGCGTACGGAGCGGCAAGCAAGCGGTTCACCGCCTCAGCAGTCCCGCAGCTCCGGGGACTGGTTCAGCAGCTGGCCGCGGATCGAGGTGAAGCGGGCCAGCCTCTCGTCCGCCGAGGCGTCCAGCGGGAACACCGCCACGCGGTGGCAGTTCTGGAAGGCCAGCCGCACACCGAAGTGCCGCTGCAGCGCACCGCGGATGGCGTCACTCGCGAGCGCACGCAGCAGCTGACCGCGTGCCTGCTCGTCCGGCGGGGGCGTCTGGTTGTCGGCGAACTCTCCGCCGTCCACCTTCAGCTGGGCCACCAGGGAGCTGATCATCTCCCATGCGTAGGGCAGGGAGGTCCGGACGCAGTCGACGAAGTCAGCTTCGTCGACCTCGCCTCGCTCGGCCTGTTCGAGTAGGGCCGGTGAGACGTCGAGCGACATGGGTTCTCCTCTCGCACCCCCAACCAGCAGGGGTTGCCGGACAGATGTGGGAGCACGCGAAAGCGAACACGCTGGGTACACAGTTCGCGACCTCCCGTTTAATACGGTAGGCAACCGACGGTGACCGCACCAGAAGAATGCGCATACAGGTAGATCCCAATAGGCACACAATCGGCCACTAATGAACACGGGTTTTCCAGGGCGAATCGCGTGCACACCAGCCCGTCGAGTAGCGTTGCCGACCATGCGTCTCGTCATTGCCCGATGCTCCGTCGACTACGCGGGCCGGCTCACCGCCCACCTCCCGACCGCACCCCGTCTGATCCTGGTGAAGGCGGACGGCAGCGTCTCGATCCACGCGGACGACCGGGCCTACAAGCCCCTGAACTGGATGTCGCCGCCCTGCACGCTGAAGGAGGGGACCGGCGAGGAGGCCGGAGTCTGGACCGTCGTCAACAAGGCGGGCGAGAAGCTGATCATCACGATGGAAGAGGTCCTGCACGACTCCACGCACGAACTGGGCGTCGACCCCGGCCTGATCAAGGACGGCGTGGAAGCACACCTGCAGGAACTGCTCGCCGACCGCATCGAGACCCTCGGCGAGGGCTACACGCTGATCCGCCGCGAGTACATGACGGCCATCGGGCCGGTCGACATCCTGTGCCGGGATACCGAGGGCCAGACCGTCGCGGTCGAGATCAAGCGACGCGGCGAGATCGACGGTGTGGAGCAGCTCACGCGCTATCTGGAACTGCTCAACCGCGATCCCCATCTGGCGCCCGTCCGTGGCATCTTCGCCGCCCAGGAGATCAAGCCGCAGGCTCGCGTGCTGGCGACGGATCGGGGGATCGGGTGCCAGGTGCTGGATTACGACGCCCTGCGCGGCATTGAGGACGACAAGTTGCGGTTGTTCTGAGGCGTACGGCGGTGAGGGCCGGGTCCGTTGGTTCGGACCCGGCCCTCTTGTGCTGCAACGGCCTCAGATCACCTCTTGCGATTGCGAGCTGCTGGGGGTGCCTGCGGCGCTGGATTCCGGGGCGCTGGCCGTGGTGCTGGATTCGATGGGGGAGCTGGCGGTGTTGGAGGTCGAGGGCGACTCCGTCGGCGGTTCAGACGTCTCCGTCGGCGGCTGCGAGGTCTCGGTAGGCGGTTCGGAGGTCTCAGTCGGGGGCTTGGACGTCGCGCTCGGGGGCTTGGGCGACCACGGCGGCTTCGTGGCCGACGGCGACGGCGAGTCCACGGAACCGCCCCCACCCGGGTTCTGCGTCCCACTCGGCTCGTCCGACGGCTCCCCCGCCCCCGAACCCCCCGCCCCCGGGTCCACCGGCGTCGGATCGTCCGTCGTACCGGGCGTGCCGTCGGGGCCCGGATCCGTCGGGCTGCTGGTCGCCCCGGCCGTGTCGCCGTCGTCGTCCTGGTCGGCCTGGTCCGCGCCGAGGCTGTCGTCGCCGGGGCCCTGGCTGGCGGACGGATTGACGCCGACGTGGTCGGAGGGGCTGTCGGCGTCGTTGTTGGAGGTGGCGCCGAGCGTCACAACCGTACCGAGCACCGCCACGAGCAGCGCGCCCGCGCCGGCCGCGACGAGGTTGCGCCGGGCGAGGCCGCGCAGGCCGCCGCCCTTCACGCGTCCGGACGGGGCTCCGGGCGTGGAGCGGTGGGTGATGAGCTCCGGGGCGCTGTCGGGCCGTTGCAGCGGCGGGAACTCCGCCACGGCCGCCGGGACTCCGCCGGGCGGCGAGGCCGACTCCTCGTGGCGGGCGTCGGGCACCTCCTCACCGGCGGTGGCGCCGAGCGCGAGCGTCGCCGCGACGCCCGGTGTCGTGCCCTCCCGGTCGGTCACCAGGGCGAGGGCGCGGCGGCCGGCCACGGTGCCGCGCTTGTCGGCGAGGGCGCCGCGCAGCCCGATGGAGGCCTCCAGTTCGGCGCGGGCCCGGTCGAGCCGTCCCTCGCAGAGCGCGAGGATGCCCAGCTCGTGGTGGAAGTAGGCCTGTTCGGCGACGTCCCCGGCGAGCCTCGCGGCCTCGGCGCCGGCGCGCAGCGCCCGTTCCCAGGCGCTCCAGTGCAGTCCGGCGGCGAACGCGGGCGCGGCGGTGCGGGCCAGCTGGACGGTGGGGCTCTCCTCGCCCTCGGCGGGCGCGGTCGTCGCCGGTACGAGCACACCCAGCGCGGTGAGCAGGGCGTCCGCCTCGGCGCACACGCGCTCCGGGGTGACCGAGGGGTGTCCGGCCCACCAGGCGTAGTGCTTGGCGGCGGTCAGGGCGTGGCCCTCGGGGTCGTCGGCGTATCCGGCGGCCTCCAGCTGGGTCTGCACGCCGGCGGCGAGCCGGTAGCGGGAGCCGACCGGTGAGACCAGCGCGCTGCCGAGCAACTCGCCCAGCGCGGCGTCCGCGTGGGTGTCGCCGACAAGGGCGGGCAGATGAGCCTGGTGGGGCACCTCGCCGCCGAGCGCCACGGCGATCCGCAGGGTGGCGCGGGCGGACGCGCTGAGCCGGGAGGCGAGCAGCGCGGCGGGCGCGGCTCCCTCGGCGAGCGAGGGCAGGGGGATGTCGGCGCCGACGGGCGGGCCGGGGACGGCGTCGAGGGGCTCGTCGACCGGGACGTCCTGGAAGACGCCGAACTCGTCGAGCGCGTCGGCGCCGGCGCGCAGCCGGTCGCGCTGCCGGAGCAGGGCGCCGGCCTGGACGAACCGCAGCGGCAGGCCCTCGGACTCGAACCAGAGGTCGCCGGCCCAGTTGGCCTCGTCCTCGGTGAGCGGCCGGCCCACGGCGTACTCCAGCAGCTCCAGGCCGCCGGCACGGTCGAGGCCGTCGAGGAAGACCTCCTCGATGGCCGACTCGGCGGACGGCGCGGGCACGTCCGGGGTGGCGGAGATGAGGAAGGCGCACTCGGGGGTGGCATCCAGCAGCTCGTCGAGCGCTGCGCCGCCGAACTCGATGTCGTCGAGCACGACGACCGCGCCGATCTGCCGGACACATGCGAGCAGTTCGTCCCGTTCCGGGCGGTGCAGGGGCGCGCTGTGAACGGCGTAGAACAGGTCGTGGAGCAGATCGGTCGTGGTGCGGTGGAAACCGGTCAGGCGGACGACGCCGTCGGGGGCGAGGTCGGAGCAGTCCTCGGCGACGGTGTCGAGGAGGGTGGTGCGGCCGGAGCCGCCGGGGCCGGTCAGGCGCACGGAGCGGCCGCGGGCGAGCAGCCGTACCAGACGCTCGCGTTCGTCCTGGCGGCCGAGGAGCGGCAGGGTGGGGCGGCTCGGGCCGGGCGGGACCGGTGGGGCGGCGGCGCGTTCCACCTCAGCGCGTTGGGCCGGGGTCAGTTTGTCGGGTGTGCCGGGGCGTTCGCCGGGCGGGCAGAGCTCTATCTCGCTGCCGTCGACGGGGTTGACGGTGAGCAGGAAGTCACCGGAGACCAGCTGCACCGTGCGGGCGAGTGCGGGCGCGGGCTGGCCGAAGTCGGAGGTGAGGGAGTCCCTGGGTGGGCGCTGGCGCGGCGGGTTGCCGTCACCGTCATGGCCGTACTCCTCGGGTCCCCGGTTGTTCGGGTCCATAGGTTCAAGCCCCCCAAAAGCGTCGGGTGCGTCGAGTGCCCTCCCGGCCTTGCCGCACACCGCGCTGTCGCTTCTGGTCCGGGCCCGCACGAGGGTCGATCAGACGCGGGCGACCGAACCCTAAACCTTCGCTCAGTATCTACGACAGTCCGGGGTGCCACCCGGTCCGAGACGTCACGGTCTCGTGAGGATTGCGTGCGTCGGGCGTTTCGCCGCGAGCCGCCCGGTCTCCCCGGCCCTGGTGACACCCCCGGTCGAGGTGTCACACCCGGGGCAGGGACTCCACGCCGATGCCGCCCTCGATCGCCAGGATCCGGTGCAGCCGGGTGGCCACCAGCAGGCGCTGCATCTGCGGGGGTACGCCGCGCAGCACCAGGCGTCGGCCGCAGCGGCCTGCCCGCCGGTGGGCACCCATGATGACCCCGAGTCCGGTGGCGTCCCACGAGTCCAGTTCGGACAGGTCGAGGACGAGGTCGCCGTCTCCGTCGTCGACGGCCGAGTGCAGGACCGTACGGGCGTCCGCCGCGCTGCGGACGTCGAGGCGGCCCCCGACGACCACCTCGGCGTGGTCGCCCCTGATGTGCATATGCGCTCCCCGTGAGTGCGGTGACGTACTCCAAGACGGTGGCTGTGCAACGTCTGACTGCTTCTGTGGCGGCGCGGTTGCTGGTTGTAAGCGAACCGATACCGAATTCACCCCTAGGTGTGATGTCTCAGGGGCGTGCCCGCCGCTTCAGTGCTTGTAGAAGCCCTGCCCGCTCTTGCGTCCGATGTCACCGGCGTCAACCATCCGGCGCATCAGCTCCGGCGGAGCGAACTTCTCGTCCTGGGTCTCGGTGTAGATGTTGCTCGTGGCGTGCAGCAGGATGTCGACGCCGGTGAGGTCGGCCGTGGCCAGCGGGCCCATGGCGTGACCGAAGCCCAGCTTGCAGGCGAGGTCGATGTCCTCGGCCGAGGCGACGCCCGACTCGTACAGCTTGGCCGCCTCGACGACGAGCGCCGAGATGAGCCGGGTGGTGACGAAGCCGGCCACGTCGCGGTTGACGACGATGCAGGTCTTGCCGACCGACTCGGCGAACTCCCGTGCGGTGGCGAGGGTCTGGTCACTCGTCTTGTAACCGCGCACCAGCTCGCACAGCTGCATCATCGGCACCGGCGAGAAGAAGTGCGTGCCGACGACCCGCTCCGGGTGCTCCGTCGCGGCCGCGATCTTGGTGATCGGGATGGCGGAGGTGTTGGAGGCGAGCACGGTGTCCGGGCGCACGATCTTGTCGAGGGTGCGGAAGATCTCGTGCTTGACGTCCAGCTTCTCGAAGACGGCCTCGACGACGATGTCCGCTTCGGCGGCCGCGTCCAGGTCAGTGGTCGTGGTGATCCGGGCGAGGGCGGCCTCGGCGTCCTGCGATGCAAGCTTGCCCTTGCTGACGAACTTGTCGTACGAGGCCTTGATGCCGTCGGTGCCACGGGTCAGCGCCTCGTCGGTGACGTCGCGCAGGACGACGTCCCAGCCCGCCTGGGCGGAGACCTGGGCGATGCCGGAACCCATGAGACCGGCCCCGATGACGGCGAGCTTCCGTGCCACTTGACGACTCCCCTGATACGCGCTGTCGTTCTTCTCTCGGGCGGACACTAGCGCTCGTGAGGGCCGGTGTGACTGACTTAGTAACGCGTTTCACGTCTCAGCAAGTGAGACCCCTGTCACGAAGTGAACGTCTAGATTGGCCTCATGGTCAATCTGACGCGCATCTACACCCGCACCGGCGACCAGGGCACCACCGCTCTCGGTGACATGAGCCGGGTCGCCAAGACCGATCTGCGGATCTCGGCCTACGCGGACGCCAACGAGGCCAACGCGGTGATCGGCACGGCGATCGCGCTGGGCAACCTCGACACGGAGATCGTCAAGGTCCTCACTCGCGTCCAGAACGACCTGTTCGACGTGGGTGCGGACCTGTCGACGCCGGTGGTGGAGCAGCCCCAGTTCCCGCCGCTGAGGGTCGAGCAGTTCTACATCGACCGTCTGGAGGCGGACTGCGACCGCTTCAACGAGCGGCTGGAGAAGCTGCGCTCCTTCATCCTGCCGGGCGGCACCCCGGGCGCCGCCCTGCTCCACCAGGCCTGCACGGTCGTACGCCGGGCGGAACGCTCGACGTGGGCGGCCCTGGAGGTCCACGGGGAGACCATGAACCCTCTGACGGCCACCTACCTCAACCGGCTATCGGACCTGCTTTTCATCCTGGCCAGGACGGCCAACAAGGACGTCGGTGACGTGCTCTGGGTCCCGGGCGGGGAGCGCTGAGGCCTCCTCGCGGGGCGCCTTCTTCGGCCAGATGGCGTACGACAGGGCGACCAGGCCGTGGATGCCGGCCGCGCGCCAGGCGGTGAAGATCCAGCTCTCCAGGGAGCCGGTGCGGCTCGGGTCGTCCACGTACCACACGGCGATCAGCAGCAGCACGCTCGCCACCGCCGCGCCGACGACCGAACCGAGCCAGACCCTGCCCTCGTGCCGGGCGCGGGCCATCCCGTAGCGGGGCGGCTTCACGGGCGGCGCGGCGCCGCCGAAGCGGTGGGCGGCGTGGCCGTCGAGCCACTTCACCGTGCGGTGGCCGTGACCGACGGTGTAGCCGATGTAAAGGGCAGCCAGGCCGTGCTTCCAGCTCGGGTCGGCGCCGTTCTTGAGGTCGATCGCGGTGGCGACCAGCAGGACGACCTCCAGCAGCGGTTCGAGCAACAGCATGCCCAGCCCCGTACGGCGCATCCGCAGCACGTAGCGGAAGAACAGCCCCGCGGCCAGCAGCACCCAGAAGCCGACCTCGCAGACGATGATCAGCGCGACGATCACGGCACACTCCTCTCGGTCACCCCTCAAGGCTCCCGTCGCGGCCGCGCCGATTCGTCGTCGGCGGTGAGGAAGTCGCGGTACATCGAAAGATGCAGTCGCGGACCATTCCCCTGGATCAGGCGCCGGGACACCACGCCGTGTTGGATGGTGGCATGGCCGTACGACTCCCCCGCCCGCACCCGTTCGACGCGCGCGTCGCGCTGGCGGGCCTGCTGGGCGGACTGCTGCTGTGGGGCATCGGACTCGCCATGCGGCCGAAGGGTGAGCCGAACGTACTGTTCGCCGGTCCCTGGCCGATCCTGCTGCCGCTCGCCGTGATGGCCGGCTGCGAGCTGCTGCGCCGGGCCGCGCCCCGCGTCGCGCTGCCGGTCGCCACGGTCGCGATCGTGGCGGACCTGCTCACACAGGGCAGTCTGGTCACCGTCCTGATGTTCACCGACGTCATGTACGCCGCCGTGCTGTACGGCACGCCCGCCGCGGCCCGCCGCATCCCGTGGGTCACCGGCATGCTCACGGTGATCGCCACCGTCGTGCCGTTCGCGGCGTGGCGGGAGCCGGAGGCTCTGCTGATCGGCGTCGCCACCGGCGTCGTCGCCTTCGGGCCCGCCAGCACCGGCCTGATCGTGCGCAACCACCGCGAGGCCGCCGACGCCGCCCGGCTGCGCGCCGAGCAGACCGCGCTGCTCGCCGAGATGGACCGCGCCCAGGCCGTCACCGCCGAACGCGCCCGGATGGCACGCGAGTTGCACGACATGGTCGCCAACCATCTCTCCGCGATCGCCATCCACTCCACGGCCGCGCTCTCCCTGGACAACCCCGCGACCTCGAAGGAGGCCCTCGGCGTCATCCGTGAGAACAGCGTCGAGGGGCTCGCGGAGATGCGCCGGCTGATCGGGCTGCTGCGGGACTCCAGCGGCGACACGGAACCGGCCGTCGCCCCCACCCTCGACGGTCTCGGCGCCCTCGTCGACACCGCGCGCGCCAACGGCCTCGACGTCACCCTCGCCGCCGAGCACGGCGAGGGGCTGCCCGCGCCGGTGGAGCTCGCGGCGTACCGGATCGTGCAGGAGTCCCTCACCAACGCCCTCAAGCACGCCGGTCCCGGCCGGGTCACGGTCGCGCTGCGGCAGCGGGACGGCTCGCTGGACATCACGGTGACCAGCCCGTACGGCGACCGGGACGGGCCCCGGGCACCCGGCTCCGGGGCGGGGCTGGTCGGGATGCGGGAGCGGGCCGCCCTGCTGGACGGCCGCTTCGAGGCGGCGCCGGAGGACTCACCCGAAGGCAAGATCTGGGCCGTACGGGCCACCCTCCCCGTCACCGAAGGAGAGACCGAATGATCCGCGTGCTCGTCGCCGAGGACCAGTCCGCCGTGCGCGCCGGGCTCGTGCTCATCCTGCGCAGCGCGCCCGACATCGAGGTGGTCGGGGAGGCGTCCGACGGCGAGCAGGCGGTGGCGCAGGCTCGCGAACTGCGGCCGGATCTGGTGCTGATGGACATTCAGATGCCGCGTCTGGACGGGGTGTCGGCGACCCGGCAGGTGGTGGCGGAGGGGCTGGCCGATGTCCTCGTGCTGACCACTTTCGACCTCGACGAGTATGTGTTCGGCGCGCTGCGTGCGGGCGCGTCCGGGTTCCTGCTGAAGAACACGGACGCGAAGGATCTGCTGGAGGCGGTACGGACGGTGGCGCGCGGCGAGGGCCTGATCTCACCGGCGGTCACGCGCCGACTGATCGCCGAGTTCGCCGCCAAGCCGGTACGGGAGCCGAAGGCCGACCCTTCGGTTCTGGACACCCTCACCCGGCGGGAGCGCGAGGTGCTGTCCTGTCTCGGCGAGGGGCTGTCCAACGCCGATATCGCGACCCGCCTCGACATGGCGGAGGCGACGGTGAAGACGCACGTCAGCCGGTTGCTGGGGAAGCTGGAGCTGCGCAGCCGGGTGCAAGCCGCGGTACTGGCGCAGGAGTTGGGGATCTAGCGCCTGATCCGGCGACTGATCCGGCGGACATATGGGGTAGTGGTCCAGACCTATTGACCTGTGGTCCAGACCTTTCTATTCTCGCGGCACTGTGGGCCTGATGGCTCAGTCATGCCCCCGACAACCAAGGAGGCGCAGCATGCGCTTCAGACACAGAGCCGTGGCAGGATTCGCGACCCTGCTGCTCCCGCTGGCCGGTCTGGTCGGTCTCGCCAGTCCCGCCCAAGCAGCCACCGAAGCCACCGCCACCTACGCCAAGACCCAGGACTGGGGCACCGGCTTCGAAGGCAAGTGGACCGTCAAGAACACCGGCACCACCACCATCAACTCCTGGACCGTGGAGTGGGACTTCCCCTCCGGTACGTCCGTCACCTCCGCCTGGGACGCCGACGTCACCTCCTCCGGCACCCACTGGACCGCCAAGAACAAGTCCTGGAACGGCACACTCGCCCCCGGCGCCTCCGTCTCCTTCGGCTTCAACGGCACCGGCTCCGGAGCCCCGGCCAACTGCAAGCTGAACGGCGGCAGCTGTGACGGCGGCGGCTCGGTCCCCGGCGACAACCCGCCGAGCGCCCCGGGCACCCCCTCCGCCTCCGACATCACCGACACCTCGGTGAGGCTCACCTGGAGCGCCGCCACCGACGACAACGGCATCAAGAACTACGACGTGCTGCGCGGCGGCACCAAGATCGCCACCGTCACCGGCACGACCTACACGGACACCGGCCTGACCGCCGGCACCGACTACTCCTACACCGTCCAGGCCCGCGACACCGCCGACCAGACCGGCCCGGTCTCCGGCGCCCGCGCGGTCCGCACCACCGGCGGCGGCACCGACCCCGGCCCGCAGCCCGGGGAGAAGATCAACCTCGGCTACTTCACCGAGTGGGGCGTCTACGGCCGTAACTACCACGTCAAGAACCTGGTGACGTCGGGCTCCGCGTCCAAGATCACGCACATCAACTACGCGTTCGGCAACGTCAAGAACGGCCAGTGCGTGCTCGACGACGCCTACGCCGCCACCGACAAGGCCTACACCGCCGACCAGTCCGTCAGCGGCGTCGCCGACACCTGGGACCAGCCGCTGCGCGGCAACTTCAACCAGCTGCGCCAGCTGAAGGCCAAGTACCCGCACATCAAGGTGCTGTGGTCGTTCGGCGGCTGGACCTACTCCGGCGGCTTCGGCCAGGCCGCGCAGAACCCGGCCGCGTTCGCCAAGTCCTGCAAGGCCGTCGTGGAGGACCCGCGCTGGGCCGACGTCTTCGACGGCATCGACATCGACTGGGAGTACCCGAACGCCTGCGGCCTGACCTGCGACACCTCGGGTCCGGCGGCGTTTAGGAACCTGACGCAGGCCCTGCGTGCCGAATTCGGCTCGAACTATCTGGTCACCGCGGCCATCACCGCCGACGGCTCCTCAGGCGGCAAGCTCGACGCGGCCGACTACGGCGGCGCCGCCCAGTACCTCGACTGGTACAACGTGATGACGTACGACTACTTCGGCGCCTGGGCCACCACCGGCCCGACCGCCCCGCACTCGCCGCTCACCTCCTACCCCGGCATCCCGACCGCGGGCTTCAACTCCGCGGACGCGATCGCCAAGCTCAAGGCCAAGGGAGTCCCCTCCGCCAAGCTGCTGCTCGGCATCGGCTTCTACGGCCGCGGCTGGACCGGCGTCACCCAGTCCGCCCCCGGCGGCACGGCGACCGGCGCGGCCCCCGGCACGTACGAGGCGGGCATCGAGGACTACAAGGTGCTCAAGAACTCCTGCCCGGTCACCGGCACCGTCGCCGGCACCGCGTACGCGCACTGCGGCAGCAACTGGTGGTCGTACGACACCCCGTCGACGATCGCCGGGAAGATGACCTGGGCCAAGAACCAGGGCCTGGGCGGCGCGTTCTTCTGGGAGTTCAGCGGTGACACCAGCAACGGTGAACTGGTGAACGCCATCAGCAACGGGCTGAACTAGCCCTTGTTGAGCAAGGCCTAAGCGACATTGACGCGCTGACCGGGCGGGGCTGCCTCAAGCCACGCGAGGAAACCGGTCAGCGCGTCTTCGCTCATGGCGAGTTCGAGACGCGTGCCCCGGTGCAGACAGGCGAGGATCACCGCGTCGGAGAGCAGCGCCAGCTCCTCCTCGCCCTCGGGGAGCCGGCGGCCGGCCACCTCGATCGCGGAGCGCTCCAGAATGCGGCGCGGGCGGGGGGCGTAGGAGAAGACGCGGTACCACTCCACACGGTCGCCGTTGTAGCGAGCCACGCCGTAGGCCCAGCCCTTGCCGCCGGTGTCGGGTTTCTCGGGGACGTCCCAGCGCAGGGAGCAGTCGAAGGTGCCGCCGGAGCGCTGGATGAGCCTGCGGCGCAGGCCGAAGACGAACAGCCCCAGCACCACCAGGGCGACGACAATTCCGCACACAGTCAGAGCGAGGACCATCGACACCGACCTCCTCGTCTCCTAGGTAACGGAACGGAAAAAACACCCATATCTGCCTCAGCCGCGGTCAGCTCCGGATTGCTCCGGTGCCGACCGCGGCTGAGTGACGTCATCGCACGGCGGTGTCGGTCAACGTGCCGCCGACGCCGCACGAAGTCGGACGTCCGCGCGGCGCTGGGCCTCGGCGTCGTCCTCCGCCTTCGCGCGCTCCAGGTCCTGCTCGACGCGCTTGACGTCGATCTCGTCGGCCAGCTCGGCGACCTCGGCCAGCAGCGACAGCTTGTTGTCGGCGAACGAGATGAAACCGCCGTGCACCGCGGCGACGACCGTCCCACCTTCACTCGAACGGATGGTCACCGGGCCCGACTCCAGCACACCGAGCAGCGGCTGGTGACCGGGCATGACGCCGATGTCGCCGGACGTGGTGCGCGCGACGACCAGGGTGGCCTCACCGGACCAGACCTGGCGGTCCGCAGCGACCAGCTCGACGTGCAGCTCAGCAGCCAAGGGTGGCTCCTCGGGTCACCACCCGGCGGTTCTGCCGGGTGTTGGTTACAAGTCTAATAGGCGTGGCAGAGGGGGCGGGACGACCCCGCCCCCTCACGACACGAGCCGAGGCCCGGGTCAGGAGACGCCCAGCTCCTTCGCGTTCTTCTTCAGGTCCTCAAGACCACCGCACATGAAGAACGCCTGCTCGGGGAAGTGGTCGTACTCACCGTCGCAGATCGCGTTGAACGCGGCGATCGACTCGTCCAGCGGCACGTCCGAACCGTCCACGCCGGTGAACTGCTTGGCGACGTGGGTGTTCTGGGACAGGAAGCGCTCCACGCGACGGGCACGGTGGACGACGAGCTTGTCCTCCTCGCCCAGCTCGTCGATACCGAGGATCGCGATGATGTCCTGGAGGTCCTTGTACTTCTGCAGGATCGTCTTGACGCGCATGGCGGCGTCGTAGTGGTCCTGCGCGATGTACCGCGGGTCCAGGATGCGGGACGTGGAGTCCAGCGGGTCCACGGCCGGGTAGATGCCCTTCTCGGAGATCGGACGGGACAGAACCGTCGTCGCGTCGAGGTGGGCGAACGTGGTGGCCGGGGCCGGGTCGGTCAGGTCGTCCGCGGGGACGTAGATCGCCTGCATCGAGGTGATCGAGTGACCACGGGTCGAGGTGATGCGCTCCTGGAGGAGACCCATCTCGTCGGCCAGGTTCGGCTGGTAGCCCACCGCGGAGGGCATACGGCCGAGCAGGGTCGACACCTCGGAACCGGCCTGGGTGAAGCGGAAGATGTTGTCGATGAAGAACAGCACGTCCTGCTTCTGCACATCGCGGAAGTACTCCGCCATGGTCAGACCGGCGAGGGCCACGCGCAGACGGGTGCCCGGGGGCTCGTCCATCTGACCGAAGACCAGCGCGGTCTTGTCGATGACGCCCGAGTCCGACATCTCCTCGATGAGGTCGTTGCCCTCACGGGTGCGCTCACCGACACCGGCGAACACGGAGACACCGTCGTGGTTGTTGGCGACGCGGTAGATCATCTCCTGGATGAGCACCGTCTTGCCGACGCCGGCGCCGCCGAACAGACCGATCTTGCCGCCCTTGACGTACGGGGTCAGCAGGTCGATGACCTTGACACCGGTCTCGAACATCTCGGTCTTCGACTCGAGCTCGTCGAAGTTCGGGGCCTTGCGGTGGATGGACCAGCGCTCGCCCTCGTAGCTCTCGTCGACGTTCAGCACCTCACCGAGGGTGTTGAACACCTTGCCCTTGGTGAAGTCGCCGACCGGGACGGTGATGCCGTCGCCGGTGTTCACGACCGGGGCCTGGCGGACCAGACCGTCGGTGGGCTGCATGGAGATCGCGCGGACCAGGCCTTCACCCAGGTGCTGGGCGACCTCCAGGGTCAGCGTCTTCTTCTCGCCCTGGTTCGCCGGGTCGGATACCTCGACGTGGAGGGCGTTGTAGATGTCCGGCATCGCGTCGACGGGGAACTCCACGTCGACGACCGGGCCGATGACCCGCGCGACGCGGCCCGTCGCCGTGGCCGTCTCAACAGTGGTGGTCATTAGTAGTCACTCCCCGCGGTCGCGTCGGCCAGGGCGCTCGCGCCACCGACGATCTCGCTGATTTCCTGGGTGATTTCGGCCTGGCGGGCCGCGTTGGCAAGCCGGGTGAGGTTCTCGATGAGCTCACCGGCGTTGTCAGTGGCCGACTTCATCGCGCGCCGCGTGGCGGCGTGCTTGGAGGCGGCCGACTGGAGCAGCGCGTTGTAGATACGGCTCTCCACATAGCGCGGCAGCAGGGCGTCGAGGACGTCCTCCGCCGACGGCTCGAAGTCGTACAGCGGGAGGATCTCGCCCTTGGGCTTGGCCTCCGCGGCGACCTCTTCGAGGCTGAGCGGCAGCAGGCGCGCGTCCAGCGCCGTCTGCGTCATCATCGACACGAACTCGGTGAAGACGATGTGCAGCTCGTCCACGCCGCCGTCCGCCGCGTCCTTCTCGACGATGGCCTCGATCAGCGGCGCCGCGACCTTCTTGGCGTCCGCGTACGAGGGCTCGTCGGTGAAGCCGGTCCACGACTCCGCGATCGTGCGCTCACGGAAGTTGTAGTGGGCCACACCGCGCCGGCCGACGATGTACGTGTCGACCTGCTTGCCCTCGCGCTCGAGGCGCTCGGTCAGCTGCTCCGCCGCCTTGATGGCGTTGGAGTTGAAGGCACCGGCGAGACCACGGTCGCTCGTCAGCAGCAGCACCGCGGAACGGGTGACCGTCTCGGCCTGGGTGGTCAGCGGGTGCTTGGTGTTCGACCCGGTACCGACCGCCGTGACCGCGCGGGTCAGTTCCTGCGCGTACGGCGTGGAGGCCGCCACCTTGCGCTGCGCCTTGACGACGCGCGAGGCGGCGATCATCTCCATCGCCTTGGTGATCTTCTTGGTCGCGGTGACGGATCGGATGCGACGCTTGTAGACCCGGAGCTGGGCTCCCATGAGTCAGGTCCCTTCCTTTACGTCACTTGGCGACAGCGGCCGGAGCCTCTTCGCCGAGCAGCTTGCCGTCCGAGGTCTCGAACTGCTTCTTGAACTCCGCGACGGCGTCGTCGATCGCCTGGATGGTGTCGTTCGACATCTTGGCGCCCTCCTTGATGGAGGTCATCAGGCCCTGCTCCTTGCGGTGCAGGTACTCGATGAGCTCCTTCTCGAAGCGGCGGACGTCCGCGACCGGAACCTCGTCCATCTTGCCGTTGGTGCCGGCCCAGATGGAGACGACCTGGTCCTCGGTGGCCATCGGCTGGTACTGAGCCTGCTTGAGCAGCTCGACCATGCGCTGACCGCGCTCCAGCTGCGCCTTCGACGCGGCGTCCAGGTCGGAACCGAAGGCGGCGAACGCCTCCAGCTCACGGAACTGGGCGAGGTCGACACGCAGACGGCCGGAGACCTGGCGCATCGCCTTGTGCTGCGCGGAACCACCGACTCGGGAGACGGAGATACCGACGTTCAGCGCGGGGCGCTGACCGGCGTTGAACAGGTCCGACTCCAGGAAGCACTGGCCGTCGGTGATGGAGATGACGTTGGTCGGGATGAACGCCGAGACGTCGTTGGCCTTGGTCTCGACGATCGGCAGACCGGTCATCGAACCGGCACCCATGTCGTCCGAGAGCTTCGCGCAGCGCTCCAGCAGCCGGGAGTGCAGGTAGAAGACGTCACCCGGGTAGGCCTCGCGGCCCGGCGGGCGGCGCAGCAGCAGGGACACGGCACGGTAGGCGTCGGCCTGCTTCGACAGGTCGTCGAAGATGATCAGGACGTGCTTGCCCTGGTACATCCAGTGCTGGCCGATGGCCGAGCCGGTGTACGGCGCCAGGTACTTGAAGCCGGCCGGGTCGGACGCCGGGGCGGCGACGATGGTCGTGTACTCCAGCGCGCCGTTCTCCTCCAGCGCGCGGCGGACCGACGCGATGGTGGAGCCCTTCTGGCCGATGGCGACGTAGATGCAGCGGACCTGCTTGTTCGGGTCGCCGGTGCGCCAGTTGTCGCGCTGGTTGATGATCGTGTCGACGGCCAGGGCGGTCTTGCCGGTCTGACGGTCACCGATGATCAGCTGACGCTGGCCACGGCCGATCGGGGTCATCGCGTCGACGGCCTTGTAGCCGGTCTCCATCGGCTCGTGCACCGACTTGCGCTGCATGACCGTGGGGGCCTGCAGCTCAAGGGCGCGGCGGCCGTCGGTCTCGATCTCGCCGAGGCCGTCGATCGGGTTGCCGAGCGGGTCGACAACGCGGCCGAGGTAGCCCTCGCCGACCGCGACGGAGAGGACCTCACCGGTGCGGGTGACCGGCTGACCCTCCTCGATGCCGCTGAACTCACCGAGGACGATGGCACCGATCTCGCGCTCCTCGAGGTTGAGGGCGAGGCCGAGGGTGCCGTCCTCGAACTTCAGCAGTTCGTTGGCCATGGCCGAGGGCAGACCCTCGACCTTCGCGATGCCGTCGCCGGCAAGGGTGACCGTACCGACCTCCTCGCGCGAGGCCGCGTCCGGCTTGTACGACTGGACGAAGGTCTCCAGTGCGTCCCGGATCTCCTCCGGCCGGATCGTGAGCTCCGCCATCTGGGTTCCCTGCTCTCCTTGTTGGGCCCGAAGTTTCACTTTGGGGGTCTGGGGGCGACCCCCAGGAATCCTCTGCACGGCCCAACATGGGCCGTAAGTACGTACTGCTTGTTCAGTTGCGGCTAGCTCGCCAGCCGGCGCTCGGCGTCCGCGATGCGGTCCGCGAGGGAGCCGTTGATGACCTCGTCACCGACCTGCACCCGGATCCCGCCGACGACCTCGGGGTCCACGTCGAGATTGAGGTGCATCTGACGGCCGTAGAGCTTCGCCAGGGCGGCGCCGAGGCGCTGCTTCTGTACGTCGCTCAGCGGCACCGCCGAGGTGACGACCGCGACCATGCGGTCCCGGCGCTCCGCGGCGAGCTTGGACAGGGACTCCAGTCCCGCCTCCAGGCTACGTCCCCGCGGCGCGGTCACAAGGCGCGTCACCAGACGTTCGGTGGCCGGGGCCGCCCGTCCGCCGAGCAGGCTGCGCAGCAGCTCGCTCTTGGCCGAGGCGGTGGCCTTGCGGTCGGTCAGCGCGGCGCGCAGCTCGGTGCTGGACGCGACGATCCGGCCGAACCGGAACAGCTCGTCCTCGACGCTGTCGAGCGTGCCGGCCGCCTGCGCGGCGGTGAGGTCGGCGGTGCTGGCCAGCTCCTCCAGGGCGTCCACCAGGTCACGCGACTGCGACCAGCGGGAACGCACCATGCCGGACACCAGGTCCGCGGCCTCGCCGCTGACCTGCGTGCCGAACAGGCGCTGGGCCAGCTCGGCCTTGGCCTCACCGGCCTGCGCCGGGTCGGTGAGGACCCGACGCAAGCTGACCTCGCGGTTGAGCAGCGCGGTCACCGCGGCCAGCTCGTCGGCGAGCCGCGCCGCGTCCACGGACGTGTTGTCCGTCAGCGCGTCGAGACGCTCACGTGCGGCTGCCAGGGCCTCGCGGCTCGCTCCGTTCATCGAGACGCCTCGGCCTTCTCCTCGAGCTCGTCGAGGAAGCGGTCGATCACACGGCTCTGGCGGGCGTGGTCCTCCAGGGACTCACCGACCAGCTTGCCGGCCAGCTCGGTGGCGAGCTTGCCGACGTCCTGCCGCAGCGCGGTCGAGGCGGCCTTGCGGTCGGCCTCGATCTGGGTGTGACCGGCGGCGACGATCTCCTCGCGCTGCCGCTGGCCTTCCGCGCGCATCTCGGCGATGAGCGCGGCACCCTGCTCCTGCGCCTCCTGGCGCAGCCGCGCGGCCTCGTGCCGGGCCTCGGCGAGCTGGGCCTTGTACTGCTCAAGGACGCTCTGGGCCTCGACCTTCATGGTCTCGGCCTCTTCAATACCGCCTTCGATCGCCGCGCGGCGCTCTTCCAGAACCTTGTTGATGTTCGGAAGCAGCTTCTTCCAGAAGAAGAAGAACACGATGGCGAAGGCGATGGTGCCGACGAGCAGCTCGGGGCCCGGCGGGATGAGCGGGCTCTGCTCCTCCTCGGCCGCCAGCTGCACCAGGTTGGCGATCACATCAGTGCCTTTCGTCGAAACGTGCCAGTAAGGAGTGATTACCTACCGAACACGAACGGCATAACGATGCCGATGAGGGCGAGCGCCTCACAGAAGGCGAAGCCCAGGATCTGGTTGGCGCGGATGAGGCCGGCCGCCTCGGGCTGGCGGGCCAGGGCCTGGGTGCCGTTGCCGAAGATGATGCCGACGCCGATGCCGGGGCCGATCGCGGCGAGGCCGTAGCCGATGGAGCCGAGCGAACCGGAGACAGCGGCGAGGGTCTCAGTGGCAGCCATGCTGAATCTTCCTTCTCTTTCATGGACCGGCGGGGGTTGGCCACCGGACGTATCTGGGCTTGCGGGGCGGTGGGGGCTCAGTGGTGCTCGGCGAGAGCGCCCTGAATGTACGAGCAGGCAAGGAGCACGAAGACGTACGCCTGGACCGCCTGCACGAAAAGCTCGAAGAGGATCATCGCCACGGTCATGACGAAGGAGACACCGGCCGCCGGGATCATCCAGCTGTTGAGCAGGTACCAGGAGGCGACGGTGAACATCACCAGCATCAGGTGACCGGCGAACATGTTGGCGAACAGTCGGACCGCGTGGGTGAAGGGCCGGACCAG
Organism: Streptomyces spinoverrucosus; assembly: GCF_006539505.1. Taxonomy (GTDB): domain Bacteria; phylum Actinomycetota; class Actinomycetes; order Streptomycetales; family Streptomycetaceae; genus Streptomyces; species Streptomyces spinoverrucosus. Next base: position 40,338 of record NZ_BJND01000053.1, read on the forward strand.
GACGTTCGAGAAGAACTCGATGATCACGACGAGCGGCAGCACCGCGCCGAGCGACTTGTCGTAGCCGGTGAGGTTCTTGAAGCCGCCCACGAAGCCGTGCTTCTTGAAGGTCAGCGACATCCACACGATGTAGACGATGGCGGCCAGCACGATCGGGTACGCGATGATCGACGACACCGGGAACTGGGCCAGCGGGATCACGGACCAGATGTTCATGATCCAGATGAAGAAGAACAGCGAGACCATCAGCGGGACGTACTTCTCACCCTCCCGCTTGCCGAGGGTCTCGTAGACGATGCCGCGGCGGACGAAGTCGTAGCCGGCCTCGCCGATCATCTGGAGCTTGCCCGGCACCACCTTCGCCTTGCCGAAGGCCGCCCAGAAGAAACCGATGACGAGCACGGTGGTGATGAGCGCGAGCAGCATCACCTTGTTGAACTCGAACCCCCCGACCGTGGCGATCGGCTGGAAGAGGAACGAGTGCAGACCCGGAGCCGGGAAGCCACACCCGTTGTCGGACATGATCCGACAACTCCAGTCAAAGGCGAGCTGGGTCTGGTCAGCACTCACCACGGGCTCCTTCGGCGTGACGCATGGGTACGGCAACCTCGTTGTGTCGGCGCGGCACAGGGCCGCGGGTCGGCACCGGACTGGTGTTACGGATGTGGGGGCGGCTGGGGGACATCAAGCCTCGCGATTGAGCAGGCGTCAGCTCAGATGCCCGCGCCCGCGATGCCGCAGTTGGCACCGGACGATAGCAGGAGTTCTCACTGGCCTTTATCCCGCCCCTACCCCTCACGACGACGGCCCTGTCTTCTCGGGCTTCTCGCTCTTCGTGGGCTCCGGATCGACGTAGAAGATCTTGGCCTTCATGTGCGCACGGGCCTGCGCGGCCATCCAGACGACGGTCGCGATGACGAGGCCGATGGCGAACGTCTTCGGATTGAAGAGAGAGGTGTCCTTGAAGAGGGCGACGAAGATCAGGAGCAGCAGGAGCTGGGCAACGTAGAGCATCAGCCCCATGGCCTGGAACAGCTGCGGGAGCGTTTTTGCCGTCCACTGCAGAACGAACAGGCCGATTCCCATGAAGAGGATGGCCAGCACCGTGCCGACGGCCGCACCGAGCGCACCCTTGCCGCCGGCCACCGCACCACTGACAGCGACCGCGACCACACCGACAGCGGCCGTGGGCACAGCTGTCTGCAGAAGGTTCCGGGCGTCATTGGACGGCATGGCGGCAACTCCGCTTTCACAGGGGGCAGGTGTCGTCATGGACGAGCGTAGTCCCGGGTTGAGAGAGAACCTCATGCCGCTGGACCGTCGCACTGCGGCCCTTCGGCTCTATCCGGGGGGTTCTCGTGAACGGTATCACAAACTATTTGATGAGGTCTTTACCTGGAGGTGTGCGCACTGTCACACATGAGAGTGACGGTGCGCGTCTGTGCGGAAACCGAGCCGACTTGTCTGGTATAGGGGCGTTCGTTCCCCCACGGCTTGGCAATGCTTTAGTCAGATTCTTACCTTGTGATGCGCGAGCGGGGGCCGACGGCGGTCGCTCCGTTGGCTCCGGAGACCCCGACGGCGACCGGGGTGCGCTCCGCCTCCTCGGCGGGAGCCTCCGCCGGGACCTCGGATGCCGGTGGCAGGACGACCTTGCTCCGGCGGTAGCGCGGCGGCACGAAGTGCTCGGCCCACAGCGGGGCGCGCGGGGTGAAGCGGGGCAGCAACAGCAGAACCAGGCCGATGGCGCTGAGCAGCACCACGCCCAGCACGATCCACATGGACGCCGAGTTCACCGAGTAGCCCAACGCACCGAAGGCGATCAGCGCCGACCAGAAGTACATGATCAGCACGGCCCGGCTGTGCGAGTGGCCGATCTCCAGCAGCCGGTGGTGCAGGTGGCCCCGGTCGGCGGCGAACGGGGACTGGCCGCGCCAGGTGCGGCGCACGATCGCCAGGATCAGGTCCGCGGCCGGGATCGCGATGATGGTCAGCGGCATCAGCAGCGGGATGTAGACCGGCACCATCTGGTGCACCGCGTTGCGCTCGGAGCCGGAGAACAGCTTCATCACGTCCGGGTCGACCTGCCCGGTCACCGAGATCGCGCCCGCCGCCAGCACCAGGCCGATCAGCATCGAGCCGGAGTCGCCCATGAAGATGCGCGCCGGGTGCATGTTGTGCGGCAGGAAGCCCAGGCACATGCCCATCAGCACCGCCGCGAAGAGAGTGGCCGGGGCGGCCGCCTCGATGCCGTACGAGTACCAGATCCGGTAGGCGTACATGAAGAACGCGGCCGACGCGATGCACACCATGCCCGCCGCCAGCCCGTCCAGCCCGTCGACGAAGTTGACCGCGTTGATGGTGATGACGACCAGGGCGACGGTGAGGAGCGTGCCCTGCCACTGGGTCAGCGCGACCGTGCCGACGCCCGGCACCGGCAGCCACAGGATCGTCAGACCCTGCATCACCATCACACCGGCGGCGATCATCTGGCCGCCCAGCTTGATCAGGGCGTCGATCTCGAACTTGTCGTCCAGGACGCCGATCAGCCAGATCAGCGCGGCCCCGGACAGCAGCGCCCGGGGCTCGTTGGACTTCTCGAAGACCTCGCTGAGGTTGGTGAGATGGTCGGCGACCAGCAGGCCCGCGCACAGGCCGAAGAACATCGCGATCCCGCCGAGCCGTGGAGTGGGTTCCCGGTGCACGTCACGTGCCCGGATCTCCGGCATCGCTCCGGCCACGATCGCGAATTTCCGTACCGGCCCTGTCAGCAGGTACGTCACCGCGGCCGTGATGCAGAGCGTCAGCAGGTATTCACGCACGGGCTTCCCCACAGGTCTCGCTGGCCATCTCAGCCCCACACCCTAGCGAGGGACGCATATGGGTGGGGACTTCCGGGTAGCGAAGATGGTTGCACGTGTGGCTGTGTACGGATTCCCTGCTACCCCCGTTCACGGCTGATACGGCGGCGGATACGGCGGGAATCCGCCTGCCAGGTCCCGTACTTCCTCCCGCACCTGCCTGCTGTCGGCCTGGTCGCGCAGCACCTCCGCGAGCAGCTTGGCGATCCGGGCCATCTCGCCCTCCCCCATCCCCTGGGTGGTGACGGCCGCGGTGCCCAGGCGCAGGCCGCGGGCGTCGTCGTGCGGCAGGGCGCAGCTGTCGAGGATCATCCCGGCGGCGGCGAGCCGGCCGCGTGCGATGCGGCCGTCGACGCCGAGCGGGGCCGGGTCGGCGGTGATGAGGTGGGTGTCCGTGCCGCCGGTGGTGATGGCGAGCCCCTCGGCGGCCAGTGCGGCGGCCAGGAACCGGGCGTTGGCGACCACCTGATGGGCGTACGCCTGGAAGGCCGGTGTGGCCGCCTCGCCGAAGGCGACGGCCTTGGCGGCGATGGTGTGCATCTGGGCGCCGCCCTGGGTGAAGGGGAAGACGGCCCGGTCGACGCGTTCGGCGAGGTCGGCGCCGCACAGGAGCATGCCGCCGCGCGGTCCCCGCAGCACCTTGTGAGTGGTGGCGCACACCACATCGGCGTACGGCACCGGACTGGGCGCCGCTCCCCCGGCGACGAGTCCGATGGGGTGGGCCGCGTCGGCGATGAGGTAGGCGCCCACCTCGTCGGCGACCTCGCGGAAGTAGGCGTAGTCGAGGTGCCGTGGGTAGGCGATCGAGCCGCACACGATCGCCTTGGGGCGGTGCGTGCGGGCCAGGGTGCGGACCTGGTCGTAGGCGATGAGGCCGGTCTCCTCGTCGACGCCGTAGCTCACGAAGTCGAACCAGCGGCCGGAGAAGTTGGCGGGCGAGCCGTGGGTGAGGTGGCCGCCGTACGGCAGGCCGAGGGCGAGGACGGTGTCGCCGGGGCGCAGCAGGGCGGCGTAGGCGGCGAGGACGGCCGAACTGCCCGAGTGAGACTGGACGTTGGCGTGCTCGGCGCCGAACAGCCGCTTGGCGCGCTGTACGGCGAGCCGCTCGGCGACGTCCACGATCTCGCAGCCGCCGTGGTAGCGGGCCCCCGGATAGCCCTCCGCGTACTTGTTGGCGAGCGGCGAGCCGAGGGCGGCGAGCACGGCGGGCGAGGTGAAGTTCTCGGCGGCGATCAGCTGGAGCGTGGTCGACTGCCGGTCCAGCTCCCCGAGCAGGATCTCGGCGAGCGCGGGATCCTGCCGCCGCAGGAGATCGGCCTCTTGGGCATGGGTGACCGGCATGGTGGACTCCGGGCGTCGGCTGGGGACGTAGGTCCAATGTAGGCCGCGCCGGTCGCGGGCGCCCGCTGTCGTACGGCGGGCGGGAGTCAGGTCCGCGCCGCCACTCCCGTCAACGCCGTCACCACGGGGTCCAGTGCCTGATGTATCTCGTCGCCGACCGACCGGAAGAACGTCAGCGGTGCCCCGTACGGGTCGTACACCTCGTCGGCCTCGGCGGTGGGCGCCAGCAGCCAGCCTCGTAGCGCGGCGGCGGCCCGCACCAGCGCGCGGGCCCGCGCCACCACCCCGTCCTCCAGCGGAGGCAGGGTCGCCGGGTCGATGGCCTTCACCAGCCGGGTGAACTCCTTCAGCGTGAAGGTGCGCAGCCCCGCCGAGTGGCCCATCGAGATCACCTGGGCGCGGTGGTCACGGGTGGCGGTGAGCACCAGGTCGGCACGGATCACATGCTCGTCCAGCAGCTCCCGCCCCACGAAGCCGGAGGCGTCCGCGCCGAAGTCGGCCAGCACCGCCTCGGCGTTGGCCTCCATGGGCGCGCCCTCGTGGCCCCAGGTGCCGGCGCTCTCCACGATCAGCCCGCCGCCCAGGACACCCAGCCGCTGCGACACGAAATGCCGGGTCAGCCGCTCGGTGATGGGCGAGCGGCAGACGTTTCCGGTGCTGACGTGGAGGATGCGGAAGCTGTCGCGCGGAAGCCCCACGAACGTCGTCGTGATCTCCGCCGCGCTCTCCCCGTTGCCTATGCCACGCCCCGCGTCAGGGGCTGTCAATTGGCCACCTCAAGGTCGGGTACGACCTTGCGCAGCTCGTCCGGCGAGAGGGCGCCCTCGCGCAGCAGGACGGGCACGGGGCCGGTGACGTCGACGATGGAGGACGGCACGTTGCCGGGGGTCGGGCCGCCGTCGAGGTAGACGGAGACGGAGTCGCCGAGCATCTGCTGGGCGGCGTCGCAGTCCTCCGGCGCCGGGTGCCCGGTGAGGTTCGCCGACGACACGGCCATGGGGCCGACCTCGGTGAGCAGCTCGATGGCGACCGGGTGCAGTGGCATGCGCACGGCAACCGTGCCCCGGGTGTCGCCCAGGTCCCACTGCAGCGACGGCTGGTGCTTGGCGACCAGCGTCAGCGCGCCCGGCCAGAACGCGTCGACCAGCTCCCAGGCCAGCTCGGAGAAGTCGGTGACCAGGCCGTGCAGGGTGTTCGGGGAGCCGATGAGGACGGGCGTGGGCATGTTGCGGCCCCGGCCCTTGGCCTCCAGCAGGTCGGAGACGGCCTCCGCGGAGAACGCGTCCGCGCCGATGCCGTACACGGTGTCGGTGGGGAGGACCACCAGCTCGCCGCGGCGGACGGCGGACGCGGCCTCACGCAGACCGGTCACGCGGTCGGTGGCGTCGTTGGTGTCGTATCGCCGTGCCATTTCAGCGGTCCTCCTCGTACACGTACTGCTGGTGTGAAGTCTGGTGGGTGCTCACGGCAACGCCTTACGGGCCGTGGCGAAGCGCGGGCGGTTGTTGAGGTCGGGGTGGTCGGCCGCGTCGGCCCAGCCCCGCTCCTCGGTGAAGATCCACGGCACCTGGCCGCCCTGGGTGTCGGCGTGCTCGATGACGACGACACCGCCGGGGCGCAGCAGCCGGTGCGCGGTGCGTTCCAGGCCCCGGATGAGGTCGAGGCCGTCCTCGCCGGAGAACAGCGCCATCTCGGGGTCGTAGTCCCGGGCCTCGGGAGCGACGTACTCCCATTCGGTGAGCGGGATGTACGGCGGGTTGGAGATCACCAGGTCGACCTGCCCGTCGAGGTCCGGGAACGCGGTCAGGGCGTCGCCCTGGCGCAGGTCGACCCGCGACCCCTCGACGTTCTTACGGGTCCACCGCAGCGCCTCTTCGGACAGCTCCACGGCGTGCACGCGGGAGCGCGGCACCTCCTGGGCGAGCGCGAGCGCGATGGCGCCGGAGCCGGTGCACAGGTCGACGATCAGCGGCTCGACCACGTCCATGGCGCGCACGGCGTCTATGGCCCAGCCGACCACGGACTCCGTCTCCGGGCGCGGCACGAACACACCCGGCCCGACCTGGAGTTCCAGGTAGCGGAAGAAGGCCCGCCCGGTGATGTGCTGGAGCGGCTCGCGCTGCTCACGGCGCGCGACGACCTCCCAGTAGCGGGCGTCGAAGTCGGAGTCCTGCACGGAGTGCAACTCGCCCCGCTTCACGCCGTGCACGAACGCGGCGAGCTCCTCCGCGTCGGTGCGCGGCGAGGGCACGCCGGCGTCGGCCAGCCGCTGGGTGGCCTGGGCCACCTCCGCGAGCAGCAGACTGCGGGGGCTTGGGGGTCGCCCCCCAAAAGATGGCTGCACGCTCGTCCTCCGTGGTACTCGTAAGTGCCTTACGCGGCTGCGAGCTTGGCGGCCGAGTCCGCGTCGACACAGGCCTGGATCACCGCGTCGAGTTCGCCGTCCAGGACCTGGTCCAGGTTGTACGCCTTGAAGCCGACGCGGTGGTCCGAGATGCGATTCTCCGGGAAGTTGTACGTACGGATCTTCTCGGAGCGGTCGACGGTACGGACCTGGCTGCGACGGGCGTCGGCGGCCTCCCTCTCCGCCTCCTCCTGCGCCATGGCGAGCAGCCTGGAGCGCAGGATACGCAGTGCCTGCTCCTTGTTCTGCAGCTGGCTCTTCTCGTTCTGGCAGGAGGCGACGACTCCGGTCGGAATGTGCGTGATGCGCACGGCGGAGTCGGTGGTGTTCACGGACTGGCCGCCGGGGCCGGAGGACCGGTAGACGTCGATACGCAGGTCGTTCGGGTTGATCTCGACGTCGACCTCCTCCGCCTCGGGCGTGACGAGGACACCGGCGGCGGAGGTGTGGATACGGCCCTGGGACTCGGTGGCGGGTACGCGCTGCACGCGGTGCACACCACCCTCGTACTTCAGGCGGGCCCAGACCCCCTGCCCGGGCTCGATCTGTCCGCGCGTCTTCACGGCGACCTGGACGTCCTTGTAGCCGCCCAGCTCGGACTCGGTGGCGTCGATGATCTCGGTCTTCCAGCCGACCCGCTCGGCGTACCGCAGATACATGCGCAGCAGATCACCGGCGAACAGCGCCGACTCGTCGCCGCCCGCGCCCGCCTTGATCTCCAGGATCACGTCCTTGTCGTCGCTGGGGTCGCGCGGGACCAGCAGCAGCCGGAGCTTCTCCGTCAGCTCCTCGCGCTGCTGCTCCAGCTCCTTGACCTCGGCGGCGAACTCCGGGTCGTCCGCGCCCAGTTCGCGGGCCGTCTCGATGTCGTCGCCGGACTGCTTCCAGGAGCGGTACGTGGCGACGATCGGGGTCAGCTCGGCGTAGCGCTTGTTCAGCTTGCGCGCGTTCGCCTGGTCGGCGTGGACCGACGGGTCGGCGAGCTTCTTCTCCAGGTCGGCGTGCTCGGCGACGAGCTCCTCGACGGCCTCGAACATCTCTGGCTCCTGTTGGTGCGTACGGGGGTGAAGTGGGCGGCGACCAAAAACGCCGGTCCCGGCACGCCTGTGGTAGGGCGCGGCCGTGGACCGGCGAATTGGAGCTCGCTACTTCTTGGAGCCGGCAGCAGCCTTGCCGAAGCGGGCCTCGAAGCGGGCCACACGGCCACCGGTGTCGAGGATCTTCTGCTTGCCCGTGTAGAACGGGTGGCACTCGGAGCAGACCTCGGCACGGATGGTGCCGCTCTCGATCGTGCTACGGGTGGTGAACGACGCGCCGCAGGTGCAGCTGACCTGCGTCTCGACGTACGCGGGGTGGATGTCGCGCTTCAAGGTGTCTCCTAGGTTTCGGGAGGGCGCCGGGTCGCCTGCCGCGGGATGCGACGGCGTGAACCGGAGCCGACGTACCAGTCTGCCAGGACTGGGGCCATCCCCCAAAACCGGGGGTTGCTGTGATCTATTCCGTGAGGGTCGTCTTGGGCTGGTCGCGCAGTTCCCCGCGCCCCTTAGGGCGTGATCACGCCCTTGGCTTCGCCTGTTGCCGTGCCTTCTGTCGCCGCCTTGGGGATGGGCTTGTCGTTCTTCAGGGCCGTCCAGACCTGCTGGGCCTTGGGCTCGTCGAGGAGGACCCTGTTGGGGTCGGCGGGGTCGTACTGGACCGGCATCGTGACCATCGTCATCTTCGAGGCGCTGATGCCCTTGAGGCCGCTCGCGAAGGACATCAGGGCGTCGACCGAGCCGAGGGAGGAGTCGGTCGTGACCGCGTTGGTGGCGGTGTCGGCGAGGTCGTAGAGCTTCTTCGGGTTGGTGAAGAGGCCGATGTCCTTGACCTGCTCGACCAGCGCCTTGATGAAGGCCTGCTGGAGCTGGATGCGGCCGAGGTCGGAGCCGTCGCCGACGCCGTGCCGGGTGCGGACCAGGCCGAGGGCCTGCTGGCCCGTGAGCTGGTGCGTCCCGGCCTCGAGGTTCAGGTGGCTGTCGGGGTCGTTGATGTCCTTCGTGGTGGTGACCTCGACGCCGCCCAGCTCGTCGATGAGCTTCTGGAAGCCGGTGAAGTCGACCTCCAGGTAGTGGTCCATCCGGATGCCGGTGAGGGACTCCACGGTCTTCACGGCGCACGCGGCGCCACCGGTGGTGTACGCGGAGTTGAACATCACGCCGGAGGCCGGGTCGTGCGTGGTGCCGTCGGTGTCCGTGCACTCGGGGCGGTCGATCAGGGTGTCGCGCGGTATGGAGACCACGCTGGCCTTCTTCCGGCCCTCGTAGACGTGCACGATCATCGCCGTGTCCGAGCGGGCGCTGCCGTCGTCGGCGCCGCCGCCCAGCTGCTGGTTGCTGCCGGAGCGGGTGTCCGAGCCGAGGACCAGGATGTTCTCGGAGCCGTTGTCGACCTTGCCGGGCCGGTTGGTGCCCAGGGCGTGGTCGATGTCGACGCTCTTGATGTTGCCGTTGAGCTTGAAGTACACGTATCCGACGCCGGTGCCGCCGAGGACGACGATGCCCGCCGCGGTCCAGGCCGTGATCAGCAGCCCTCTGTGGCCCTTGGCCCGGGGCTTGCGGCGGCGGCCCTTGGCCCGGCGGCGCGGGCCCCTCGTGCCGGGCTCACCCGGTATGCCGGGCTCCGGCGTGCTGTCGGCAGGCATGTGCTCCTCAGCTCTCGTCGGATCAATGACCCCCTGCGATCAGGAATGGGCATGAACCACACCCATCGTCGCTCTGTCCGGTCAGACGGGAAAACTCGGGACAGGGTTGCATGACGCACCGTGCCCACCCGGGGCTCGGGTGGGCACGGTGCGTAGCCGTGGTGGGCCGGATGTCTCCCGGCTCACCTGGGGTTTCAGGTCAGGATGTCGTACTGCTTGAAGTAGGTCCCGACCGAGATCCGTGTGGTGAAGAACTCACGCGTGGAGTTCCCGGTGCCCCGGTACAGGTAGAGGGTGCCGCCGGGCGTGCGGGCCAGGAGGTCGGCGCGGCCGTCGCCGCTGACGTCGCCGACCGTGTCGAGCGCGTTGTACGTCGAGTTGCTCCAGGTCGTGATCTTGATCCTGCTCGCGAACGCCCCGGTGGCCTTGCCCGTGCCCTTGTACAGGTAGAGGTAGCCGTTGCTCGCGTTGCGTGCGATGAGGTCGGTCCGGCCGTCGCCGGTGAAGTCGCCCTGGCCGCGCAGCTGGTTGTACTGGTTCCAGCCGGAGCCGACCTGCACCCGGGCGGCGAAAGTGCCGTTGCCCTTGCCGGGGTAGATCCACAGCACGCCGGCCGAGTCGACCGACAGCAGGTCGGGCAGGTAGTCGCCGGTGACGTCGCCCGGGGTGACGATCCGGGTGCGGGTCTTCCAGTTGTCGGCGATCCGCCGGGTGACCCAGGAGTTGCTGGAGAACACGTAATGGGCCCAGAAGACGTCGCCGTCGCTGCTGCGGCGGTAGACGAGGTCCTGGTAGCCGTCCCGGTCGAGGTCGGTCTGTGCGACGAGGTTCACCCCGGCCCAGCTGCCCCAGTTCTCACCGGCCACGAACGAGGTGCCCCGGGAGTACCGGGAGTAGCCGGTGTCCGTGGAGGCGCTGCGCAGCCACAGATCGCCCCGGTGGTCGCCGTCGAAGTTGGTGTCGTCCAGCCGCGGGTAGGCGGCCCCGACGTACGTGGTCACCTTGGTGAAGACGCTGTAGGCACCCTCGGCGACGCAGTCCTGCACACCCCACGAGACGATGCCGACGATCCGGTTGCCCACCACCAGCGGGCCGCCGGAGTCGCCGTTGCAGGCGGTGGTGGTGCCGCTGTCGCTGCCGGTGGCGGGGTTGCCCGCGCAGACCATGTGGCCCTTGATGAAGCTGGTGCCGTAGGCGCCGGCGCAGGTGCTGTCCGACTGGACGGGCAGCGTGGCCGTCTTCAGCGTCTCGGAGATGTTGTCGTGGGTGGAGCTGGTCCGGCCCCAGCCGTACACCTTGGCGCTGGTCCCGGCGGCGTACGAGGCGGTGTCCCCGGCCGTCGTCATACGGATCGGCGTCGCCTTGACCGCGTACGGCAGGGTGAGGACCGCGATGTCGGCGTCGATGGTCGACGCGCGGTACGACGAGTGGTGCCACTGCCGCCAGACGCCGCTGATGGTGCCGCCGTGCAGGTCGGTGACGTAGCCCTGGTCGTCGACGGACGGGAGCTGCGCGGTGCCGGTGATCACCGAGCCGTGGCGGTGCCAGTCGTATCCGGCGACGCAGTGCGCGGCGGTGAGGATCTTGGTCGGCGCGACCACCGCTCCGCCGCAGAAGAAGCCGATGTCGTCGGCGGTGTCGGCGGTGCCCTTGTCGTCGCCGTACCAGAGCTGGGCCATCCACGGCGCGGACGTGATGGTCGTGGTGGTCCCGCCGATGATCTTCGCGTCGATGCCCGTTCCGGTGGTCCCGGCGCTGTACGACGACTTCGCCGGCGCCTGCCCGGCCGTGTCGTCCCCGGCGATCGCGGTGCCGACCCGCCGCTCCAGCTCGGCGGCCGACGGGGAGCTGGTGGCGGGCTTGACGGTGGGCTTCGGCAGCGGCGTCGCCGCCTCGGCGGAGGTGGTCAGCAGCGCGGCGGCGACAGCGACGGCGACTCCTGCCGCGGAGACGGGCAGGGCGATACGTATCCGGCGTCTGTGCCGACCGCCGCCGGACGTGGTCGTGAACAAGAGATGTCCCCCCAGGGATGCTTGAGTGAGAAGGGGGTGAACTGATCACCCCCTTCCCCTCAGCGCCGAAAGGCCGGTCCGCGTCACTGAGGTGACGCGGACCGGCCTTCGAGGGACGTACAGCTGACTAGTCGCCGTTGCCCGGGGTGGGCGTCGTCTTCTGAATCTGGAGCAGGAACTCCGCGTTCGACTTCGTCTGCTTCATCTTGTCGAGGAGCAGCTCGACAGCCTGCTGCTGGTCGAGCGCGTGCAGCACCCGGCGCAGCTTCCAGACGATGTTCAGCTCCTCGGCGCCGAGCAGGATCTCTTCCTTACGGGTACCGGACGCGTCCACGTCCACCGCCGGGAAGATGCGCTTGTCGGCGAGCTTCCGGTCGAGCTTGAGCTCGGCGTTGCCGGTGCCCTTGAACTCCTCGAAGATCACCTCGTCCATGCGGGACCCGGTGTCCACCAGGGCGGTGGCGAGGATGGTCAGCGAGCCGCCGTCCTCGATGTTGCGGGCCGCACCGAAGAAGCGCTTCGGCGGGTAGAGGGCCGTGGAGTCGACACCACCGGACAGGATGCGGCCGGAGGCAGGGGCGGCGAGGTTGTACGCACGGCCCAGGCGGGTGATCGAGTCCAGCAGCACCACCACGTCGTGACCCAGCTCCACGAGGCGCTTGGCGCGCTCGATGGCGAGCTCGGCGACCGTGGTGTGGTCCTCGGCCGGGCGGTCGAAGGTCGAGGAGATGACCTCGCCCTTGACCGACCGCTGCATGTCGGTGACCTCTTCCGGACGCTCGTCGACGAGGACGACCATCAGGTGGCACTCGGGGTTGTTGTGCGTGATCGCGTTGGCGATCGCCTGCATGATCATGGTCTTACCGGTCTTCGGCGGGGCCACGATCAGACCGCGCTGGCCCTTACCGATCGGCGAGACCAGGTCGATGATGCGGGTGGTGAGGACGCCGGGGTCCGTCTCCAGGCGGAGGCGGTCCTGCGGGTACAGCGGCGTCAGCTTGTTGAACTCCGGGCGGCCGCGGCCGTGTTCGGGCGCCATGCCGTTGACGGAGTCCAGCCGGACGAGGGCGTTGAACTTCTCGCGCCGCTCGCCTTCCTTGGGCTGACGGACAGCGCCGGTGATGTGGTCGCCCTTGCGCAGGCCGTTCTTGCGGACCTGGGCGAGGGAGACGTACACGTCGTTCGGCCCGGGCAGGTAGCCCGACGTACGGATGAAGGCGTAGTTGTCGAGGATGTCCAGGATGCCCGCGACCGGGATCAGGACGTCGTCCTCGGCGATCTGCGGCTCGCTGCCCATCTCGTCACGGCCCCGGCGGCCCCGGCGGTCCCGGTAGCGGCCGCGACGGCCGCGCCGGCCGCCCTCGAAGTCGTCGTCGCTCTGACCCTGGCCGCCGCCCTGCTGCTGACGCTGCTGCTGGCCCTGGCCCTGGTTCTGCTGCTGGTCGTCGCCCTTGGTGCGGCGGTCGCGGTCCCGGTCCCGGTCGCGGTCCCGGCCGCGCTCGCGGCGGTCGCGACGGCGGCCCTCGCCGCCCTCACCGGCGTCGCCCTTGGCCTCGCCCTGCGGCTGCTGCTGCGGCGCGGGCGTCTCGGCCTTCGGCTCGCTCTTGGCCTCGGCGGCGACGGTCTCGGGGCTGCCTGCCTCGGCGGTGGCCCGCCGACGACGGCGCTCCGCGGGGGCGTCCTCTCCCCCACGCTCGCCTTCGCTCGCGCGGGCGGTGCCCCCGGCAGGCTGGCCGGGGATCTCGATCTGCTGCTGGGCCACGGCCTTCTCAGCGGGCGCCTCGGCCTTCTTCTCGGCCTTCTCGGCGGGGGCCTCCTCGCCGGTGCGCGCCTTGGAGGTGGCGCGGCGCTTCGGCTTGGTCTCGGTGGCGGCCTCGGTCTTCGCCGGGGCTCCCCCTCCTGCCTGCGCCTCCTTGATGACCTCGATCAGCTGGCTCTTGCGCATGCGCGCGGTGCCCCTGATGCCGAGGCCGGATGCGACCTGCTGCAGCTCGGCCAGCACCATGCCCTCGAGGCCGGTACCGCGGCGCCGCCGGGAGCCGGCACCGGTGGCAGGCGCGGAGGCGTCCGTGGCGGGCGCGGCAGCGGTCTCCTCGACACGTGCGCCCATCAGATCGGTGGTGTCGCTCACGAAGGGTCCTTCCCTGGAGCGGACGTCGGCCTGTCTGGCTCGGCGACCGGTTGTGCTGTCCGGCTTCGGTCCTTGCTGACTGAACCGTGCCGGGGCGGTGGTCCGCCTAAGCGGCGGAGGAAATATCTGGTGATGGCGCTTCCTTGAGCCGTGGCACCCAGTGTCACGTGGCGTGGTCGCACCGGTTCCGGAGCGTGCCCGTCGGACCGCTCAGTGTCGACGTACGACGTACTGCCCGCGTACGAGGTACGAAACACAGTGCGGCTTGGGGAGCTCCCGGAAGAATGTCTGTCCCGGACTGGGACACGAGGCACCTCGCCATGGTGGGGTCGGGTGCAGACTTGAGGTTAACACTACCGGATCCAACAAACATTCCCCCTCTCGAAATCCGGCAATCGCGTGCTTTTAATCGGCGCTCGTCGCTTCGGCGCCGGTGGTCGCGAGCGGCAGCACGCTCGCTCCCGGCACGTCCAGGGCCAGCCGGTTCGCCGCCCAGCCCGGGCCGGCCAGCTGTTCCACCTTGTCGGCCGTGCCCTCGTCGGCCAGCGCGAGCACGGTGGGTCCGGCGCCGGAGATGACCGCGGGGATGCCGTCGGCCCGCAGCCGCTCCACCAGGGCCGCGCTCTCGGGCATGGCGGGCGCGCGGTACTCCTGGTGCAACCGGTCCTCGGTGGCGGGCAGCAGCAGCTCGGGGCGCCTGGTCAGGGCCTCGACGAGCAGCGCGGCACGGCCCGCGTTGGTGGCGGCGTCGACGTGCGGCACGGTGCGCGGGAGCAGGCCGCGCGCCGTCTCCGTCAGGACCGGCTTCCCGGGCACGAAAACCACCGGAACGATGGAATCGGCGGGATCCATCCTGATCGCCCGCGCGGCTCCGGCCTCCATCCAGGAGAGCGTGAAACCGCCGAGCAGACAGGCCGCGACGTTGTCCGGGTGCCCCTCGATCTCGGTGGCCAGCTCCAGCAGGCGCGTGTCGTCCATGCGGGCCTCGCCGCCTATCGTCACGGCCCGTGCGGCGACAATTCCGGCGCAGATCGCGGCCGAGGAGGAGCCCAGGCCACGACCATGCGGAATGCGGTTCGCACAGACGATTTCCAGGCCGCGCGGCTGTCCGCCCAGGGAATCGAAGGCGGTGCGGAGAGAGCGTACGAGAAGGTGGTTTTCGTCACGTGGCAGCGTCTCGCTGCCCTCACCCGCGATGTCGATGTGCAGCCCGGAGTCGGCCACCCGGACGACCACGTCGTCGTAGAGCCCCAGCGCGAGGCCTAGGGCGTCGAAGCCCGGGCCGAGGTTGGCGCTGGTGGCGGGGACGCGCACCCGTACGGCGGCGGCGCGGAAGGCTGGACCGGCCATCGCTCGATGACACTCCTTGAGCTGCGTGATTGTCGAAGACATCCGATGACGTACGACGAACCCTTCGGGCCGCTGTCCGATCACTCCGGGGATGCACTCCGGAGACCACGACGACGGCGCGGCGCCCTGCCTATGCGAGGCATATGCGGGGGGCGGGTTCAGTACAGCCTATCGAAGGAAGGTTCTGTGGCGACATAGGGCGCACAGGAGGCGCACGATGCGTGTCGTAAGCCCCCTGTGCCCCCCTTCCAGGGGAAGCCCTGGGTCAAGCGGTACGTCAGACCAGTCCGAGGCGCTCGGCAGCGGTGGCCGCGTCCACCGGAACCGTGACCGGCTGCGGTGCGCCGGCGACGGCCCAGTCGGGGTCCTTGAGGCCGTTTCCGGTGACCGTGCAGACGATGCGCTGGCCCGGGTCGACCTTGCCGAGTTCGGCGGCCTTCAGCAGACCGGCCACCGAGGCGGCGGAGGCGGGCTCCACGAAGACGCCCTCCTGCGCGGCCAACAGGCGGTAGGCGCGCAGGATTTCACGGTCCGTCACCTCGTCGATGAGACCGCCGGACTCGTCCCGCGCGTTGAGCGCGTGCTGCCAGGAGGCGGGGTTGCCGATCCGGATCGCGGTGGCGATGGTCGAGGGGTCCTTGACGACCTCGCCGCGCACGATCGGCGCGGAGCCGGAGGCCTGGAAGCCCCACATACGGGGCGTCCTGGCGGCGACGCCGTCGGCGGCGTACTCCTTGTACCCCCTCCAGTACGCCGTGATGTTGCCCGCGTTGCCCACCGGCAGGACGTGGATGTCGGGGGCGTCGCCGAGCATGTCGACAATCTCGAACGCGGCGGTCTTCTGGCCCTCGATACGTACCGGATTGACCGAATTGACCAGCGCGACGGGGTAGTTGTCGCTGAGCGCGCGGGCGAGCGTGAGGCAGTCGTCGAAGTTGCCATCGACCTGGAGGATCTTCGCGCCGTGCACCAGGGCCTGGCCCATCTTGCCGAGGGCGATCTTGCCCTGCGGCACGAGCACCGCGGAGACCATCCCGGCGCGCACGGCGTACGCGGCGGCGGAGGCAGACGTGTTGCCCGTGGAGGCACAGATGACAGCCTTGGCCCCCTCCTCCTTGGCCTTGCTGATGGCCATGGTCATACCGCGGTCCTTGAAGGACCCGGTCGGGTTCGCGCCTTCCACCTTGAGGTGAACCTCGCAGCCCGTGCGCTCGGAGAGCACCTGCGCGGGCACGAGGGGCGTGCCGCCCTCGCGGAGCGTCACGACCGGCGTGGTGTCGGAGACGGGCAGCCGCTCCCGGTACTCCTCGATGATTCCGCGCCACTGGTGGGTCATTGCTGGTTACTCTCCTTCAACCCGCATGATGCTGGCGACACCCCGCACGGTGTCGAGCTTGCGCAGCGCCTCGACGGTCCCGTTGAGGGAGGCGTCCGATGCGCGGTGCGTGACGACGACGAGGGAGGCCTCGCCGTCCTTGCCCTGCTGCCGAACCGTATCGATGGACACGCCGTGCTCCGCGAACACGGTGGCCACCTGGGCGAGAACACCCGGTTTGTCGGCGACGTCGAGGCTGATGTGGTAGCGCGTGACGACCTCACCCATGGGCGAGACGGGCAGCGCGGCGTACGCGGACTCGCCGGGGCCGGTGGCGTTGCTGAGCCGGTTGCGGCAGACGGCGACGAGGTCGCCGAGGACGGCGGAGGCGGTCGGGGCGCCGCCGGCGCCGGGGCCGTAGAACATCAGCTGTCCGGCCGCGTCCGACTCCACGAACACGGCGTTGTACGCGCCGCGCACGGAGGCGAGCGGGTGGGTCAGCGGAATCATCGCCGGGTGCACGCGCGCGGTGACGGAGGCTCCGTCCTTTGAACGCTCACAGATGGCCAGCAGCTTGATGGTGCAGCCCATCTCCTTGGCGGAGGCGAAGTCGGCCGCCGTCACCTCGGTCATGCCCTCGCGGTAGACGTCGTCGAGGCGCACGCGCGTGTGGAAGGCGATACCGGCGAGGATCGCGGCCTTGGCGGCGGCGTCGAACCCCTCGACGTCGGCGGTGGGATCGGCTTCCGCATACCCCAGGGCGGTGGCCTCGTCGAGGGCTTCCTGGTACCCGGCGCCGGTCGAGTCCATCTTGTCGAGGATGAAGTTCGTGGTGCCGTTGACGATCCCGAGCACCCGGTTGACCTTGTCGCCGGCCAGGGACTCGCGCAGCGGGCGGATCAGGGGGATGGCACCGGCGACGGCGGCCTCGTAGTAGAGGTCCTTGTCGTGCTCCTCCGCGGCCGCGTGCAGGGCGGCGCCGTCCTGGGCGAGCAGGGCCTTGTTGGCGGAGACGACGGACGCCCCGTGCTCGAAGGCGGTGGTGATGAGCGTACGGGCGGGCTCGATACCGCCGATGACCTCGACCACGACGTCGAGGTCGCCGCGTTTGACGAGGGCGGTGGCGTCGGTGGTGACGAGGTCTTGCGGGATGCCCTCGCGCACCTTGTCGGGCCGACGGACGGCGACGCCCGCGAGCTCCACCGGGGCGCCGATGCGGGCGGCGAGGTCGTCGGCGTGCGTCGTCATGATGCGCGCCACCTCTGAGCCGACCACTCCACAGCCCAGCAGCGCCACCTTCAGCGGACGCGTACGCATCATCCGACCTCGTTTCTCTTACCGTCTACGGTGGGACCAGTCTCACTCACCGGACGGGAGTTTCTGCCCCTCGTCCGGATCGTGAGACGTCTATTTCATTTGTACGGGGGTGGAAGACAGGAGATCTTCCACCCGGTGTTTGTGACCGGCGTTTGTGTCCGGCGTTTCTGTCCGGCTCAGCCGACGTCGAGACGCAGGAGGTCCTCCTCCGTCTCCCGGCGGACGATCACCCGTGCCTCGCCGTCCCGCACGGCGACCACCGGCGGCCGGGTGACGTGGTTGTAGTTGCTGGCCATGGACCGGCAGTAGGCACCCGTGGCCGGTACGGCGATCAGGTCACCCGGTGCCAGGTCGGCGGGCAGGAACGCGTCCTTCACCACGATGTCGCCGCTCTCGCAGTGCTTGCCGACGACGCGGGCCAGCATCGGCTCGGCGTCGGAGCTGCGGGAGACGAGCGCGACGCTGTACTCGGCGTCGTACAGCGCGGTACGGATATTGTCCGACATGCCGCCGTCGACGGAGACGTACGTCCGCAGCCCGTCCAGGGGCTTGATGGTGCCGACCTCGTAGAGCGTGAAGGCGGTGGGCCCGACGATGGCCCGGCCCGGCTCGACGGAGATGCGCGGAGTCCGCAGCCTGGCGGCCTCGCACTCACGCGTGACGATCTCGGTCAGCGCCTTGGCGATCTCATGCGGTTCGCGCGGATCGTCGTCGCTCGTGTACGCGATCCCGAGCCCACCCCCGAGGTCGATCTCGGGCAGCTCGACGCCGTGCTCGTCCCGGATGTCCTTCAGCAGCCCGACGACGCGATGGGCGGCGACCTCGAAGCCGGACATGTCGAAGATCTGCGACCCGATGTGGCTGTGAATCCCGATGAGCTCGATCCCGTCGAGCCGCAGGGCCCGTCGTACGGCCTCGGCGGCCTGCCCCCCGGCGAGCGGAATACCGAACTTCTGGTCCTCGTGGGCGGTGGCGATGAACTCGTGGGTGTGCGCCTCCACCCCGACGGTGACACGGATCTGCACGCGCTGCCGCTTGCCGAGCTCCTGCGCGATGTGGGCGACGCGGACGATCTCCTGGAAGGAGTCGAGCACGATCCGCCCCACGCCGGCCTCTATGGCCCGCCGGATCTCGTCCTTGGACTTGTTGTTGCCGTGGAAGGCGATGCGGTCGGCGGGCATCCCGGCGGAGAGCGCGGTGGCCAGCTCGCCACCGGAGCACACGTCCAGGTTCAGCCCCTCCTCGTGCAGCCACCGCACGACGGCCCGCGACAGGAACGCCTTGCCCGCGTAGAAGACGTCGGCGTCGTGCCCGAAGGCGGTACGCCAGGCGCGGGCACGGGCGCGGAAGTCGGCCTCGTCGAGGAGGTAGGCGGGGGTGCCGAACTCCTCGGCGAGCCGCGTCACTGGGATACCGCCGACCGTGACGACGCCGTGGGCGTCGCGGGTGACGGTCTGCGCCCACACCTTGCCGTCGAGGGCGTTGAGATCGGCGGGCGGAGCGCTGTAGTGCCCCTCGGGGAGGACGTCGGCGTGACGGGGCCCGGCGGGGTGTGCGGAACGGCTCATTTCTCTTTGGGCTCTCTCAGAGGTGTTCGGGTGCGTCGATGCCGAGCAGGGACAGGCCGCCGGCCAGCACCGTCCCGGCGGCTTCGGCGAGCGCGAGCCGGGCCCGGTGGGCGGCCGAGGGTTTCTCCGCACCGCGCGGCAGCACGGTGGGCAGCAGGGGGAGAACGGCATCGGCGACGCTGACGAGGTGCCGGGCGAGCCGGTCGGGGGCGTGGTGGGTGGCGGCGGTGGTGAGGATGCGGGGGTGGTCGGCGAGGGCGGGGAGCAGGTGCTCGGCGGTGGGCGTTACGTCGATGCTGCCGGGGTCGGCGGTGAAGCCGAGGTCGGCGGCGTTGCGGGTGAGGGCGCGGGTGCGGGCGTGGGCGTAACGGACGCGGAAGAGGGGGTTGCTCTCGCGCTGGACCAGGTGGTCGGGGGTGATGCGCGGGCGGTCGTGGGCGGCGGGGTGGAGGAGGGCCCAGCGGGCGGCGTCGCGGGAGAGGGATAGGGGGATGGGGATGGTGCGGGTGGCGGTGGGCCGGATGGTGACCGCGTGGTCACTGCTGTCGACGATGATGTCGCCGTAGGCGTCGACGTGAACGCCGAGCACGGCACGCCACTCCGGCTCGGGCGGGGCGTCGCAGGTGGTGCGGACGTGGGCGCTCTGGGAGCGCAGGAGGCGGGCGGTGGCGTCCAGGACGACGAGGGCGCGCACCTCGTGGGGGGCGTGCAGGTGCACAACTTGCCCGGCGAGGGCGTCGCTGTGCCCGTAGGTGGGCCCGTCACGAAGGATGCGGCGGACGACTTCGCCGGAGGCGGCGCTTTCCAGGGCGATGTTCAGAAAGCCGGGCCCGGTGATCTCGACGCCGACGACACCCTCCGCGCCCACGAGATACGGCCGCAGCACCTCGGCGACCCGCAGGGGCGGTCGGCCGGCGGGGCGGGCGAGCTGGAGGGCGATGTTGGTGGCGTAGTCGCCCCAACCGCCGGGACCGGGCGGCGTGACCACGGCACGCGCAGGCACGGTCACGCTCAGCTCCCCCTCGTCGACAGCACGACGCACGGCGTGCAGCACGGTGCGGGAGAGCTCGACGGGGGTCACGGGACAAGCGTATGGGAGGAGGGGGGTGGGTATGCGAGCCGGTTTGGACGCTGGTCCGGGATATGGACGGACGTCAGCCGGACGTCACCACTGGCACCCGGAGCCGCCGACCGACAACCCGCCGCTCAACCACCCGCACGCCCGGCCCGCTCGGCCCCGGCGGCCCCGAACAACTCACCCAGCCCGGCGTCACCGCCCTCAGGGCGTCTGTCTGCCCCCCGCTCGATCAACTGCCGCACCAACTCCACCAGTTCGCCGGGCTCAAACGGCTTGGCGAGAAAGGCGTCGACGCCGACGTCGAGGCCGCTCTCGACCTCGTACTGCGTACAGGCGCTGATGATGGCGAGGGGCAGATGCCGGGTCCGCGGATCCGCCCGCAGCCGGGCGGCGGTACGCAGGCCGTCCAACCGCGGCATAACGACGTCGAGCGTGACGACGTCGGGCCGCACCTGATGAACGACATCCAGACACTCGACACCATCGGCCGCGGTCACGACCTCGAAGCCCTCCAGCTCGAGGTTGACCCTGATCAACTGCCGGATGACCTTGTTGTCGTCCACAACAAGCACCCGGCCCGACGCGCCTGGCACAACTTCGAGAGTAGGTCCGGACCGGCCACCGCGTCCGGGTTTTCCCCACTTCCACCCCCTGCGGGCGACGCCCACCCTCCCTGACCTCCGGGCGGCCCCCAGCAAACCTGTTCATGAACACCCCGAAGGAGCTGGTAGTGTTCTACCCGTCGCCGCGAGAACACCACCGCGACCGACACGCCCCCGTAGCTCAGGGGATAGAGCAACGGCCTCCGGAGCCGTGTGCGCAGGTTCGAATCCTGCCGGGGGCACTCGCCGAAGATCAGCAGAAACCACGCGCTGACCAGGGCGGATGCCGACATGAAAGAGCGGGAGACAGTCTCACTGTCTCCCGCTCTTTCTCACTGTTGCGCACGGATCACGTGTGAGGGGCGTGTGGGCCACACACAGGGATCACGCGCTGTCCGGCCCCCACCCCATGGTCTTCTCGATCTTCTTGTTGTTCTCCGCCTCGCTGTCGTCGACGACCCCCGCATAGCGACGGTGGATCACCTCGGGAGAGTTGCCCGCACGCCGGGCCACCTCAGCCACGGGGAGACCCGCACGGAGCCAGTTCGTGATGCACGTGGCTCGCAGGTCGTACGGCTTGCGAGCCAGAGGCGATCCCACCTTGTCCGGCGGGAGCGCGAACGGCCGGGCCTCCTGCCACACCCGCCAGTAGCTGGAGGTCCCCAGCAAGCCACCCCGCTCGTTCGGGAAGAGTCGCCCGTCCTTGGCAGTCCCGAATTCCTTCACGTGGGCCCGGAGCATCGCCACGAGCACGGGCGGAATCGGTACGGGCCGGTCGGTGCCAGGCTCCCGTGACTTCAGTCCCCGCGTGTCGTGACGCTCTCCCGAGTCGGTCCACTTCTTACCCGAGATAGGACGCGTCTCGCGAAGAGTGAGAGTCCCCCAGCCCTTCTCGGGAAGGTGGCAGTCGGCCAGCCGGAGCCCGACCACTTCTGCGGGTCGCATCGCGGCGTACAGGATGCAGCCGAAGAACGCGATGAGGCGCCTGCCGCGATTGCGGTGGACTGAGCCGACATAGGAGACGGCCGTAAGGAGTTGCCGCCCCTGAATCTCGTTCACCAAGACTCGCGGATCTACGGCGTCACTTCCTTGGGCGGTGGGCCGCTTCAACCCGGCGAGCGGGTTTTCGTCGAGATATCCCTCTTGGATCGCGTACTCCATCGCGGTGTTGAAACCACGACGGCGCCGCTTGTACGTATCTGCCGCGGCCGGTTTGTCGTCGAGTTTGAAGGAGAGCCGATAGTGGACATCTCGAACGACCTTGGAATCCGTCAGGGCCGACAGGGGCAGGGAGTGAGCGGCAAGCCACACGCAGGCCTTCTCCAGCTCCGGCGGGGGCTCTTCGTCCTTGTGAGCCGGAACGACAGCCCACCGCACGGCACGCCGCACGTCCTCCAATTCCGGGGAGCCAGGCTTGTCACCCAGCATGCCGAGAGCCGCAGAGGCAAGGCTGTCCGCCAGTCCCTCACGCGTCTTGGCTGCGGCGGTGCGCCAGCGCACTGCCATGTACTCGCGAGAGAAATCCCACCAGGACGGGTCTGGCCGGGTATTCGCCTTCGCCGTTGCCGCTCGGAGTTCGGACTCAGGGAGTCCTGTCTCCACGTCGAAAGCCTCGCCCTTACGCATCGCTTGCCACAGTTCCGATCGGCGGCTTTCTGCAAGCGCTGACGTTGTGAACGTCGCGTGACGCACCTTTCCGGCGACCACCCAACGGAGTTGATAGGGCGCCGTCTTGCTGGCAATCTTGCTGACCTTCCACACACGGACATCCGTGGAAAGCGTGGGCTCTTCAGGCGCGGCCGGGCGCTCGCCTTCGCGAGCGCCCGGAATTGCGCTGGACTTGCGGTCGTTCACGCGGCTTCCTCCAGATCTGCAATCCAGCGCTCCAACTCCGAACGGCGAATGCGTACAGCGCCATTCGGGAGCTTGATTGCTTTCGGGCCTTTCCTGAGCTGTCGCCAGCGATAGAAGGTCGACATGGGTACGCCGATTTCCTCGACAACTTCGGAGATCGTGAGCATTTCGTCACGCGCCACGGTCGGCCTCCCCCGGGTTCTCATGAGCGGGATGGGAGTCGGACAGGTGGGACAGTCCCGATTCCGGCTGTCCCACCTGTTTGCGCAGGTCAGGTGATGGACTGGGACAGTCGGACAGCTGGGACACCCCCGGCGTGCCCTCTGTCCGGGTCTCGGTGTCCGGGTAGTAGCGGCCGGTGCCGTCCTTGGTGAGCTGTCCGTCCGCGGCCATGCGCGAGCAGGTGCGGCGGACGTTCTCGGCATCGAGTTGCGGCAGTGCAGCCACGATGTCCTTGGGCCGGGCGCCGGGGTGGGCGCGGACGTGCCGGAGGATGGCGGCGCGGGTGTCGCCGATGGTGTGGTCGGTGACCGGTCCATCGAGCATCTGCCAGGCGCCGGAGGCGGCTTGGAACTGAAGCGCGTACTCGGCTTCGTCCACGTCGCGACCGGTGACGTGCAGGATGCCGTCCGCCTGCCCGCGGGCCCGCTTGAGCACGAGCGTGGCGTCCGCGGCTCCGGCGATGCCGTTCGTGCCGGAGACCTCGGTCAGGAAATCGTCCGAGCCTGCCTTGCGGACGTGGTGGACGAGCACCACGGCGATGCCGTAGTGGTCGGCGATCCGCTTGGCGTAGCCGACGGCCACGTAATCCGCGTCGTACGCAGACACGCCCTGCGGGGCGGGGCCGCGCATCTTGGCGAACACGTCGATGACGACCATGCGGGCGTCCGGATTGCGGTCCAACCATCCGGCGATGGCGTCGCTACCGCCCTGGGGGAAGGGCGGGCATTCGGTGACCAGGGTCAGCCCGGCCGGGGCCGCCTGCCCTCCCAGCATCTTGCCCATGCGGGTCTGGAGACGGCGCGGGGTGTCCTCCAGAGCGAGGTAGAGCACCGGACCGCCGTCGACCGGCAGCGAGTCGAACGCGTGGCCCCCGGAGGCGACCGCAAGTGCCAGACCGAGGGACAGCCACGACTTGCCCACCTTGGGCGGACCGGCGAGCAGGTTCACACCCTCAGCGAGGATGCCGGGAACGGCCCACTTCGGCTCCGGGAAGTCCGCGGCCATGAGCTGATCCGCGGTCCACGCGGTGCGCGGACGCTCCCGCTTCGGCAGCTCCCGCGGGGCCGTTTCGGGGTCGCTGGGCACGGAGTACAGGTGCAGTGGGGGGATGGGGTTGCGGCTCTTGCCGTTCTCGTCTGAAGGCGGGGGAACGGGGTTGCTGTTCATGCCGCGACCTTCCGAGGGCGGTTGGCTCCGGCAGCCAGGCCGGAAGCGATGGTGCGGCGTGCCTCGCGCTCGCCCTGGCCGACGCGGAGCGCTGCCTCGGTGAGCTTCTCGGTCACCTCGTACGCGTCCAGCTCTCCCCCGGCGACCAACTGACCGAGAGCGACGGAGGCGATGTAGAGCGCGTTGTTGTGCTGGTGCTCGCCGGAACCGGTGACCCGCGCCAACTCGCCGTTGACCGCGGCGTTCAGGAACTTGCCGCGCCGGTCGCGGGCCGTGAGCGGGACCGTGACCGGACGCTGCGGGGGCAGCGGCGCCGGGCGTAGCAGTTCGGCAATCCAGCCCGGCAGCGGCGCCACGGGGGCGTTGCGAGCCACCGCGTACGGCTCTCCGGCGAAGGTGCTGCCCGCGCCGACCACGAGCCCGCCGACGGCGCGGGTGTCGACCTTCCAGCCGAGCCCGCGCGCGCTGTCCCCGGCGGTGTTGCGCAGCGGCTCGCCCTCGGGGGCGGCGAAGTACAGGTGCGTGCCGCCGCTCCAAGTGCGGACCGAGTACGTGTCGGCGGGGAAGGGCTGGCTGTGGCGCTCGCAGAGCAGGGCGAGTACGTCGGCGCCGTCGGTGACACCGTGCGCGGCCCATTCGGCCGGCGGGGTGTCGTCCGGGCCCTTGGGGGTGTCGAGGTCGACGACGATGAGCCCGGAGGGGCCCGTGGCGATGCCGACGTTGTAGGGGGCGTGCGTCCAGCACCGGGTGACGCGCTGATGGTCGGTGGTGGCGCGGGTCTCCCAGTCACGGACGGCGGGGCGCTTGGCGCCAGGGATGAGAGGGAAGACGTGCCAGCCGCGCGACGCAGCGTCAAGCGCAGCGCTGAGCTGGGCAGAGCCGTCCAGTTGAGGCATGCTGGAGGTTCTCCTGTTCTGTCGAAGGGACAAGGGAGCCGGGGCGGGCGCGGTCTTGTGGTGAGAGGCGCCCGCCCCGGGCGTGTCTAGAACGGGGGTTCGTCGCTGAACCCCGAACCGGAGCCCTTCGCGGCTCCGGCCGCGGCAGGGGCGGCAGTGCTCCACGCGTCGGTGGCCGGACCGGAGGCGGCCCCGTTGCGCTGGACGCGTTCGACCTTGGCCGTGGCGAAGCGCAGCGAGGGGCCGATGTCGTCGACTTCCAGCGCGAGCATGGAACGGTTCTCGCCCTGCTCGTTCTGCCAGTTGTGCTGACGCAGACGGCCGGTGACGACCACGCGCGTGCCCTTGGTCAGACTCTCGGCGACGTGGTTGGCCAGGTCCCGCCATGCGGTGCAGCGCAGGAACATCGCGGTGCCGTCCCGCCACTGACCGGTGGCCTTGTCGTAGGTGCGCGGGGTGGAGGCGACGGAGAACCGGGCGATGGCGTCGCCCCCGGCGGTGAAGCGCAGTTCGGGGTCAGCGGCGAGGTTGCCGACGATGGTGATGGGGGTCTCTCCCACGGACATGTGGATCACTCGCTTTCGGTGTGGGTGGGGTTGGTGCTGGAGTCGCGGTGCTCGGCGGTGATGTACAGCCGGGTGCGCTTGCCATCGCGGGTCGGGTACTGGCGTGCCGGGCCGGTGTCGAACGCGGCGGCCAGAGCGGTGCTGACGCGGTCGGCGTCGTCCGGCGTGCAGATGACGCGGATCTCGAACACAGCTCCCCTCTCTGATCGTCAGAGGTCGGTGAGCGCGTCGGTGGGGATCTCGTAGACGTCGACGACGTCCGTGACGCCGGTCCAGTAGCCGGGCGTGTAGTGGACGTAGCCGACGTACAGCGGCGTGCCGTCGCGGTCCGTGGTGGCGTAGACGTGGACCGCGTCCACGACCGTGCCCGGCTGCCTGCGGGCGCTGCGGATGCTGGCCGCGGCCTTGTGGGCGGTCAGCCGCCTACGGTTCACGTCACGGCGGTCGTCGACCAGCGGGTACCAGGTGGCGCAGCGGGCGATGGTGTGCTTGGCCATGGCTGTTGGCTCCCTCGGGATCAGTGGGTGGGGTGGGGGGTGTGGGCGCCCAGCCGTCGGACGGCGGCGTGCAGCTTGGCGTTCAGGACGGCGGGCGGGTGGGTGGTGAAGGAGTGCAGGGCGACGGCGGCGGCGATGATGACGTCGCACAGTTCGTCGGCGACGTCCGCCGGAGTGTGGGTGGTGCCCTTGCGGGGGTTTTGGCCCGTCATGCCGATGTAGGCGGCGGACGCCTCGCCCGCCTCTTCAACGACCTTCAGCAGCCGCATCGCCGTCTCGTGCTCGCCCGTGCCGTTGGCGGCGTTCAGGGCGGTGACGATGCGGGCGGTGACCGAGCACAGGACGGCGCTCATACGGACTTCCTTTCACCGGTGGGGAGTTCGGGCAGCCCGGCGGCTTCCAGGGCGGTGGGGTCGAAGCCGGGCAGTGCGGCGCGGGTGACGAGTGCCTGCGCGAGCTGTTCGGCGTAGGCGGCGCCGGTGCGGGCCACCTCGATCTTTGTCGTGCCGCGGATGGTCTCGACACGCTCGATGTGGGCGCGTTCCTCGCGCCGGTCGCTCACGTGCCGCTCGTGGGCGACGCGCTCGCGCCGGTCGGTGCGCCAGTAGCGCGCGGCGAGCCCGTAGGCGACGGCGGTGGCCAGCGCCCACAGCAGCAGCGGCAGCGACCACCCGTCGGCGTATCCGGCGACCCCGGCGAGGGCCAGCCCGCCGGAGGCGGCGAACGCGGTCCCGGCAAGCACGGGGTCTCCGGCGCGGCCGACACTCGCGCACGCGCCAGCCGCCGCGGCGGCGAGAGACAGGGCGGTCATGAGCACGGCGTTGCCGACGGAGTGTTCGGCGCCGTTGGCGTTCCAGATCCGGGCAAGGGCGAGCACGGTCGTGGTGGCGAGCGCGGGCGCGGCCTTGGGTGCGGCGATGGCGAGCCAGTGCCGGGCGACGATGGGTTCGTTCACGGCCGTACTCCTCACAGGTCCGGGAGCGCGTTGACGATGGCGCTCATGAGCTGGTTGACGGTGTCGGCGGCTCCGGTGGAGGCGAGGTAGAAGCCGAACATCACGGCCACGAACGCGGAGCCGGGTCCGAGGGTCTTGGAGCGCAGCAGCATGAAGAGCACGAAGCCGAAGAGCAGGGCGAGGGAGATGGTCACGGCCATGGGCGTGACCTCCTTTCCTTGCGGTTGGGTTGGGGTCAGCGGGTGCCTGCGCGGTATGTGCGGGCGGCGCGGTTGTAGAGCCAGCGGCCGACGCGTATCCGCTTGCCGTGGCCCTTGCAGCGGCGGCAGTTCTTGCCGCGCTTGGGCCGTCCCTTGCGGTCGGTGGTCATGGCGAAGCCGAAGCCGTTGCACTTGCGGCAGGTGCCGAACGGGCTCGCCGCACAGACCGAGGCGTAACCGAACGTGACGAACAGCGGGAGCGCGATAGCGAGCAGGATCGGTGCCACGAGAGCCCTCCCAGGGCGGTTTTCAGGGATTTCCGCAGGTGGGGCCCTATCGGCTAGCGTGCTGATCAGGGCCCGTATGGGGCGCTAGCGGGACCTCTAGCGCTAGAGGGTCTGACCCCTAGCGCTAGAAGCCCCTCGGCGTCAGCCCGCATCCCGGTTTCGGTCACGCTCCGCAATCGCCGTGACGATGTGGGCGCGCTCGAACCCGGTCCGGTTGACGGTCTTGCCGTTGATCCGCCGGGCCACCTGCCCCGTGGTCACGCCGTACGGCTTCAGGGCGGTGGTGAGCTGCCGCGCCTTGTCCGCCGGGGCCATCTCGCCCCACGGCCCGTACTTCTCCGGCCGCAGCTCGGCGAGCCGGTCGACGGTGACGTCGTTCCACGGCTTGGCCTCATCCGCCGGGACGACGGCGAGGATGTCCTCAAGCAGCGGATCGACCGCCTCGCGCCGCTCCGGCGTCTCGCCTGCGGCGATACCGCGCAGCGTGCCCGCGTCGATGCGCGCCTTGCGGGCGCGCTCGCAGATGGCGTCCGCGGCCGGGTTGTCGAGGTAGTAGCCGCGCACAATCTGCGGGTCGTCGGCGGCGCCGACCAGGTAGCCGATGCCCTTGTCGGACTTGGTGAACGAGGTGGCGCGGATGCCGTTGCGGTACATCGACGTGCCCAGGATCATGTCGTTCTCGATCTGGCCCATGACCCGCAGGCAGAACCGCGTGCCCACGTTCGCACTGATCGCGGGCGGGAGCGAGTCCTTGTCCGGGCGCTGCGTGGCCAGCAGCAGGATCACCCCAAGCGCCCGGCCGCGCTTGATGATGGCCGTGCACAGCGCCCCGGCTTCCTTGCCGTACTTGTCGTGGCTGAACAGCTCCTGGCACTCGTCAATCGCCAGCACGAGCGGGTGCAGACCCAGGGAGCGGTTCGCGGCCAGGGACGGGATGACCTTGTTCTCCGGGCACTTGTCCTTGGGCAGGGAGCTGATGACCTTGGCCCGGCGCTCCAAGTCCTTGTAGACGTAGCGGATCGAATCCAGCGTGGCCGCGCACGTGTCGTCGTCCGGGCCGGAGCCGTAGTCGGCCGCCACCTTCTTCAGCCGTCACGTCCAGGGCCGCGGCGAGCAACGGCGTGCGCAGACTGAACGTCTTGCCCATGCCGGGCATGGCGCCGATCAGGACGTTGTCGTACATCAGCGTCAGGTCGACGTTCCGGCCGCGCTGATCGGTGCCGAACGGCAGCGGCTTGAACAGCGACGCAGCCCCCGACTTCGCCAGCGGCCACGGCGGGGCGGGCACCTTGTTCAGCGCCCGGTCCCCGACCCACAGCATCATCCGGCCGGCGTGCTCATCGGCCACCGGCTCCGGCCACACGCACCCCAGCGGACGGCGCAGACCAGAGGCCAGTTTCTCGCGCCGGTCGAGGATGTCCGGCACGGTCACGCCGTACGGCAGGTCGACATCCGCGCGCCAGCCGGGGCCGTCACGGGTGATCGGGGCGGGGAACTTGATGCCCTCCCCGCCCTTGCCGAGCGCCTTGTTGATCTCGGCAATACCGAGCGCTCCCAGGGCGCGTTCGACGATGCCGCTCGTCAATCGCTCGACTTCGGTCGTGACGACCGCGCGGGAGATGACGGGCTTGTCGGACGGCGCCCCCAGGAAGCCGAACCCGGCCGTCAGCAGCGCCAGCGCCAGGACTTCGAGCCAGGCGGGGGCGAGCACGAACAGCACGATGGCCAGCACCGGACCGACGACCAGGCCGAGCAGCATCACGATGCCGCGCAGCTTCACCCGGTTGTCACGCTGCCGCGACAGCTTCAGGTACTCCTCGACGTTCTCGCGCCGCGCGGCGACCTGCCGCAGCGGCTCCCCCCCC
>NZ_BJND01000054.1 GCF_006539505.1 Streptomyces spinoverrucosus
GGGGCCGGTGCGGCGGTGGGCTGGGCGGGGGCGGCCGCCGTGGCCTGCGTCGGCGCCGGGCGCTGGGCGGTCGCAGTACCGCCGCCCGTGCCTCCCGGCGTACCGCCGCCGTAGCCGCTCGCGGTGCCGCCACCGCCGTAACCGCTGGTGGCACCGCCGCCACCGGCGCCGTAACCACCGGGGGTCCCGGCGCCGCCGTAACCGCCCCCGCCCCCCGGCGGGGGCGGAGCCGAGCCGCCGCCCGAGGGGTCGACGATGGCGTCGATCTTCCAGTGGACGTTGAACTGTTCGGCCAGTGCCTGCCGCAGTACGTCCTCGCTGCCGCTGCTCGTGAAGTTGTCGCGGGCGCCCGCGTTTACGAAACCGAGCTGGAGGGTGGTGCCGTCGAAGCCGGTGACCTGGGCGTTCTGGCTGAGGAGGATCCAGGTGAAGCGGCGGCGGTTCTTCACCGCTTCGAGGATGTTCGGCCAGAGGGAGCGGGGGTCGAGGCCGCCGGTCGAGGGTGGGGAGGTGGCTGGGGCCGACGCGGGTGCGGGTGTGGGTGTCGGTGCTGGTGCGGACGGGCTGGGGGCCGTCTGGGGGCGGCCGCCGCCACCCGGGGGTGCGGCGGTGGGCCAGCCGCCGGGGCGTCGGCCGGCGCCTCCGGAACCGGCGGGGGTCGCGGTGGGCCAGGCGCCGGGAGCGGCGGCCGGGCCGGGGGCCGGTGCTGCCGGCGGCGTCGGCGTGGGGGCTGTGGGCGGCTGCTGGGCGGGCTCGCCCGTGCTGGGGGTCGTAGGCGCACCCGGGCCGCCAGGACGTACGTCGCCCCGCTGATCCCCGGGCGCAACGGGCGCACCCTGTCCCGCGGGCACACCGGGTACGGCACTCCCCGCCTCCGAGGGGCCTGCGGCACCGCCGGAAGCCCGCACGGCAGCCCGAGCCGCAGCAGCCCCGCCCCCCGGCGGAACGGCCGCACCGGCATGCGCGGGCGCTCCTCCATGCACGTCGGGCCCGGGGACGTACCCCATGGCAGGGGCACCGGCGCCCGTGGAGAAGTTCACACCGCGCTCCAGCCGATCGAGCCGGGCCATCACGGACCGCTCGTCCCCGTACGCGGCCGGCAGCAGCACGCGCGCGCAGATCAGCTCCAGCTGGAGGCGCGGGGAGGTGGCGCCGCGCATCTCGGTCAGGCCCTCGTTGACGAGGTCGGCGGCGCGGCTCAGCTCGGCGGGGCCGAAGGTGCCGGCCTGGGCCTGCATCCGCTCCAGCACGTCGGCGGGGGCGTCGATGAGGCCCTTCTCCAGGGCGTCCGGAACGGCGGCGATGATCACCAGATCCCGCAACCGCTCCAGCAGATCGGCGACGAAGCGCCGCGGGTCGTTCCCGCCCTCGATCACGCGGTCCACGACCCCGAAGGCGGCGGCCCCGTCCCCTGTGGCGAAGGCCTCGACGACGGAGTCGAGCAGCGACCCGTCCGTGTAGCCCAGCAGGGACGTGGCCATGGCGTATGTCACACCGTCCGCCCCGGCGCCCGCGAGCAGCTGGTCCATGACGGACATGGAGTCACGCACGGACCCGGCGCCGGCCCGCACGACGAGCGGCAGGACGCCGTCCTCGACGGGGATGTTCTCCTTCTGGCACACCTCGGCGAGGTAGTCCCGAAGCGTCCCGGGCGGCACCAGGCGGAACGGGTAGTGATGGGTACGCGACCGGATCGTCCCGATGACCTTCTCGGGCTCGGTGGTGGCGAAGATGAACTTCAGATGCTCCGGCGGCTCCTCGACGACCTTGAGCAGCGCGTTGAAACCGGCCGACGTGACCATGTGGGCCTCGTCGATGATGTAGATCTTGTACCGGCTGCTCGCAGGCCCGAAGAAGGCCTTTTCCCGCAGCTCACGGGCGTCGTCCACACCGCCGTGCGAGGCGGCGTCGATCTCGATGACGTCGATCGAACCCGGCCCGTTGCGTGCGAGGTCCCGGCACGACTGGCACTCCCCGCACGGGGTGGGCGTAGGCCCCTGCTCGCAGTTCAGACACCTGGCGAGAATCCGCGCGCTGGTGGTCTTGCCGCATCCACGCGGACCGCTGAACAGGTACGCGTGATTGACCCGGTTGTTCCGCAGCGCCTGCTGCAGCGGGTCAGTGACATGCTCCTGCCCGATGACCTCGGCGAACGACTCCGGGCGATAGCGGCGGTACAGCGCGAGAGACGACACGCATACGAGGTTATAGGCGCCCACTGACAACGGGGCCCGCCCCAGAACCGGGGCGAGCCCGTTGCGAACCGGGGCCCCAACGCGAGCGCCCCCCACGCACCCGCCAGAGCCGACCTACCCTTGCTGCCTTCCGGCCCTGGGGGAGTTCAGTCAGATAGCGCCGCGTGAGGGGCTTCGCACAGCCTACCTGATGCTGAGGTGCAGGAACGAGTTCGCGAGCACTGCTCTCGGTCATGTAATGTTTCCGGCGGAGGATTCGCCTAGAGGCCTAGGGCGCACGCTTGGAAAGCGTGTTGGGGGCAACCCCTCACGAGTTCGAATCTCGTATCCTCCGCAGCCGCCTGAACAGGCGAAACGAAGGGCCCTGCTAGTTTCCGGTGGGGCCCTTCGTGTTGTCCACTCGGGCCCCGTTGTCCTGTGTCTTTGTCCATAACGGCGGGCGGGATGGGCCGTGCCCTCGCGTCGATGTGCGCCCAGGGCCGGGGGAGATGTGGGCGGGAAACCCCCTGAGACGTCTCGCCCCGGCCTCCCGGCTCACAGACCGCGGTCCGACATGACCTTCTGCTCGGCCTGTTCCACGGCGAACCGGGCGGCCGGGTCACCGTCGGCGCGCTCCACGGCACCGTGTACCAGGGCGAGATAGAAGAGGGCCGGCGCGCAGGGTGTCCACCGCTCCTCCGGCTCGTCCGCGATGAAGCCGAGCACCGACTCCGGGTCCGCGTCCACGAACTCGAACCGGTCGTGCTCCCATTTGTCGGTGACACCTCGTGTCCAGCGAAGACGCAGCGCCGGCTCGTCAAGCTCGGGCACCACCGCGCGGAAGAACGCCGCCCACTGGTGGTTGACCAGGTCGAGCCCGAACCCGAGCAACTCCACCCTGGTCTGGTCCCCGTCGTGCACGGCGAGCTCCTCGAAGAGGGCGCGGCGCGCCACCGCGTGCAGGCTGACCGGGCTGCCGTCCCGGGGCAGGTCGTGCTGCTGGGCCAGGCCCTCGTTGGCGGAGGAGTTCCACCGCGCGCTGTTCGGCCCGGCGACCTGGGCGCTCCGCCGGGAGAACAGCATCTTGCCGTCCTTGCCGGTCTCCAGGGCCACGTTGATGCCGAAGCTGCAGTTCATCCAGGAGGGCGCGTCGGCCGGGTCGCCGCCCTCCAGATACTGCTCACGCAGCGTGAGGCCGTTCTTCTGCCGCCGGTCCAGGTTGAGCGAGGTGGTGAGGAAGTCGAAGTAGTCTGCGTCCCGCATGGTGAGGGACACCACGGGCTCCTCGGCCAGATGCGTACGGGTGACCACGACCCGCTCGACCGCGAAACGCGCATTGTTCCACCGGTGCGGCAGCCCGCTGGCCTCCTTGCGCTCCTCCTCCGCCTCGATGGACCGCCGCCAGGCGGCGATCTCCTCCGGGAACTGCACACGCTTCGGCGTGTACTTGACGTGGACGTTCTCCTCGTCGATGGGCCGGGTCCCGTCACCCTCGAAGAGATGACAGCCCGTTGCCCGGCCAACCACGGTGAATCTGTCTCGCATCGCCAACTCCACTGGTAAATAAGCTGTGGTGGACACTCTCAGGGGGTGCTGTCGATCTCATGGTACGAAGCGACACGGACAACCGGCTGGCGTTACTGAAAGCCGAGCGGCGATCCTCTTCCCTGGTGGGCACGATCGCCGTACCGGAGTACCTCCACCCGGACGCGGAGGAGCGGCAGAGGCTGCGCCGCCCGCAGTTGGATGAGGTCCGTGACCGCTTCACCGAGACCGCGCGGGAGAAGCTGGGGTTCGGGGAGGCCCTCCGGGCCGACCGGGGCGGGGCGACTCAGCGGCAACTGTGGGCCGGGCTGGGGGAGTTCCTGGCCGCTGGTGCCCAGCGCAAGATCCTCTACTGGACGGGGCACGGCGTCCAGCGCGGTGACGAGGGCTATTTCCTCGCCTGCGCCGACTCCTGGCAGTCGGGCGAGTTCGACCCCGCCCGGGCCGTCTCCCTGCTCGAGCTGGTGGGTTTCCTGCTGCGGCCGGAGTACGAGACGGACACCCTGCTGATCGTCGACGCCTGCTCCTCCCAGAGCTACAACTCCCTGGGCGAGGCGGTGCGGCACGCCGTGGAGCTGGAGCGGGACCCCGCGGTGATCCGGGCGCGGGAGAACCGGCGGAAGGGCTTCGCCGTCATCGGCACCTCGGGGGCGGACGCGCAGGTGCCGGCGGGCCGCTGGGTGACGTGGCTGGAGGAAGCACTGGCGAAGCCGGACTTCGTAGCCGACGACCAGGCCCGCCCGTTCGAGCCGGCCGCGCTGTATCTGCCGCTGCCGTATCTCTGCCGTGCCGTGGACGCGCGGGCGGCGGACGACGGTCTCGACGACCCGGCGCAGCGGCCGGACTGCCGGGAGGTCCGGGCGCTTCCCAACAACTTCCTCGACAACCCCTACTACCACCAGTCCGACCGGCCGGTGTACACGCCGGCCGTGCTGACGCGGCGGAAGCCGTGGATCGAGGCCGAGCAGTTCGGGCTCGAGGAAAACAGCCATCTCAGCCGCCACTTCGCGGGTCGGCGGGATGTGCTGAGCCGGATCGTGCGCTGGATGGACACCCACCCGAAGGGGCTGCTCGCGGTGACGGGCCTGGCGGGCACGGGGAAGACCGCGCTGCTCGGCCGACTGGCCCATACCTCCCTGCCGAGCTGGCGGGAGACCCTCGGTCCGGACCTCGACCCCGCGACGCTGCCCCGGGCGGGGACCGTGCATGCGGCGCTGAGCTGCCGGGGGCAGTCCGCCCATTCGCTGGCCGCGCATCTGCGGGAGGTGCTGGCGGACGTCGACGGAGCGCCGCCGCTGCCGGAGGAGCCGGTGACGTCGGAGAAGTTCACCGACGCCTTCGAGGAGCTGGTCGGCCGGGCGGGTTCGGTGAACCTGCTCTTCGACGCACTCGACGAGGCCCTCCCGGACCAGGCATACGCGATCGCCCGGCACGTCCTGAACCCCCTGGCGGCCACGCCCGGTGTCCGGGTGATCGTCGGTACCCGGACGCAGCCCCGCCGGCGTACCACCGCGCCCGCGGAAGAGGAGTCGCTCCTGGACACCCTGGAACTCAGCGTCGAACCCGTGGTCCTCGGGGACGACGAGGAGGCGCGCGCGAGCATCGCCGGCATGGTGCTGTCCGTACTGGACACCGAGCACTCCCCGTACCGGGGTGACGCGCGGCGGGAGGACCGCGACTGGACGGCCGAGATCGTCGCGGCGCAGAGTCACGGCTCGTTCCTGGTGGCCCGGTTGGTCGCGACCGGGCTCGCCCGGCGGACCACGGTCGCCGCCGAGGCCGAGCTGCTGGCGTGGCTGCGTGACGGCGGCATGGACCTGCGCACCCGCCTCGCGGAGGAGACGCGCTACCTGAGCGAGCAGCCCGGCGCACAGCGTGCCCATGAGGTGCTGCGGGCGCTGGCGGTGATCCAGGGGCCCGGGCTGACCCCGGACGCGACCTGGCTGACGCTCGCCAACGCGCTGCGCGAGGCCGGCTCACCGGAGCTCACGCTGGAGGATCTGCGACAGGTGTGCCGGAGCGCCGACGGCGGCATCGTCGCCACCCAGAAGGACGGCGCGCGGCAGACGGCCGGGCGGATCCGCCATCAGCTGGCCCATCCGAGCTATGGCGAGTTCTTCCTCTCCGACGCCGGACTGACCGTCCGGGAGGCACACCGCAGGGTGCTCGACGCGCTGCGCGCCCGCGCCGGCGGCGACTGGAGCGGCGCCGACGAGTACACCCTCGAATACCTGGGCGCCCACGCCGCCCAGGAGGGGCCGGACGCCCTGCGGGAGCTCTTCGAGGACGTGGGCTTCCTGCTGCGCACGAACCCCGATGTCATGCTGCCGCTCGCGGCGGGCCTGGCCCGGGACTGCGACGGCGCCGCCTTGTACGGCAGGATCGCGGGCTCGTTCCCCCGCTCGGCGGGCCCGCTGCCGGCGTCGGTCCTGCTGGAGCGCAAGGCCCTGCTCAGCGCCACCGCCTTCGTCAGTCACCGCGACGCGACGTACCGGACGCTGTCGCGCACCGACGGCTTCCTGCCCTGGCAGGAGTACTGGACCGATGCCCCGCCGGACCCCCCGGAATGGCGGCGCGCGGCGCCTTCGGGCGGCGCGCGGACGCTGAGCTGGCGAGCCGGGACCGGGGCGGTGGGGCTGACCCACGCGGACACCCTGACCGCCGGCGGACTGGGGGAGGTCCAGGTCCTGCACCCCGAGTCGGGCGCCCGGCTGCTGACCCGCCGGCTGCCCCGGACCGGCGTGGAGCGTGGACGTCCGCTCAGCGAGGTACGTGAGATGGGCGCGGGAGCCCGCTGGGCCACCGTCGCCCGGGACGATCAAGCCGTGTACTTCTGGCGCGCGGCTGCCCGGATGCCCGATCAGGAGTACCGGTGGGGCGGCAGTGTGCGCGCCCTGTCGGTGGCCGAGGTGGAGGGCGAGAGCGTGGCCCTGGCGGCCGACGGGGACCGGGTGTGGGTGTGGTTCTGGAAGAACGGCACGCAGCTGGACACGCAGCTGAAGGAGGTCCGTACGGCGGACGTGCGGCAGCTCGCGGCCCTCACCCTGGGCACGCGGATGTTCGTCCTGACGGCGGGCACCGAGCGGGTGGAGCTGTACGAAGTGGGCCGCACCCGCAACGGGATCGACGGTCTGCGTGCCTGCCGGACCGCTCCCGGCGTGACCCTGGCGGCACCCGCGATGGCCGCCGCGGCGTTCGCGGTCTCGCCCCGGGAGGGGTTCCTCGCCGTGGCCGACGGGACCGCTGTGTACGTCTGGCGGTGCGAGGCCGTGTCCGGCCCCGAGCCGGTCGTGGAGGAGGTGGCGACGTACCACTCGAACGCGCGCGGTCTGGCCTTCGGACGGTACGGCGATGAACTGCTGCTCGCCGGATACGAGGAAGTGGCCGTCCCGATCTGGTCCGTCGAGCGGTCCGGGCGCGAGGCCACGCTCGTTCTGAACGCCCCCCGGGAGGGCGCCATGGCGTTCGAACCGGGCGGTCAGGGACTGCTCGCGGTCGCCGACGGCCCGTACATCCGGGTGGTGGACGTGGTTCCCGCGCTGGCGGCCGGCTACGGGATCCAGCGACGGCCGAGCAACGAGCGCCCGGTCCTCGACCTGGCCGGCGCACCGGACGGTCCGCCGCTGTTGTGCCGGGCCTGGCACGACCGGATCCGGGTCTCCCGGCCGGAACAGGGGGATCCGGCCGCTCTTGCGGCCACCGAGCTCGCCCACGACGGGCGCACGGTGACAGCGGTGGCCGCGGTGCGGGCGGTGGACGGCTGGACAGTGGCCGCCGCGGCCGGTCGAACCGTACGGCTGTGGCGGCTCGACGACAGCCTGTCGGTCGTCACCCACCGGGACATCCCGCTCGGCGGGGACGCCGGGCAGCCGGCCCGCGCGCTGAGCCTGGTCGGCGACCCCGCCGCCGGCACACTGCGGCTGAGCGTGGCGGACGGTCGGCGGCTGGTGTGCCACGAGGTCCCGGCCGATGCCTCGTCCGCCGGGACCGCGGTGCGCGAGATCCGCACCGACCGCGGGTTCTGCGGGATCGACTCGAGGGTCCTGCGGGACGGTACGTACTGGATGGCCGGTGATCTGAGTGACCAGCTGCGGGTCTGGGCCGAGGGCGAGCAGGGCGTCGAGCAGCGCGTCCTGCTCTCCGCCGGCCCCTCTTGCCTCGCCCTCGGGGAGCTGTACGACGACGAGGACGACGCCTCGATGCCCCTGCTGGCCTGGGCGGACCACGGCAGCGTGTACGTCAAGGACTGCTCCGGCCCCCACAGCATCCACCCCCCGGAGCGGCTGCCGGGGGACTTCCCCGACGTGACGTCCCTGGTGTTCGCCGGCCCCGTGGAGCAGCCGGTGCTGCTGCTCTGCATGCCGGAGGCGGTGTCACGCGCATGGGACGTCTGGTCCCGGGAATGGCTGGACGGGCCGGGGATTCCCACGCGTGGGTACGACGTGCACGCCGTCCGTACCGCGATGGACCCGGAGGGTCTGGTGGTGGCGTTGCAGGGGGAGGACCGTTGCGATCTGATCCGGCTGCCGCACGCGTTCTTCGGGGCCGGGACACGGGGAGGATGAATGGAACACGATCTGGTGGTTTTCGTCCCGGGGTTCCTGGGCACGCGGCTGTGCCGGGACGGCCAGGACGTCTGGGCGCGGTGCGGTGAGCAGCTGATCGGCCCGGCGGCTGCGGCGCTCACCGAGGTGGCCCTCCCACCCGGGCTGGGGGACGCGCCGCCCGAGGGCCCCTTCCGGCTGGACGCCGACGCACTGCTGCAGGTCCCGGACTCCGTACCCGGGCTGCTGTCCTGCATGGGCTATCCCGACATTCGTACCGCCCTCGGCGACCCGCTCGACGCGCAGTTCGTGCCGTTCGGTTACGACTGGCGGCTGTCCCACCGGCTGGTGGCCCGGCAGCTGAAGGCGCGGGTGGCACGCGAGCTCGACCGGTGGCGTGCGGAGGTCGATGCGTACTACCCGGACCGGACCGATGATCCGCGCGTCATTCTGGTCTGCCATGCGACGGGCGGGCTGATCGGGCGGCACTACTTGCAGTGCGAGGACGGCCGGGAGACCGCCCGGACCCTGGTCACCCTCGGCACCCCGCAGAAGGGGCTGGTCCAGGCCGCCCGGCTGCTGGCCGGTGATGCGATCTCCGGCGACGCGGGTCCCGGCGCGGACGTGGCCGCCCGGCTGAACGAGGCGCTGCGTGACTGGGCGCTCAACCTGCCGGCGGTCGTCGAGATGCTTCCCCTGCACCCCGCCGTGCGGGTCGAGGGCAAGCGCCACGAGCGGCGTATCACCGACAACCGCTACCCGGTTCCCGGGCTGCCGGGCGACGCCGTCCGCGAGGCGGTGGCCTTCCAGGAGGAGTTCCGCTCGGGGTGCGACGGGCACCGGCGCGCCGGTCCCCTCCCGTACACCGTGCACTGCCTCGGTAGCGTCGACTTCCCGACCCCCGAGGCGCTCGTGCTCTCCTCCGACGGGTCGCGGATCGCCGACGGCCTGCCGGGGCCCGGCGACGGGACGGTGCCGCGCTGGTCGGCCGTCGCGGACTGGACCGGTACGGACCCCATGCTGTGGACCGGCTTCCGGAACGCGGACATGGCGAGCGGGCCCGCGCTCCGGGACGCGATGCTCGCGATCCGCGCGGGACGCCCGCCCGGCGGCACGCTCGCCGGTGAGGAGGGCATCGCCCTGCACTTCCCCCGGGACCCCGTCGCAGCCGGCCGTCCGTTCGTGATCGAGCTGCTGGGACACGACCTGTCGCGGCGCAATCTGCAGACGTTCATGTGGCGTTCGGGCCGCAAGGACAAACAACCCGTCGTCTTCCGGCAGTACGAGCCCGACCGCTATCGGGCGGAACTGGAGGCCACCCCCGGACGCTGGGTGGTCGAGGCACTGGTCGACCGGCCGAAGGGGCGTGACCGGAGGGACGTGACGGTCGTGGCGGTATGAGACGGGGGCTGGGATGACTGCAACCGACGCTCCCGCGTGGCCGCATTGCGGACACCTCGACGCCGGGGAACGCTGCCGGGGGCGCAGAGTGGGTTCGTACACGGCTTGCCTGGCGCATCTGGACAGCGCCGAACGGGCCGCCCACCTGGCCTCGCTGTCCCCCGGCGCCGACCTCGACCACCGGGGCACCCCCTTCACCCAGGACCTGCTCGACGAACTGCTCGCACCGCTCAGGGATCCGGGGAGCGGACGGGCGCGGGTGGGGGACGCGTCCTTCGACGAGGTGCGGTTCACCGGAGATGCGGAGCTCGAGGGGATCGACTTCGGCGGCTTCTGCTCTTTCGCGTCGGCCGTGTTCGGCGGGGGTCTGTACGTCCGTGAGGTGCGTGCCGGGGGCGATCTCCGCCTCGGCGCGGCGCAGGTCGCGGGAGACGTGTGGCTCGATGACACCGAAGTGGGCGGTGACGCCTGGTTCTACGAGACGCGGATCAAGGGCACGCTGTGGTTCTGTGTCCGCGAGGTCGGCAGAAGTGCGGTGTTCAAGGGCATGACGTGCGGGGATGCCTACTTCTCGGGTGTCCGGGTGTGTGGCGTCGCGTCCTTCGGCGGGGCGGCCATCGACGGGAACGCCACCTTCGACGGCGCGGTCTTCGAGGACGGTGCCGACTTCGAGAAGGTCCGGGTCGCCGGCCGGGCCTGTTTCGACGGTACGCATTTCCACCGGAGCAGAGCCTGCTTCAACGGGGCGGACATCGGCGGGGACATACCGTTCGCCGAGGCTCACTTCGCGGCGGAAGCCACGTTCGACGAGGCCACGATCGGTGGTGACATGTCGTTCTCCGGTGCCCGGCTGGAGGCCGGCATCGGGTTCCGGCGGGCGGTGTTCCGGCGTACCGCCCGCATCGGCCCGCTGGTCTGCCCGGGGACGGTGGACTTCTCCGACGCCGTGTTCGAGGCCGCGTGGACGCTGGAGGCCGCCGCGCGGGAGGTGCACTTCCGGCGGACACGGTGGGCGTCCACCGCCGCGCTGCGGCTGCGGTACGCCGTGGTGGATCTGACCGACGCCGTGGTGGAGTTCCCGGTGACCGTCGTCGGCCGGCCCCGCCCGTTCGTCTCGCCGGAGGGCGAGGTGATCGCCGAACCGGGGCTCTCCGACACCCGGGTGCGTGTCACCTCGGTCAAGGGCGTGGACGCCGCGCACCTGGCGCTTGCCGACGTCGACCTGACCGGCTGTCTCTTCGTGGAGGCGGTCCACCTGGACCAGTTGCGGCTCGAAGGCCGCTGCGTCCTGGCGCCACCACCGGACGGGCTGCGCTGGATACGCCGCCGGACCCTGGCCGAGGAGCACCACTGGCGGGCGACCCGGTACGGCGACGGCTGGACGCCCGCGCCACCGGGTGTCGAGACGCACGACCCCGCCGTGCTCGCACCGGTCTACCGGCAGCTGCGCAAGGCGCTCGAGGACGGCCGGAACGAGCCGGGCGCGGCCGACTTCTACTACGGCGAAATGGAGATGCGCCGCCACGACGCCACGGCGTCCCTCGGTGAGCGGACGCTGCTGCGGCTGTACTGGGCACTCTCCGGATACGGCCTGCGCGCCACGCGTGCCCTGGCCTGGTTGGTCCTGGCGATGACGGCCACCGTGCTCGCGATGATGCTGTGGGGGCTGCCGCAGGCCGACCTGGACCCGGTCAGTGCGGGTACCACCGACGGCCGCCGAGTAACCCTGACGACCAGGAAGCCGACACCCGTCAACCCGGAAGGGCCCTACACAAGGCGTCTGTCGTCCGCGCGGTTCGAGAAGTCCGTGAGGGTGGTGGTCAACTCGGTGATCTTCCGGGCCTCCGGACAGGACCTGACCACCACCGGGATGTACGTCGAGATAACTGCCCGCCTCGTCGAGCCGGGCCTGCTGGGGCTTGCCATCCTCGCCGTGCGCAGCCGCGTGAAGCGGTGACGTGCCCCATGAGATCAGCCCTGATGAGCGCGCAGCAAGGCCGCCGTCTCTTCGAGCGAGACCTGGCCGCGGGACCGGCGTGCGATCCGGGCATGCGTCTGGCCGATCCGGTCACCGAGGTTTCGAGGACGACCGGCTGCAGGCGCTGAAGCCGGACGGTGACGAGGGCTCGCCCTGCGGACGGTGTCCCCCGCTGCTCCCCAGTTCGCGTCGCTGCTCAGTCAGTGCTCGATTGGGTGCGGCGGGCGTAGGCGCGGGCCGCGCGGGCGCGGTCGCCGCAGCGGGTGGAGCACCAGTGGCGGCGGCCGGTGCGCAGCAAGTACCGGTTGCACGGGGCGGAGCCGCACGCGGCGAGGCGTTCGGCATCGGGGCCGGTGAGCAGATCGGCGGCGTTGGCGGCGAGGGTTGCGAGGGCATGGTCGAGGATCTGGGTGGTGGGGTGGGCGGCGGCACGGTACAGGCCGCGCACCGGATCCCAGTGCAGCAGGGAGGCCGCAGGGGCCCGGGTCAGTGCGTCATTGACGGAGGCGAGAGCGCTCGACGGAGCAGGGTGCCCGTCGACTCTGGAGGCGAGCAGCGCCCGGATCTGTTCGCGCAGCGACCTCAGTTGCGCCGCGCACACCTCCCGCAGTCCGGCATCCACGGGGGCGAGGTCGCGTTCGGTGAGCCACTGGTTTGCGGCCGCAGGGGTGCCGAGGAGGTCGGTGAACTGGCCGCCGGGCAGGGCAATGGCGCTGTTGGCCAGGTCGAGTGCGGGGTACCGCTCCGCTCCCGGCGCTGGCGGCGGGGGGCACTCGGCGGGCACGGGCTCCTTCATGGTTCTCATGGTATGGCTTGCCTTCATCCGTGAGAAACGACTACCGTCGCGTCACGGATAATCTTTCTCTCATCCGTGAGGACACAACCAACGCCCCAGTCCCGATCCGCGTCTTCGGCGGCCCCACCG
This sequence comes from Streptomyces spinoverrucosus, assembly GCF_006539505.1. GTDB lineage: Bacteria > Actinomycetota > Actinomycetes > Streptomycetales > Streptomycetaceae > Streptomyces > Streptomyces spinoverrucosus. The sequence goes on from NZ_BJND01000054.1 coordinate 12,568, forward strand.
CCCTCATCGAGTACGGCGGGCTGAAGCTGCTCACCGACCCCACATTCGACGAGCCCGGCGACTACCAGGTGCCCAGCGGCCCGCCCCTGACCAAAACAGCGCCCTCGGCCATCACACCCTCCGAACTCGGCCCCCTCGACGCGGTCCTGCTCTCCCACGATCAGCACGCCGACAACCTCGACCACTCCGGCCGAGCCCTCCTCACCGACGTACCCCTCACGCTCACCACTCCCAGCGGCGCGGCCCGCCTCGGCGGCACGGCCAGGGGCCTGGCCCCATGGGAAGTCGTCGGCTTCGTCCTGACCTCGAACGACCTGCCCACGGTCTACATCAGTGGCGACAACGCCTCGCTCACTCTGGTCAAGGAGATCGCCCAGCGGTTCGGACCGGTCGACACCGCCGTCCTGTTCGCCGGGGCACCTCGACGCCCCGTTTTCGACGGCGCCCTCCTCGTCCTCGACAGCGCGCAGGCCGCCGAAGCCACCAGGATCCTCGGAGCACGCCGCGTGGTGCCCGTCCACTGCGACAGTTGGGATCACTTCACCGAAGGCCGCGACGATGTGGTGACCGCCTTCACCGCCGCCGGACTGGCCGACCGCCTGCAACTGGACTGACAGGACGCCGACCGAGGCACTGTGGGACGAGCGCCTGGGCATGGCCCGCATCGACCGCCTCCGGCACATCCGCGAACTCGTCGCCCGGGCCGCCCCGGCGTCCGGTCAGCGGGTGGCGAGGAGCTCCAGCGTGTCGATCACGCGGTTCGAGAAGCCCCACTCGTTGTCGTACCAGGCGACCACCTTGACGTGGCGGCCGTCGACGCGGGTGAGGGCCGAGTCGAAGATGGACGAGGCCGGATTGCCCGTGATGTCGGACGACACGAGCGGGTCGTCCGAGTATTCGAGGATGCCGGCGAGCGGCCCCTCCGCCGCGGCGCGGTACGCCGCCAGCACGTCGTCGCGCGTCACGTCGCGCGAGACGGTCGTGTTGAGTTCGACGATCGAGCCCACCGGAACCGGCACGCGGATCGAGTCGCCCGACAGCTTGCCGTCGAGGTTCGGCAGCACGAGCCCGATCGCCTTGGCGGCACCCGTCGTGGTCGGCACGATGTTGACGGCGGCGGCGCGGGCGCGGCGGGCGTCGCGGTGCGGACCGTCCTGGAGGTTCTGCTCCTGCGTGTAGGCGTGCACCGTCGTCATGAAGCCGTGCTCGATGCCGGCGAGTTCGTCGAGCACCGCAGCCAGCGGCGCAAGCGCGTTCGTCGTGCACGAGGCGTTCGAGACGATCGTGTGCACGGCCGGGTCGTACGCGTCGGTGTTGACCCCGAACGCGAGCGTGACGTCGGCGCCGTCCGACGGCGCGCTGACGAGCACCTTCTTAGCGCCCGCGTCGAGGTGGGCACGGGCGGCCTTGGCCGACGTGAAGCGGCCGGTGGCTTCCAGAACGATGTCGACGCCGAGTTCCGCCCAGGGCAGCTGCGCCGGTTCGCGCTCGGCGAGCACCGTGATGCGGCGGCCGTCGACGACGAGGGCGTCCCCGTCGACGGTCACCGGGCGGCCGAGCCGGCCGGCCGTGCTGTCGTAGGCGAGCAGCCGGGCGAGGGTGGCGGGCTCCGTCAGATCGTTGACGGCGACGATCTCGACGGCGCTGTCGCGTTCGAGCAGTGCGCGCAGCACATTGCGTCCGATGCGGCCGAATCCGTTGATCGCGATGCGCGTCATGAGTGGTGTCCCTTCAGTCCCTTTGGGTTCCCCACCAGCGTCGCGTGCGGCATTCACGCGTGACAGCGGCGTGATCGCCACGGTTCACAAGGATCGCGCCAGGCAATCGCCCTACTCGCCGCGGGCGAAAGTGCGCCGGTACTCGCTCGGCGTGGTGCCGAGGATGCGCTGAAAATGCAGCCGCAGATTCGCACCGGTGCCCAGACCGACCTCGGCGGCGATCTGCTCGACGCTCCGCTGCGAACGCTCCAGCAGCTCACGCGCCACGTCGATGCGGGCGCGCATGACCCACTGCATCGGCGTATACCCCGTGTCTTCGACGAAGCGCCGCGAGAACGTACGCGGCGAGACCGCAGCATGCCGGGCCAGCACCTCAAGGGTGAGGGGTTCGCCGAGCCGGCGCAGCGCCCACTCGCGGGTGGCGGCGAACCGCTCGCCGAGCGGCTCGGGCACGCTGCGCGGCACGTACTGCGCCTGACCCCCGCTGCGGTAGGGGGCCGCGACCAGGCGCCGGGCCGCGTGGTTCGACGCGGCCACCCCGAGGTCGCCACGCAGAATGTGCAGGCACAGGTCGATGCCCGAGGCGGCGCCCGCCGACGTCAGCACGCTGCCCTCGTCGACGAACAGAACGTTCTCGTCGACCTGGACGAGCGGATGCTTCGCCGCAAGTGTCCGCGAGTAGTGCCAGTGCGTCGTGGCGCGTCTGCCGTCCAGCAGGCCCGTGGCGGCGAGCGTGAAGGCGCCCGTCGAGATGGCGGCGAGCCGCGTGCCCCGAGCGTGGGCGGCGATCAGCGCGTCGACGACGGCCTGCGGCGGGTCGTCGCGGTCCGGGAACCGGTAGCCGGGGATGAAGACGATGTCGGCCCACGCAAGCGCGTCGAGGCCGTGGGCGACGGAGTACGACAGGCCGTCGGCGCCGGTCACCAGACCGGGTGCCGCCCCGCACACCCGCACCTCGTACGGCATGCTCGCGCGGGTCGTGAACACCTGCGCGGGAATGCCGACATCGAGCGGCTTCGCACCCTCGAGCACAAGGACGGCGACGCGGTGCAGGCGGGAGGACGGCACGGGGACAGGGTACGAGGGGCAGAATGCCGTGTTGCTGCCTGCGCCGGACTCAGGATGGTGTCCTGTTACTGGCTGCTCTGTGGGCTGTAGGGCTGGAGGAGCTGGTCGACGGGGGCGTAGTCGTCGGTGAGCGGTTGGGCGTCGCCGATCCAGGAGGCGAGGTCGTCGCCGGTGACGATCTTCCAGCCGGTTTGCCGGGCGTCCAGCGCTTCCTGGGTCGCGCGTAGGTCGATTGGTCGCTTGGAGGCGAGTACCACCAGATTGCCGCCCTGGGGAGTGGCGGTCGGGTCGAGGCCGATGTCGGTGGGTTCGCCGACGAGGGCGACGTGCTCGAAGGTCTCGCTGAGGGTGGCCGCTTCGGCACGTGCGAAGGCCAGAGCACCGTGATCGATGAGGTTGGCGACGTACAGGCCGTCCTCGTTGAGGACCCGCCGTACGTCGGTCATCGCTTCCACCGTGGTGAGGTGCCACGGCACGCTGACGCCCCCGAAGGCGTCGCCGACGACGAGGTCACGACTGCCGGAGTCCAGTCGCCTCAGGCCGAGCCTTCCGTCCTCGGTGCGTACGTCGATACCGGCGTCCGGTCTCAGACCGAGTTGGTCGCGGTTGATGCGTACGACGCCGCTGTCGATCTCGGACACCAGGCTGCGCGTTCCGGGGCGCGTGGCCGCGAGGTAACGGGGAAGGGTGAGCCCGCCGCCGCCCAGGTGGTGGGCGACAAGCGGCTCACCTTCGGGGAAGGCGGCATCGACCACCGACGCGATGGCGCGTACGTACTCGAACTCCAGGAAGGTCGGGTCGTCGATGTCGACGTAGGAGTGCCGCAGGCCGTCCAGGACGAGTGTGCGGCCGCTGTCCCGGTCGGGGTCGGCGACGACCCGTGCGCAGTGGTACCTGGTCTCCGTGTCGCAGCCACCTGGCGCGACCGTGGTGGCGAGGCCGCCGGCGACGACCACGAGTGTGAGGGCGGGGGTGCCGCGCCACCCGCGCGTTCGCCACTCGACCAGCCCCGCGCCGACCACCAGCAGTGTGCCGAGGCCGATCAGGATGCCGCTGACCGGCAACCTCGATACGAGGACGAAGCCGGTGAGGACGGTACCGACGATGGCGCCGAAGGTGCCGACGCCGGACAGTCGGCCGACGACCGTTCCGGTCTCGGCGAGGCTGGTGAGGCGCAACTTGGTCACGATCGGCGTCACCGCGGAGAGCAGCGCGCCCGGCACCAGGATGGTCAGCGACGCGATGAACAGGAGCGTCGCCGGTGCCCACTCCGCAGCGGTGCGCAGTACGGCAGGGGTGAGCGCCACGACCGCTCCCGACACCCCGAGCGACGGTCCCAGGAGCCGGCGTGGATCGACCTGGTCGGCGATGCGCCCGCCCAGCCAGGAGCCGAGGGCGATCGCGGTGAGGGCGATGCCGATCACCATCGTGCTGGTCTCGAGGGTGAGGCCGAGGTAGGGAGCCAGCAGCCGCAAAGCGACGATCTCAACCACCAGGACCGCGGCCGACGACCCGAACACAAGCACGGCGGCAGCACGGGGACCCAGGCCGTAGTTGCGCGGCGTGTCCTCGGCGACAGGCGAGGAAGACGATCCGGTCACGGGCGACATCCTTGCATGCGACCCATCTGCAGACAGGCGATCCGGACGGCGCCGACCGGCGCGCTCACGTGGCAGAGGCGTACATGAGCCGCTGCTTCCAGCTCCCCGGATGCGCCGTCGTCCGCTCGCTGGATCAGGTGGCTTGTGGCTTGTCCGTGTTGGCTTGTGCGCGACGTGAGGGCAGGTGCCCCGGTGGAGGGCGCCGCAGTACGGGGGAGCAGGCCGGCGGCGTCTGTCGAGGCCGAGGAGGGGTCTGATGGGCAGCCGTGATGCGGACGGCGGGCTTGGTGGTCTGCTGGAGCGGGCCCTGCGCAGCGCCGGAGCGGTTTCGTGTTGGCAGGTCCTGAGGGATGAGTCGTGGTGCCGCGTCGTGCCGTGCGACGGCGCGCAGCGGGAACAGGGCTGGAAGCTCCATGTCTCGGCGACGCAGGTGTCCGCGCCCGAGGTGCTCGAAAGGGCACTGAAGGTGCTGTTGAGGGAGGAATCCGCTTTCAAGTTCGCCAGTTCCCTGACCCGGGTGGCGGCTTTGAACACCCGTAGCACGCCGCGGGGCAGCTCGGGGAAGTTCATCACGGTGTATCCCCGCTGTGACGCTGCCGCCGTTCGTATCGCCGATGCACTGCACCGCGCCACGGCGGGGCTGGCCGGGCCGCGCATCCTGTCCGACCACCCCTATGCGCCGGACAGCTTGGTGCATTACCGCTACGGATCGTTCGTCGGTCGCCGCCAGTTGTCGGCACAGGGCCTCTTCGTCGACTTCATCTACGACCCCGAGGGCAATCCCGTGGAAGACCGGCGGACCGGGCAGTACCTTCCGCCTTCCTGGGCGGTGTCGCCGTTTCCCGTCTTCGGTGCCCTGCCCGGTGGCTCGACCGCGTCGGGCAGCGGTGACCCGGTGCTCGGCGGGCGCTTCGCCGTGCGGGAAGCGATCCGGTACAGCAACAAGGGCGGTGTCTACCGGGGCACCGACATCCGCACGGGGGCCGCTGTGGTGATCAAGGAGGCCCGGCCGCATGTGGAAGCCGATGCCTCCGGGTGGGACGTGCGCGACTGGCTGCGCACGGAGGCCGAAATGCTGGACAGGCTGCGCGAACTGAACCTGTCCCCGGCGCCGGTAGCGGTGTTCGAGCATGGCCGACACGTCTTTCTGGCCGAGGAGGAGGTGCCAGGCACCACCTTGCGCCGGTGGGTGATCGACCACTTCCTCAACACCGGCTGGCAGCACTACAGTTCCGACGCCCTCGACATGGTCGCCCGGCTGGTCGACCTCGCAGCCACAGCCCACGAGCACCGCTGCATCGTGCGGGACCTCACTCCCGGCAACATCATGGTCCGGCCGGACGGCACGCTGCGGCTGATCGACCTGGAACTGGCCGTAGTTGACGGGATGACCACCAGAGCGACGTCCCTGGGCACGCCGGGCTTCAGCGCTCCGGAACAACTGCGCGGCGCACAGCCGGCGCCGACTGCCGACTACTACAGTCTGGGCGCCACCGCGGGATACGTCCTGACCGGAAACGTGCCCCATCTCCTTGCCGACGAGCCGGCCACCAGGTGCGTGGACCAGCGCATGGCCGCCTGGCTGACGGCCTGCGCCGAACGGCTGAAGCTGCCTGCAAGCCTGGTGACGATGGTCCTCGGGCTGACACGCGAGGACCCCTCGAAGCGCTGGGACCTGTCACGGGCGCGCACCGCACTGTCCTCCCCCACCGCCCCGTCGGGCCACCGGGACGCGGTACCGGCCGCAAGGGCGTACCGGCAGACCAGCGCCGATGGGGCGGGCGTCGAGCAGCAGGACCAGGATCCGGTCACCGCACTCGTCGATGGTCTGGTCAGCTCCATCAGCCCGGACGACAGTCGGCTGTGGCCCGTGTCGACCGCGGTCGGAGAGGCCGATCCGTGCGTCGTTCAGCAGGGAGCGGCCGGTGTCCTGGCCGTGCTCACCCGGTACTTCGAGCTCACCGGAGACCACCGTCTGCCAGAAGTGATCTCCGCAGCGGGCCGGTGGATCCTGAGCCGGGCGGGCACCGGCCCCGCCCGGCCCGGCCTCCACTTCGGTCTTCCCGGCATCGCCTGGGCCCTGTGTGACGCAGGGCGCGCCATCGCCGACCAGCACCTGCTGGACCACGGCCGTGAGTTGGGGCTGGCGCCGCTTGAGTCCTGCGCCGGCCACGACATCACCCACGGCACCGCGGGCAGCGGACTGGCAGCACTCCACCTGTGGCTCCACACCGGCGATGAGCGCTTCGCTCACCGCGCCATCGAGGCTGCCGACAAGCTGGCCGCCTCGGCGTGCCGCGACGCGGACGGGGTCAGCTGGCCGGTGCCCGCCGAGGCCGGCGGGTGGCCGACGGGAAAGCCGTACCTCGGCTTCGCACACGGAACCGCAGGCATCGGCTACTTCCTCCTTGCTGCCGCAGTCCTGTGCGAGCGCCCCGAACACCTGTCTCTGGCCGTCGAGGCCGGTGACAGCCTGCTGGCCCACGCCGTCCTCACCGGCAAGTCGGCCCAATGGCCCGTCCAGGTGGGAAAACCGCCCACCGCACCGTACTGGTGCCACGGAGCAGCAGGCATCGGTGCCTTCCTCATCGGGCTCCACCAAGTCGCTGGGGAAACGCGCTTCGCCGACTTCGCCCGCCGCGCCGCCCAGGCCGTGGCCGAGCACGCCACGCGTGGCCCTCTCACCCAGTGCCACGGGCTGGCCGGCAACGCGGACTTCATCCTCGACATGGCCGACGCAACGGGCGACGACTTCTACCGCTCCACCGCCCAGGACATGGCCGGCATCATCCTCGCCCAGCGGACGTACCGGCACGGCCGGATGGCCTTTCCCAACGAGTACGGCGAGACCTCGACGAGCTGGAGCGACGGCACCAGCGGCATCCTCGCGTTCCTGCTCAGGCTGAACCACACCTCGCCCCGGCAATGGACCGTCCCCCTGCAGACCCGGATCCACCGCCACAGCACGGAGTCCACAAGGGTCAGCACACCGACGCGGCGGCAGACCACTGCCGTCGTCCCACAACAACACCAAGGAGTCACGCCATGAACGACAACGACAGCCGGCTGCTCGCCGAACTGCACGCGCTCCCCGAAACCGACCCCGTGGACAGTGACGGCAACCAGTTCGCCACGTGCGTCTGCGCCGGCCTGCTCACACTGCTGAACACCATCTGCGCCGGTAGCACCTGCTGACCCCACAGCGCCCGACGCAGGACGCGTTTGCCGGCCCCCACAGGCCGGCAAACGCCCACCGGCTCAGTGGGTGGGCTCGTCCGGGTGGAGGGCGTTCAGGATGAGGGTGAGGCCGAAGGTGAACTCGTCGGCGTAGTCGTAGCCGGGCTTGAGGACGTGCTCGGTGGCCAGTTCGGTGAGGTGGGGGTAGGCGTCGGCGGGCAGGTCGCGCAGGATGGCGGCCGTGACCTCCTCCAGCTCCGTCGCGCCTCTGAACGGCAGGCTCAGCTCCTGGAGCACGAAGCCGTACAGGTAGCTGTCGATCAGCGAGACGGCGTGCGCGGCCCTCGGGACAGAGAAGCCTCCGGCGCGCAGGGCGCCGATCACGGCGTCGTGGTGGCGCAGGGTCGCGGGGCCGGGCTGGGAGCGGGAATCCATCAGGCCGATGGCCCATGGGTGGCGCTTGAGGGCGGCTCGGGCGGAGACCGCGCGGTGGCGCATGGCGCTCTTCCAGTCCGTGTCGTGCCGTGGCAGGTCGATCTCGGCGAACACCGCGTCCACCATGCCGTCGAGGATGTCCTCCCGGCCCGCCACGTGGTGGTAGAGCGACATCGCTTCGACGCCCAGTGGTTCGGCGATGGCCCGCATGGTGAGCGCGGCCGAGCCCTTCTCGTCCGCGACCGCCATCGCGGTACGAATCACGCGCTCGCGGCTGAGCGGGGTGCGCGCCGACGCCCCACGTCGGCCCTTGCCTGCGTCGCGCATCCGCCCTCCTTTTCGCCACCCTTGACTGCCTTACAGCATAAGGCTACCTTGCCTTACGCCATAAGGTAGACATCCCGGCGGAAGGGCTGCGCCATGGGCACGGATCGGGTGAAGAAGGTCTGCATCGTCGGGGCTTCGGGGAAGCTCGGGCAGTACATGGTCCGGCACGCGCTGGACCGCGGCTACGAGGTGGTCGGCGTCTGCCGGGAGCGCAGTGTGCCGAAGCTGGCCGCGTTCGAGGGGCGGATCACCGTCGTCCCCGGGCCCACCAACGATCCCGAAGTGATCCGGCGTGCCGTCGCCGGGTGCGACGGGGTGTTGACGGTGCTGGTGCCCTGGGGCGTGCAGCAGTACGCGTCAGGCACCGCGCAGGCAGTGCTCGACCACGCGCCGCCGGGCGCGCGCCTGGTCTTCTCCTGCGGCTGGCACATCACGCGCGACGGGAAGGACCGGTACTCGTGGTGGTTCACCACGGGCGTTCGGATCGCCGCCCTGCTGGGCAAGCTCGTTCGCGCCGTCGAGATCGACGACCAGGTGGAGGCCTGCCGGCGGATCTTCGCCAGCGACACCCGGTGGACCGTGGTGCGCGGCAGCAGCCTGGAGGAGGGCGAGAGTCAGGGCCTGCCCGTGTGGAGCCGGCACGTGGGCGACCCGGTGCTGGCCAGCAATCTGACGCGCCGGGTGGACTTCGCGCTGTTCATGGTGGCAGCGCTCACCGACGACACGCTCGTCCGAGAGGCCCCGGCGATCGTCGGCCGCCGAACGCCCAGCGCCCTCGCCCACAGCGGCGGCGGTCCCCGCAACCACGCCTAGTGCCGCGCCGACTCACTGGAACCGCCGCAGCACCATCCTGACCGTCCCGTCCCGTTCCGTCGTCTCTTCCGTCAGGGTGAAGCCCTGGGCCGCCAGGGTGTCGGTCGTGAGGTGGTAGGCGTGGCGGGCGGTCAGGCGGGCCAGCCAGCTGTCGTCGTGCTTCCGGCGGTCGTACTCGCTGATCACCGCCCGGTAGTGGCCGTCCTCCTGGTGCAGGAAGCCGAGGTCGTTCGAGGCCCGGCCGATGTGGGCGCGGCGGACGATGACGTGGGCGCGGTCGGAGCGCACGTCGCCCTGGTAGCCGTACAGCGGCTGGGGGCTGTCGTGGAGTTCCACCTCGCCGTAGCCCACGTCCGCGAGCGCGGCGCGCAGGGCGTCCGGGTCGGTGAGCTGCGTGGTCATGGTGGTGAAGTGCGACATGGGGTCTCCGTAAGTGGTTGGGCGGCGAGGCCGCGAGCGCCTCAGTGGCCGAGCGGTTCCAGCGGCACGACGAACTGGCGTTCCGCCTCCACCGCCTCGTCGAAGGACGCCGACTGCGCGCGGCCCTCCCGCATCCAGGAGCGCAGCGCGCCGATCGTCTCGCGCTGGGACACCGACAGCGGTACCTGGCGGGCGAGCGCGGTGAGGATGTCGTCGGTGGTGAACTCACGGTCCTGGTGGAAACCGACGTACATCGCGTCCACGATCGTCTGCTCGATCTCCGCGCCGACGTACCCCTCGGAGCGTGCCGCCAGCCGCGCGATGTCGAAGTCGCCCGGCAGCCGGCGGCGTTTGCGCAGGTGGACCGAGAAGATCTCGGCGCGTTCCTCGGCGGTGGGCAGGTCGAGGAAGAAGATCTCGTCGAAGCGGCCCTTGCGGAGCACCTCCGGCGGCAGGCTGGAGACGTCGTTGGCGGTGCCGACCACGAAGCAGGGCGCCGTCTTCTCCTGCATCCACGTCAGGATCGTGCCGAACACCCGGGTGCTGGTGCCCGAGTCGCCGCCGCCGTGGGCGAGCGCCTTCTCCATCTCGTCGATCCACACCACGCACGGCGCCACCGTCTCGGCCAGCCTCAGCGCCCGGCGGGTGCGTTCCTCCGCCTCGCCGACCAGCGAGCCGAACAGGGCGCCGACGTCGAGCCGCAGCAGCGGCAGCCGCCACAGTCCGCCGATCATCTTGGCGGTCAGGCTCTTGCCGGTGCCCGGAATGCCGATCAGCGCCATGCCTTTGGGTGCGGGCAGGCCGTAGTCCCGGGCCTCCTGGGTGAAGGCGCGCTCGCGCAGCCGTAGCCACTGCTTGAGTACGTCGAGACCGCCCACGTCGTCGGGGGTCTCATGGACCGGGTAGAACTCCAGCGCCTCGCTCTCCCGGATGACCTCCTTCTTCTCCCGTACGACCGCTTCGATGTGCCGCTCGTCCAGGGCGCCGTCGCGGACGATGGCCTTGGCGTAGGCGCGACCCGCCTGGGCGGCCGTCATGCCCAGCGCCGCCTGGCCCAGCTTCTCCCGCCCGCCGGGCGTGAGGTCGACCTTGATCCCGGGGGTCCTGGTGAGCCCGCCGAGTACGCCGTCCAGTTGCGCGGCGTCGGGCAGCGGGAGTTCCAGCACCTCCGTCTCGTTGCGGAGCTCTTCCGGGACCGTGCGGGTGGGCGAGATGACGACGATGGACTTGCGGGTGAACTTCAGCCGCTGCGCGGTGTTGCGCAGTTTCCGCTTCACCTGGGGGTTGGACCAGCAGTCGTGGAAATCCTTCAGTACGAAGGTGATGTCGCCGTCGGCCTTCTCCACCTGCTCGATCACCGTCAGCGGGTCCTTCGCGACGGGCAGGTTGCCGGGCTTGCCGCTGAGCACCTCGAATCCGTCCGCCAGATCCCAGGCGAGGCAGGGACGCCGGCCGCGCTCGCAGACCTCGGCGATGGCCTTGAGCGCCCGTTCCTCCTCCAGGGTGACGACCACCACGAGCGTGTAACGCGCCCGCAGGAAGAGGTCGAGCTCCCCCTCGAAGCCCGAAACGGGGCCCATACCGTCGTACTCCTTCTTCACTCGCCCACCTCCAGCGGGTCGATGCCGGTGAGGGTCAGCCGTCCGTCGGGGTGGATGACCACCTCCGCGTCCGGGACCGCGTCGAGATCGTGCGGCGTGTACCGGTCGCCGAACAGGTGCAGCGTCTTGTTGGCGGAGCCGCGCAGGCCCCGGGCGATGCGCTGCCCCGCCTCGTACCGCCCGGCGAGCAGTACGTCGACGCGGTCGCGCAGGGCCGCCAGCTCCGGCATCCGGGCCACCTCCGGCCAGCGGTACCCGGTGAACAGGACGGCCGACAGGGAGGTCTCGGCGCGGATGCGGCCCAGCAGCCGCAGGACCGGCTCGCGCTGCTGAAGCGGTTCGCCGCCGCTGATCGTCACGCCCTCGATGCGGTCGCCGAGGCCCCGGATGCGCTCGAACAGGTCGTCCACGGGCGTCTCGCCGCCGCCTCGTGCATGCGTCTCGGGGTTGAAGCAGCCGGGACAGCCGAGGGTGCAGCCCTGGACCCAGACCACGGCTCGGACACCCGGGCCGTTCGCGGCGCTGTACGGCTCGAAGCCGTGGATGCGCAGCCCTCGCTGTGCCCGGTTCACGAGCCCGGCCCGCGCCGCAGCTGTTCCTCGTTGCGCTGCTGTATCACCGCCTGGGCCTCGGCGGTCAGTTCGCGTTCCACGATCTTGCCGCCCAGCGCCTTCTCCAGGTCCTCGGTGAGGTCGAGGCAGCCCGCGCCCGCCACCCCGCGCACCTCGATCCTGGTGGTGCCGTCGGGTGCGATGAACACCTCGACTTCCTGCAACTCCATGCGCCGTCTCCCTCCATCGGTTTCACGACCTACGTCAGCTTCACGACGGGGTAGTCGCGGTGGGTGACCCGCCCGCTGACCAGGTCGTGCGCGGTCAGCAGCAGCCGCTTGTTGGCGTCGATGCCGAACTCCACACGGAACCGCGCCTGCCCGGCGGACGCGGGCGGCTTGGCGTGCAGGAACATCGGGCTCTGTTCGTTGATCCAGAAGCGGTTGCGGGCGTCGTCGTCCTCGGCCGAGATCTCCCGGACCCGCCAGGCGCCCGACGGGTCGCACACCAGCTCGGTCCCGCCGCCGGCAGCGCCGGGCCGGTGGCCGCCGAGTTCGTAGATGGCGATGCCGAGTTCACGCTGCCCGTCGTGGGTCGCCCGGACCGTCATGGTGTGCACCGGCTCGGTGGTGGGGTAGGCCGTACCGGCCTTGACGCAGGTGCGGTACTCGTACCGGCCGCTCTTGCGGTCGAACCAGCGCACCGCGTAGTCGTGCTGGATGTGGTCGTGGAAGGCCGTACCGGCGGCGAAGGCCGCCGCGCCGCGGGCCACGGCATCCAGCGGCCGGTCGCTGAGCACCCGCTCCCGGCCGAAGATGCGCTCCAGCGTCCGGCGCACCGAGGGGATCAGGCTGCTGCCGCCGACCATCAGCACCGCGGCCAGGTCGTCCTCGTCGTAGCCGCGGGTGGCGGCCGCCCGCAGGGCGCGGCGGACCACCCGGTCGATACGGGAGTACAGGTCCCGCCGGTCCAGCAGGTCCTCGAACGACACCACACGCTCACCGGGCGGCTCCGGGCCGCTGCGGATCAGGTCGATGCCGAGTACGGCACCGGTGTCCGGGTTCATCACGCTGATCTCGGCGCGTTCGCGGCCCGGCTCGGACAGCGCCTCCTTGGCGCGCTCGCACTCCACCAGCAGGGCCCGGCTGAGCCGGCGTACGTCCTCCTCGCTGTCGTGGCGTCCGCAGCGCGCCAGCAGTTCCTCGTAGATCCACTGGTCGATGGTGGATCCGCCGATGTCGTCGCCCGCCTTGCCCAGCACCCGGCAGTACCGGCCCGAGCCCGCGCGGTCGTCCTCGTCCTGGATGCGCACCACGGCCGCCTGCACGGTGCCGCCGCCGAAGTCGAACATCAGGTAGGCGTGGCCGGGCCGGATGTGCGCGCCGTAGCCGAGCGCGGCCGCCGACGGCTCGTCGATCAGCCGGAAGCGGGGCATGCCCGCCCGCTCGGCCGCCTCGGCCAGCCAGTCCTCGTAGTGCTCGAACGACTCGACGGGGGCGGTCAGGGCGATCTCCTCGCCCTCGGTGCCCGCCTCGACGGCGGCGAAGGTCAGCACGGTGGACAGGAAGTCGTGGCCGGCCTCGGCGGGCGAGACCTGACGGCCGTTCACCGTCATCTTCTGCGGGCTGCGGTTGGAGACGTAGCGCTTCATCCAGCGGAAGGTGCCCGCCGCGTGGTATTTGCCCGCCGACAGCACCTGGTCCCCGAGGAACTGCCGTCCGTCCTCGGCGTAGTGGATCAGCGACGGCACCACCGGCACCCGGTGGGCGCCGTGTCCGAGCAGCCGCCCGTAGTCGGGGATGCCGACGGTGACGCCCTGGTCCGTGCCCTCGTCCCAGACGGCCACGACCGTGTTGCTCGTCCCGAAGTCGACGCCCAGCCGGCCCGCCATCAGTCCTCCTCCTTGTCGTCGCTTCCGTCGCGGACGTCCACACCGGCCTTGCGTACGATCCGGCCGTCGCAGGACAGCCCCACCACCCGGACCAGCACCGGCTCCCCCGGCGCGGGTGCCACCGTCGCGCTCAGCGGCTCGTGCAGATCCGGGTCGAACGGCTGCGCGGCGCCGGGCTCGCCGACAGTGTCGACGCCCACGTCACGCAGCAGCCGCAGCAGCCGGGTGCCGACCTCCACGACGTCACCGGTACGCAGCTGCGCGGTGCCCGAACGGTGCAGGTGCGCCTGCGTCGACAACTGCACCAGGGGCGAGCCGATCGTCGTGACCAGCTGTTCCAGGTCGGCGCGGGTCCGCTGCAGGGCGCCCTCCTCGGCGCCCGCGCGGGCCCGGGCGAGTTCGGCGCGCAGCCGCTCGACGGTCCGGTCGCGCTCCGCGATCTCCAGGCGCGCCTGTCTCAACTCGCTGCGCAGTCGCAGGGTTTCGTCCGTCCGTCCCGGCAGGAGCCTGCGCAGCACGCGGGTGGCCTTCGTCATGGCGCTCACCGTCTCCCCTTCCGTTTGCGCCGGGGCCGGTGCGGGGTCCGGCGGGGGTCCCGCGCGGTGCCCTCGCTCACGTCGTCGCTCAACTCGACGTCGTGCGCCGCGGCCTGGTCGTCGTACGACGCGTCGAGGAGTTCGACGTCGTGCCGGTGGCGCCACCGGACGAGCGCGGCGACCAGGTCGAACCAGGCGCGTTCCGCCGCGGTGAAGCGGTCGTACGACCCCTTGAAGTGGCGTATCCGGGCGGGGTCGACCTCGCCGAGGGGCGCCCGGACCAGGGCGTCGAGCTGCGAGAGTTTGCGGGTCCACCAGAGCATGCGCCCGTCGCTCGATCCGCTGGCCAGGAGCGAACCGTCGGGGCTCACGGCCAGGGCCTCGACCGTGCCGCGGTGGCCGCGGAGTTGCCCGGCCGGCTCGCCGGAGGGCAGATGCCACAGCCGTACGACGCTGTCCTGGCCGGCGCTGGCGAGCAGCTTGCCGTCCGGTGTCATGGCCAGCGCCCGGATGAGCTGCGTGTGCCCCCTGAGCACGCCCGCGGGCTCGCCCGAGGGCAGGTGCCACAGCCGGACGGTGCGGTCGTAACCGCCGGTGGCCAGCAGCGAACCGTCCGGGGTGATCGCCAGGGAGCCGACATGGTCGGTGTGGCCCTCCAGGGCGCGGATCGGCTCCCCGCCGGGCAGCCGCCACAGGCGCAGATTGCCCTTCTGGCCGCCGCTGACGAGCATGCTCCCGTCCGGCGTCACGGCCAGGCACGGCACCCACAACTCGTCGGCCTTCAGGGTGGTGGTCCGGGTCAGCCGGCCCGAGGACACGCGCCACAACTGCACGTTGGGGCCGTAGCCACTGCTGGCCAGCAGATCGGCGTCCGGGGAGAGCGCGACCGCCAGGAGGTTGCGGCCCAGCACCACGTTGCGCTTGGCCATGGTGTGCGTGTACTCCCCGATCACGCTGCGCGTGCGCAGGTCCCAGACCTTGATCCCGCCGCCCAGGTCTCCCGTGATCAGCAGCTTTTCGTCGGGAGTGGTCGCCATCGTCAGGACGCGTTTCGAGCCGCTGAACGCGAGCGGCCCCACCGGTGATCCCGTGGGGGCGTGCCACAGCAGTGCGTCGCCCCTGCTGCTGCCGCTGATCACCAGTTCGCCGTCGCGGGTCACGGTCAGGGACTGGATGTCGGAGAGCGAGGAGATGACCTGTGCCTGCCGCTCGCCGAACGGGGTCGTGCCGGGGAGTTCCGCGGCGCAGGCGCGCCTCGCCAGCCGCACCAGCTCCTGGTAGCCGGTCGGGTCCATGTCGGGCAGTCGCCAGCGCGCGTCCCCCACCACCCGGATGACCGCCGCCGCCCGCGCCGCCGGGGCGTCGAACGCCAGCCGCCACAGCTCGTCCCACCGCTGGGCACCCGACAGCGTCTGGACCACCGCGTCCCACTCGATGTCGGACACCCGGCCGGCCTGGCGCACGGCCCCGTCGGCGACCGCCCGCACCCACTCCAGGCGTCCCCCGGCGCGCGCCTTCTCGGCCAGCCGCCGCCGCAGCGCCGCCTCGGCCCCGGCATGCACGCCGCGCAGCAGGCTCCCGTCGAAGTCGAGGTCGGCGTACTGGTCGAACTCACCGGCCAGGAACAGCGCCACTGCATGCCGGCCGGGGTCCGAGGGCGCGCGGACCGCCCGCGCCAGCAGGCGGGCGAGGTCCTCGTCTCCGGTCGAGAGCATCACGTCCGCCACGGCGTCGATCGCGTCCTGCTCCTCGACGCCCTCCAGGGCGCCGCGCGCGATCTCGTCGACGACCGGGTCCGAGGAACGTACGAGCGCCTCGGCGAGCACGGCGGCAGCGGCGGCCGTGCCGAGCGTGGACAGCTCCTCCGCCGCCCGTCGGCGCCGTCGCGGCCCGAACATCTTGGAGGTGTCCGTGAGTCTGGCGGTCAGCCGGTCGAGCCGGGGATCACTCATCCGGCCACCTGTGCGGTTTCCATGCTGCCTCGCGTGTCTCGCAGGTCAACGTGTCCGCCGCCCACTGTGTCCCGACACCGCCGGGACCGGTCCCGAGGCGGGGCCCCCCGACTGGCACCGCGGGCACCACACAGTGGTCCGGCCCGCCAGGCGGGACCGGCGCAAGGGCGTGCCGCAGCGGGGGCAGTGCGGGTCGGGGTCGTCGCGGTGGCCGGTGAGCCAGGCATCGCGCGGCGGTACGCAGCCCGCGGTGACCGCGGCGCGCAGGGTGCGGCGCATCTCGGTGTACAGGCGGCGGCAGTCGGGCCGGGTGAGGTCGCTCGCCCGGACGGTGGGGTGCAGCCGCGCCCGCCACAGGATCTCGTCGGCGAGCAGGTTGCCGAGGCCGGCCAGGACGGACTGGTCGATGAGCGCGGCCTTGAGGGCGCCGCGGCGTGCGGTGAGCGCGGCCTCGAAGTCGTCGCGGTCCACCGCCAGCGCGTCGGGGCCCTGGCGTTCCAGCAACCGTTCGACCTCGGCGTCGTCGGCCAGCCACAGGCCCTGGAGCTTGCGCTGGTCGCGGAAGCGGAGCTGGCGGTCGCGGCCGACGGTGAACAGGACGCGGTCATGGGGTGCGGCGGCCGCGTCGGGGTGGTCGCAGACCAGTCGCCCGGTCATGCCGAAGTGCAGCAGGAGTGTGTGGCCGCCGCCGGTGCGGGCGAGGAGCCACTTGCCGTGCCGTTCGAGCCCGGTGAACCGGCGGCCCTCCAGCGCCTCGCGCAGCCGCCGCGCGCTCACGCCGTGCAGGACGCCCGTGTCACGCACGTCGACGCGTCGGATGACCCTGCCCTGCGCACAGGACTCGAACACCCGCCGGAATCCCTCGACGTCCGGCAGTTCCGGCACGTTTCCCATTGTTCCCCCGGCGGCACCATCCGTCAGGACGGGTGGTGCCGCCGGGGAGGGCGGCTTCAGACCCCGCGCGGCTCCCGTACGACCACCGTCTCCCCCGCCGGCACCGTGACCGACCCAGGCGCCTGCTTGCCCGTGAGGAGTTCCGTGGCGTCGGACGCCACCGTGACCTCCGCGGCCGCGTCGGTGTGGTTGATGAGGAAGAGGTAGTCGGCGTCCCCGCCCCGGCGCAGGACCGCCTCCACGCCGGGAACGGTCTCGCGCACCGGCGCCACGCCCGCCTCCGCACGGATGCGGTCCAGGAGTGCGGCCAAGGTCTCCGGGTCGGGAAGCGTGGCCACGTACCAAGTCGCCCCAGCCCCAAGGCTGTTGCGGGTCACCGCCGGTACGCCGGTCAGCGGGCCGGACGTGTACGACGCGATCGACTCGGCGCCGGACAGTCGTACCCGCTCCGACCACAGGGTCCCCGTACCGCCCCCGCTCAGGCCCACCGACTCCCCCGGCAGCAGCGGGAACAGCTCGTCGGTGCGCACGCCCAGCGCCTCCCGGAACGCCCCGGGGTAACCACCCAGCCGGACGTGGCAGTTCTCGTCGACCGCCCCGCTGTGGAAACCGACGGCCAGGGTGCCGCCGCGCTCCGCGAAGGCGGTCAGGTTCGCCGCGCCCGCGTCGTCCACCAGGTACAGACTCGGGGCCAGCACCACGCGATACCGCGACAGGTCCGCGTCCGGCCGTACGAAGTCCACCGCGACGCCCGCCCGCCACAGCGGCTCGTACCAGGCGCGGACCAGGTCCTGGAAGCGCACCTGCTCGCTCGGCTGGGACGGCAGTTCCACCGCCCAACGGGCGTCCCAGTCCCAGACGATGGCCACTTCCGCCACGCCTGTGCTGCCCCGCACCTCCGCCAGCGCCTTCAGATCGGCGCCCAACGCGACCACGTCACGCCAGATCCGGCTGTCCGTACCCGCGTGCGGAAGCATCGCCGAGTGCCACTGCTCGGCGCCCGCCTTCGCCGCCCGCCACTGGAAGTACGCGATGCCGTCCGCGCCGCGCGCCACATGCCCCAGGGCATTGCGGCGCAGCTCGCCCGGGCCCTTCGCGCGGTTGACCGGCTGCCAGTTCACCGCGCCCGTGGAGTGCTCCATCAGCAGCCACGGTCCGCCCGCCAGCGAGCGCATCAGGTCGCCGCTGATGGCGATGTCGATCTGCGACTCGGGGTCCGCGGACTGCAGGTAGTGGTCGTTCGACAGCACGTCCAGCTCGGGCGCCCAGCGCCAGTAGTCCAGCGCGTCGAAGTTGTACATCACCATGAAGTTGGTGGTGGCGGGGATCGACGGGGCCGCCGCGCGCAGGACGTCCCGCTCCGCCACGTACAGCGAGAGCAGCTCGTCCGAGCAGAAGCGGCGCCAGTCCAGCTGGTGGGTGGGGTTGGGGACCGCGCCGGTGGCGCGCGGGGGGAGGATCTCGTCCCAGTCGTAGTACCACTGGCTCCAGAACGTGGTGCCCCACGCCTCGTTCAGCGCCGCCAGATCCGCGTAGCGCGAGCGCAGCCAGCCCCGGAACGCCTCCGCGCTGGTGTCGCAGTAGCACTCGGCGTTGTGGCAGCCGTACTCGTTGTGGACGTGCCACATCGCCAGCGCCGGGTGGCCGACGTACCGGTCGGCGATCGCGCGGGTGATCCGCAGCGCCGCCCTGCGGTACGCCGGGCTGCTCGGGCAGAACGTCTGACGGCTGCCGTACGACAGCCTGCGGCCGTCCCGGTCCACCGGGAGCGCTTCGGGGTACTTGCGGAAGAACCAGGCCGGCGGGGCGGCCGTCGGTGTGGCCAGGTCGGCGGCGATGCCGTTCTCGTGCAGCAGGTCGAGGATCTTGTCCATGCGGGAGAAGTCGTACTCCCCCTCGGCGGGTTCCAGCAGCGCCCAGGAGAAGATGCCGACGCTGACCATGGTGACCCCGGCCTCGCGCATCAGGCGCATGTCCTCGGCCCAGACCTCCTCGGGCCACTGCTCGGGGTTGTAGTCACCGCCGTAGGCGATGCCGGGGAGCTTGAGCTCGGGCTTCATCGGTCACCTTCCAGCAGACGGCGCGTGGTGGCCACGCCCCACTCGTCCAGGGACAGCAGCCGGTCGCTGGAGGCCATCAGGCCGCCGGTCGCCTCGACGTGCGCCGCCCAGCGCTCGCGGGTCTCGACGGCCGGGCGGGCCATCAGGCAGTCGGGGTCGTTGATCCAGAGACGGCCGTGCTGCCACTGCCGTCCGGCGCCGGTGAACTCGGCGGGGTCCTGGCCGGGCTGGCTGTAGTCGTCGGCCTCGGGGCGGCGGTGCGGAGCCGTGTCCGGGCTGACCCGCATCGCGTCGAACAGGCCGATGGACGGGAGGACCGGCGCGCCGCAGCCCAGCAGGTAGGCCTCCGCTCCGATCGCCTCGCGGATCAGCTCGATGCCGGAGCGGTACGCCGTCAGCGCGTCCACGTCCGAGTGCCGTACGCCGTCCAGGGCGCCCGCGTAGAGGAAGTCGACCTTGAAGTAGTCGTAGCCCTCGGCGCACAGGGTGCGGAAGACCTCCGTCAGGTACGCCGCCGCCTCGGGGTGGGTGGTGTCCAGGACGTTGAGGTCGTGGCCCCAGTTGACGCCCGCGTGCAGGAAGCCGCCGGACGCGTCCTTGACCAGCCATTCCGGGTGCTCGGCGGCCAGCTCGCTCGCCGGGTCCACCAGGAACGGGGCCGTCCAGATGCCCGCCCTGCGGCCCCGGGCGCGGATCGTGTGCGCGATGCCCTCGCGGGAGCGGAAGCGGCCGGAGAGGGTGAGCCAGTCGCCGAGGGCGCTCTGGTAGCCGTCGTCGATCTGGACGACGTCGATGGGCAGGTCGAGGGTGTCCATCGCACGGAGGTTCTCGTGGATGTCGTCCTCGGTGACGGCGGTGAAGTACTCGTACCAGGAGCACCAGACGGTGGGGGCGGGGCGCGGGGCGTCGAGACCCAGGGCCGAGGCCCAGTCGGCCAGTACCGACTGGATGTCCGTGCCGGTCCACTCCTTCACCGGGCCGTCGGCGCTCACCTCCGCGACGCCGTCCGCGACGGCCAGCCGGATCGACGGGACCTCGCGGGTCGGATCGGCCGCCGCCCACAGGCGGACCGGTGTGCCGTCGCCCGGGTCGAGGGCGAGCAGGCCCTCGCCCTGGAAGGTGCCCTCGGGGACGGTGACGCCGGGCCGGTAGCAGACGGTCGCCCAGTTGGCGTTGGTCGGGCGGTACGGCCGGTCGGTGAGGGCGTAGGCGCCGCTGGGGCTCCAGGACTGCCAGCCCTCCTCGTGGACGCGGGCTCGGGTGACGTCCACGGGCACGGAGGCCAGCGGCGTGAAGGGGTGGGACACGGTGGTTCTCTTTCGAAGGCTCGAAAAGGCTGCGTCGGACCTGTTGAGGTCGGTGTCAGCCCTTGTTGGCGCCGAGCGTGAGGCCGCTGACGAACTGCCGCTGGAGCAGGAAGTAGACGATCAGCGTCGGGATCGCGGTGAGCAGGGCGCCGGCGGCGACCAGGTTGGGGTCGGTGAAGTACTGGCCGGAGAGGTTGTTCAACGCCGAGGTGATCGGCATGTTCTCGCCGGTGGAGATCAGGACCAGGGCCCAGAAGAAGTCGTTGTAGATCCAGATGGACAGCAGGGTGGCCAGCGCCGCCATCGCCGGCTTGCACAGCGGCAGGGTGATCTGCCAGTACAGCCGCCACACCGACGCGCCGTCGACCAGCGCGGCCTCGGTCAGCTCGTGCGGGAGCATCTTCATGTAGTTGGCCAGCACGAACGCGCAGAAGCCGGACTGGAACGCCACGTGGATGAGCACGAGCCCGAGAGCGGAGTCGTACAGCTTGCCGCTCATCGTGATGCCGGGCAGGTCCACCAGGAGGTACAGCCGGTACAGCGGGGTGATGATGACCTGCTGGGGCAGCAGGTTGCCGGCCGTGAAGACCAGCAGCAGGGCCAGGTTGACCCGGAAGTCGAAGCGGCTGACGTAGAAGGCCACCATCGACGACAGGAACAGGGTCAGCAGCACCGCCGGGACGGCGATCACCAGCGTGTTCACGAAGTAGTGCGTCATGTCCGACTGCGTGAACGCGTTGGTGAAGTTGTCGAAGTTGAGCGTGTCCGGGAGGGACACGTACCCCTTCTCGCTGGTCTCGGCGTACGGCCGCAGGGCCGCGTAGATCGCCCAGAGCAGCGGGGCCAGCCAGGCCAGCGCCATGGTGGCGAGGACGACGTGCAGCAGGACACGGCCCGGGCGGACCGGCGCGCGCCTCTTCACAGCGATGGTGCTCATGCGCGCCGCTCCTTCCGGAAGGTGCTCACCAGGTAGGGAACGATCACGACGAGCGAGATCAGCAGCAGGACGACCGCGATCGCGGAGCCGTATCCGATACGGCTGGACTCACCGATGATGTTGGTGGTCACCAGGATGGACAGCAGCTCGGTGCCCTCGGCGCCGCCGTTGAAGACGTAGACGAGGTCGAAGGCGCGCAGCGCCTCGATGATGGTGACGACCAGGACGATCGTGTTGGTCGGGCGCAGCGCCGGGAAGACGACGTTCTTGAACGTCTGCCACTCGTTGGCGCCGTCGATCGCGGAGGCCTCGCGCAGGGAGGGGTCGACGCCCTTCAGGCCGGCCAGGTAGAGGATCATCATGTAGCCGGTGTGGCGCCAGGAGGCGGCGACGAGGATCGCCCAGAGGTTGAGGTCCGGGTCGCCGATCCAGTCGATGTACTTGCCGGGCTCGTTGGCCCCGATGATGCTGTTGATCAGGCCGGTGTCGGGGTTGTAGACGAGCTGCCAGACGAAACCGATGACGGCCATGGACAGCACGACCGGCAGGAAGAACGCGGTCTGGTAGACGCGGCTGAAGCGGATCTTCTTGTCCAGCTGAACGGCCAGGAACAGGCCGAGCGGCGTCGGGATCACGATCAGCACGACGAACCAGATGACGTTGTGCTGCACGGCCGGCCAGAACTGCGGGTTCTGCTCGAACAGTTCCTTGAAGTTCTGCAGGCCGACCCAGTGGATCGAGTCGAAGCCGATGCCGTCCCAGGTGGTGAAGGCGAGCGCGATGGAGGCGAGCGCGGTCACCCACACCAGGGCGATGTGCAGGATCGTCGGCAGGGTCGCCATCAGGCCCAGCGTGAGCCGGTCGCGACGGGTGAGCAGGCGGCGGTGGCCCGTGGGCACCTTCTGCTTCTTGGCGGGGGCAGCGCCCGGAGGCGGCACGGCGGCCGCCTCCGGGTTCTCCTTGGTGATGTTCGTGGTCATGAGGACGCGAAGATCGTCTTCTTCTGGCGCTCGATGGACGAGAGCAGGCTGTCGACACTCTTGGGGTCGCGGACGAACTTCTGCAGCGCGGGCTGCATCACCGTGGAGGTGAAGTCCGGGCGGCTGTCGCGGTCCATGAACTGGGTGAGGTTCTTGGCGTCCGCGATCATGTCGTACGCCTTCTTCTGAAGGGGCGTGTACGAGGCGGTGTCGGCCTTGGTGGAGGCGGCGACGACGCTCGGGTCCGACTTGAGGTAGATCTCCTCGGCGGCCGGCGTGCCCAGGTACTCCATGAGCTTGAGCGAACCCGCCTTGTTCTTCGGGCTCTTGCTCATCATGAAGCCGTCGGTCGGCGCCTCGACGGTGTCCTGGCCGTAGGCCGGGTCGATCTCCGGGAAGGCGAAGAAGTCGAGGTCGTCCAGGGCGGCCTTGTCGGTGAACTGCTGGGCGACGAACGAGCCCATCAGATACATGCCGGCCTTCTTGGAGGCCAGGGTCTGGGCGGCGTCCTGCCAGGTGCGGCCGACGGCGCCCTCCTGGTGGTAGGGGAGGATCTCGGTCCACAGGTCGAAGGCCTTGCGGACCTTGGCGTCGGTCCAGGAGGCCTTGCCCGCCATCAGCTCGACGTGGAAGTCGTAGCCGTTGGCACGGAAGTTGATCTGGTCGAAGGTGCCGAGCGCGGGCCAGGCGTCCTTGTCGCCGAAGGCGATCGGGACGAGCTTGTCCTTCTGCATCTGCTTGCACAGGGCGATGAAGTCGTCCCAGGTGGTGGGGACTTCGTACCCCTTCTCCTGGAAGACGCTCTTCCGGTAGAAGACGGCCCAGGGGTACGTGTAGAGCGGCACGAGGTAGTACTTGCCGTCCTCGCCCTTGCTGAGCGCCTTCATCGCCTCGGGGAAGTTGCCCCCGATCTTCTCCCACACGTCGTCGATCGGGGTGGCGAGGCCCTTGGCCGCGAAGAACTGCATCCGGTAGCCGGCGAACCAGGTGAACACGTCGTCCGGCGTGCCCTGGAGGTAGGAGTTGATCTGCTCCTGGAAGGTGTTCGAGTCCTTGGTGTTCACGTCGACCGTGAGCCCGGACTCCTTGGTGAAGGCCGCGTAGATGTCGGCGAACGCCTTCTTCGGCACCGGGTCGGACGCCTTGGAGCCGAGCGTGACGGTCTTCGGGTCGGCGGCGGTTCCACTGCCCCCGCAGGCGCTCAGCAGGGGTATGCCGGCACCGAGAACGGCTGCGCCGCCCACGCCGCGCAGGAGGGTACGGCGGCTCGGGCTCGGGAGGGTGAGACCGGAGGGAGTTCTGTGCATGACGGCTCCTGGTGGGAACAGGGGTCCGGCCCGAAATTGGTCGAAACCAATCAGAAATCAACCTGACCGAACACGAGGGTGGCGTAATAACAGCCGCATGTCTGGTCATACGTCAAGGGCGGACGTCACTGTTTGTTGAAACGTAACCGTCACAATCGGGTGTGGCGGGGATAACCGACAGGAGTTGTCACAGAAACCAACAAGGTCAAACCGTGTCGGGGCACCCGAGGCCCATCAGGAGCCCAGGACGTCCATGAGGTGGTCGTCGAGGTCGGCCACCCAGTCCTCCCGCCGCCACGCCCGCAGCTCCTGCCGGATCCGGGCGAGCGCCTGGTCAGTGGTGACGATGGCCCGCTGCACCTGCTCCCTCGGTGCCGACAGCATCTCCGCAGACCGGGCGAACCGGTCGTGCGCCGCGGAGGGGTCACCGGCATACAGCTCGCACACCCCCTCGAAACCGCGCAGATGGCCCGACGAGAACGAGAAGGGCGCCGGGTCTTCGGCGTGGTCCGCCTCGATGTCGTACCAGGCCAGCCCGAGCGCGGCCCGTGCCTGCCGCCCGTGCCCGGCCCGTGCGGCGATCTCCGCTTGCAGCGCGTGCGCCCGCGCGCGTACCAGCGTGCTCTCCCCGGAGCGGGCCGCGCGTACGGCGTGGTCGACCAGGCGCCATGCCTGATCGATGCCCTGTGTCGAGTACAGCGTGACCAGCGCGTGACTCATGTGCACGTTGGCCTTCCGCCAGGGCTGCGCCAGTCGTTCCGCCGTACGCGTCGCCTCCTCGTACAGGGCGCCGGACGCGGTGTCGTCGCGGGTCTCGAAAGCCAGTCGGCCGGCCGGCGTCGCCGCCGCTACGGCGACCCCCCGGAGCTTGGGAACGAGCGGATCGGGGACAGGACCGGCGAGCAGGCGTCGGCACGTTTCGACCGCGGGGGCGAGCAGCAGTTGCAGCCGCACCATGGGCAGGCTCCCGACCTCCGCGTTGACGTCCGCCACCACGGACGCCAGCCCGGCTATGGCCTCCTCCGCGGTCCGACTCGGATCCTCCAGGGCCGCGGTGAGCCCCGCCTGAACGGTCGGGGAGAGCAGAGCGAGCAGGCCGCCGCCCGCGTCAGTGGCGGCGCGGAGGACGAGGCCGCGCAGCTCCGCCGTCCGCCGCTCACTCTCCCCGAGCAGGCCGAGGGCATGCAGGTACTCGGCGAAGTCGGAGCCCGCGCCGAGGGAGAGATCGCCGGCGGGCGTGCGCGCGTAGAGGTGGGCGAGGAGCAGCTGGTACCGCTCGTCGGGCAGCGTCGGGCTCTTCGGGGACTCCCAGCGGGCAACGGACCGCTGCACGCTCGCCACCGACGGCAGCGGCGGCTGATGCAGTTCCCCGGCCAGGGCGATGAGCGCACGGGCGACACCGGCGAGCGACAGGCCGCGCCGGTGCCGCAGCGCCTTCAGCACGGCAGCTACACGGGCACGATCAGCCGAGGTTTCCCCTGATCCGCCGTGTAGTTGAGCGTCTGCCACGTCCCGGACGAGGGATCGTCGCCGCGCGGGAAGCCGATCGTCATACTGCTGCGGTCGACCATCCACCGGTTCGGGGCGTGGTAGGCGGGCGTCTCCAGCTCAGCGGCACCCAGCTCGAGCAATCCCGGCACCGGCTCACGGCAACCCGACCCGGAGCAGCCCAACCCCCGCCCATGAGGCAGGAGTGCCACCGCGCCGAGCGTCAGGTCGCCCGCCAGTACCCCAGCGCGTGCATGCGCTCCTTCGGCACGGACAGCTCCTTGCGCACATACGACGCCAGCGTCCGCGTCGTCACGGTGTCGCAGGCGATCCAGACGTACGGGTTCGGCGTCGCCGTCAGCTGGGCGGGCAGCGCCGCCCGTACGGCGTCCACCAGGCCGGGGCGCGGTACCTGGCGTATCTCGTGCCGGGATGTGTCCGCGCGGCACGGCAGGCCGTCCAGCTCGCCCTCGAACCAGATCGTCGCCGGGGCCGGACCGAGGGCGTCGAGGAGGGAGTTGAGCGCGGGCAGCGAGGCCGGGTCGGCGATCGCGAAGACGTGTGAGGGCTCGGGCCGGGGATGCTGGAAGCCCGTGCCCTGGACCGTCGCCTCGATCGTGTCCCCTGCCTTCGCCGCCCGCGCCCAGTCACTGGCGCACCCCTCGTGGAGTGCGAACTCCAGGCTGAACGTACCGGCCTCCGGGTCCGGGTCGACCAGCGTGTACGCCCGCTGGTGCGGCTTGCCCGCGTTGTCGAACCACAGCCTGACCCACATCGTGGGGTGGACCGCGTAGGCCGTGAGCAGGCCGCCGTCGGTGAAGTGCAGCCGCCGGTACTCCGGCGTGACGTCCTCGGCGCCCGTCACGGTGAGGACGAAGTCCTTCGCGCCCATCAGCTTCAGGACCGTGCCCTGCCAACCGTGCCCCTGCCCCATGGCGCTCCTTCACATTTCGCGTACCATTCCGCCACACCAACTTAGGGAAGCCTAACCTAAAGCACATAGGGATGACAGGGTGATGACCAGGTGACCATCGAGATCCACCGCGACGCCTGGGGCATCCCGCACCTGCGCGCCACCGACGCCCGCGAACTCGCCCGCGCCCAGGGCCGGGTCACCGCCCTCGACCGCGCCTGGCAGTTGGAGGTCGAGCGCCATCGGGCCGATGGTACGTCCGCCTCCTTCCTCGGTACGTCCGCCGTGGCCTGGGATGTTCTGGCGAGACGGGCGCGGTTGGCGGACACAGCGAAACGTTCCTTCGAGGCCCTGGACCCCGTCACGGCCGACTGGGTCCGGGCCTACGTCGACGGGGTCAACGAGGGTCTGACGGAAGGCGCCCGCCGTACGCCCGAGTTCGCCGAGACCGGGCTGGCCCCCGGCCGCTGGGAGCCGTGGACCCCGCTCGCCGTCTGGCTCGCCACGCACATCCTCTTCGCGGGCTTCCCGGCGAAGCTCTGGCGGGAGGAGGTGATACGGCAGCTGGGGCCTGAGGCGGTGGCGCTGTTCGCCACGGACGGTCCCGGCACCTCCGGCAGCAACGGCTGGCTGGTCGCCGGGGAGCGGACCGTCACCGGGCAGGCCGTGATCGCCGGTGATCCGCACCGGTTCATCGAGGAGCCGGGCGTGTACCAGCAGATACGGCTGTGCTGCCCGGAGTTCGACGTCGTCGGCCTCGCCGTGCCCGGCGTCCCCGGCATCGCCCACTTCGGCCACACCGGCAC
Organism: Streptomyces spinoverrucosus; assembly: GCF_006539505.1. GTDB lineage: Bacteria > Actinomycetota > Actinomycetes > Streptomycetales > Streptomycetaceae > Streptomyces > Streptomyces spinoverrucosus. The sequence continues at coordinate 39,350 of NZ_BJND01000054.1, forward strand.
GGTCGCCTGGGCCATCACCAACGCCATGGCCGACTACCAGGACCTCTACCGGGAGCGGTTGCGGCGCACCGGCGCGGGCGTGGAGGCGCTCGGCCCGGACGGGCGATGGGAACGGGCGTACCGCGACACCGAGTTCGTCGAGGTGCGCGGTGCCGAGCCGGTGCCGGTCGAGGTCATCGAGACCGAACGGGGGCCGGTGATCGCCGGGGGGCCGGAGGGCCTCGACGACGGTACGCCCCTGGCACTGAGCCTGCGCTACCCGCCCCGCGTCACCGCCGACGTCGGCTTCGCCACGCTGCTCCCGCTGCTGCGGGCCCGCACGGTCGCCGACGTCGACCGCGCCTTCGACACCTGGGTGGAGCCGGTCAACGTCGTGCAGGCCGCCGACACCGAGGGCGGCACCCTGCACCGGGTGGCGGGCCGGGTGCCGGTGCGGGCCGAGGCCAACCGGGTCCGGCTGGTTCCCGCCTGGGAGCCCGGCCACGAGTGGCGCGGCTGGCACGAGATGCCCCGCGCGGGCCTGACCGGCGGCATAGCGGTGATGGCCAACCAGCGCGGCCCGTCCACCCCGCTCGGCGTCGAGTTCGCCCCGCCGCACCGCGCCGACCGGATCGCCGCGCTGCTGAACGAGAAGGACCAGTGGTCGGCGGCCGACATGCCCACGATCCACATGGACACCCACCTCGCCTCCGCCGCGCCCCTCCTCGACCTCCTCGCCGCCCTCGACGACCTGGCCCCCGGGGCCGCCGCACTGCGCGAACGGCTGTTGCGCTGGGACCATCGCATGGACGCCACGAGCGAGGAGGCCGCCGCGTACGCCGCCGTGCGCAGCGCCGTCGTCCGCCGACTCGCCGCCCACCCGGCGTTCACAAAGCTCACCGAGCCGCCCGCCTACCCGGAGGTCCTCCTGCCCTGGCTGGGTCTCACCGCACGGATCGCGTTCGCCCTGGAGAACCTGCTGAGGGTCCAGGACCTGTACGGCATCGACCGCCCGGCGATCGTCCGGGCGGCGCTGGAGGAGGTGGCCCTGAAAGAGGCGGCGGGTACACCGGGCACCTGGGGCGACACCCACCGCCTCGCCCCCTGGCGGGCGCTGCCCAGCACGTCGTACGCCACGAAGACGTACGACGAACCGGCCCTGTCCGGCGACCACGACTGCGTGCTGTGCACCTCGGCCGTCCCCGGCCTCACCGACCTCGCAGCGCGCGGCCCGGCCGCCCGGTATGTGTGGGACCTGGCCCGGCGTGAGCACAGCCTGTGGGTGGTGCCGCTCGGCGCGTCCGGCGTGCCCGGCTCGGCGCATCACCGCGACCAACTCCCGCTGTGGACCAGGGGAGACCTCGTCCCGGTCGTCACCGACTGGGCCCGCCTGACTAAGGAGACCGACGATGACTGACCCGTACGCCGACCGCACCGCCGTCCACGAACAGGTGGTCGACGGCTTCGGCACCGTACGCGTGCTGCCCCTCGACGCGAAGGGCGACGCCGAGGTGGTCCACGGCTGGGTGAGCCAGGAGCGGGCCGCCTTCTGGGGCATGAACGGGCTCACCCAGGACGACGTGGCCGGCATTTACGCCCACATGGACACCCTCGACACCCACCACGCGTACCTGGTGGTGACGGACGGCGTACCGGCCGCCCTGCTCCAGACCTACGAGCCGGAGGCGGACCGGGTCAGCGAGTGCTACGACGTCCAGCCCGGCGACATCGGCGTGCACCTGCTGCTCGCCCCGGCGGGCGAGGGCGGCGCACGGGGTGGCTGGACGGCGGCCCTGATCGCCGTACTGGCCGCGTACGTGCTGGTCACGCTCGACCGGCAGCGGGTTGTGGTCGACCCGGACGTGCGCAACGAGAAGGCGATCGACCGCTTCCTGCGGCAGGGGTTCGTGGCGGGGCCGAAGGTCGTACTGCCGGAGGTGAACCTCCCCGACGTGCACCTGCCCGAGAAGCACGCTCAACTCGCGTTCCTGCCCAGGGCGGTAGCCTTCCCCGCGTGACTCCAGAAGACCTCGTCGCGCACTACGCCATGGAGCCGATCCCGCGCGAGGGCGGCCTGTTCCGGCAGACCTGGGCCGGGCCGGACCGCCCCGACGGACGTCCGGAGGGCACCGCCATCGTCGCCCTGCTCCGACGGGACGACTACTCCGCCCTGCACCGCCTGCCCACCGACGAGGTCTGGCACTTCTACCTCGGCGACCCGCTGGAGCTGCTGCTCCTCGCCCCCGACGGCACCACCCGCACGGCCGTCCTCGGACCGGACGTGCTCGGCGGCCAGCACCCGCAGTTCACCGTGCCGGCCGGCACCTGGATGGGCGGGCGGGTCGTCGAGGGCGGCTCCTGGACGTTCTTCGGCTGCACGATGGCGCCCGGGTTCACCTTCGAGGGGTACGAGCACGGTGACGCCGCCGAGTTGACCGCCCGCTATCCGGACCGGGCCGACCGGATCGTGGAACTGTGTCGGCCATGAGGTTGCTGTGACGGACATGAGGTTGCTGGAGGGCCAGGTCGCCCTCGTCACGGGCGCGGGCGGCGGGATCGGCCGGGGCATCGCCCTGCGGTTCGCGGAGCAGGGCGCGGCGGTCGCGCTGCACTGCCGTACGTCGGTGGAGTCGGCGCGTGAAGTGGCGTCGCTGGTCGAGGACTTGGGCGGACGGGCCGTCGTACTGCAGGCCGATCTGACCGACGAGGACGCCTGTCGGCGCGTGGTGCGCGAGGCCGCCGAGTGGGGCGACGGGCGGCTGACCGCGCTGGTCAACAACGCCGCCGTGCAGCCGGTGCAGGAACTCGCCGGGATGACCGCGTCCGACTGGCGGACGGTCGTGGACACCAACCTGACCAGCGTGTTCGCCTGCACACAGGCGGCCGTGGAGGTCATGCGGGAACGGGGCGAAGGGGGTTCGGTGACGCACATCGCCTCCATCGAGGCGAGCGCACCGGCACCGGCGCACGCGCACTACTGCGCCTCCAAGGCGGCGGTGGTGATGCACGCCCGGTCGGCCGCGCTGGAGTACGGGCGGTACGGGATCCGCGTCAACACCGTCTCGCCCGGGCTGATCGACCGGGAGGGGCTGGCGGAGGCCTGGCCGGAGGGCGTGGAGCGCTGGCAGCGGGCGGTGCCGCTCGGGCGGTTGGGGCGGGCGGAGGATGTCGGGGACGCGTGCGTGTTCCTGGCCTCGCCGCTGGCGTCCTGGGTGTCGGGGCACGATCTGGTGGTGGACGGGGGTGTCTCGGCGCGTCCGACATGGTGAGACCGGCCTGGGGTGAGTACGCCGGGCTTCGCATCCGTACGTATTCCGGAAGCAGATCCGACGACGGAGCGGCGATGGGGATGCGCGATGGCGGAGCACGGCCCGGCGACGAGGGCGGCGACGACGGCGCGTCCCGACGACCCGGACCGCTCCGCCTCCGACTCCGCCTCCGACTCCGCCTCCGGCTCCGCCTCTGGCTCCGGCTCCGGCTCCGGCTCCGGCGACTTCGGCGGCTGGTGCTGCTGGTCGCCGTGCTGGTCCTGCTCCTCCTCGGTGGCGCGGCCCCCGCGTCGGCCCACGCCGGACTCAGCGGCACCGATCCCCGCGACGGATCCGTCCTCGACTCCGCCCCCCGCCAGCTCACCCTGACCTTCACCGAGTCCGTCGGCCTGCTCGACGACTCGGTCCGCGTGATCGACCCCAAGAACCGCCCGGTCGACACCGGCGAGGCCGCCCACGCGGGCGACAGCGCCGACACCGTCCGGGTCAGCCTCCCCGCCGACCTGCCGGACGGTACGTACACCGTGGCGTGGCGGGTCGTCTCGGCGGACAGTCACCCGGTCTCGGGCGCGTTCATCTTCTCGGTCGGCGAACCGTCGGCGACGACCGCCGCGGTGACCGCCCCGACCGAGGACCCGGCGACCGCGTCGCTCTACAACATCGCCCGCTATGCCGCGTACGGCGGCCTGGCTCTGCTCATCGGCGTCGCCGTCTTCATGTCCGCCGTCCTGCGCGGCCCCACCGACGCCCTGCGCAAACTCCTCCCCGCCGCCTGGCTGACCCTCGTGACCTCCACGGCCGCCCTGCTGCTCCTGCGCGGCCCGTATGAACGCGGCACGGGCCTCACGGACGCGCTCGACCCGACCGTCCTGAGCGCCACGCTCACCACCCGGCCGGGGCTGGCACTACTGGCCCGGCTGGCCCTCCTGACGGCGGCCTTCTTCCTCGTACGACGCTCAGACCGCCGTACCACTCACCCCGCACCCGGCGTCGCGCTCTCCGTCGCGCTGGCCGTCACCTGGGCGGCCTCCGAGCACGCCTCCGCCGGTATCCAGGTGCCGGTGGCGATGACGTCGGCCGTGCTGCACCTGCTGGCCATGGCGGTCTGGCTGGGCGGCCTCACGGCCCTGCTCACCGTCCTCTACCGCGCCCCGCACGACCTCACGCTCGCCACCGTCACCCGGTTCTCCCGGCTGGCCTCCGCCTCGGTGATCGTCCTCACGGTGACCGGCGTCTACCAGTCCTGGCGGGGCCTCGGCTCCTGGGAGGCGCTCACCGGCACGACGTACGGCCGCATCCTGCTGGCCAAGCTGGCCGCGGTGGCGCTGCTGCTGGCGGCGGCGGCCTTCTCGCGCCGGTGGACGCGGCGCTGGGCGGCGGGTGAACCGGCGCGGGTGGCGGCCGAGGCGCGGGTGCTGGAGACGGTGGGCGGGTCGGCGGAAACGGCGGAAGCGCCGGAAGCGCCGGCCCACGACCGGCCCCCCGTCGACCACGACGGTCACGACCACCACCGCCGAGCCCTCCGCCGCTCTGTCTTCGCCGAGTTCATGACGGGCGTACTGGTCCTGGTGATCACGACCCTTCTCACCATCACCCTCCCGGGCCGCGCCGCCACCGAGTCCGCCGCCGCGCAGACGACGGCCGCCGACGCAGGTGGGTCCACTGCCTCCAGCAGCGTGGTGCCCTTCGACGTGGGCACCCCCAACGGCCAGGGAAAGGTCCAGCTCGACCTCGCCCCGGGGCGCGTGGGCCAGAACCAGGTGCAGGCCGTCGTCTTCGGCCCCGACGGCGGCATCGTCACCGTCCCCGAACTGCGCCTCACCTTCACCCTGCGCGCCCAGGACGTCGGCCCCATCGACGCGGAGCTGGAGAACCGGGGCGGCTACTGGGGCACGGACAAGCTCCGGCTCCCGCTGCCCGGCACCTGGACCATGAAGATCACGGTCCGGACGACGGACATCGACCAGGTGACGGTGGAGAAGGACGTCCGGGTGGGCTAGGACTGGGCTGGGCCGGTCTGGCCGTCGTCGTGGGGCTGGGTCAAGCTGGCTTCAGCAGTCGGTCTGTGTCCCCGGAAGGTGTGCTCGGACAACCACCGAGACTGCCACAGCCTGCTGCTGGTCCGGTGGGATCAGTTTCTTCATGAGGTGGATCACCTCTGCGCTGAACAGGGGGTACAGCGCGCAGTCGTCGACGCTCATGGGGTGGCGGTACGGCACGTGGATGTCCCGGAATCCAGCCCGGTCGAGCTTGTGTACGAAGTCTGCTTCGGACAGAGCGCCGGCCACACAGCCGGCCCAGGCGGCGGGCTGGGTGAGGATCTGCGGTGGAAGTTCGTCCTGGCCGACGGTGAGGTCGGCGACGCAGAGTCTGCCACCGGGATGCAGGACGCGTGCGCATTCGGCCATCACGCGGGCTTTGCGGGGGGAGAGGTTGATGACGCCGTTGGAGATGATCAGATCCACCGTGTCGTCCGGGAGCGGGATGGCCTCCATCTCGCCTTCCAGGGGTTCGACGTTCGTCAGAATGGCGTCGGCCGCGGCGTCGGCGGTGCGCTGGAGCATCTCGGGGAGGAAGTCGAGGGCGATGACGCGGCCGGTCGGGCCGGTGCGGCGGGCGGCGAGGATGGTGTCGATGCCACCTCCGCAGCCGATGTCGAGGACGGTTTCACCGGGGTGGACGACGGTGAAGCGGAGGTGGTCGGCGACACCGAGGGCCCGGTCGATGGCGGCCTGGGGGACCTCGGCCAGTTCCTCGGGGGTGTAGAGCTTGTGGGCCACGGCGGCCGTGGACGCCGGGACGTTGCGGTAGGCGTCCCGGACCAGCTGCTTCACCTCGCCGCTGTACATCAGGTCGCGGCTCATCAGCCCAGCTCCCCCAGGGTCTCGTTCAGGCGCCGCAGGACGTCTGCGGGGATGTCCTCACGGCTCGTGCCGAGCAGGAGTCTGCGGAGCTCGACGGCGAATTCGAGCTCGCCGCAGCAGCGCCGGCACCGGGACAGGTGCTCTTCCACCGCCTCGCGGTCCGCCTGATCGACCGTGGCGTCGAGGTACTCCCACAGCTCCCGCACCGCCTCGGAACAAGTGATCAACGCACGCCCTCCTTCAGCAGTCCGTTCTCCTCCGCGTAGTCCCACATCTGCTTCTCGAAGAGCTTGCGGCCCCGGTGCAGGCGGGCGAGCACGGTCCCCAGCGGCACCCGGAGGATCGCCGCCGCTTCCTTGGCCAGAAAGCCGTGCATGTAGACCAGGACGAGCGCAACCCGGTAGATCTCGGGGAGCCGTAGCAGCACGGCGCGCACGTCCTCCGGTCCGAATCCCTGAAGGAAGTCCAGGTGGAGGCTGTCCGAGTAGGGGAACGGATCTTCGTAGGCGATCTTCCGGTAGAGAGAGAAGTCCTCCACCTCCTCGAAGTCCACCGCGACCGGCTGCCTGGCCCGGGCCCGGCCGCGGTCACGGCAGCAGTTGACGAGGATGCTCCGCAGCCACGCGGCAGCCGCCGCCGGATCGCGGAGCTGGTCGAGGCATTCGAACGCCTTCACCATGCAGTCCTGCACCGCGTCCTCGGCGTCAGCACCGACCAGGGATCGGGCGATCGCGTAGAGCCGGGGAAGCTCTGCCCGCACCAGTCGGCGGAAGTCTTCCCTCTGGTCGGCCTGGGTGACTTGCACGCCCACCACACCACACAGACGGTTCCTTACGCCGATTTTATTGCGTTTTGCCACATTGCAATAACTTCATTTGCCCGCGTCGTCTTCATGGTCGAGAACAGTCGAGAACACCGGTATCGCCGGTCGACCAAGGAGGCACCCCATGACCACCGTCACGCATCGGAGGGGCGCGGTCGGCACCGCCGGGAGCCCGGGAACGCTCCGACTGGGATCCGCGCTCATGGCGCTCGCCGGTCTGGCATTCGTCGGATATGCGGTGATCTTCTTCGTCCGCAACTTCACCGGCTCGTTCCTGGAACTGGGCATCGGCCCCGGCGAGGTGGATGTCGGCCGATCCGACATCCAGGCGTTCAGTCCCGAGCTGTACCACTACATCTCACACCTGCACATCGCGGTGTCCGGCTTCATCGCGGCAGCCGGACTCGCCACTGCGGCGCTTGCCTGGTTCGGCGTCCGCCGCGGACTCCTGTGGGCTTATGTCACCGCCATCGCGGTCCCCGTGCTCGGTCTGGCCGTCGCACTGCCCGCCCACTACCCGTACGGCCTGGACACCCTCGGCCATCTCGGCCCCATCTACTTGGCCACCGCCGTGTTCGTCGTCGGGGCGCTGATCGCCCTGCGGCCGCTACTGTCGGCAGGGAGGGAGCGCAGCTGACACCGCTGGGCAAAGCACGAGGGGCCCGGTCCAGTGGACCGGGCCCCTCGGTTACGAGCGGTAGCGGAGGGATTTGAACCCTCGGTGACTTGCGCCACACTCGCTTTCGAGGCGAGCTCCTTCGGCCGCTCGGACACGCTACCGAGGGAGACCTTACAGCAAGGTGGGGCGTGCTCAGAAATTGGTATTCAGCGGGCCCGGAAGAAGTCGGTGAGCAGCGCCGCGCACTCCTCCGCCAGCACGCCCTCGATGACCTCGGGGCGGTGGTTGAGGCGGCGGTCGCGTACGACGTCCCAGAGGGAGCCGGCCGCGCCGGCCTTGTCGTCGCGGGCGCCGTAGACGACGCGGTCCACCCGGGACTGGACGATCGCGCCCGCGCACATCGTGCAGGGTTCCAGGGTGACCACAAGGGTGCAGTCGGTCAGTCGCCAGGCGCCCAGCACTGCGGCCGCGCGCCGGATGGCGAGGACCTCGGCGTGCGCGGTCGGGTCGCCGGTGGCCTCGCGTTCGTTGTGCCCGGCGGCGAGCACGGTCGTACCGTCGGCGGCGAGGACGACCGCGCCGACGGGGACGTCTCCACCCCGGACCGCCTGCCCGGCCTCGTCCAGGGCGAGCCGCATCGCGGCCCGCCAGGGGTCGCGCACCGGATCCGGGGTCGTACTCGGGTCGGACGACGGGGTCAGCGGACGGTCTCCAGCGTCTCCGAGGCGCCCAGGGCCTCGGCGATCTCGGTGAGCGCGTCCTCCGACAGCGACAGCAGCTCCTTCTCGCTGACGCCCAGGTCGTCGAGGATGCCGGTGTCACCGACCGGGCCGTGCGGCACGGCCTCGGCGGAGCCGCCGTCCTCCTCGCCGTCGTCGGCGTCGTCCTCGGGCTCACCGTCCTCGGTGCCGTCCAGGTCGAGGGCGTCCAGGTCGGCGTCGTCGTCGGCCGGCTCGCGGCCGAGCAGTTCGTCGGTGAGCAGGATCTCGCCGTAGCTGCTGCGGGCAGCGGCGGCGGCGTCCGAGACGTAGATACGAGGGTCGTCCTCGCCGTCCACGCGGACCACGCCGAACCAGGCGTCCTCCTGCTCGATCAGGACGAGCACCGTGTCCTCGTCGGGAGAGGCTTCCCGGGCCAGGTCGGCCAGATCCGACAGGGTCTCCACATCGTCGAGCTCTGTGTCGCTCGCTTCCCACCCGTCTTCGGTGCGCGCGAGCAGTGCGGCGAAGTACACCGTGACTCTCCCACTGGTCATAGGCGTGCCGGTTGGGGGTCCCCCCGGCGGAGGCTGCGGGCGGGGAGAGCTCGGGCTCCGAGCCCCACCCACTCGGAATCGTGGCAGAAACAAGGCGTTCAGGGGACGTCTTCGGCCCGCTGTGTCCGGCTGTTTTGATCGCACGTCCGCGAACGACTCACCAGCACACTCGTTGCCGCCACCAGCGGATCGTACGCGGCTTTGGGTCGACGCCACGCACGCCCACCCCGGCAACGACCGCACGGGGTGCGGTTCTTCCCGCCCCGGGATGTACCGCGGGGATTACCAGCGAAACGTTCGCATGCGCATCGCGTGCCGCAGGCGGGCCGTCTTGGCGCGGCGCGGCTGAACGCGGTCACGCAGTTCCCGGGCCTCGGCGAGTTCCCGCAGGAACTGCGCCCGGCGCCGCCTCCGCTCGGCGTCGGTCTCCTGCGAGCTCGCGTCCGCCCGGGACGCGTGGTCGGGCAGCTCTGGCAGGTCAGGCATAGGCACACCACCCCTATCCGTCTCCCTCACTTTCCCCCGGATGGCGGGTTTGACGCCAGGGAGTGCCGGGACCGAAGTGCGGTTACCGTTGTGCCCATGCGTCTCCACGTCGTCGACCACCCCCTGGTCGCCCACAAGCTCACCACGCTGCGCGACCAGCGCACCGACTCCCCGACGTTTCGTCGTCTCGCCGACGAGCTGGTCACCCTGCTCGCCTACGAGGCCACGCGCGACGTGCGCACCGAACAGGTCGACATCACCACCCCGGTCGCCACCACCACCGGCGTCAAGCTCTCCCACCCGCGCCCGCTGGTCGTGCCGATCCTGCGGGCCGGGCTCGGCATGCTCGACGGCATGGTCCGGCTGCTGCCGACCGCCGAGGTGGGCTTCCTGGGCATGATCCGCAACGAGGAGACGCTCCAGGCGTCCACGTACGCCACCCGGATGCCGGAGGACCTCTCCGGACGCCAGGTGTACGTCCTGGACCCGATGCTGGCCACCGGTGGCACCCTGGTCGCGGCGATCCAGGAGCTGATCAAGCGCGGCGCCGATGACGTCACGGCCGTGGTCCTGCTGGCCGCCCCCGAGGGCGTCGAGCTGATGGAACGCGACCTGGCCGGCACCCCGGTGACGGTCGTCACGGCCTCGGTCGACGAACGCCTCAACGAGCACGGCTACATCGTCCCGGGGCTGGGCGATGCGGGGGATCGGATGTACGGGGCGGCGGAGTAGGTCCTACGGCGGGCGCGGCGGAGTAGCTCCGACGGCGGGCCCGGCGCGCTGGATCTCCAACCGTTCGTGGAACTTGTCGATACCCCGGCTACTTTGCCGAGGCATCACGTCATCCGCGCCTCCACATCTTGCCGCGGGGGCTGGACCCGGCCGTCGGGCTCAGCCCCCGCACTGCTCACTCTCCCCGCACCCCGGCGTACCGGGTGACCGAGCGCAGCAAGGGACGGCTCAGGCCGCCGGCCGCCAGGATCCCGCCGACGCCGACGGCGCAGCACACGGCGAGAACGGTCAGGCCGCGTGCGTCGAGGGACGAGTCGCCGCCAGCCAGCGTCATCGAGCCCCCGCACAGCAGTCCTGTCGCGAGAGCACCGCCCGCCAGGACCGTGAGCGGGATCAGGGTCTCCCGGCTGCGGGCGGTGTCCAGGACCCGTAGCGGGGTTCCGGCCAGGTGCAGCAGGGCGTAGGTGCGGCGGCGGTCCAGGACGTTGGCGGCCGCGGTGATCCCGGCGGAGGTGATGGCGACGGTGAAGGTCACCACGAGCACGACTCGGGTGATGGTCGTGAAGTCCTGGGTGAACCGGTTCTCGGACCAGTTCACGTCGGTGGTGGTCAGTGGGTACTGGTCGGGTGTCAGGCCGGTCAGCGCGGTGCGGGCGCGGTCCAGTTCGGCCGTGCCGCCGGAGATGGTGGCGGTGATCTGGCGGCTGTCGTAGGGAGACGTGGCCACGAAGCCGTCGTCCACGCCGACCACGGCGCTCACCCCGGCGGCGTGCAGGCGCTGTTCGGCCTGCGTCCGCGTCTGGCCCACCTTGTGGGCCGGGGCGGCGATGGCGAGCTGATCGGGCCGTCCACCCCACGGGGGAGCGGAGTCCACGGTGAGCAGGGCGAAGAACCCGGCGACGAAACCGGCCAGGGTGAGCCCGGAGACGATCCGCCAGGCGGCCTTCGGGTCATCCAGCAGCCGACGCCCAGCCAGCAGTGTCGCCGGCCGCTTGGCCAGGGCAGTGACAATCCTGCCGAGCATCCGGACCACCCACGGCCCGATCACGGCCAGCGCCAGGAAGACCGCGGCGAACGCGAACAACGCCACGACGTCGGCGCTGCCGTACTCCCTCGTCACCCAGCCGTATACGGCGACGACGGCCACGAAGACCACCGCCCGCACGACGCTCGCCCCCCGGCTGCGGGAGCGGCGGGCCACGCCCAGCGGGCCGACGACCACCTGACGCAGTCCAGCGAGCGCGCTGCTGACGACCAGCGCGACCACCCCGGCCATCACCGCCAGCAGCGGCAGTCCGCCGATCCACAGGTCGGCCGAGTACCAGGCGCCGCCCGCGAGCGGTAGGCTCGCCGCCACCGGCAGCAGCAGCCCGTACCCCACGGCACCGAGCAGCGCTCCGGCCGTCCCGGTCAGCAGCGCCTCGGCTGCCGTCAGCCCGGCGATTCGGCCCGGCGTGGCGCCGATCAGGCGGAGCGCAGCGAGGCGCTGGTCGCGGCGGGAGACCGACAGCCGCGCGGCGGAGGCCGCCAGCACCAGCAGCGGAACGATGACAAGGACGGTGGCGAGCCGGGCCAGGAGCGTGTACATGCCGCCCATGCCGTCCGTCAGCGGCGTGCCGGTGAACGACGCGACGCGGGTAGGAGAGGCGATGTCGCCGATCCGGCGCGGATCGGGCGCGCGTTCGGCGGTGACCGCCGGGTCGGTGGCGCGGTGTCCAATCACCGCCACGAGGTCGCCGGGGTGGGCGAGCGCCGCGCGGCCCAAGGTTCCGGTGGGGGTGCCGGGGACCGGGTGGCGGTCGGCGGGCAGCCGGTCGAGCAGGTCGCCGAGCGCTGGGGAGACCCACAGTTCGCCGGGCGCGGGGAAGCGGTCGAGGCCGGGCAGGGCGGGAGCGGTGCGTCCGGGCAGCTGTGCGACGTCCACGACGGTGACCGGCTCTCCCCGGGTGAAGGTCGTTCCCATCGCCTGCACGGCGACCGGGCGGGAGGACTCCACGGGGTTGCGCCAGTCGGTGCGGTCCGTGCGGTGCTGGAAGCCCAGGTTCATCGCGACGCACAGCAGGAGGAGGGTGGTGGACACGGCCGCAGCCGCGACCGCGAGCCCGGTGGCGAGCAGGCCGGTGCGGCCGCCGGCCCGGGTGAGCCGCCAGGTCAGTGTCCAGGTGGTGCGGTCCAGTGGCCTCATCGCCGGTACCCCGCCTTCGCGTCGGTCCCGGCCTCGGCCGCAGTTCGGTCTGCGGCCAGCCGGCCGTCGCGGACGTGCACCGTGCGGTCGCACCAGCGGGCCACATTCGCATCGTGGGTGACGACGACCAGGGCGGCGCCGTGGCTGCGGCTGACCTCCGTCAGCAGGTGGATCACCTCCATACCGGTGGCCTGGTCCAGCGCGCCGGTCGGCTCGTCCGCGAAGATCACTTTCGGGCGGCCGACCAGGGCGCGGGCGATGGCCACCCGCTGCGCCTGGCCTCCGGACAGCTGCCCGGGACGTCGGTCCTCCATTCCCTGCAGGCCCAGTGGTCCGAACCACTGCCGGGCCTGCTCGACGGCCGCCCGGCGGGCCGTGCCGCCGAGCATCAGTGGCAGGGCGACGTTCTCGTCGGCGGGCAGTTCCGGCAGCAGCTGGCCGGACTGGAAGACGAAGCCGAAGGCGGTGCGGCGCAGCTCGCTGCGGGCCGGTTCGCGGAGCTGGTCGATCCGCTTGCCGTCCAGCAGGACCTCACCGGAGTCGGGCCGTTCGATCCCGGCCAGGCAGTGCAGCAGGGTGGATTTGCCGGAGCCGGACGGGCCCATGACGGCCAGCGACTCGCCGGCCGTCACGTCGATGTCGACGCCGGCCAGGGCGCGGGCCATGCCGTAGGACTTGAACAGGCCGGCGCCGGTCAGGACGGCGGAGGTGGTGTTCATCGAGTGGTCTCCCCGGGGGAAGCGGTGTTCAGCGTGCATGCCGTCCACTTTCGGGGCGCACGGCAACTGGCTGTCTCGGCCGGACGACCGGTTGTGGTGGCCGGACATCGGCCATTCGGCCGAGGCCGCCGGGAATCACCGCTTCCGTATCCTGCCGAGCGTGTACCCCGAGACTTCGCTGCGCCGCCGGGCGCTGCTCGCCGTCGGCTGGATCTTCCTCAGCCTGGTGTGGCTGCTGGACGTGTTCGCCGGTCGGGAGCCCGACTACCGCTGGACGAGCTGGCTGCCGATCGTGTCCGGCCCGGTTGCCTGCGCGGCGCTGCTGTGGCCCGGACGTGGGCCCAAGATGCAGGTACGTGCCGTGCTCGTCGCCGGCGGCTCCCTGGCCCTCACGGTCGGGATCGGGGTGTTCGCGGGCCGGGACGGTGCCGGTAGCTGGGGGCTGCTGGAGGGCGTCGCTCTGCTGGTGCTGCTTTCCCGTGCTGTGTGGACGGTGCCGGGCCCGAGGGCCGCGGCAGCCGTGTCGGCCGCGCTGGCCGTGGCGGCCATCGTGATCCCGCTGCGCTGGCTGCCAAGGGACATCCAGACCGACAGCCAGACCGCCGTCAACTGGTGCCTGCTGATGACGCTCGGCGCCGGCACAGCTCTCGCCTGGGGCCTGCGCGCACGGCTGCTGGAGGAGCAGCGGGCCCGCGACATCGCCGCCGTACGCCAGCGCCAGCGCCTGGAACTCGCTCACGACCTGCACGACTTCGTCGCCCACCACGTCACCGGCATCATCGTCCAGGCCAACGCCGCGCTGACTCTCCAGCACACCGCGCCGGAACAGGTCGGACCGCTGCTGGAGAACATCAGCCGGTCCGGATCGGAGACACTGGACTCGATGCGCCGCCTGGTGCGGGTCCTGCGCGAGGACGACCATGACAGCATCCGGCCCGGCGAAGTGTGGGCGGAACTCGCCCGCCTGGTCTCGGCGTTCTCCGAAGACGAAGCGGACGTCCAGTTGCACGTCGCCGCGGCGGCCCGCGAGGCGCGTCTCGCCCCCGAGGTGGAAACCTCCGTGCACCGAGTGGTGCAGGAGGCCCTGACCAACGTGCGGCGGCACGCGCCCGGCGCCGCGGTCGCCGTACGGATCGACGTGGACGGGCCCAGGCTGCGGGTCGAGGTGGCCAACACGGCACCGGCCGCACGCCGCCCCGTCCCGGTCGGCGGACGCGGCGGCTTCGGGCTGGTCGGCCTGCGTGAACGCGTCGAAGCGGTGGACGGCACGCTGACCGCCGCTCCCACCGACGACGACGGCTGGCGGGTCACCGCCGCCTTCCCCATGCTGGCCGCTGTGGCAGGATCACCGGCGTGAACGACACCGCGATCCGCGTACTGATCGCGGACGACCAGGAAATGGTCCGCATGGGATTCCGGCTGATCCTCGACGCCCAGCCCGGCATCGAGGTAGTCGGCGAGGCCGCCGACGGCGCCGCCTGCGTGGAACTCGCCCGCCGGCTGCGGCCGGACGTGTGCCTGGTCGACATCCGCATGCCGAAACTGGACGGCTTGGACGTCACCCGGGCACTGGCCGGCCCCGGAGTCCACACCCCGATGCGGGTCGTCGTGATCACCACCTTCGACCAGGACGACTACGTACACACCGCGCTGCGCAACGGAGCCTGCGGCTTCCTGCTCAAGGACGCCCCGCCCAGCCTGCTGATCGAGGCGGTGCGGGCCGCCGCCCGCGGCGACGCGCTCGTCTCTCCCGCCGTCACCGTCCGGCTGCTGAAGCAACTGTCCGCCACGCGTCCCGAGCCGGATGCCGCCTGCCCGCTGACCGAACGAGAACTGGACGTCGCCCGGCTGGTCGCGGTGGGCCGCACCAACCAGGAGATCTGCGACCAGCTGGTGGTGTCACTGTCCACCGTCAAGACGCACCTGGCCAACATCCAGCAGAAGATCGACGCCCGCAACCGGGTCGAGATCGCCGCCTGGGCGTGGGAGTCCGGCATGGTCCGGGAGCGATAGGGCGGCTGCACAGCCGCTACGGTCGGACAAGGACACCCGCACCTGCACCGCACCAGAACCGGAACGCACGGAGCCGGGCCGGCCCGGCGCGGGCCGGACGGGGAACAGCTCACCAACTCCTTCGGCGAAGGAAGCGGAGGAAGAGTCCGTCGAACACCGGTCAGAACCTCGCGAGACCCTACGTGCGGGGAAAGCAGCAGGAGCAACCCCGTGCGGGACATCCAGTGTGCGGCCGCTGCCGGGCTCACCAGCCGACAGGCACAGAACCATCTCCGCGCCGCCTTGGGGACGGTTGCGCAAGGACAGCCGGGCGCCGATCAGGCCGGCCTGGCCGACGGCGATGGTCAGGCCGAGGCCCGTGCCGTCGGACGGGGAGCCGGCGCGGAAGCGCTCCGGGCCGGAAGCGTGCGGCACCGCGAGCAGCTCGGCCGGGAAGCCGGGGCCATCGTCACGGACATGGGCCTGGGGGGAGTCGGGCTCCACCGCCACGGGCGGGGGCACCCGTGGCGCAGCGCGTCGAAGGCGAGGTCGGCGAGGATCCACACGGCGGGGGTCGGTCACCACGATCCCGTCCCGGGCCACGCGGACCTCCACCGCGTCCAGTGCGCTGGCCGCGCGACGGACCCATCGCACGCTCGTGGTGCTCTCCGTCCGGCAAGGCACCGGCTCGCGTGCGTCAGGCGGGGCGGCATGCCCCGATCCGACGCCCGCAGACGTCGATGCCCGGCGGTCGCCGGGGAGGGGCCGGCGGTCGAGCAGCCTGGCCTCCTCCATGCGGGCGATCAACCGTGGTCAGCCCGCCCGATGTGAACGACAGGCCCTCGGCCAAGCGGCCGGGGCGGTCCGGTCTTCCGGTGCCGGGCCCGGCGCAAGAGCATCTCCAACTCGGAACCGGCCAGTCCGGCGGCCTCGGGCATGAGTGAACGACACGACCTGCGGCCTTGACGCGGTGTCAGCCCTGATGTGCCGTCAAGCCGTCGAGAACGAGGTCGAGTTTCACCCGGAGAGCCGGACCGAGGAGGAATGGCTTGTCGGTGTGCTGATGCGCCTGGAGCCAGCGGTGGAGGGTTTCGGTGTAAACGGCGCTGAGGGTCTCCGCGACGGTTTCCGGGGACACGGAGGGACGGAAGTCGCCGTTGTCCTGGCCGAGGCGGACGCTGTCACGGAACGATTCAAAGACCGGGAAGGGGCTGTCGAACGTCCCCAGTTCGCTCAGCCAGCCCAGCGAGAGGACACGGGCCATCCTGGGGTTCTCCTCGTTCACCCCCGCCAGGACCTCCATCTGGAGTTCGAGCTGGCGGCGAGCAGGGGCTCGGCGGACGCCGTCATCGACCAGCCGGGCGGTCACGAGCTCCCGGCGCTCGCCCCTCCAGGCATCCAGCATGTCGCGTTTGCGGGGGAAGTGGTTGAACACGGTCCGGCGGGCCAGGTCGGCGCGTTCGGCGATCTGGTCGATGGTCGTCGCACCGTAGCCCTGCTCGGCGAACAACTCCAGGGCCGCGTCCAGGATCGCGGAGCGGATGCGCTGCCGCTGCCGCTCCCTGCGCCCCATCGGCTGCTCGGTCGGGCCCGTCGGGCTCGCTGCCGCGGGTGAACGGGTCACGTGTGTTCCCTCGCCTGGAAGTCACGGGTGGTGCTCGGTCGTGCCGACCTCATTCTATCCATGCATCATTAGTGCATCAATGCATCATGGTGCACACTTTGCCGTGAGGGGACTCGCCGTCCCGCCGTCCCAACACTTGGAGGGCCGCACCATGCCGTTCACCTTCGTCGTAGACCCCGCCGAACTCATCGAGGAACGCGCGGCCCAGTGGCGGTTCGGGGGCACCGATCCCGCCGTGCTGGAGGAGATGTCCCGTCGCATCAGCGACCTGTGGGCCGAGGGCCCCGGCGGCTGGGCGCATGAGTGGTCCGTCCTTGCCGAGCAGGCCGAGAAGGACGGTGATCTCCTGAGGGCCAGCCACCTGTACGGCATCGCCAAGTTCCCCGTCCTGGGCGGCAACGCGGCGCACACCCGGGCTTACGAGAACCAGTCGCGCACCTTCCTGGACGCCTCGTCCCGCTTCGAGGTGCCCTTCGAGCGCCACGTGATCGACGTGGCCTTCCGCGGAGAGACCGCGCGGGTCCCCCTGCACCTCTACGTCCCCGAGAACCTGCCGGACGACGCCCCGATCGTGCTGGTCTTCGCCGGCGTGGACACCTGGAAGGTCGAGGTGCACACCACCGCGCTCGCGACGGCTCGCCTGGTCGGCGCACGGGTGGCCACCGTCGACATGGCCGGCACCGGGGAATCACCGGTCGCCAACGGTCCCGACGGAGAGCTGTACGTCGGTGACGTCCTGAACTGGCTGCGCCGCCGCTTTCCCCAGGCACGCAAGGTGGGCACCGTCGGCTTCAGCTTCGGCGGGCACTGGACGATCAAGCTGGCTCTGCGCGGGATGGTCGACGCCGCGGTGAGCAACGGCGGACTCATAGACACCGCCTTCACCCCCGAGGCCGTCGCCCGGCTCCGCTACGGCATGCCCGGCATCTTCGGCAACTCCCTGCGACTGGACGCCGAGCCGCCTCTCGCCGAACTCCAGGCCGCCATGGCCGCCTTCTCGCTGCGCACGCAGGGGCTCCTGGACGACTGGGGCAGCGATCCCGTGCCGCTGCTGTACGTCAACGGAGACCAGGACCAGCACGTCCCCGCCGACGACTCCCGGCCGCTCGAGTCCCGCCCGAACACCGTCGTCCGGCTCGTCCCGAACGCCGGCCACTGCGCCATGGAGAAGGCCCAGGAGATCATCCCCTGGAGCCTGCAGTGGCTCCGCGACCAACTGGCCTGACTCTGCGAGGTCCAGCTCCGCGTCTGTCGGCGACGGGGTGGCCGAGGCACCGGCGCAGGTTGTCGACGAAGACGGTGCCGTGGCCTTGTCGGCTGCGGTGCAGCGCGTCCGAACGAGGACGTGCTTCCCCTCGACGACATGGGTGTGGTCGAGGGGAAGCAGAAGTCGGGGTCGCTGGGGCGGACGAAGACGGCGGTCGGCTTACAGGCGGAGTCGAGGGCGCCGTCTCGGCACTGCCGGTCGGCCTGCGGTCGAAGCGGGCGCCTTCGAGCGAGGTCCGTCAGTAGGCGGCGGTGATGCGGCGGCGGATCGCCGTGCCCTTCTCGGCCTCGTCGACCAGGGCGACCGCGTAGTCCTCGGCGCTGATGAAGCTGGTGCCGTCCTCCGCGATCAGCAGGTCGTCGCCGCCGAGGCGGAAGGTGCCGGTGCGCTCGCCGGGGGCGATCTCGTCGGCCGGGGAGACATACGTCCAGTCCAGGTCGTCGCCCACTTCGGCGCGCAGCCAGCGCAGTACCTCACGCTGGGCGAGCGACTCGGCCTTGTAGATCGCGGGGAAGTCGGGGGTGTCGACCCGGTCCTGGCCCGAGGCGGTCTTCAGGCTGCCCGCCCCGCCGACCACCAGCAGGCGGTGTACGCCCGCTGTGCGCAGCCCTTCGACCAGGGACTTGTACGTCGCCAGCAGCGGGGCGGCCGGGTCGGAGCCGTCGCGGGGCGGGGAGACGGCGGAGATGACGGCGTCGTGTCCGGCAGCGGCCTGGGCGACCTTGCCCGGCTCGGTGGCGTCCAGGGCGAGGACGGTCAGCGCCTGGTGTTCCGGCAGGGCGTCCGCACGGCCCGAACGGGTGGCGGCGGTGACTTCGTGGCCGCGGCCGAAGGCTTCCGCCGTGATGCGGGAGCCGATCATGCCGGTGGCGCCGATGAGGAGGATCTTCACAGGTGACTCCGTTCGTTTCCCGTTTCGGGGGCGAGGGGCTGGAGGCCGCGGGAGGAGCTGGACGGTTACGGCCGTGCGGGTCCTTGCACCGTGCCGCGTGCGGAGTGGGCCAGCAGCTTGGTCACCAGCTCGCGCAGAATCAGCCGCTCGACCGGGGTGAGCGGCTCCACGAGGTCGGCGGTCACCTGCGGGACGTGCGCGGCGAGGGCCCGTTCCAGCAGCTCACGACCTTTCGGGGTGGCTTCCAGGAGCGCGGCCCGGCGGTCGTCGGGGTGGGGGTGGCGGGCCAGCAGCCCAGCTTCCTCCATGCGGGCGATCAGCCGGGTCAGCCCGCCCGAGGTGAACGACAAGTCCTCAGCCAGGCGAGCGCTCGTGGTCCGGTTCTCCGCGTGGCGGGCCAGACGCAGGAGCACCTCGAACTCGGAACCGCCCAGTCCAGCGGCCTCACGGATGGTGCGCTCGGCCCGTCCGCCGATCGCGTCCGTCAGCCGCAGGATGTCGCCGTACAGGACGACCGCATTGTCGTGCAGCAGCTCACCCATAAAGCTGACGGTACAGCAATCTATGACTTCGCCGCACGTCAACTCGCCGTATAAATCAACCCTGTGCTCAACTTGAAGTTTGAAGTAATGCTGCCTCGGAAGGTATCTTCGCTCCCGTCCATCGCACTGCAGCAGCGCACTGAAGGGGACCACCCATGCCAGTCGGACGGCGTCAGGTACTCGCCGCGGGTTCACTAACGGTCGCCGGGGTCGCACTCGGCGCCGGGACGGCCCACGCCGCGAAGTCCGGCGAGGAGACCAAGAGCCTTGAGCAGCTGTACCGCGAGGCGAAGGCGGAGGGCGGTGTGCTCACCGTCTACGCGGGCGGCGACACCGCCACCCAGCAGGACGGCAACAAGGACGCCTTCGAGAAGGCGTTCCCCGGCATCACGTTGAACATCGTCGTGGACTACAGCAAGTTCCACGACGCCCGCATCGACACCCAGCTCGCCACCGGCACCCTCGTCCCGGACGTCGTACAACTGCAGACCCTTCAGGACTTCCCCCGCTGGAAGCGCGAGGGCGCCCTGCTCCCCTACAAGCCGGCCGGCTTCTCCCGCGTCCACCCCGCCTTCAAGGACCCCGACGGCGCGTGGACCGGCATATTCGTCGACGCCTTCTCCACTGTCTACAACGTCGACGAAGCCGGTGGCACGGCCCCCGCCTCGGCCCGGGACCTGCTCGACCCGCGCTGGAAGGGGAAGATCGTCTCGACGTACCCGAACGACGACGACGCGGTGCTGTACCTGTACAGCCTCATCGTCGACAAGTACGGCTGGCAGTGGCTGCGGCGGTTCGTCGCCCAGGACGTGGCCTGGGTGCGCGGTACGCAGGAACCCGCGGACCGGGTCGAGGCGGGCCGCGCGGCCGTCGCCCTGGGCACGGACGGCATGCTGACCCCGCCGACGGGTGTGAAGACCCGCTTCGTCGTCGCGAAGCACGACCCGTTCATGGCCTGGGCCCAGCGCGCCGCCATCTTCCGGCACGCGAAGCATCCCGCCGCCGCGAAGCTGTACCTGAACTGGTGGCTGTCGAAGCGCACGCAGTCCGACTTCTACATGTGGTCGGTCCGCACCGACGTGCCGCCCCACGAGGGCTACCGCCCCATCTGGGAGTACCGCAACGCCCACCTCGACGGCTTCGAGCACTTCATGGCGAACCGAGCGCTCGTCGAGCGCTTCAGGCAGCAACTCGCCCTCTACGTCGGCGAGGTGACCGGGGCCCCCTCCCCCGGGTGGCTCGGCCTTCACCCCGGGCGCTGACCGGCCGGGGCAGCGACCGGCGAACCTCTGTGGGCCGGCCGGCACCACGCCGACCGGCCCACACGTGCACGCCTGTGCCTGTCCGGTCAGGCGGTGTTGAGAGTGAGTCCGTAGTGCCGCAACGCGTCGTCCAGGGGCTGGAAGTAGGACGATCCGGGTGCGTTGACGCTGCCGTTGCAGCGCTGGTTCGCGGGGCCGCCGGAGGTCATACCCTGGGCCTGGTTGCCGGAGATGTAGGCGCCGCCGCTGTCGCCGCCCTGCGTGCACACCGAGGAGCTGGCCAGGCCGGTGACGACGGTGTTCGGCCCTCCGTTGGGGTCGGAGTACGTGACCGTCACGTTGTAGGAGTTGACCCGGCCGCAGGTCCAGAAGGTGGTGCGGCCCGACTTGCAGAGCGTGGCGCCGGAGACCGCTCGCTGGCTGCCGAGAACGGTGGGCTCGGCAGCCCTGCCGTAGGTCCCCACCACGGTGGATATCGTGTTGCCCGCGTCGAGACGCGCAATGCCCATGTCAACACTGCGGCTGCCCATCGCGAAGCGGGTGTTGGTGCCTTGGGCGAAGCGGGTGCCCTGATAGGAGAGGACCGGGAGGCCCTCGATGCAGTGCCCGGCGGTGACCAGGTACTGACGGCCCGCCGAGTCACGGGCGCCGAAACCGACGGAACAGCGGAAGCCGTTGAACGTCATCTCCGCACCCGGCTGGATGGTGGCCTGCGGTACCAGATCCTGTTGGTCGGCCACGACGCGTACGGCGTCGCCGCGCACCCCCGCCTTGCGGAGGAAGGCCCGGGCCGAGCCGTCGTCGTGGGCCTTCACGGTGACGGTGTCCGTGGCGAGGTCGACCTCCCAGGAACTCACCCCGACCGGCGCCCTGTCGAGCGCGGCGGCGTCCAGTTCGGCCTTGACCTTGTTCAGCTCGTCCTCACCATGGCGGACTGTCCGTGCGCGCAGTCCGGCGTGCTCCAGTTCGCGGGTCGCCTGTCGACCGTCCGCGTTGACGACCAGGTCTCCGTCGGCGTCGAAGAACGAACCGTCCGTCGCCACCCCCTTCCGCTCCAGCGAGGAGAGGGTGTTCCGCTGTGTGGTCTCGCGATCGAGCCGTTCCACCGCGGCCTGTTCGCTCACGCCGAGCGAGGTCGCCAGGGCGCTGATCATGGCCGTGTCGTAGCGCGTGCCGGTCGAGTCGGCCGCCTGTGCGCCGGAGACGACGGTGGCGGAGGAGAGCAGGACGGCAGCGGTGAGTACCGTGAGTCTTTTCCGGGAGTTGCGCAAGGGGGACGTCCTTCCGGAGTCCAGGACAAACGGCCGCGGACAGTGGGGGGTTCGGAAACCGGCATGGGTGAGCCGAATAGAAGATGGCCGTTTGCCTGACGGTCCGCCGTTCCCGGCGACCGCATTTGAATGTTGAACGACACTCACAGAAAAGAACAAGGAACAGATCCGGCCAAGTCGCTTTCCGCCAACCGCGGAACGGTGAAGTAACCCTTAATGCCAGGATTGCCACTGAGCGACGCTTTCGGCACGCGACAACTCTCGCATCGGGAAAGACATCTGACGGCGGCATGCAATACACCCTGAAACACACAAAGCCGGAAGATTGAGTCGCCGTCGGGGGTGCTGGAGGTACAGGAGGACGTCAGCAGCGCGGAGGTGGACGACGGCCGTCGCGGGCAGGCGGCACGCAGGACGCGGCGCGGGTTCGCGAGAGGAGCTCCTGGTTGGCGGGCCAGCTCGGGAAGTGTTCGATCCACGGGGCACCCCGCCGGTCGGCAGGGTGCTGCAGCGCACCGGTCACGACCGGACGCGGCCCACGACCAGCCAGGGTCACCACACGTGGTACGACGCATAGTTCCTCACGGCCAGTGGTTACGTCGTTGCGCCGACCGACGACGTAGAGGTCGCGCGCGTTGAACACCAGGGTGATCTAGGTCTGACGGCAGCCCGGCGCGCTAGGTCCGACGGCAGCCCGGCAGGCTGGGTCCGACGGCAGCCCGGCAGGCTAGGCACATCGAGCAGGCCGGGCAGATCGACAGGCGCCGGGCGGGCCGGGCGGGCAGGGCTCATCAGGCGCGTAGGCCCAGGCGGGCCAGGGGGCCAGTCCGACGCGCAGGCCAAGGCGGGGCCGGGGGCCGTCAAGCACGCAGGCCCAGCTAGAGCAGGAGCCGGTCAGACCCGCAGCCCAGGTCCGCCAGGGCCTGCCAGGCGCGCAGCCCCATCAGGCGCACAGGCCCAGGTGGGGCAGGGACCCGTCAGGCGCGTAGGCCCAGGCGGGCCAGGGGCCCGTCAGGCTCGCAGGCCCAGGCGGGCCAGGGGCCCGTCAGGCGCGCGCGCCCAGCTACGGCACGAGCCGGTCAGACTCGCAGGCCCAGATGGAGGAAGGCCCCACAGACGCGAAGGCCCATCAAGCGGCAGAGCGGCATCCACCGCTCGCGCTCAGCGGCCGTCCTTCGCCGCTGCACGCCCCTTCGCCCCCTCGCCGCTCCACGCCCCTCAGCAGCCCGCCTTCACCCCAGTTGCCGTCGGCCGCGGTGCGGTCAGCTCGGCCAGTGCTCGGTCCGCGGTCGGCTTCTTCGCCAGTTCCTTGAAGCCGTTGCCGATGATCAGGTCGATCGCCTGCCCCTTGCGGGTGTCCGTGCTGCGTTCGGCGGTGGGGAGCTGGGTGGCGAGCACCGGCAGGGACGTGTTCAGGGCCGAGGCGGGGCCGATCAGCAGCCCAGTGGCCTTCACCTTCTTGTCCCACTGCTTCGGCGCGTTGCCCACCTCACCGATCCGGAAGCCACGTTTCTTCAGTTCGTCCGCGGTCTTCTTGGCCAGCCCGCTGCGGGTCGTGGCGTTGAGCACGTTGACGGTGACGGCGCCGGGCCGCGGCACGGCCACGGCCGCGCTGGGCGAGGCGCTCACCTTGGTGGCGCAGTCCGACTTGGTCCCGGCCGCCGAGGCCTTGTCGCCACCGCCGGTGAAAACCTCGACGAGCTGCAGAGTGCCCCAGCCGAGGACGCCGATCACGACGACCGACGCGGTGACGACGAGTACGAGCCTGCCGCGCCGACGGGGTGGACGCATCCGCGGGTACTTGGCCCCCGTGATCCGGTACTGGCCGCCCATGCCGGGGGGAGTCAGCATGCTCATGAGCGCAGCGTAGTGCGCCCGGGCGGCGATGCCTACTACATGATCATTTCACGCCGCTCAGGAGAACCCGAAAGGGCCAAGCCGTGACCGGCCGGTGCCGTTCCGAGAGCTCGCGGGGGGTGTCAGTCCAGCTCGAGGACGCGCGCGTGGAGCACCTGACGCTGCTGGAGCGCCGCACGCACCGCACGGTGCAGGCCGTCCTCCAGATACAGGTCGCCCTGCCACTTCACGACGTGCGCGAAGAGGTCGCCGTAGAAGGTGGAGTCCTCGGCGAGGAGGGTCTCCAGGTCGAGCTGCTGCTTGGTCGTCACGAGCTGATCGAGGCGGACCGGGCGCGGCGCGACGTCCGCCCACTGCCGGGTGCTGTCCCGGCCGTGGTCGGGGTACGGCCGGCCGTTTCCGATGCGCTTGAAGATCACACGGAAAGCCTACCGGTCAAGACCTTCCGGGCGCAGCCATGGAGAGGGAGTGCAACGCTGGAAAGATGCCGTGAACCGGGGCGAAACGGAACAGGGGTCTGACATGAGTGACAGCGAAACCGTGCCCGCGGCCGCCAACCCCGAGGCACCCGGCAGCGCTCCCGCCCTCCCGCAGGAGGCCCTGAAGATCGCCGCCGGGTACGCGTTCACCGGACCCGCGCTGGATCTGGGCGCCCTGCTGTGGGACGGCCGGTGCCTGCCCGACGCCCAGATCCGCATCCCGCTGCCGATGCTCAACCGGCACGGCCTGGTCGCAGGCGCCACCGGCACCGGCAAGACCAAGACCCTCCAGCTGATCGCCGAGCAGCTCTCCGCGCAGGGCGTCCCCGTCTTCCTCGCCGACATCAAGGGCGATGTGTCGGGCATCTCGGCGCCAGGCCGGTCGAACGACAAGATCCGCTCCCGCGCCGCCGAGGTGCACCAGCAGTGGACGGCGACCGGTTTCCCGGCCCGGTTCTACGCCCTCGGCGGCATCGGCCACGGCATCCCGCTGCGCGCCACCGTCACCAGCTTCGGCCCGGTCCTGCTCGCCAAGGTGCTCCAGCTCAACCGGACCCAGGAACAGTCCCTCGGCCTGATCTTCCACTACGCCGACACCAAGGGCCTGGAGCTGATCGACCTCAAGGACCTGCGCGCGGTCGTCGCCTTCCTCACCTCCGACGAGGGCAGGGCCGAGCTGAAGACCATCGGCGGGTTGTCCACCGCCACCGCCGGGGTGATCCTGCGTTCGCTGACCGCGTTCGAGGCGCAGGGGATGGGCTCCTTCTTCGGGGAACCGGAGTTCGACACGGCGGAGTTCCTGCGCACGGCGGAGGACGGGCGGGGCCTGGTGTCGGTCCTGGAGCTGCCCTCCGTACAGGACAAGCCGCAGCTGTTCTCCACCTTCCTGATGTGGCTGCTCGCCGATCTCTTCCACGACCTTCCCGAGGTCGGCGACGCCGACAAGCCCAAGCTGGTCTTCTTCTTCGACGAGGCACATCTGCTCTTCGACGACGCGTCGGAGGCGTTCCTGGACTCGATCACCCGGACCGTGCGGCTCATTCGCTCGAAAGGGGTCGGCGTCTTCTTCGTCACCCAGACCCCGAAGGACGTGCCCGGCGACGTCCTCGCCCAGCTCGGCAACCGCGTCCAGCACGCCCTGCGCGCCTTCACCCCCGACGACCAGAAGGCCCTGAAGGCGACCGTGAAGACCTTCCCCGACTCGGCCTACGACCTCGAAGAGCTGCTCACCAACCTCGGCACCGGTGAGGCGGTCGTCACGGTGCTCAGCGAGAAGGGCGCCCCGACGCCGGTTGCCGCGACGCGGCTGCGCGCCCCCGAGTCCCTGATGGGCCCGATCGAACCGGCCGCCCTGGACCGGGCGGTGACGTCCTCGCCGCTCTTCGGCCGCTATGCACAGGCTGTGGACAGGGAGTCGGCGTACGAGAAGCTGGAACAGCGGGCCGCCGAGAGGCCCGCCGCGGAACCGGAGCGGGCGCCGGCGCCGACGCCCGAGCAGAAGGAGTCGGTCGTCGAACAAGTCATCGACAGCGGCATCTTCAGGTCCCTGGCCCGTTCCATCGGCACCCAGATCGGGCGGGAGATCACCCGTTCGATCTTCGGCACGGCGCGGCGGAGGCGGTAGACCCGCCTCCGCCGACGGCTCAGCGGCCCGGTTTCTTGGGCGGCCGCTGCGGTTGCTTGGTGTCCTTCAGTTCCGTCTTCGGCGCGTTACGCATGGCCTCCGCGCGCACCAGGGCGCGCAGAACGGCGTACGGATCCGAGGGCATGGCTGTGCCTCCTTGCGTCGTACCGACTGACCTGGGTGGGGGAAGGCAGGTCTGTCAGCAGCGCAGGACCACCGAGCGTAGGGTCCGCAGTGGGTACGGCGGCCCTGTCAGCGCCTGTGGCGAGCCGACCGGCGTGATCCGCCCGACCGGGGTGGCCGGACGTGCCGGACGCTGCGGCACCACGGGCCGGTGCGTGCCCCGTCCCGGCGGCCGCAGAGCCGTGTCGAGCACATCGACCTCGGCGACCTCTCCCGCCACGGCGACAACGGGCACCGCCGCCGCCTCCGCGTGCGCCACGGGCAGGAGCAGCACAAGCAGCAGCGCGAGCACCCGCGGCCAGGCACGACGGCGCACGGCGCGGCGGAACTGCGGTGGCGAGCTCACAGCAGGTCCTCTCCCCGGCAGGCGCACGACGTCCGTCGCACGGCGGGTGGAAACCGCCCGGTTGGCGTAGCGGGGAGGCAGGGGGACGTGGCGGTGGGGCCTGGTGACGTACTCGTGGTCCGCGGCGACGTGTCGGTGAGGCCCGGCGAAGCACTGGGCGGACGCGGCGACGTACCGGTAAGACCCGG
>NZ_BJND01000055.1 GCF_006539505.1 Streptomyces spinoverrucosus
ACGGCCTACCGCCCAGGTGTCTACTGGCTGGCCGTCGCCCTGATCAGCGTCGTCGGCACGCTGATCAGCGACAACCTCACCGACAACATGGGCGTGCCGCTGACCACCAGCACCACGGTGTTCGCGATCGTCCTCGCGGTCGTGTTCGTCGTCTGGTACCGCCGGGAGCGGACCCTGTCCATCCACAGCATCGACAGCCTCGGCCGTGAGTCCTTCTACTGGCTCGCGGTGCTGTTCACCTTCGCGCTCGGTACGGCGGCCGGTGACCTGGTCGCCGAGCGCATGGCCCTCGGGTACTGGGTGTCGGCGCTCCTGTTCGCCCTCGCGATCGCCGCGGTGGGCGTCGTGCACTTCGCGCTGGGCTTCGACGCCGTGTGGAGCTTCTGGATCGCGTACGTCCTCACCCGGCCGCTGGGCGCCTCGGTGGGCGACTACCTGTCCCAGCCGACTGCGGACGGCGGTCTCGGCCTGGGCACGGTGGTCACCAGTGTGCTGTTCCTGGCCGTCATCCTCGGCCTCGTCGTGTTCCTGTCGGTGACGCGGAAGGACGTCGCCGAGCGGGACCGGGTCACCCTGCCGGCAGGCTGACCACGAACCGCGCCCCGGGCGCATGACCGGGGCCGTAGGACACCTCACCACCGACGGAGCGGGCCAGGCGTCGCGCGAGCGGCAGCCCCAGGCCCGCTCCGCCGTGCCCGTCGGCGGGATCGGCGCGCCGGCCCGGCTGGAACAGCTGCTCGGCGAACTGTGGCGGTACGCCGGGACCGTCGTCGGTGACGTCGATGCGTATGCCGTCCGGCTGCCGGGCCGCTATCACGCTGACGCGTGAGCGTGCGTACCGCAGGGCGTTGTCGAGGAGGGGGCTGACGATGCGTTCGAGGAGTGCGGGCGCGACGCCGGCTTCCAGGCCCGGGTCCGTGGCCTCGACGACGACCTCCAGGCTGCCGGATACGTCGAGGCGTTCGGTGAGGCGGCGCAGCGTGGGCAGCACACTCGCGGTGCCGGGTGCGGCGGAGGCACTTCCCCGGGCGTCGTCGAGCAGGGTGTCACAGATGGTGCGCATGGACTGGGCCGCGTCGGCGAGGGCCGCGTGGGTGGTCCGGGTGTCGGCTGCTGAGCGGGGTCGGGCCTGCAGCCAGTCGAGTTCGGCGATGATCCGGCTGAGGGGGGTGCGCAGTTCGTGGGACAGCTCCTGGGTGAGCTGCTGCTCGTGGCGTAGCACCGCGCGGATGCGGTCCAGGAGCGCGTCCAACGACGCACCCAGGCGGGCGAGTTCGGTGGGCTGGTGGTCGGCGCCGAAGCGCTCGGTGGAGGTGACGGCGCTCCACTGGGTGGCCTGCTCCGTCATGGTGCTCACGGGACGCAGCGCCCGGCCGACCGCCAGCCGCGTCAGCACGTAGGTGCAGGTGAGAACGGCGGCGTCGAGGGCGAGGGACGCGAGGAGCAGGGTGTCGGCCGAACTGCGGTAGGGCGACAGGTCGAGGGCGGTGACGACGGCCGCGGTGCCGCCCGTGGCCTGTGCGCACAGCCGGACCGGGCCACCGGCGTGTTGG
Source organism: Streptomyces spinoverrucosus (assembly GCF_006539505.1). Classification (GTDB taxonomy): domain Bacteria; phylum Actinomycetota; class Actinomycetes; order Streptomycetales; family Streptomycetaceae; genus Streptomyces; species Streptomyces spinoverrucosus. The sequence goes on from NZ_BJND01000055.1 coordinate 1,554, forward strand.
ACGGTGGTGCAGTGCTGCCCGCCGCGCGCGGCGAGTCGGCCGGCGGCGCGGGTGAGGGGGCTGGTGGCGGTGGCGGAGGGCGGCCGTTCGAGCAGGTGTGTGCCGGCGTAGATCCACACGTTCGTGTCGAGGAGTTCGTCGTTCGACGTCTCCCGGACCCGCACTCCCGCCCGGCCGGTGTCGATGGTGGTGGCGACGGCGGCGGCCCGGGTGCGCAGTTCGTCGTCCGCCTGGCGCTGAAGGTGCTGCCGGACGACGGTGTTGAACACAACGGTGAGGATCACCAGCACGAACGCGGCGGTGGTGAGGGCCACCAAGGAGAGTCGGCCACGCAGCGTGCGGGGCGCCAGACGTGACACCGGCCGGGAGATCAGCCCGGAGACCAGCCGGGAGAGGCGCCCGGTCATGACAGGCGGTGGCCGATTCCGCGGGCGGTCGTGACGGTCAGCGCGCTGCCGCTGTCCCGGAGCTTGCGGCGCAGCCGGGTCAGGTACTGGTCGAGGGTGTTGTCACTGACGTGTGCCCCCTCGGGCCAGCCCGCTCTGATCAGCTCACGGCGGCTCACGATGTCGCCGGACGCCGCCATGAGCGCGGCCAGCAGACGGAACTCCGTGGGGGTCAGGCCGACGCGGGCGCCGCGCACGGTGAGGCGGTGCCGGACGGCGTCCAGGACCAGGTCTCCGGTCGCAGCGGCCGGACGGGGCCCGCCGCGTTTGACGGCGGCCCGCAGCCGCGCGGCGAGTTCGGCCAGGTGGAAGGGTTTGGGCAGGTAGTCGTCGCCGCCTGCGGAGAACCCGCTGAGCCGGTCGGTGAGCCGGTGATGGGCAGTCAGGAAGATGACAGGCGAGAGGAATCCGTTCGCCCTCATCGCCTGGCAGACGTCCCGCCCGTCCGCGTCCGGCAGCCCCACATCGAGGACGGCGCCGGCGAAGCCGTCACCGGCCAGGCGCAGAGCGGTCGCGCCGTCCTGCGCGGGCACGGCGTCGAAGTCCTCGTCGCGCAGGCCCCGCAGCAGCACGTCACGCAGGGCGTGATCGTCCTCGACGACCAGGATCTTGGGGCGCATGGTGCTTCACCTGTTCTCGTGGCTGTTCCTGGGGCGGACCGGCAGCGGCGGCGTCCTCCGCTGCCGGTTGTCTCGTACCGGCGAGGACCTGCTCGGGCAGCCACCTGGCCGTGGCGGCGAGGCACAGTCCCAGCCAGCCGAGGCCGAACAGCCAGCCACCGAGGACGTCGGTGAACCAGTGCACGCCGAGGTAGACGCGGGTCAGGCCGACCAGCGTGCCCCAGCAGCAGGCGGTGAGGGCGAGCGGGGTTCTGCCGCGGGAGCCGCGTGCGAACACCGCGATGACGAGCAGACCGGCGGTGAGGGTGGCGGTCGTGGCGTGGCCGGAGGGGAACGACCAGCCGGAGGCGTGCGTCGCCCAGTCCACCCGGGGCGGGCGGGGCCGGGCTGTCAGCTCCATCACTCCGTACCGGACGGCCTGCCCGGCCCCGAGACAGGCCACGCAGAGGGCGACGGTGACCAGACGGCCGCGTAGCGTCCGTGCGGCGACGAGGCCCGCCAGGACGGCCAGTACATACGGAACCGCACCCGTTCCCGTGGCCGTGACACCCCGGGCCACTGCCACCGCGACAGCCGGGCGGTGCGCCAGAGGCCAGGAGTGGAAGTCCTCGTCGCCGAACTGCACGGCGCCGTCGCCGACCACGACCATGAGCAGGACACCGAACGCCGTCAGAGCGCCCAGTCCCGTGCAGCCGGCCAGGTCGGCGACGTCCCTGCGGTTCACGGCGCCACCAGCAGCGGCCGCAGCCGTGTCGCGGTGAGCCGCCGCGCCAGCGCGTCGGGACGCCTGCGCACCGCCGAGGTCAGCAGCAAGCCGACGACAGCCCCGACCGCCAGACCGGCCACCACGTCGTGCGGGTAATGCGCGCCGACCCAGACCCGGGATGCGGCCATCACCACGGCGGCCACCGCCGCGACCGCACCGAGCCGACGGGAGACGAAGAGGAGCGCGACGGCGGCCGCTGCGGCTATCGCCGCGTGGTTGCTGGGGAACGACCAGTCACCCGGCGCCGGACACGCCTCCAGCGTCACCACCCGCAGGCTCTGACACGGACGGTCCTCGCGCACCACCAGCTTCAGCGCGTCGTTCACCGCGTACGCCACCACGACCGTCACCGGCGCGGCCAGCGCCACCACCGCCGCACGAGCGCCCGCGTGCCGCGCCCGCCACCAGCCCACGACCATGAGGACGGCGAACAGGCCCAGGCCGTACGTCGACCAGGCGGACACCAGGCCGTCCAGCCACGCCGGGGAGCGGTGGGCGAGCTCCACCACGTCGGTGTAGGCGGAACCGTCGATCCCGGCCCCGTCGAAGGCGAGCATCACCCCTCGGCTCCCTTCTGCCCGACGGCCGCCCGACGGGAGCGGTACAGCTCGGCCACGAGCGGAACCAGCGACAAGGCGACGATCACTCCGACCATGGGCAGCAGATAGCGGTCCACGTTCGGGACGGACGAGCCGAGGGCGTACCCGGCGAGGATGAGCCCCAGGCTCCAGACGAGCCCGCCGGCCACCTGCCAGACGGTGAACGTCCCTATGGGTACGCGCAGGGCGCCCGCCAGGGGATTGAGCACCGTACGCACCACCGGCACGAACCGGGCCAGCACGATCGCCTTCGCGTGCCCGTACCGCTCCAGCAGCTCCTCCGCGCGCCGGGCTCCTTCCTGGAGGCGGACCGAGCGGCTGCGGGCGAGCAGCGCTCCGCCGGCCTTCCGCCCGATCAGGTAGCCGCACTGCGAACCGGCCAGCGCGCCCACGGCGGCGACGGCCAGCAGCGGCGCCAGGGACAGCCGCAATCCGCCTGGGGCCGTCCCGGTGCACAGCAGACCGGCTGTGAACAGCAGGGAGTCACCGGGCAGGAAAAAGCCGATCAGCAGCCCTGTCTCGGCGAACAGCACCACGCCGACCCCCAGCACGCCGAAGGCGGACAGCAGGGACTGGGTGCTGAGGACGTTCACTGCCAGCTGCGGCGCCGCAGCTGCGGCCCCGGTCGCGAGCCCTGTCATACACGAGCCCTCTCATACTGGACGGACGGGAGCACGCGGACACGGCACCCGGCTGACTACAATCCTATAGACGGTCTACTGCACTGTAGACGAAGACGGGGTGAGGATCGTTCCCATGACCGAAGCGAAGGACGAACGCCGACCGGCGGGCGAGCTCGAGGCAAGCGTCATGGCCGCGCTGTGGGCCGCCGACGGACCGCGCACACCGGGGCAGGTGCAGGCCGACCTCGCCGTCGACCTGGCCCGCACCACCGTGACGACGACCCTGACCCGCCTGCACGACAAGGGCGTCGTCGGCCGCGAGCGGCAGGGCCGCGGCTACGCGTACTATCCCGTCGAGGACGCCCCCGGCCTCACGGCCCGCCGCATGCACAGCGAACTGGAGCGGGACGCCGACCGCGAGACAGTCCTGGCCCGCTTCGTCGCCCGGCTCAGCTCCGACGACGAGCGCGTACTGCGCGAACTCCTGGAATCGGGTGAGCAATGACCGTCCTGCTGCTGGTTCCCCCGCTGCTCCTCCCCTTCGCCGTCCACGGTCTCGCCGGGCGCGCGCTCGACCGTCTCCATCCCGTCGCCGCGCTCCGGGCCCTCACCCTCACCGCGATCGTGCTGGCCGGCGCCTCCGTGTCCGCACTGGGCGCACTGGTCCTGACCGGCCTGCTCGCCCTCCCGCTGTTCGCCCCGCTCGGCGAGCTCGTCCACCCTCTGCACACGCCGCCGAACGCCCTCGTCCTGCCCGTAGCCGCGGTCGCCACCGGAGTGCTCACGGTCAGCGCCTGGACGCTGCTGCGGTCGGCCCTGCGCCAGATCCGCGCCTACCGCACCGCCCGCCGGCAGGCCGAGAGCAGCCCCGCCGCGGGCGATCTGTGCGTCGTCGACTCGCCCCACCCGGACGCGTACGCCCTGCCGGGCCGCCCGCACCGCATCGTCGTCACCACCGGGATGCTGCGCACCCTCGCCCCCGCCGAGCGAGAGGTGCTCCTCGCCCACGAACGTGCCCACAACGCGGGCGGCCACTACCGCTACCTGCTCGCCGCGGAACTCGCGGCCCACTGCCACCCCGGCCTGCGCCGCCTCCGCGACGCCGTCCAACTCGCCGCGGAGCGAGCGGCGGACGAGGCCGCAGCGACCGCCGTCGGCGACCGCAGGCTGACCGCGCAGGCCATCGCGCGCGCGGCCCTCGCCACCCGAGCCGCACCGTCCACCCGGCCGGACTTCGCCTCCGCAGCGACCACCGGCCCCGTCCCCCAGCGGGTCGCGGCCCTCCTCGCAACCCCCGCGGACCGCCCCCGCAGCGCCTCCTGGATCGCGCTGCTCCTCGTCGCCTGCGCGGCCGTCTCGGCCTGTGCCGCGGCGAGCGGCGTGGTCGTGTTCCACCACGAGGTGGAGGTCGCCCAGGGCGAGGCGCAGCGCTGAGCGGTTGCCTGGCCAAGCGTGTTGACCGTGAAACCATCGGCTGTCACCCCGTGACGTCCGAGTCTCACGGTCCGCTGTAGGGGGTGACCCACTCAGTAGTGTCACGGACCGCTCTGTCGGGGAGGTACGCGGGGCCGCTGCGCGGGGGCGGGCTCGTTCCCCCCGCGGGCTCGCCCCTTGCGCGCTACCGGATCTGCCCGCCGCTTACGGCGTCACCGGGCCTTCTTCACGAAGGCGTCGGTGTAGGTCCTGGCCACGTCGACCGTGTGGCCCTTGACGGTCGGGTCGAAGGCGGAGAGGACCTTGAGGACGGTCTGGGGGCCGCCAGCCGGCATCAGGCCGGTGGGTGAGTACATGCCCTTCTCGTTCTGCAGACATCGCCGCGGCGGGCGGCTGGGTGACCTTCGGCCTGGCCGCCGTCACGACCTGTGGGCTCGCGGTCCTCGCCTGGCGCGGCGTCCGGACGGGCTCCGCAGTCGACCGCGCCCTGGACAAGGGGCTCGGCCCCGGCTGGCGCCACGCGATCGACCCTCGCCTGGCTGCCAGGCTGCGCCGCGGGATCCCACTCGGCCGCATCCTCTTCGCGCTGTTCTTCGTCCGGTGACGCGACGTCGAGAGAATCGCGAACATCGCCTACGGCCCTGCGGGCAAGCGCAACCTCCTGGACCTCTACCGCCCGCGCTCGGGAACCCCGACCGGCCCCACGCTGATCCACCTGCACGGCGGCAGATTCGTCGGCGGCAGCAAGGACCACCAGGCACTGCCACTTCTGTACCGGCTGGCCGGCGAGGGCTGGGTGTGCATCAGCGCCAACTACCGCCTGCGCCCGGAGGCCGACTTTCCCGACCACTTGATCGACTACAAGAGAGTGATCGCGTGGATACGGGGGCACGGCCACGAGTACGGCGCCGACTCCACCGAGATATACGCAGCGGGCACTTCGGCCGGCGGACACATGGCCGCGATGGCAGCCCTGACACCCAACGACCCCAGGTTCCAACCCGGCTTCGAACGCGCCGACACGTCCGTCTCCGCTGTCATCTGCCTCAACGCCTTACTACGGATACCTGGGCGCCCGACACAAACTGCCGTCGTCACCCGAGGCATACCTCCGGCCGGACGCCCCACCGTTCTTCATGGCCCACGGCGACAACGACACCGTGGTCCTCGTGGAGGGAGCCCGCCACTTCGCCGACAAGCTGGTGCACGTCTCGTCCCATCCGGTGGTCTACGTGGAACTCCCCGGAGCGCAGCACGCCTTCGACCTGTTCCACTCCCTGCGCTTCGAGACGGTCGTCAACGCCGTGGAAGTCTTCGCCGCCTGGGTGCGCTCCACACAGGCGGGATCTCAAGGAAGGAGCTGAGCAGTTTATCGTTTGGTCATGGTCTTCCAGTCGTTGGTGGAATTCGCCGTCTTCCACGCAGCACTCCGCGATCAGTTCGAGGTCTTCCTCGATGAGCACCGTTCCGCCCTGCACGACAGTCTGAACGGGCTGACCGAAGAGCAGGCGCGCCGGTCGCTGGTGGCCTCCAAGACCACGCTGCTCGGCCTGGTCAAGCACGCCACGTTCGTCGAGAAGGTGTGGTTCGACGAGGCGATCACCTGCCGATCCCGTGCCGAGATCGGCATTCCCGACTCGCCCGACGAGTCGTTCGACCTCCACGACGACGACACGGTCGCCTCAGTCCAGCGCGCCCACCAGCAGGCGTGCGCGGCGTCTCGTCGAGCCACGGCACAGCTGACGCTGGACGACCTCGTACGGGGCAACCGCCGGGGCCCACTGCCGCTGCGCTGGGTCTACCTCCACACGCTACGCGAACTGGCCCAGCACTGCGGCCACGCCGACATCCTCCGCGAACAAATCCTCAGCGGCACCACACGCCACGCCTGATGCGGAGACTGCCCGTGCGACTCCCGCAGCCAGGCACGCACGTCCGAAACGCTGGAGATCCGGGCCCGCGGCTACCGAGGCAGCCGCCAGGTCGTCGGCACACACCTCGCCTCCCTCCGCGCGGGCACCGCCGAGCCGGTCCGGACCGACATCCCCAGCCCTCGCAAGATTACTTCGTGGATCATGCGGTTTCCGCGAGACGCTCACCCAGAGCCAGAACGAGCGACTGCTCCAAGTCCGGCTCGCCTTCCTGGACATCGCCGGGCCTGCTACCTCTCCGAGCCTTCGCTGATCTCGTCCGCCACCAACGCGGGTACCTGCTGCTGGAGTGGATCCGGCAGACCGAGCAGGGCGCACCGAAGCCGATGCAGGGCTTCGCCGGCTTCCTCCGCCAGGACCTCGAGGCCGTCACCGCCGGACTCACCCTCCCGTGGACTTGCGGCGTCGTGGAAGGACACGTGAACCGGGTGAGAACGCTCAAGCGAGCCATGCATGTCCGGGCCTCGTTCGAACTCCTCCGGGCAGCCCGCCTCCTCGCTTGATAAGCGGCCGATGAGACAGTCAGACACAGCTCACCGATCGTCGCCGAGGAGGAGGCTTCATGAGAGCTGTGCCCGTCATCACCGGCCGTGATGAGTTCGATGCCCTTGTCGTCAGGACTGACTACCACGACGACCAGGCTTGGCAGGACGTGGTGGCGGCACTGATGAAACCCTGGGGAGACAGGCAGTACCAGGCGCACGTCCACTTCATCAACGATCCGGCCTGGGCAGGGGCAACCGTTGACGAGGTGCTGACAGCGGTTCGCGCCGACGAGAACCAAGCGGCGGGCGGCCGCTGGGCGCGCCTGGCCGTTGTGTTCCTCGCTGACCGGGTAACCATGCAGAACGACAGCCAGGCGCTGCTGGCGGTTACCACGCTGACACGGGAGGAGTGCCTGGACGATGAGGACTACGAGCAGCTGACCGAATTCGGTCGTGAATTCCGCACCACCCCTGCAGGGGTCCACAATGTCCACGCGAACCTGAGTATCGGCAACTTGGGTTTTGAGGAGTACGCGGCGTGGGCCCACGATGATCCCGAAGGGATCTTTCGTTCCTTCTTCGAACAGTCGACACTTGAGAGTCCATGATCGAGCCGTCCCGCACGAGCACGGCGGGCCTCCGTGGAACGATCTTGCAGTTCCCGACTGAGCCGGGGTCACGGAATGAACTGCGGTCAGAGCCGAGAAGTCGCCGTCGCACTCCTACACCACCTTGTTGTGACATTCAGCGATAGTTGGCCTCACGTTCGACAGACGGGCCAGCCGAGCCATGCGTAGGAGTTGGCTGCCGTCCGTGGCTGCAGGAGCTTGACCGCCCGGCTCCCGAGGGCATCCCGGCCGCCGCAGCAGAAGTCGCACGGCACGGACATCGGGTGCGTGGCCTGGATAGAGTGGGGGCGAGCCGTGACTGGCGTGTCGAGATGGGCGTAACCATCGGGGAGCGGCTTCGTCACATGGACGTGTGCCGCGCGCCTGGGCTTCTTGGGAGCAACCTGGGAGGCAGCGTCGTGGTTCGGCACTTATACCCCTCACCCCTGGGCATCGGTCGGCCTTTATTAGTCGGGATCCTCAACATCACCGCAGACTCGTTCTCGGACGGCGGCAGGTTCCTGGCCGCCGAGGATGCGGTGGCACATGCGCGGCGGCTGTGGTCGGAAGGGGCCGACATCGTCGAACTGGGCCCTGCGGCCAGCCACCCGGGAGCCCAGCAGGTGAGCGCCGCTGAGGAAATACGGCGGTTGACCGTCGTCATCGACCGGCTGGCCGCCGAGGGTGTGCCGGTGTCGTTCTCCGGAGCCGTATGCGCAGGTTCGAATCCTGCCGGGGGCACTCGCCGAGCAGGCAGCGTGAATGAGCCGCTGACCTGGGCGGATGCCGACATGAGAGAGCGGGAGTCAGTCTCACTGACTCCCGCTCTCTGTCGTTGTGTCTCACGGTTCGCGACACACCTCCGACACACTCAACAGGCGAGGCGCCCTCCTCCAGCACCACGCGGCGGTGGCTTCCTCTTGTAGGCGGCGAAGCGACCTTGGACCCCGTCCGCCAACGCCGGAGTGGGCTATCCAGCGCGCCCCGCCCGGCCGGCGAAGGGGGCTGATCAGCTGGAACACTGAGGTGAGCTGAGGCCAATCGAGATGTGCGGGCATGCTCCCTCGACCACTGCTACGCAAAGATCGATATCACCGCAGTAACGAGACTTGCGACGGGCGCCCCGATGTCCCCCACGATACTTGCCGTTTGCGTGAGTACACCGCCAAGCATTCGAGCCGATGAGCTGGCCGGGACCGTGGTAGGTGGCATGTCCGCCCCGGTCCGTCTGCACCAAGGTGATGGGCGAGGCGGCGTCGGGCAGTTGGTCGTTCGGCGTCCGGGCGGTGTAGGTGATCACCGCAGGATGGGTGAGCAGGAACAGCCGGTTGGCCGCGAGGCCCTGTTTGCGCTCCTCAACCCAGCGGACCATGTCCGTCTGCGCCGCAGCGTAGGGTACTTCTCCCAGGTCGATGCGCTCCAACCGGCAGTGTGAAGGTTGTTCCTCCGCAGATTGCGGCAGCCTCACCGCTCGTCTTCTCACTCATGACCACAGTTCAGGCAGCCGCCAGCTGCTGGATGCGCGGATGGTTCTCCAGCGCCCACCGCACGGTCTTCGGCGCACGCCCGAGCAGGGTTTCCAGCTGGTCGGTGGCGCCGCGGTACCCGCCGCCGCCCATCAGCCGGGTCAGGGTCTTCATGTGCTCCGCAGTGTGCGGAAACTCGGCCAGGGCAGGGTCCACGTAGGTCTCGTTCCAGGTTTCGACCTCTTCGGGAACATAGGTGACCCGACGTCCCAGCACGGCCCCGAAGTCCTCCGCGAACCCGTGCATGTCCTTCAGTTCCGGGCCGTTGAGTTCATATGCCTTTGAGATGTGCGGCGCCGGGTCGGCGAGGATCTTCGCGCATGCCTCCGCGACGTCGTAACCCGCGATGGGCGCGAGCCGGTGGTGGCCGAAGGGCAGGCGCAGTTCACCGTTGCTCAGCGGGCCCAGCGCCAGCCAGGTCATCAGGGGGTTCTCGACGAACATGGCCGCCCGGATGTTGACGGTCGGGAGGCCGGACCACTCCAGCACCCGCTCGGCGATCCAGTGGGCGCGCTGCTGCGGCGACCAGTCCGCGACGAGTCCGCCGAGCCATGCACGCCGTTCTTCATCCGGCGCGGTCATCTTCTCGAACGTCATGAACGACTGCTCGAACTCGGACATGTTGACGAAGACCTCGATGTCGCCCTGGGCCCGCGCCGCCGCGGCCATCAGGCTGACGGCGTCGGTGTAGTAGGGCGACAGGCTCATGCTGAAGTAGATGCGCCGGACGCCCTTCAGCGCGGCGGTCACGTCGGCGATGGTGAGCAGGTCACCGACGAAGACCTCGGCTCCGGCCTGGCGGAGCGACTGCGCGCGTTCGTCGTCCTGCCGTACGAACGCACGCACCGGTTGCCCTTGTTCAAGCAGCATGTCGACGATCGTTCGGCTCACACCGCCGATATGGCCGGCGGCTCCGGTGATCAGGATGGGATCGCGCTCCGACATCGATGATTCCTCTGTCTGGTTGGGGTGGGTCAGCCGTACGGAAAGCCAGGGGATGGGGCCGGCGATCGTCTTGGGCTGTTTGGGTCGCCCGGGGCGTCTACGCCGTCGCTCGGCGCGGTGGCAGGCCAGGGTCTCGGTCGGACTCGTGGAGGTGGCCATGCCCGCCGGAGGCGGTCGATGACGAGGAAGCCGTCGAGCTCCGTGGCCGCCTCCACGCCGGCCTTGGGCCCTGCTCCCGCCGAACCGTGCCGGGCAGGCGGATTCTGCGCAGTGTCATCGGGGTGCGGGGCCGTCGATGTGGGCGAGGAAGTCCAGGAGCGCGGCGTTGGTCTCCGCGGGGCGCTCCTGCTGCGTCCAGTGGCCACAGCCCTCAAGCACCACCACGTCGTGCAGTTGCGGGACGGCGCTCAGCGGGTTGCCCGCCCCGCCCTCGCCTCGGAGAATCTCGCTCAGTGAGCTGCCGCCGTCCGGGCCGCGCAGCGAGGTGACCATGTCGCGGTCTCCCACCACGTACAGCGCGGGGACGTCGATCCCGCGCCCCAGGAAAGCAGCGAGCAGTTCGTTGTTGCGCTCGATGTTCCGGTACCAGTTGAAGGCTCCGGTGAACGCCTGCTCGCCGTGCAGGGCGAAGTCCTCGGCGTACGCCTGGATGTCCTCTTCCGTCAGCCAGGCCGGGAGGTCGGGCGAGGCCGGCATGGTGTCCAGGAGGCCGAGACCGTCGGGTATGACCAACGGGCGGGGCTCTTTGCCGAGCGGGTTGTCGCCCGAGGCACCGACCAGGAGGCGGCGGAAGGATTCCGGGATGTCCTTGGCGAACTCGGCGTCGGCGACTCCCGGCTGCTGGAAGTAGACCTGGTAGAAGCCCTCGCCGTACTGGGTGCTGGTGATCGAGGGCGGGACCATCCCGCCGGGCAGGATCGGCGGAATACTGAGCCCGGCCACCGCACGGACCTTGTCCGGGCGCAGCATCGCCGCGGTCCAGGCGACGGGTGCGCCCCAGTCGTGCCCCACGACGACCGCCTGCTCCTCCCCGAGTTCCTCGATCAGGGCGATCACGTCGCCGACGAGGTGAAGCAGGGTGTACGAGGTGACGTCCGGCGGCTGCTCGCTGCGGGCGTAGCCGCGCTGGTCCGGGGCGACGACCCGGTACCCGGCCGCTGCCAGCACCCCGAACTGGTGACGCCAGGAGTACCAGCTCTCCGGCCAGCCGTGCAGCAGCAGGACCAGCGGCCCCTGTCCCTGCTCGGCGATGTGCAGCCTGACTCCGTTCACGTCGACGAAGCGGTGGGTGAGCGAACTTTCCACGAGAATTTCCTTGAAATCAGTAAGTGCGTACTACTTGTTCAACTGCGGGTACAGGGCTTCCAGATCGGCGGACAGCTGCGACTTGACCCAGCGGGTGGTGTCGTCGGCCAGCACCTCGTGGGCGCCCGCCTCGATGCCGTCGAGCGCGGCCACGGCGATGTCGCGGGGGTCGGCCTTGGGTGCGTCGATGCCCGACGTCATGTCCGTGTCCACGTAGGCCATGTGGAGCCCGGCCACCGCGATGCCGCGCGGCTGCAACTCCAGGCGCAGGGAGTTGGTCTGCGACCACAGCGCAGCCTTGGAGGCGCCGTAGGGCGTGCCGTCGGCCAGCCAGGACAGGGCGGAGTGGACGTTGAGAATGTGACCCCCGCCGTTGCGCTCGATGATCGGCACGAAGGCCCGGGTGACCAGCAGCGGCCCGTAGAAGTTGGTCTCCAGGTCCCGGCGCACTTCCTCCATCGGGGAGTCGAGGTACGAGGCACGGACCGAGGCGCCGGCGTTGTTGATCAGGATGGTGACGTCCTGGGCCTGTTCGGCGGCGGCCGTCACGGATGCCGGGTCGGTGACCTCAAGAGCCAGCGGAACGGCATCGGGGTGCGTCACCGTACGCGGGTCACGGGCCGTGGCGTAGACCTTGCCGGCACCGCGCCCGTAGAGCTCCTCGACCAGCATCTTGCCGATACCCCGGCCGCCTCCGGTGACAAGGACGGTGGCGCCTTCGATTGCTGTCACGACTACCTCCAAAAGCTAGGAAACTGATCGGTTTCACCCACCGTAAACCGATCGGTTTGCAAGCGCAAGCCCAGCAGGTGCCGTCAGGCCGGCATCGGGCATGAGGGCAGCATGGGCAGGACGAGCGCACAGGAGAGACGTCAGAGCGCCATCCGCGCGGCCACCGCCGAGTTCGCGCTCAGGGGCTACTACGGCACCTCTACGGAGGCGATCGCCCAGCGCGTCGGCGTCACGCAGAAATACCGCAATACGGCGCGACGGCGCCCCAAAAGACTGCTGATACAGATGCAGGGATACGCCCTCGTAGCAGCCGCCCAGACGCAGGGCGATGACCGGATCGGCGAACTCGTCCGGACCGGCTGGATGAGGTCCGGGAACGGGAAGCCAGGCGGTAAGGCTGTCGAACCTGCTCCGGGCACCGGAGGTGGCGTCAGCACCGAGGGCGCATCGGTCGCCCGGCCCGCTCGAAAAGGTGATGCGTCAGCGCACGCCTGCCGCATCGAGCAGGGTGGCCACCGTGGGGGCGATGAGTCCGGTGAGGCTGTCGGCTCTGATCCCCGCGCGGGCGCTGGCGCCGTCGAAGACCAGGCTGAACTGTCGGGCCAGCAGGTCGGGATCGCCCGCACCACCCTGCTCGGCCTCGGCCCGGAAGAAGGCCGTCAGGTTCCCCTTGACCCGGTGGGCCACCTGGCTCGCGGGGTGGCTCTGATCCTTGAGCTCGATCTGGACAGCCAGTACTGGCAACCTCGGAACTCGGGCGCAGCCGCCCCAGCGAGCACCGCCGGGGCTGCCGGGACGTCGTCGCCCGTCTGACGGCTCATGGTTGCAGCGCTAGCGGTGTACTTCCTGTTGTGGATCGCCGCATCCGTGGGCGCGCGTCCACGGCACCCGGAAGAATGGGACGGCAAGGCCCGCGGCGTCCTCACCGTCGCCGACGCCATCAAGGAGACCGGCGCCGAGGCAGTCGCCGAACTGCGGAAGCTCGGGCTGAAGCCCGTCCTGCTGACCGGCGACAACCGGCTCGTCGCCGAGTCCGTAGCCCGCAGCGTCGGCATCGACGAGGTCATCGCCGAGGTCCTCCCCCAGGACAAGGTGGATGTCGTCGAGCGGCTGCAGGGCGAGGGCCGTTCGGTCGCCATGGTCGGCGACGGCGTCAACGACGCGGCCGCCCTGGCCACCGCCGACCTGGGCCTGGCCATGGGCACCGGCACGGACGCCGCGATCGAGGCGGCCGACCTGACCCTCGTACGCGGCGACCTGCGAGTGGCGGCCGCCGCGATCCGCCTCTCCCGCAGGACGCTGGCCACCATCAAGGGCAACCTCTTCTGGGCGTTCGGCTACAACGTCGCTGCCCTGCCGCTGGCCGCGGCCGGCATGCTCAACCCGATGATCGCGGGCGCGGCGATGGCCTTCTCGTCCGTGTTCGTCGTGACGAACAGCCTGCGCCTGCGGTCCTTCAAGTAGACGTGTAGCCATTGACCAGCGGGTCCTGCCTTCCGGTAGGACCCGCTGGGTTCTGACACGAAGGTCGAAGGGTTCGTCGAGGACGGATACGACACCGTGCGGCAGGTCTTTCAACAATTGGTGGACGAAGGCCGGGAAACAGGGGCGGGACTGTCGGTCTGGCGGGACGGCCGAAGTCGTCCGGCTGGGCGGCGGGTGGGCGGATGCCGGGCGCAGCCGCCCCTGGCGCGGTGACACCCTGGTGATGCCGTACTCGCTGTCGAAGGCGTTCGTCACGCTCGCCGCCCTGGTGGCGGTGCGCGACGGAGCCCTGACACTGGACGAGCCGGTCGCCACGTACTGGCCGGAGTACGGGAGGCGGGGCAAGGAGGCGACCACGCTCCGGCACGTGCTCACCCACCGGGCGGGCCAGCCGCGTTTCCCGGACACGGCGGCGGAGCTCGACCTGCTGGACGACGCCGGGCTGCGGGACAGCCTGGTACAAGCGGCGCCGGAATACGTCCCGGGGACACCTCTCGGGGAGCACGCGCTGACCTACGGCCATCTGGTCGACGGCATCCTGCGCGCTGGTGCCGGGACCACGCTGGGTGAGATGTTCAACGACGTCGTACGGCCCGCGCTCGCTCTCGACGCCTGGTTCGGCGTGCCGGACGACGCACTGGAGCGCGTGGCCGACCTTCAGTACGCGCACCCGCAGTGGCCGCGCCGGCTGCACGCGGCACCGTGGCTGCAGATCCCCGCCGGGATCCTGGACACGGAACGTACGAACTCCCGGGCGTGGCGGCAGTCGGTTTTCGGAGCGGTCAACCTGCACACCACCGCCACGGCCATGGCCAGGTTCTTCGCCGGTCTCACCAGCGAGGACGGACCGGTGCGAGAACTGCTCGGCCAGCAGCTGCACCCTGAGCTTCTCCGCTCCCAAGTCACCGAATATGACGAGGTCTTCGGCACGCGGATCACCTGGACCCTGGGCTTCGTACGCGACAAGGGAAAGATCGCCAAGGGTGGGATCGGCGGCTGTGCCGCCTGGTGTCGCTGCGGCACCACCATGCCTGCGCCTACCTGACGCGACGGCTGGACGACCACTCCCGGGCCGCCGAGATCGCCGCCGCCCTCGGCGACGATCTGACCGTGGTCGGCGAGGACTGAGCCAGAGGGGCGCCCGCTCGCAGTCGGGCGCCGCACGAACGCCTCGGTCACCCTGCGCAGATGGGCGCACAGGCTGGGCGGCGTCGGCAGTCGTAATCGTCGCTCACGCCATGTCATCGGCATGATCCTGCTTCGGCCGCTCCACGGTGCGCTCCGGCACGGGGCCTGCCAGACCGGGGATCCGTCGGCCCACGAGCAGATAGATGACCACACTGGCCAGAGCGAACGAGCCAACGCCGAGGAACATGGTCGTGCCGCCGTGGGCCGCGAGCAGCAGACCACCGGTGTAGGGGCCGATGAAGACGCCGAGTTGGGCGAAGGTCTGCGCGCCGAAGTACGAGCCTCGGCGGTCCTCCGGCGCGATCCGGTCGATGATGGCGAACTCCGCCGGATAGATGAGGATCTCGCCGAGCGAGAACACCACCATCGCGGCGACGAAGTGCCAGGTCTCCTCCGCGAACGCGAAGCCGGCCATGCCGAGGACGGTCAGCAGACCGCCGACGACGATGGACGTCACGGGGTTGCGCTTGTC
The DNA here is from genome assembly GCF_006539505.1 of Streptomyces spinoverrucosus. Classification (GTDB taxonomy): domain Bacteria; phylum Actinomycetota; class Actinomycetes; order Streptomycetales; family Streptomycetaceae; genus Streptomyces; species Streptomyces spinoverrucosus. The sequence continues at coordinate 16,719 of NZ_BJND01000055.1, forward strand.
CGTGTACCGGGAGACGGACAGCTGCAGGACGACCACGGTCACCGCGTTGGTGGTCAGCACGTACCCCAGGGTCGCGGTGCCGTCGGCGAAGCCGTCGGAGAGATGCTGCGCGAGCAGCGAGGAGACCCGGCCGTGCACGGCCTCCAGCAGCAGTCCGGCGAGGATGAGGAACAGCAGCCGCGCGTCAGTCGCCACGACCCGCGCGCTGTCCGCGAGTCCTTGGAGCACGCTGCCGAAGAGTTGCGTCCGCCCCTCGCCGGTGCCCGTCCGGCCGGGCTCGCCGGCCGACGCAGACGACGAGGTCAGCAGCAGGACTACAGCCAGGCCGAGCAGGTAGACGCCGTAGCCGAGCGCGCCGACGAGGAACGCCGACCGGTCACCGGCCAGACCGACCGCCGCCCCGACGACCGGCCCGACGGCGAAGCCCATGTTGGTGGCCACGTACTGGTACGAGAACCACTTCACCCGTCGGCCCGGCGGGAGCAGGTCGCTCAGCAGCGCCTTTCCCACGGGACCGAAGGAGCTGCTGCTGAGCGCCATCGTCGCGTTGAAGACGAACACCGCAAGGACGCCGTGGCTGAAGTAGAGGCCCACGAACGAGCCGATCACTCCCAGCAGGGAGACCAGCAGCAGCCGGGTCCGGCCGAGGAGGTCGGACAGCGAACCTCCGACGAACCCGGCGAAGATCGAGAAGAACACCGACGACCCGATGATGAAGCCGATCATGCCCGGCTGGAGCCCGAGTTCCTTGTGGAGGAACACGGCCAGGAAGGGCACGGTGACCGAGTTGGCGAGACTCATGATGCCGGAGCCGACGACCAGCACCCGGGCAAGCACGGGCGAAGACGCGGTGGTGGTGTTGGTCATCGCACTGACGCGCCCTTGCCCCCTTTCCCCTTCCGCTTCAATGGCCGGACTCGGCGTGCGCGCCGTGGTCGCCGAGCTGGGCTTCGAACCAGTCGTGCAGGGCGTCGACCAGTGCGGAATCCTGCGTGATGTAGGTCAGCGTGGCCCCGTCGGCCGTGTCCTTGTACTCCACCTCGATACGGTCATACCCGTCCCGCAGTTCGGCGAGGCCCGGCATGTCGGCGCCGTGGATCCGGGCGGGGTCGGCGAAGTCTCCCCGGCCGAACGCCGCGGCTTCCTTCCGCAGGTGAGCGCGTATCAGGTCGATCTGCTCGGTATCGCCGCGCTGGTCGGCCACGACATCCTGGGTGCCCCCGGTTGCCGTGGGGGTGAAGCGGTGGGTGGTCTGCTCAAGATCGAAGGGCATCACGGTTCTGCCGCGCTCGGCCACTAACTCCTGCCGCTCGGTCCGGCCGTCGCCCGGCTCCTTCTCCGAGCCGCCGGCCACCAGGGCGACAACCGTCACCGCGCCGGCAATCGTCACGCCCGCGCCCGCCACCAGGGCCCGGCGCTTGCCGCTATTCATCCAGTGCCTCCACCATCACATCGAGGGCGTGGAGTACGCCCGCTCTTTCGTGGGCCGGGATTGCTTCGAGTAGCTGGGAGAAGCGCTCCCGTCGTGCTTGAGCAAGGTTCTGCGCGGCTCGCCGCCCCGAGGGGGTGAGGCGCAGGACGACACCGCGTCCGTCGTCAGGGGCCGGGGCGCGTTCGACCCAGCCACGGGCGGACAGTTGGGTGACCAGGCGGCTCACGGTGCTCTTCTGCAGTCGCAGCCGGCGCGTCAGCTCCACCTGCCGCAGTTCGCCCTCTTGCGCCAACTCGCCCAGGGCATGCGCCTCGGAGACAGAGATCTGCTGGCCGCAGGGGGTGGTTTCCGGCTGGTGCAGCCCGAAGGCGCGGACAAATCCCGCCAGTGCCTCCTGGAGAGCGGCCGGGTCATCGGCCCTGCGATCCCTTGGCATGGTTCGACGGTACAACCAAGAGGTTCGAACGCACAACCAATTTGCCACGGGCACCTGGTCCGGCACGGCGGTCACTCGCCCCGTCCCGGCATGACCCGCTCTGCTTCGGTAGTGTCGGGAGTCGAGGGCCGCGGCGGCCCTCGACAGGTGTGTGGGGAGCGACCGTGAGCCGGTGCGTACGAACAGGAGGCGCCCTCGGGCACCTGCTGGTCGTGGTCGTGCTCGCGTTCGGTGTGTTCGTCATGCACACCGTCGGTCACCCCACCGATTCGCATGCCGCTGAGATGGGCCCGGCCTCCCATGCGTCGGCGCCGACGACCCATGCGGTCTCGGCGGCGCACGAGGCCGCCTCGACTCCGCCCATGGCGGAATCCGAGCACGCGGCCGCCTCCGAGCACGCGCCGTCGACCGACATGCCCGTCATGGCGATGGACATGCTGTCCCTCTGCCTGGCCGTCCTGCTCGCCGCATGGGTGCTCGCCGCGCTCGTCCGGTCGGCGCTCGCCCGCCACCCCGACTGGCTGGCGAGCCTCCTCCGTGCCCAGGTCGCCGCGGTGCTGCACCCCAACCCGCCGCCACGCGGCCCCGATCTCACCCGGCTGTCGGTCCTTCGGCTGTAGGCCGAGACACCCACGCGGGCGCGCAGCACGCGCGATCCCGCTGTCTCGCACGCCCGAAAACAGCCAGAAGAACCAGACAACACCCGAGGTGAAATCGACCATGACTGCCTTCACGCGTGCCCTGCGCCGCACGTCCACTCGTCGTATCGCGGCAGCGAGCATCGCCGCGACGGGAGCCCTGCTGCTGTCCGCCTGCGGTGGCGACGGCGACGACATGAGCGGCATGGACCACGGCAGCAGCTCGTCGTCGGCCACGGCGACCACCGACGCCGGGGACAAGGCCGGGGACTTCGACGACGCGGACGTGATGTTCGCGCAGAAGATGATCCCTCACCACGAGCAGGCCCTGGAGATGGCCCAGCTCGCCGACGGCCGCGCCTCCGATGCGGAGATCAAGGACATCGCGCAGAAGATCGAGCGGGCCCAGGACCCTGAGATCAAGACGATGAAGGGCTGGTTGGAGTCCTGGAAGCAGCCGACCGCGATGGAGTCCATGCCTGGCATGGACCACGGCGCGGCTCACGGTGGCGACGGCATGATGTCCGACGCGGACATGAGGGAACTCCAGACCATGAAGGGCACGGAGTTCGACAAGATGTTCGCCCAGATGATGATCGAGCACCACAACGGCGCGATCACCATGGCCAAGGACGAGCAGAAGAACGGCAAGAACGCCGACGCCAAGAAGATGGCCGGCGACATCGTCAAGGGCCAGTCCGCCGAGGTCAAGCAGCTCCAGAGCATCCTCGACCGGCTCTGAGCCAGGTCGCACAGGGCCGTACGGCTCCGCGGCACGCTCGCCGAGGAGCCGGACGGCCCGGGACCCGGCCCGCGCACATCCCCCTCGACCGCACCCCGGCCTTCCGCGCCGACGCGCGCCCGATGACTCCGAGGAACCATGCACAAGCGCCATGCCGCCGCGACAGCGGCTGCCCTCACTCTCGCCCTGACCGTGGCCGCCTGCTCCGATGACAAAGAGGGAACGGATTCGTCCACCGCCTCCGCGACCACAGTGAGCCACATCCACGGCCTCGGCCTGGACCCCTCCGACCAGCGCCTGTACGTCGCCACCCACGAGGGCGTCTACACCCCCGGCGCAAGCAGCGCGCCCCAGCTCGTCGGCGACAGCAAGGACGACTTCATGGGCTTCACGGTGGCCCAGGACAACACCTTCTACGCCAGCGGCCACCCCGCCTCCGGCGGCAACAAAGGACTGATCAAGAGCACCGACGCCGGAAAGACCTGGACGTCACTGTCCCTGTCCGGCGAGTCGGACTTCCACGCGCTGGACTACGCGCACGGCACGGTCTACGGCTACGACGCCACCAACGCCCTGCTGCGCACCACCAAGGACGGCACCACCTGGAAGAACGGGGCGAGCCTCGAGGCACTCGACATCGCGGTCAGCCCGAACGACCCCGGCCTGATCCTCGCCACCACCCCCGAGGGCGTCGCCCGCAGCACCGACGGCGGCAGGACGTTCGCCAAGGGCAAGGAGCCGGTGCTGGCGTTCCTCTCCTGGAAGGCCGCGGGCGCGCTCTACGGCATCGATCAGGCCGGCGTCCTGAACCGCAGCAGCGACGGCGGCGCCACGTGGAAGACGGTCTCCACCGTGCCGGGCGGTCGGCCACAGGCGCTCACCGCGGTCGGCGCCGAGCACGTCCTGGCTGCCAGCCAGGACGGCGTGTACGAGTCGAAGGACGGCGGCAAGACCTTCCGCATGCGCCTCGCCGTCGAATCGAGCGGCGGACACTGACCCGGCACCCAGTCGCTCGCGCCGGGTGCCAGGACGCGGATTTGACCTCCGCGGCTGTGACCATCGTCGGCATGCCCGGCATCCGGGGCGCCGCGATCGCCACTCGGCGAGGACTTTGGAGCGGGCTCGTCTCTCCGGCTTCTCGTCGCGAGTGGCCTCGCGTTCCTCTGTATTCGCAGGCGTCTGTTCGCGGTTGTCAGCCCTGGGGACGCAAGCCTGCCAGGGTCACGGCGACGAGCCGCCGCACCGCGGCCCTGGACGGCAGGCTTGCGGCTCCGGCGAGGGCGTGCAGGCAATAGCCTGCCAGCTCCTCCGGCGAGACATCGTCCCGGACCTCGCCCGTCTGAACGCCCTCGGTCAGCAACTCCCTGACGAAGTGACGCAGATGCTGCTCGGCGTGCGTGACATGGTCACCGCTGTGCATGAGGGCGGACAGCTCGCCTGCATGGCCATGCCGCTGCTGCTGGATCAGCGCGTAGCGCTCCAGCACCGCCTCCAGCCGCTCGCCCGGGGTGCCGGGGCGGTCACGGAGTTCGGAGAGCTCGGCAAGGTGACCGGCGATCTGCCGCTCATGCCACGCCACCATGATCGTCTCGACGTCCGGAAAGTACTTGTACAGGGTGGCCCGGCCGATGCCGCTCTCCTCGGCGATCCGCGACATCGTCACGCCCCGCAGCCCTTGCTCGGCCACCAGCGCCGCCGTGGTCTCCAGTACCGCCTCCCGTACGGCGCGGCGGTGCTCCTCGATGGTCTCGTTCCACAGCTTCGGCACCACGGCAGTGTACGGGACGACGGCTTGGAAACATCATGACTTGACGTAGACACAGTGTCTCGATAAAGGTGGCCGCATGGAAAACGAGCCCGAGGGCCGCCCCCGCTCGACCGAGGGGACCCGTACGACCGACTCACCGACCGCCCTCTCCGACAGCGGGGCAGCCCCAGGCGCCCCGCGCTGGGTGAAGGTGTCCGGGATCGTGGCGCTCGCCGTGGTGGTGCTGTTCCTCGTGCTGCACCTCACCGGCAGTGGCATGGGACCCGGCATGCACGGCGGCCACTGATGCTGATGCCGCCCGCTCTCCGCAAACTCGCGCTCACCGCGCACGTCGCATCGTCAGTGGGCTGGCTGGGCTCGGTCGCGGTCTTCCTGGTCCTCGCGGTCGTCGGCCTCACCGGCCAGGACACCCAGCGCGTCCGCGGCGTCTATGTCGCCCTGGAGACGACCGGCTGGTACGCGATCGTCCCGCTGGCGTTCGCCTCTCTCCTGACCGGAGTCCTCCAGTCGCTCGGAACAACGTGGGGGCTGCTGCGCCACTACTGGGTGCTGGCCAAGCTCGCATTGACCGTCGTGGCCACGTTCCTTCTCCTGCTGCATATGCAGGTGGCCGACCGCGTGGCGGACATGGCAGCACGAACGAATCTGTCCAGCGGCGACCTCAACGGGATGCGGGTTCAGCTCGTGGCCGACGCCGCGGCAGCCGTGGCCGTCCTGCTCACGGCCACCGCTCTCTCGATCTACAAGCCACGCGGCATCACCCGGTACGGATGGCGGATGCAGCACAAGCAACGAGCCGCGCGGGCCGGTGACGCCGCTACGGAGAGGGCGGTCCCGGCCCGAACTTGATCAGGCCGGGCCGGCTCGCCGCGAGACCCTAGTGGTGCGCCTCGGGGTCGAAACCCTCGGGAGCCCGGCCAAGGAACACGGTGACGGAACTGATCCGACCGTCGCCGTACGCCTGATCCGGCCCGTGGTGGCTGTCCCACGAGGCCGGATCAGGGCGCGCCGAGGGTGCTGTCACGCCCCCTGCGGATGCAGCAGGCGGGCCAGCAGGTCGTCCAGCGTGACCAGGCCGGTGAGCCGCCCGCTGTCGTCGCGGACGACGGCGAGGGAGGCACGGTGCCGGCGCAGCTGCTCGATGGCGTGGCCGACCGTGTCCCGGGCCGCCAGCTCCGGTACGGGGCGGGCGAGTGCCCGCGCGGTGGCGGTGCGGCCCCGGCTGCGGGCGATCAGGGCGTCGCGGGCGTGGACCGAGCCGACGACCAGCGGACCGTCGAACACCGGCAGGCGGCTGCGGTCGTGTTCGGCGGCCGTGGCCAGGATGGTGGCGGGGTCGGCCTCGGCCGGTACCGAGGTGATCTCGGCGACCGGGATCTGCAGGTCGCCCACCGGCGTCTGGGGCTCGGTGAGCGAGTTGGTGATCAGTTCGGAGTCGTCCTTGCTGATCAGGCCGAGCCGCTCGGACTCCTCGACCAGGTGGGTGAGCTGCTCACGGTTGTGGACCGCGGTCAGTTCGTCGCGCGGGGTCACCCGGCACAGGCGGACCAGGCCGTTGCTGATCTTGTTGAGCACCCAGATCAGCGGGCGTACGGCCGCCACCACGCCCCGGAAGGGCGCGGACAGCAGCATCGCCGAGCGCTCGGGGTGGGCGATGGCCCACGATTTCGGTGCCATCTCGCCGACCACCATGTGCAGGAACACCACGACGATCAGCGCCACGGCGAAGGCGATGCCGTAGCTGAGGGCGCTGGGCAGGCCCAGCTTGTGCAGCAGCGGGTCGAGTTCGTGGGAGATCGCCGGCTTGGACACCGATCCCAGGCCCAGCGTGCACACGGTGATACCGAGCTGGGCCCCGGCCAGCATCAGCGACAGCTCGCGCATGCCGGCAAGCGCCGCCTTGGCGCCGCGCTGCCCCTCGGCCGCGGCCTTCTCCATGCGGTGCCGCTTGGCGGCGACGAGCGCGAATTCGGCGGCGACGAAGAAGCCGCTGCCGATCAGCAGCAGGACGGTGACGAAGAGCGCCATCGGGAAACTCACGCCTGCTCCTCCTCACGTTCCGCCACGGCCAACCGCTCCAGACGCACAAGTTCCGGCACGTGCCGGTCGAGGGTGCGTACGTCGATCGCCACACTGCCGCCGTCCGCGAGGTCGACGGTGAGGCTGTCGCCGATGGCGGGGAAGCGGCCCAGCCGGTCCACGATCAGGCCGGCCACGGTTTCGTAGTCCTCCTCCTCGGGCAGCTCGACACCGGTCGCGTCGGCCACCTCGTCCAGGCGTCGCCCCGCGTCCACCAGCCAGCCCTCGCCGTCCGCCACCGCGATCTCGGTGACGGTGTCGGACTCGTCGGCGATGTCGCCGACCAGCTCCTCTGCGATGTCCTCGTACGTCACGATGCCCGCCACACCGCCGTGCTCGTCCAGGACCACGGCGAACTCGTCGTCCCGCTCCCGCATCCGCTCGACGGCGTCCGGCAGCGGCAGCGTGTCCGGCAGCAGCAGCGGGCGGCGGGCCCCCGCCCCGGCCGTGGTGCCGTCGAAACGGTCGGCGGGCAGGTGGGTCAGTTCGCGGACGCCCAGGACGCCGGTGACGTCGTCGGGGTGGTCGCCGAGCACGGGGTAGTTGGAATGGCCGTGCTTGGCGATCAGGTCGACCGCCTCGGCGGCGGTGGCGTCCTTGCGGATGAAGACGGCGTCGGCGCGCGGCACCATCACCTCGTCCAGTGTCCGCTCGGAGAACTCCAGGGCATGGTCGAGCAGTTCGGCGGTCTCACGCGGCAGCTGGCCCTGCTCATGGGACTCGCCGATCAGGTGGCCGAGTTCCTCCAGGGTGGCGCCGTGATGCAGTTCCTCGACCGGCTCGATGCCGATCTTGCGCAGCAGCCTGTTCGCCGCTCCGTCGAAGACGTGCACGACCGGGCCGACGACCTTCAGGTACGCCAGGGTGGAGGCGGCCAGCGCCTTGGCCAGCCGGTCGGGGACGGCGATGGCGAGGTTCTTCGGGGCCAGCTCGCCGAGCACCATCTGCACGACCGTGGCCAGTACGAACGCGAGCACGACCGAGATGCCGCTCACGGCGGCGTCAGGGATGCCGATACCGGTCAGGACGGGCCTGAGCAGCGTGGAGACGGACGGCTCGGCGATGAAGCCGACGACCAGTCCGGTCACGGTGATGCCGAGCTGGGCGCCCGAGAGCATGAACGACAACCGCTCCAGCACCTTCAAGGCGCGGGCGGCCTTCTTGTCGCCCGCTTCGGCTTCCCGCGCGAGGGCGAGCCGGTCGGCGGAGACGTAGGCGAACTCCTGGGCGACGAAGTAGCCGGTGCCGGCGGTCAGCACGAAAACGGCGAGCAGGCCCAGGAGAGCGTTCGCGGCACTCATCGAACACCACCCCGCCGCGTGCCGTGCTCAGGAAATGCCTGGCGGGATGGTCGGGGACTGTGCCCCGGGGGGTCCGTCGATCTGGCGGACAAGATCGGTACTCCTCTGATAGCAGTGGGAACAGAGAAACGATTCTGGCCACATCCTGGTTCCCGGCGCATCCGGGGACCGTGCGACCACGGAGGGTTCCGGACCTGTCCGGCCCGCGGGGTGGTGTCGGCCTCGGGAGGGGGGACCGTGGAGCGGATCGGTTCGGCTTTACTGACCGGCTTCGGCCTGGTGTGGTGGCTGGCGGGCACGAGCGCCGTGGGTGAACCGCTGTGGCCGGTGGCTGCTCTCGCCGGCTGTGCCCTCGCGGCAGGGGTGTGGCGCACCGGACGTGGCCGGGGAAAGCCGGGCACGGCTCCCCCACCCGACGTGCGCCGCCGCTTCGTCTGGGTCAACGCCCTGCAGTGGCTGGCCATCGCCGTCGTCGCCTTCGGCGCGAGCAAGGCCGGCGTGCCCGAGCTGATCCCCGCTCTGGTGGCCGTGGTGGTAGGTGTCCACTTCCTGCCCTTGGCCACCCTCTTCGGGCAGCGGCGGTTCCATCTGACGGGGGCCCTGCTGGTCGTGGCCGGTGTGGCGGGCGCCGCCATCGGACTGGTCGGTGCTCCGGCGAGCGCCGTGCAGATGACCGTGGGATTCGCGGCGGCGATCATCCTCTGGGGCACCGCCTCCCTGGGCCTGCCTGAGATGGGCCAGGACACCGACCGCCCCGAAGCCGAGCCCACCGGAACACCGTGAGCCGGGATCTCACACCCGCGGCGCGCGATCATGCCGTAGCCGGGGCCGGGCCGACCAGCTCGGAGAGGACATCCTCCATGGTCACGAAACCGATCACCTTGCCGCCCTCGCCGAGCACGCCCGCGAGATGGCTGCCCTCGGCGCGCAGGGTGGTGAGGGTGTCGTCGAGCGGGGTGCCGATACGGACCCGGGTCACCGGATGCAGGGCACCGGGCGGAAACGGCTGGTCGCGGTCGGCGACGCCGAGGGTGTCCTTGATGTGCAGGTAGCCGAGGAGGGTGCCGCCCGCGCCGGTGACCGGGAAGCGGGAGTAGCCCGCGTCGGCGGCCATCCGCTCCAGCCGCGCCGGAGTGATCGAGGCCTCCACGGTCCGCATCTTCTGAGCGGGGACGAGGATCTCACCGACCGGGCGGATGCCCAGTTCCAGCGCGTCGCGCAGCCGCTCGCCGTCGGCGGGGGTGAGCAGCCCGGCCTCGCTGGAGTCGACGACCATGCGGGCCAGCTGGTCGTCGGTGAAGACCGCCTCGACCTCGTCCCTCGGCTGGACCCGCAGCAGTTTGAGCAGGGCGTTGGCGAAGGCGTTGATGCCGAAGATCACCGGCTGGAGCGCCCGGGTGAGGGCGACCAGGGGCGGGCCGAGAAGCAGCGCCGTGGGAACCGGGGCGGCAACCGCGATGTTCTTCGGGATCATCTCGCCGATCAGCATGTGCAGATACGTCGCCAGGGTCAGGGCGATGACGAAGGCGATGGGGTGCACCAGGCCGTGCGGGACGTGGGCCGTCTCGAAGGCGGGCTCCAGCAGATGGGCGATGGCCGGTTCGGCGACCGCGCCCAGCACCAGCGAGGAGGCGGTGATACCGAGCTGAGCGGTGGCCATCATCGCGGAGAGGTGCTCCAGGGCCCACAGCGTCATACGGGCCCGCGTGTGGCCCTCCCTCGCGCGGGGCTCGATCTGGCTGCGGCGCACCGAGATCAGGGCGAACTCGGCGCCGACGAAGAAGGCGTTGATCAGCACCATCAGGGCGCCGATGGCGAGCTGCAGCGCGGTCATCGCACCCCCTCCGCGAGCCGGCGCGGCAGCGCCACAGCCGGCTCGGTGATCCGGACCCGGTCGGCACGGTGATGCTCGACCTCCAGCACGTCCAGCCGCCAGCCGTCGAGCTCCAGGACGTCTCCCTTGGCGGGGATACGGGCCAGGCGGGTGGCGATCAGTCCGGCCACGGTCTCGTACGGGCCCTCAGGGGCCGCCAGTCCTGTCCCGGCGAGCTGGTCGATACGGACGCCGCCGTCCGCCTCCCACACCGCGCGCCCGTCCCCCGTCGCCGGGGCGGGCACCAGGTCGGGGGTCTTGAGGGGATCGTGCTCGTCGCGGACCTCGCCGACGACCTCCTCGACGATGTCCTCGACCGTGGCCACGCCCGCCGTACCGCCGTACTCGTCGACGACCACGGCCATGGTGCGACTCGCGCGCAGCCGCTCCAGCAGCCGGTCGGCGGTCAGACTGTCCGGCACCAGCAGGGGCTCGGTGGCCAGGTCCGTGATCGGCGTCACAGCCCGCTTCTCCGGCTCCAGGGCGAGCACATCGCGGATATGGACGGTGCCCACCACCTCGTCCAGGCTGTCGCGGTAGACGGGGAAACGGGACAGGCCGGTGGCGTGGGAGAGGTTCGCGGCATCGGCGGCCGTCGCCTGCACTTCGAGGGCCTTGACGTCCACCCGCGGGGTCATCACGTTCTCCGCGGTCAGCTCGCTCAGGTGCAGGGTCCGTACGAACAACTCGGCGGAGTCCGCCTCCAGGGCGCCCTCGGCGGCCGAGTGTCGGGCCAGCGCGCCCAGCTCCTCGGCGGTGCGGGCCGACGCCAGCTCCTCGGCGGGCTCCAGGCCGAGGCGGCGCACGAAACGGTTCGCGGTGCCGTTCAGGTGCCGGATGAACGGGCCGAAGGCGGCCGTGAAGCCGCGCTGCGGCCCGGCCACCACCTTCGCCACCGCCAGCGGCCGGGAGATCGCCCAGTTCTTAGGCACCAGCTCGCCGACCACCATCAGCACCACGGTCGAGACCACCACGCCCAGCACGGTCGCCACCGACGAGGTGGCACCGCCCAGACCGACCGCCCGCAGCGGGCCCCGCAGCAGCGCCGCGAGGGACGGCTCGGCGAGCATGCCGATCACCAGCGAGGTGACGGTGATGCCGAGCTGAGCGCCGGACAGCTGCAGAGTCAGGCGGCGTACGGCCTTCAGCGCACCGTCCGCGCCACGCTCACCGGCCTCGGCGGCACGCTCCAGTTCACCGCGCTCCACGGTGGTCAGCGAGAACTCGGCCGCGACGAACACCGCGCAGGCCAAGGTGAGGAGAAGGGCCAGCAGAAGCAGCAGGACCTCGGTCACCGCGCCACCCCCGCTCCCTCAGTCACAGGAGTCGGGCGGGGAATGGCACGGCCGGTACTGGGAGGCTCACCCATCGGGAGACCGTCGCTCCTTCTCAAGACGCGTACAAGGACAGCGGGTGGAAGCGGTGGCTTCTACACCCACTGTAAAGGTTGCCCTATGCTTCTACTCGTTTGTAGAAGGCCCGCGTCAGGGCCGGGCGCACGGCACCGCACCCGAACGGAAGACACGCACGCTTAAGGAGTGGACGCCACGATGGTGTTCAAACGACTGCTCGGATCGCTCGGCGTGGGCGGACCCACGGTCGACACGGTCCTTGACCCGGGAGCCGCCCGCCCGGGCAGCGCACTGACCGGCCAGGTCCACCTCAAGGGCGGGGAGGCCGACTTCGAGATCGAGCACATCACCTTGGAGTTGGTCGCGCGGGTCGAGGCCGAGCACGACGAGGGCGAGAGCGAGGGCGTCGTCGCCTTCGAGCGGTTCACGGTCGGCGGTGGCTTCCGGCTCGCCGCGGGTGATCTGCACAGCGTCCCATTCACCGTGGTGCTGCCCTGGGAGACACCGATCACCGAGCTGTACGGGCAGGGCCTGGGCATCGTCCTCGGCGTGCGTACCGAGCTGGCGGTGGCCGGCGCGAAGGACAGGGGCGACCTGGATCAGTTGAACGTCGGTCCGCTGCCCGCGCAGGAGGCGATCCTCGAAGCGCTCGGGCAGCTCGGCTTCGGTTTCAAGTCCGCGGACCTGGAGTACGGCCGTATCGGCGGGACCGGGCTGCAGCTGCCCTTCTACCAGGAGATCGAGCTGACCACGGCGCCGCAGTACGCGCAGCAGGTCAACGAGATCGAGGTGACCTTCCTGGCCGACCCGGGCGGCATGGAGGTCGTCCTGGAGGCGGACCAGCGGGGCGGCTTCTTCTCCTCCGGCCATGACGCGCTGACCCGGTTCACCGTCTCCCACGACGGAGTCGAGCACCAGGACTGGAACAGCATCGTCGACGGCTGGATCCGGCAACTGGTCCAGCACCGGGCCTCGTACGGCCATGTCCACGGCGTCCATTACGGCCACGACGATCACCAGCACCACGACGGCCACCGCTCCGGCCCCGGCATGGGCACGGCCATCGCCGCGGGGGCGGCCGGGCTGGCGGTCGGGGTCGTCGGCGGCATGGTCGCGGCCGAAGTCGTCGACGAGGTCGGCGACTTCTTCGAGGGCGACGAGGAGGAAGAGGAAGGCTGAACGGTAAACGATGCGCCGGCAGGGCGGGCGGAGAGTCTCGATTCTCCGCCCTCGCTGATAACTTCTACATTGACGTAGAAGACCGATGTCCGGAACGGCTCGGTCCGAACTCACCCCTGACACGTACGGAGTTCTCATGGCCCTGTGGGACCGCATCAAGGAGTCCGCATCGACGATGCAGACCCAGCTGATGGCGAAGAAGAACGACCTCAAGAGCGGCGCCTTCCGCGACGCCAGCATGGCGATGTGTGCCCTGGTGGCGGCCGCCGACGGCACCATCGACCCCTCCGAGCGGCGCCGCGTGGCCCAGCTGATCGCCTCCAACGAGGTGCTGCAGAACTTCGACGCCATGGACCTGCAGCGGCGCTTCGAGGACAACCTGAACAAGCTCACCGCCGACTTCGACTTCGGCAAGGTCAGCGTCCTGCAGGAGGTCGCCAAGGCGAAGAAGAAGCCCGCCGAGGCCCGTGCCGTGATCCAGATCGGCATCGTCATCGGCGGCGCCGACGGCGACTTCGACAAGACCGAGCAGGCCGTCGTCCGCGAGGCGTGCCACATCCTCGAACTGCCGCCGCACGAGTTCGACCTCTGATCACCCTGCGACGCTTGTGCCGGGCGGACGCCGGTGACGACGCCGGCCCGGCACCCGTCGCGCTACGGCCGGCCGTTCCGGCGGACCGCGTCCGACCGGCGCCCATCCCCGCTCACAGGGGCGTGGCGGCGTACAGGATGAAGAACATGGTCACCGCGGAGTTCGCGGACGACATCGCGGACACGGCCGTGCCCGCTGCCGCGCCCCACGCCGCCAGGCCCACCGACGTGAACACGGACGGCCAGCTGCGCATCAGGGGAGCCGGACCGAGCAGCGCGGCCACTCGGCGCGGCACCGGCCCCGGCGCCGCCAGGCCCGCGAGCGTGGCCACCGGAGTCCCGCGGGAGACCAGCGCAGCCCTGCCGATCGCGCAGGCCACCGTCCGGCGGCTGCCGACTGCCTGCGCCGCCTCCTCGTCCGCCCACCGCTCGGTCGTGTACGACACGGCCGTCCGTAGCGGCCGCAGGAACGGATTGGCCCGCGCGGCCAGTTGGACGGCGAGCAGGAAGCGGTGGTGCCGCGCGGCCAGATGGGCCCGCTCGTGGGCGAACAGTGCCCGGCGTTCGGCGGGTTCGAGGCAGTCCAGCAGGGCCGTGGTCACCACCACGCGGCCGCGGCGGCCGCCCGGCAGCGCGTACGCGTACGGCACCTCGTCGGGCAGCACCGCCACCTGCGTGCCGGGCAGCCCGGCCAGCGCCCGGTGAGCGCGGCGGCGCACCCGGCCGTGCCGCCACAGCGTCCGGCCGCAGGCCACGACCACCGCGCACAGCGCGGGGATCGCCGCCTTGCCGACGACCTCGTCGTACGGCACGGCCTCGCGCACTTCCGGATCGGACCAGCCGTCCGGCAGCGGGTTGCCCGGCAGTTGGGCGGTGCCGACCACCATCACCAGCCCCAGGCACACGGTGCTGCACATCGCCATCACCCCGGCCACGCCGGTCAGCAGCCGTGTCGCGGTGCGCGGATGCAGGTGCTGCTCGGCCAGACGCGCGATCGGCCACGCCGTTAAGGGCAGCACCAGCGGCAGAAAGACGAACAACCCCATGAGGCTTCAGTCTTCCCCTTCACTCCGCGACTGCTCCAGCAGTTCGCGCAGCAGCCGCTCGTCATCCGGGCCGAGGCCCGTCAGGAAGCTGGCCAGCACCGCTTCCCGGTCGCTCTCGGCGTCCAGCAGCCTGCGCATCTTCCGCGCGGCCAGGCCCGCCTGGTCCGAGGCCGCCGTCCAGGCGAAGGACCGGCCCGCACGCTCCCGGGTGACCGCCCCCTTGGCCAGGAGCCGGGTCAGGATCGTGATCACGGTCGTGTAGGCGAGGTCCCCGCCCAGCCGCTCCTGCACCCAGCCGGCCGTCGCGGGACCGTCCGCTTCCCGCAGCACGGACAGGACCTGCGCCTCCAGCTCGCCCTGTCCCCGCCGCCGGGGACGCTGCCGGTGCTCCGCCATGCCCTGGCTCCCTTCCGCCGCGCGTCCGTTTCCCGACCGGACATCGTATAGACGACCAGGACGCCTCCGTGCCGCCCGACGAGCCTCACCAGGCCACCGCCACATGCATGGCCGCGCCACCCTTCCGTATCTTCTACAGGCATGTAGATTGTTTGTCCGGGCCAGTGCAGCGGGCCCGGACCGCACACGCCAAGGAGGAGTTCGCAGTGGGAGTTTCCCTGTGCGACGCGTCCGGCAAGGTCCTGTCCGACCGGCACTTCGTCTTCCACAACAACCTCACCAGCCCGGACGGTTCGGTGGAGCACACCGGCGACAACCTCACCGGTGAGGGCGAGGGCGACGACGAGGTCGTCAAGGTGAACCTCGCGGCCGTGCCCGCCGAGGTCGACGGGATCGTGTTCCCGGTCTCCATCCACGACGCCGAGGGTCGTGGCCAGAGCTTCGGCCAGGTCCGGTCTTCGGCGAGCTGTACCGGGGAGGCGCCGAGTGGAAGTTCCGCGCGGTCGGGCAGGGCTATGCCTCCGGACTGGCCGGGATCGCCGCCGACTTCGGCGTCAACGTCTGACCTCGCACCGACCGCGCCGTCGGGCCCGCCGCTCGGGGACGGGCCCGACGGTCGCCTTCCGCATGCGACCGCGCGTCGATGCCGGTGTGCACCGCCTTCCGTCCCAGCCAGTCAGGAGAGCGAGATCACGTGACCGGCCCGCCCCGACTGCACCCGGAGGACCGAGCGGACTTCGTAGCGGTGCTGCACCTGGCGCTGAGTACCCCGGACATCCGCGGCGCCCTGTCCGCCGACCCCACCGGCCGGGCGGCCGCACGCCTGCATGCCACGGCACTCGCGGCCGCCGACGAGATCACGGCGGTCGTTGCGGACGACTACCAGGAGTACATCGCCGTGCGCAGGTCCGCTCGGAGCGGCGCGCGCCGCCCGGCCGCTGACGGCACCCTGCTGCCCGCCCTCCTGGTGCTCACACCGCCCGTGTCCGCCACCTCCGCCGCGGTCCTCCTCGTCCTGGGCTACCTGCTCCAACTGGCCGATGTGCAGGGCACACTGCCCGGCTCGCTCGTCACCGCCGGCTGAGTCCTCGCGCTCGTCGCGGCGGTCGGCACACTCGTCGCCCTCACCGCACTGCTGCACACCGCGATACGCAGACGCGGCGGCCCGCCACACGCCGACCGGCTGGAGCAGGCACGCCTGAACTGGCAGCGGGCGCTGCTGGACCGCGGCATGCTGCCCTACTTGCGCCAGTCCATCCGGAAGGACCGCCAGTCCATCCGGAAGGACCCGCTCCTGCGCTCCGCGCCGCCCGAGCAGCCGCCCCCGGGCGCCCCGCCCTCCGACCCCAACGGCGCCTCCACTCACACCCTCTAGCCCGCACCCACAGGCACCGCCGTATCCGACGCCCGGACACCCGAAGGAGAACCACCCCTGATGTCGGTGAACTTGAGCAAGGATCAGCAGATCAGCCTCAGCAAATCCGACGGCAGCACCCTGATCTACGTCCGCATGGGCCTGGGCTGCCAGGCCGCACCCCGCAAGGGCTTCCTCGCCAAGCTCACCGGCGCACGCGAGATCGACCTGGATGCCTCCGCCGTGCTCTGCGCCTCGCGACAGATCGCGGACGTCGTCTTCTTCCAGCACCTGACCAGCGACGACGGCTCCGTCCGGCACACCGGCGACAACCTCACCTCCGGCGCCGAACTCGCCCGCTACACCCTCACCGGCGGCGGTAACCACACCGCACAGATCATGGCGAAGGTCCACCGCACCGGCGACACCTGGCAGATGAAGGCCATCGGCGAACCCGCCACCGGCCGCACCTTCCAGGACCTGCTGCCGTCCATCGCACCCCACCTGTAACCGCCGGCCGAACCCCGGGGTGCAGGCCCGGTCAACAGCGCTCCCCAGGAGGCAGAACCAGCATGTTCGGACTGAGCGAACTCGCGATCATCCTCATCGTTGTCATACTCGTCCTCGGCCCCAAACGCCTCCCCGACCTCGCCCGCTCCGCCGGCAAGTCGGCTCGCATCCTCAAGGCCGAGGCTGAACGGCCCGCGGGGCTGTGACGGTCACTCCTCAGCGTCGATCCAGTGCACGCACTCCAGGTCCTGTCCCCGCAGCTCGTACTTGAGGCAGATCCGGGCCCGGACCACCGGAGGTTTCTCGTCCCGATCACGGAACTCGGTGATGACCCGGTCGCCCTCGGTCCAGGAGACTCCGTACTGCCGGGAGTAGTCGACGTCCAGCTTGTGCTCGACTGCGAGGCTCGCCAGGGCGTACTTCTTGGCGGCTTCGGGGTGCTTCCTGAACACCTCCGTGATGTCGGCGAAGAACGCGGTGTCCGACTTGGTGTCGTAGTCAGCAGCAGTCACGGCCATCTCCTTGAGCGGCAGTGTTGGGAACATCCCCTGTCTCCAGGCTGCTACGTGCCTCACCCGCACGCCAGTCGGGGCCGAGAAGCAGCCTGGTCGCCCACGGTCGTCCGCAGCGGCGAGGAAGGGAGCACAGGCCTGCGACAGGAGCTCGTGCACTCGGCTCGGCCCGGCAGGGGCCCGGGAGCGTACGTGATCTTTGCCGGTTGTTCATTCGGTCGCCCCGTCGGCACGTATCCATGAGTGGGACGATCCGGCGCCTGATGGACCGTACCGGAGGAACGATGTCCCCGAAGAGAACCTACGCCGCGCTCGCGGCCCTGAGCTTGGCCGCCGGCACCCTGGCGGCCGCTGGTGTGGCGAACGCGGATCACAGACCTCAGCGGCCGGTGGCCTTCCAACGCACCGCCACCTACCCGGTCTTCCAGAACCGGCCGGCGGGTGAGGACACGGCCTCCGAGACCGTCGCGGAGATATCGGCTGTGAGCGAGGACGGCAGGACGCTCGTCTACACCGACGCGGCGGCCCGGCGGATCGGATTTCTCGACATCAGGCACGCCGAGCGCCCGCGCGGGCTCGGCACCCTGTCACTGGCGCAGTTGGGCGACGCCGAGGACGAACCCACCTCGGTGTCCGTGGTCGGCCAGTACGTCCTCGTCGTGGTGAACACCAGCGCGAGCCACACCGCCCCCTCCGGGCGACTCGACGTCATCTCCCTGCGCGACCGCAAGCGCGTCGCGAGTTTCGACCTCGGCGGGCAGCCCGACTCCATCGCGATCAGCAAGGACAAGCGGTACGCCGCCATCGCGATCGAGAACGAGCGCGACGAGGAAGCCACCCCGCCCGGTGGCGAGGAGGGTGACCTGCCCCAGCTGCCGGCCGGGTTCGTGCAGATCGTCGACCTCAAGAGCGGCTCCTCGCCTGCCGGTTGGCGCACCCGGGCCGTTCCGCTGACCCATGCCGACGGCACCGCGCTGCCCACCCTGGCCGCCGCCGGAATCACCGAACCGACCGACCCGGAGCCGGAGTACGTCTCCGTCAACAGCCGCAATCAGCTCGCCCTGACGCTGCAGGAGAACAACGGCGTCGTCCTGATCGACCTGCCGACCGGCCGGATCACCAAGGCGTTCAGCGCCGGTACGGCGTCCGTGGGCGGCATCGACACGGTCGAGGACGGCACGATCGACCTGACGGGTTCGATCACCGACGTGCCGCGCGAGCCCGACGCGCTGGGCTGGATCGACGACCGCTACCTCGCGACCGCCAACGAGGGCGACTGGCGCGGCGGCACCCGCGGCTGGTCCGTCTTCGACAGCCGGACGGGGAAGGTCGTCTGGGACGCGGGCAACAGCTTCGAGCGGCTCGCCGTGCGCTACGGGCTGTTCAACGAGGGCCGGTCGGAGAACAAGGGCACCGAACCGGAGGGCCTGGCGATCGCCGAGTACGACGGCGTGCGCTACGCCTTCGTCGGCTCCGAGCGCAGCAACTTCGTCGCCGTCTACGACATCAGCCGGCCCACCCGTCCGGTCTTCCGCCAGGTGCTGCCCACCACCAACGGCCCCGAGGGCCTGCTGCCGATCCCCTCGCGCGGCCTGCTCGCGGTCTCCAGCGAGGAGGACGACGCCGAGGCGGGCGTACGGGCCTCGGTGAGCGTCTTCCGTCTCGGCAAGGGCACCCCGGCGTTCCCGGGGATCGTCTCGGCCCCGGACTCCACCGGCGCGCCGATCGGCTGGGGCGCGCTCGGCGCGCTCTCCGCCGTACCGGGTCGGCCGCACCAGCTGTACACCGTCACCGACGCGGCGTACTCCCCCACCAGGATCCTCACCGTCGACACGGCACGCCGGCCGGCGGTCATCACGCGGGCGCTGACCGTCAAGGACGCCGCGGGACAGCCGGTCGGCTACGACGCCGAGGGCATCTTCGCCCGGCCGCAGGGCGGCTACTGGCTCGCCGTGGAAGGCAAGACCGGGGCGGGCAACCAGCTGGTCCGGCTCGACCGCGACGGGGTGACCCAGCAGGTCGTCTCCCTGCCGGCGGACGTCGCCGCGGGCCTCGGCGGACAGGGCTTCGAGGGGGTCACCGCCACCACCGACCGGCACGGTCGCGAGGTCGTCTGGGCCGCGCTGCAGCGTGAGGTCAAGACCGACCCGGCGGGGATCGTCCGGCTCGGCCGGTACGACGTCCAGGCCGGGACCTGGAGCTGGTACGGCTACCGGCTCGGTACCACCACCACGCCGGGTGACTGGATCGGCCTCTCCGAGATCACCGTGGTCGGTGACAAGCTCGCCGTCATCGAGCGCGACAAGCTGAACGGCCCCGCCGCGAAGGTGAAGCGGATCTACACCGTCGACATGCCGAAGTCGGCGGCCCCATCGGGCTCCCTGCCCGTGCTGCCCAAGAAGCTTGCCCACGACGTCCTGCCCGACCTCCGGGCGACGAACGGCTGGACCCAGGAGAAGCTCGAAGGCCTGACCGTGGCCGGCAACGGTGACGTCTACGCCGTCACCGACAACGACGCGCTGGACGACGCCACCGGGGAGACGGTCTTCCTGGACCTCGGCTCCAGCAAGAGGATCTTCGGACGGCGCGGCTGACCAACCCCACGCCGCTCATCGGGCGGCCACCAGCACTTCGCCGGTGGCCGCCTTGGCGCCGTTGATTGCTCGGCGAAGTTCCGCAGCGACGTTCAGAGGACGTCGTAGGTCAGGTGTGTCGCGGTCGATGTCGAGGTCACGCTCCGCTGCACCAGCGTGCGCGGAGCTCCGCCGGTGAACAGCGGCGTCCCGGCGCCCAGCACGACGGGCGCGAGGTGCAGCGTCAGCACGTCGACCAGCCCGGCGTCGAGCGCCGAGGCGATCGTGGCGCCGCCGCCCATGAGGACGACGTCGAGGTCCTTCCCGCTGTCCGACGACGCCGCCTCGGCGCGCTCGCGCGCGGCGGTGACCGCGTCGGACAGAGCGGTGGTGACGAACGTCCAGTCGAGGTCGGTGAGTCGCACCGACTTCGGCGGCGAGCTCGTCACGACCACGAAAGCGGGCTTGCCGACCTCGCCGGCGCCATAACCGGTCTTGTCGTCCCAGCCGTTCGGCCCGTCGACCACGTCGAAGAGCCGACGGCCCAGGACGACGGCGCCCGAGCGGGCGGTCGCCTCACGCAGGACCCGGCGGTCGTCGGAGTTTTCGGAAAATGCCCAGGTGTGCAGGGCCTCGCCGCCGGTGCCGAGCCCGTTGTCCGGGCCGGGGTCGGGCCCGGTGACGAAGCCGTCGAGGGAGACCGAGATGTCGGCGATGATTCGAGTCATGCCAGGGCAGACCCGATCCGCCGCCCGAAGTCATCGCTCAGTGCCACAGGCCGCGCACGGGAGGATCCCGAGTAGGATAAGTAGCATGAGTGAGCCCACCGGCAAGTACTCGATCACCATGCCGCGCGACATCGCCGAGGCCGCAAAGGCGCGCAGCGGTCCCTCCGGTCTGTCCGCCTACGTGGCCGCCGCGGTCGCCCGCCAGATCGAACGCGACAACCTCAACGAACTCATCGCCGTCGCCGAGGCCGACCACGGCCCCATCACGGACGAGGAGATCCAGGCGCTGCGCGACCAGCTCCATCAGGCCCGCCGCGAGCAGATGCGGGGCGGAGCGGACACCGCGTGACCCGCTCCCCCGCCGTCCCCGGCGGCACCCTCGTTCTCGACAGGGAGGGGCTGGCCAAGGCCGTGCTGCGCGACCGCACGGTCACGGGCTGGCTGGCCCTGGCCCGCGGCGACGACCTGCGCGTGATCACGTCCGCGGCGACTCTGGTCGAGGTGGTCCACCCGCGAATCAACCGCCCGGCCCTGGAGTGGACGCTGTCCCGCCTGGTCGTGGAACCGGTCATCGAGCCGGTCGCCCGTCACGCCGCAGCCCTCCTCGCCGACGCCGGTCTGCACGGCCACAAATACGCCATCGACGCCATGCTCGCCGCCACCGCCCTCGCTTCCCCCGGCCCCGTCACGATCCTCACGTCGGATCCCGAGGACCTGACTGCGCTGTGCGGCGGACGGGCCACCGTGATCAAGGTCTGAGCCCGGCCGCGGTTGCCGCGAGCCGCAGTGGTCAGCCGCGCCGGGCGGAGAACAGACGCGCCGCCACCGCCAGTACCAGCGCGGCCGCGATGAGGTACAGACCAAGACGCTCTTGGGGCACTGCCTGTGACCACACCCGCCAGGCCGAGGGGGTGTAGCCGTCGGCCGCCAGGAAGGCGCCGTAGCTCCTGGGGAGCGCGCTGGTCTGGCCGCGTACCCACAGCAGGGCGCCTATGGCGGCGCAGGTCGCGGATATCGCATACAGGGCCGTGGCGCAGCGCGGGGCCGGTCTGTGCACAGGTTCCCCCCGTCGTCGTTGTCGATGTCGTTGTGGTCTGTCGATTCTCGCTGTCCGTGCCCGTCACGTCCGCGCCGGGTTCACCCCGCGGCCGCCTACGGTAGATGTGTGAGCTACATCGTCGTCTACGAGCTCGGCAAGCCCGTGACCGCACGATCTTCTTCGGGTGCACCGGGTGATGAAGAACGGCCCGTCCGCAGGGTGCACGCCGCGCCCACCGCCCCCGGAGAGCCCTCCGCCACGGGACCGCGGACCCTCTGCGGCAAGGACACCTTCGCCATGGAAACGGCCCGCGGTAAGACCACCGAGCGCCCCGGGGCACCCTGGTACCCCGCGGAGTACGCATCCGTGGTCTGCCCCGACTGCGATGCCGTGATGGAGACCTGACTGCGGCGGGGGGGAGCGCCCACGCTTGCTCGGTCGCCGCTAGTCGATGATCGGGTACCAGTCGCCGCGGCCCTGCGGGGTCAGGTCGAGGAGGTGCCAGACGGGGGCCAGGAGGTCGATGCCGCGCTCGTCGATGTCGTCGGCCATGCGTGGGTGGGTGGAGTAGAAGTGGCGGATCGTGCCGTCGCCGTCGCGGGTGAAGACGGAGACGGTGGAGTCCTGTTCGCCGTCCTTGTCCTCGCTGCCCAGGTCGTACTTGAACGTACTGTCGCCGCAGCTCAGGAGCCGTAGCCGGTGCCAGCCGCGGTTGCGGGCGTGCTGCCGGAGGGTGGGCACGTCGGCGGCTGCGGCGACGGCGAAGTCCGCGTTGCGGGAGATGTGGTGGGCGATGCCGTTGAAGCCGTCGATCCACATGGTGCACATCGGGCAGGGGTCGGTCTGCAGCTTGCCGTACATGAAGTGGTAGACGATCAGCGGGCGGTCCGGGGCGGTGAACAGCTCACTCAGAGTGACCTCGCGGACCGGTGTGTCGCCTGCGTCGAGGTCGGCGGGGCCCTCGATGAAGACGTAGTCGTCGACGGGTGGCCCCTGGGGGAGCGCCCGCCGCTGGGCCGCGACCTTCTCGCGGTGGCGCATAAGGTCGATCTCGGCCAGGCGCAGCGCTTCGCGGGCGTCGAGGTAGTCAGTCGATTCGTCGGCCAGTCTGGTGTGCCGCATCGCGTCCTCCTGGGGTGGCCATCCCCCCGGTCCCCGAGTCTATGGCGGCTCCACAGTCGCCGACAGTTGAGCTGAAGGCGTCCGAGCCGGGCAAGTTTGACCCGGGTTTGAATAACAGGACATGCGTTCGTGTCCAACGGCCCTACAGCGTCCCGCAGCGGGCCGCCACAACGGCCGCCACAACGGCATCGCAACAACAACGGGGGGATCGGCGTGAGACGTCGATGGGTGAAGGTTCTGGCGATCACAGTCGTGGTGCTCGCCGTGCTGTTCACGGCTGCCGACCGGCTCGCCGTGCACTACGCGGACAAGGAGGCCGCCCAGCTCGCGAAGGAGAAGTACGGTTACGGCAACACCACCGACGGCTATCTTGACGTGTCGATCGAGGGCTTTCCGTTCCTGACCCAGGCAGCCGGGCAGGACTTCGGTCATGTGACGCTGACCGCGGGCCGGTTCTCCATCGACACCACGAGCAATACGCAGGGCGGCTATCTGCACATCGACCGTCTCCACTTGAACTTGCGCGATGTGAAGGTGACGTCGCTGACAGCGCGCAGTGCGGAAGCCAACCTCGCCACCGGCACCCTGTCCCTGTCGTACAAGGAGCTGTCCGGCGTGGTGACCCGGCTCGCGGGCAACGGCGGCCCGCTGCAGGTCTCCCAGGCGGCGGGATCGAGCGGCCAGGCGGCACGCGTCAAGGTCTCGGGCACGGTCGGTGGCACGGCGTTGAACACCACGGGGACGCTCCTGGCGCAGGGAACGGAGCTCTCCCTGACCGTTCCTGGTGCCGAAAGGGCCAGTACCGTCTGGCGGGTCGATCTCCCGGCGGGCGTCGGCTTCACAGCGGCGCGGGCCACCGCGGACGGCATCGAGATCAGCCTCGTCGGTCACCAGGTGACGCTTGGCTCGTCGCGCTACGGAGGTTGAGGCGCCGATCGCGAGCGATGACTCGGTGACGGACGGGAGTAGTTGAGGTACAGGGGTGGCCGTTTACGTCCTACCGGCGGCTTCGTACCAGCAGATAGAGGAAGTACGGCGTACCGATCACGGCGGTCACCATCCCGGCGCCGAGCTGGGCCGGCGCGATCACCGTGCGGCCCAGCAGGTCCGCGGTGCACACGAGTGCGGCGCCGAGCAGCACGGCCACCGGGATCACCCGGACGTGCTGACGGCCCACCAGGGCCCGGGCGGCGTGCGGGGCGACGAGTCCCACGAAGCCGATCGTGCCCGCGGCGGCGACGGCGGTGGCGCTCAGCAGGACGCCCAGGACGAGGAAGCCGAGCCGCCCCCGTGCCAGGTCGATGCCCAGCAGGCGCGGGGTGTCCTCGTCGAGCGAGACGAGGTCGAGCTCCGCGCGCCGCAGCACCGCGACGACCAACCCCAGAGCCAGAACGGCCGCGAGCGGCGCGACGTCCGGCATGGTCCGGCCGTAGGTGGAACCGGACAG
Source organism: Streptomyces spinoverrucosus (assembly GCF_006539505.1). GTDB lineage: Bacteria > Actinomycetota > Actinomycetes > Streptomycetales > Streptomycetaceae > Streptomyces > Streptomyces spinoverrucosus. Next base: position 40,837 of record NZ_BJND01000055.1, read on the forward strand.
CCAGGTGAGGGCCTTGACCGCGTTGAAGGGGTCGGTGAGGACGATCAGCAGGCTGATCAGAGCGGTGGCGGCGGTGGCGACGCCGATGCCGACGAGCACGAGCCTGTTCTGCTGGAACCCGCCCCGGGCGGCGAGGCCGAAGACGATGACGGAGCTGACCGCGGCGCCCGCGAACGCCGCGCCCGCAAGTCCCCACGAGTCGGCCAGCGGCGCGGTCGTCACCAGGAGTACGGCGCCCAGCGCGGCCCCGCCGGAGACGCCTAGGACGGCGGGTTCGGCGAGCGGGTTGCGGGTCACGGCCTGGATGAGTGTCCCGGACAGGGCGAGTGCCGCGCCCGCCAGCAGCGCCGCGAGGACCCGGGGCACCCGGGTGTCGAGCACGAAGGACACGGTCTGACCCGCCCTCCCTTGCGCCCAGTTCACGACATCGCCCAGCAGCAGCTTGGCGTCGCCCAGCAGCACGGCGGCGATCGTCACACCGACGAGCACCACCACCAGGACGGCCGTGACGGTGAGGAAGACGGCCCGGCTCCTGATGCGCAGCCGGTCGGGTGCGGCGGAGGCCGCGGTGTCCTTCAGCCGGACGGCCATCACGATCAGGAACACGGCACCGACGAGGCTGGTGACGACGCCCGTCGGCACGGCGACCGCGAGGTCCGATCGCACGAGGGACCTCAACAGCACGTCCGAGCCGAGGACCAGCGCCGCACCGATCAGGGCGGTGACCGGAAGGCTCGCCCGGGACCGGGCGAAGGCCCGGAACCTGCGGGCGAGGGGGCGTACGAGCGCGGGGGCACACAGGCCGACGAAGCCGATCGGTCCGGCCAGGGTGACGGCCGCCGCGGACAGCAGCGCCGCGAGCACGACGGCCGTGATGCGTGTGGCGCGGACCGGCACACCGAGGCCGCGGGCGGCGTCGTCGCCGAGGGCGAGAGCGTCGACCCGGCGGGCGACCAGCAGCAGCCCCAGCAGGCCGACGAGGCCGATGGGTGCCATCCGGACCACGCCGTCGAAGCCGTTCTGGGCGATGCTGCCCTGGTTCCACTGGTAGAGCCCGTGGGTCTCCTCGGGGAACAGCAGGAGCAACCCCTCGGTGACGGCGTTGAGGCCGAGCATGAGGGCGGTGCCGGCGAGTACGAGGCGCACGGTGCCCGTGCCCAGGCCGGACAGTCCGAGCACGACGGCCGCGGCGGCGAGGCTGCCGACGAGTGCGACAGCGGAGGAGGCGAACAGCGGCAGCGAGACGCCGGTGACGGCGACAAGACCGAGGGCAAGGTAGGAACCGGCGTTGACGGCGAGGGTGTCGGGCGAGGCGAGGACGTTGCGGCTGACCGCCTGCAGGGCGGCGCCCGCCATCCCGAGCATGGCCCCGACCAGGATCCCGGCGGTCATCCGTGGCAGCCGGGAGGCGATGACGACGGAGGCGTCGGCCGGGTCGGCCCGGCCGGTGAGTGCCTTCCATATCTCACCGGCGCCGACGGCGGCCGTGCCCTGCGTGATGTCGACGACCGCGAGGGCCGCGACCAGCAGGACCAGAGCGGCCGTCACCGCGGCCGCGCCCGTCCGGGACGTGACCGCCGACGGACGGGTGGCGGGAGTTGTAGCGGTGACGGCCATGGTGCTACTTCGTCAGCTCGGCGACGACGGAGTCGATGTACTGACCCATCGACTCGGGACCGCCGAACATCCAGATGCCGTCCGGCAGCCGGTGGACGTTGCCCTTCTTCACGAACGGCAGCGAGGTCCACACCTTGTCCTTGGCCAGCGCGCCGGTCCATGGAGTGCTGCTCTTGTCCCCGTCGTTGCCGATGTAGGCGAACTGCACGTCGTCGCTGAGCTTGGTGAGCCCCTCGACGTCGGTGGTGCCGAGCCCGTAGTCCTTGTCGCCCTCGACCGACCAGTCGTTCTTCAGGCCGAGCTGCTCGTTGACCGCGCCGATGAGCGAGCCGCTGGTGAACGGCCGGATCGAGACCTGGTTGGAGATGTCGTAGCCGTCGGCGAAGGCGTACTTGGCGCCGCCGAGACCTGCGTCCGCGAGGGCCTTCTTGCCCTCGGCGATCTTCGCGTCGAAGTCCTTCTTGAGCTTCTCGGCCTGCTCGGTTGTGCCGGTGGCCTGGGCCAGGAGGTCGAGGTTCTTGTTCATCTGCCCGATGGGGTCGGAGGCGTTGGCGGACTTCACCTCCACGACCGGGGCGACGTTGCGCAGCTGCTTCACGGCGGCCGGCGGCAGGTCGGTGCTGGCGACGATGAGGTCGGGCTTCAGGGCGGCGATGGTGTCCATGCTGGGCTCGCCGCGGGTGCCGATGTCCTTGGGCTCGTTCTTCAGCGGCACCGCCTGGTCCCAGGTCTTGTAGCCCTTGACGTCTGCGACGCCCACCGGGTCGACACCCAGCGATACCAGCAGCTCGACCTCGTGCCACTCGGTGCCGACGACCTTCTTGGCCGGCCCGTCGAGTTCGACCTTCGTGCCCGAGGCGTCGGTGAGGGTGATGGCCTCGTTCGTCTTCTTCGCGTCGTCGCTGTCGGCGGCGGGCTCGGTCGTACCGCAGGCGGTCAGGGTGAGCGCCGCGGCGGTGGCGACCGCCGCGGTCATCATCAGGCGTCTCATGAGGGTGTGCTGAGCCTTTCGCTTCGCGAGTGGTGTCGGCCGATCGCGCGGGTACGCAGCCGGCCCGTCAGGGGGTCGGTGCCGACTTCGATGCGGATGCCGTAGGTGTCGGTCAGCCGCTGAGCTGTGAGTACGTCTTCGGGGAGGCCGTCCGCGACGATCCGCCCCTCGTGCAGCAGCACGATCCGGTCGGCGAGGGCCGCGGCCTGGTCCAGGTCGTGCAGGACGGCGCCGACGGCGATCCGGTGGTCGTCGGCCAAGTCGCGGACGAGATCGAGGAGTTCGATCTGGTAGCGCAGGTCGAGGTACGTCGTCGGCTCGTCCAGAAGCAGTACGCCGGTCTCCTGGGCGAGGCAGCTCGCGAGCCACACGCGCTGAAGCTGTCCCCCGGACAGGTGCTCGGCGCCGCGCTCGGCGAGTTCCGCGACGCCCGTCATGGCCAGCGCGCGGTCCACCGCGGCCCGGCCGTCCGGGTCGGCCCTGCCCCAGCGGCCCCGGTACGGGTAGCGGCCGAACTCGACGACGTCCCGCACGGTCAGCCCGCTGGGCGTGGGACGGCCCTGCGTCAACAGCGCGACATGGCGCGAGAACTCACGAGAAGTCAGCGCGAGGCCGTCCGTGCCGTCGATGGCGAGTGTGGCGGTCCTGGGCCGCTGCAGCCGCGCGATCGTCCGCAGCAGCGTCGACTTCCCGCTGCCGTTCGGACCCACCAGCACGGTCACTTCGCCCGGCCGCAACGTCACCGACGCGTCGTGTACGACGTCGACGCCGTCGTAGGCCACGGTGACACCCGTGGCCGACAGTTCATGACCGCGGGTGCGCGCCGCCGCAGAGGTCTCTTCGCCTGATTGCACGCGGCACAGGTTAGCCTAACCTAAGCAGAACCGGTGAGGGGTGGGAACGGCCGGGGCAAGAAGAAGTTCAGCCAAAGATCGGCAGCCCAGCTCCACCCATGGCGACAGGTGCCGCTTCCTTGCGGCGGGTGGCGCGCTCGCCCTCGGCCCTGTCCTCGCCGCGTGCGGCGGCGACGACAAGGACACAGCCGACTCCTCGGCAGCCGAGGCGAGCAAGAGCGGCGGCCCCTGGTCCTTCGAGGACGACCGCGGCCGCACGGTCAAGACCGACAAGAAGCCTCAGACCATCGTCGCGTTCGTCAGCACCGCCGCCGCGCTGTACGACTACGGCATCGAATGCAAGGGGGTCTTCGGCCCCAGCGAGCCGGTGAACGGCAAGCCCAACCCGCAGGCCGGCGACATGAACGTATCCAAGCTGACCAGTCTGGGCACCGCCTGGGGCCAGTTCAACATCGAGAAGTACGCCGCCCTGAAGCCCGACCTGCTGGTCAGCAACATGTTCCCGGCGCCGGAGCTGTGGTACGTGCCCGAGGAGAGCAAGGACAAGGTCGAGGCCCTGGCGCCGACGGCCGGCATCAGCGTCGCCCGCACCTCGCTGCTCAACCCGCTGCGGCGCACCGCCGAACTCGCCGAGTCGCTCGGCGCCGACCTGGGCGCGAAGAAGGTCACCGACGCCAAGGCCCGCTTCGAGAAGGCCGTCGAGACGCTGCGTACGGCAGCGCAGGGCAACGGCGGGTTGAAGGTGATGGCGGTCACCGGCGACAAGGACAACTTCTACGTCGCCGTCCCGGACTCCTACTGCGACCTGAACTACTTCAAGGACTTGGGCGTGGAGTTCGTCGAGGGCAAGAAGGTCGACGAGTGGGGCTTCTGGGAGTTCCTCAGCTGGGAGAACGCCGACAAGTACCACGCCGACCTCATCATGGTCGACAACCGCTCCACCTCCATGTCCGTGGAGCAACTGAACGAGAAGGCCACCTGGCGGCAACTGCCCGCGGTCAAGGCCGATCAGATCACCCCCTGGTCGATGGAGGAGCGCTTCAGCTACGCGGGGTGGGCCCCGGTCCTCGAACGCCTCGCAGCGGCTGTGGGGAAGTCGAAGAGGCTCGAGGCATAGCGGCACCGCTTCTCTACGGACCCCAAAAACCCTTCGCACCTGCTCGCCTCCCCCGGTACGGTCTCGAGCGTGTTGTCCTGCGGGCTGAGAGTAGGTTTCGTCAATGGCATGTCGTATCAGTGAGCTCGTGCTCGGTTGCCGCGACCCCGAGGTGCTGGCGCGGTTCTGGTGCGAGGTCCTGGACTTCGTGGTGCTCGATCGCGAAGGGAACGACTGCATCGAGATCGGGCCGCGCGAAGGGTTCGGCGGCCCGCAGCCGACGATCATCCTCAGCCGCAGGGACGAGCCGGAGCCGGGGAAGTCCCGGTTGCACATCGACGTCAACGCCACCGACCGCGATCAGGACGCCGAGCTGGAACGCCTCCTGAAGCTCGGGGCGCGCCCGGCCGATATCGGTCAGACCGGCGAGGAGCAGTGGCACGTCCTCTCGGACCCCGAGGGCAATGAGTTCTGCCTGCTCAAGGCCCGCCTCAACCCGCTCTGACGGCTCTGTGTCCCCGGTGCCTCGCGTTACCGGGCGGCGGGGTTCGGTCAGTCGCTCTCCCGGTAGTTCATGAACCAGTGGGTGTCGAAGTAGCAGGCCATCGTGAACGGGTGGTGCGGGTCGGTGAGGATGCGGCAGACGAACTCCGCGGTCCGGCAGTCGAAGGGGACGTCCTCGCCATCGAAGGACCGGACCACGACGGGCCAGCGGTCGGGGTCGTCGCCGTCGGCCCGCCAGCAGTACAGGTCCTCGTGTTCCGTGCTCGCCCAGATGAGCAGGCCGTCCTCCCTGCGAGCCGTCCACGGTTCCTGGTTCAGGTCCAGGAACCCGTCGAAGGCGCCCTCGCCGAACGTCTCCACCATGCGCTTGTAGTCGCTCGGCAGCGCGGTGCCCAGGCGCGACTCCACCTCCGGCCAGTCCACGTCGGGCCGCTGGGCGGGGGATGTCCAGCCGGTGATCCGTATGAGCCGCTGCATCCAGTCGACGTCCTCGTCCGCAGCGACCGCCAAGGGTTCGGGCACCTCCCTGTGAGCGACCACCAGCACCGGCCGCTCGATCCCCTCGGCGTCCCGCGCTGTACCCGTGCCGACCCACTGATCCCCGTACGCCCACGCCCGTATCGTCACGCCCCGGTCCTCGAAGGGGGCGAGGATAGCCGCGCCCCTGGACTCGTCGACCGTCGGATCGGTGAAGCCGTCGAGGACGAGGGTGCGCGGGGCGCCGTACCTGCTGCCGAGCAGGTCGGTCAGGTGCTGCGGGTCCAGGTCGCTGGGCAGGTACATGTAGCCGTCCCCCGGGCCGAGTCGGTCCAGCAGGTCGTTGACGGTGGCTTGCGTGAGCTCCATGGCGGACAGTGAAGCGCACCGCACTGACAATTCGACGCCACCGGTCCGCGTCACCCGCTCGCAGAAGCCCCTCGGCGGCGGAGTGCCACGACGATGCCGCCGCCGGTGATGACCAGCGCGGCGGCGGCGCCGGCGATCGCGGTGGTACCGGCGCTTGCTCCGGTTTCGGCGAGGGCGGTGCCGCCGCCCGCGGGCGATGGGCCACTGCTCGCGTCCGGTACGGCCGCTTCGGTGCTGGTCCGGGCCGGGTTCGGCTGCGTGACGGGGGCCGTTGAGGACGTCGTCGTGGGATGGGCGGACGGGGTGGTGGGTGCCGGGGAGGTGGGCTCGCAGGTTTCGTCCGGTACGACGACCAGGGGCCGGATGTCGTCGTCGACCTGGTCGCCCGCCTTGACGTGGACCCGGAAGGTCGCCCCGGCAGACCAGTCCAGGGGGACGAGATCGACAGTGGCGCCCTGCGCTGTCGGATGCTCGATCGTCCTGGTGTCGACGTGCCGTTCGCCCCCGGGCATGCTCAGCTGCGCGTACAGGCTGACGGTGGCCGGGGTGCCGGAGGCGTCCTTGTCGGTGACGCGGATGACGCCATGGCCGCCCGCGTCGCACACGGCCGCTGCCGAGAAGTCGCCGATGCTGCAGGCGAATGCGGTCTGGGCGGCACCGACCGCGAGCGCGGCCGCGGCGACCGACGTTCCTACGACGCGCGCCGCTCTGGCGGTGTGACGGGAAAGAGACATGTGTGTCCTTCGTCGGGTGAATGAGGATGAGGGGAGGGTGGTCGGGCGGCCGTCATGGGTGCCGTGAAGTGCCGTACGCACGCGGGCCCCCAGGGCCTCGGGCGATCAGCCCTGGTCGCTCGTGTCGCTCTTGCCCTTCAGCGCGGTCACGACATGCTCCGCCAGCTTCTTCGCGCTCGCGGCCCCGTTGTCGGCGCCGTCCGTGGACAGCACGCTGACGACCGCCGTACCCGTACGAGCGGCGATCAGCGTGGTGCCGGTTTCCCAGGCGCTGTCGGTGAGCGTGATGGTGTACGCCTCGTCCCCGAGGCCTGCTGTGGGCGCGCCGGTGACCTTCACGGTGCTGTGGGTGTCGGAGTCCGGGTAGCTCGGGCAGGCGGCGACGACTTTGGTGACGTCCTTCATCACGTCCGCGCCGGTGGTGCCGCGGTAGACGTCGATTTCCTGGGCGAGTTCCGCGGACGTGTCCTTGTTGACATAGGAGTTCTGCGCGAAGGACACACCCTCCACCCCGGTGAGGCTGATCCAGCTCGTGGCACCGAGGTCGGCGCAACGGGGAGTGCCGGCGTTCTTGGTGGCCGGTGCCTGGTAGGTGTCGCCGGTGTCCCGGGCGACGCTGGGGTCGGCGGCGAAGCCGGACGGGAAGTACGACGCGGGGGCCAGGGCCTGCTTCAGCTGTATTCCCGTCAGCAGACCGGCGTTGGGGTCCTGGGGCTTGGCCGGTGCGGTGGTCGCGGACGTTCCGGTGGAGGACTCGGAGGAGGAACAGGCGGCCAGGGCCAACGGGAGTGCCGCAGCGGCGAGCAGCGTGACGGCACGGGACGACAGACGCATGGGAGTCCTTGAAAAGACGTGCAGAGTGCGCCGCGCCGGGTGGGGGTCAGGACCGCATGAGCCCAGGGAAGGGAGTGCGTGCGTCCGGGAGCCGGTCGGGCGGGACCGCGAGATCGGCGGCCCGGCCAGACTTTAGGGGGCCCACGGCCATGAACAGATGTGCGACTTCTCAAGGATCGGTCAAGACATCCGCCCACATCTGAGGCTTTGCTGCGCCTTGAGGCAATCTTGCGACGTTCGAGGAACGGGGTTTCCCGATCACGATGCCGGTCTCGGATACGGTGCGATCCGCTCCGCCGCCCGTCACACGGCACAGCAGGTCGGAGCACACACATCGACCTCGGCCGACGCGCGGGTGCGCGCCCCGTGCCGTACTCACGAATGGGGTGAGGATGTCCCGTCATCGGCCGTCCAGTCATCGGCTCTCCAGAAAGTCGCGTTACATCGCCTGGGCGACAGCGGGCGCCGCCGTCGTCGCGGGCGCCGGGATCGCGGCGCAGACCTCGATGGCCGCCACGGCCTGGCCCGCGCAGAAGACGTACACCGGCCGGGCGTTCGACACCTGCACGGCACCCTCGCTCGCCGCGATGAAGGCGTGGCACACCGGCTTCTACGGCGCCGCCGCGGTCTACGTCGGCGGCCGGAACCGCGGCTGCGCCCAGCCCAACCTCACCGCGTCCTGGGTGAAGTCGGTCAACTCGGTCGGCTGGAAGCTCATCCCGATCTACGTCGGCGCCCAGCCGCCCTGCCAGAAGAGCGCCAGCCCGGAGAAACTCACCGCCTCCACCGCCGCCTCCCTCGGTGCGAGCGACGCCAAGGACGCGGTCGCCAAGGCGTCGGCGCTCGGCATGAAGCCCGGCAGCCCGGTCTACCTCGACATGGAGCCGTACGACATCACGAACAAGGCGTGCAACGACGCCGTGCTGACGTATGTGCGCTCCTTCACCAAGACGCTGCGCGCCAAGACCTACCGCGCCGGCTTCTACGGCTTCAGCAGCTCCAGCGCCAAGGCGATCGCCACCGCCGCCAACAAGACCGACCTGCCGGGCAACCTCTGGTACGCCCTGTGGGACAAGCAGTACACAACGACCAAGGACTGGCCGTGGGGTTCCACCCAGTTCGCCAACCACAGCCGCGGCCACCAGTACCTGGTCAACAGCAAGGAGACCCGCGGCGGGTACACGATCACCGTCGACCGGGACACGTGGGACGCGCCCGTCGCGATCGTCGGCTGAACCAACCCCCGGCGCGGTTGGGCGAGTGGTGCACGCGACGGAGTGTCAGTGGTGGGCCGTAGGGTCCGGAAACATGAGCATCCCGACCGTTGAAGAGTCCTGGGCTCGTATCGACGACTGGCTGGCCCGCCACGCCCCCGTCAGCCACGCCCGGCTGCGCCCACCGACACCCGATACGGACATCGAGGCCGCCCAGCGCGCGCTCGGGGTGTCGTTCCCCGACGACCTGGTGGCGTCGCTGCGCTGCCATGACGGGGTGGAACTCCAGGACGGCGCGCCGGTGCTGGCCTACTACGGGCCGCCGTCCGGCGTCGCGGACATCGTGAAGAGTACGACGTTCCTGCGCGAGGTCGCTGCGGACCTGGACGAGGAGGAGGACGAGGACGAGGGCGAGAGCCACGAGCTGGCGGCCTTCTGGCGGCCGGAGTGGCTGCTGATCACGCTGGGCATCGGCTGGCAGTCCTCCGACGGCCTGTTCCTGTCCTGCCGCCCCGGCCCCAACTTCGGCCGACTGGGCCGCTACTTCGACGAGGACGCGCCCTCCTTCACCCAGTGGCCCTCGCTCCGCCACTTGCTGGCCGACTTCGCGGACGCCCTGGAGAACGGCCGGCAATTCAACAACCGCATATCCCTGGCCGTGGACGGCGTCCTGCTGTGGGAGGACGAGAAGACCGTCGTCCCGGACCCGGTCTCCCCGCTGGCGCTGGCCGAGGCGACCACCGAACCGGAGCCGACCACCCCACCCGCCCCCACCGAGACGGCCACCGCGCCCACCGGAGCACCGGGGGACGGCCGCAGCGCCGTGCTCGCCTTCGTCCGTATCGCCCGCCCCCGCCCGGAACCGCTGCCGGACCAGCCGGACATCGTCTTCGCGCAGGGCCTGACCCCGGACGAACTGCTCCACCGACTGGGCGCGATCCCCACCACGTTCCGGCCACGCACCCGGGAGCGGACACGTCAGGCCGGGGCCTCCCTGTGGGCGGCGCACCGCCCGCTGGTCCGAGCAGGCACGGCGGGTGGGTGGGCGTATGCCGCGCAGGAGGCCGGTGCCGCGCAGTTCGGCAGGCCCGAGGTGCTGCGTGCCGTGTCCGCGGGCACTCGGGCGGTGGCCCTGACCAAGCAGGGTCCCGAGGTGCGTGTCACCCTCACCGAGGACGGCATGGCGCGTCCGGAGGCCGCCACGCATGTCCAGTCGCCGCGCGAGGGCCACGTTCAGCTGCCCGAAGGGCAACGCCCCCGGTACGTCGGCGCGGACCCCTGGCCGGGATCCACCGCCGCGTACTCCCGCATCCTGTCCGGTCTGGCGGAGGACTACGGGATCGTCCACGTCCCGGACGACGACGCGAAGGTGGAGCTGACCAGCGCCCTGCTGCTCCCCGTTCTGGACGACTTCCCCGAGCACGCTCGCCGACCCGTGCCCGAGGTACGGCACTTCGACCTGGCCGGACTCGTCGAGCGGACACCGCCGCAGCGGCTGCGCACCGCCGTCGCGGCCCAACTGGCGCGGCTGGCGGCGGAAACCCGTATCGACACCTACGAAGAGGTGGCCGACGCCCTGGAACGCATCCGCCTCGGCGAGAGCCTCCAGCTCAACACCGGTGATCCGCTCGATCTGCGCATGCGCACCCTGGCCGCGGAGAGCTGGGCGGCCCGCCGGATGGTGCAGCCCGCCTGGCGCGCCGAGCCGGGTCCCGTCGCCCAGGAAGACTTCAGCGCCTGGGTGGTGCGGGACCAGGCCACCCGGGCGCTGCGGGCGTTCATACAGCTCCCGGTCCCCGTCGCGGCGGCAGGGATCCTCCACCAGCGGATGTCCGTCCACTGGCGGACCGAACTCGCCGCCGATCTACAGGAGTCATGAGGCTGTCAGGGGGCGCCTTGGCGACCTCAGGAGTGGGTGACCTCGATCGATGAGATGCGGACCTCGCCGTAGTTCTTCTTGGCGCAGGGGTCGGAGTTGTCGCAGTTGGCCTGGGTGTAGGCGCCTGCCTTGAAGTAGTTGGTGTCGCCGTCGTGGGAGATGGTGGTCTGCAGCTCGCCGTTGTAGTACACGTCGATCTCCCCGTCCTCCGCCACGAACTTGGCCTCGAACTCGGTGCCCAGCTCGTAGTCATCGGTGACGAGATGGTGGCGGCTGTCGTCGCCGTCGGTGATGTAGAGCTTGCTGCCGTCGAGGCGGAAGACCGTGACGTCGTCGTCCCCGCCGTGCACCTGCGCGCCGACCACCTGCGGCTTGTCCTTGGGCAGGGCCGTGAACGCCTCGGTGACCACGAGGGTGTGGGTGCCCTCCGTGGTGGACCACTCGGCCTCGTCCTCGCCGTCCGCGGTCATCTCCCGCAGTTCGGCACGCGGGTAGCTGGAACCTCCCGTCGTCACGCCGTTGACGGCGGCCCGGAACCGGACGGCGTCGCAGTCGGCCTCGGCCCGGAACCACGGCTTGGCGGAGAAGGTCGCCAGCTCGGGCTGTGTGATCTCGGTGGGGTCCTCGTCCTCGCCGGTGGGCAGGGTCAGCTTCCAGCCGGTCAGGTCGAGGACCTCGGACGGGTACGCGCACCGGGCGGTCGCCCGCTCGGTCGGGGCCGGGGTGCCGGCCTGGGCGGGCAGCGTGAGCGCGGCGGTCGAGGCAGCCGCGAGGACGCCCGCCAGCACACAGGTCCGAGTGCTGGGCATGGAGGGGTTCCTCCCTGTGGAGTGGGGTGGAATGGGGTGTGGGGGTCGGGCCCTCGCGCACCGTAGTGGCCCTTGCCGGGACCCGTCCCGTAACCCGTTCCCTTCCCCTCCCCCCCACCTCCTCCGGCCCCCGTCGCGTCAGGCGGACGGCGCGCCGGTGAGGACCTCCACCCGTCCGGTGTCGAGGGAGTAGTAGGCGCTGACCACGGCCAGGTCGCCCTTCCGCACGAGCGGGGCGAGGGCCTTGTTGGACCGCAGGTCGGCGGAGGTCTGCTTGGCGTGGATACGGACCATGGCGTCGACCGGGTCGGCGTGCTTGTCCTTGACGGTCGCCTCGTACGCCGGGCGCATGGCGTCGGCGATCGACTGGAGGTTGCCGGGCAGCGTCTTGCCGTCGCGCAACGCCTCGTACGCCGCCTTGATGGCGCCGCAGCGCTGGTGTCCGAGGACGACGATCAGCGGGGAGCCCGACGTCAGCGGCCCGTACTCGACCGAGCCGGTGACCACGGGGGAGACCACCTGGCCGCCGGTGCGCAGGACGAACAGGTCGCCGAGGCCGGTGTCGAAGACGAGCTCCGGCGGAACGCGGGAGTCGATGCAGGAGACGATCACGCCGTAGGGTTCCTGCTTCTCGGCGACGAACTCGCGCCGCCGCGGGTCCTGGTCGGGGTGCTGGAGCTTTCCGGCCACCCAGCGCCTGTTGCCCTCCATCAGCCGCGCGAAGGCCGACCAGGCCGAGTCCGGTCGGTTTGCCGCGGCGGGCGAGGGCGAGGAGGCCTTCGCCGCGCCCGCCGCCGTCGCGTCCGTGCCCGTGCTGTTCGGCTTCGACGAACAGGCGCTGAGCAGAGCCGCGGTCGTCGCCGCCAGCCCTCCGGTCAGAATGGCCCTGCGGTGCGGTATTCCGGCGCTGCCCATGAGGTCTGTCCCCTTCCCGTCGTGTGCGGAGTTCGCCCCTCACCGGATCGGGTCTCTTCCGGGCCGGGGGGTTGACGCAACTCTCGCGAGGGACCGGTTAGGGGCCGTGCAGCGCTGATCAAGCGGAGGAGCAGCACTCGTCCAAATCGCCGGCTGTCACGGGACGGTGACCGTGGAGCGATCCTGTGCCGGTGTGCCCGAAGTCGCCTGCGCGACAAGGCTGTTGAGTACACTCCGTCACCGTTGCTGGACGTGGGGTGAGGAGTGGGCGTGCGCCTGACGCCTGAGGTCGGGGATCGGATCGCCGGCCGGTATCTCTTGCGGGAACCGATCGGCAAGGGCGGCATGGGCGTCGTCTGGCTGGCCTGGGACGAGCTGTTGCACCGGAGGGTCGCCGTCAAGTGCGCCCGCACAGACGACGCCCGGGCCACTCAGCGGCTGACCCGGGAGGCGCGCAACGCGGGACGGCTGCACCACCCCGGCATCGTGCCGGTCTTCGACATCGTCATCGAGGCCGAGACCTGCTGGATCGTCAGCAGCCAGATCGCCGACGCGCTGGCGAAGTCGCACAGCGAGGGCGTGGTGCACGGCGATGTGACGCCGGAGAACGTCCTGGTCACCGTGGACGGCGTGGCCCGGCTGACCGACTTCGGGATCTCCCGGGCGCTGTGCAGCGAGGTCACCCGGACCACGGCCACGACCGGCGGCTTCCGCGGCAAGCCCCGCTATGTAGCGCCCGAGGTGGCCAGGGGCGGGGCGGGCGACGCGAAGTCCGACGTCTTCTCCCTGGGCGCGAGCCTGTTCATGGCGGTCGAGGGGCAGTCGCCGTACGGCGAATTCGAGAACCTCATGGGCTACCTGGCCAAGGCCTGCGAGGGGCACGTGGAGCGGCCGCACCGCGCCGGACAGCTCACCGAGCCGCTCATCGCCATGCTGGAGGTCGAGCCCCGGAACCGCCCCGATGCCGCGGAGGCCGAGGAGCTGCTGCGGGGGGTGCCTGGACTCCGCGAAAAGGGGGAACGGGAGTTCGGCGAGCCTTCGGAGCGCACTCAGCCCGAGGACGACGCCCGATCGGCACCGCCCGACACCCCCACAGCGTCGCTCCTCCGTCCGCCCCGCGCCCTGCCACCCCCGCTGCGCCACCCCCTGACGATCTCCGGGACGGCGCTCGTCGTCGCCCTGATCGTGGTCGGCCTCCTCTTCTTCTACGGCCCCTGGTCCTCCGACAGCCCCGATACGGCACCGGCCGGCGCCCTGGGTGACCCGCGCACAGCCGACCCGTGCGCCCTGCTGGACGCCGCCGCGCTCAGCCGCTTCGGCGACACCCAAGTCGACCCCGACTACGGGGAACTGGACCGATGCGACGTTCTCGTGCTGAAGGGCAACGCGGAGGAGATCGCCGCCGTCGAGGTCAACTTCTCCAACGAGTTACGGGAGTTCGATGCGGGCGTGCCCACCCGCAGGGTCGGCAATGTCGAGGTGGCGAGCCTGGCGCGGGACGGCGACGAGTGCCGGCGCTTCATCTCCACTCCCGACCGGATGCAGATCATTGTCGTCGGCGAGCGGCACGCCGCCCCGGCGCCCGACCCCTGCGCCCTGGCCGACGCCGCCACCGATCACGCGGTCAGCGTGCTGGACCGTGGGCCGGTGCCCCGGCGGCGCTCGGCGTGGCCCGCCGACGCCCTCGCCCGCCTCGACGCCTGCGCACTGCTCGACGCGGCCTCGCTGAAACGGGTTCCCGGCCTCGGCACACGGCCGTCGGAGCGCGGGTTCGGGGATTGGAACTGTGAGTGGGAGAGCCCGGACGGCGGCGGCACCGCCTTCGTGGACCTGGAGTTCACCCGCGACAACGACCTGGAGGACAACGGACAGCGGGCGGTCGTCGCCGGGACCACGGCGTATGTCGAGCCGGAGGAGGAGGGCGACGACAGCTGTGTCGTGCTCACACCGCACCGTACGTACACCAACGCCCTCGGCGACCACACCGTCGAGCTGGTCCTGCTGACCGTGAGCGGTCAGGAGCGGTCGAGGACGCAGCTGTGCGGCACCGCCAAGTCGCTCTCGGCCACGGCCGTGCGGAACATCGCGAGGAGCCTGCCGGAGACACCGGGGAAGTGAGCACGGGGAAACCGGCGTTACCTGCTGACCAGCGGCCGGAACGCGTTGCGTACATCGGACTTGGACTCGGTGACGTACCGGTTCGTCGGTGGGGTGTCGTCGGTGCCGTACGTGTAGTACGTGATGATCGAGGGGCAGCTCGATCCGCTGATCTGGATCGTGCGCTTGCTGACGAGCTTGCCGGTGCGCAGTTCGTAGACCCGCACCGGGATCGCGATCTTGTGGAAGGTCACGTAGCTGACGGCACCGGAGTCCCGGGCCTGGTACGGGCACGTCTCGACGGAGGACCCGAAGTCCGTCTCGCCCACACAGACGATCGCGACCGCGTTTTCGGCGTCGCCGGCCTTCCAGTTGCCGGGGAGCTGGTTCGTGTACTCGGTGTTGCCGTAGTACAGCGCGCGGTTGGTGCCCTTGCCCATCGGCTTGGCGGCGCTGTACTTGGCCGGCTGGGAGCAGTACTCGGGCTGTTCGTCCTCCGTTCCCGACAGCAGGGAGCGGACGTTGTCCAGCTCGATGGCCTGCGTGGCCTTCGTGATGCCCGCGCGGGCCCGGTTGCCGAGGTTGTCCTCGGGATACTCGTCGAGCAGCTGCCGGTAGCGCGCCTTGGCCGTCTCCCAGTCGCTGCCCTTCATGAGGTTGTCACCGCAGGCGACGAGCGCGCCGGGCGCGACCCGGCTCGCGGTGTCGGCGGACCGGTCGAGCTGGTTGCGGGTCGGCTCGCGCTCGCGGAGCCAGTCGGTGATCTTGACGGTGCCGCAGGGGCTGTTCGTGGGCAGGCCGTCGAGGAATCCGTCCAGGACGGTGCGCACGGTCTGCTCGTTGCCGGGTTCGCGGAGTACCGAGCCGAGGATGTCGAAGCCCTGCTCAAGCGCCTCCGTGTTGCTGCGCAGACCGCTGTCCAGCAGCACCTCGGCCGTCCCGAGCCGTCGGCAGTCCTCGACCACCTCGTCACCCCGGGCACTGAGCGGGGCGTCGGCGATGCGATGCCCGGCCCACACCTTGTCCTGCGCGGCGAACACCCCGGCGCAGTCGCCCTCGTCGCGGGCCTCGCTGACGCTCTGCCCGATGCGCGTGGCGTCGTACCGCAGCAGTCCCACCGCCAGCAGCACCGGCAGCGTGACGCAGACCGCGACGATGCGCTGCCCGCGCGCGGAGACGCGGGGCGTGCCGCGGCTCGCCAGGAACCACCCGTGGGCTATGACCGCCACCCACCACACCAGCGCGGCGATCTCGTATCCCCACGCGGCGGTGGACGCCAGTGCGGAGACGAGGACGACCGTGCCCAGCGCCGCCGTGACGGCGAGCTTGCGCCGCCCGATCAGCAGGTAGCCGACGCCGAGGAGGGAGGCGTTGCCGAGGGCGACGGCCAGGGGGTCGTACCGCCGGGGGCGGGGTGGCGGGCCGGGTTCCGGTGCGACGGGCATGGTGTACGTCGGTTGGTCCATCCTGCTCCCCCTGGGGTGAACTTCAATTGCCGTACGAGCCAGTGCCGTTGATGTCCGGCAGTCGGGCACAGCCTTTATACGGGGCACACTTGGGGAGGGGTCCCGAAACCATCGGCGACCCTGGTGGCACAGCCCGTACGAACGCCCGAGCCGAGGAGATCCGCGATGTCCCGCTCCGCCAGCCTCGCGCGCGGTGTCGCGCCCGCCCAGCCCGGTACCCTGCACGCCCGCACGGTCACCGGCGACCTCAGCGCCCCGCCCCGGCCGGGTCTGACGGTGTGCTTCGGGCGCGGGGAGAAGCCCGACGTGGACCTGGGCGTCGGTGTGGACGACCTGAGGGTGAGCCGGCGGCACGGGGAGTTGACGTTCCGGCAGGGGCACTGGTGGCTGCGCAACACGGGGCAGCAGCTCGTACGGCTCCCCCGTGGCCGGATGATGCACACCAGCACCGAGCCGATCCCGCTCGCCACCGGCTACACCCCGCTGTTCGTGAAGGGCTCGGGCCAACGGGAACACCTGGTCGAGCTGTATGTGGCGGGCCACGACGACCGGGGCCCCGTCTCCCGCCGCCGCGCCGAGACCCTGCGCCCGGAGACCTGGGCCCTGGACGACGACGAGCGGCTGCTGCTGGTCGTGCTCGGCCAGCGGTATCTGCTGTACGAGCAGGATCCGCGCCCGCTGAGCTACGGCCGGGCGGCCGAGCAGCTCGCCTATCTGCACCCCGAAGGCAAGTGGACCGAACGCCGGATCGAGTACCGGGTCGAGGCGGTACGCCGCCGGCTGCACGGCACCGGCTTCAAGTACCCGCTGATGCACGACTGTTCGGAGGGCCGCCCGTCCGACAACAGCCTGCTGCACAACCTCCTGAAGGGCCTGGTGGAGTCGACCACGCTCGTCCCACCGGACCTGGACCTGCTGGAGGACGACGACACGGACGACGACACGGACGACGACACGCACGACGGCGCCTGAGGGAACGACACCACCTCTCCATCATGAGTGCGCCTGATGGAGCCTCTGGGTAGAGAGTGCGGACCGTCCCCCGTTCCCAGTAGGTTCGAGGCGCGCGCGCGTGACCGGGTGCGCGTCGTGGGCACAGGCGAGGGGGAGAACCGTGCGTCCCGGAGACGAGTTCGCCGGCCGCTATGTCCTCAGAGAGGTCATCGGCGCCGGGCGGAGCGGCGAGGTGTGGCTGGCCCACGACACGGTGGTGGGGCAGGACGTCGCGCTGAAACCGGAACGGATCGAGGGCGACCGCGACACGGCGGTACGACGGCTGCTGGCCGAGCCACGCGCGCTGGCCAAGTTCCGCGACCATCCGCACGTCGTGACGCTGTTCGACGTCGTAACCGTGGAGCAGGACGGCGAGGAGACGTACTGGTTCGTCATGGAGTACGTCCCCGGTGGCGGCCTGGACCGGCAGCCGCCGATGTCCGCGCAGCGGGCGGCCCGAATCGGTGCCGAGCTCGCCGACGCGCTCGCCGCGCTGCACGAGGCGGGGATCGTGCACTGTGACGTCAAGCCCGCCAACATCGGCCTCACCCGGCGCGGTACGGCGAAGCTGCTGGACTTCGGTGCCGCGCACCGCACCAGCGGCACCGAGACCATCACCAGCAACGGCCCGCTCAGCTTCACCCCGGACTACGCCGCCCCCGAACTGGCCCGGGGCCACCTGCCCCGGCCCGCCTCGGACGTGTTCTGCCTGGCCGCGACCCTGTACGGGCTGGTCACCGGGGCGCCGCCGCGCGGCGGGGAGTCCGGGGACGGCGGGACGGACACCGAGCGCCTGACGTACTGGAAGGCCGAGCAGGGCGTCGTGGAGATGGACGCCGAGGCCGTGGGCCCGCTGTACCCGGTGCTCACCGCCATGCTCCACCGCGACCCACGGCAACGCCCCGACGCCGCCGAGGCCGGACGGCAGCTGGCCGCCGTCGCCGCGCCCGGGTCCGCGTCCGGGTCCCTGGCCACCACCGCCCAGCCCGGCGGGCGGACACGGTGGCGATGGCCGGCGCGTCGGCCTCTGCTGGCCACGGCCGTCGGGATCGGCGCCGCGCTGGTCCTGGGCGGTCTGATCCTCGCCCCCGGCGGCGGCGACGCGGATCAGGGCACGGACGAGGCCGGCCGGAGCAGCACCCCCGAGGCCTCGCTGATCGGCGATCCGCGCACCGCCGACGTGTGCGCCCTGACCGACCCGGCCGCCCTCGGCCAGTTCGGCAAGGTCCGTGTGGACGTCGACTACGGCAACTTCGACCGCTGTGACCAACTGGTCAGCCCCGACGACGAGACCCGTATCGACGTGTCGGTCCAGTTACGGCCCGGCTCCCGGCCCGAGAGCTCCCGGCCGGCCACGCGCATCGGAAGGATCGGCGTCCTGGAGGAGTCGCCGGAGACCGACGAGTGCGGCCTGCTGCTGTACGACAGCGCCGCCGGCGGGGATGCCGACGGCACCCTCGTCGGGATCCGCGTCGACGTGGGGGACGGCTCGGTGACCGGCGGCAACGCGACGCTGTGCACGGTCGCCCACACGGCCGCCCGGAGCGCCGCCGAGGTGCTGAACACCGGCCCCCTTCCCCGCCGTTCCCCGGCCTACCCGGACAACTCGCTGGCCTGGGCAGACGCCTGCGCGCTGCTCGACGCGAAGGCACTGTCGGACGCCGTGCCCGGCATCAAGCCGGACACGCCGGAGGTCGGTGTCGCGAACTGGAACTGCGAGTGGTTCAGCGAGGTGGACGACCTGGAGGCGGAGGTGAGCTTCTTCCGCGACCAGCCCAAGTCCGCCAAGGACCGCGAGGTCGTCCGGCTCAGCGGCTACCGGGCCCTCGTCGAGCCGGAGGGCGACGGCGACGAGACCTGCACGGTCTTCCTCGAATACCGCCGGTACAGCGGCCAGGACGCCAAGCAGGCCGCCGAGATGGTGCGCCTGCGCGTCGGCGGCGAACGCCCCATGGACGACCTCTGCACGATGGTCACCGGCCTCGCCACGTCAGCGGCCACCAAGCTGCCCGAACGCTGACGGGCGGGAAGGGTCCCGTAGCGGAGCCGCACAGTGGTGGCGAGAAACCACCACGCCGAGGAGTCCGGGGATGAACCGTCGTGAGAGTCTCGCGCGCGGTGCCCCACCGGCCGCCGCGGACACTCTGCACGCCAGATCGGCAGCGGGCGAGGTCACGGCCGCTCCGGTGCCCGGCCGGGTGGTGTGCTTCGGCCGGGCTCCGGGCTGCCCCGGCAGGGACCTGTACGTCGGCGGCGACGACCGGCGGGTGAGTCGTAGGCAGGGAGATCTGACGTACCACCACGGCCACTGGTGGCTGCGCAATACCGGCCTCCGGCCCCTGCGCATCCCGTACGGCGAACTCCTCGCGCCCCGCGCCGCCCCGCTCCCCCTCCCCTCCGGCTACACCCCGCTGTTCGTGCAGGGCCTCGGCCACCGCGAGTACCTGATCGAGCTGCACGTGACCGACCCCGCCCGCTGCCCCGGAAACCCCCCGCGCGGCCGCCCGGCCCTCGACGACGACGAGCGGCTCCTGTTGGTCGTTCTGGGCCAGCGCTACCTGCGCCATGAGTCCGACCCGCGCCCCTTCCCCTCCCGCAAGGCGCTGCAGCAACTGCGTTTCCTGCGCCCGGAGACGGACTGGGAGTCGCCCGGGATCGAGCGCCGGGTCGCTCAGATCGGCGCTCGGCTGAACGCCGACGAGGCCGTGCCGCTGCACGCCCTGCTCCGGGAACTGGTGGACGCCACGGACCTCGTACCGCCGGACCTCGCGCTGCTGGACCGGGAGCTCGACGGGTGACGTTCGGCGTGTGCGCGGTGTGACCAGCGCCTTCGCGCCCCCGATGCGCCGCTTGTCACCACCCCCGCGGGCGCACTACTGTCACCACGCCTTGGTGAACGGGAAATCCGGTGTGATGCCGGTGCGGCCCTCGCCACTGTGATCGGGAAGTCCGGCTCCAGCCCTCGCGGGCAGCCACTGGGTCCTAGACCCGGGAAGGCGGAGCACGGGCGGTGTCACCCGTCAGCCAGGAGACCGGCCAAGGCGCGTCAACCATCCACGAGGTGCTGGAGAGGGTCTGCTGAAGCCATGCACATAGCCGAGGGTTTTCTGCCTCCGGCGCACGCGATCGCCTGGGGTGCCGCGTCCGCGCCGTTCGTCGTCCACGGAGTCCGCTCCCTCACCCGTGAGGTCAGGGAACATCCCGAGAGCACGCTGCTGCTCGGCGCCTCGGGCGCCTTCACCTTCGTCCTGTCGGCGCTGAAGCTGCCGTCGGTGACCGGGAGTTGCTCGCATCCCACCGGCACGGGACTGGGCGCCATTCTGTTCCGGCCGCCGGTGATGGCGGTGCTGGGCACCATCACGCTGCTGTTCCAGGCGCTGCTGCTCGCCCACGGCGGGCTGACCACGCTCGGCGCCAACGTCTTCTCGATGGCGATCGTCGGCCCCTGGGCCGGGTACGGGATCTACCGGCTGCTGCGGCGGTACGACGTGCCGCTGATGGTCGCCGTGTTCTTCGGCGCGTTCGTCGCCGACCTGTCCACCTACTGCGTCACCAGCGTCCAGCTGGCGCTCGCCTTCCCCGACCCGAGCAGCGGTTTCCTGGGCGCGCTCGGCAAGTTCGGCTCCATCTTCGCCATCACGCAGATTCCGCTCGCGATCAGCGAGGGGCTGCTCACGGTGCTGGTGATGCGGCTGCTGGTGCAGTCCAGCAAGGGTGAACTGACCCGGCTGGGCGTGCTGCTCACCCGGAAGACCGGCACCGAGGCGGTGGCCCGATGAAGCGCGGCACGAAGATCAACCTCCTGCTGCTGCTCGCCGTCGCCGCCCTCGCGGTGCTGCCGCTGGCGCTCGGGCTCGGCGACCACAAGGAGGAGCCGTTCACCGGCGCCGACGCGGAGGCGGAGACGGCGATCACCGAGCTGGACCCGGACTACGAGCCCTGGTTCTCGCCGCTGTACGAGCCGCCGTCCGGTGAGATCGAGTCCGGCCTGTTCGCCCTCCAGGCGGCGGTCGGCGCGGGCGCCCTCGCGTACTACTTCGGGCTGCGGCGCGGGCGGCGCCAGGGTGCGGCGCGGGCGCAGGAGCAGCAGGGCGCGGCGCGGACACCCGGGCACGACGGAGCCGAAGGGGCCTGAGCCTCGTGCTGCCGATCGACGCGGCGGCGCACAGCAGTCGCTGGCGCCGCCGCCATCCTGTGGACAAGGCCGTGCTCGGACTGGGACTGACGGTGCTGGCGATCTCGCTGCCGCCCTGGCCGGGGGCCGCGCTGGTGCTGGTGACGGCGCTGGCCGTGCTGCTGGGCCCGGCGGGCGTGCCCGTGCGGCGGCTGTGGCGGGCCTACCGGGTGCCGCTGGGCTTCTGCGTCACCGGCGCGCTGCCGCTGCTGGTGCGGGTCGGCGGCCCGGACGGGTTCGTGGGCCTCGCGGTCGGCGGCCCGGTGCGCGCCGGGGAGCTGCTGCTGCGCACCTCGGCGGCCTCGCTGGGTGTGCTGCTGTTCGCGTTCACCACCCCGATGTCCGACCTGCTGCCACGCCTGGTCCGCGCGGGCGTGCCCGCGCCCGTCGTCGACGTGGCCCTGGTGACGTACCGGATGAGCTTTCTGCTCCTGGACTCCGTGCGCCGGATCCGCGACGCCCAGGCCGCCCGCCTCGGGCACACCACGCGGGCCGCCCAGTGGCGGTCTCTGGCCGGGCTCGGCGCGACGGCCTTCGTACGCGCCTTCGACCGGGCGACGCGCCTGCAGGCCGGACTCGCCGGGCGCGGCTACGACGGCACCCTGCGCGTCCTCGTGCCTGAGGCCCGCGTCTCCGTCCCGTTCACGGCCATGAGCGTCGCGCTGCTCGCGGCGCTGGCCGCCCTCACCTTCGTACTCGAAAGGCCACTGTCATGAGCGAGGCCGCCGCCCTGGTCGCCCTGCGGGGCGCGTCCTTCGCCTACGAGGACGGCCCGGCCGTGCTCACCGGCCTCGACTTCGAGGTGCGCAAGGGGCGCGCGCTGGCGCTGCTCGGTCGCAACGGCAGCGGCAAGACCACGCTGATGCGGCTGCTCAGCGGGGGACTTCGGCCGCACGCCGGGCAGTTGACGGTGGACGGCACGCCGGTGTCGTACGACCGGAAGGGGCTGACCCGGCTGCGGACCACCGTTCAGCTGGTGGTGCAGGATCCGGACGACCAGCTGTTCGCCGCGTCGGTGGCGCAGGACGTGTCCTTCGGGCCGCTGAACCTCGGGCTGCCGGACGCGGAGGTGCGGGCGCGGGTCGAGGAGGCACTCGCGGCGCTGGACATCACCGGGCTGGCGGACCGGCCGACGCATCTCCTCTCCTACGGGCAGCGCAAGCGGACCGCGATCGCCGGTGCCGTCGCGATGCGGCCACGCGTGCTGATCCTCGACGAGCCGACGGCCGGGCTCGATCCCGACGGCCAGGAACGGCTGCTCGCCACCCTCGACGGGCTGCGCGCGAGCGGCACGACGGTCGTGATGGCCACCCACGACGTCGACCTGGCCCTGCGCTGGGCCGACGACGCGGCCCTGCTCACCCCGTCCGGCATACGCACCGGCCCCGCCCCCGAGAACCTGTCCCGCACGGAACTACTGCGCGAGGCGGGCCTACGCCTGCCGTGGGGCATCGCGGCAACGGAACTACTACGCGGCCAGGGCCTGTTGAACGACGGAGCCACTGGTCCACGCACAGCGGAGCAACTGGCGGCCCTGGCAGGCCCGCGCCGCTGAGGGCCGTGGCGCTCAGTCCAAGAGCGTGGACTTTGTGACGGGACCGTCGACTTCGGTATCGCCTCGGTCAGGCCGAACGCTTGCGTGACGCTGTCTTCTTTGCCGTCGACTTCTTTGCCGTGCTCTTCGAAGCCGCCGTCTTCTTCGTTCCCTGCGTCGACTTGGACGCCGTCTTCTTCGCGGCCGTCTTCTTCGCCGTGGACTTCTTGCCGGCCGGTTCCTTGGGGGCGGCGCGGCTGGTCTTGCGTTGGGCGAGTGGGCGGACCTCGGCCGGGGCCTCGCCGCGGGACTCGCGGGCCGCGCGGACGCTGCTCTCCAGGGCCGCCATCAGGTCGAGCACCTTGCCGCCCGCCGCGGGTTCGGGAGCCTCGGGGGGTGCCTCGCCGGCCGCCTTCGCCGCGATGACCTCCTCGACGGCCTCGCGGTACTCGTCGTGCAGATCCTCCAGGTCGACCTCGCCGAGGGTGTCCATCAGGGCGTCCGCGAGGTCGAGTTCCTTGTCGCGGACGGTGACGTTGGTGTCGGGCGCGACCCCCTCGGGCGCGCGGACCTCGTCCGGCCACAGCAGCCCGTGCATGGCGATGGCGTCGCCGACCACCCGGAGCATGCCCAGCCGCTCCCGGCCGCGCAGCGCGAACTTGGCGATGGCGACCTTGTTGCTCCGCTTGAGCGCCTCCCGCAGCAGCGTGTACGGCTTGGCGGCGGG
>NZ_BJND01000056.1 GCF_006539505.1 Streptomyces spinoverrucosus
TAAGACCCCTACCCACCACCTACGCGAACACGACAGTCCGCCGCCCGTTCAGCAGAATCCGCCGCTCAGCGTGCCACTTCACGGCCCGAGCCAACGCCTGGCACTCCACGTCCCGCCCGATCCCGACCAGCTGATCCGGCGTGACACCGTGCCCCACCCGCTCGACCTCCTGCTCGATGATCGGCCCCTCATCCAGATCCGCCGTGACGTAGTGCGCCGTAGCCCCGATCAGCTTCACACCCCGCGCATGCGCCTGGTGATACGGCTTCGCCCCCTTGAAGCTCGGCAGGAACGAGTGGTGGATATTGATGATCCGCCCGCTGAGCTGCTTGCACAGATCGTCCGACAGCACCTGCATGTACCGAGCCAGCACCACCAGCTCCACCCCCTCCTCCCGCACGATCTCCAGCAGCCGCGCCTCAGCCTCCGGCTTCGTGTCCTTCGTCACAGGAATGTGGTGGAACGGAATCCCATAAGAACCCACCAGCTCAGCAAAGTCCGTGTGGTTCGACACCACACCGGCGATATCCACCGGCAGCGCCCCGATCCGCGCCCGGAACAGCAGATCGTTCAGACAGTGCCCGAACTTGCTGACCATCAGCAGAATGCGCATCTTCTCGTCGGCCCGGTTGATCTGCCACTCCATCTGGAACGAGTCACCGATCGCCGCAAAGCTGGCCCGCAGCTTCTCCACCGTCACCGGCGCATCCGCCGAGAAGTGCACCCGCATGAAGAACAGTCCCGTGTCATGGTCACCGAACTGCTGACTGTCCTCGATGTTGCAGCCGGTCATGAACAGATAGCTCGACACGGCGTGCACAATGCCCTTCTTGTCCGGGCACGACAGAGTGAGGACGTACTGATCGGCCGGCACGGCCGCGGCTCGGCTGGTGGACTGCTCGTTCATGCAGCACAGGGTCCCACACGGACCTCCGCACCCAGAAAAAGCAACCTCAGGCCGACCGCGTCATGATCCGCAGCACCTCAAGCGTCCGAGGCACCGCATCCGGATCCTCCCCATCGCTCACAGCCATCCGCACATGCGCGTCCCGAGCCGCCCGCACCGCCTCCGGCCACGCCGGATGCTCGACGTACGACGACACCGGCGCATCCGGCCCCACCTGGTGCATGATCCGCAGCACCCGCAGCACGGCGGTATCCACCAGCGCCGCCTCCTGCGAGTCCCGGAATATCGTCCCGACGTACTTCTCGGCGGACCAGTGATCCAGCCAGGTGTCCTCGACCAACCGGTACACGGCGTCGGTGACGTCCCCGTATCCCTCGACGCCCGCCAGCCAGACGTCCCGCTGGAACACCGGATCGGAGAGCATGTGCAGCGCGGAGCGCACATTGCTGCGCCAGCGCCACCACGGCATGTCGTTCAGTGGCATGCCACCCATCGTGGATGAGCGATGCCCGCGACGGGAAGAGTTCGCCGAACCTTGTACACCTTGCACACCTTGCACGGTCATCGATCGTACGTTCCTCGCCACGCGCCGTTCACCGGACCCCGCAATTCACCTGGACGTCACCCCTTGTTGACCGAGGATCACTCACGGGTTAGCGATGTGGCGGAATCGTGCGGATACATGACCGGCAGGCGACGCATCCGCAGCACATTCCTCCCCACCCTCACCAGGCCCGCCAGCGCCAGGCCCACCAGCACCAGGCCCGCCAGAACCAGGCGAGTCAGGGCCCTGCGCACAGCGGCCGCCCTGGTGGCGTGCGCGTCGCTCGCCGTCGGATGCGGGGCCGTCCCCGGCTTCTCGGGGGGCGCCGGGGACGACCCGATCACCGTCATGACCTGGGCGCCGCAGGACACCAACGCCACGAACAAGCCCGGCATGCCGGCCCTGGCCGTCGCCTACGCCCGCCAGGTCAACGCGGACGGCGGCATCAACGGCCGCAAGCTCAAGGTCATCATCTGCAACGACCGCAACGACAGCGTGAACGCCGCGAAGTGCGCCCGCCGCGCGGTCAAGGAGAATGTCGTCGCGGTCGTCGGCTCCTACAGCCAGTTCGCCGACTCGTTCTTCCCGATCCTGGAGGGCGCGGGCATCCCGTACATAGGTGGCTACGGCATCACGAACGCCGAGTTCACCAGCCCGCTGTCCTACCCCGTCAACGGCGGCCAGCCCGCGCTGCTGGCCGGCCTCGGCAGGCAGCTCGCGAGCGACTGCGGCCCGGTCGCGCTGGTCCGGCCGGACACCATCGCCGGTGACGAACTTCCCAACCTGCTCAATTCGGGCCTTGAGACGGGCGGTCACCGGGATGTGGCCGATGTGCGCGCGGCGGAGGACGCCACCGAGTTCTCCGCGCAGTCCGAGCGGGCCCTGACCCAGGCCACCACGGACCCGACGGAGACGGGCTGCGTGGTGCCGGCGCTCGGCGACCGCACCAACACCTTCATGGACTCCTTCCGACGCGCCCGCGAGGACTACCCCGAGGTGCGCCTGGGCACCGTGCTCGGCAGCGTCGACCAGACGGTCATCGACTTCACCGGCGGCGCGTCGAGCCCGTACGAGGGCGCGTACATCACCGGCTGGTACCCGGTGGAGGCCGACAAGCGCTGGGACCCGATGAAGAAGGTCATCCGCGAACAGGCCTTCACCGACACCCGTATCGACCCCGCCGACGCGGGCGTGCAGACCACCTGGATCGCGTACACCGTCCTGGAGGCCGTCGTGAAGTCGCTCGGCGACGGCGAGGTGTCCTCCGACACGGTACGACGCACCCTGGACGACGGTTTCAAGGTCACCACCGGCGGGCTCACCCCGACCCTGCGCTGGCAGTTCCAGGACGTGCTCGCCTCCGTCGGCTTCCCGCGGCTGGTCAACACCGACGTGACCGTCCAGGTGGTGAAGGACGGCCAGCTGGTGGCGGCACGCCAGGGCGCCCTCGATGTGACGAAGACCCTTCAGGGCGCCGAAAGCCAGGGCTGAGCGGCCGCGCCTCACAGCTGGGTCGGCTGGCGCTCGGTCAGGCCGTACTTCCGGGCGATCGCGTTCCACAGCTTGGCGGCCTCGGCCTTCTGCGTGGTGGCGACGCCGCTCTCCCGGTTGCCGGCGGCGGTCTGGCCGGTGGAGCGGGCCTGCCCCTTCTTGCAGAGTTTGCCCTTCTGCCCGGCGACCTGGTCGGCCCAGGCGGCGTAGTGGTTGTCGGCGGCCGCGGAGGCCTTCCAGGCCTTGTTGAGCGCGGCGGTCAGCGCGGCGTGGTCGGGCAGCTTGTCGACGGTGAGCCCGGACAGCTGGGTGACCAGGTTGTTGCGCTGCTGAGCCGCACCGCGCAGATCCTTGGCGGCCTGGGCGAGGTTGTCGCAGGTCTTCACGTCATTGACGGCGTTGATCACCGTGGCCCGGCTGGCGCCGCTGTCGGCGAGGAGCTTGTCCAGGGCGATGGCCTGCTGCTCGGCCGGATCGGCGGACGGCGAGGCGGACGTGTCCGACCCGGAGGGCACGGGTGACGCGGCGGAGACGGTCTTGGGGTCGTCGTTCTGCCCACCGCCGCCCCCGTCGGCGAGCAGCGCACCGGCGCCTATGCCGACGACGGCGATGGCGATCCCGCAGGCCGCGATGAGCGGCACCTTCGAGCGGGTACGGCCCTCGCCGTCCCGGGAGGCCCGCCGACCCTGAGCCGGGCCGGGCCCTTCGTACGACCGCTGCGCGACGGCATGTCCGGCGTCCTGCGGCCCCTGGTAACGGGGCATGTACTGGGTGGCCCCGGCCTGGCCGCCGTCGGCGCCGGGCCCGCTGCGGAAGAGGTTGTCGAACTCGGCGGGCGGCTGCCGGTCCCCGTACGCCCCCTGCCCGGGCACGGGCGGGATGTACTGCGTGGCCTCGGCATCGCCCCCCGGGGCGGCGGGCAGCGGTCCGGCCGCAGCGCCGCCCTCCTGGGCCCGCCCGAGGTAGGTCGTCGTCTCGGCGGGCCGGTGAGCGGACCCCCCGGACGGCATCTCGGGCGGCAGGGCTCCGGGCCCGACCGGCGGGATGTACTGAGTGGCCCCGTCGTCACCGGAGGCGGAGGCGGACACGGGCGGCAGGTACTGAGTAGCACCCTCGTCGCTGGGCCCACCGGCGACGGGCGGGATGTACTGGGTCGCGCCGTCCGGGGCGTGGTACGGAGCGCCCCCGACCGGCGGAATGTACTGCGTGGCCCCCTCGTCGCCGGACGCGCCCGCGACCGGCGGTATGTACTGGGTCGCCCCGTCGTCGGCCGACGGCAGCGGCATCCCGGGCGCCCCATACCCGGCAGGCGGCAGCGACCCACCCGGCGCCCCATGCCCGGCAGGCAGCAGCGGCGCCGAGGTCCCCGGCGCGGGCAGGGGCGCGGGCGCGCCCTGACCCGGCGTCCCGTACGCCCCGTAGGACGCCTGTGCGCCACCGTCGTACGACGCCTGCGCACCCCCGCCGTACGCCTGCCCCGGCGCCCCCTCGGGTGGGAGCGGCCCCGGCTGGTCCTGCCCACTCCAGTGAGCCTGCTGCTGTGCGCCCCACGGCTCGGCGGGCGGTGTCTGCCAGTCCTGGCCCGGCGGCGGGGCCGGGGCCTGGTGCTGGCCGGGGCCCCACGGCTGGCCCCAGGCCTGGCCGCCGGGCGGCGCCGAGGCCGGGGCGGGGCCGCCGGCAGGGGCGCCGTGCTGCGGGCCGACGGGCCGGTCGGCGGGTCCGCCCGTCATGCCCGGCAGCAGCGGCTCGCCACCGTCGGAGGGCAGCACGATGCCTTCGCGCGCGGGCCGCGCCGAGGGCTCCTCGCCCTGTCCACTCTGCGTCACCGGGACTCCTACGAATGGGGGACCATCGGAATCGTCGGCTCACGCTACCGGGTCCCCCGAGCCCGTTGCCACGCAGCACAGGACCTGACCTTCTGCCCTGTGACCGCCGTAACAAAACCGGCCCGCGGCACGCTGTTTATGTCACCTCCTGCTCCCGGGGCCCTCGTTTCCCGCACGTTCACGCACCCGCGGGGCATATTTCACGCGGCCGCCTGGAGGTCCAGTCGCGCTCCGAACTCCCTTACCACGGACTCTTCCTGGAACGGCTCCAGCCGCTGCTGGAGGTCATCCAGATACTCGGCGCCCCGGTTGGAGCGGAGGGTCCCCAGGAGCTCCACCGCCTTCAGTCCCGTGTGACAGGCCTGTTCGATCTCGCGCTGCTGCACCTGTGCCGTGGCGAGCAGCACATAGCCGATCGCCCGCCTGCGCGCGCGGGACTCGGGGTGGCCATCGAGGGACTCCTGCGCGCAGCGCGCCGCCGCCTCGGGCTGGCCGAGGTCGCGGTGGCAGTGGGCCAGTTCGTCGGCGAGGTAGGCCTCGTCGAAGTGCGCGATCCACGCCGGGTCGTCGCCGGAGGAGTCGTCCGCGTGCTCCATGGCGGTCACCGCCCGCCCGGAGGCCGCCTGGGCGGCGAGTGCGTCGCCCATCAGGGCGTGCCCGCGTGCCTCGGCCGCGTGGAACATCGCCTCCGCGCGCGGGGTCACACGTCCGCGCGCCCCCTCCTGTGCCGCCCGCGCCAACTGGGCGATCTCCCGGGGGTTTCCGAGCTGTGCGGCCAGGTGGCTCATGGACGCGGCGAGCACATACCCGCCGTAGCCTCGGTCCCCGGCGGCCTGTGCGAGCCGCAGCGCCTGGATGTAGTAGCGCTGGGCGAGGCCCGGCTGCCCGGTGTCGACCGCCATGTACCCGGCGAGTTCGGTCAACCGGGCCACGGACGCGAACAGTTCCCGCCCGACGGCCTCCCGGTACGACCCGGCCAGCAGTCCCGAGACGACGCTGTTGAGGTAGTGCACGACGACCGGGCGCACGTGCCCGCTGCCGTACTGGTGGTCCAGGTCGACCAGCGCCTGGGTCATCGCCCCCACGGCCGCCACGTCGGACTGGCCCACGCGTGGGCCCGCCGAGCGCGCCACCTGCGCGTCGGGTGCGGAGATCAGCCAGTCGCGGCTCGGCTCGACCAGCGCGGAGGCCGCGACGGACGAACCGGACAGGAAGTCCCGGCGCCCCACGTCACTGCGCCACAGCTCGCAGACCTGCTCGATGGCTCCCAGTACCGTCGGCGAGAACTGGAGGCCGACACCCGAGGCGAGGTTCTTGCCGTTGGCCATGCCGATCTCGTCGATCGTGACCGTACGGCCGAGCTTGCGGCCGAGCGCCTCGGCGATGATCGCCGGCGCGCGTCCGCGCGGCTGCTGTCCGCGCAGCCAGCGGGCCACGGACGTCTTGTCGTAGCGCAGGTCGAGACCGTGCTCGGCGCCGCACATGTTGACCCGGCGGGCCAGCCCGGCGTTCGAGCAACCCGCTTCCTGGATGAGCGCCTGCAGCCGTTCGTTCGGCTGCCGCGCGACGAGAGGCCTTGCGGCCATTGGCGTACCCCCTGAGGCTGCGGTGCCTGCCCACACACCGAGTTGTTGTGTCTTCCACGACCGGGACCCCCGGCCCCTGCGGGAGCGAGGAATTCCGGCCCTGAAGATCAATGCCCCGCGGACATACCGAAAATGCGAGGCTTGCGAGGATTGCCGGGGTAAAGGCGGTTGCCACCCCACACCTGGCTACCCAGCTACCGCCGCCGATCCTCCTGCGCGCCCCCACACATGCACCCATGCGCCCCACATGCCGAATCGATGCTCCTCCCCCGCGCGCGGTCCGGCCGTAACCCCAGGTTGGGCTGGGAGTTGAGTGGAGCGTGGAAGAGACGATCCCGGCCACCGAAGCCGCACAGATTCCGAAGCAGCGTGGGGAATCGCTGCTGGACACCGCCGTTCGCTATGCCGAGGAACGCCACTGGGACGTGTTCCCCGGCACCTGGCTGGAAGCCGTCGACGGGGTGCAGCGCTGCTCCTGCGGCGACGCCGCGTGCGGTGCGCCGGGGGCGCATCCGGCCCGCCCGGACTGGGCGACGCAGGCGACCGGCAGCGCGACGGTCGCGCGGCGGATGTGGCAGAAGCAGCCGAACGCGTCGATCCTGCTGCCGACCGGGCGTACGTTCGACGCGATCTCCGTGCCGGAGACCGCCGGGTTTCTGGCGCTGGCCCGGATGGAGCGGATGGAGCTGACGCTGGGGCCGGTGACGCTGACCCCGGACCGGCGGATGCAGTTCTTCGTGCTGCCGGGCGCGTCGGTGAAGGTTCCCGACCTGGTGCGCAAGCTGGGCTGGTCGCTCGGCTCGCTCGACCTGGTCGTGCTGGGGGAGGGCGGTTACGTCGCCGCGCCCCCCACCCGTTACGGCTCCCGCGGCCGCGTCCAGTGGGCCTGCCGCCCCACCCCCGCGAACCGCTGGCTGCCGGACGCCGAGGAGCTGATCTCCCCCCTCGCGTACGCCTGCGGACGCGACCGCTGACCAGCCCCTCATGACACGGCTCCCCGTAGGGTTCTCACATGAACGAGGGAGCACGGGTGGGCACAGCCGCCGTACGCATACAGGGGCTCTGGAAGCGGTTCGGGGAACAGGTCGCCGTCGCCGGGATCGATCTGGAGCTGCCCGCCGGCCGGTTCATCGGGCTGGTCGGACCCAACGGGGCCGGTAAGACCACCACGCTGTCGATGGTGACCGGGCTGCTGCGGCCCGATCAGGGGACCGTCGAGGTGGTCGGGCACGACGTGTGGCGGGACCCGGTCGAGGTCAAGGCCCGGATAGGGGTGCTCCCGGAGGGGCTCAGGCTGTTCGAGCGGCTGTCGGGGCGGGAGCTGCTGGCGTACACGGGCCGGCTGCGCGGCCTGCCCGGCGCCGAGGTCGACAAGCGGGCCACCCAGCTGCTGGACGTCCTCGATCTGGCCGGTGCGCAGCACAAGCTGGTCGTCGACTACTCGACCGGCATGCGCAAGAAGATCGGGCTCGCCGCCGCGCTGCTGCACAACCCCGAAGTGCTGTTCCTCGACGAACCCTTCGAGGGCGTCGACCCGGTGTCCGCGCAGACGATCCGGCGCGTACTGGAGCGGTACACCGCCTCTGGAGCCACCGTCGTCTTCTCCTCCCATGTGATGGAGCTGGTCGAGTCCCTGTGCGACTGGGTGGCCGTGATGGCCGCCGGCCGGATCCGCGCCCACGGCCCGCTTGCCGAGGTCCGCGGCGACGCCCCCACCCTTCAGCAGGCCTTCCTCGAACTCGTCGGCGCGCACGACCGCGACGCCGCCTCCGACCTGGACTGGCTGGGCGGCGGCGTCCGATGACGAGCACGACCACCACCCTCGTACAGCTGAAACTGTCGCTGCTGCGGGGCGGCCTGCGGCAGTCCACCGGGCGGCGCGCCGCCTACATCGCGTCCGCGGTGTTCACCCTGCTGTTCGCCGCGCTGCAACTGCTCGGCCTGATTCTGCTGCGCGGCAACGCGCATGCCGACGCCGTGATCGTGCTGCTGGTGGCCGTGCTGGCGCTGGGCTGGGCGGTGATGCCGCTGTTCTTTCCCGGCGGCGACGAGACGCTCGATCCGACCCGGCTGGTGATGCTGCCGTTGCGGCCCCAGCCGCTGGTGCGGGCGCTGCTTGCGGCCTCGCTGGTGGGCATCGGGCCGCTGTTCACGGTGTGCATGCTGATCGGTTCGGTGCTCGCGGTGGCGCACGGGGCAGCGGCGTACGTCGTCGGAGTCGTCGCCGTCGCCCTGGCCCTGCTGGTGTGCGTGGCCCTCGCGCGGGCCGTCGCCGCCGCCAACCTCCGGCTGCTGACCAGCCGCAAGGGACGCGATCTGGCGGTGCTGAGCGGGCTCGTCATCGCCGTCGGCGCGCAGCTGGTCAACTTCGGGGCGCAGCGGCTCGGTTCGGCCGGTCTTGGCCAGCTCGAACCGGCGGCCGACGTGCTGCGCTGGGTGCCGCCCGCCTCGGCGCTGGGCGCGGTGGACGCGGCGAGCGAGGGCTCGTACGGCATCGCCGCCGCCCAACTCGCGCTCACCGCGCTGGCCCTGGCGGCGCTGCTCGCGGTGTGGGCGCGGCATCTGAACCGGCTGATGACCTCGCCGGACGGATCGACGCTCCAGGCCATGGCCGAAACGGCCGTACGCGGCCGCTCGTCCACCGGTATGGCGCGACTGCTGCCGGGCGGGCGGACCGGGACGGCGATGGAGCGCAGCCTGCGGTATGTGTGGCGCGACCCGAAGACCAAGGCGGCCTGGGTGACCTCGCTGGCCATCGGGCTGATCGTGCCCGTGTTCAACGCGTTGCAGGGCACCGGGTCGATCTACTTCGCGTGCTTCGCCGCAGGCATGCTCGGCATCCAGATGTACAACCAGTTCGGGCAGGACACGTCCGCGTTCTGGATGGTCGCCATGACCATCTCCTCCACCCGGGACGCGTACGTCGAACTCCGCGCGCGTGCGCTGGCCCTGCTGGTGATCACCCTGCCGTACGCCACGCTCGTCACCGTCCTGACCACGGCGATGCTCGGCGACTGGCCCAGGCTGCCGGAGGTGCTGGGGCTGTCGTTCGCGCTGCTCGGCGCGATGCTGGCGACCGGGGCGTGGACGTCGGCGCGCTTCCCGTACTCCATCCCGCAGGAGGGCTACAAGAACGTCGCCCCCGGCCAGGTGGGGCTCGCCTGGATCGCGATCTTCGGCGGCATGGTGGCCGCGGCTCTGCTGTGCGCGCCGGTCATCATCCTGACCATCCTCATCAACACCAGCGCCGACGGCGACGCGTGGAGCTGGCTGCTGCTGCCGGTGGGGACGGCGTACGGGGCGGCGCTCACCTACCTGGGGCTGCGGCTGGCGGCGCCGCGCACGGCTCAGCGGCTGCCGGAGATCCTGACGGCGGTCAGCAAAGGCTGAGCGGGCCGGGGGCGCTGCCAACTCCTGTTGTTCTCCTGACCTTTGGGCTTACGATCCGGAGACGGCAGTCGGCGTTGGGGGCGCGAGTGGCCAGATGGTTCGGCAAGTCCAGGCAAGTACGGCCCGGCGACGACGATCCGCTGGGCACCGCCGACGAGCTGCGGCTGGCCTACGGTCAGACGGGCGATCCGGGCCTGTTGCGCCGGGCGATCCAGGCGGCGGAACAGGCCAAGGACCGCTATCCGGCCGACGATCCGCACCACGCCTCCAGTCTCTCCGCGCTGTGCATGCTGTACCGGCTGCGCTGGGAGCGGGAGCGGGACGCACGGCTGCTGGAGAGGTCGGTGGCGTACGGGCGTCAGGCCGTCGACGCCTCGCCGCCCGGCGACCCCGAGCTGGGCCGGCACATGTCCTCGCTGGCCACCTCACTGCAGGAGGCCTTCGACCGGGGCGGGCGGCAGCAGGACATCGACGAGGCCGTCGCCCTCTACCGCGGCTGCCTCGACCTCCTCCCGCCCGACCACGCCGAACACGCCGGGCAGGAGTCCAACCTCGCCAACGCGCTGCTGCGCCGGGCGCAGCGGTTCCCCGACCCGGCGACGCTGGAGGAGGCCGTACGCCACGCCCGCGCCGCCCTCGACCACACCCCGGCCCACGATCCGATGCACCCGGTGCGGCTGGTCAACCTCGGCGGGGCGCTGCTCGGGCTCGTACAGAGCGGGCAGGTCCGGCACGCCGCCGAGGCGCAGGCGATGTACGAGCGGGCCCTGCGTGAGCTGCCCCGCACCCATCCCGCGTACGGCTCCGTCCAGGGGGCGGTGGAGCGGATCCGCTCCTTGCGCAGGACGCTCGGCATCTGAGCCGCGAGGGGCCTGAGGTGGCGGAACTGCGCCTTGAGGTACGGGACTTCGCGGGCCTCGACCGGTGGCGCTGGGAACTGACCGAATCGGACGGCGGGCGGGTACTGGCCCGGCACGAGGTGCGCCTCGACCCCGACTGCGCGCCGTACGAGGCCTTCCTCGACATCCCCGGTCATGTGCGGCGGCATGCCGCGCCCGACCAGCGGGTGGAGCGGGAGCGGGAGATCGTGCGGGAGGTGGGCGCGTGGATCGGCGCGGAGATCCTCGGCCCCGTCGCAGATGTCCTGCTTGCGGCCGCCCCGGTGGTCGTACGGGTCGTGGTCCCGCCGGACGTGCCCGAGGCACGGCGCCTGCTGTACGTACCGCTGGAACTCGCTCACGTCGACGGTCGGCCCCTCGCTCTGCGGAACGTGTCCCTGGTGATGCAGGTCGGGGACTCCTACGACCCACCTGAACCGGCGGCCGGAAGGCGGCCGGTGCGGGTGCTGGCGCTGTTCAGCCAGCCGGAGGGGAGCCGGGCGCTGAACCTGCGCCGGGAGCGGCTGGCGCTGACCCGGCTGTTCGCCGATGCCGAGCGGGACGTCGAGGTGCGGACGCTGCAGTACGGGGTGACCCGGGAGCGGCTGCGGGAGGTGCTGGCCGAGGGGTGGGACGTCATCCATGTGTCCGGGCACGGGGCGCCCGGTGAGCTGCTGCTGGAGACCGGCACCGGTGGGATGGACCGGATCCGGGCCGAGGAGCTGGGGGCGCTGCTGGGCGCGGCGCGCGGGGTGTCGCTGGTGACGGTGTCGGCGTGCTGGTCGGGGGCGTTGACGGTACGGGAGCAGCGGCGGGCGCTGGGGGTGGCTACGGCCGGGGTTCCGGTGGACGAGGGGGACGAGGGGGCTCGCTCGGACGGGGTGGCCGCGCTGGCCGGGGAGTTGGTCGAGCGGCTCGGGTGTGCGGTGCTGGCGATGCGGTACCCCGTGGCGGACCGGTTCGCGATCGCGCTGGCGGAGGGGCTGTACCGGCGGCTGATCATCGAGGGCCGGGTGTTGCCGGAGGCGCTCTGTGGGGTGCTGGAGGAGGGGGAGTCGGCGTTGGAGGTGGCGACACCGGCGTTGTTCGGGGCACGGGCGGCCGGGCTGCGGCTGGAGGCACCGCCTCGGCGCGCGCCGCACCTCGACCTCGACCTCCCCGAACTCCCGCCCCTCCCCGATCACTTCGTGGGCCGGGTGGCCCTCATGGCGCGAGCGGGCGCCGCCCTCGCCCCGGGCAGCGGCCTGTGCGGCGTACTGCTGCAAGGCATGCCCGGCGTCGGCAAGACGGCCTGTGCGCGGGAGTTGGTGGCTACGCATGCGCATGCGTTCGACGAGGTCGTCTGGTTCAAGGCGCCGGAACGGGCGGAGACGGATGGGCGGGCGGTGCTCGCGGAGTTCGCGGTGGCGTTGGGGCTGGACGTGGCGGACGAGCGGTTCGCGGAGTTCACGGCCGCCCTCACCCGGCGTCTGCGACGCAGTCGGCTGCTGCTCGTCGTGGACCATCTCGACGGGCTCCTCTCCCCGGACGGCACGTGGCGCGACGAACGGTGGGAAGCCCTGCTCGCCGCCCTGTCCGGGCACGACGGGCCCGGACGGCTGATCCTGACCGGCCGTGTGCGCCCACCCGGCCCGGGCCCCCGGGTGCCCACGGAACCGGTCGACCTGCTGAACCCGGACGAGGCCCTGCTCCTCGTCCGGGAGCTCCCCCACCTCGCCCGCCTCGCCGACGGCCGCGCACCCGGCATGACCCCCGGCGCCGCCCGCCGCCATCTCACCGGCCTGCTGGACGTCACCCAGGGCCACCCCAAGCTGCTCGAACTCGCCGACGCCCAGGCCGCCGACCCGGCTCGCCTCGCCGCGCTGCTGGGGTCCGCCGGGCGGGCCTGGGCGGAGGCCGGCGGGGTGCCCGAGGGTTTCTTCACGGCCGACCGGACGGCCACCACGCGAGACGGTGACTACGCGCGCATGCTGCGTGTCTGGGCGGACGGCATCGCGGACGCCCTGGCCCCCGCCCCGCGCGACCTGTTCCACGTCCTGTGCTGCCTGGAGGAGCCCGACCGCACCCGCCCGGTCCTCGACCACAACTGGCCCGACCTGCGCGCGGGCCTCGGCCACCCCGACCAGCCCCTCGACCCGCTCCTCGACACCCTGGTGAGCTGCGGGCTGCTCACCCGACGGTCCGCACGGCTGCCGCACGGGCCGCAGGAGTCGTACGACATCCAGGCCGCCGTCGCCGCCGAGGGGCGGGCGCGGGCCGGAGAGACGTTCCGGCAGCTGGTGGACACGCGGATGTCCGGGTACTGGGTGCGGGTCTTCGAGATGGCGTGGACGCGGGAGGGCACGGACGCGGAGGGCGCCCATCTCGCCGGGCCGGTGCTCGCGCGCGCGGGGCTGTCGGCGGCGCCGTATCTGATCCGGCTGCGGATGTGGCAGGGCGCCGAGGCGCTGTTGCAGGCCGTGCTGCGCCGGGACGGCAGCCGGGCGACCCGGGCCCGGGTGCTGCCCGTGCTGCGGCAGCTCGCCGCCCTCGCCGCGTCCGGGACCGGCGCCCCACCGCCGCGCGGCGCGCTGGCCGAGGTGCTGTGGGCGACCGACCCGGCGGCGGCCGAACGGCAGGCGCGGACGGCCCTGGCCGAGGCGCTGGAAGACGGGGACCACACGGCGGCCGCCCTGGCGGCCGGTTCGCTGGCGGGGCTGTGTCTGCGCACCGGGCGGCTGGACGACGCGCTCGCGTTCGCCGACGCCGAGATCGCGCACGCGCGCGAGTCCGGGCTCGGGGTGTGGACGCGGCTGCTGGGCGAGGTGCACCGGCTGCATGTGCTGGTCGAACGGGGCGAGTCCGGCCGGGTGGTGGTCGAGGCGGACGTACTGCTGCGGCGGATGCGCGAGGTGCCCCGGGAGCCGGTCGGCGCGGAGGGCGTGCTGTGGTGGGAGGTCTGGGAGGAGCTGTGCGACGCCGCCCAGCGGGCCGCGGTGGACGCCGAGGAATGGCCGCGGGCGCTGGAGTACAACGCGGAGCTGCGCGCGTCCATGGCGGGCCGTGGCGCGCCGCCCGCGGAACTCGCGCAGGCCCGCTTCCCGGCGTACATGCCCCTGCTGCGGCTCGGCCGCGTCGAGGAGACGCTGGCACTGTTGGAGGAGTGCCGGGAGGTCTTCGAGGCCGCCGCCGACGATCTGCACCTGGGCGAGGTGTTCGGGGCGCTCGCCAACGTGGCGGACGCGCGCGGGCGCGGGGAGGTGGCGCTCGCCCGGGGGCGGGACAGTCTGCGGTACGCCTATCGCGCGGGCGTCCCCGCGACCATCGCCATCAGCCACGCCAACTTCGGCACCTACCTGCACTCCCATGCGCGGGACGGCTCCGGCGCGGTCGCCCACCACCTGGCCGGGACGCTGCTGGGCGTCCTCACCGGCGGCGGCCGGACCGCCCACGCTCTGGGCGCGGTGGCGGGCGATCTGCGGGAGTTCGGGGCGGATGCTCGGCTGCCCGGTGATCCGGACGCGCTGTACGCGCGCGTGGGGCAGGTTCCCGGGGTGGATCTGGGGCGGCTGCTCGATCGGCTGGTGCCCGGCGGCGAGCGGGTGCGGGAGGTGCTGGCGGAGCTGGTGCGCAAGGCACGCGGGGAGGCGGACGCGGGGGCGGTGGCCGGGGCGGTGTGGGGCATGGTGTGGGAACCGGCGATCGCGGCCCTCGTCTCCGCCGAGCGGGGCAACACGGCGGCGCGGGTGAAGCTGCGTCAGCATCTGACGCGGTACGGGGGCATGGCGCCGCAGTTCGCGGACCTGACGGACGTACTGCGGCGCATTCTCGAAGGGGAGCGCGACCCGGGTGTGGCGGCCGGACTGGGACCACTGGACGCCGCCGTGGCTCACCGTGCTCTCGGGGCGCTGCGCGGCGAGGACGAGGTGGCGGCCGAGCTGTGGCCCGCGATGCATCTCGGCCTCGCCCTGGGCAACTTCGTCGCCACAGCCGCCGGTCACCAGGGAACCGCCGACGCCAACCGCGCCAACCTCGACGGCTTCCGCACCGACCCCGCCCTGCGAGCGCTGGCCCCGGTGCTGGAGGAGATCCTCGCCGGGAGCCGCGATCCGGGGCTAGCGGGGCGGTTGCGGGAGCCGACGCAACGGGCGGTGGTGGGGGCCGTACTGCGGTGCCTCAACGGGATTGAGGGAAGGGTGGGTTGAGAGAAGCGTGGAGGGAGGGTTCGTGGTGGAGGAACCGCGACTGAACGACGTACGGCTCGGGCCGGACGGCTCGCTGGAGTACTTCGACGGGACCGGGTGGGTGACATATCCGGACGTACCGGACGACGACGGCGCGCCTCCGAACGCCGTGAGCAGGGGGGACGACGTCCCGAGCAGAGACGACGGTACGTCGTGAGCGTGCCGCCGCCTCCCGACAGTGGCCCGGCGACCCCGTTCGACGCGCTGCCCTCACCCCTCGACGCCGTGCCCGAACTGCGGGCGGCGGCGCGGTGGATGATCGCCGCGTTCGGGGCGGTCGGTGCGGCGTTGATCGGCGTCGGTCCGCTGGTCGCCGTAGGCAAGGTGCACGGGCTCGGGGACGCGCTGGTCGCCGGTGCCGCCCTGCTGCTGGCGCTGGCCGGGGTCAGCCTCGCCATCTGGCAGGTCAGCCGGGTGCTGGAGCCGCCGGTGACCACGACGGCCACGCTCGCCGACCCGGCCGTACGCGGCCTGCGCGAGCTGATCGACGCCGCGCCCGCCGACTTCTTCGGCTCCGCCGCGACCGGCGTGGACGACCTGCTGCGGCACCGCGCCGTCGCCGCGAACATCCAGCGGGCGATCGCCGCCGAGCCCGACCCGCGGCGACGCGAACTGCTCCGCCATCACCTCGCCCGCGCCCGCGCCAACGTCACCCGCACCGACCCGTATGTGCGCTGGCTGCTCGCCATGACCCACGTCTGGCAGATCCGCGCGGCCCTGCACAGGGCTCGGCGCTGGTGCCTGCTCGCGGTGCTGCTGGTGACGACCGGGGCGGTGGGGTTCCTGACGGTCACGGGGAGCTGAACGGCTGCGCGGGTACCGTTATTGGCCCTCTCACTCGCCGAACGCCGCCTCCAGAAACGGCTCGATCGCCGCGCGCCACGCCTCCGGCTGGTCGTAGTGGACGAGATGACCGGCGTCGGCGACCTCCGCGTACTCACCGCGGGGCAGCACGCGCACCATCTCCTGCGCCTCGGCCCGCCCGAGTTCGCCGTCGAGGCCGCGGACGACCAGGGCGGGGCACCGGACCTGGGCCAGCTCGTCCCAGTGGGCGTCGTACACCCAGGTCTCGCGGGACTTCAGCATCTGCTCGACGTCGAAGACGGGCCGCCAGCCGTCGGGCGACTCGTGCATCACCTCGGCGTAGAACGCGCCACGGGCCGGATTCGGCCGCTCCACCCAGGGGTCGTCCTCGCCGAACCACTTGCGTACGTCGGCCAGGGTGGCGAAGGGGACGGGCCAGGACGTGAACCAGTCGGCCCACTCGCGCTGCGAGGCGGCGCCGAGGGCGGAGGCCCGCATGTCGCAGATGACCAGGCCGCAGACCAGGTCGGGGCGTTTGGCGGCGAGCTGCCAGGCGGTCAGCGCGCCCATGGCGTGGCCGATCAGCACGGCGGGGGCGAGGCCGAGCTGTTCGAGGGCGGCCTCGGCGTCGTCGACGTACGCCTCACGGGTGTACGCGGCCTGCGGGGGCTTCTCGCTCTGGCCGTGGCCGCGCTGGTCGAGCGCCACGGCGCGGTGGCGTTCGGAGAGCCAGCGGGCGGTGGAGGCCCAGTGGGAGGCACGGCCCATCAGGCCGTGGAGTAACAGCACGCCGGGTGACGGGTCGGGGTCGGTTTGGGCGGGGTCGGGGTCGGTCTTGGGTGGGTCGCCGAACTCCCAGGCCGCGAGTCGTACGCCGCCCGCCCCGGTCACGTCGATGCGTCGCGCCATTCGTGCCGGCACCCCCCAAGCTCCGCTCGGACCCGCTCGTACCTGTGCTAGCCGTGCTCTCGCCTACGGTCCTGCTTGATCCGCTCTACCTGCTCGCTCCGCTTGTCCTACTCGTCGTACCGCGCATCCCTCGGGGCTGGTTCCGCCCCCGCAGACTATCGAATGGGTATTCGAGAATGGGCTTTCTGGCGGCAACACCCCTCGTTTGAGTGACGCCGCTCCAGGAATGATCCCGGCCCCCCAGGGGAGATCTTCAGCGGGAGGCGGACCGCTCGGGGAAAACGGTCCGAGGGGGATGACCCTGAGAGCTCGGGGCTCCGGGTCAGAACAGGGGAGGACAGGCCCCGGCGCCGCACGGCGCCGGGGCTCTCCATTCGACTCCGGCACATCCCCACCCCGCCCCCTCAGGCCCGATGCTCACGACAGCCTGGCACGTCAGACGTCCGGGCGCTGCGATTCGGCACACCGAGTCCAGGATTCGACGCGATCGACGAACCCCGCGAGGTGAACGCTCAGCGCTTGGCGACGAACACGTGGGAGGCGACGTCCGACTCCAGCTCGGCCGCCTCGCCGCCACTGCCCACCAGGACCCCGCCGGCCGACTCCGTCACGCTCACCACCGAACCGGGCTGCACACCCGCCCGGCGCAGCGTGTACATCAACTGCGCGTCCGTCTGGATCGGCTCACCGATCCGGCGCACGACGACCGTCTTGCCCTCCAGGCCCGGGTCGAGGTCGGCCAGCGAGACCATGCCCTCGTCCAGGAACGGGTCGGCGCCGTCCTTCTCGCCCAGCTCCTCCAGGCCCGGGATCGGGTTGCCGTACGGCGACTCGGTGGGGTGGCGCAGCAGCTCCAGGACCCGGCGCTCCACGGCCTCGCTCATCACGTGCTCCCAGCGGCAGGCCTCGGCGTGCACCTGCTCCCACTCCAGGCCGATCACGTCGACGAGCAGACACTCGGCGAGGCGGTGCTTGCGCATCACGCGGGTCGCCAGACGGCGGCCCTCGTCGGTGAGCTCCAGGTGCCGGTCGCTGGCCACGGACACCAGGCCGTCGCGCTCCATCCGCGCCACCGTCTGGCTCACCGTCGGCCCGCTCTGGTCGAGCCGCTCGGCGATGCGGGCACGCATGGGGACCACACCTTCCTCTTCCAGCTCGAGGATGGTGCGGAGATACATCTCCGTGGTGTCGATCAGTCCGGACATACGTGCCCCTTGATTAGCTCTGCCGGAGGCTCGACCGCTCTCCGGCGCGTGCGCTGGCCCTGGCTTCAATTCTGCCGGATACCACCGACAACCGTGCCGCGCCGCCGAAACCGGGGGGCTGCATGCTGATACGTGACTGCGGGGCGACGGCTGCGCAACTGCGGGACGCGCGGCACGGACACCGCCCGTACGCCCTGTTGACCCTGTTGACATTCCACTGGTCCAGACCGCACGGTGATCCGCGACACAGGTGCGTCAAGCGGAGCGAAGGAGCTCAGATGGGCGACAGCACGCCGGCCGACCAGTATCTCGATGCCGCGATCGGTCTGCTGCAGCGCGTCCGTGAGGAGGAGGCGGAGGCCATCGCGGCCGCCGGTGCGCTCCTCGCCGACACCGTCGCCGCCGGGGGCCGGCTGTTCGCCTTCGGCGCCGGGCACTCCTCGCTCGCCGCGCAGGACGTCGTCTACCGCGCCGGTGGGCTCGCCCTGATGAACCTGCTCGCCGTGCCCGGGGTCGTCGGCGTCGACGTGATGCCCGCGACGCTGGGCTCCGCCCTGGAACGCGTCGACGGCCTCGCCGCCGCCGTCCTCGACTCCTCGCCGCTGCGCGCGGGCGACACCCTGGTGATCATCTCCCTCTCCGGCCGCAACGCCCTCCCCGTGGAGATGGCGATCAGCGCCCGCACCCTCGGCGTGCGGGTGATCGGCGTGACCTCGGTGGCATACGCCACGGAAACGACGTCACGCCATGCCTCCGGTACGTACCTGAAGGACCACTGCGACATCGTCCTCGACTCGAAGATCGCGGTCGGCGACGCAGAACTCACCCACGACGCCGTCCCCGCCCCCTTCGCCCCCGCCTCCACGGTCGTGACCGCGGCCCTCCTCCAGGCGGTCATGGCCACAGCAGCCGTCAACCTGGCCGACCGCGGCATCGAGCCCCCGCTGCTGCGCTCGGGCAACGTGGACGGCGGGCACGACTGGAACCGGCGGGTGCTGGAGCAGTACGGGGACCGGATCTTCTACCGGCACTGAGGCCGGGGGCTGTCCGGCGGGGGCGGGGGTCTGTCCCTCGGGGACGCGGACCTATCCGGCGGGCGCGGGCGCCGTCCGGCGGCGGGGGTCTGCCCTCCCCGAGGACGCGGATCTGCCCGGCGGGCGCGGCCGCCGTCCGGCAGCGGCAGGGGCGGCGGGAGTCGAGCCGGGGGCGCGGGGCTGGTCGGCGGGGCGGGGTTCGTGCCGCGGGGAGGGCGGATCTGTCCGGCGAGGGCGGGAGGGTGTCCCGCGGGGGCGAATCTGTCCAGTAAGCGCGGGCGCCGTCCGGCCGGGACGCGGGCCCGTCTCGCGCACAGGCCGGGGGGCTGCCCCGCAGGGACGGATCTGCATGGCGGGCGCGGGCGCGGTCGGGCCGAGGCAGGCGCCAATCCGGCCGAGGCAGGCGCCAATCCACCCGAAGCGGGCGTCAGCCCGGCCGAGGCGGCGTCAATCCGCCCGAGGCGGGCGTCAGTCCGGCCGCTCCCCCAGTAGCCCCGCCAGGTCCAGCGCCGCCGCGATGCGGACCGCCACATCCTCGGCGTACACCGTGTCCGACCGTTCGAAAGCGCTGCGCCCGCTCCCCCGCAGAAACGTCACGACACCGAGCGTCCGCCCCCGGCTGCGCAGTACCGCGCACAGCGCGTGTACCGCGTCGGGCGGCCACTGCCGGGCCAGTGCCCACGCGCGCGCCTGCTCCGGCGAGACACTGCCGACGCTCGCCCGGACAGTGCCGATCCGCTCCACGCACTGCAACGCCGGATGCCCCTCGCCATACCGCGTCGGCAACCCGGCCTGCCCCGCGAGCAGGCTCGGTCCCGGCGCACCCGACGGCGTACCGGCCACCCGCACCAGCCGGACCGGCCCCACGGACTCGGCGTCGGACAGCGCGCCGCCCGCCACCCGGTCGATCAGCGCGTGGTCGGCGAAACCGGCCAGCGCGAAGTCGAGGTGGACGGTCGCCGCCTCCGCCGGGTCCTCGCACTCCGCGGCCGCGCGGGCGGCCCGGTGCAACTGATTGCCGCGGAACCGCAGCAGCGCCGCCTCCTGCTCACCCTGCTTGGCCTCGGTCACGTCCTGGAACAGCCAGCCCACCCCGAGCGGAACCGGTTCCTCCGCCAGCGGCGAGGCCAGCCGCAGAAAACCGCTGCGCCAGCAACGCCGCTTCTCACCCTCCGGCGTCCGCACACTCACCCAGATCTCCGCCGGCGCGGGCGGCGCACCCTCCGCCAGCACATGCGTGAGCGCGCTCTCCAGCTCCTCCACACCCTGCGCCAGCAACTCCCCCAGCGGCCGCCCCAGCAGCGACGTACGCCCCGTGCCCAGCGCCCGCGCCGCGTGCGCGTTCACCACCGCGGGCCGCAGATCGGCATCGACGAGGACGACACCCCAGCTCGCATCCTCGAACAACGCCTCGCTCAGCGCGATGGACCGCTCCAGATCGATCTGCGCGTGCACCTCACTGAAGGCGCAGTACACCCCCGCGGGCTTGCCGTCCGGCCCCCGCACGGCCGCCGACTGCGTCCGTACGAGCACCCGCCCGCCGTCCTTCGTCAGCAGCGCGAACTCATGCACCTGGCGGCCCGGCGCATGCATGGCGGACATCAGCCGCCCCTCGACCTCCTCGGCGTCGGCACTGCGCACCGCCCACCCGGCGAAGCCGTGCCGCCCCACCGCCTCCTCCGCCGTCCAGCCGAGGATCCGCTCGGCCTCGCGGTTCCAGTGCGTCAGCACCCCGTCGGCGTCGAAAGCGCACAACGCCGCATCCATGCCGTCCAGCAGGGCGGCAAGCAGATCGGAACCACCCGAACCCTCCGGGCCGTCGGGCCCGGGCTCGTCCGGTCCGAGTTCGTCCGTGGTCCCACTACGCCGGGAAGCACTCACCTGGACCCCCTGCAGGCTGCGTCAGCACGAACGGCGCGTCGGTTCGCTCACTTGCAATCATTCAACTCGAACGTGACGCAGCCCACACGTGGTTCCCGCAATATTGCAGGAATCGTTGTACGCGGGAGACAGCACGACAACCGCACGACAACCGCCCACTAACTCTCGATCACCGAAAGCCGCAGGTCAACCCACTCGTCCCGCTCCCCGGGCAGCACATACCGGTCAACCTCGACGAACCCACGCGACTCGGCGAACCACAACCCGTCCCCATTGACCGCCAACACACACGTCTCCACCACCCCGGCCCCCAGCACGCGCGCGTACGCAAGCCCGTTCTCATACAGCACGCGCCCGATCCCCCGCCCCCGCCACTCGGGCAGCACCCGCGCGATCACGGTCACCGCACCCCCGT
Organism: Streptomyces spinoverrucosus; assembly: GCF_006539505.1. Classification (GTDB taxonomy): domain Bacteria; phylum Actinomycetota; class Actinomycetes; order Streptomycetales; family Streptomycetaceae; genus Streptomyces; species Streptomyces spinoverrucosus. Next base: position 21,094 of record NZ_BJND01000056.1, read on the forward strand.
CCCGCTCAGCCGGCCGCACCGTCGAACACCCCACCAGCACCTCACCGACGTACGCGTTCTCCAGCCGATACCGCCCACTCCGCTCCCGCACCTCCTCCAGCGAAAGCGCCCCGGGCGGCACCACGACGTTGTGCACATGCCGCCACTGCTCCAGCATCCGCTCACCGTCGACAACCTCGATCCGCACCCCCTCCACAGGCCCGCGCCGCGCATACACCTCGATCTCGATCTTCATCCGAGCGTCCGCCAGCCCACACACCATCATCGTCGCGGCCGGCCGCACCTCCCCGAACACCCGCCGCAACACCGGCCAGCACGACTCGAAGTCCTCCCGCTCGGGCAGCAGATACCGCACCCGCACAACGTCGGCAAACGTGCACCCCGCCTCGGACAACGCCGCGCCTATGTTCCGCAGACACTGCTCGGCCTGCTCCACAACATCGTCCGAGATGGTCATGCTCGCGTAATCGAACCCGGTCGTCCCCGACACATGCACCCAGTCCCCATCGACAACGGCCCGCGCATACCCGATCCGCTCCTCGAACACCGACCCACTGAGAACTGCCCGCCGCTTTGTCATGCCCGCAACGCTAGACCGTCCCCATGAGGTAACGGCGGGCTCACCGCACAGCGCGACGCAAGCCGCGATAGCAGCAAGGTCGGCCATACGTTCGGGGAATTCGAGGGATCCGCACGAACAGGCGATTCCGTGCGCTTCTGGCACCCCTCGTGCGCGCTGGTCAATAGCGTGATCGCCACACGAGAAAGGAGGTCACTCGCTCCCCGACCGCAAGGTCGCCGAGTGACCAGCCCCAGTCATCGCGATCCGAAAGATCAGGGAGGTGCCACCGATGACTACGTTTCCTGCAGGCGAGCAGACCCACCAGGCTGTGCTTCCTCAGCAGCCTGCTCTGGAATCCGTGGGAGCAGACAACCCTGGGAGCAGGGACGAAACGGCTCACGGACACCCCGCCGCCGCGCGGGGCACCGGCAGGGAACATGGGCGAGGGGAGACCGGCGGGCAGGGCACCCGAGCCCGCCAGCGTCACGCCAAGAGCGCCGCCACGGTGGCGCAGGCGGCAGAGAACGGGAGCGGTGACACTCCCCCGCACAACAGCCCGCCGTACCAAGGCGGCATCGGCGCGAGCAGGGTTTTCGTGTTGTCGAAGGAGGGGCACCCCCTCATGCCCTGCCATCCCGCCCGCGCCCGTGAGCTACTTCGGAAGAGTCGAGCCGTGGTCGCCCGGCACGTGCCCTTCACCATCCGGCTGAAGGACCGCACACTCGCCGAGTCGGAGGTGGACGGCGTGCAGTTACGCATCGACCCCGGCTCCAAAGGCACCGGCCTCGTCCTCACCGACGAGAAGAAAGAAACCAGCGACAACGGCGCCATCGTTACCGTCCGACGCGGACTCGTCGCCGTCGAGCTCCAGCACCGCGCCGACCAGATCCGACACTGCATGCGACAACGCGCCGGCTACCGCCACAGACGCCGTTCGGCCAACTGCCGCTACCGCGCACCCCGCGCGAACAAACGGGCACACCCCGCAGGATGGCTGCCGCCCTCCCTGTGCCACCGCGTGGACACCACCCTCTCCCTGGCCAACCGCCTGTGCCGCTACGCGCCCGTCACCGAGATCCACCTGGAAGCCGTTGCCTTCGACACGCACTCCCTCAGCGCAGGCAGACAACTCAGAGGGGCCGAGTACGCCCAGGGAGCCCTCGCCGGAACCACAGCCCGCGCCTACCTACAGGCCAAGTGGGACAACGCCTGCGTCTACTGCGACGCCACGGGTGTTCCGTTGAACATCGACCATCTCCACCCCCGCAGCCGGGGAGGCACCAACCGCATCACCAACCTCGTCCTCGCCTGCGTCCCCTGCAACCAAGCCAAGGGCAACACCCCGGTCGAGATCTTCCTCGCCCACCGGCCCGACCGGCTGGCCAGGATCCTCCAGCAGGTCAGGAAGCCTCTCCACGACGCCGCCGCCATGAACGCGACCCGCTGGCAGCTCATCGACGCGCTGGACACCCTCGGCAAACCCGTCCACAGCTGGCCGGGCGGGCTGACCAAGGGAAACCGAAGCGCCATGGGGCTGGCCAAGACCCACACCTTGGACGCTCTGTCCGTGGGCCATCTGGACCACCAGGGCGGGGATGCGATCGTGCGATTCCCCAGCCAGGTCCTCGTCGCCAAGGCCACCGGACGCGGCTCGTACGCTCGCACGACCCCGGATCGCTACGGATTCCCGCGCCTGCGGCGAGCCCGTACCAAGCAGCACTTCGGGTACGTCACCGGGGACCTGGTGCAGGCCACCGTGCCGACCGGCAGGTGGGCAGGCACATGGACGGGACGCATCTCCGTTCGTGCCCGTGGACAGCACAGTCTCTCGACGCCGGTAGGACGGTTCAATGTCTCCCACTGGAATCTACGGCTACTGCAGCGCGGCGACGGTTACGCCTACGACCTGCGGCCGGAAACAGGGCCGTCAAGTTCCCGGAAAATCGGTTGATGAGGCCGCCAATCGGTTCTTAGGGTGTGGTCACCGATGAGAGGAGGTGGTTCGGAGCATGTATGCACACCGGACGTCGGAGGTGGCTGCGGGCTAGCGGCCCGCCACCACACGAAGTGCGGTGCCGGACCAGCGTGTGAGAAACACGCAGCCGGCCAATCCAACGCAGTCACCCGACCCGCGAGTCGCCGGTAACGTCCGGCCGGCTCCTCCTTGGAGGAACCAGGCTCGCGGGTCGTCTGCGTTTGCAGTGGGCCTGGGCTCAGTGGGCGATGTCCTCGTAGCCCTCGATGGCGCGCGGGTCGCGGGGGCCCGGGCCGATGTAGTGGGCGGAGGGGCGGACCAGGCGGCCGGTGCGCTTCTGTTCGAGGATGTGGGCCGACCAGCCTGCCGTGCGGGCGCAGGTGAACATCGATGTGAACATGTGGGCCGGGACCTCGGCGAAGTCGAGCATGATCGCTGCCCAGAATTCGACGTTCGTGGCCAGGACTCGGTCCGGGCGGCGGTTGTGGAGTTCCTCCAGGGCCGCCTTTTCCAGGGCCTCGGCGACCTCGAAGCGGGGCGCGCCCAGGTCGCGGGCCGTGCGGCGCAGGACTCGGGCTCGGGGGTCCTCGGCGCGGTAGACGCGGTGGCCGAAGCCCATGAGGCGTTCGCCCTTGTCCAGGGTCTTCTTGACGTAGGCCTCGGCGTCGCCGGTGCGTTCGATCTCCTCGATCATGTGCAGGACGCGGGAAGGGGCGCCGCCGTGGAGGGGGCCGCTCATGGCTCCTACGGCGCCGGAGAGCGCTGCCGCTACGTCCGCGCCGGTCGATGCGATGACGCGCGCCGTGAAGGTGGAGGCGTTCATGCCGTGTTCGGCGGCGCTGGTCCAGTAGGCGTCGACGGCCGCCACGTGCTTCGGGTCGGGCTCGCCGCGCCAGCGGATCATGAAGCGTTCGACGACGGACTGGGCCTTGTCGATCTCGCGCTGCGGGACCATGGGGCGGCCCTGGCCGCGGGCGGACTGGGCGACGTAGGAGAGGGCCATGACGGCGGCGCGGGCGAGGTCCTCGCGGGCTTGCTCGGCGTCGATGTCGAGGAGGGGTTTGAGGCCCCACACCGGTGCGAGCATGGCGAGGGCCGACTGGACGTCCACGCGGATGTCGCCGGAGTGCACGGGGATGGGGAAGGGCTCGGCGGGCGGCAGGCCGGGGTTGAAGGCGCCGTCGACGAGCAGGCCCCAGACGTTGCCGAACGAGACGTGACCGACCAGGTCCTCGATGTCGACGCCCCGGTACCTGAGGGCGCCGCCCTCCTTGTCCGGTTCGGCGATCTCCGTCTCGAACGCGACGACTCCCTCAAGTCCGGGTACGAAGTCGGACATCAGGCGGCTCCTCGGATGTGTACGGATGGGTACGAGGGTGTGGCGACCGTGTTTCGCGGTGGAAACGGGTGATCGCCCGGCGGATCCACGGTCTGTTGCGGACTCGCGGTCCCGGGCGGTCTTTGGGGTGATGCCCCGTGGCGCGCGCGGTCACCCAACCGGAACGGCATCTGCACGATATCCCCGAGTGCCACCCTTGGGGAGAGGTGACGGCACTCAGTGCCAGTCCGTGATGAACACCACCTTGCCTGGCGTGCGCCGCGTATACGGCAAGATGACCGCGTGACCGACGAAGATGCCGTCCCCGCACCGCCCGATCCCGCCGCGATGCGCAAGCACTACCGGGCGGAGGGGCTCTCCGAGACCGAGCTGGCCGCGACGCCGGTGGAGCAGTTCGCGCGCTGGTTCAAGCAGGCCGCGACGGAGGGCCGGCTGTTCGAGCCGAACGCCATGGTCGTGTCGACGGCGGACGCGGAGGGGCGGCCCAGTTCTCGTACGGTGCTGCTGAAGCACTTCGACGACGCGGGCTTCGTCTTCTACACCAACTACGACTCGCGCAAGGCCCGCGATCTCGCCGAGAATCCGTACGTCTCGTTGCTCTTTCCGTGGTACACGATGGCCCGTCAGGTGATCGTCACGGGCATCGCGCGGCGCACCGGCCGGGACGAGACGGCGGCGTACTTCCGTACCCGCCCGCACGGCTCCCAGCTCGGCGCCTGGGCGAGCGCCCAGTCCACGGTGATCGCCACCCGCGCCGATCTGGACGCCGCGTACGCGGAGCTGGCGGCCCGCTATCCGGAGGGCGAGCAGGTCCCGGTGCCGCCGAACTGGGGCGGTTTCCGGGTGGCTCCGCAGGCGGTTGAGTTCTGGCAGGGGCGGGAGAACCGGCTGCACGACCGGTTGCGGTATGTGGCGGAGCAGGACGGGAGCTGGCGGGTGGAGCGGCTCAGTCCGTGAGGCTCACTGAGGCTGCCGAGCTCAGCCCAGCGCCTCCTCCAGCAGTTTCGCCCACTGTGTCACCACGCGTTCGCGGCGCTGGCCGTCGTCGGTGAGGAGGTTGGCGAGGCCTAGGCCTCGGGCCATGTCCAGGAGGCCCTGGACCGTTTCCCGTGCGCCTGGTTTGGACTCGTCGGCGGCTAGGAGGTCGACGGCTATGCGGTGGGTTTCGCGGCCGACGCGGGCTTCGAGTTCGGTGACGCGGGGGCGGAGCTGGTCCTCGTTGGAGGCGGCTACCCAGAGGTGGAGGGCTGCCCGGAACAGGGGGCCCGTGTAGAGGTCGACCAGGGCGGAGATCACTGCTCTGCGGTCGGCCGTCGCGCCCTGCGGGAACAGGGCTCGCAGGGCGGTCGAGCGTTCCTCCGCTACGTACTCCACCGCCGCCGTGAACAGGTCTTCGCGGGTCGGGAAGTGGTGTTGGGCGGCGCCTCTGGAGACGCCGGCGCGTTCGGCGACGACGGTGACCGTGGAGCCTGCCCAGCCGTGTTCGGCGAGGCAGGCAACGGCGGCTTCGAGGAGGCGTTGCCGGGTGGCCCGGCTGCGGTCCTGTTTGGGCACGCGGTCGACGCGGTCCACGGCGGGCACGGCTGTAACGGCAGTCACCGTCGTGTTGACCGTGTTGACCGGGTTCACAGCACCCATGGAGGATCCCGTCGTTCGAGGAAGGCCGTCATGCCCTCGCGGGCGTCGCCAGAGGCGAACATCCGGGCCGAGAGGGCGGTCAGCTCCGCCGCGTCCCGGTCGAATGTCTGCAGCACCTTAGCCGTGAGCAGCCGTTTCGTCTCGGCCAGGGCCTGCGGGGAGGAGCGCCGCAGGCCGTCGAGGATGGGTTCGAGTACGGCGTCGGCGTCGTCGCCGGTCGCGGTGATGAGGCCGATCCGGGCCGCCTCGGCGGCGTCGAAGCGTTCGCCGGTGAGGTAGTGGCGGGCGAGGGCGCGCGGGTCGGTGCGGGGCAGCAGCGGGAGGGAGATGACCGCGGGGGCGACTCCGATGCGGACCTCCGTGAAGGCGAAGGTGGCCGTGCTGGACGCGGCCGCGATGTCGCAGGCCGCCAGCAGGCCGAGGCCGCCCGCGCGTACGTGTCCGGTGACGCGGGCGACGACCGGCTTGGGCAGCTCCACGATCTGGCGGAGGAGGGCCACCAGGGCGTCGGGGTCCGGTGGGTCGCGCAGGTCGGCGCCGGCGCTGAACGTGGTGCCGGTGTGGGTGAGGACGATCGCGCGGACGTCGCTGTCCTTGGCACTTTCAGCGAGCGCGTCGGCGAGTTCGCCGACCAGTGCGGCCGACAGGGCGTTGCGGTTGGCCGGGGAGTCGAGGGTGAGCGTTTCGACTCCCCGCGCGCGGGTGCGGCCGATCAGGGTCACGCGCCCTCCCGGAGGCGGCGGCGCAGTATCTTGCCGGAGGCGGCGCGGGGCACGCCTTCGATGAAGGTGACCTGGCGGACGCGTTTGTAGGGGGCGACGCGTTCGGCGACGTACATCATGATCTCGTTCTCGGTGAGGTCGGGCGCGGTCGGCTGGCGGACGACGTACGCGCGCGGGATTTCGTTTCCGTCCTCGTTGTAGACGCCGATGACGGCGGCGTCGGCGATGCCGGGGTGGGTGAGGAGCAGGGCCTCCAGTTCGGCGGGGGCCACCTGGAAGCCCTTGTACTTGATCAGTTCCTTGACGCGGTCCACGACGAACAGCCAGCCGTCGCCGTCGACGCAACCGACGTCCCCGGTGTGCAGCCAGCCCTCGGCGTCGATCATCGCGGCGGTGTCGTCGGGGCGGCCCAGGTAGCCCTTCATGACCTGGGGGCCGCGGATGAGGATCTCGCCCGCCTCGCCGGTGCCGAGGTCCTTGCCGGGGTCGTCGAGGGACACGATCCGCATCTCGGTGCCGGCGATGAGCCGGCCGACGGTCCCGGGCGGGGCGTCCGCCATGGCGTCCAGGGGGACGACGTGCGTGCCGGGGGACAGTTCCGTCATTCCGTACGCCTGGCCGAGCGGCGGCAGGTTCAGGCGGCGGGAGCAGGCGGCGGCGAGGTTGGCGTCCAGCGGGGCGGCGGCGCTGATGACGTACTTCAGGGACGACAGGTCGTAGCGCGTGACCGCCGGGTGTTTGGCGAGGGCGAGGACGATCGGCGGGGCGACGTACAGGCCGGTGATGCGGTGATTCTGGATGGCGGCGAGGAACTGCTCCAGGTCGAAGCGGGGCAGGACGACGACCGTGGCGCCCACTCTCAGGGGGGCGTTCATGAGGGCGGTGAGGCCGTAGATGTGGAAGAAGGGCAGTACGGCGAGGATGCGGTCGCCGGGGCCCGCGGTGATCGCCGGTTCGAGCTGGGCGAGGTTGGTGGCGATCTGGCGGTGGGTGAGCATCACGCCCTTGGGGGTGCCGGTGGTGCCCGAGGAGTACGGGAGGGCCGCCACGTCCGAGACGGGGTCGATGGCGATCCGCGGTTCGGGGGCGGCGGACGCCAGCATGTCGATGAGCGAGCGGTGTCCGGGCGCGCTGTCGCAGACGAAGATCTCCCTGACGCCGCCCGCGAGTTCGGCGGCCCTGCGGGCGATGTCCAGCAGCGGTGAGATGGTGACGATCCAGCGGGCGGCCGAGTCGCGCACCTGCTTGGCGAACTCCTCGGCCGTGGCGAGCGGGTGCACGGTGGTGACGGCGGCACCCGCGCGCGTGGCGGCGTAGAAGGCGATGGGGAAGGAGATCGTGTTGGGGCTGTGCAGGGCGAGTACGTCGCCCTTGCGCACGCCCGCCTCGGCGAGCGCGGCGGCGATCCGCCGGTGGAAGCGGTCCACCTGCTCGTAGGTGAGGGTGGTGCCGTCGGTGCCGTCGATGAGCGCGGGCGCGTCACCGAACTCGGCGGCCCGGCCCAGCACCGCCTCGTGGATGGGGAGTTCTACGGGTGGGACGTCTGCGTACTCGCTGCGGAACATGCGGTTCCTCCTCGCACAACGCCGTACTGGTTCAGTACGACTTGGGCAGGCCCAAGGTCTGGTGGGAGACGTAGTTGAGAATCATCTCCCGGCTCACCGGTGCGATACGAGCCACGCGCGCGGCCGTAATCAGTGAGGCGAGGCCGAACTCGCGCGTGAGGCCGTTGCCGCCGAGGGTGTGCACGGCCTGGTCGACGGCCTTCACACAGGCCTCGCCCGCCGCGTACTTGGCCATGTTGGCGGCCTCGCCCGCGCCGACGTCGTCCCCCGCGTCGTACAGGTGCGCCGCCTTCTGCATCATCAGGCGGGCGAGTTCCAGGTCGATGTGCGCCTGGGCGAGAGGGTGGGCGATGGCCTGGTGGGCGCCGATGGGGGTGTTCCATACGGTGCGGTCTCGGGCGTACGCAATCGCTTGCGCGAGCGCGTAGCGGCCCATGCCTATCGCGAACGCGGCCGTCATGATGCGTTCGGGGTTGAGGCCGGCGAAGAGTTGCAGCAGGCCTGCGTCCTCGTCGCCGACGAGTGCGTCGGCGGGCAGGCGTACGTCGTCCAGGACCAGCTCGAACTGCTTCTCCGCGGCGTTGAGTTCCATGTCGATGGGGCGGCGGGTGAAGCCGGGTGCGTCGCGCGGGACGATGAACAGGCAGGGCTTGAGGCGGCCGGTGCGGGCGTCTTCGGTGCGGCCGACGATGAGGGTCGCGTCCGCTATGTCTACGCCGGAGATGAAGACTTTGCGGCCGGTCAGGAGCCAGTCGGGGCCGTCTTTGCGGGCCGTTGTGGTGATGCGGTGGCTGTTGGATCCGGCGTCGGGTTCGGTGATGCCGAAGGCCATGGTGCGGGTGCCTTCGGCGAGGGGCGGGAGCCACTCGCGCTTCTGGGCGTCGGTGCCGAAGCGGGCGATGACCGTGCCGCAGATGGCTGGGGAGACGACGAGCATGAGGAGGGGGCAGCCTGCGGCGCCTAGTTCTTCGAGGACTATGGAGAGTTCTGTGATGCCGCCGCCTCCGCCGCCGTACTCCTCGGGGAGGTTGACGCCTAGGTAGCCGAGTTTTCCGGCCTCGGTCCAGAGGTCTTCTCGGTTGTAGTTGCGGCCGTGGCGCTTGCCCAGGGTGGCTACTGCGGATCGTAGGGCCTTGTGTTCTTCGGGTTCGATCGTGGGGGTCATGGTTGTCCTCCGGGTGCGGGTTTGTGGGTGGCTGGTCGCGCAGTTCCCCGCGCCCCTAGGGGGTTGCAGTCACGACCGCCAGCAAGGTGCCGACCTGCACCTGTTGGCCCAGTGCGGCGTGCAGGGCTGTGAGCGTGCCTGTGGTCGGGGCTGAGATCTGGTGTTGCATCTTCATTGCCTCCAGCCATACGAGGGGCTCTCCGGCCCTCACCGGCGCTCCTACGGCCAAGCCCTCGGCCACTCGGACCACCGTTCCCGGCATGGGGGCCAGGAGGGAGCCCGGGGCGTGCTCGGTCGTCGGGGTGGGGAAGCGGGGCAGGGCTGTGAGTGCTGTGTTGCCTACGTAGAGCTGGTCGCCATAGCAAGCGATCTCGAACTTCCGTTGGACACCCTCTATTTCGAGTACGACCAGACCCGCGTCCGCGTGCACAACCCGGACCCCCTCCGCCCTGAGGCCCTCCCGCGTCTGCCAGTACTGGGCCTCGTATTCCTCGCCCGCCATCGCGTAGCGCTTGCTCTGGGGCTGGGAGGGAACGTTGCGCCAGGCGCCGAAGCGGCTGCGGGTGTGGGCGTCGGAGAGGGCGGCGGCGAGTGGGACGTACGGGTCGGGGGCGGGCTCGGTCAGCTCGCCCAGGTGCCGGTCGTAGAAGCCCGTGTCCATGCGGGCCGTCGTGAACTCCTTGTGGCGCAGGGAGCGGACCAGGAGGTCACGGTTGGTGGTCGGGCCGTGGAGTGTCGTGCGCTGAAGGGCTCCGGCCAGTTTGCGGATGGCCTCCGCGCGCGTGGGGGCGTGGGCGATGAGCTTGGCGAGCATGGGGTCGTAGTGGACGCCGATCTCGTCGCCGTCGGTGTAGCCCGTGTCCAGGCGGATGCCTTCGGGGGCGGTGAGGCGGTGCAGGGTGCCGGTTTGCGGGGCCCAGTCCTGGGACGGGTCCTCGGCGTAGAGGCGGGCCTCTATGGCGTGGCCCCGCGCGCGGGGCGGGTCGGCTTCCAGGGTGTGACCCTCGGCGACACGGAGTTGGAGGGCCACCAGGTCGATGTCGAAGATGGCTTCCGTGACGGGGTGTTCCACCTGGAGGCGGGTGTTCATCTCCAGGAAGTGCGCCTTGTCGTCGGCGACGAGGAACTCGACCGTGCCTGCGCCGGTGTAGCCGACGGCGCGGGCGGCTCGTACGGCCGTCTCGTGGAGGGATTCGGTGAGTTCAAGTTTCAAACCCGGTGCGGGGGCCTCCTCGATGACCTTCTGATGGCGGCGCTGGAGGGAGCAGTCGCGGGTGCCGAGCGCCCACACCGTGCCGTGGGTGTCGGCGAGGACCTGTACCTCGACGTGCCGGCCGGCCTCGATGTACGGCTCGACGAACACCTCGTCGTCGCCGAAGGCGGCGAGCGCCTCCGCGCGGGCGGCCGCAAGCTCGGCGTCCAGGTCCTGCAGACGCCGTACGATCCGCATTCCGCGTCCGCCGCCGCCCGCGGCCGCCTTCACCAGCACCGGGAGGTCGGCCTCGGTGACGTCCTGGAGGGGCGTGAGCCCCAGCAGCTGCTTCGCGCGCGTCTTGGACGCCATCGCCTCGATGGCCTCCGGCGGCGGGCCGATCCACAGCAGCCCCGCGTCGATCACCGCGCGCGCGAAGTCGGCGTTCTCGGAGAGGAAGCCGTAGCCGGGGTGCACCGCGTCGGCGCCGGACGCGAGCGCGGCCTTGACGATCAGGTCGCCGCGCAGATACGTCTCGGCGGGCGCCGCCCCCGGCAGCCGTACCGCGGCGTCGGCCACGCGCGCGTGGAGGGCGTTCGCGTCGGCGTCCGAGTGCACGGCGACCGTTCGGATTCCCAACTCACGGCAGGTGCGGAAGATCCGGCAGGCGATCTCGCCCCGGTTGGCGACAAGAACGGAAGTAATCACTGGGCCTCACATCCGGAAGACGCCGAAGCCGCCGCGCACGCCCTCGTAGGGGGCGGTGTGGAGGGCGGACAGGCACAGGCCGAGGACGGTTCGGGTGTCGCGCGGGTCGATGACGCCGTCGTCGTAGAGGCGCCCGGACAGGAACATCGGCAGCGACTCGGACTCGATCTGCTGCTCGACCATCGCGCGCAGGGCGGCGTCCGCCTCCTCGTCGTACGGCTGTCCCTTCGCGGCGGCGGACTGGCGGGCGACGATGGACAGCACGCCCGCGAGCTGCTGCGGGCCCATGACGGCGGACTTGGCGCTGGGCCAGGCGAAGAGGAAGCGGGGGTCGTAGGCGCGGCCGCACATGCCGTAGTGGCCGGCGCCGTAGGAGGCGCCCATGAGGACGGAGAGGTGCGGGACGCGCGAATTGGAGACCGCGTTGATCATCATCGCGCCGTGCTTGATGATGCCGCCCTGCTCGTACTGGCTGCCCACCATGTAGCCGGTGGTGTTGTGCAGGAACAGCAGTGGGATGTCGCGCTGGTTGGCGAGCTGGATGAACTGGGCCGCCTTCTGCGACTCCGCGCTGAACAGCACCCCTTGGGCGTTGGCCAGGATGCCCACCGGGTAGCCGTGCAGGGTCGCCCAGCCGGTCGCCAGACTGGTTCCGTACAGCGGCTTGAACTCGTCGAAGTCGGAGGCGTCGACGATCCGGGCGATGACCTCGCGCGGGTCGAAGGGCACTTTCAGATCGCCGGGAACGATGCCCAGCAGCTCGTCGGCGTCATACTTCGGCGGCTCCGCGGGACCGGGTTCCGGATACGCCTTGCGGTGGTTGAGCCGGGCCACCACTCGCCGCGCCTGCCGCAGCGCGTCCCGCTCGTCGACGGCGAAGTAGTCCGCGAGGCCCGACACGCGCGCGTGCATGTCGGCGCCGCCCAGGGACTCGTCGTCGCTCTCCTCGCCGGTGGCCATCTTCACCAGGGGCGGGCCGCCGAGGAACACCTTCGCGCGCTCCTTGATCATGATCACGTGATCGGACATGCCGGGGATGTACGCGCCACCGGCCGTGGAGTTCCCGAAGACGACGGCGACGGTCGGGATCCCGGCGGCCGAGAGACGGGTGATGTCCCGGAAGATGGCTCCGCCCGGGATGAAGATCTCCTTCTGCGAGGGCAGATCCGCGCCGCCCGACTCGACCAGGCTGATGCAGGGCAGGCGGTTGGCGAGGGCGATGTCGTTCGCGCGCAGGGCCTTCTTCAGGCTCCACGGGTTGCTCGCGCCGCCCCGGACGGTCGGGTCGTTGGCGGTGATCAGGCACTCGACGCCCTCGACGACCCCGATGCCGGTGACGAGGGAGGCGCCGACGGTGTAGTCGCTGCCCCAGGCGGCCAGCGGGGACAGTTCCAGGAAGGGCGTGTCGGGGTCGAGGAGCAGTTCGATGCGCTCGCGGGCGAGGAGCTTGCCGCGCTTCCTGTGCCTGGCCACGTACTTCTCGCCGCCGCCCGCGAGGGCCTTGGCGTGCTCGGCGTCCAGTTCGGCGAGCTTGGCGAGCATGGCCTCGCGGTTGGCCGTGTAGTCGGGGCCGTTGGTGTCCAGAGTGGAGCTGATGACCGTCACAGCAGGGCCTCCGGGATGTCCAGGTGGCGGGAGCGCAGCCATTCGCCGAGGGCCTTGGCCTGCGGGTCGAAGCGGGCCTGCGCGGCGACGCCCTGGCCGAGGATGCCTTCGACGACGAAGTTGAGGGCGCGAAGGTTGGGCAGGACGTGGCGGGTGACATTCAATTCGCGGCACTCGGGCAGGAGTTGCTGGAATCTGTCGGCCGTCAGCTCGTGTGCGAGCCACCGCCAGGCTTCGTCCGTACGGGCCCACACCCCGACATTGGCGTTCCCGCCCTTGTCGCCGCTGCGGGCACCGGCGACGAGGCCGAGGGGGGCGCGCCTTCTGGGTCCGTCCGGCAGCGGCTCGGGCAGGGGAGGCTCCGGTACGACGTCGAGTACGACGGTGTCGTGGGGCGGAACCACAGGGATACGGCGTCCGTCGTGGAGGACCGCCATATGTGGGACGACGCCATGGGGGACGTACACATCCTCGAAGACCCCATACGGGGTGCCCTTTCCGGGTGGCGCCAGCACATGGAAGCCGGGGTAGCTGGCGAGTGCCAGTTCGACGGCGGCCGCGCTGAGGGTGCGGCCGACGGTCTCCTGGTCGGGGTCGCGCACGACGAGGCGGAGCAGGGCGCTGGCCGTCTCCTCGGTGTCGGCGTCGGGGCGGTCGGTGCGGACGAGATCCCAACGGATCTCGGCGGGCGGTGACTTGTCGAGCGCGTCCGCCATTTGCTGCCGTACCAGCGCGGCCTTTGCCTCGATGTCGAGGCCGGTGAGGACGAAGGTGACCTCGTTGCGGAAGCCGCCGAGGCGGTTCAGGCCGACCTTGAGGGTCGGGGGCGGGGCCTCTCCTCGTACGCCCTCGATACGGACGCGGTCGGGGGCCTCCTGGGTGAGGCGGACGGTGTCGAGGCGGGCGGTGACGTCGGGGCCCGGGTAGCGGGGGCCGCCGGTCTCGTAGAGGAGCTGGGCGGTGACCGTGCCGATGTCGACGAAACCGCCGGTGCCGGGGTGTTTGGTGATGACGGAGGTGCCGTCGGGGTGCAGTTCGGCGAGGGGGAAGCCGGGGCGGCGGAGGTCGGCCTGGCGCTCGTGGAAGAAGGAGTAGTTGCCGCCGGTGGCCTGGGTGCCGCACTCCAGGACGTGACCGGCGACGACGGCGCCCGCGAGGCGGTCGTACTCCCCCGGCTGCCAGCCGAAGTGCGCGGCGGCGGGCCCGGTGACCAGGGCCGCGTCCGTCACCCGCCCGGTGACGACGATGTCGGCGCCCTCCCTCAGACAGGCGGCGATGCCGAAACCGCCGAGGTAGGCGTGGGCGGCGAGGCTGCCGGGGTGGGCGGCGGTGAGGTCGTCGCCCTCGACGTGCGCGACGCGGACGGGGATGCCGAGTCGGTCGGCCAACTGCCGTACGGCGTCGGCGAGTCCGGCCGGGTTGAGGCCGCCCGCGTTGGTGACGACGCGGACGCCCCGGTCGTGGGCGAGGCCGAGGCACTCCTCCAGCTGGCGCAGGAAGGTGCGGGCGTAACCGGCCGTGGGGTCCTTCAGGCGGTCCCGGGCCAGGATGAGCATGGTCAGCTCAGCGAGGTAGTCGCCGGTGAGGACGTCGAGTTCGCCGCCGGTGAGCATCTCGCGCAGGGCGTCGAAGCGGTCGCCGTAGAAGCCGGAGGCGTTGCCTATGCGCAGCGTCACCGGGCGTCCCCCTGCGGCGGGCGGCCACTGCCGGGCGGGCCCGCGAAGGCCTGCGCGATGTCCAGCCAGCGGTCGGCGTCGGGACCCTCGGCGCGTACGGCGAGGTCGTCGCGGTGGGCGCGCTGGGTGACCAGGAGGGCGAAGTCGACGGCGAGGCCGGTGACGCGCTGGGCGGCGCCTTCGGGGCCGTACGTCCACAACTCACCCGAGGGGCTGGTCAGTTCCACGCGAAACTCCTCGCCCGGCGCCGGCAGGCCGTGCACGCCGAAGGCGAAGTCGCGGGCGCGGACCCCGATGCGGACCACATGCTTCAGCCGGTCGGTGGGTGGGCGGACCACACCCAGGGCGTCGGCGATGTCCTGGCCGTGGGCCCAGGTCTCCATGATCCGGCCGGTGGCCATGGCGGCGGCGGACATAGGCGGGCCGTACCAGGGGAAACGCGCGCCGCGCGGGGCCGTGCGCAGCGCCGTGTCGAGGGCGGTACGTCCTTCCCGCCACGTCGCCAGCAGCTCACTCGGCGCGAGCCGGGCGCCCTCCTCGGCGCCCTCGTCGACGAAGGAGTCCGGCGCGGCGAGGGCCTTCTCGGCCAGCGTCCGGAACGCGTCGGCGTCCGTGACGGCGAGGAGGGCAGACCGGTCGGTCCAGGCGAGGTGAGCGATCTGGTGGGCGATGGTCCATCGGGGCGCGGGGGTGGGGAGCGCCCACTGGTCCGGTTCCAAATCTGCGACGAGCCGGTCGAGTTCGTCGCTTTCGGCACGCAGGTCGTCGAAGACGGGGGTCGGGTCGGCCATGGGGAGGAGCGTGACAGCGCCCCCGGAACAAATCAAGCACGCTTGCATGATTTTGTTTTCCACAACCCCGGCACCTGTGCGCGTCCGTGCGGCTACTCTCGGTCACGGGAGGTGGTTGGCGTGCGAAGTCGTGAACTGGACCCGAGTGCATCGCCGTTGGACTACTACGGCTACGAGCTGCGGCGCTGCCGGGAGGCGGCGGGACTGACGTTGGCGCAGCTCGGCGCGATCGTCTTCTGCACCGGGTCACTGATCGGGCAGATCGAGACAGCGGCGAGGGTCCCTCAACGGGACTTCTCGGAGCGGGTGGATGCTGCGCTGGGGACGGACGGGTTGTTCTCCCGGCTGGTGGGGCTGGTGCTGCGGAGTCAGTTGCCGGGGTGGTTTCAGCCGTATGCGGAGATGGAGGCGAAGGCTGCGTATATCTCCACGTACCAGTGCCAGTTGGTCTACGGGCTCTTGCAGACGGAGGCGTACGCGCGAGCCGTTCTGAGCGTCGAGCACTCGAAACGGCTCGACGAGATGGTCGCGGCGCGGTTGGACCGACAGCGCATTCTGGAGCGCGAGCAGCCGCCAGTGCTGTGGGTCGTACTGGACGAGGCGGTACTGCATCGAGCGATCGGCGGCCGGGAGGTGATGCGAGGCCAACTAGCACACTTGTTGGACCTGTTCGGCCAACCGTGGATGGAGATCCAGGTGCTGCCGTTCTCGGCGGGTGAGCACACGGGGATGATGGGCTCGTTCACTCTTCTCCGGTTCGACAGCGAACCGGACCTGCACTACAACGAGAGCTACGACCAGGGCCACATGACCGCCAATCCGCAAGTGATCAGGGAGCGTTCCGTCGGCTACGCTCGCTTGCAGGCCGCCGCCCTCTCACCGAGAGACTCGGCCGACCTGATCACCCGCGTGATGGAGGAACGCTATGGGGAGCAGCCTGAACGTGACGCGAGCGCGGTGGCGTAGGTCGTCGTACAGCAGCAGCAGCGGCGGCGACTGCGTCGAATGCGCCCCCTTCGGCACCGCCACCTGGCGCAAGTCCTCCTACAGCGGCAGCAGCGGCGGCGAGTGCGTCGAAGTCGCCGACCTCACCGCCCACATTGCCATCCGCGACTCCAAGAACCCCGCCCACGGGACCCTCACCGTCACCCCGGAGGCCTTCACCACGTTCGTGTCGGCGGCCTCCCGGGGCGACTTCACAGCGCTCGACGGATGAACCACCCGCCGCTCAGACCTCGGCGTCACCCGTCCTGCGGCGGCGGACGATGAACACCGCTCCCGCGCCGAGCGCCACGGCGGCGCCGCCCGCGAGGGCGAGCTGCGGCAGCGCGGAGGACGAGCCGGTCTCGGCCATGCTGCCGGACGGGGTCGTAGCGCCCGTCGGTGTGTCGGCCGCGCCGCCCTGCTGCTTCACGGCACCGTCGGACTTGGCGGCCTCGGCACCGTCGTTCTCGCCGTCCTTGCCCTTGGCGCCCTCGGACTCGTTGCCGCCCTCGGTGTCGTCGCCCTTGTTCCCGCCCGCGCCGGTCTCGCCCTCGGTGTCGTCGCCCTTGTCGCCCTCTTCAAGGGCCTTCTTGGCGTCGGCGAGGGCCTTGTCGGCGGCCTGCTTGTCGGCGAGCGCCTGCTCCTCCGCCCTCTGCAGCTCGCCGTACTTCCGGGCCTCCGCAACCCGCTCGTCGTCCCGCTTCCTGCCGGCCTCGGTCGCCTTGGCCCGGGCGGCGGTCGCCGTCTCCGCGGCTGCCGCGGCCGCGGCCTTCGCCTCGGTCACCCGCTGCTCCGCCGCCGCCTTCTCCTCCGCGGTCGCGGACTCACCCAGTGCGGCGAGCGCGGCCTGAGCGTCGGACAGCTCCTTGTCGGCGGTCGCCTTGGCCGCCTCGGCGGCGTCCGCCTCCTCGTCCGCGGCCTTGGCGGCCGCGTCGAGCGGAGTGCCCCCGTCGAGCATCTCCTCAAGGTACTTGTACTGGGCTTCCCTGGCGGCCACAGCCGCTTCGTACGCCTCCTGCGCCTCCTTCGCCGCCTGCTCCAGCTCTGCGATCGACGGCGTGGACGTCGCCCCTGCCGTCTCCGACTGCACCGCGGTGGCCGACGACTTGTCGGCGGCGAGGGCCGGAGTGGCGGACAGCAGCGCGAACGGCGCGGTCACGGCGACGGCGACGGCAGTGGAGACGGTGCGGCGCAGATTCATACGAGCCCTTTGGTCGAAAGGCGGAAGCGTAAACGGCGGTGATCATAAGACTCTGTTGTCGGAGGGAACAGCCGAATTCCCCCTGCTCCAGCGCGCCGCACGATGGCCGCTCAGAGATAAACGTCCCGATTCGGACAGTTGCCCACGGAAACTGGGTTTCTCCTGTGAGTCATGTCATTCGCTCGGCTCCCGCCCTCCGCGCGCGCCGGGTCTGCGTCCGCACCGCCCCCATGCTCGCCGCGATGACCAGGGCGATCGCCGCGGCCTCCGTCGCGGTGAGGGCCTGGTTGAGGATCAGGAAGCCTGCCGCGGCGGCGATGGCGGGTTCGAGGCTCATGAGGACGGCGAACGTGGCGGCGGGCAGGCGGCGCAGGGCGAGGAGTTCGAGGGTGTAGGGGAGGACCGAGGAGAGGACGGCGACGGCCGCGCCGAGGGCCAGCGTCACCGGGTCCAGCAGCTTCGCGCCCGACTCCACGATGCCCAGCGGCAGGAACAGCACCGCCGCCACCGCCATGGCCAGCGCCAGCCCGTCGGCCTGCGGGAACCGGCGGCCCGTACGCGCGCTGAAGACGATGTACGCCGCCCACATCGCGCCCGCCCCCAGCGCGAAGGCCACGCCGACCAGGTCGAGGCTGTCGAAGCCTCCGCCGCCGAGGAGGAAGACGCCGGCCAGCGCGAGTCCCGCCCAGACGAGGTTGATCGCGCGGCGGGAGGCCAGGACGGACAGGGCCAGCGGGCCGAGGACCTCAAGCGTGACCGCGGGGCCGAGGGGGATCCGGGCGAGGGCCTGGTAGAAGAGGCCGTTCATCGCGGCCATCGTGATACCGAAGGCGATGACCGTGCCCCAGTCGGTGCGGGAGTGGCCGCGCAGCCGGGGACGGCAGACCACCAGCAGGACCACCGCGGCGACCAGCAGCCGCAGCGTCACGATGCCCAGCGCGCCCGCCCGCGGCATCAGACTGACCGCGAGGGCGCCGCCGAACTGAACCGACACCCCGCCCGCCAGCACCAGGCCGACCGGGCCGATGGAGCCACCGAGTCGGCCACCCCTGGGCTGTCCCTGGCTCGGCGTGGCCGCCGCGGACGGCGCGGACGAGGACGTCACCGGGGACGACGGGGTGGCGCTCGGGGTACTCACGGGGCCTTCCAGGGGGCTCGGGACCGATCCGGGGAATGTTCAGCTCGCTGCACTCGCCAGTCCAGAGTAGTGGACTCGGTCAGGCGTGTGAACCGCTTTTGCCACTGACCACCCTGCCCTCCCCCACCGCCCGCGCGAAACGCCGTCTCACCCGACGGACGACGTTTCGACCAGGTTTCCCCCAGCGGCTAGTCTCCCTTCGTGGCTGAGATCCAGATTCCCTCTGACATCAAGCCCGCGGACGGTCGTTTCGGCGCGGGTCCCTCCAAGGTGCGGACGGAGGCGCTGGACGCCCTCGCCGCGACCGGCACGTCCCTCATGGGCACCTCCCACCGGCAGGCCCCGGTCAAGAACCTGGTCGGCAAGGTGCGCGAGGGCATCAGCGAGCTGTTCCAGCTCCCCGACGGCTACGAGGTGATCCTCGGCAACGGCGGCTCGACCGCGTTCTGGGACATCGCGACGCACGGCCTGATCGAGAACAAGTCGCAGCACCTCAGCTTCGGCGAGTTCAGCTCCAAGTTCGCCAAGGCCGCCAAGCTGGCCCCCTGGCTGGCCGAGCCCGACATCATCTCCGCCGACCCCGGCACGCACCCCGAGCCGGAGGCCGCGGCGGGCGTGGACGTCTACGCGTTCACCCACAACGAGACCTCGACCGGCGTCGCCATGCCCATCAAGCGGGTGGCCGGTGCCGACGAGGGCGCCCTCGTCCTCGTGGACGCCACCTCCGGCGCGGGCGGCCTCCCGGTCGACATCGCCGAGACGGACGTCTACTACTTCGCCCCGCAGAAGTCCTTCGCCTCCGACGGCGGCCTGTGGATCGGCGTCTTCTCCCCCGCCGCGATCGAGCGCGCCGAGCGCATCCACGCGTCCGGCCGCCACGTCCCGGAGTTCTTCAGCCTGCCGACGGCGATCGACAACTCCCGCAAGAACCAGACGTACAACACCCCGGCCCTCGCCACCCTCTTCCTGCTCAACGAGCAGCTGGAGTGGATCAACGGCCAGGGCGGTCTCGACTGGGCGGTCCGCCGTACGGCGACCTCCGCGCGCACGCTGTACGGCTGGGCCGAGGACATCAAGTACGCCAACCCGTTCGTCGCCGACCCGGCCAAGCGCTCGCAGGTCATCGGCACGATCGACTTCACCGACGAGGTGGACGCGGCGGCCGTCGCCAAGGTGCTGCGCGCCAACGGCATCGTCGACACCGAGCCGTACCGCAAGCTGGGCCGCAACCAGCTGCGCGTCGCGATGTTCCCGGCGATCGACCCGGCGGACATCGAGGCACTGACGAAGTGCGTCGACTATGTGATCGAGAAGCTCTGACGATCCCTGTACGTGAGTTGGGGCGCCCGGCGGACACCGGGCGCCCTTTCTCGTGGAACAGGCCAGCCGGTGCGCGTCAGTTGCGGGTCACCATCGTCATGACGCCGTCCGCCCGCCCCGTGACGCTCAGCCGTATCCGGGTCCCGTCGCTGAGCCCGTCGCTGATCTGGGGGAACCTTGCCTCCAGAGCGGCGACGGGTGCGGCCTGTTCGGCCGGTGTGGTCGGATGGCGGAGCCCGCGCACAGCGTCCAGTACGGCGTCCACCACCGGCTGGATCCCGGCAGCCCGGCAGGCGAACCCCAGCGAACGCGCATCGTGCGCGTGGGCCAGGTGCAGCTCGACCGCCTCGTCCTGATACGCGGCCGCGATGAACTCCTGCACGTCGCCGTGCGCCAGCGTCAGCGGCGTCTCGAAGATCAGGTCGTACTCCGGCAGTTGCAGCACCGCCCGCACCATTCCGTACCGTCCGAGGCGGTGACCCTGGAGAAACAGGTCGGCGCCCTTGTCCCGGATCAGCTCGCCGAGGCCGTCGAGGTCCGCGCGCATCCGGCCGGACAGGCGCAGCAGGATGGCGGGCCTGCCGCTCACTCCGAGGTAGAGCGGCGAGTCGTCCCTGTCCCGCAGCAGGTCGACGTAAGGGAAGACCCGAGTGGATGTCCAGTGCTCGTCCGCCGGGCGGTCCCGGCGTGCGTCCTGCGCGAACTGCTCCGTCTTGCTGGGCTCCTTGATCGGAGGCAGCCGCGCCATGAGGTCGGAATCGGTGCCGGTCACGGGGCTTTTCCTGCGGAACCATGGCATGCACCGCACATTAGTGCGGGCGGTCCGGGACCCGTCCCGGCCCGGTCGGTACGACGCCCGAAGACCTCGTGGCGAGGCCTCGTACGCCGACGCCGGTACGCGCGGTTACTCCCGCCGTCAGACGCCCTCGCCGCCCCCGCCCGGCACCGTTGTGCAGGTGAAACCCAGCCGCCTGAAACTGAGCCGGCCCGCACGCCGGGCCACCCTCATCGTCCATGTAGCCGCCTCCGCCGGCTGGCTCGGGCTCACGCTCGGGCTGCTCGCGCTCGGGATCACCGCGACCACCACAGGGTCCGCGGTGACCGTGGAGGCCTCCGTCCGGGCCATGAAGCTGTTCGCCGACTGGCTCCTGCTCCCCGTCGCGTTCCTCACGCTCCTCAGCGGGCTGCTGCTGTCCCTGGGCACCCCGTGGGGGCTGGCCAGGCACCGATGGGTCTGCACCAAGTTCTGGCTGACCCTGGCCACGACGACCGCCACGGCCTTCGCGCTGCGCCCCGGGGTGAACTCCGCGGTCGCCGCCGTCACCGCGGGCGGACCGCTGCCCGACACCGGCGACGTCCTGTTCGGACCGGTCGTCTCGCTGTCCGCCTACGTCTTCATGACGGTGATCTCGGTCCTCAAACCCTGGGGGCCGACCCGGCGCGGCCGAAGGCTGCGCGCACAGGAGGCCGGGGCACGCGCGTGAGGGCGCCCGGCGAGCACCGGGCGCCCTAGGGCCTGTCCGGCGGATCATGCCGCAGACGCGGGGCCTGGCACGCCCATCTGCGCTTATAGGGCGCCGCCGATTTCCTGCGACCTGATCCGCCGGACAGGCCCTAGCGCATACGGCTTCAGCGGCTCAACCTCTGGAACCTGCGCACGGCCAGCGGCAGGAAGATCACCGTCAGCACCACCGGCCACACCCCCGCCATCAACAGCGCGTGCTGCTCCACCCAGGAGTCACTCCCGCCCACCGGCGTCCCGAACAGCTCGCGCGTGGCCGCCGCCGTGGACGAGATGGGGTTCCACGCGGCCACCCACCCCAGCCAGTCCGGCATCAGCTGCGGGGCGACGAAGATGCTGGAGATCATGGTCAGCGGGAAGGCGACCGCGAACAGCCCGCCCGCCGCCTCGGGGTTGGGCACGATCAGGCCGAGCCACACGCCGATCCAGATCAGCGCGAACCGCAGCCACAGCAGCAGCCCGAACGCGGCGAGGAAGCCCCAGCCACCGTCCGGCCGCCAGCCCATGGCCAGCGCGGTCAGCATCATGATGCCCAGCTCAGCGCAGGCGACGATCAGATCGGTCACCCCGCGCCCCGCGACCACGGCCGACGACGCCATGGGCATCGAGCGGAACCGGTCGATGACGCCCTTGGTGGAGTCGTACACCACCACGGTCGCGGTGTTGATGAAGCCGAACGCCATCGTCATCACGAACATGCCCGGCATCAGGAAGTCCTTGTAGTCCCCGCCGCCGGGCACCTTCATGGCGCTGCCGAAGACATAGCCGTAGAGGAGGACGGAGAGGATCGGGAAGCCCAGCTGCCAGGCGATGTTGACGGGCTGGCGCTGGTAGTGGGTCAGGCCGCGGCGGACGATGTTCCAGCAGTCGGCGAGCAGCCAGTACGTGCGGCTGCGGGCCACGGGAGCCAGGGTGCTCATGCGGCGGCCTCCTTCGTCTGAGATGTCTCCGTGCGGTGTCCGGTCAGGCGCAGGAACACGTCGTCGAGGCTGGGCCTGCGCAGTCCGATGTCCTCGACCCGTACGCCCTCGTCCTGGAGGGTGCGGGCGACGTCCGTCAGCGCGGTCACCCGGTCGGCCACGGCCGCGTGCACCCGCAACTCGCTCTCGTCGGTCTCCGGTTCACCGTCGGAGACCCGGGCGACCACCTTCACGGCCCGCGCGATGTCCGCCCGCTCGGCGACCACGACCTCGATCCGGTCGCCGCCGACCCGGTTCTTCAGCCCGTCCGGGGTGTCGTCGGCGATGGCCCGCCCCTGGTCGATGACGGTGATGTGGGAGGCGAGCTTGTCGGCCTCCTCCAGATACTGGGTGGTCAGCAGCACGGTCGTACCGCTCGCCACCAACTCCCGCACGGACTCCCAGACTTCGCCGCGGCTACGAGGGTCCAGTCCCGTCGTCGGCTCGTCGAGGAAGAGGACGGCGGGCGCGAGAATCATCGACGCGGCGAGGTCGAGGCGGCGCCGCATGCCGCCGCTGTAGCCGCCGACGCCCTTGTCGGCGGCGTCGGTCAGGTCGAACTGCGCCAGCAGCTCGGCGGCGCGCAGCTTCGCCCGCTTCCCGCCCAGATGGAACAACCGGCCGAACATCTCCAGGTTCTGCCGCCCGGTGAGCACCTCGTCCACCGCGGCGTACTGCCCGGTGAGCCCGATCCGGGCGCGCACCTCGCGCGACTGCCGGGCCACGTCCAGTCCGGCCACCGTCGCCTGTCCGCCGTCCAGCCGCACCAGCGTGGACAGGATGCGCACGGCAGTGGTCTTGCCCGCGCCGTTCGGCCCGAGCAGGCCGTGTACGGTGCCTTCGCGCACGGCGAGGTCGAAGCCGTCCAGGGCGCGTTTCTCGCCGTAGCGCTTCTGCAGGCCCTCGGCCCGTACGGCGTATCCGTCGCTCATGGGTCCCCCTTCTCTCCTTAACTGGGTACACCGTACCCGATTGCGCGTACGACGTACCCAGTTTTTCCTCGGGCACCTAGACTGAGCCGCATGACGAGCGGCAAGGGCGGCACCGAGACCAGCGGCAGCGGCGATATCCAGCGGACCCTCGAACTGCTGTGGGACACCGGCCGACGGCCCAGTCGCGGCCCCAAGCCGGGCCTGACGCTCGACCGCATCGTGGAAGCCGCCGTCCGGGTCGCGGACGCGGAGGGCCTGGAGGCGGTGTCGATGCGACGCGTCGCCGCCGAACTCGGCACCGGCGCGATGTCTCTGTACCGCTACGTCCCCGGCAAGGCCGAGCTGCTCGACCTGATGCTGGACCGTGTGCAGCGCCCGTCGGAGAACCCCGCCGACCTCGGCGACGGCACCTGGCGCTCGGCGCTGGAGGCCATGGGCCGCGCGACCCTCGCCCTCTACCGCCGCCACCCCTGGCTGCTCCAGGTCAACCAGTCACGCCCAATCCTCGGCCCCAGCGCCATCGACGGCTTGGAGAAGGTCCTCTCCCGCATCCGCCCGATGGGCCTGTCCGACCGCGAACTGGTCTCGGCGATCATCCTGGTCGACTCGTACGTCATCGGCGCCGCGCGCACCCAGGTCCACCAGGAGGAGGCGGAGCGCAGGACGGGGCTGACGGACGCGGAGTTCTGGGAAGCGCAGGTCCCGGTCCTGGAGAAGGTCATGGCCACCGGCCGCTACCCGATCATGGCATCCCTGGACGAGAACACCTGGGGCCCGGACTTCGACCACTTCGAGTTCGGCCTGCAACGCATCCTCGACGGCCTGGAGGTCCTGGTGGCCCAGCGGCGGGAATCGGTCGGCTGATTCACGGCTGATCCACGGCTAGTCCCGGCGCCGCAGCCGCCGCAGGCCGAGGAGGAGGGCGCAGGCGACGACCACGGCGACGGCGCCGGTCCCGACGGAGAAGCCGCTGCCCTCCTCCTGGGAGGCCGAACTGCCGTCGGCGGACGGCGACTTGGAGGAGCCGCCGGACGCACCGGGCGCGTCCAGCGGCTCCACCGAACTCTCGGCGCCCTCGTTGCCGAACATGACCTTCGTGCCGTCGGCGGTGTACGTCACCGACTCCCCCTGTCCCAGGGACGGCACGCCGAGCCGCCCGGTGCGCTTGATCCGGCCGCCGTTCCAGTCGTAGGCGAGCGAGCCGAAGTAGCTGCGGACGACGAGCTGTTCACCGTCCGGGGAGAACGCGGCGTCGGTGGCCTCCAGGTCGGCGACGGGGGCGATGGGCTTGAAGACGTTCGTGCCGGAGGCGGACAACTC
The DNA here is from genome assembly GCF_006539505.1 of Streptomyces spinoverrucosus. GTDB lineage: Bacteria > Actinomycetota > Actinomycetes > Streptomycetales > Streptomycetaceae > Streptomyces > Streptomyces spinoverrucosus. The sequence goes on from NZ_BJND01000056.1 coordinate 45,408, forward strand.
CGCCGGTCCCTCGTACAGGTGCCCGCCCGCCTCGTTCTTGTCGATGATGTAGACGCGCCCGGTCTTCGGATGCACGACGAGCGACTCGGCGTCGCGCGCCCCGTCGGAGTACTTCACGACGTACTGCGTGGCCCGGACGGTCTGGTCCCTCAGCTCCTTGGGCTCGGGCAGCTGATAGATCCAGACGTGGTCCCAGGTGCCGCCGAGGTTGTCGCCGATGTCGCCGACGTAGATCTGGTTGCCGGGCCCGATGGAGATGGCCTCGACGTCGCGGGGGCGGCCGACGCCGGTGAGGGTGAGGGTGGCGACGGTCTCGCCGGTCGCGCTGTCCACGGCGTAGAGGTAGGCACCGTCGTCGCTGTCGTTGTGGGTCCAGTAGACGCCGGGGTGCTGGCGGGAGGCGGCGAGGCCGCTGGACTCGGTGATGCGCGGGTCCCTGATCGTGAACGCCTTGTCCCCGTCGGCGGCGGAGGCGGTCGGCACGGCGAGCGCGCCCGTGAGGAGGGCCGCGGCGAGGAATGCGAGAGATCGGCGCATGCCCCCAAGACTGCCACCCCGCCCGGCGTTTCACCGGGGTGGTGGGCCTCACACCCCGCGCTCTGCCCTGATCGTTCATGATGAGCGGATGCTCAGGTTCATGCCCGTAGGCGACTCCATGACCATCGGCAGCGCGGGCGAACACACCTGGCGTTACCGGATGTGGCGGCACCTGTGCGAGACGTACGGCGGGCCCTTCGCGATCGTCGGCCCGCGCGAGTCGCTGTACGACAAGACGGCGCAGGCGCCGGTGTCGTACGCCTACGCCGAACCGGACTTCCCGCGCGCCCACCTGGCCGGCTGGGGTGAGGGCTGGCTGCACATGGCCCCGCTGATCGGCGGGGCGGTGCGCGACTGCCGCGCGGACGTGCTGCTGGTCTCCCTGGGCCTGATCGACCTGGGCTTCTACACGAACGCCGAGCAGACGGCGGAGAACGTCCGCGCCTTCATCGCCGGCGCGCGCGAGGGGAACGCGCGCATCCGCATGGCCGTACTCCCCGTGATACCGAACGTGCGCTGCATGTCCGACGCACCCTTCGCCGAGCAGGTCGCCGCCTTCAACGAGCTCCTCGCGAAGACGGTCGCCGACCTGGACGAACCGCGCTCGCCGCTGCTGCTGGCGTCGCCACCGGCGTCGTACGACATCCACACGGACACCTACGACGGCACCCACCCGAACGCGAGCGGCGAGCACCGGATCGCGGAGGCGTTCGCGGAGGCGCTGTACCAGGGGTGGGGGCTGGGCGCGGACTACGAGGGCTGATCGGCGAGGGCGCGCACGAGGGCGTCGGCGCAGGCCCGCGCGGCACCCGCTGAGGGAGTCCGCACCGTCCGCCCCAGATACGCCGCCCGCGCCCACGCCAGCGCCGGGCGGTGCTCGGGCGGCAGCCGTTCGAGGGCCCAGTCGGCGGCGGCGTCCTTCGAACGGATCGTGCCGGTGGCGAGCGTGACCCAGATCCGGGCGAGGGTCAGCAGGACGTTGCGGGTGTCCGAGCCGAGATCGGCCATCAGCTCCGGCACCCCCGCGACGATCGCCCGCCGCAGGTCGGCGCGCGGGACGGGGGCGAGGAGGGTGGCGGGCGGGGGGCCGTAGAGGGGCGCGTCGCCCTGCAGAACCATGGTGAGGAGCGGCGCGAGGTCGGGCATCGGGGCCGGGGCGGGGACGAGGCCCCGCTCGTACTCCTCCCGCAGCCATTCGCCGTACAGGAACTCGCAGTTCGGCGGGTACCGCCAGGGGTTGACTTCGTCGTGCCGTACGACGATCAGCTCGACGGGGCGGCGGGAGGGGCCGCCGGAGACCTTGAGCAACTCCTCGACGAGGGCCCGGCGTTGGGCGTGGGTCGTGGGACGGTCCACGACGACGAGCAGGTCGAGGTCACTGTGCGGGCGGAGTCCGGCTAGGACGGCGGAGCCGTGGAGGTAGATGCCGAGGATGTTGTCGCCGAGGGTGTGGTGGAGGAGGCGTACGAGGGGGGCCGTAAGGGCGGTCGCCATGGTCACTTCTCCCCGTGACGGGATCCCGTGCGTCGCGTTGTACTGCACGGCCGACCCTCTCATGGGGCGGCCGGGGAGGAGCGCCACCATGACCGTCGAGAACGCCCAGCGCCTCGACGAGTGGTTCGAACTGCTGGAGCGGATGGTCCTCGAAGGCATCAAGGCCGAGGTCGTCGAGGGGGCCGTCCACATGGTGCGGCAGCGGGACACGCACTGGGAGATCATCCGCCGCATCATCCGTGCGTTGGAGGATCAGTTCGGCATGGACATCAAGGTGACGACCGACGTCCGCATCGACTTCCCCGGCTTCGAGAACGGCTTCTGCCCCGACGTGATGAAGCTGCGTGACGACGCCGAACGCGACCCGAAGCGCGGCTGGCGTCATGAGGACGTCGAGTTCGTCGCCGAGGTCATCTCCCGCGGGACCGGGATGAACGACTACGGCCCCAAGAAGGCCGCGTACGCCGAGGCCGGGGTACCCGTCTACCTCATCGCCGACCCCTACCAGGCCCGCTGCCACGTCTTCACGGACCCCAAGGACGGCGAGTACCGCACCGAGTCCAGGTTCGACTTCGGCGAGCGGATCGACCTGACCCACACCCTTCTCGATCTCACCCTCGACACGGCCAAGTTCCCCCGCGACTGATCCGGCCACCGCAGCCGCTTGCCTTGAGTCCACTTCAAGACGTTGGCTTATGGACCATGAAGTACACGCAGCTCGGACGCACCGGACTCAAGGTCAGCCGCCTCGTCCTCGGCACGATGAACTTCGGCCCGCAGACCGAGGAGGCCGACAGTCACGCGATCATGGACGCGGCGCTGGACGCGGGCATCAACTTCTTCGACACCGCCAACGTGTACGGCTGGGGCGAGAACAAGGGCCGTACCGAACGCATCATCGGCAACTGGTTCGCCAAGGGCGGTGACCGGCGGGACAAGGTCGTCCTCGCCACCAAGCTGTACGGGTACATGGGCCTGGACGACGTCGAGCCCTGGCCCAACCACAACAAGCTCTCCGCCCTCAACATCCGCCGCGCCGTCGACGCCAGCCTCAAGCGGCTGCAGACCGACTACATCGACGTCTACCAGTTCCACCACATCGACCGGGCCACCCCGTTCGAGGAGATCTGGCAGGCGATCGACGTGCTGGTGCAGCAGGGGAAGATCCTGTACGTCGGTTCCAGCAATTTCCCCGGCTACAAGATCGCCCAGGCCAACGAGATCGCCGCCCGCCGGGGCGGCACCATCGGCCTCGTCAGCGAGCAGTGCCTCTACAACCTCTTCGAGCGCCGCGCCGAGATGGAGGTCATCCCGGCCGCGCAGGACTACGGCCTCGGAGTCATCCCCTGGTCGCCGCTGCACGGCGGGCTGCTCGGCGGGGTCCTGAAGAAGGAGACCGAGGGCGGGCGCCGGGCCTCCGGCCGGGCCGCCGGCACCCTCGCCGAACCGGCTGCCCGTGCGCAGATCCAGGCCTACGAGGACCTGCTCGACAAGCACGGAGTGGAACCCGGCGAGGCCGCCCTCGCCTGGCTGCTCACCCGGCCCGGCGTGACCGGCCCGATCGTCGGCCCGCGCACCGCCGAGCAGCTGGACTCCGCGCTGCGGGCGGTCGAGCTGGAGCTGTCGGAGGAGCTGCTGGCCGGGCTGGACGAGATCTTCCCGGGGCCGGGGCCGTCGCCGGAGGCCTTCGCCTGGTAGCACGCCGAAGCGGCTGGGGGCGGCGGGCGGCGGCTAATTTCCGAATGCCGCCGCCACCGCCACCACCACGAACATCAGCACAAGCGCACCGGCCATGATCCGGTTCCGGGTTTTCGGGTCCACGTACCGAGACTAACCGGCCCCGCCAAGCGGCCAGCGGGCGACCGCCTCATAACGGGGCTGCGCGCCCGGCACCCCGGACTTCGGCAGGTTGCTGCGCACCAGCGCCAGCTCGTCCACGGTCCAGGTGCGGCTCGTGAACCCGGCCAGCGCGTCGAGGTACGCCCGTACGTTCCTGGCGTCCCGGCTGCGGGCCAGCGTCAGGTGGGCCTTGTAGCGCCGGTGCTCCCCCATCTCCACGCCCGCCTTCCGCGCCGCCGCCTCGGCGCGCTCGGCCAGCAGCCGCATCGTCGCGAGGTCCCCCTCCGCCCCGGCCCACAACGCCCGCCCCTGCCCGAACTGCCCCCCGCCCCGCAGGGCCAGCGCGAACGCCCGCGTCCGATGCGCGGCCCGCTCGAGCCGAATCGCCAGCTCGGGTACGACGTCGTCGTCGACCTCCCCGTAGAACGCCAGCGTGAAGTGCCACCCGGGCCGCCCCGTCCAACGCAGCCCGTCCGCACCGGGCAGCTTCTTCAACGCGGCCAACTCGGCGGCCAGTTCGTCGGTGACGTCCTCGGGGGGCAGTACGGCGGCGAAGAGTCTCATGGGGCCAGTGTGCCTCTCGCGTCGCCGGGTCCGGGCGTGTCCTCGTCACCGTGCGTATCGTTGTACTGCGCGGCTGTGCGTGACCGAGCGGCAGCCGGGGAGGAGCGCCACGATGACCGTCCTTGACGACAGGATCGAGATGGCCGAGGAATGCGGCGAGCTGACTCTGGACGTCCTGTTCGAGTGGCTCGAGAAGATGCCCATCCCCGAGGGAACGAAGGTCGAGATCGTCGGGGGGAACATCTTCATGTCACCGCAGCGGCAGAACCACTGGGAGATCATCTTCGGCATCGCGAAGCAGTTGGACGCCAAGTACTCGCAGAAGCGCATGGCATCGGACGTGCGGATCGACTTCCCCGGGCATCTGAACGGCTTCGCCTGCGACCTGGCGGCCATGGCCGAACGGTCAGTGAAGGACAGCAAGGGCCGCTGGCGCTATCAGGACGTCGAATTCGTCGCCGAGGTCATCTCCAAGGACACGGCGGCCAACGACTACGGCCCGAAGAAAGACGCCTACGCCGCGGCCGAAGTGCCGGTGTACCTGATCGTGGACCCGTACACCGGCGAGTGGCATCTGCACACCCTGCCGAAGGACGGCAAGTATCACAGTGACGTCAGCTTCTCCTTCGGCGAGGACATCGACCTGACCGGTACCCCGGTCGGCCTGGTACTCAAGACCGACGAGTTCCCCCGCGACTGACCCACCGACTCACGCCGCCCTGGCCAGTTCCTCCCGCTCCTCCCGGGGAACGAACCGCACCCGCGGATGACCGGCGTTCCAGCCCACTGCCAGCCGCAGGCCCCCCACGCGGGCCAGGATCAGGCCGATGGTGAGGGCGGCCAGGGCCGCCACCGCGCCGCCGGTCGCGAGGCCGACGCGGGCGCCGTAGGTGTCCGTGATCCAGCCGACGATCGGGGCGCCGACCGGGGAGCCGCCCAGGAAGACCATCATGTACAGGGCCATGACGCGGCCCCGCATCGCCGGGTCGGTGGCCATCTGGATGCCGGTGTTGGCGGTGACGTTGACCGTCATGCCGAAGACGCCGAGCGGGATCATCAGCAGGGCGAAGAGCCAGAGCGACGGGGTCACCGCCGCCACGATCTCCACCGCGCCGAACACCAGCGCCGCCGCGGCCAGCAGCCGCATCCGCGCCGTGCCCCGGCGGGCGGCGAGCAGCGCGCCCGTCACCGAGCCGACCGCCATCAGCGTGTTGAACAGGCTGTACGTGCCCGCGCCGACGTGGAAGACCTCGTCCGCGAAGGCCGAGAGGTAGACCGGGAAGTTGAACGCGAACGTCCCGATGAAGCCCACCAGCACGATCGGCCAGATCAGCTCCGGGCGCCCGGCGACGTACGACAGCCCCTCACGCAGCTGCCCCTTGCCGCGCGGGGCGCGTTCCACGGGGTGCAGCTCACGCGCGCGCATCAGCAGCAGGCCCGCGATCGGGGCGACGTAGGACAGGCCGTTGGAGAGGAACGCCCAGCCCGTGCCCACGCCGGTGATCAGGAGACCGGCGACGGCGGGGCCGATCATGCGGGCGGACTGGAAGTTCGCGGAGTTGAGGCTGACGGCGTTCTGGAGCTGGTCGGGGCCGACCATCTCGCTCACGAAGGACTGGCGGGCGGGGTTGTCGACGACCGTGGCGAGGCCGACCGCGAAGGCGGCGACGTACACGTGCCAGACCTCGACGTGCCCGGTCAGGGTCAGGGCGGCGAGGGCCAGGCCCGTGAGCGCCATCGACGTCTGGGTGACCAGCAGCGTGGGGCGCTTGGGGAGGCGGTCGACCAGGACTCCGCCGTAGAGGCCGAAGAGCAGCATCGGCAAGAACTGCAGCGCCGTCGTGACGCCGACAGCCGTGGCGGAGCCGGTGAGGCTGAGGACCAGCCAGTCCTGCGCGATGCGCTGCATCCAGGTGCCGGTGTTGGAGACGACCTGGCCGAGGAAGAACAGGCGGTAGTTGCGGACCTTCAGCGAGCTGAACATCGAGGACTTGCGCTCGATGGGGTCATCAGGGGTGTCGTGGGTGGTCGGTGCGGGGGCGGAGTCTGCTCCGGATCCCGTACTCAAAGGGGTTCGCCTCCTCGGGTGGTGCGGTTACAGATGCGCGAGCTTCTCCAGCACGGGGGCGGCGGCGCGCAGTTTCGCCCACTCGTCCTCGTCGAGGTCCGCGGCCAGTGTGGCCAGGAACGCGTTCCGCTTGCGACGGCTCTCTTCGAGCATCGCCTCGGCCCGCTCCGTCTGGGTGACGACCTTCTGGCGCCGGTCCTCGGGGTGCGGCTCCAGCCGGACCAGGCCCTTGGCCTCCAGCAGCGCGACGATGCGGGTCATCGACGGCGGCTGCACGTGTTCCTTGCGGGCGAGTTCACCCGGGGTGGCGGTGCCGCAGCGGGCCAGGGTGCCCAGGACCGACATCTCGGTCGGGCTCAGTGACTCGTCGACCCGCTGGTGCTTGAGCCGACGGGACAGCCGCATCACGGCCGATCGCAGAGAGTTCACGGCGGCAACGTCGTCGCCATGGGTAAGGTCCGGCATGTTCTTTAGCGTAACTCATTACCCAACCTAAAGACCAGTCGCGACACGCACAGATGCCCGTGACACTCACCACTGAAACAGGATCGTCACCCGAACGAGTGAGCCGCTTCCCGGAAAGTGACGCACCACTGGGCCGTCTTGCGACCCTCGTGTCCATGGGGACCAGTGTGCTCAGCCTGCGGATCGACGGGGAGCTGCTCGAACGGCTCCGGCTCCACGCGGCGAAAAGAGGAATGAGCGTCCAGGACTATGTGGTCCAGACGCTCATTCGGGACGACTTCGACGAGCGGTTCAAGTCCGCGGTCGACGAGACGGAGAAGTTCTACGGGGTCACGTGATCGTGCGGATCACGTGAGCCCGAGGGCCGGCATCAGGTAGTAGAAGGCGAACACGGCCGCCACGGCGTACATCGCCGCCGGGACCTCCCGGCCCCGGCCCGCCGCCAGGCGCAGCACCACGAAGGTGATGAAGCCCATGCCGATGCCGTTGGTGATCGAGTAGGTGAACGGCATCATCAGCATCGTCACGAAGGCCGGGACGGCGATCGTGTAGTCCGCCCAGTCGATCTCCTTGATCGAACCGGCCAGGATCAGGAAGCCGACCGCCACCAGCGCCGGTGTGGCCGCCTGCGACGGGACCATGGTGGCGACGGGCGTGAGGAAGAGCGCCAGGGCGAAGAGCCCGCCGGTGACGACGTTCGCGAAGCCGGTACGAGCGCCCTCGCCGACGCCGGCCGTGGACTCCACGAAGCAGGTGGTGGCCGAGGAGGAGCTGGCGCCGCCCGCGGCGACCGCGATGCCGTCGACGAACAGGACCTTGTTGATGCCCGGCATCTGACCCTGCGCGTCGGTCAGCTTGGCCTCTTCGCTGACGCCCATGATCGTGCCCATCGCGTCGAAGAAGGCCGACAGCAGGACCGTGAAGACGAACAGGACGCCGGTCAGCACACCGACCTTGGCGAAGCCGCCGAACAGGCTGACCTGGCCGATCAGGCCGAAGTCGGGGGTGGCGACGGGGTTGCCGGGCCACTTGGGGGTCGTCAGACCCCAGGACGGGATGTCGGCGACGGCGTTGACGATCACCGCGAGCACCGTCATTGCCACGATCGAGATCAGGATCGCGCCGGGCACCCTCCGCACGATCAGCGCCAGCGTGAGCAGTGCGCCGAGGACGAAGATCAGCACTGGCCAGCCGGTGAGGTGACCGGTGGTGCCGAGCTGGAGCGGGACGGTGGTCTGGGCGGCGTCCGGGATGCGGGAGACGAAACCGGCGTCGACGAGACCGATCAGCATGATGAACAGGCCGATACCGATGGAGATGGCCTTGCGCAGGCCGTACGGCACGGCGTTCATCACCCGCTCGCGCAGACCGGTGGCGACCAGCAGCATCACCACGAAACCGGCCAGCACCACCATGCCCATGGCGTCCGGCCAGGACATCCGCGGGGCGAGCTGGAGGGCGACGACCGAGTTGATCCCAAGGCCGGCGGCCAGCGCGATCGGCACGTTGCCGATGACGCCCATCAGCAGGGTGGTGAACGCCGCGGTCAGCGCCGTCGCGGTGACCAGCTGCCCGTTGTCGAGCTGATGGCCGTACATGTCCTTGGCGCTGCCGAGGATGATCGGGTTCAGCACGATGATGTAGGCCATCGCGAAGAAGGTGGCGAAACCGCCTCGGACCTCACGGGCGAGCGTGCTGCCGCGTTCCGAGATCTTGAAGTAGCGGTCGAGGGCGCCGTACGCGGGCGCGCCGCCCGGCTGCTCGGGCGCGGGAGCCTTGGGGGAGGCCGAGGTGGGCATTTGGTCTTTCCTACGAACAGAACCGGTCAAAGGCAAACTGTTTCAGTATGAACATATGAGGGAAGAAGTGCCATCTCCGCGCGTAGACCCATTCGGGGGAACGGCCCCCGGGTCCGCCTCGTAAGCTGTGCGCATGGCGAAGTGGACCCCCAAGCACGAGGCGCCGGAGCCCCTGGAGGGCCCCGTGGTCGGCACCATCATCGGCGGCACGATCGTCTGGTTCGTCCTCTTCCTGGTCCAGCTGCCCTTCTACGGCTGGTTCGACGAGCACGGCAACACCTGGTGGCTGTGGACCTGCCTGGCCGGCGGCGGCCTGGGCCTGCTCGGCATCTGGTACGTCCGCAGGCGCGACGCCGCCATCAAGCGCGCGGCGGCGGCACGCGAGCAGACGACACCGGCGCCGTGACGCCGTAGGACCAGGCGTGGCCCCGTAGGAGCCGTCGCGACCCCCGTAGGACCCGTCGTGACCCCTGTAGGACCAGTCGCGACCCCCGTAGGACCAGTCGCGTACGACCTACGGGAACCCCCGTACAACCGAGGCACTACAGACGTCCTCCCGTAGTCGGATCTTCACCCCACTCGGGGGGTGAAGCCCCAAATCCGCCCGTACCGTCGAATGCATGACGCACATCGACGCGGACGCCGGTCTCGATGCCGCGCACCCCCTGCGCGCGCCCTCTCCCACGACCGGGCTCACCGCAGCCGAGGTCGCCGAGCGGGTCGCGCGAGGCGAGGTCAACGACGTGCCGGTGCGCAGCAGCCGGTCGATGGTCGACATCGTCCGCGCCAACGTCTTCACCCGGTTCAACGCGATCATCGGCGTGCTCTGGGCGATCATGCTGGTCGTCGCGCCGATCCAGGACAGCCTCTTCGGCTTCGTCATCCTCGCCAACACCGGCATCGGCATCCTCCAGGAGTGGCGGGCGAAGAAGACCCTGGACTCCCTGGCGCTGATCGGTGAAGTGCGGCCGACGGTACGGCGGGACGGGGTGGTCGCCGAGGTCAGCACCGCGGAGATCGTGCTGGACGACCTGATCGAGATCGGGCCGGGTGACAAGGTCGTCGTCGACGGGGTGTGCGTCGAGGCCGACGGGCTGGAGATCGACGAGTCGCTGCTCACCGGCGAGGCCGACCCGGTCGTCAAGCGGCCGGGGGACCAGGTCATGTCCGGCAGCTTCGTCGTCGCCGGGGTCGGGGCGTTCCAGGCCACCAAGGTGGGGCGCGAGGCGTACGCCGCGCAGCTCGCCGAGGAGGCGTCGCGGTTCACGCTGGTCCACTCCGAGCTGCGCTCGGGCATCTCCACGATCCTCAAGTACGTGACGTGGATGATGATCCCGACCGCTATCGGCCTCATCATCAGCCAGCTGGTGGTGAAGCAGACCGACTTCATGGACTCCGTCGCCCGCACCATCGGCGGCATCGTCCCCATGGTCCCCGAGGGCCTGGTGCTGCTCACCTCCGTCGCCTTCGCGATCGGCGTGATCCGGCTCGGCCGCAAGCAGTGCCTGGTCCAGGAGCTGCCCGCGATCGAGGGTCTCGCCCGCGTCGACACGGTCTGCCTGGACAAGACCGGCACCCTCACCGAGGGCGGCATGGACGTCACCGAGCTGCGCACGCTGAACGGCTTCGACGAGGCGTACGTACGGCAGGTGCTCGGTGCCCTTGGCGAGTCCGACCCGCGCCCCAACTCATCCCTCCAGGCGATCATCGACGCCTACCCCGACAACGACGACTGGCGCTGCGTCGAGGCGCTGCCCTTTTCCTCCGCCCGCAAGTACAGCGCCGCGTCCTTCAGCGAGGGCAACGGCGAGTCCAGTACGTGGCTCCTCGGCGCCCCCGACGTACTGCTCGACGAGGACGACCCGAACCTCGCCGAGACCGACCGGCTGAACGAGCAGGGCCTGCGGGTGCTGCTGCTGGCCCGCACCTCCGGCGACCTGGACTCGCCCGAGATCACCCGGGACGCCAAGCCCGCCGCCCTCGTCGTACTCGAACAGCGGCTGCGTCCCGACGCCGCGGACACCTTGCGCTACTTCGCCGACCAGAACGTCGCCGCCAAGGTCATCTCCGGCGACAACGCGGTGTCGGTCGGGGCGGTGGCGAGCAAGCTGGGGCTGGCCGGTACGACGGTGGACGCGCGGCGGCTGCCCAGCGACCGGGACGGGATGGCCGAGGCCCTCAACGAGGGCACAGTGTTCGGGCGGGTCACCCCGCAGCAGAAGCGGGACATGGTGGGCGCGCTGCAGTCCCACGGGCACACGGTCGCGATGACCGGCGACGGCGTGAACGACGTGCTCGCCCTGAAGGACGCCGACATCGGGGTCGCGATGGGCTCGGGGTCGGAGGCGACGCGGGCGGTGGCGCAGATCGTGCTGCTGAACAACAGCTTCGCCACGCTGCCGTCGGTGGTGGCGGAGGGGCGCCGGGTCATCGGCAACATCACGCGCGTGGCGACCCTGTTCCTGGTCAAGACGGTCTACTCGGTGCTGCTGGCGATCCTGGTGGTGTGCTCACAGGTGGAGTACCCGTTCCTGCCCCGCCACCTGACCCTGCTCTCCACGCTGACGATCGGCGTCCCGGCGTTCTTCCTCGCCCTGGCACCCAACACGGAACGGGCGAAGCCCCACTTCGTGCGGCGGGTGATGCGGTACTCGATCCCGGGTGGGGTGCTGGCCGCGGTGGCGACGTTCGCGACGTATCTGATCGCTCGGCAGTACTACACGGGGCCTGATGCGTTGGGCGCGGAGACGAGTGCGGCGACGTTGACGTTGTTCCTGATCGCGATGTGGGTGCTGGCGATCATTGCGCGGCCGTATACGTGGTGGCGGTTGGCGTTGGTGGCGGCGATGGGGGCGCTGTTCGTGGTGGTGCTGGTGGTGCCTTGGTTGCAGGACTTCTTCGCGCTGAAGCTGGTGGGGATGACGGTGCCGTGGATCGCGGTGGGGATTGCGGTGGGGGCGGCGGTCGTCCTGGAGGTGCTTTGGAAGTGGGTCGACCGCCGGTTTCCTGCGTAGGCCCGCGGGGGCAAGGGGCGGTGGTCCAGTGCGGGCCGTGTGTGGCTGGTCGCGCAGTTCCCCGCGCCCCTTCTCGGCGTCCTACTTGACGTCGACGAAATCCCCGGCCGCGTTGACCGCCGTAGCCGTCGTCGTGCCCTTGAAAACGAAGCGGTAGTAGCCGTCCACCGACGCCTTGACCGTCGTCTTCAGGTCGCCCCTGGTGTTGGTCTTGAGGGTCTTGACCTTGGTGTACGTCGTGGCGTTCTTCTTGCGGAACTGCAGCTCCACCGGCTGGGTCGCGTACCCGGCGTACTTGCCGGTCTCCCAGTTGGCGCGGGTCAGCTTGCCGGTGACGGTAAGGGTCTTGCCCTTCTGCACCGGCTCCGGCGATGCGTTGACCGTCAGCTGCGCGGCACGGCGTACCAGCGTGGTGCCGAGGCCCTCCTTGTCGGCGTGGCCGACCTTGCTGATGTCGAACTCCTCGCCCGCCGGGTCCTGGCCGTTGTACGCGATGGCGACGGCCGCGCCCTTCCAGGTGCCGGCGTCGGAGTTGAGCAGATCCTCACCCGGGTAGATGTCGATCTTGCCGGTGCAGGTGGCGGTGGTCGCGGAGTTGACCGTGCAGGCGGCGGGCTTGACGCCGGTGAGGCGGACGCTGCTGGGGGTGGCGAGCGAGCCGCGGTAGAGGACGGGGTTGGTGACGAAGTCCTTGGCCTTGATGTCGACGTCCGTACCGTGGGTCAGCTTGTACGTGACGGTGGTGGAGTAGTGACCGGTGGCGCCGACCTTGATCGCCTTGGTGATCTTGAAGTGCGAGAAGGTGACGTTCAGCTTGTACGGCTCACCGGGGGCGGCGTGCACGGCCGGTGCGGCGAGGACGGAGAGGGCCAGGGCGCCGGTGACGGTGGCGACAGTGGCTCGTATGCGCATGCGTTCCCCAGATGATCGCGAGTGATCTCGGAGCCTGTTGGCTCACTTGATCAGATAGGTGCGCGAGGGGAACGGTTGCTCGACCAGGCCGGCGGTCGCCAAGCAGATCGAGGAGGAGGCCGAGTTCCGGAGGAAAAGAACAGGGGCCGTCCCTTCGGACAGCCCCTGTGGCTCAGTCGAACCAGCGGTCGCGGGCCAGTTCCGCGGTCCTGGACGGGTCCTCCAGCAGCGCCGCGACCTCGAAGCGCCGCGGCCACTGGCCCGCCGCCCAGGCCAGCCCCGCCGCGACGCCCTCCAGGGTGGCGGCGTGCAGAACGCCGTCGGAGGTGACCCGCCAGTCGATTTCCACGCCGTCGACGACGAGTTCCTCGTGCTCGACGTACGAATCCGGCGTCCGCGCCCCCAGCAGCACCCGCACCGACTCCGGTACGTCGTGCTCGGTGCCCTCGGAGTCGACCTCGCCGGTGACGGACTCGCTCAGTCGCCGCACCTGGAACAGCTCCGCCAGCTCGGCGGCGCGCGAGGGCGGCACCGGCAGCAGCGGGACGCCCTCGGTGAAGGGCAGCAGGTCGGGCGAGTCGACGACCACCGCGTCGGCCGCGTCCACGACCTCGACCCGGCCGTCGACCACCGCGCGCAGCTCGTCCGGCAGGGTCACCTGCTCGGGGTCCAGCTCGGCCAACGCACCGTACAGGGCGTGCAGTTGGGTGCCGGTGACGGGCCGCTCGGGGTCGGCGAGCCGGTCCAGCAGCTCGGCCGCGCCGCCCGGCTCGTCGAGGAGGGCCGCCACGGAGGTGCGCACGCCGAGCGCCCAGAGGACCTGCTCGTCGTGGAAGCCGGTCGCATCGGCCTCGTCGTACAGGCCCCGCAGCAGCGGGTCGCCGCCGGAGGCGAGGAGACCGGCCGGGCGGCGGCCGTCCAGCACCGGGTGCCCCCGCAGCCACCAGGCCGTGTACGGCCGTACGACCTCATGGGTGCCGTCGGGCAGCAGGATCCGCACCGGCTGGGTGAGCGCGTCCCTCAGCGGCGGCCGGGCGAGCAGGGCCAGGGCCTGCGGCCACTTGTCGTCGTCCACGAGGTCCAGGTCCCGTACGGCGACCAGCTCCGTGGCGACCGGCGGCACCGGCGAGTCGGGGAAGCGGTCGAGGATGTCCTCGCACCACACGTCGACCGCGTCCAGCAGACCGGGGTCGTCCGGCTCGGCGTAGTCCCCTTCGCGGGGCTCCAGTTCGTCGGGGTCGAGGACGACATCGGTGGCGCGTACCAGGGCGAAGTCGGCCAGCACTCCACAGGCGGCCAGCGGCTGCTGGCCGAAGCGTTCGGCCAACTCGGCGTCCACAGCGGCGAGTTCACCCTCACGCATGACCTGCGCGAAGGGACTGCCCGGGAAGACCAGCTCACCGGCGGGCGCCAGTTCCCCCTCCTCGTCGGGCAGAGCGAGCGCGCCGAGCCAGGGCTCGTCACCCGGCTCCAGACCGGCGTCGCGGACGAGGGAGAGGACAGTGTCCGCCAGCTCCTCGGCGTCCAGCGCGTCCTCCTCCCAGGACGGCCCGCCCTCCTCGTCGAGCGAGGCGGCGACGGCGGCGCGCACCTGCGGGGTGGTGAGGACCGCGCGGGGCGTCGCGGGCAGCGCGCCCAGCTTCTCCAGGAGCGGATGCGCGGCGTCCGGGTGGGCGACCTTCAGGCCGAGCCGGGCGAGGATCTCGGGCTCGATACGGACGGCGTCGGGGGTGGGCAGCAGCACCTGCCGGGGCCCGATGGTGGTCCGGCCGTCGGCGAGCGGCACGGGCAGGCCGGTGAGCCGGTCGGGGTCGACGCCCGCCAGGCTGTCGTACAGCCGCCGCCACCAGCCGGGCTCCTTCTCCAGCCCGGCCAGCCGGTCGACCGCGTCGGTCAGCCGGACCCGGGCGACGCCCAGCGTCCGCAGCTCCACACGCCGTTCCAGCCCGGCGGGCAGCAGGGTGGGCAGCACCTCGGCGAGCACCCGCACGGTCTCGGCCCCGGCCCCCTCCACCACCTCGGCGTCGCGCGGCCGCAGCGACTCGGGCAGGTCCTCGTCGGGCCCGGTACCGGCCGGGGGCAGGAAGGACGTACGCGGCAGCCGCTGCAGAATGGCCTGCCGCAGCGCCCCGTCCAGTTCGCCCTTGCCCAGCGGTCCGGGCACGAGGTCGATGATCCCCTCGGTCACCGGCCGCCAGTCGGCGAGCAGTTCGGCGTACGCGTCGGCGGCCTTGTCGACCAGGAAGTCGGTCAGCGGGCCGGGCGCGGCGTGCCGCCGGGTGGTGTCCAGCGGGAAGGACGCGATGAGCAGGGCGGGTACGCCGAGGGGCTCGTCGCTGGGGGTGGGGGCGTGTACGACGGGGCTGGTGCGCGGGCGTGCGGGGGTGCCGTCGGCGTCCACGGGTACGGCCCAGGTGACCGACCAGTACGGGCGCAGCCGCTCCTCGACAGGCCGGTCGGCGAGCAGATCCGGGGTGAGCGGGCCGTGCGCGACGGCGGTACGCCACCGGGTGACGCCGTCCCGCGAGTCCTCGACGACGATCAGGCCACCCTCGCCCCGCCGCCGCAGCGTGCGGGGGGCGTCGGCCCCGATCTCGACAACGACCTCCTCCAATCCCGGCAGGGTGAGCAGCAGGGCGTCGTCGACGGCGTGCAGGAGGCGTTCGGCGAGGTCGGTGGCGGCCGCGTCGCGCAGGGGGAGGATGACGACGGTGTCGTACGGGTCGGGGGCGGTGCCCTCTGCGGCGAAGGGAAGGCGGAGGAGAGGGACGTGCCCGTCCCGACGGCGGATCTCGTCCCCCAGGCCGGGGCTGTGCCGGGCGGTGTCGGCGGCCAGGTCACGGGCCTCGGCGAGCGACCACCGCACACCGCCGTGCCGGCCGACGACGGCGGGCTCGTCGGTGACGGCGAGGACGGCCGCGAAGCCGACGCCGAACCGGCCGATCGACGGGGTGTCCCGTTTGGCGGAGGCCCGCAGCGTGGCCAGCGACTCCACGCCGGCCGCGTCCAGCGGGGCGCCGGTATTGGCGGCGAAGAGAACGCCGTCACGGAGGGTGAGACGCAGCCGTCCGGGCACACCGGCGCGGGCGGCCGCGTCGGCGGCGTTCTGGGCCAGCTCGACGACGAGCCGGTCCCGGTAGCCACCGAGGACGAGATCCTCCTCGGCGTTGGCGTCCTCCCGGAACCGGGCCGGACTGGTCGCCCACGCGTCCAGCACCCCGCGCCGCAGCCGGGCAGTCCCGAACGGATCGGCCCCCTCGGCCGCCGGCCGCACGAACTTGCTCACGTTCACTCTCCTCATCGGCGTGAGGAGAAGGTATCGCTCCCAGACGTCGACGCGCCGCTTGCCCGGTCCCGTGGACCTGAGCCGCCGACCTCAGGCGGAGGCACCTGACGCGTACGAGACGAAGTCCGCCCAGGCTGCCGAGGTGACCGCGAGGCGGGGACCGGCGGTGTTCTTGGAGTCGCGGATGTGGATGGTGCCGGGGGTGGTGGCGATCTCGACGCAGGAGTCGGCTTCACTACCGCTGCTGTAGCTGCTCTTGAACCACGCCAGTTCGGGGGCGTCCCCGGCGGAGGCCTTGCGGATCATGTCTCTCCCAGCAGTTGCTCGATGAAGGCCATGGACTCACGTGGGGTGAGAGCCTGGGCCCGGATGATGCCGTACCGCAATTCAAGGATGACTGCCGCCCGACGGTCGCGAGGACCGCGACTCCCCACTCGTCGTCCGGGTCCACCTCCCAACCCGGCTCGTCCGCCTCCGTCTTGAGCCGTCCCGCCTCGGCCTCGACCGTCATCCCGTGCCCCTCCGTCGTACCGCTGCCGGACAACCTCCGGACAGTAACCGCACGTACCCGCTGAGTCACTTCTCACAGTAAGCAACTCAGTTGAGTTCGACCCATGACCGCATTCACCCCCCGGGGTGAACATCGCCAACTTCGCTCTGTGCACCCGGAGTTGCAGCCATACGCTCGCGGCAGAAAACACCCGGCGCATGTGCCACAGGCATATTGCTCGCCACTCCGCTCCCCCAAAGGAACCCATGGTCAGCTCGTCCCACGAGGCGATGCACCGCATCTTCCAGGACCACCCGGGACTCTTCTCCCGGGTCTCCGAGACGCTGGGCATCGACTTCTCCCCGCCCACTTCGGTCACGGTCCTGCCTAATGACCTCACCGAGATCAGTCCCGTCGAACGCCGTGTGGACACGCTGCTGCGGTTCGACACGGAGGACGACGGGTCGTTCCTCCTCGCGATCGAGTCCCAGAGCGCGAAGGACCCGCACAAGCCCGCCAGCTGGGCTTACTACGCGTCGTACCTGCTCACGAAGTACCGGCTGCAGCCGGTGCTGTTGGTCGTCTGCCAGGACCGCGCCACCGCGAAATGGGCCGCGCGACCCGTCCGCTTCGGCCCCCGCCAGTGGCCCCTCCTCACCCTGTGTCCGCTGGTCGCGGGACCGCACAACATGCCGGTGATCACCGACCCGGCCGAGATCCGCAAGGACCTCGCCCTCGCCACGCTGTCCGCCATCACCCACGCCAAGGATCCGGACATCGGCGCCATACTGAAGGCAATGACGAACGTCCTGCGGGACACTCCCCACACCATCACCGACCCGATCATCGAACTCATCGCACGCGGCCTGGGCAAGCACCCGGCCGCAGAAATGTGGAGGAACCTGGTGGCCGTGGATCTTTCCTTCTACAAGTCATCCCTCTCACAGGAACTCCGGGCCGAAGGCGAAACGCGTCGCGCGGCCGAGGACATCCTGGACGTCTTCGATGCGCGCGGCATCGACGTCCCCGATGCAGTG
>NZ_BJND01000057.1 GCF_006539505.1 Streptomyces spinoverrucosus
GAAGAAGCTGTTCGAGCACTCCCGCGAGACCCTCGCGCCGTACAAGCGCATCCGCCGACTGGAGTTCGGCCCGGTGCCCAAGACCGTGTCCGGCAAGATCCGGCGTATCGAGCTGCGCGAGGCCACGGCAGCGGGGTCGGCGAGTGAGTACCGCGAGGAGGAGTTCGTCTGAGCCCGCGCGACACGAGTACGGCCGCCGTCCAGGGGCGGACGACGGCCGTACCGGATGCCGCAGAGGGGCGTCAGATCGCCGTCGCGCCCCCGTCCACCGGCACCGCCGCGCCCGTCACGAACGACGAGCGGTCGCCGCACAGCCACGCCGCGGTCCGGGCGATCTCCACGGGTGACGCCATCCGCTTCTGGATCGCGTGGGCCGCGAAACGTTCCTCCAGTTCCGGGGTCTGGCGCAGGATCTCGTCCATCATCTCGGTGCGGGTGCTGCCCACGACCAGGGCGTTGACCCGCACCCCCCGCTCCCCGTACTCGGCGGCCGCGGCCCGGGTCAGGCCGATCACGGCGTGCTTGGCGGCCACGTAAGCCGCGGAGGCGCCGGTGGCCCTCAGGCCGGCCACGCTGGAGGTGTTGACGATCGCGCCGCCGCCCCGCTGGAGCATCGCGGGTATCTGGTGGCGCAGGCAGTTCCACACCCCGCGCACGTTGACGTCCATGGTGTGGTCGAAGAGCTCGCCGTCCATCTCGTGCAGGGCGGTGCCCGAGCTGGCGAACCCCGCGTTGTTGAAGGCGCAGTCCAGGTGCCCGAACTCCCGGACCGCCGCCTCGACGGCCCGCTCCACGTCCTTCTCCACCGCCACGTCACCGACGGCCACCAGGGCCCGGCCACCGGACGCGGCGATCTCCTCGGCCACCGCCCGCAGCCGCTCCTCACGCCGGGCCATCAGCACCACCGCGGCCCCCTCCGCCGCGAACAGCCGCCCGGCCGCCGCGCCGATACCGCTGGAGGCCCCGGTGATCATCGCCACCCGGCCGCCCAGCATCAGCTGCTCCTCACGCATACGAACTGAACCCCCCTGAAAGGCTTTCCTGGAACACCCTTGACTGCCCCTACTTGACGGGCGCGAACCCCGCCGCCCAGAACTCCCCCCGGGCGACCTCCGCGTCCACGTCCCGCAGCATCCGCTCGTCGATCGCGTCCAGCGAATCCACCAGGTACCGCACGCCCGCCTCCCGCATCAACCGGGGCTGGTGGCTGTGCTCGTACGACGTGGGGTGCCCGATGAACGCCACCCCCAGTTCCCTCGCTGCCTCGGCGACCCGGGCCACGTCGTCGACGAACACCGCCTCGTCGTAACGGAGTCCGAAGACCTCCGTGGTGATCTCGCGGATGCCGGGCCGGAAGTCGTTGGTGCACACATAGCCCGGCCCGTCGAACAGGCCGGCGTGCTCGCCGAGGAAGCGTTCGAAGTGGGCGGCGGGCAGCCCGCCGTAGCAGACCGTGCGCAGGCCCAGCGCCCGCAGCCGCTCGACCAGCTCGATCGCGCCGTCCATGACGACGACGGGGTGCTGGGTGACGTACGCCTCGCGCTCCTCGAAGTACGCCGCGAGGGCCTGCGGTCCGGTCAGGTCGCCGGGTATCGCGGCGGCCATGTTCTGCCCGGCGATGTGCTGCGGCTGCGAGAAGACCGCCCGCTCCAGCTCGGCCGTGTACTGACCGCCCCGGCCTACGATGAACTGCCGTATCACCGGGCTGAACGTGTCGTTCAGCAGCACCCCGTCGATGTTCAGCGCGGCGAGCCGCAGCCGTTCGAATCCGTGCGACATGAAACCCCTCCCTAGGAAAAAGCAACTCAAGCAACGGCGAGAAGCGCGAGGAACGCCCGGAACTCGAAGAGAGCCCTACGGCAACCTCAGCTCGCCGACTCCGGCCCCGGCCCCGTCGCCGCGGCAGACGCAGCCGCCGTCGCCGCCGCCGTAGCCGTGCGCACCCGGTCCGCCCCCACCTCGATGCGCGCCACGATCGCCGGGACCGCGATCCCGGGCAGCATCAGCCGCCACATCCGCGTGACCCGCTCCATCAGATCGGCGCGCCCGCTCGCCACGGCCGAGTACATCTGCATACCCGTACACGCCTCGACCACGAACTCACCGACCTCGTCCGGGTCCACCCCGGCCTGGAGCTCCCCGCGCGCATGGGCGTCGTGCAGGCATTCGGCCATGATCCCGGCCCACTCGTCGTACGGAGAGGCGTCCCGCACACCGAAGGACGTCTGTTCGTTGGTGAGCCGGACGCCCGCCCGCAGCAGCGGATCGAGCTGGAGCCGCTGGGCCCAGACGAGCGTGATGTCCACGAGCCGTTGCAGGCCCTTGGAGTCCAGCCACGGGACGATGGTGTCGGGCTGACTGTTCATCACCGCCCGGGCCAGGCCCTCCTTCGACTCGAAGTGGAAGTAGAGCGCCCCGGCCGTGAGCCCCGCCCGCTTCAGGATGCGGTTGATGCTCGCGCCCGCGTAGCCGTACTCGTCGAAGACCTCGGCGGCCGCCTGCAGGAGCGTCTCCCGGGTCTGCACTGCTCGCTCCTGCTTGGCACCTGCCATGGCTGTACCTCCAAAAAGTAGAACGCTCCTTATGTTATCGGCGCGCCCGACCCCGTTGGCAACCCTCCCAACACCCCAAATCCCGGACACTACCCCTCCTCCCTTGACCAAACACAGAAGAACTCTTTACCTTCCCTTGGTGCTACAAAAAAGAACGCTCTTTATGTTGTTGCCACGCGCTCGCATCCACGGCTTCCGCACACGCCGTGCGCCGAAGATCCACAATCGAGCCTTTGGGGGATTCAGCATGTCCGGAGCACTTCAGCACAGAACGGTCGAAAACCCGGCGCCCACCGCGCCCGCCCTGGCGGTACTCCAGCGCCATGTGCACAAGACGAACGGAGCGGAGGTGCTGCTCTCCAGCTGGCGCCCCCGGGGGTCCGACTCCTACAGCGTCACCGCGCACTGGCCCCGGCGGCACTCCTTCTACCGCCCGGTGCACGGGCTGCACGACCCCCTGCTGCTGGCCGAGTCCGTACGGCAGGCCGTACCGCTGCTGTCGCATGTCGCGTACGGCGTACCGCTGGGCCACCGGCAGGCCTGGGAGCACCTCCGCTTCGACCTGAACTCGGTCGCCCTGGTCGCCACCACCGCCCCGGCCGAGCTGGAGCTGCGGATCGGCTGCTCGGACATAGTCCGGCGGGGCGCCCGGCTGGCCGCGCTGACCATGGCGGTGGACATCGCCCTGAACGGCCAGCGCCTCGGCACCGCGCGCACCCGCTTCAACAACCAGCCGCCGGCCGTCTACCAGCGGCTGCGCGGGGCGTACGCCGACCTCGACCGCGCCCGGGAGCGGGCCCTGCCGCCCGGCCCGGCGGCCGACCCGGACCTGGTGGCCCGGGAACGGCCCGAGGACGTGGTGCTGTCGCCCACCGAGACTCCGAACCGGTGGCAGCTGCGGGTGGACCTCACGCACCCGATCCTGTTCGACCACCCCGTCGACCACGCCCCGGGCATGCTGCTGCTGGAGGCGGCCCGGCAGGCGGCCCACAGCATGGCCGCCCGTCCGTCGACGGTGGTCGCGATGGACACCGAGTTCATCCGCTACGCCGAGTTCGACGCGCCGTGCTGGGTCTGGACCGACCCGCTGCCCTCCGACGCACAGGGCCGCCGGCGCGTGCTGGTGACGCTCGAACAGAATGGCGCCCGCATCTTCTCGGCGGATGTCACCCTGGAGTCGGCGCCCGGCCTGTGACGCCGTCGTGCGGACGCCGTTCAGCGCGCCGTTGGTCGTCAAATACGACGTGAAGCTACACTCGCGGCCGACAAACAGGCGTTCCAAGAGGCACGGCAGGCGCAAGGGGAGGCCGCGGTGGCGGTGAATTCGAAGAAGATCGCCGTCTATGTACTCGTGGTCTTCGCGCTGTATCTGATCATCACTGATCCCGCCAAGGCGGCGGACTACGTCCAGATAGGGTTCGAGGGCATATCGGACGCCGCCAAGGCCATCGGCGACTTCATGACCTGGGTCGCCAACGGAGGAAAGTCATGATCCGCCACCTGGTCCTGTTCAAGCTCAACGAGGGCGTCGACCGCGACGACCCCCGTGTGGTCGAGGGCGTGGAGATGTTCCGCGCCCTCGACGGGAAGATCCCGGAGATCCGCTCCTGGGAACTCGGCTGGAACTTCAGCGATCGCCCGATCGCGTACGACTTCGCCATCAACTCGTCGTTCGAGGACCAGGCCGCCCTGCGCCGGTACGTGGAGCACCCGGAACACCAGGCGGGCGTCACGCTGTGGCGGGAGTTCGCCACATGGGTGATCGCCGACTACGAGTTCTAGAGCGCACAACCGCTGAGCCCTCCGCCGGAACGGCGGGGGGCTCCTGCGCGTCTTATGCCCCAACTTGCCCTCAACACGGCATTATGCGGTGCTTGCACACAGTGGACATGTCTTGTGATGCTATGACCGCTTTTGACGGATGAGTTGATGGATCACGAGGTGGAGTTGACCGTGCCGGCCAGTACTGCGCCTCAAGCCCCGCCCCAGGAGACACCGGCCCCAGAAGCATCCGCACCGGCACCCGCAACCACACCGGAAGCAGAACCCGCACCCACATCGGCCCCAGAAACCGAACCCACACCAGAACCCGCCCCCGCACCCGAGCCCGCGCCACAACGCAGCAGCCGGGGCGCCGACACCAGGGCGCTCACCCAGGTGCTGTTCGCCCAGCTCAAGAAGCTGGAGCCGGGCACACCGGAACACGCCCGGGTGCGTGGGGCGCTCATCGAGGCCAACCTCCCGCTGGTGCGCTACGCGGCCGCCCGGTTCCGCTCCCGCAACGAGCCCATGGAGGACGTCGTCCAGGTCGGCACCATCGGCCTCATCAACGCCATCGACCGCTTCAACCCGGACCGGGGCGTGCAGTTCCCGACCTTCGCGATGCCCACGGTCGTCGGCGAGATCAAGCGGTACTTCCGGGACAACGTCCGCACGGTCCACGTACCGCGCCGGCTGCACGAGCTGTGGGTGCAGGTCAACAGCGCCACCGAGGACCTGACCACCGCCTTCGGGCGCACCCCGAGCACGGCCGAGATCGCCGAGCGGCTGCGCATCACCGAGGAGGAGGTGCTGTCCTGCATCGAGGCCGGGCGCTCGTACCACGCCACCTCGCTGGAGGCGGCCCAGGAGGGCGACGGCCTGCCCGGGCTGCTCGACCGGCTCGGCTACGAGGACCCGGCCCTGGACGGCGTCGAGCACCGCGACCTCGTACGGCATCTGCTCGTCCAGCTCCCCGAGCGCGAGCAGCGGATCCTGCTGCTGCGTTACTACAGCAATCTGACGCAGTCACAGATCAGCGCGGAACTCGGCGTCTCCCAGATGCATGTCTCCCGGCTACTCGCGCGTAGCTTCCAGCGCCTGCGTTCGGCGAATCGCATCGACGCGTAACCGGTGTCCCCCGTTCGGCGCAACCGCTGACGGGATCACTGGCACAACCGCGAATCGAACCGGCGCACAACCGAAAGCAGGATCGACGTATCACCGTCGAGAGCGAATCGCTCACCAGGCCCTTTGCCGACAGACAGGTCCCGAAAAACCGTCAGACCCCCTTTTTCCAGGGCGTATTCGCATCTCGCATGTCGACATGTCACTACAGCGTGTTGCCGACATGTGACATTCTGCGGGAAGCGCGTTTGCCGGTGCCCCGGCGCCGGTATTCAGGTGAAGGCTGCGCTCCGCACGAGGAGCGTTACGCCGCGACCGTCCCGCGACCCAAAGGGGGTGGCATGTCCGCAGACCAGGGCAGCTCGAAGGTGCTCACGCTCACCAAGAGCGAGACAGCGCCCGAGGCGCTCGACGCGCATGACGCGCTCGGCCCCATCGATGACGTCCCGGCCCTTGCGGCCGCGCCGGCCCCGGCCCTTCCGTCCACCTCGGAGGCCATCGACACCCGCACCCTGTCCCGCTCCCTGTTCCTCCGGCTCGCCGCGCTCGACGAGGACAGCCCCGAACGGGCGTACGTCCGGGACACCCTGATCGAGCTCAACCTCCCCCTCGTGCGGTACGCGGCGGCCCGCTTCCGCTCCCGCAACGAGCCGATGGAGGACATCGTCCAGGTCGGCACGATCGGCCTGATCAAGGCGATCGACCGGTTCGACTGCGAACGCGGCGTGGAGTTCCCGACGTTCGCGATGCCGACGGTCGTCGGCGAGATCAAGCGGTTCTTCCGGGACACCTCGTGGTCGGTGCGGGTGCCGCGCCGCCTCCAGGAGCTGCGTCTCGCGCTCACCAAGGCCAGCGACGAGCTCTCCCAGAAGCTGGACCGCTCCCCGACGGTCACCGAACTCGCCACCGTGCTCGGCGTCTCCGAGGAGGACGTCGTCGACGGCCTCGCGGTCGGCAACGCCTACACGGCCTCCTCGCTGGACTCCCCGGCCCCCGAGGACGACGGCGGCGAAGGCTCCCTGGCCGACCGGCTCGGCTACGAGGACAGCGCGCTGGAGGGCGTGGAGTACCGCGAGTCCCTCAAGCCGCTGCTGGCCAAACTCCCGCCCCGCGAGCGGCGGATCATCATGCTGCGCTTCTTCGCCAACATGACCCAGTCCCAGATCGGCGAGGAGGTCGGCATCTCCCAGATGCACGTCTCCCGCCTCCTCACCCGCACCCTGGCCCAGCTGCGCGAGGGCCTGATCTCCGACTGAACCCTTCCTTCCTGACGGAGCGTCAGCCACACTGGCGCGATGCTTCCCAGGAGTTGGACCCGTGGCCGCCGCCGCGCCGTGATCGGCGCGTCGGCGGCCGTCGTGTGCGCGGGCGCCGTAGTGGCCGGGTACGCAGGAGGCGGCGCCGACGACGGATACGTGGCCGTCGGCGCGGGCGGCGGCCCGTCCGGGCGTACGGCGGTGGCGCCGACGGAGGGGGTACGGCTGGTGCCGCTCGACGGAGCCGGGACGGCGCCGGGCGCGGACAACGCGTCGCGCGGCGTACCGAGTTCATCTCCCCCGAGCCGGGCGCCGGAGCCCGCACCGGGCACGAGCGGCGCCCTTGGCCCCACGAGCGGCGTTCCCGCCACCCCGTCGGTCCCCGATTCCGGCCCACCCTCGGCCGACGGCGCGAGTCCCGGTCACACGGAGACGCCTTCGCGGCCTCCGACGCCCTCACCCACGCCCGCCGCACCCGCCGCACCCGCCGCACTGACCGTGGGCACACCCGTGCGGGAGCCCACCGACAAGCGGTGGTGCGAGAAGGTGACCGTCGCCTTCCACAACACCGGCGGAACCGCGGTCCGTTCCGGCACGGTCACCTTCGGCACGCACATCATCGGCGTGCTCGGCATCGACTGGGGGACGATCGAGTCGACCGAGGCCCTCCCGGCGCCGATCGCACCCGGCGCGCGGACGGAGCGGACCTGGACGGTGTGCGTCGAGTCCTGGCGGGTGCCGCTCGGCATGCACATCGAGACGCGGGACGTCTCGGTCGAGTGGGAGTGAAGGGACGGTTGCTTCGGCGCGGTCGGTCACCCGACCTCGGCCCGTTACTTCAGCGCGAGCCAGGCGACCGCGGCGACGATGGCGACGGCCGCCACGATGCCGACGATCAGCCCGATCCGCGGGCCCGCCGGAGCGGGCGCCTGCTGCCGGCCCTGCGGGGACTCGTCGACGAACGCACGGAACATCTGGGTGCTGCCTGCGGGGTCGTGGTTGCCCTGGGGACCCTGGTTGTTAGCCATGCCCCGAGACCCTAGCGAAAACGCCGGGGGCTGCCCAAGTGGGGGTCGCAGGGGTCCGACCTGCGCGTTTACGCTCGCAATACTTGCCTTTGCCAAGTTTTTATGGCCGAAGCCCCGATTTCGTTTGCCTGTGGCAACCAACCTTTCTATGGTTGCTCTAAGCAACTGAACTGGGAGAGGTCATGGCAGAGCGGGCGCAGTACGAGGAACTGGCGCGTCAGTTCAGCGCCTTCGGCGCCGTGAAGCGGGAGATGGGGCGGATTCTGCCACCCGAGTGCCCGGCCGGCTCCGCCGCCGTCCTGACGCTCCTCGGCCGGCACGGCGACATGCGCATGAGCAGGCTCGCCGAGCTACTGAGCGTGGACATGTCGGTGACCAGCCGCCATGTCGCGCACGTCGCCGAGCGGGGCTGGATCGAGCGGTCCCCCGACCCGGCGGACAAGCGCTCGCGGATCCTCCGCCTGACGCCCAGCGGCCGGGACACGCTCGACGAGCTGTCCCGGCGGACCACACACCTGCTCGCCCGGCGCCTGAGCGACTGGACCGACGACGAGGTCGGTCAGCTGACCCAGCTGATGACCCGGCTCCGGGCGAGCTTCGACGACTGCACCCGTACACCCGCGAACACGTAACCCCGTACACCCGCGAACACCACGTAAGAGAAAAGGAAGCCCATGGCAACATCCACACCAGCCGGTGTGCGGGCCCACGCCAGGCACGGAGGAGGCGCCCACGGCTCGCAGGCCTCCGGCGCCCCGATGACGCACCGGCAGATCATGGAGGCGCTGACCGGACTGCTGCTCGGCATGTTCGTGGCGATCCTGTCCTCGACGATCGTCTCCAACGCCCTGCCCGACATCATCAAGGACCTCGGCGGCGGCCAGAGCGCCTACACCTGGGTGGTGACCGCGTCGCTGCTGGCGATGACGGCGTCCACCCCGCTGTGGGGCAAGCTCGCCGACCTCTTCTCCAAGAAGCTGCTGATCCAGTTCGCCCTGGTGATCTTCGTGCTGGGCTCGGCGGCGGCCGGTCTGTCGCAGAACCCGGCGATGCTGATCACCTTCCGCGCCGTCCAGGGCGTCGGCATGGGTGGTCTGTCCTCGCTGGCCCAGATCATCCTCGCGGCGATGATCTCCCCGCGTGAGCGCGGCCGCTACAACGGCTACCTCGGCGCGACGTTCGCGACCGCGATGGTCGGCGGCCCGCTGATCGGCGGTGTCATCACCGACACCGACTGGCTCGGCTGGCGCTGGTGCTTCTACGTCGGCGTCCCCTTCGCCGTCATAGCCCTGATCGTGCTCCAGCGCACCCTGCACCTGCCGGTCGTCAAGCGGCGGGTCAAGGTCGACTGGGCGGGCGCCTTCTTCATCACCGCCGCGGTCTGCCTGCTGCTGGTCTGGGTGACCTTCGCCGGTGACAAGTACGACTGGGTGTCCTGGCAGACGTACGCCATGGTCGGCGGCACGGTCGCGCTGCTCGCGATCTTCCTGCTGATCGAGACCAGGGCGAGCGAGCCGATCATCCCGCTGCGGCTGTTCCGCAACCGCACCATCACGCTGGCGTCGCTGGCCTCGCTGTTCGTCGGCATCGCGATGTTCGCCGGGACCATCTTCTTCAGCCAGTACTTCCAGCTGGCCCGGGACAAGTCGCCGACCATGTCCGGCGTCCTGACCATCCCGCTGATCGCCGGTCTGTTCCTCTCCTCCACCATCTCCGGGCAGATCATCACCCGCACCGGCCGCTGGAAGGCGTGGCTGCTGGCCGGCGGTGTGCTGGTGACCGGCGGGCTCGGCCTGCTCGGCACCATCCGGTACGACACCGAGTACTGGCACGTGGCGGTCTACATGGCGCTGCTCGGGCTCGGCGTCGGCATGATGATGCAGAACCTGGTGCTCGCCACGCAGAACCAGGTGGCCCCGAGCGACCTGGGCGCCGCCAGCTCGGTGGTGAACTTCTTCCGCTCCCTCGGCGGCGCCGTCGGCGTCTCCGCGCTGGGCGCGGTGCTTACCCACCGGATCAAGCACTACGTCGAGGAGGGCGCTTCCGCCCTCGACCCGCAGTCGGCCGCGGCACTGGCAGGCTCGAACTCCAGCGGCAGCATCCCGGACCTGGACGCGCTGCCGGGCCCGATCCGCACCCTGTTGGAGAGTGCGTACGGCCACGGCATCGCGGACGTCTTCCTCTACGCCGCGCCGGTCGCGCTGCTCGCGCTGCTGTGCTCGCTGTTCATCAAGGAGGTCCCGCTGAGGACGAAGGGGGCGCTGGCGCAGGCGGCGGAGACGGACGAGCCGACGGCCGCCGAGGCTCCCGCCGCCCCCGTGGCACAGGAGCGGGTCCCGAGCTGGGCCGTCACGTCCGAGACGCAGACGGCTCCGGAGGGCACCCAGCGGCTGGCCGCCGTCGCCACGGCGGTCCGCGCCGAGGAGTCCCCCGGTTCCGGTGGCGGGGTGCCCGTCCGCGGCTTCGTCCGCGGCGCCGAGAACGCGCCCGTCCCGCAGGCCGCCGTCACGCTGATCTCGCTCTCCGGCCGTCAGCTCGGCCGCTCGGTCGCGCAGGTCGACGGTTCCTACGGGGTGGACGCGCCGGGCACGGGTTCGTACGTCCTGATCGCCTCCGCCGACGGCTTCCAGCCGCAGGCGTCCACGATCGTCGTGAACGGTGAGCCGGTGTCGTACGACATCCTGCTCAGCGGCACCAGCGGGCTGACCGGTGTGGTGCGGGCCGCCGGGAGCGCGCTGCCGGTGAAGGACGCGATGGTGATCGTGACCGATGTGCGCGGCGACCTGCTGGCCAGCCAGACCACCGGTGAGCAGGGCGAGTTCGGCTTCGCCGAGCTGGTGCCCGGGCCGGTGACCGTCGCCGTCAACGCCGCCGGCTTCCGGCCGCGCGCGCTGCCCGTCGAGGTGGGCGGCACCGGCGTCACCCGGGTCGAGGTCGACCTGGACGCGGGGGCCCAGGTGCAGGGCGTCGTGCGGGCGCCGCACGGGCCGCTGGCCGACGCGCGCGTGACGCTGGTCGACGCGGCGGGCAACGTCGTCGGCACCGCGACGACCGGGACGGACGGGGCGTACGCCTTCACCGACCTGAACGGCGGCGAGTACACGGTGATCGCGACCGGCTACCCGCCGGTGGCGACCGCGCTGACGGTCACCGGCAGGGGCGTCGACAGCCACGACATCGAACTCGCCCACCCCGGCGAGTAATCCACGAGATCGGAACCGGCCCGTGGCGGGTGCCCCGTCACGGGCCGGTTCCAGTACAGGGAGTTGTTGAAGGACATGGGACTGACCGCGAGGATCCGTACCCGGGACGGATGGGCCGTGTCGCACGCGGTCGTCACCGTGACGGACATGACCGGAACGCAGGTGCTGCGCGTGGAGGCGGACGCGGAGGGGACGGTACGGGACGCGAATCCGCTGCCCCCGGGGGCGTACACCGTCATCGTCACCGCCGTCGGCTACGCGCCCGCCGCCGCGAGCGCGATCGTCACGGCGAGCGGGCGGGCGGAGGTCGGCACGGTGACGCTGGCCCGCCAGGGCGGGACGGAGCTGCCGCCGCCGGGGCCGTGGACGATCGACCCGGCGCACTCCACGGTCGCCGCCGTCGCCCAGCACCTGGGGATCTCCAGCGTGCGGGGCCGGTTCACGCAGTTCTCGGGCGCCATCGAGATAGCGCCGGACGACGTCACCAAGTCCCGGGTGGAGGCGGTGATCCGGGCTGCGTCCATCGACACCGGGAACGGCATGCGGGACGGGCATCTTCGCTCCGCCGACTTCCTGGACGTCGAGCGGTACCCGGAGATCACCTACCGCTCGACGGGGGTCACGGCGGCCACGGGTACCGACCGCTGGACGGTACACGGCGAACTGGGCATGCACGGCGTCGTACGCCCGGTGGACCTGGACCTGGCCTACCTCGGGACCGGACCCGACCCGTGGGGCGGGACGCGGGCGGCGTTCCGCGCGACGACGGAACTGCACCGGGACGACTTCGCGATGAACTACAACCAGGTCGTACAGGCGGGGATCGCGGCCATTGGTACGACGCTGAGGGTGGAGCTGGACATTCAGGCGGTGCAGGGGGAGTCGCTGCCGGTGGCGTGAGGGCGAGCGCGTCAGCGCCGCTTCGCCGACGCACGGGCTGCGAGGACCGGGATGGAAGCGATCTTCTGTGCATCCAGGTGCTCCCAGACCAGTCCGGCCGGGCGATGCGGTGACGGGCAGAAGATGACCTCGTCGGGTGTGACGATCAGGTCCACCCCGAAGTCGTGATCAGTTGCCGGGAGGTCCTCGTCCAGCACCTGGAGCGAGTGGACCGTGGACACGACCACCGTGCGGTCGCTGATCAGTCCTGCCTCCATCAGGAACGCAAACTCAAGATCTGAATACCCGGCTCCCTTGCCGATGCGCACACCCGCCCGATTTACCGCGACGCTCCCGACGACCACCATGTCGACGGGTTGGAGATCCGCGACATCGACTCGTGGAGCCACAGTTGCTGCGATCTTGCTGGAGGCCGCCTCCTGCGGTGGGACGGAGAGCACGGCGGGGTCGAGGAGGTAGAAGGGGCGCGAGTCGGCGAGTTTCGGCACCGCCATGAAGACGGTCTTTCCCTCAGCGAGAGCGAGAGCGCGCACGGGCAGTTGGGCTTTGTCGGGTACGGCCTTGATGACGCGTGCGTTGTGCCAGGGCTTCAGCGCGGCGAGTCGCTCTGCGGCGGTTTCGGAGCCTTTGAAGTTCGGGATGCGGCCATGAGCCGTCGTGTCGAGAACGGCGCTCGACGCGTCGAGCAGATCCCAGACCCTCTCGCGTACTTGCTGCTTCTCCTGGTCAATCGTTGCACGCATGCGGGGCTCCTTCATGCCTTGGTCATGCTGCTTCCATCAACGCCATGAGCCGATCCTGTGCGTCCTGCACCGCAGGTTCGTTCCGCCATGGGCGCATCTCTCGGACGGCCCGGAAGATGATGTTCATCCCACCAGCTCCGCGTGTGCCGTGCAGTTCGCTTACAGCGTCGTTGAACGCGGCGACTGCGGCATCCAGGTCGCCGTCCCGGAGGCGGGCCAGAGTGAGGTTGCCGAGGACGATCGCCCGGGACTTGCGTCGGTCGTGCAGTGCGGCGGCGGTGTAAGCCAGGAGTTCTTCGGCTTTGCGGTAGTCGCCGAGTGAGAGATAGCAGGAGCCGGCCAGGCGGCCGAAGTGAGTCGGGGAGAACAGCTCATGAGCCGCGTCAGCCCCGTGGACCTGGCTCAGGTGCGTTTCGGCACCTGTCAGGGCGCGTTCGCACTCACCTGCTTCGCCCAGATAGGCATACGCCTCCGCGGCGTGCAGCATGGCGAGCCCCGTGAGGACGTGGCTGGTGTGCCGGGCCGTACGGGCTGCCTGGAGTGCCAAGGCCAGGCCCTCTTGGTAGTCGTTGGCCCCGTAGAGGGCCACGTAGCAGGTCCGTAAGAGGGCGTGCCCTTCTGTGTTCGGGTCGCCAAGATGGCGAGCTACTTCGACACTCTGCGCGTAGTACGAGCGGGCCGTGGTGTGGTCTCGGCGCTGGGACGCATCCCAGATGAGTTGGCCCATGAACGTCGCCACATCCGCCTGAAGCATGCGCATCTCGCGCTGTACCCGCCCACACGGAGTCTCTCTGGCGAGGAAGGCAACCTGGCTCGCGTGTTCGGCGGCTCGCGCCAGTAACGTCGCCGAGGGCACACGGTCGTAGCGCTCACCCAGGGAGTCCAAGCTGTTGCGGAGCTCGGCGACCGTCGATAGATCTACACGGGACGGGTGGCGCATGGCGTACCCCGTGCGCTCGGCGAGAGGCTGCTCGTCGGTGGACGAGACGACCAGGAGTTCGGTCAGCTCCTCCACACCGACTCTCAGCACTTCCGCCAGCCGCGGCCGAATCCACGGCTGCGGCGCTGTCTTCCCCAACTCCCAGCGCGCGACGGTGGAGCGTTCCACCCGCAGTGCCTCGGCGAGGCTCTCCTGCGTGAGGCCCACCGCCCGGCGGCGGCTCACCAGGCTGTGCCGTTTCAGAGCCATGGAACGATCTCCCCGCGTCGTTCCTCACGATTTCCGGAGGAAGAGATCACCAGGTCATGCCCGGTGATGCGTCGTGGATGCCTCATCCACGCGTCAATTCTGCTCTGGTTCGCGGCAGCAGGGAGCGGTTCCCTGGATCTGCACCGAACGACTGACAGACGTCAAACCCCGGCGAGGTGGGCTGACCTCCCGGGGCACGGCCGACCTGAACGGAGCAGACCGACATGCACGACCTTATCCGTCGCCTCGCGAAATGGTTGAGGGTTCTGTTCGCCCCTGGCCCTGGAAAGCGCCGCGCGGGTGGGCAATCCGCCGCCCCACGCCCAGTGGCGCCTCATTTCACCGCCGGTTCCCACCCCGCGTGCCCCTCCCTCCCCCTCCACCGTTCCCCCTACGGTTTCCACCTCCCCCTCGACGGCGCCGAATGCCGCCTCGTACGCCCCTACCTCACCGCCCACGAACAGGAATGCGCGCGCAGGCAGCGCCAGCGCCTCGTGGTCGCCACGGACTTCGGGATCGACCTCGGCCGACACTTGATCGGCGCGGGACAGGTGGCCGTCTGATGGAATCTGCCTCGAAAGCCATCACCCCACTTCGCCTCCTCCCATGGACGTCCCCCGAGAGCAAGCCGTGCTTCCTCGTCACCGACGGGGAGGACGGATATCTGTCACGCCTTGCCGACCACACAGAAGCCGTGCAACTGGCCACGGGCGCCGACGTGCTCGCCTGCG
Organism: Streptomyces spinoverrucosus; assembly: GCF_006539505.1. GTDB lineage: Bacteria > Actinomycetota > Actinomycetes > Streptomycetales > Streptomycetaceae > Streptomyces > Streptomyces spinoverrucosus. Next base: position 14,489 of record NZ_BJND01000057.1, read on the forward strand.
CCCGCAAGGTGCTGAACGACCCCATGTCCCCGCACGCCGAACTGCGCTACGCCGGGATTCGGCTCGCCGAGTGCCTCAGCGATGCACTGCGAGTCGCCGAGTCGCGCGGGCTGCGTCTTTCCGCACGAGTTACGGACATCGAGGAGGACGAAGACGCTGGAGACATCGCCGGCTCCAGCCCTGACGTCCCCGATGACACCGAGTCGGGAGGCTCCCAGTGAGCCCGCGCGCCGCGTATCGCTACGGCACGCAGGGCGCACGGGCCACGTCTTCTTTCGCCGTGTCGTGACCGACCACGCCCGCGTGACACGCGATGAGTAGCTCCCGCGCAGTCGAAAGCCACAAGCCCGTCCGCACCGACGGCAGAAGGGAAGAAATACGTCGTGCCGCGCAGTCCCACGCCACATGACCCGCCTGCCTCGTTAGATAGGGGCCGACGACGAGCACCCCGCCCGCCGCACCGGTCCCACGAGTGGAGACGGACCCCTGAGTACGACGCTGATCACCGATCACCCCGCATGGATCACCGACGCCGACGGACAGGCCGCGCGAGTCGTCCACCATGACGGCGCCGTCTGGTTCGCCCAGTGGAGCAGCGAGGCGCTCGATCTACGCCCTGTGGACGCAGCGGACAACGCCGCACCGCTGCTGTCCCGCACGCCCTCGGCCCAACTTCCGCACGGCAAGGCTCCGGAACCGTTCCTCCGCCCTCTCATGGCTCTCGGCACGGTCGCCCGTCTCACCAACCCGTCCCTGTGGGACGCGATCACCACGGCCATCCTGCGCCAGGTCGTACGCGCGGCACAGGCGCGCAAGGTCTACCGGCGGTGGTGCGCGGAGCACGGCCGGAGCGTGGACACTCCGGCCGGACCGATGGCCGTGCCGCCCGACCCGCGGACCGTCTTGCGACTCCCGGACGAGGCGTTCGCCGACGCCGGCGCGAAGTTCCACCGCACCGCCCTACAGGCCGCTGCCACTGCCTACCAGCACAACCACGAGCGTTGGGCCGCCATGAGCCCCGATGAACTCGTCAAGGCACTCGACGAGGTGCCGCGCATCGGTCCATGGACGGCATCGGCAGCCGCCGCCGATTACACCGGCGATTTCTCGGTCTACCCACACGGGGACCTCGCGGTCCGCACCTGGGCACGCGCGGCGTCGCCCACGGTGATCCTGCCCGACGACGAGCGCGGATTCGAAGCCCGATGGCGCCGATGGGCGCCGGACCGCCCACAGCTCCATGCCCTGACCCTGTTCACTCTCACCTGGGGGACCCATGCCCGCACTCAGCACAACGGAGGTACCGCCCCGCGCCACCCCTGACCTCATCAACGGCGCGGACACCTCCCGCGCCCTCGATGCGCTGTTCGTCAACGCGCCCCTGCGCGACTACGAGCAGCGACCCCGCGTCAACGACTACACGTTGCCCGTCCTGGGCATGGCGTACATCGCCACATACGCAGCACAGGAAGGGTTCAACGTCGGCGTACTCGACGCCGAGGCTCACGGCCTCGGACTGGCGGAGACCATCGCCACCATCAACGAGGCGAAACCCCGATGGGTCGGCATGAACCTCCTGGCCCCCACGTATGAGCTGTCGGCGCGCATCGCCGACGGCCTCGACGAGGACATCCGTCTCATGGTCGGTGGACACCACGCGAAGGCCATGCCTGCCACCGTGCTCGCCGACCCCCGCATGAAGCGGCTGCACGCGCTGATCCTGGGGGAGGGCGAAACCCGCGTGGCCGCACTGCTCGACGACGAGCGGCGCCGCGCCGAACTCCCCGCCGTCATGTGGCGGGATCATCGGCTCGGCACCAACGCCATCGGACTCCCACAGGGCAAGAACGTCCACCAGTGGACCGCCCCGGACATCGACGCCTTGCCGTTCGTGAACCGCGCGTTCCTGCCACAGGATCCGTACCGCGCCGACGACGGTCGGACCGAGGCCAACATCGTCGGCTCGCGCGGCTGCCCGTACGACTGCGGGTTCTGCGGCGCCGCCGTCTCCGCCAACCCTGACATCAAGATCCGTACCCGCTCACCGGAAGGAATCATCGCGGAGCTCGAACGACTGCACGCCGACCACGGCGTCACCGCGTTCCGATTCGTGGATGACCTCTTCCTAGGCGCGGACCGCATCATCCGCGACTCGATGACGGCATTCACCATGCATCGCATCGGCGAGCGGTACGTATGGGACGCCACCGGCCGCATCAACGTCCTGCACCGCGCTGACGACGCCCTGCTGGACACCCTCGCCGCGAACGGACTGCGCGAAGTCGCGCTGGGCATCGAGTCGGGCAGTGACCGCGTGCTCAGGGCCATGGACAAGCGGATCACAGCCGACATGACGGCGTCCGTCGCGCGTCGTCTCATGGCGCGAGGCATCAACGTGAAGGGGTACTTCATCCTCGGTTATCCCGGCGAGCGCCGCGACGACCTCGATGCAACCGTCTCGCACATCCACAGCCTGTGGACGCTGTCCGGCCGATTACCGGGCACCTTCCGCGCCTCCGTGTTCGAGTTCCGGCCCTACCCCGGAACACCGATCTGGTCCCGCCTGGTCGAAACCGGCCACGACCCCGGGCAGATGCTTGCGTACGGGGATGTGGACCTCACCGAGCACGGCGCGGACGAGGCCATGCGCGGACGCGACGAATTCAACTTCTCGGTGGGCATCCAGTTCGCCGAGACTCCGCTCGCGGAGATCCGCGAACATCTGGCCGCCCTCTCCCGCGAACAGCACAAGCGCAACAAAGGGGGCGCGGTCGCATGACACACCACCTCGGCACCTTCGTCACCGTGGACGGCCCAGGTGGCGTCGGCAAGTCCACTCTCGTCAGCACCCTCGCCGACATGCTGCACGGCCACGGTCACAGGGTGCACGCCACATGCGAGCCGTCCACCCGCCCCATCGGCGCGTTCACCCGCGCCCACGCCGACGACATCGGCGGACACGCTCTCGCCTGCCTCGTCGCAGCCGACCGATACGACCACCTCGACCACGAGATACACCCCCGGCTCGCCGACGGGTACACGGTCGTCTGTGACCGCTACCTCGCATCCACCCTTGTCGTGCAACGCCTCGACGACGTACCGGAGCCCTTCCTCCTGGCGCTCAACGACGGCATCACACTTCCCGACCTCGCGGTCATCCTCACCGCCGAACCACACGTGATCGCGCAGCGGCTCACGGCACGCGGAGCACACCACCGCTTCGAACGTGACCCATCCATCCCCGCCCGCGAACTCGCCCTGTATGAGCAGGCCGCCGAGACGCTGCGCGGCATGAACGTGCCCGTCCTGGTCCTCGACACCGGCAACGTCACACCGTCGGAGGCAGCCGCACAGATCGCCTCATCCCTCGGCCGCCGCCCCGGTAACGTCGGTCCCAGTGACCCCGATCCGCTCACGGTGACCAGATGACGACCATCCTCGACACGCACGTGATCCTGCGCGACGGTGACAAGATCCTGATGTCCCAGCGCGGCGGCCCCTACGGCCACGGTCGATGGCATCTCCCGTCCGGGAAGCTCGACCCCGGCGAGTCGCTGCCCGACGGCGCCGCGCGGGAACTCCTCGAAGAGACCGGCGTCACCGTGGACCCCGCGCACCTGCGCCTGGTCCACGTCGTCCACCACCATCACGCGGAGGGCGACCGTATCGGCTTCTTCTTCCTGGCCACCGAGTGGACCGGCGAACCCGCCAACCGCGAGCCCGACAAGTGCCTCGACCTGCGATGGTTCGACGTGCACGGCCTCCCGGACGACATCATCGAGTACCCCGCCGCAGGACTGAATGGCTACCTCTCCGGCACCGGCACGCTCACGCTGCACGGCTGGTGACCCTCGCAGGGTCACCCTGAGAAGACCGACCTGCCCCTACGCTGACGCCATGGCACCGAACATCGCGACCAACACCCGCGTCTCGCTCGACGAACTCCTGGACTTCGTACGCCCCCGCCATCACGCCCTCCTGATCACCCGCCGCGCCGACGGCAGCCCCCAGGCGTCCCCGCTGACCTGCGGCGTCGACGACTCGGGCCGGATCGTGGTGTCCACCTACCCGGAGCGGGCCAAGACCCGCAACGCCAAGCGGGACCCCCGGGTCAGCCTCCTCGTCCTGAGCGACGACTGGAACGGTCCGTGGGTCCAGATCGACGGCACCGCCGAGGTCATCGACGCCCCCGACTCCGTGGAACCGCTCGTGGAGTACTACCGCAACATCGCCGGGGAGCACCCGGACTGGGCGGAGTACCGGCAGGCCATGCTGAAGCAGGGCAAGTCGATCATCCGGGTCACACCGGAGCGGTGGGGTCCGGTGGCCACAGGGGGATTTCCGGCGCGGCTGGTGGAGGGGGACTAGCGCGCCACGCGGTGGCGGAGGTAGACGACTTTTGAGCTGAAGGTGCGGGTCTCGACGAGTTCGAGATCCACCCGGCGCTCGCGCTGGGGGAAGAAGGGGATGCCACCGCCGACGAGCACCGGGTAGACCATGGCCCGGTACTCGTCGATCAGATCCAGCGCGGCCGCCTCGGCGGCGAGAGTCGCGCCGCCGATCGCGATCTCGCCCTCCCCCGGCTCGGCTCGCAACCGCTCGATCTCCTCCGCCAGGCCGCCGGAGGCCAGGCGGGCATGGCCCTGCACCGCCGACAGGGTGGTGGAGAACACCACCTTTGGGAGCGGCTTCCAGAGCGCGGTCCACTCGCGGCTTGAGTCGTCGAGCGAGGGATCCTGGTCGGCGGTCTCCCAGTACAGCATCGTCTCGTACAGCCGTCGTCCCAACAGGTGGACGCCGACCTCTCGGATCTCGTCGATCCAGAAGCGAAAGATCTCCTCGTCGGGCTCCGTCCAGGCGAAGCTGCCGTCCGGCCCGACGATGTAGCCGTCGAGTGAGACGCTCATCGAATAGGTCACGCTGCGCATCAGAAGTCCTCCTCGGCAACGGGTTCGACAGTACGACCGCCGGACGCCGCAGGACTCATCGCGACTCGCGGGATCCGAGCAGCCGCCTGGTCAGCCGCGTTCGACCATCGCCTCGATGCCGGCCACCAGCAGGTCCAGGGCGAAGGTGAAGTCGCGGTCCAACATCTCGGCGACCGTGTCGCCGCCGCGGGCCGCCATGATGTCCTTGGACTCCTGGATGACCTCGGCGGTCTCCGGCCGCTCGCTCACCGAGCTCATGGCCTGCTGGAAGTAGTCGTCCGGGGTCATGCCGGTCTCCGCGACGCGGGCCAGGAAATGGCCCTCGATGGTGCCGTAGCCGTACACGAACTGGAGGACGGCCGAGATCCCGCTCGTCAGGCGGTGCGCGGGCAATCCGGTCTTGCGGATCACCCGCTGGACGACCCGGGAGAACGCGAGGGCGTTCGGCCCGATGTTGAGGTACGTCCCCGCGAGCGGCGACAGCCAGGGGTGGCGCACCAGCAGCGCCCGGTACTCGGTGGCCAGCGCCCGTAGCTGGTCGCGCCAGTCCTCGTCGGCGTCCGGGTCGGGCAGCCGCAGCTCGCCGAAGGCGGCGTCGAGGGCGAGTTCGAGGAGGTCGTCCTTGGTGTCGACGTACCAGTAGACGGACATCGCCGTGACGTTCAGCTCGGCGGCCAGCCGCCGCATCGAGAACTTCGCGAGCCCCTCGGCGTCCAGCAGCCGCACGGTCACCTCGGTGATCCGCGCCCGGTCCAGCCCCGACGGCTGCCCGCCCCCACGCCCACCGCGGGGTGCCTTCCCCTCCAGCCACACACTGGCCCGCGGAGCCCGCCCAGCAGCTGCCTTAGCCATCGGCGCACCTTCCTCAACATGGGTTCCCTGATCACAAGGCTAGGCTGCAGCGCCTCGTTAGGGGCGCGGGGAACTGCGCGATCAACCCACGACGGTCCGCACCCGCCACACGAACAACACCTCCCGAGCTCTTAGGCATCTGTCCGCTCCGCCCGCTTCAACAACGCCGCCGCCAGCAGCCCCCCAAGCAGCACGGCCCCCGCTCCCACCAACTGACTGCTCTGAAGCCCGGACGAGAACGCCTCAGTGATCTCCCGCCGCTCCCCCTCGGACCCTGCCGAGGCCAACGCCGCCGGCAACGAACTCGCCGCCACCGGAATCAACGCAGCGAACCGTGAGTTGAGCACGGCCCCCAGCACCGCAACCCCCAACCCGTTGCCGAACTCCGCGAGCGTGCCGTTGATCCCGGCCCCCACCCCGGCCTTCGCGGGCGGAATCGCGCTCATGATGGCGTGCGCCATCGCGGGGTTGGCGATCGCACACCCCACCCCGATCAGCACCAGCCCGAGCAGCGTCCCGGCGTACCCGCCGGAGGCCAGCGTCGCGATCGAGACCAGCCCGCCCGACATCAGCACCATCCCGAGCCCGATCGACACCGGCGTACCGAGCTTGACCGTCCACTTCGCCGACACCCCGGAGAAGTTGAGCACCACGACGACCAGGGCGAGCGGCGCCGTCCGCAGCCCGGCCTCCAGCGGCTCGTACCCGAGCACGAACTGCAGATGCTGCGTGAGCAGGAACAGCGCCCCGCCCATCCCGAAGGTGATCAGCACCGCACCGGCCACCGCCCCCGTGAACCGCTGGTCGCGGAAGAAGTGCAGATCCAGCATCGGGTACGGAATCCTGCTCTCCCACCAGGCGAACAGCCCGAGCACGACCACCGCGACGCCACCGCTCGCCAGCACCTGCCCGGACGTCCACCCGTGCTCCGGGCCGGAGATGATCGCGAACACCAGCGAGGCCATACCGATCGTGGAGAGCAGCGCACCGAGCAGGTCGGGCCGGTCGCCCTGCGGATTCTTGGACTCCGGGACCAGTGCCACCACCGCGACCAGGCCGAGTACCACGACCGGCAGGTTGATCAGGAAGATCGCGCCCCACCAGAAGTGGTCCAGCATGAACCCGCCGATCAGCGGCCCGGTCGCGAAGCCCAGCGCGTTGACAGCGCTCCAGATGCCGATCGCCTTGGGGTGTTCCTCGGGCGCGAAGATCTGCATCGCGACCGCGAGAGTGGTGGTCAGCAGCAGCGCGCCGCCGACGCCCATCCCGGCCCGCGCGGCGATCAACTGCGCGGTGGAGTCGGCGAGTCCGGCCACCAGCGAGCCGATGCCGAACAGCGCCAGGCCGGTGATCAGCATCTTCTTGCGGCCGTAGCGGTCGGCGGCGCTGCCCGCGGTGAGCAGCAGGCCCGACTGCACCAGGGAGTAGGCGTTGATCATCCACTGGATGTCGGAGGTGGCCGCGTCCAACTCCTGGGTGAGGGAGGGGATCGCCACGTTCAGGACGGTGTTGTCCAGCAGCACGGTGAGCTGCGCGAGGCAGATGACACCGAGGATCAGCCAGCGCTGCGGGTGACCGGCCGCGGTGTGTTCCGGGGCCGGCACCTTGGAGGTCGTCGACATGCTGTACACCGTATAGCAGCTCCCATACGGTGTACAGCAGACCCCCGTCCCGGCGTCAGCTCGTCGGCTGCGTCAGGTCGTAGAACGTGGCCGAGCCGACCGTGACCTCCTTGAAGTTCTCCTGGACCCAGGAGCTGATCTGCGACGACGTGCCGTTGCCGGAACCGCCCATGCCGCCACCGCCCATTCCACCGGCGATGAAGTAGTGGATCCTGCCGTCCGCCACGTACTGCTTGAACTGGGCCAGCGTCGGGGAGGGGTCGCTGCCGTTGAAGCCGCCGATCGCCATCACGGCCTCGCCGGTGGCGAGTTGGTAGCTCGCGGCGTTCTGGGCGCCGATGGCGGCGGCCGCCCAGGTGTAGTCCCCGGCGTTCTGCTCCAGCAGTTCCTTGGCCTCGTCGGAGACGGTGGCACCGTTGAGGAGGCCGCCGACGCCGCCCATGCCACCGCCGCCCTCGCCCATGGAGCCGCCGCCGGGGGAGGTGTTGCCCTGCTGGTTCTGGCCGGTGCCGCCGGTGCCGCCGGTCGGGGGCTGGCCCATGCCACCGCCCTGACCCTGCTGACCCTGTCCCTGCTGACCCTGACCCTGCTGACCCTGACCCTGCTGGTTCTGGCCACCGCCCGGGAAGCCGCCCCCGCCGGGACCGCCACCCATACCGCCGCCCCCACCGGGCCCACCGCCCCGGCCACCCGCGACAGCCGGACCCGCCGTCACGATCGAACCGGTGTGGCCCTCGCCCAGCGTCGTGAGCGTGTACGCCGTCGGACCGGCCAGCCCGGTCACGAAGCTCAACGCCACAACACCGAGGGCCAGTTGACGCCCGAGCCGGTTCACGAAGACCAGGCCCAGCGCGGCGGCCAGCCCGCCCACCAGCACGACCCACTTCAGCCACGGGTACGAGGCGGAGGAGCGGTTCAGCAGCACGTACCCCCAGGCCGCGGTGGCCGTCATCGCGGCGGCGAGGGTCAGCGAGGCCCACATCCGGCCGCGCTCCTGCCACAGCAGGGCCGCGCCCATACCGATCAGCGGGGCGATGTAGGGGGCCAGGGCGACGGTGTAGTACTCGTGGAAGATGCCCTGCATAAAGCTGAAGATCACCATGGTGATCAGCAGCGAGCCGCCCCAGAGGATGAAGGTCGCGCGCGTGGTGTCCGTGCGCTTCAGCCTGCGCGTCGACACCAGGGCCGCCACCAGCAGGATCAGCGCCGCCGGGATCAGCCACGAGATCTGCCCGCCGATGACGGAGCTGAACATCCGGTCCCAGCCGGTCTCGCCCCAGCCGCCGCCCTGGCCGCCGCCGACGCTGCCGGTCTCCTCGCCGTTGATCCGTCCGAGGCCGTTGTAGCCGAAGGTCAGCTCCAGGAAGGAGTTGTTCTGCGAGCCGCCGATGTACGGGCGAGAGGACGCCGGCCACAGCTCGACGATCGCCACCCACCAGCCGCCCGCGACGACCATCACGAGCCCGGCGAGCAGCACCTGCCCGATCCGCCTGCGCACGGTCGTCGGTGCGAGCACGACGTACACCAGCGCGAGCACCGGCAGGATCAGGAACGCCTGGAGCGTCTTGACCAGGAACGCGAAGCCGATCGCCACCCCTGCCCACACCAGCCACTTCGTCTGCGCCTTGTCCAGCGCGCGCTGGGTGCAGTAGACGGCGGTGGCCATCAGCAGGGCCAGGGCCGCGTCGGGGTTGTTGAAGCGGAACATCAGCGCGGCGACCGGCGTCAGCGCGAAGACCGCCATGGTGAGCAGCCCGACGCCGGCCGGGAACCGGCGGCGCACGGAGGCGTACAGCACACCCGCCGTCGCCACTGCCATCAGCACCTGCGGGAACAGGATCGCGAACGAGTTCAGCCCGAAGAGCCGCACGGAGAGGGCCATCGGCCACAGGGAGGCCGGGGGCTTGTCGACGGTGATGGCGTTCGCCGCGTCCAGCGAGCCGAAGAAGAACGCCTTCCACGACTGGCTGCCGGCCTGGACGGCCGCGGAGTAGAAGGAGTTGGCGTATCCGGAGGCGGTGAGGTTGTAGGTGTACAGCGCGCCGATGACGAGGAGCGTGGCGAGGAAGGCCGGGCGGACCCAGCGGGGGTCCTCGGGGCGGCCGCGCCAGAGCCGTCGTAGGAAGGGCTGCTCGGGTTGGTCGGACGCGGGTGCCGTCGGCAGGTCGGCCGCCGGGGGCCGCAGGGTGGTCGTGGTCGTCATCGGGTTTCCCTCTGATCGGTGTCGTGCGGACGCACCGGCTGCAGTTGCAGGGTGGCGTCCCCCCAGGTGGTGCGCTCCGCGGCGGCACTGGCGCGGAACTGGTACGGGCTGTACGGCTCGGTGGTGTACGTCGGTACGGAGGCGGTGGGTTCCTGCTCGCGCCGCTCCGGGAACACCCACGCCCGGAAGAGCAGGAACCGCAGTACCGTCGCCGCGAGGTTGGCGGCGATCAGGACGGCCAGCTCGGTGGAGTGGCCGGGGTCGGTCGTCGCGGTGTTCAGGGCGGCGAGCGAGCCGCTGGTGAGGACGAGGCCGATGCCGAACACGACCAGGCCCTGCGCCTGGTGCCGCACGGCCCCACCCCGGCCGCGCACGCCGAAGGTGAGCCGGCGGTTGGCGGCCGTATTGGCGATCGCGGAGACGAGCAGGGCGAGCGCGTTGGCCACCTGTGAACCGGTGAAGCCGCGGAAGACGGTGTAGAGGAGCAGGTAGAAGAGGGTGGACAGGCCGCCGACGACACAGAAGCCGAGCAGCTGCCGGGCCAATCCCTTGGGTACGTCGGTCAGCTCGCGGTCGCGCGGATCGTCGCCGAACGGCCGGGTGAGCCGGTCCAGCGGCAGCGAACCGGTGGCCAGGGCCCTGCCCACCCGCCACACGCCCTTGAGGTCCTCGGTCGCCGTCCTGACGATGTGCACGGTGGAGTCGGGGTCGTCGACCCAGTCGACCGGCACCTCGTGGATCCGCAGTCCCGCCCGCTCGGCGAGTACCAGCATCTCGGTGTCGAAGAACCAGCCGGTGTCCTCGACGAGCGGCAGCAGCACCTGCGCGACATCGCGCCGGATCGCCTTGAAGCCGCACTGGGCGTCGGAGAAGCGGGCCTGGAGCGAGCCGCGCAGGATGAGGTTGTAGGAGCGGGAGATGAACTCCCGCTTGGCGCCGCGCACCACACGCGAGGTGCGGGCGAGCCGGGAGCCGATCGCCAGGTCGGAGTGGCCGGAGATCAGCGGGGCGACGAGGGGGAGCAGCGCGTTGAGGTCGGTCGACAGGTCGACGTCCATGTAGGCGAGGATCGGGGCGTCGGAGGCCGACCAGACGGTGCGCAGGGCGCGCCCGCGGCCCTTCTGCTCCAGCCGGAAGGCCCGTACCTCCGAAAGCTCCGCCGCCAGCCGCGCGGACACCAGCGGGGTGGTGTCGGTCGACGCGTTGTCCGCGATGGTGATGCGGAACGAATAGGGGAAGGTCCGCGTGAGGTGCTCGTGCAGCCGGAGCACGCACGGCCCGAGGTCCTGCTCCTCGTTGTAGACGGGGATCACTACGTCCAGGACAGGCGTACCGGCGTCTCCGGCCGGGAGGTGCTCCCGCGCCGGCAGGGTGCCGGGAGAAGAGTCGGGAGAAGAGTCGGTTCGCATGGCACCGACTCTCGTCAAGCCCCCTGTTGCAGCGGTGTGTTGGTGCTGTGCTGTGCCTGTGAGTACGCCTGCCAGTCCATCGCGGGAGCGGGCTGAACGGGCTGAACCTGCTGAACGGGCTGCGGGGCAAGCGCGGGCAGACTCACCGTGAACACGGTCCGTCCGGGCACGCTGTCCACGGTCACCGCACCGCCGTGCGCGGCCGCGACGGCCTGCACGATGGCGAGCCCCAGACCGGTCGAGCCGGTCGAGCGGGAGCGGGCGGAGTCGCCGCGCGCGAACCGTTCGAAGACCCGCGGGAGCAGCTCGGGCGGGATGCCCTGCCCGTCGTCCTCCACGTCCACGCACAACCAGTGCTCGCGCCATTGCACGCGCGCCGTGACCGTCGTACCGGGGGGCGTGTGCGTACGGGCGTTGGCGAGCAGATTGACGAGGACCTGCTGCAGGCGTGCCTCGTCGGCGGACACCAGCGCGGGCTCGTCGGGCAATTCCAGCCGCCAGTTGTGGTCTCTTCCGGCCGCGCGGGCGTCACTGACGGTGTCCACGACTAGCGGTACGAGATCGGTCTGCTCGAACTGGAGCGGGCGCCCCGCGTCGAGGCGGGCGAGCAGCAGAAGGTCCTCGACGAGCAGTGACATCCGGCCCGCCTCGGACTCGATCCGGCCCAGGGCGTGCCGGGTGTCCGGCCCGACCTGCTCCCTGCCCCGTCTGGTCAGCTCGGCGTACCCGCGGATGGAGGCGAGGGGCGTACGCAGCTCATGGCTGGCGTCCGCGACGAACTGCCGTACCCGCGTCTCGCTCTGCTGGCGTGCGTGCAGCGCGCCGTGCACATGGTCGAGCATGCGGTTGAGCGCGGCGCCCACCTGGCCGACCTCGGTCCGCGGGTCGGTCTCGGACTCCGGGACGCGCTCGCTGAGGTTGACCTCGCCGGTGTGCAGGGGGAGTTCGGAGACCCGGGTGGCGGTGGCGGCGACCTTGCGCAGGGGGCGCAGGGCCACGCCGACGATGGCGGCACCGGCCAGCAGGGCCGCGATGAGGCCGGCGGCGGTGACGCTGACCTCGACGATGATCAGGGTGCTGATCGTGTTGGTGACGGTGTCGGTGGGCAGCGCGACCAGGGCATTGCCCTTGTCGCCGGTCATGTATGTGACGCGGTACTCGCCCAGGCCCGGGATGTCGACGGTGTGGATACCGCTCGTGGGTACGTCGGCGAGCGCGGCCGTCTGTGCCTCGGTGAGCTCGACGGCCTTCATCCGCTCGAAGCCACCGGTCGTGGAGGACTCCTCCACGGCGACGACCGCCTTGGTGATCTTGCCGTCGCCGGCCACGACGGCGGCGACGGTGTCGGCCTGTGTCGGGCCCTTGGTGACGAAGTTGTCCAGCCGCTCGTCCACCGTCTCGGCTGTCGGTGATCCGCCCTGCGGGTCCCCCGGCACCCGGTCGCCGTCGCCCGGCTGCACCAGCCCGGCCGGTGGACCCACCGCCCGCCGCGCGGCGTCGGTGACCTGCCCGTCCAGCTGCTCGTACAGATGCGAGCGCAGCGCCAGCGTCGTCACTGTGCCGATCACGGCGCAGACCACCGCGATGAGCGTCACCGCGGAGACGACGAGCCGCGTCCGCAGGGTGCGCGGCTGTCCGGCCCGCCGCCGCTGCGTGCGCGGCTGTCGTCGTCGGCTCATGATGCGGCGGGCTTGATCAGATAACCGGCCCCACGCCGGGTGTGGATCATCGGTTCGCGCCCGGCGTCGATCTTCCGCCGCAGGTAGGAGATGTACAGCTCGACGACGTTGGCCTGCCCGCCGAAGTCGTACGACCACACGCGGTCGAGGATCTGCGCCTTGCTGAGTACGCGCCGCGGGTTGCGCATCAGGAAGCGCAGCAGCTCGAACTCGGTGGCGGTGAGGTGGATGTTCTCACCGGCCCGCGTCACCTCATGGCTGTCCTCGTCGAGGGTGAGGTCGCCGACGACGAGCACAGAGTCGGACCGGCGGTCGGCGGCACCGGACCGCCGGATCAGCCCACGCAGCCGCGCGACGACCTCTTCCAGGGAGAACGGCTTGGTGACGTAGTCGTCCCCACCGGCGGTGAGCCCGGCGATACGGTCCTCGACGGCGTCCTTCGCGGTCAGGAACAGCACCGGCACATCCGGCAGCTCCCGCCGCAACCGGCCGAGTACGGCCAGACCGTCCATGTCCGGCAGCATCATGTCGAGTACGACGGCATCGGGCCGGAACTCCCGCGCGGTCTGGACGGCACCCTGGCCGTCCCCCGCGCTGCGTATCTGCCAGCCCTCGTAACGCAGAGCCATGGACAGCAGCTCGGTGATCGACAACTCGTCGTCCACCACAAGCACCCGGACGGGGCTCCCGTCCGGCCTCAGCAGTTCGGTGCGCCCCTGGGGCGAGGTCGTGGTCATGGTGACCACGTTGTCGCCCGCCTCTGAGAACGCCCTTTCGGCAACCTGTGATTTGCCTGAGAAGCCATCCGCTCACCGATCGAATGGGGTCGTCAGTTCGAATGCAGGTTCCTGGCGGTGTGCAGCCGGATGGCGCGGAGGTCGGCGGACTGGTGATGCGGGTGTCGAAACGGCAGCTGTTGCGTGCCGACTCCACATATTCCGTATCCGGCCGGTCATGCTCCTTCTGGCGGGTGGCACTCCTGGCGAGTCTCGGCCTGTGCGGTGTCGGGGTGGGACGGATTCCAGAGCCGGTCGGCCTCGCCGCGGGCGACATGGTCCTCGTAGATCCGCACCTTGTTTCGCATCACGTCCAAGGTCTCTTGCAGTTCCCGGATCTGCGTCTCCACGTGGCTTTCGTGCCGGCGTAGCAGCTCGAGGCGCTCGTGTTCGTTTCCCGGGCCCTGGCGGACCAGGTCGATGTATTGCCGGATCGTCGCCAGTGACATGCCGGAGGAGCGCAGCTTGGTGCAGATCGCCAGCCACTCCAGGTCTTCCTCGTGATAGATCCGGCGGCCGTTGGACAGGCGGCGTACCGGGTTGGCGAACAGGCCCTCCCGCTCGTAGAAGCGCAGTGCGTGAACGCTGAGCCCACTGCGCCGCGCCACCTCACCGATACTCAGGTCCATGAGCGCCCTCCCCATCACACAGATGTTGATCTAGACCCGACTCTAGGTTCTAGCGTCGGGCTGTTGGCCATCGGGGCCATCGGACGAGGGGAGTACGGGAGAACATGAGCGTTTGGTTTGTCACGGGTGCCTCGCGTGGGTTCGGCGCGGAGATCACTCGTGAGGCGCTGGACCGCGGGCATCGCGTGATCGCTACGGCCAGGGACATGTCGGCGGTGCTGCGCGCATACCCGGAGAAACCGGCAGGACTGCTGTCGGTGAGCGCGGACGTGACCGAACCGGAGCAGCTCACGGTGGCGGTGGAGGCGGGCCTGGCGGAGTTCGGCCGGATCGACGTCGTGGTCAACAACGCGGGTTACGGCCTGGTGGGCGCGATCGAGGAGACCTCTGACACGGCTGCCCGGGCATTGTTCGACGTCAACGTGTTCGGCGTGCTCAACACGTTGCGGGCGACCCTGCCGACGCTGCGCGCCCAGCGGTCCGGACACATCTTGAACATCAGCTCCGTGGGCGGCTTCGCCACAGCTCCGGCGGTGGGGCTGTACGGTGCGTCGAAGTTCGCCCTGGAGGGCATTTCCGAGGCGCTGCACGGCGAGCTGGCCCCGCTCGGCGTGCGCGTCACGATCGTGGAGCCGGGCGGCTTTCGCACCGACTTCCTCAACGGCTCCAGCATCCAGGTCGAACCAGCCGCCATCGAGGACTACGCCGCCGGCGCGGGGCCGGTGCGCGAGGCACTGGCCCAGAACGACGGTCGCCAGCCGGGTGATCCGGTGAAGGCGGCCAAAGCCATCGTCGACATCACCGAGGTCGACGAGCCGCCGCTGCGCCTGCAGTTGGGTGCGGACGCGGTCGAGCGCGTCGAGGCGAAGCTGGATCTGGTGCGACGCGAACTCGACGAATGGCGTCACGTAGCGCTCTCTACCGCGATCTGAGAAGTCATCCACTGACCGGGCTGTCGGTTCGAATGCGGGTTCCTGATCGGGTGGTCGCACCGGGGTCGATGCATGAAGACAGGACCTCCTTGGTAGCACGGCGATGCGAGTCAGCTGAGCTGCGGGAGGTCCTGTTGTTGTACGCGTGTCGGTCTGCGGAGTCCAACTCGGCTGTGTCGCCGTGCGATTGTCTCGCTCACCGGTTCGGGAACGCGGCCGATCATCCGGAGCGGATCCCGTGCTACGGCTCGGACATGACGGAGACCGAGTGGCAGGAACTGCGCCGTCTGCTGCCAGTGCCGGCGTGGCTTCAGGGGCGGGGCGGACGGCCGGAAGGCTACTGCCACCGCGTGATGCTCGACGCTGTGCGGTACGTCGTCGACAACGGGATCAAGTGGGCGAACCTGCCGATGGAATTCCCGCCGTTCAAGCGGGTGCACGCCTTCGCCCGCCGCTGGCAGGTGACCGGCCTGCTCGCCGAGCTCCACGACCGGCTCCACGACCGGCTCCGTGACCGGGTGCGGGCGAAGGAGGGCCGCAGCCCGGATCCAAGTGCGGCGATCGTGGACTCGCAATCGGTGCGAGCCGCGGCGAATATCCCCCGGTCAACGTCTGGATGGGATGGCGGGAAGAAGGTGGGCGGCCGAAAGCGGCACGTGGTGGTGGACTGTCTCGGCCTGGTGCTTGCGGTGCTGGTGACCGCGGCGAGCGTGCAGGACCGCCAGGCCGCCGTGCCGCTGCTCACCCGGCTGCGGGAGCGGTACTTCTCCATCCGCCTCATCTGGGCGGACTCCGCCTATGCGGGCCGGCTCGTCGACTGGACCGCCGAGATACTCCGCCTCACCCTCGAGATCGTCAAACGCTCCGACACCACCACGGGGTTCGTGGTGCTGCCGCGAAGGTGGGTAGGAGAGCGAACGCTGAGCTGGCTGGTCCGCTCGCGTCGGCTGGTGCGCGACATCGAGACGCTGCCCGAGATGCACGAGGCCATGGTGCTGTGGTCCATGACCATGCTGATGAACGCCCGCCTGGCCGGACGCCGCCGCGACGCCTTCCTCACGCGGCCACCGGCACCGGCTCCTTGCAGACTGTGAACAGCCCCGGCTCCACCTCGACAGCCCAGCCCCGTGCGGCAAGCCGCTTCAACCGCGAACGCATCCCCTCCACCCGGGCCGGAACCGCCCTGTCGCCCAGTGCGAGCGCGATCTGCTTCGCCCGCATTCCGCCGTCGGCCTCCGGCGCCGCCAGGACCATCAGGATCCGCTGGTACTCCGGGGCAAGTACCTCCGCACCGACACCCTCGACGCGGTCGGCACCGTCGAGCCCGTCACAGCGGCGGCCTTCACCTGCCCCGTCGTCTCAGCGTCCGGCTCGGCCAGCACCTCGGTGACAGTCTCACGAGCCTGCCCGAGCCGCTCCAGCTGCACTTCCGCCGCACTGAGCGCAGCCCTGATCCGCTCGGCCTCCTCGCGCAGCCGGACGACCTCCGCACGGACCTTCTTCTCCCGGGCCTCCAGCAGACCGAGCACCGACGGCATCAGCCACCTCCACGAACATGACACGAGTAGACAAACACCCGAACTATCCCGGCACCAACCGAAGTTCATGCCCGACCAGCAGAAATTCACCGATCACATTCGGAATGCGGATGGCTTCTCAGAAATTCACAGGGGGGTGACAGGGGGCGGCTGGGGAGCGCTCATGGGGGCCTGGGGCCTGGCAGGGGGAGCTGGCTGGCCGCTCGGGGGGCTTGGGAGCCCCGCCCGACCCACCGGAATCCCTGGCCCGCCCCCGAAATCCCTCGCCGGCCCCCGGAATTCCTCACCGAGCCATCAGAACAACCCGTCCTGCAAGGCCCCCGCATCCCGATCCCGGTACTCCCGCACGGGAAAGGAGAGGCCACCCCCTTGGCTCCCGCCCGCCGGCACCAGCTCCCACCCCCGCATGAGCCGCGTGTCCAGCACCACGACGCGCCCGCCCCCGACGTCCAGATGCAGATCGGGCCCGGCGGCAGCAACCAGCGCCCCGCTGACCACCCCACCGGCGACGAGCTCACTCACCTCCCCCACGGCCCCCGGCACCCCCTCCAGCCCGAACACCCGCACATGATCGACGGCCCGGAAGGGCACCGGCGCCAGCGACTCGGGCCACCCGGCAAGGGCGGTGGCGCGCCCATGCAGCTCCGCTATCTCGGCCGCCCGCTCCGCCTCCGTCCCGGGCAGCCCCGCCCGCACCGCCCGCTTGGCGGCGTACGGAATCCGATCCGGCACCCGCAGCGCGGCCCGCAACATCTCCTCGGCCCGCCGCGCGGCCATCAACGGCCCCACTCCGAGCCAGCTGAAACAGACGGCCCCTTGCTCCAGCAGCCGAGCCTCCCCCCGCTCGACGGCAGTGATCCCGACCTTCACCATCCCGGGCCCGAACCACGCCAGATACACGTGATAGGCCCGCGGATCGTCCGGCACGGCATCGGCGGCCACGGAATGCGCCCGATCCAGCCGCGCACACTCCTCGCACCGCGCCCCGATACTCCGCCCCGCCACGACGGCCCCCACCGGACACACATGGCCCCGAGCCCCCACACACGCCCGCACCCCTCCTTCCGCCACCCCGAAGCTCACCCATTTCCCCCGCTCCAGCGCACTGCGCCGCCCGCCACTCCACACGAGCACGGGACCACTGCCCGCCCACCGCAGCCCCGAGCACTTCCACACCTGTGCCATGGATTCCGAGCGTAGGCGCCACCACTGACAACGGCCCGGTCACCTCTCACCCGCCCGCACCGTCAAGAAAGCGACCACCGAGCCAACCGGGAGCCGTCATGTTCACGACCTACCTCGTCGTCACCCTCCTCACCGCCGCCGCCACCTCCTCCGCGGCCGTCGCCAACCTGATCGGCCACGACTACCCCAAGTCCCAGGCGGACCGCCTCCACATCCCCCACTCCTGGATCCGCCCCCTGGGCACACTCCTGGCGACAGCGACCGTGGGCCTCCTGACCGGCCTGGCCATCCCCCCACTGGGCACCCTCACCGCGGCATGCCTGGTCCTGTACTTCCTGGGTGCCCTCTGGGCCCACATCCGGGTCCACGACCGCCAACTGGGCCCCTGGTCGGCGTGCTTCGGCCTGTCCCTGGCGACACTGCTGCTGAGCATCGCCCACCAGGCAAGCTGACGCATGCCGACGCGACGCCGAAATCGTCCTCAGAGCCGGGGCTCCGCCGGAAGCGACAACGACGTAACGACGGAGGGGGAGTTGTACGTCGGCAGAAGGACCTGCGACGGATTCAGCATGCGCGTATCCCGGTAGTCCCGGTAGTCCCGACGGCACTCCCGGAAGCCCTGCCGGTAACCGTCGCGGTGCCCGGCTCGGAACCCGTCCCTGAAGCCCCGTCGGTACTCCCGACTCTGCTGAGGAACAGAGGTGGCCTGTCGATAATCCCGATAATCCCGCTGCTGCCGACGGCAGTCCCGGTAGCCCTTGCGGTAACCATCGCGGTGCCCGGCTCGGTAGCCATCCCTGAAACCCCGTCGGTACTCCCGGGTCTGCGTAGGGACGGCGGTCGCTGTACTGACGTGCGTCTCACTGGGTGCGGCGGCCGCAAAGGCCTGCTGAGAACTGACCGGGGTGAGAGCGACAGTCGCGGCGATGAAGGCCGAGCTCAGGACGGCGGCCCGTCTTCTGATAGCGGGCATACCAGCCCCTTCTTTGGTCCTCTTCACATACGGGCAATCTCCACTGTAATCACCCATATGGGTGCCGCAACTGGGACACCGGGGCGGCGGCATCCGCAAGGCGGCCCATCGTCAGAGCCTTGCGGATGCCGGGACTTCAGCGGCGCCCGGTTCCAATCAGGTGCGCAGGATCAGAACCTGGCGGTCACTTCTTGTCGAGCTGGATCAAGCCGCTGTAGTCACCCGTGATCGTGTGACCGTAGAAGGGGTCCGTGCCGGTGGTGCGGGCGATCACCGAGGCCTCGCCGCGCTGGAAGGGCACGGTGCCCGTGGGCGTGGCCTGCGCGGTCCACGGCGTGGGGTCGCCCGGTACGCACGCCACTTCCGTACGGTATGAGCCGCGGACGGTGACGCCCTCAACGGTCTGGCTCACCGTGCCGTACGACTGGACCGTCACGGGCGAGTTGCAGGTGACCGTGCCGTGGACGACGGCCTTCCCGGTGGTCCTGTCGGCGACGCCGTCGGCGGCGACCTGCAGCCCCAGCACGGTCTCGGCGGGCGGCTCCGGATTGGTCAGGCGAACCTCGCCGCGCACCGATTCCGTTGCTCCCGGGCAGTGCTGCTCGAAGGAGGCGTCGAGAGCCTTCACGTAACCATAGGGCCCGAACTCCACCGAGCGGATGGTGAAGGAGCCCTCGGCAAGACAGTCCCGGCCGTTGCCTCTGAGCTCGATCCGCGGCTCGCCCGGAGCCGGATTGGCCTTGGCACCGGTGTAGGTACCGGGCACCAGCGGCTGCGACGGGCCCCACGGGGCCTCCATGTGCAGGGACCACGTGTCGCCGCCCGCACCGTTGACGAAGACACCGACGCCGGTTCCGACGCCGTTGCTGGTGTAACCCTGGACGGTCATCCCGTCCTGGGAGCCCTCGCCATCGGTGTAGGAGTACGACTGTCCGGCGCTGATGTATTCCCCGGCATCCCCGCTGAAAGCGAAGCTCCCGGACTCGACCTCATACGCCTGCGCCGTGCCGCCGGCCAGCAGGCCCGACGCGACAGCGGTGAAGGCCAGCGTCGCAGCGAGGCGGGTGGTGATGCGCGTGTACGCGTTGTTGCGTGCGCGAATTCGCAAGGAAAACTCCACAGGTCCGTAGACGGAAAGAGATGGAGAGAGATGAGGAGAGATGAAGAGAAGGGTGTGAGGTACGGCAGCCGGTTCAGCTCTTGCGCAGGGACACGGTGGCTGTCTCGGGCTCGGTGACGACCGTGTGCCCGTACACCGGGTCAGTCGCCTGTGCCTTGAACTCGACCACGGCGTCGCCCTTTTCGAAGGGGACGTCACCGACGGTCCCGACCGCTGCCCACGCGGCAGGCGTACCCGGGGTGCAGTCCACCCGCGTGTAGTACGAGGCGGTCGCGAGGCCGCCCTTGGCCACGACCTGGTCGATCCTGCCGTTCACCAGCACGTTGACCGGTTCGGTGCAGGTCACGGTGCCGTGCACGGCGGGCTTCCCGTCGGCGCCGACCGTGCCGGAGGCGGCGATGTCGACGCCCAGCGACAGCTCCGCGGGCGGCGGGGGGTTTGTGAGGTGGACCTGGCCGGTGAGTCCGGGGGTGGTGCCCACGCAGTTCTGCTGGAAACTGGCGTCCAGGGCCTCCACGTAGCCGCGCGGCCCGAGAACCATACGGTCGATGGTGAAGGAACCCTCGGACTCACAGCCGTAGAACGGTCCACTGACGGAGAGCCTCGGCGCTCCGAACGCCGGTGTGTCGGAGGCGCCGGTGTACGTTCCCGGAGCCAACTGCTCCCCGTACTTGGCTCCCATGACGACATCCCACCGATCGCCGTCGGCGCCTTGGACGATGACGGTGAGCCGGTTCTGGTTGTCGTCCCAGCCGGCGTACATGGCGTCGGCCGAACCTTCGCCGTCGGTGTACGAGTAGGAGTAACCGCCGCCGACCGGGTCCCCGACCTCGCTGACGACATCGAACGTCCCTGATTCCACCTCGACGGCATGCGCCGGAGAACTCACCAGAAGGCCCGCTGCCACCACCCCGATGCCCAGGGATACGCCAACGGTCCTGGCAAGCCGGGTGAACGCGCGCGTTCGAACACGCAAACTCATGGTGCCCCAAACGGTGAAAGATGAGCTCACTGAGAGCTCCTGCCGTGGGGGGCGGCGGGAGGAGTATGCCAACCGCGCAGCGATCTTCACAACCCGGTTGCCCCGCTCACCCACCCGGCTTTGGCATCGGCTGAGCCCGGTAGCGCCACAGGGCCTCCACCCCATCGGGTACGAAGGTCCACTGCCGAAGTGCCTTGAAGACGAACCGCACCCGCGCTTGGACGCCCAGTTCCTCGGCGAGCTCACGGGCCGCCGCCTCTTGATACGTCTCCCCGACCTCTGCCGCTCCACCGATCAGCCAGTTGTACTGACCCGGAAACCGGGACATGCCCGCCGGTCTCCGATGCACCAGGATGCGGCCTTCCGGATCACGACAGACGGTTGTCGCGACACGGTGCAGCCAATGGTTCGCGATGGCTTCGCTCCGGTCCACCACGCCGAGTACGCGATCCTGCTCGTCCACCTGCTCCACCAGTTCGCGCATGGCGCCCACGATCGCAGAGGGCTACGACAGTTCATCGTGGCGAACGCCGATACCAGGCGACCGTTTCGGGACGGCCCCGCGTCCCCATCACCATGACGGAGTTGGCGGCGAGGTCTCCCGCGGCGACGATGAACTCGGCGCCAAGCGGCCGAAGTCACGGCAGCGTTGCTGTGCTGTCGGGGAGTGCTGTGAGGCGTACCCGTCCCGTCGGGTGGTCCAGGCGGCACGCGCCTCGTCGCCGCCGGATCAAGCCCTGGTCCGTCGACCAGGCGGGGCGCTCCCTCGCCGACGATCCGTAGGCCCGGGCAGGCAGTTGGGCGGAGACTCCGTGGTCTTCCGGATCGCTCGTCGACGCGCGGTGGTCATCGGTCAGCATGTGCCATCGTTGCCGTCAAGCTCACTGAGCGAAGCTGTCTGCGAGAGCTGACCCCGAGCTTGGTGAAGACGTTCCCGAGGTGCCACTCCACCGTACGAGGGCTGATGAACAGCTGGGCGCCGATCTCGGCGTTGGTATGGCCGTCTCGGGCCAGCCGGGCGATCTGGGCCTCCTGACCGGTGAGTTGGGAGGCGGCGCCGACCGTCCGCTTGCGTACGGTTTCTCCGGTGGCCAGAAGCTCCCTGCGAGCGCGCTCGGCGAAACCCTCGGCTCCGATGCCGCTGAACACCTCGTGGGCGGAACGCAGTTGGGCACGGCTCTCCTGGCGGCGGCTCTGGCGGCGCAGCCACTCGCCGTACAGCAGGCGGGCGCGGGCCAGGTGGACAGTTACCCGGCAGCGTTCGAGGTGCTCGATGGCCTCCCGGTAGAGCCCGTCGGCGGCACCGGCGTCCTGGTCGTCGCTCAGGAGCGCGCGTGAGCAGGCTTCCGTACCCAGGGCCCAGTCGGTGCCGCTCGCGCGGGTGCGTTCGATGAGCTGGTTCAACGCCGACACGGCGGCCTCCGGCCGCCCGCTGCGGGCGGCGGCCTCGATCAGTTCGACCAGTGCCCAGCCGAAGAAGCCAAGATCCTCGTACTGGCATACGCGCGTCGCGGCCGCCAGGGCGTCCTCGTAGCGGCCCAGGCCGTTGTACAGCACAGCGGTCGCATAGTCGGCGAGGCTCAGAGCACGTCCCTCGCCCCGGGAGACCACCTCGTTCGTGGTGGTCTCAATGAGGTCCAGTGCCTGGGATTCCTGTCCTCGCCAGGCGGCGAGCACCAATGACGTGTACATCATTGGTACGCCGCCCGCCGCCTCCGAGATCGCCGTCGCCTCGTCGATCAGGGCCGCCGCGGTCTGGAACTCGCCGGCGTGCACGTGGCAGAACGCCTGGTAGGTCAGCGCCATCGGGAGGACGGCGAGTGCGCCTGCCTCGCGGGCGATACCGACGGCGCCGGCTGCCAGCTCATACCACGCGTCGTCGTCCCACAGCTCAGCTGCGAGAGGCTCGGGCGTCACCCGGAACGCCAGCCACAGCCAACGCCTGTCCGCATTCGTCGCGTCGGTTCTCTGCTCAAGGCGTACGACGTGCAGGGCACGCCTGATGGCGTCGACGCCGTCGGCGTGGCCGTCGATGATGAGGCCGGCCATACTGTCCAGGAGGACGTCGACCATCCGCGGCGGCACAGAGGGCGCCGGTCCGGAGCGGGCCGCCTCGGCCACCTCGCGCTGCCCGGGCCCCTCGCTCAGCCGGCCGGCGAAGATCGCCGCGCCGACCGCCTCCAGCAGGGTGTCACGGGCCAGGGCGGCGTCGAGGGGCGCCAGCCGGTGTGCGGCGTCGAGCAGGAGCCGGGGCGCGTCGCCACCGCGTACCTGCGAGAACACCAGCCGAGCCCGCAGCCGCTCCAGCCGTGCACGTTGCAGGTCGTTGAGCGGGCCGGCCTCCGCGGCCGCCAGCATGTTGTGGGCCTGGTCGGCCCCGCCGACGTCGATCGCGGCCTGGGCAGCGGCCAGCGCACGGGTGACGCGGCGAGCAGGATCGGGCGTCAGCTCAGCCGCCCACCGCAGGAACGATGCTGCCGCAGCGGCTCCTCCCCGGCCCTGTGCCCGGCCGGCCGAGCGCTCCAGGTCGACGGCAACGCCCTCGTCGCGCCTGGCGGCGGCGTGAGCGCGATGCCACGCCCTGCGATCGGGATCAAGGTGAGGATCGGTGGCTTCCGCCAAGGCTCGGTGCGCCGCCCGGCGGTCTGGGGCGGACGCCCTCCCGTAGATGGCCGAACGCACCAGGGGATGGCGGAACCGCACTTTGGTGCCGAGCTCGACCAGTCCCGCGGCCTCGGCCGGCGCTGCGGCGTCCACAGGTATCTCCTGCAGACCGGTCGCGCGCCACAACAGGTCCACGTCTCCGGTCGGCTCGGCCGCCGCGGTCAGCAGAAGCCGCCGACTGTCCTGCGGCAGTGACCGGAACTGCTGATGAAATACGGTCTCGATACAGCTCTCCGAGTGGCGCCTGCCGGGAAGCCAGAAACCCCCCGCCAGCTCGGTAGGTGCGAGCGCGCGCGGCAGGGCCAGCAGGACCATCGGGTTGCCGTGCGCTTCGGCCACGATCCGGTCACGTACGAGCGGGTCGAGCGGGACGCGGACGGCTGAGGACAGCAGGGCACGTGCGTCGGGATCGCTGAGGCCATTGACGATCAGTTCCGGCAGGCCTGCCAGTTCACGAACGTCATCGCCGGCAGGCTCGCGCAGGGCGAAGACCAAAGCCACCGATTCGGCCATCAATCGCCTGGCGACAAACGCCAGCACCTGCAGGGACCCGTCATCGAGCCACTGTGCATCATCGACGAGGCAGGCCAGCGGCCGGTCCGCGGTGGCCCCGGCCAGCAGACCGATCACGGCCAGGCCCACCAGGAACCGGTTGGGTGCCTCACCTTCCCGCAGTCCGAACGCGACGGACAGTGCGTCGCGCTGTGGTCCGGGGAGCTTGTGAAGCCGGCCCAGCATGGGCGCGCAGAGCCGATGGAGGCCCGCGAACGGAAGCTCCATCTCCGACTCGATACCCGCGACGCCGACGGTGCGGAACCCGACGGCCCGGCCTGCTGCGTAGTCCAGCAACGCGGTCTTGCCGATCCCCGCCTCACCGCGCAGGACCAGGACCGCGCTGCTGCCCGAACGCGCTGTGGTCAGCACCTGCTCCAACGCGGCCAGCTCCTTGCCCCGGCCCCGCAGTGCGACATGCGAATCGAAGGCGGGCATGCCCATGGATCGATCTTTCTGCCCCGCTTGGTGAGCTAATGCGATCTTATTTCCATCCGGGCTTTATGGCAGTTGTGCGGGCTCAGGCCCACCCCCGGGTCCGGCCACGGGACCACCCCCGGGGTTTTCCCTGGGGCGACGCCCGCCCGCCCAGTCCACTGTTGATGAGTCGCCGGCACACACCCGCCGGCCACAACAACAAGGAGAAACGCCCCCTATGTCTGTCACCCCCGAAGCGACGGCGATCCGGCCGTTCACGTTCGAGTTCTCCGACGCGGAACTCCAGGACCTGCGTGCGCGCATCGAGGCGACGCGTTGGCCCGAGAAGGAGACCGTCGCGGATCAGTCGCAGGGCACGCAGCTTGCCACGATCCAGGAACTCGCACGCTACTGGGCGGAGGAGTACGACTGGCGCAAGGTCGAGGCGAGGCTGAAGGCCCTGCCCCACTTCATCACCGAGATCGACGGACTGGACATCCACTTCATCCACGTCCGCTCGAAGCACGAGAACGCTCTGCCGCTCATCGTCACGCACGGCTGGCCCGGCTCGATCATCGAACAGCTCAAGATCATCGAACCGCTCACCGACCCCACCGCCCACGGCGGGAGCGCGTCGGACGCCTTCCATCTGGTGATCCCGTCGATGCCCGGCTACGGATTCTCCGGCAAGCCGACCTCGACCGGTTGGGGTCCCGAGCGCATCGCGCGCGCCTGGGGCGAGCTGATGAAGCGCCTCGGCTACACGAAATACGCGGCGCAGGGTGGCGACTGGGGTGCGGTCATCACGGACACCATGGCCGTTCAGCAGCCCGAGGGCCTGGTCGGTATTCACACCAACATGCCCAAGGTGGTTCCGCCCGCCATCGAACTGGCGATCGTGGCCGGCAACCCGCTGCCGTCCGACGTCGTCCTCGCCAACGACGAGGAGAAGGCGGCGGTCGAGCAGCTGGACTTCGTGTACCGGCACGTCTACTACGCCTACATGATGGGTTCGCGTCCGCAGTCGCTGACCGCGTTCGCGGACTCTCCCGTCGGCTTGGCGGCCTTCATGCTCGACCACGACAGGGACAGCCTGGCCCTGATCTCCCGGGCGTTCGCCGGACAGAAGGAAGGCCTGACGCGTGACGATGTCCTGGACAACATCACGCTCTTCTGGCTGACGAACACGGCGATCTCCGCAGCGCGTCTGTACGCGGAGAACAAGAGGCCGTTCTTCGGCGCCGTGGGTGTCACCCTCCCGGTCGCCGTGAGCGTCTTCCCCGACGAGCTCTACCAGGCTCCGAAGACCTGGGCGGAGCAGGCGTACCCGAACCTCATCCACTACAACCGGCTCCCCAAGGGCGGCCACTTCGCGGCGTGGGAGCAGCCGGAGCTCTTCGTCGAGGAGGTGCGTACGGGCCTGCGGTCGCTTCGCTAGTACCGGATCGGGCAACGTTGACGGTGGCCAACGGTCGGCGTCGGTGCGTGAGGGCGCCCGGTGAAATGGGCGAGCTGATCGACGCACTGCAATCTTGCTGCACTTCGCTGCTGTACTGCAGGATCGAACGATGTCCCGATCAGTAGGCGCGCACACCGCCGACCCGTGCCCCCGGTGCCTGGTTGAGCAGGTCCGTCTCGGCGGCCTCGTGTCTGTCGCGGGGCGCGATGCCGTCGGCTACTTCTGCGCGCTGTGCGGGAACTCGTGGTCCCGCCCGGTCGAGGACGACCTGGAGGTGTACGACACCGTCAGAGCGGACCTCCCGGACAGGACGCTCTACGGCACCGTCCGGCAGGTGGACGACGATCGAGTCCAGGTGCGCGATACGAGCGGTGGGCGGCTGCTGTGGGTCGCGCGTTGGCGGATCATCCTCTACTGAGGCCCGTCCGGCGAGGGCCCCCGGAACATCAGCTTGGGAAGCGGCGATCACGTGCCGCCGATTCGAGCTCTGACCTGCGCGAATGGCGACACGGCGGCCCTTGTCGGTCGGAGCCGCCTTCACCGTGATTCCCCGTTGTGGTGCGGCGGCACCTGCGTTCACGGGCGACTGGCCGAGACGGAAACTGAGACGGCCGCCCTCCTCAACGCGGCACCGGAGACAGCTCGCGAGTAGCTGTCGAAGCCACCGCTAGGCAGCCTTGGGCCGCGTCGCAGGCCCGCCTGGGGCGGGCACCTGTTCATCCTCGGACCAGAAGATCTCGTCTTCTCCGAAGTCCGGGGGCTGGAAGGGTTGCGTCGTCGGAGGCGGTGATACTACGGCGGAAGGGCGGGGTTGCCCTTCCGCAGCGGAGAACAGCGATGTCGAGTCGATGAGGGGTCTGCCTTTCGTTACAGGTCCCTGATGGGGGCCTGGTGTGCCGTGACCAGGCACAGCGGTCCTACAGCTTGGTCATCTTGGTGTACGGGCTCAAGATCCGCATCTGTGTTTGGCCGAAATCCACGAGCGCCGCGATTCCGTCTTCGATGCCGATTACCCGGCCGAGGCCGTACATGTCATGGGTGACCTGGTCGCCCATGGCGAAGTGCTTGGGAGCCGATGTGACCGGGGCCTTGAAGGGGCTGGTGGGCAAATGACGCTTCGGTGCCGCAGGCTTTGTCATGGCTCAGTATGAGCCTATCTGTATCCCGCTCGCTGTGGCCGTCGGCACAGATCCGGACGGGAAGAACCGTGTCACGTCACTGACCTGGTGTTTCGAGATCTGGTGAGGCGAAAGTCGACCGCAGATCTCCTTCGCTGACAGTGGCTGACGCCTGCCATCTGGCACGGTTGCAGCACGAACCTGCACGCTTCACCGCCTACCGGATACGTCACCAAGAACGCCGAAGGCACCGTGGCCCGCTGGCTGACCCAGCGGAAAAGAGGCCCGCTGCCGCCACCGCCTCCCGTCGTTGA
The DNA here is from genome assembly GCF_006539505.1 of Streptomyces spinoverrucosus. Classification (GTDB taxonomy): domain Bacteria; phylum Actinomycetota; class Actinomycetes; order Streptomycetales; family Streptomycetaceae; genus Streptomyces; species Streptomyces spinoverrucosus. The sequence goes on from NZ_BJND01000057.1 coordinate 41,841, forward strand.
CCAGCAAATCGACGGAAGACACCTGGGCAACGATGGGAAGACCGGTGAGCAGGTCGGCCTCGACCTGCTCCACGACAGCCTCGTCCTGGCCCTGGGCGACGGTCAGATGCGGGACAACATCGTCGAACTGTCCGCCGAACGGCGGGTGTTCCGGCCACCGCTCGACCATCGCCTCGGTGAGGCACCTGAAGTGGGTGTCCGGTTCGGGGGCGAGATACAGCACTCCGGGAAACCGGCCGCAGTGGTCGAACCGGGCCTCGAAGGACTGATGCCGACCGAGTACCTCGCCGATCGCGGCGCAGACCCCCTGGTCGATCCGGCTCGCATCGAGAAACGGAAAGAGCACGGTGACATGGGCCGGAACACCGCCACGGGCCGAGGGGTCAAGCCGGTCACGCCACCCTCGCACTGCAGGCTCCGCCTCCGGGACCCTCACAATCAGCCCCGACTGCCCTGCCTGAAACCCATGCGTGTCGTCGTCCTCCATCGCATCTGTCTACCAGCGGGCCCGACCGGCGGCGACCCGATTACCACCCCCCTGCCAAGCCGGACGGGGCCCCACCCGAGCACACAGGTGGGGCCAAATCACGGTGACAGAACATGCCCGAGCGATCGCCAAGTGGGGGACAAGATGACGATCGCCGAGTACCTGACGTACTGGCTGATGAACGTCGCGAAGGGCAAGGTCAGCAAGACGACGTACGTCAACTACGAGTCGCTGGTGCTGCGCACAGGGCAAGGACAAAAAGCAGCTGGAGCACAAGCGGCGCTGCTGACCGGAAGGCGGCTGGTGCCAACTGGCAGGGGACAGGTCAGGGCCTCGTCTTCAGCACGAAACAAGGGAACGCCCATCGAGCCGCGCAACCTGAACCGGTCCTTCGAGACGCTGTGCGCCCGCGCGGGAGTCCGTAAGGTCGGCTTCCGTGACCTGCGCCACACTTGTGCTTCGCCCCTCCACGAACAGAGCCGCCGACGCCCGCATGATCATCGAGGTGCTCGGGGAGAATGGGACGCCTCCCTAATCAGGTCCGACAAAAGCCGGAGGCCCTGTGGATCACTCCACAGGGCCTCCGACATGCTGCGCACTCGGAAGGATTCGAACCTGCAACCTTCTGATCCGTAGGATCGGGCAAGCTGTTGGGCGAGGGCTCCGCCTTCCTCCAGGACAGGTGCTGACCATCGTGATCAACGGTCTCTGTGTGGCGTCGTTGCCGTCAAGGTTGCCGTCATCCGTCATACCGGACGTCGGCCGTCCCGTATCCGGGTGGGCGGCGGCTGGAACACGTACACCCACCTCGTCGGCGTCGGCAACGCCAACCGCGACGGGCGCCCCCACCTGTACGCCGTCAACGCTGCCAACCCCCACGGCGCGTACCTGTCCAAGGGCACGGGCGACTGGCGCGTACCCTTCCGCTCGCGTGAGCAGGTCGGTGTGTACTTCGCCGGCACCAAGCGCCGGTAGGACCACTTCGCCTGAGCGACACCTCCGTCGGCCTGACGACATCGCCACCCAGCACAACCTTCTGACGTGATCAAGAGTCCGACCGGGCGCGCAGCCCCTGGTGCGCGCCCGGTCGCTTGAGAGGAACCCGCTTTGATCCATGTTCGTCCCGCCCGACATCAGCTCGTCGCGGCCGTCACCACCGTTCTCGCCGCGACCGTCGGTGCGAGCCTCGCGACGGCGCCCGCGATCGCCGCGACGCCCACCGCTGCCGTCGCCGCGGACGCCGGACCCGCCGACACGCAGGCGACCGTCGACGGCGTCATCTCCATCCCCCGCACCGACCAGATCCTCAGCGTCGGCCCGACCGGGTTTCTGTCGGTGGAGCGCCGATGGGACCACACGTACTACCGCTGGACCAGCACCGTCGACGGCACCACCACAAGCCTCCCGGAGTGGTACAGCGGGTACCGCGGCGGCGGTTCCGACACCGTCGTCGCCAAGGAGGACGGCACCACCCGGTACCTGCTCCATGACATGTCATCGCCGGGCAGCGACCCCGCGGTCGTCAACCAGACCGACACCCGGCTCTACTGGAAGGGCGTCGTCGGCAGGACTCTCGTCTTCTCGTCCTGGGACAGCCAGAGCAAGGTGGGCCAGCTCCGTCTGATCGGCGAGGGGAACCAGGCGGGCAGCGACCGGCAGGTGACCGGCCTCACGCCGAACTCCAGGATCCAGAGCGTCGAGGCCCTGTCGAACAGCTCGGCGCTCGTCCGGTACGTCTCGGCTGATGCCGACACCGACCGCTCCTACCTCGCCGTCGTGGACGTCGCCACCGCCTCCGTCGTCGAGAAGCGCGAGGTGGGCGTGTCCGCGTACGACACCGACACAGCCCTTTCCGGGGAGCGCTGGGTCTGGGTCGACGCCCCGACGTCCGCGCACGCCAAGCTCATGTACGCCACCCGCGACGGTTCGGGGAGCACGCCGGCCGTGGAAGCGGCCGACCTGGGCAACTCCGTCCGCCCGCACATCGGCGTCCTGGGTGACTGGGTCACGTACGCGACTCCGGGCGGCGCCGCCGCGACCGAAGCGTCCCCCCGCTTCGCGCTCAGTGCTGTCAACCTCGTCGACGGATCCACGGTCAAGCTCCTCGACCACGCCTCGTCCACCGTCCCCACCACCGACGGCGCGCTCCTGGTGCGCGGCGGTACGGTCGCCCACGGTGAGGGGGTCTACCGGATCGCACTCGGCGCGGACGGCAAGCCCACCGCCACGCTCATCGCGAGCACCGGCGAGCCGACCGTGCTCACGCTGCACACCGCGGCCATTCCCCCGGTCGTCGACCTCGACAAGAACAACGGTCAGGCCCTGCTCCGCTGGGTACTCTCCCGGACCAATGCCCAGGGCTCCGTGACGGTGCGTCATGTCGGCACGGGCCGCAGCGTGCGGTACGACTTCGCACAGGCGGCCACCTACGAGGACAAGGGATCCGTCGACTTCCGCTGGGACGGGATGCTCCCCAACGCCGAAGGCATGAAGGAGTTCGCGCCCAGCGGCGACTACGCCTGGGACTTCACCGCCACCCCACTCAACGGCATCGGTCCGGACGTCGCGCAGACCGGCACCTTCAAGGTCACCCGTACGACCGGCCTGCACGACTACACGGACAACAGCACACCGGACCTGCTCTCCCGTGACGCCGCGGGCGTGCTGTGGCGCGACGACTCGGCCAAGGTGGCGTCCGCGCCGCAGCCGTACTCGACGGGTCGGGTGAAGGTCGGCGGCGGCTGGCAGATCTACAACCAGCTGGAGGCCGTCGGGAACATCGCCGGCAGCCCGGCCGGCGACCTTGTCGCCCGTGACAAGGTCGGCGTGCTCTGGCTCTACCAGGGCAACGGAAACGGCAACTTCGCCAGCCGTACGAAGATCGGCAGCGGCTGGCAGGTCTACAACAACATAACCGGCGGCAGCGACCTCGACGACGACAGGAAGTCCGACCTCCTCGCCACCGACGCCGCCGGCGACCTGTGGTTCTACAAGGGCACGGGCAGCACGAGCGCGCCGTTCGCATCCCGCAAGAAGATCGGCAGGGGCTGGGGGATCTACAACCAGCTCACCGCCACCGGCAACATCACCGGCACCTCCGCCGGAGACCTCGTCGCCCGCGACAAGGCAGGTGTCCTGTGGCTGTACGAGGGCAAGGGCGACGGCACCTACGCCCCGCGCACGAGGATCGGCGGGGGCTGGGGCGTCTTCACCCACCTCGTCGGCATCGGCGACGCCGACCGCGACGGGCGGGCCGATCTCTACGCGGTCGGAACCTCGGGCGCCAAGTTCTACGCGGGCACCGGTGACACGGCCGTCCCGTTCAAGCCCGCTGCCCCGGGCAACCTGCTCTGGGACTCGGCACCCGTCAACTCGGTTTTCTGACGACGTCGGCCTCCATCCGGTGACCCTGTTCTGACGGGACGGCGGCACGGTCTCCCAGACGGTCCTTTCGACGCAGCTGTCCTTGGGGCCTAGGCGCCGGTAAGGGCGGATACGAGCAGCAGCCCGCATCCGCCCTCTCCAGGTTCCGTGAGGGACGGGCATCGGCTCCCGGTCGCCCCGCGTGTCAGAGACCCCCCTCCGGACGAGGCCGTCCTCGCCCCGCTCTATCCGCACCTCGAAGTCCGCCCCGGGCACGCGCGCGTGGGGGGCATGAGTGCTTGATGTACTAAAGGGCCGTCCTACCTTCCAAGACGTGGGTCTGATCCGGTCTTACGAATGACTGGATCAGACCCACGTCTTGGAAGGTAGGACAAGCCTTAGTTGCCCCGAAGTCCAGCCGCGCCAACAGCTCACTCTGGTGCTGCAACATGCCGTGCACGTAGCGTTCGAAGGGTGGCTTGTTCCAGAAGATGACCGTCAGGGCGTCGGCCAGTGCGTTGTACGCGCTTGGGTTGATGGCCTTACTACTACGGGCGCTGGACTGCGACACCGTCCCCTCCTCCGTACGCATCGTCACCGACCTATTACGGTACTGCCGAAGGGACCGACCATGTGCACATACGACAGTGCCCGATCCAAGCGGACGTCGCTGGCCACCGGTCGCCCGATGGGGTCGGCGGCAGGAGGCGCATGCCAGCATCAGCATGCCTGAGCTGGCCTGATCAACAGGACAGGGCCTAACCGCTGATGTTCCTGAAGTCCTGATCCAACGTGCTGTAGTGAGGCACAGGTAGGGGCTGCTACGGCAGCTGCCACAGCAGGTCACGATTCGTGGGCTCGCGACACGACCCTGGGAGCCCTACACTACATATCGTCAACTTGACACGAAATCACCCGAACCTGCGTCCATCTCCGGATCAGTCTGAGATGCTGGAGATCGGTCGAGAGGGGCCGCAGGTATGGAGTGGAAGACCCACGGTGAGCGACAGGTCTACACCAACAAGTGGGTGAATCTGTGTCTGGTCGACGTCCAACAGCCTGACGGGCGCAGGTGGGAGTACCACGTCGTTCGCCTCAGGCACCTGGCCGTGGCCGCCGTGGTCAATGACCGCCAAGAGGTCCTGATGATGTGGCGGCACCGCTTCATCACGGATTCGTGGGCCTGGGAGTTGCCCATGGGCCTGGTCGAGGAGGGTGAGACCCCGGAGGAGGCGGCAGCCCGCGAAGTGCTGGAGGAGACGGGGTGGCGCCCTGGCCCCATCAAGCCCCTGATTTACGCCGAGCCGGCCAATGGGATCACCGACTCGCAGCACCACGTCTTCCGCGTGGATGGCGCGACCTACGCCGGGCCGCCCACTGAGAAGAACGAGTCCGACCGCATCGAGTGGATCCCCCTCTCGGAGGTGCGGGGGATGATCGATCGTCGGGAGATCGTGAGCAGCGGATCGCTCGTCGGTCTGCTCTACCTACTCATAGATGAAGCGATCCGCTGACTGGTGGGAGGAGTGCCCGTAGCCGCGCCTCGAAGGCCAGGGCTACGGGCTCTTGCCTGTGCGGGGCCAACTGGTCGTAGAACTCCCTGAGATGGCCTGACACGCGCTCCGAGGCAACCGCCGACGCGGGTTCCAGAGCTTCCGTGGCGGTGTGGCATGCCTGGTCGAGCTTGCCTTGGTCCAGCTGCGTACGGGCCAGCCAGAACGCGTGAAACGCGCGGCCTCGCTGGTTGGAGCGGTCCTCCCTCCGCAGTGCATCCGCGATCAAGGGTTCGGCGGTCGCTGCTTCGCCCAGTCGGCCGTGGGCGATGCCCGTGTCCACAATCAGTTTCGGCTCATCGAAGTACGTCACCCATGACGGGTCTGGGTCGCTCGACCGAACCTGCTCGAACTGGTGGTGCGCTTCCCCGATCGCCCGGTGCGTGGAATCCCGGTTTCCGAGGGTGGCGTGAGCGAAGGCTTCGCGCATCGACAGCATGGAAAGCACCCGTGGGGTGGTGTCGAGTGCTGAGCGGGCCTGGTCCTGGGCGGCGGTCACGAGGGCCAGAGAGTCCGCAGGCTTGTCCTGGTAGGTGCCCTGCAAGCTCATGCAGGCAAGGACGTTGGCCATGAACTGGCGATCGTCGATTTCCTTGGCCAGTTGCAGGGCCTCAGTGAAGTACGCGCGGGCCTGGTTGTACTGGCGGGCGTCGAAGTAGGTCCAGCCGGTGAGGCGTGCGAGCTCGGCCGCGATGCCGTACAGGCCGTTCTGGATGGACGATGGCCGGTTCTCCTTCAGGAGTCCAACGACATACCGGAGCTGGCCGACGATGGCCGGCCTCAGCGCCTCGCCGCCGTGCTGGTCGTCCCGTCGCCAGTAGTCCTCGATGGAAGAGCGGAAGGCTGCAAGTGTGGCCGCACTGAGGTTCGTTCGGCTGGCCAACGCCAAGATGCTGTCCACGTCGGGACCTGGCAGAGCCGCGGCGTCTGCTGCTCGGGCTCCGGTGCTTGGTGTACCTCTCGCTCGGCGACCACGAGCGCCTGCGACGTCTCCCACGCTCGGCGCGCAAGCCCAAGCATGTGTCCCGGGATGCGCAAGCCGTCCGCGATACGCTCGATGACGTCCATGTGCTGCAACTGACGTTGACCTGCGATTACTTCACCGACACGGCTGGGGGTCAGCTCACACCGTCTGGCGATCATGGAGGGGTAGATACCTGCCCTGATCTTCACCAGCCGGAAGACTCTGGCGAAGTCCCGCACCCGACAGGCATCGATCATCTCGGGATCGGTGAGCAGCCTGGCAGGTAGTTCCTGCGGCAGGTCGGCGTCGGGCATTGGGCAAGCTCCCCACTGCGAGGGCTACGCAACGTCGCTGGTTCTCTACTTGCCGCGATGTTACCCAAGTTGGGTAATCAGCCTGACCTTTTGGCGGAGGTCCCCTGATCGCGATGCTCCTTTCCATGGCGAGCAACCAGCAGACCAGGCCAGGCATCGGTGAACTGGCGAAGGACAGCGCCAGGGGACGTATCGGCGTCGTCATGGGTGAGGTCGGCGGCCGTGTGCAGATAAGGCCGATCGGTGGCGGCATGGAGTGGGATGCCAGGCCGGACAACGTGGTGGCGCTGAATGCGCGGGAGGAACTGAGCGCACGCCTGGCCGTCAAGAACGGCAACAGTCGGGATCGGCTGTGATGCGCGCCATCGGCCGGTACGCGGGAGTCCTGTTCATCATCATGATCAGCGGGTCGTGCGGCCTGGTGATCGGCGTGGCTCTCGCCATCGGCCAGTAGACCGGCCGCCCCGAACGGGTGCCAGTTCCCCGGCTCCCCCGCCCCCGTTCGGGGCCGGCCATCCAATCCCGCGTCCTGGTCGTCCATGAGCCACGGCTCACCGATCGATGCGGGCGGTAGATGCAACGCACCGCCACACACAAGGAGATTTCGCATGACGGCAACGGCGAACGTTCAGAAGTCCGGTCGCGCGGTGGCTGGTGAGGAACTGTTCGAAAGCCTCGCCCACTTCGTGGTCCTCCACAACGGGCAGTCGCCCGAGCGAGCGGAGCGGATCGCGGACCAGGCGGTCGGCTTCGTGGTCACCGCAGCCACCACCACCGTGCCCATGGTCCCGTCGGACGACGTGGACCTCGGCCTGCACGCTCTCATCCTGCACACGAAGGAGTACGCCGCTCTGTGCGAGCGGCACGCCGGCCGCTTCCTGCACCACAACCCGGCGCCGGGCGGAGGGGCCCGTGACCCGGAGAAGGTCGCCGCCTCGGCGCGCGCCATGAAGGCGGCCGGGTTCATGGTCTTCGACGAGTTGTGGACCGTGAACGGCACGAACCTCGCGCAGTGCGACTTGGACTGCGGCCGACCGTACGGTCAGGCGTAGCACACGACAGCAGCGACGCGGCCGGCCTCGACTCGGTCGGCCGCGTTCGCCCGGAAGGAGAAGAGACGTTGTCCGGGTCACCCCCTGAACTGCCGATCGCGGTGCTCGACGCGCTCATGCCCACGACCCAGCGCTTGGCCGTGAACCGCCGGGGCTCCATGGTCTGGGAGGTCGAAGGCCATCGGGGCCACTACGCTGTGAAACTCGGCTACCCGATCGAGGCTACGGCCGACTGGCCCGCCCAGCCCTGGACCGCGCTCGCCCCCGCGCGCGAGGGTGCCGTACTGCATCGCCTCGGCTTCGATGACTTCGCGTACGGCGAGTGGGAGCGCGGGACGTGGAACTTCCAGCCGTGGCACGAAGGGCCGGGCCTTTACCACCTGTGGGAGCCCTGCCGTAGGCAAGACTCGCCCGTCGAACCGCACACCAGCGTCGCACTGGGCTGTGTCGAGGCCCTGGCCGAACTCCACGCCAAGGGCTGGGCCCATGGTGACGTACAGCCCGCCCACTTCATCATCGGGCGGAGCGGACGCACCTCATCGACCTCGCCCTTGCCCGGGGCGGACACGTGCCCGAAGGGTACGACTTCCCGTTCCGCGGCTGCCTCGTCCACTACGAGGCACCGGAGATTGCCCGAAGCGTGCTCGCCACCGGAGAAGCCGAGCCAACGCAGGGAGCCGACATCTACGCGCTCGGTGCATCCCTGCTCATCTCCGCCACGGGCTGGCGGGCGGTCGAGTATCCGGACGGCGCTCCGCGCCCCGTTCAGAGAGAGGCCGTGGCGAACGGGAAGCGTCGCCCCGTGAAGGCGCCCGGCGAGCTGGGTGAACTGATCGACGCGATGCTCAGCCACGCTCCCGAGGATCGGCCCACCATCTACGAGGTAGGCAAGGCCATGAGCTGATCCCGAAGCGCCGGTTCATCGGAGCCGCTCGCACGGCTGCGGCCGACAAAACAAAGACCGGACCACCCCTCAGCCTGGACAGCATTCCGGGTGGTCCGGTCACGGAATCCCTGATCAGGACCCCGGTGCCGATGGTACCGGGGCAGTTGGCGTGCTCGGATGCCGGTGCTGCTGCAACCCGGCTTCGCGTTGTCGAGTGAGAGAGGTTCTGACCTGAGCCACCGAAAGTCAGCCACGACGGCGCGTGCGCCGAACGAGCACCCGTCACGTGTGTCTCCAGCAACCCAGTGCCGGCCTCAGCCACGCTTCTTCCATCGTCACGAGCCGCACCTCGATCGAGCCTGGGCGTTGCCGACGTGTCCTGTCCACTGGGATCGGATTGCGGCTCAGTGGGCCATGTGGCATGGAGGGGTGGGCGGTTGGGTGACGTGGTCGCGCTTGGTCGGTGTCGGCCCGGTCCTGGTGCTCGGCGTGGTCGGGGTTGCTTCCTGGTCTGGCTGTACGCCTTGGCGATGCTGCGCGCTGAGCGGGTGGGGGCCGCCGGAGCGGTGGCAGAGACATGGAGCGGCGGCGGCCCTTGGCCGCCAGCGCGCGCGGCCCGCCGTAGGCGGGCCGCCTTGATCCAGTAAAGAAACTCTGAACAGCTCCGCTGTGCTGGGCCCCTGGCCGGTCGCGCAGACATGCGCTGACCCCGACCTCCCACCCGCTCGCCGGCTCCTGCACCGCTTTAGCCCGATAGATCCGCATTCATCCCCGTTTGTTCTGGCGGTCGCTGGAATTTATCCACAGGCGGGGGATCGCAGGATGCCATTACGCGGTTGGTCGGGGCTTACCAGGCCACGCCGTGACCATTTCGTGACCTTGGCCGGGTGCTGGTGGTCGGCTTCGTGGTCGGCGGTGAGTGGTGCGCTGATTTTTGTCCGGCGACTGTCACACCGACTGGTTCTCCGGCACCTGTAGCAAGCGAGTACGGGCGTCCGACTGGAGGTGGAGAAGTGGCGTGGATCACAGAACTAGAGGTCACACCGATGCGGATCTCGGCACCCCCCATAGGCGATCCCCGATGGATCGAGCGGCACAACATAGCGCCGAAGTGCCGGTTACCCAAACCGGCGATTCTCCGGACTATTGATGCTCCTGACCGAGGACTGGAAGGACGAGTGATGTGGGCGCAGGGAGACGCCAGTTCCCGTCCAGCGGGACGCAGAGGAATCCGAAGGACGGTTTCTGCCCGCCCTGCGGGAGTGCAGCGCAGCGCACCTCGTACGTGTCCGGTCTGGCAGGTAGACCTAGCTCAACAGCCGCGATGACGGCTTGCCGAGCGGTACGGGCAAGCCCTGATCCGGCGGTGGATGACCGCTGGGCAAGCCTTCGGGCAAGCCCTCGACGGTTGGCTGAATGCAACAACGGCACAGCAGTGAACGGGGAGACATGACCGAGCAGATGCGCGACTCAGAAAGGGAGTTGATCGCCATTCACAGCCGGGAGGCGGCAGAGGTGGCCGCACTGGTCCGCGAGATGAGGGCCACGGTGGCAAGGCTCGGCCATGAAGCGATGGAAATGCGGCAGGAGGTCGCTCGGCTCAAGACTGCGGCGGCTAGGACGGCGGCGGCTGCTGGGCCTTCTTCAGGGCCTCGACTTCCCGACGCAATTCCTGGTGCTCCGCACTGAGTGCTCGAATCTCGTCGCGCAGGGCGGCGAGTAGTTCGATGAGGGAGGACCCGGCAGATTCGTTGCCGGGCTCCCCCTCCTCGACTTCTGCGTCCGGCTCTTCCTTACCCTTCTTGGCCAGGTACCAGGCGGGCGGGTTGTAGCCGATGGTGAACTCACCCGTGCGGTCGGCGACGTCGGCGACGAAACTGCCCCGGCCGTGGATGGTGTAGATCAGCCCTTCGTCCCGCAGCACGTTCAGGGCGCTTCTTGCGGTCATGTTGGCAACGCCGAAGCGCTCTTGCAGCTCACGGACGGACGGCATCTGTTCGCCGGGCTTGAAGCGGCCTTGCTTGATGTCGCGCCGAAGCTCGTCGGCCGCGTGCTGATACGGCGGCCGGCGGTCCTGCTTCTTGTCTGGCGCGGGAGTCATGCCCCAAGGGTAGCGACTCCTAGCTCCCCTAGCACACCCCACTGACATAGCTGAACTGCGCCACTGGACACCTAGCTCACCCTTATGACTTGACAGTGCTAGGTGAGCGAGGTTCTATAGATCACGCCTCGCCGCCCGGCGGAGCACCTAACGAAAGGACGTAACACCCATGGCTCGTATCCGTGTTGGCCTGCTCCCCACCGCGTCGTTCATGGTCGGCACCCTGCCGGTGCCGAAGTACGCGGACGCCGAGAAGACCCAGTTCGCCGTGGACCGCGAAACCGGCGCAAAGCTGATGACGATCACCCTCTTCTTCATGGAGGAGGACCGTGCCGAGGCGCTGAAGATCACCGTTCCTGAGACCGGTCTCCCCAACGGCCTCAAGCCCGGCCTGCCGGTCATGCCGGTGGAGCTGTTCGCCACCCCGTGGGCCCGGATCTTCAACGGCCAGCTCTCGGACGGCATCGCCTACCGCGCCGACCGCCTGGACCTGGTCGGCGGACCCGCCCCGGCCGCTGAAGCGGCGTGAGCGGCACCGCATTCCGGTTCGGCGCTGAGCGCAGCTACCCGCTGGCTCACGCCGGGCCGGACCCCCGGTTCACCGAGTCACTCGTGAACTCGGTGGCGGCCGTGCTCGTCGGCTACGGCTACCCCCGCCTCGCCACCTGGCAGGACTGGGCGGCTCTCGAATCGGCCCTGGCGGCCTTCCTCTACAACCCCAAGGAGCAATGAATGTCCGTGCAGGAGGTGTTCGGCCTCGCCCCGCTCGTCGCGCTGCTCGGCCTCGTCGTGTTCGCCATGTGGGCGGTGGTGTGGGTGGTCCGCTACGTGCGCGCCGACGCCATGACCCGGCAGTCCATCCGGCAGGCCGTGCGCGTGCGATGGGGCTGGAAGCGGCTCGCGCAGATGCTGAAGCTGTGCGCCACGGACAAGATGCCGACCGCGCTCGCGTCGCTGGCGAACACGGACGGCAAGCCCGTCAAGCCCCGCGTCCTGGTACCCGCACTGAAGGTCACGCATGACGCGTACGGGGTGATCGCACGGGCGACCTGTCTGCCGGGCGTCGGCCTGGCGGAGTTCCAGAAGGCGGCCCCCTACCTGGCGGATGCCTGGCGTATGACCCGAGTGTCAGCGCTGCCGGGGGACAAGCCCGGACAGGTCATGCTGCGCGGGGTGCGCGTGGACCCGCTGATCACGCCGACGGTTCATGTGCCCAGCGGCCGCCCGCCTGCGGAGTACGCGACGTGGGACCTGGGGGTGGACGAGTTCGGCATGCCCGTCTTCGTGCCCCTCAAGGAAGTGCCCGGAGTGGCTATCGGCGGCCTGCCGGGCTTCGGGAAGACCTCGTGTGTGAACCGGCTGGTGTGCGACTGGGCGCCCTCGCCGGCCGTGCAGTTCGTCTTCTTCGACGGGAAGGTGTCCCACGCCCACGAGGGCGACTACGCCGACCTCGTACAGCGGGCGTTCGCGTTCTGCGGGGATGACCTGGAAGAGGCGAACAAGCTCCTCAAGGAGCTGGTGGAGCTGCGCCGTGCTCGCTCCGCGAGCATCCGCAAGGTGCTGGGCAAGAAGAACATGTGGCACGTCGGCCCGTCGGCTGACTGGCCCCTGATCGTCATCGTCATCGACGAGGCCCATACCTACTTCCGCGACCACAAGGGCTCCGACACGGCCACGAAGCGGCTGGCGGCATTCGCTGCGGAGAACGCCCGGCTCACGGAGGACCTGGTGAAGAAGGGCCGCTCAGTCGGTTTCCTGACCCTGCTCACCACGCAGAAGACCACCGGGGACGCCATCCCCACCTTCATCCGCGATGTCTGCCCGGTCGGCCTGTCCTTCGCGCAGAAGACCGCTGACGCCGCCGTGGCCGCGCTCGGCGACGACATCCGTGAGTGGCCCGACGCCAGCCCGGTCCTTCTCCAGGACCCCGCCTACGTCGGTGTCGCGGTCATGTCCCAGCACGGACGCCTCGGCTTCATCCGCATCCGCACCCCCTACGTCGCCGACGAGGACGCCGCCCGCGTCGCCGAAGCCACCGCCCACCTGGTGCACCACCCGGCCCGGCTCCTGGAGAACCTGACCGGACGGACGGTCGTGGACCTCACCAAGGACGACCCCGAGCCCCCCGCCATGGCGGCCTGACATGCGCAGATTCATGAGGATCTACATCCGGCACATGCGTAAGGCGATCACCGCTCAGGACTTCGACTTGGCCGATCGGATCGGCATCGCCGCCTATCGCGTCGCCAACGCCAACGAGCGTCGGGTCCTGGAGACCTACCTCGGCCCGAACGCCGCCCGCCGGGCCGGCCTCGCCCCCAGGCCCTGACAACCCTGACCGATTCCCCACCGACACCACGAGAGGAGGTGAACTCCCTATGACTGAGGATCGGATCACCCAGCGCACCGTGACCGTCGTCATGGGCATCATCGCCGCCCTGGCGTTCGTCTTCTCCTTCGGCAACGTCTGGGCCCTGGCCCTGCGCCTGGGCGTCCCCGCCCCCATTGCGCCCCTGATCGCCCCCATGGTCGACCTGTCCGTGGTCGGTCTCCTGGTCGCCCTGCGCTACCTCTCCCTGCGCGGCGTCCCGTCCGAGCAGATCAAGGCGGCCAGTCGCCTCATGCACGTCTCCGGGCTGCTGACCCTGGCCCTCAACATCGCCGAGCCCATCGTCGCCCGGCACTACGGCCGCGCCGCTGTCGACGCCGTAGCCCCGGTGCTGCTCCTCGGCTGGGGAGCGGTCGGCCCGCAGCTCCTGCGCTCCTTCCACACGGTCGCCACCGATGCAGCCGACCCGGCTCCCGCTGTCGACACGGAACCGGCTCAAGAGTCCGTCCCGGCTCCCGTCGAGACGGAACCCGCCCCGACGCCTGCCCCGCCCGTGACGGCGAACCCCGCTCCGCTCGCGCCGCTCTCCACCCCGGACCCCGTCACACCCGTGGCTACCGTGCCTGCGGTCAAGGTGCCTGAGCCGCTGCTGACCGAAGCACGCTCCATCGCCGCGTCCCATCACGCCGAGCACGGCGAACCCATCACAGCGGCCCAGCTCAAGAGGCGACTCGGCATCGGCCAGCCCATGGCCACCGCCCTCCACGCCGCCCTGTAGCGCCACCTCCTCCACCGGCCTTCCCGGCGCTGCCCACCCTCGCCCGCCCCTGGGCCGAACGCCATGCCTGCGGGCAGCAGCCTGAGCGCACTGAATCGCTGCTGCCCGCAGGTCCCACCCTCGCGCCAGAAGGGAGACCCGCCCCCCATGCGCCGCCCCCTCGACCTGCGCCACATCATCAGCCCCAGCCTGCGGGACCTGATCGAACTGGCCAACACCCACGACTTCGACCGCGTCACCGAACAGGTCCGCAACCTGCACGGCTGCACCAGCCCCGTCAACCTCCACGGCTGGACCGTCAGCACCGACCCGACCACCAAGGAAGTGGTCCGCTCCTACCGCTCCGAAGACGAACCGTCCGGACGCCTGCTGACCACCTGCGGCAACCGCCGTGCCTCCCGCTGCCCCGCCTGCTCCCGCGTCTACGCCGCCGACACCTACCACCTGATCAAGGCCGGACTGTCCGGCGGCAAGAACGTCGCCGAAACCGTCCGCGCCCATCCCCGCGCCTTCGTCACCCTCACCGCCCCCTCCTTCGGCCCCGTCCACAACCGCCCCACCACCGACGCGGGCAAGCCTCGGCCCTGTGCCTGCGGCCAGACCCACGCCGAAGACGCGCCGAACAGGCCGAACCCATCAAGGCCCTGCCCGTCCAGCAGCACGTACGGCAGATGATCCGCACCGCCTGGGCCCTCGGCCACCTGCCCGAATTCGCACACCTCAGGCTCTGGAAGTGGGCCCACATGCTCGGCTTCCGCGGCCACTTCTCCACCAAGTCCCGCGCCTTCTCCACCACCCTCGGCGCACTCCGCGACGTACGCCGCGCCTGGCGCCTCGCCCAGGCCGAAGCCGCCCGCACCCGCGCCGGCCTCCCCACCACCGACGAGACCGCCCTCGTCACCGCCTCCTCGTGGACCTACCTCAGCAGCGGCTACCGCCCCGGCGAAGAACTCCTCGCCGCCCAAGTCCGCCACGACATCGCCCACGCCCAACGCCTCAAGCAGGAAGGACTGGTGCCCGCATGACGACGGCCGTGCTCACCGTGGACCAGGTCGCCGAACGGCTCGGCATCAGCCGCTGGAAGGTCCACGACCTGATCCGCTCCCGCGAACTCCCCTCGTTCAAGATCGGCCGCTGCCGCCGCATAAGCGAAGCCGCCTTGGACGCCTACGTATCCCTCCGCACCGAACAGGAAGCCGCCTGATGGCCAAGCCGAAGAAGAACGCCAACAACGAAGGCACCATCTACCAGCGCAAGGACGGCCGTTGGGAGGGCAGTGCGTTCGTTCTGACGACGAACGGCACATACAAGCGGCGCAGCGTCTACGGCAAGACCTGGGACGAGGCGCACGAGAAGCTGACCAAGCTCAAGGCCGACTCCCTCAACGGCCTTCCGGTCGCCACCACCAAGATGACCATCGCCGAGTACCTGGCGTACTGGCTGGCGAACGTCGCCAAGAGCAAGGTTCGCAGGACGACGTACGTCAACTATGAATCCCTCGTCCGCAACTACGTCACCCCGGAGTTCGGCAGGAAGAAGCTGACCCGGCTCACCGCCCGCGACATCCGGGCCTTCCTGACCCTGACGGCGGCCACCTGCCAGTGCTGCGCGCAGTGCAAGGACAAGAAGCGGCCCGAGCACAAGCGGCGCTGCTGCGCCCTCGACAAGTGCTGCAAGAAGCTTCCCTCTGACCGGACCGTGCGCTTCCTGCTGGTGATCCTGCGGGCCGCCCTCCAGCACGCCGTACGTGAGGACGAGCTGCCCCGCAACGTGGCCCGGAACGTGGAGCTGAGCATGGGAACGCAGCGCGAGATCGAACCGCTCACCGTCAAGGAGGGGCGACAGCTCCTGGCGGCGGCCCGCGACAACCGGCTCTGGGCCGCATACGAGCTGGCTGTCCGTATCGGACTGCGGCGTGGTGAGGTGCTGGGGCTGCGCTGGTCGGACGTCGATCTTCACGAAGGTGTCGTGACCGTCCGGCAGGCCCTACAGAGGGTCGGCGGCGAACTGCTGATCGTCGCTCCCAAGACTCAGCGCTCGGCCCGCCGCGTGGCCCTGCCGGCCGAGTGCGTGACCGCGCTCCGCGCCCAGCGTGCTCAGCAGATAGCCGACCGGAAGGCGGCTGGCGCCAACTGGAAGGGGACAGGCCAGGGCCTCGTCTTCACCACGAAGAACGGGACCCCGATCGAGCCACGCAACCTGAACCGCTCCTTCGAGGCCCTGTGCGTCCGCGCCGGCGTCCGCAAGGTCCGCTTTCACGACCTGCGCCACACCTGCGCCTCGCTTCTCCACGAACAGGGCGCCGACGCCCGCATGATCATGGAAGTCCTTGGCCACAGCTCGATCCGCGTGACCATGGACATCTACACCTTCGTACGGCTCGACTCCCAGCGCTCCGCCTTCGACCGCGTCGGCGACGCACTGAGGGGTGACGGCAACGAGCCGGACGATGACGACGGCGCGACGGGCGTCCCCGTAGCCGTCTGATGTGCCACCGGCCCGTCCTCCGGGCGGTTGCCGTCAACCACTGCCGTCAAGGCAAAAGCCAGAGGCCCTGTGGATCACTCCACAGGGCCTCTGGTCTGCTGCGCACTCGGCAGGATTCGAACCTGCAACCTTCTGATCCGTAGTCAGATGCTCTATCCGTTAAGCTACGAGTGCTTGTCTGTGTTCTGTTTTCCCGCCGCTCCCGTTCCTTCCGGCCCGCTCGCGGCGACAGGAAGAACATTACATGACTGCCGCCGTCATGTGAAATCCGTTAGCCGCACCCCTTGTGACCTGCGAAAACGCGTTTCACGGGGGTCCGGGGCGACGGGCCCGGAACGGCCGAAGCCCCGGTCCGGGGACCAGGGCTTCGGTGAGGTGCGGAGGCGGAGGGATTTGAACCCTCGATGGGCTTTAAGGCCCAAACCGCATTAGCAGTGCGGCGCCATAGACCGGACTAGGCGACGCCTCCAGCAGCCGCTCGCGCGGGCGCGAGTGGTGTGTGCAGATGATGACACAGTCGAGCGTGCCGTCACCAATCGCCCCCCACGGTACTAGGCAGGCGGGCCGCAGGGCAAAGGGCTTCCCCGCCGGTCGGGGCGGGTGCGCCGGACGCCGGGGGCGCATGGTGCGCGCAACATCCGGGGGGCTACCGCGTTAGTCAGGTCATGTTGCAGGCCATGAGTCTTACGCTGCCCCGGCTCGCCCTCGCCGCCGGCGCCTCCCTCGCCGCCCTCACCTCGCTGTCCGCCGGCCCCGCGGCCGCCGACGTGCCCTCCCCCTTCTTCGGCCAGCATCGCGGGCACCACCACAGCGACGCCGATCACCTCACCGTCACCGTCCGTGGTGTGAGCAGTGGTGCTGATGGGACGTTCGACGTGCAATGCCACCCAAGTGGCGGGAGTCACCCGGAGGCGGGCGGGGCGTGCCGGGCGCTGGAGAGGGAGACCCGGTGGGGGCGGGATGTCTTCGGTCCCGTAGCCCGGGACAGCATGTGCACCATGCAGTACGGCGGCCCCGCCACCGCCCGCGTCACCGGAACGTGGGCCGGACGCCCCGTCGATGCCACGTTCGATCGCAGCAACGGCTGCGAGATCGCCCGCTGGGACCGGCTCGTGCCATTGCTTCCCGAGGCCCGCGCGTAAGCCTTCGTGCCGGGGCTGCCTGAGAGCTGCGCATAAGCCTTCACGCCGCTGCTCCCCGAGGCCCCCGTAAGCCTTCAAGCCGCTGCTCCCCGAGGGCCCCGCAAGCCTTCACGCCGGTGCCACCCCATGCCGCACATCAGCCCGCACCCAGGCCTTCCCCAGGAGCCGCACCAGCAAGACGTAAAGGTCCGGCACAGAGCCCGCAAACAGCGCGTGGCCGTGATGTGCGCGGGCGCGGGACGCGCATCCGCTCCGTGTCCTTCGTCGTGCGACCTCTCTCGCATCCCGCGCCGCGAGCACAACCCCAGCCCTTAGACTCCCTCGCGTGACACGTCGCGGGCCGGTTGGCAAGATGGCTCGAGCGGTCGGCAAGGTGCGGTAACAGGAGGGAAGCGTCTCGTGAGCAGCAGGCCATCCCGAGGCGCTGCTCGCCTCGCAGCCATACTGGACGCGCTGCCCGACGCGTTGGTGCTGGTCAACGCCAACGGGACCGTCGTCAACGCGAACACCATCGCCCTGGAGGCCTTCGAGGCGCCCGGGACCGCGCTCGTCGGGCGCGGGCTGCTGGATCTGTTGCCGCAGTTCGACTCGAGGCTCATCCCGGGGTCCATGCGGCGGCCCGACCACATCGACCCGCGCGGCCGGACCAAGCCGACCCGGATGATCGCCCGGCGGACCGACGGGAGCGAATTCCCCGTCGAGGTCACGAGCGCGAATCTCGAGAACGGTCAGCAGGCCTACGACAGTTACGGCTACACCAGCGACGAGCTGCTCATGCTCGTCGTGCGCGACCTCTCCGGCACCGTCGACACCGAGGCCGAGCTCGCCCGCTCGCAGCGGCAGACCGAGATGATCCTGCGGGCTGCCTCCGAAGGTGTCGTCGGGACGGACACCGACGGGCGGATCGTGCTCGTCAACCCGGCCGCCGCGCAGATCCTGGGCTACCGCGCCGGCGAACTCGGCGGCAAGGAACTGCACAACCTCGTACTGCACTCGCGCGCCGACGGCTCGCCCTTCCCGTACGAGGAGTCCGCGCTCGCCGACACCCTGCGCTCCGGGCGCAAGCACCGGGTGCGCGGGCAGGTGCTGTGGTCCAAGGGCGGGGACAAGGTCTCCGTCGACCTCACGACCGCGCCCGTGCGGGACGGCGATCAGCTCGTCGGCGCCGTGATGACCTTCACCGACCGGCGGCCGTACGACGCCCTCGCCGACGAGAAGGACGCCGTCGAGAAGCGGCACACCGAGGAGCTGGAGCGGCTGACCGAGGAGCACGCCTCCGACCTCACCGCCCTGCGCCAGCAGCACGTCACCGAGCTGGAGGAGCTGCGCGAGCGGCACGCGGAGGAGGTGGCGTCGAGCGAGGAGCGGTACGCCGCGCTCGCCGAGCGGGAGAAGGACCGGTACGAGGCCCTGGCCGGGCGGCACGATCAGTTGCTGACGCTGCTCGGGCGGTCGTTGCGTGGGCCGCTCGACGAGCTGCGCCGTGAGCTCGCCGCCCTCGCCGCGGACGACGCCGGGCAGCTGTGGCCCGAGGCCAACCAGGTCCTGCACCACCTCTCCGCCGGCTACTCCCGGATCACCCAGCTCATCGACAACGTCCTCGGCTACCAGCGGCTCGACGCGGGCACCGAGGAGATCACGCGTACGAAGGTGATGCTCGACGCGGTCGTCGCGGCCGGTGTCGACGGGGCCGTCGAACTCGTCGGCCCGGGGCGCGTGCAGTTCGCCGTGCACGCGCCGCCCATCGAGGCCGAGGTCGACCCGCAGCGCCTCGCCACCGCCCTCGCGCATCTCGTCGCGGACGTCGCCGGCGTCGACGCGACCGGCAACGCGCCCACGTCGGCGGGCGGTTACCTGGACAACACCGTCGTGGTCGCGGCGGCGCAGCGCGGCGAGGTCGTACGGATCGAGGTGCGCGGGCCGTACGCCGGGGGAGACCCGGTGCACGAGCCGATCGTGCGCGGGATCGTGCGCGCCCACGGTGGCGTGCTGCAGACGCATGAAGTGCCGGGTATGAGCGGCAGTGCGTACGTCCTTGAGGTGCCGCTCGGCGGTGGGGCGGGGGCCGTTGCCGCTCCGGAAGCTGCGCCCGAGGGGGGAGAGGAGACCTCCGGTGGCGGGCGGCGGCGCGCGCGGCGGGCCTCCACGGACGCCTTCCTGGAGAGCGAGGTGGCGGGGGCCAAGGCCGCCGAGGTGGAGGCCGCCGCTCCCACTGGGCGGCGTCGGCGCCGGGCCGCGCCGCCCGAGCCGGCGGAGGCGACCGGTGAGGCCGGTGAGGCCAACGGGGGTACCGGGCGGCGGCGTGGGCGGCCGGCCGAGGGTGCCGAGATCGCCGTAGCGGACGGTACGACGGACAGCGCGGCGGCGGACGGAGTCGCCGAGGGCGCTGTCGTCACGGCCGCCGAGCATGCCGCGGGCACCGCGGCGGCCGCGAGCGGCCTGGGCGGGACGGTCCCGCCGCAGGGCGTGCCCGCGTCCGGCGGCGGGCGGCGGGCCCGGCGTGCGGCGGGGGAACAGCATGCGCTGCCGGCGGCGTTGCCCGCGGCCGGGTCGGAGGCTCCTGCGGCGGACGCCTCTGCCGCGATGGTTCCGGCCGGGGCCGGTGCCGGTGCCGAGGGGCAGCAGCAGTCGACCGGGCGTCGGCGGCGGGCGCTCGCGGCGGCTCAGGAGCGGGCCGCCGCGCAGGAGGCGGGGCCGCGCACGGTGTTCGCGCTGCCGCCCGCCGAGGCGGATCGGGGGGCGGCCCCCGCGCCCGCCCAGCCGCAGGGTCCGGTGCCGGCGGCTGTCCCAGTGCCGGGGCAGGCTGCCCCGCAGGCCGGTCCGGCGCAGGCGCAGGTGCCGAGCCAGGGCACTCCCGGTGCCGTGCCCGCCGACGATCACGGCCGGCATGACGCCGTACCGCACGACCAGTCCGACGACCACACCCCGCCGCAGCCGCATCCGGCGAGCGCCCCGACGGGACGCCGCCGTCGGGTGGCCGCACCGCAGGCCGAGGGGAACGGAGTGCCCGCGCAGTCGATTCCGGCCCAGGTGACGCCGGTGCAGACGGCGCAGCCGCAGGCTCGGGCTCAGGTTCAGACCCAGCCCCAATCGGCCCCCGCCACACCCGCGGCCCAGCGGCGGAACGTCCCCGCGCAGCAGCCGTCCGGGCAGGTCAGCGTGCCCGCGCAGGGCGTCGCACAGCCGGTCCCGGGGCAGCCCGCGCCGACTCAGCCGACCCCGGCCCAGCCCGCCCCCGGCCAGCCGATCCCGCCGCGGCCACAGCCGCAGCCCGCCCAGGCCGCCGTACCCCCGCAGACCCCGGCCCCCGCCCGGCCCCTCCCCGCCGAGGCGGCACCGGCGCACAGCGCCACCCC